>NZ_CP056775.1:3420000-4695000 GCF_016894445.1 Dyadobacter sandarakinus
TGCAACACTGGTTGAGTTCCTGATCACCCCTCCTGCAATTGCATTTGCACTGGGCAGCTATGCTCATTTTCTGTACCCTTCCTTGCAGGTACTTGAAGTGGCTTTTGCGTGCTACTTTATTTTTATCCTTATTAATTTACTGGGGATCAAGGAGTCAGCCATGTTTTCGCTTGTGGTAACCATTCTTGCCGTGGCCGAGCTGCTGGTGTATGTAGGGATCATTATGCCCAGCTTTTCAATGGAAACTTTCGTGACCGATCCTATGCCTTTTGGCTGGCCGGGTGTATTTGCCGCGCTGCCTTTTGCGATCTGGTTTTACCTGGCGATCGAGGGTGTGGCGATGGTGGCCGAAGAAGTGGAAGATCCCCGCCGCAACATTTCACGCGGCTACATTTACGGCATACTGACACTGGTCGTACTGGCACTGGCAGTCATGATTTTTACGGGCGGCGCCGCCGACTGGAAGCTCCTCAGCAAGATCGATTATCCGTTACCGGCTGTGCTGGGCATGGTACTCGGCCGCGACAGCCCCCTGACAAAGCTTTTTGCGAGCCTGGGCCTTTTCGGACTTATTGCATCGTTCCACGGCACGGTGATCGGGTACTCGCGGCAAATTTATGCACTGGCACGGGCGGGTTACCTGCCTGCGGTACTGGGTGAGGTCAATGCACGCTTTCAAACACCTCACTGGGCCCTGGTTGCAGGCGGCATTGCAGGCTGTGCGGCGCTGCTGCTTGGCACAACAGACCAGGTGATTATCCTCGCCGCTTTGGGAGCTGTGGTCATGTACATGGTCAGCATGGCTGCATTGTTTGCATTGCGTCAGAAAGAACCGGCCATGGACCGTCCTTTTTCCGTACCATTGTATCCCTGGTTTCCGGCCATTGCACTCCTGCTTTCCGCAGTTTGCCTGGTGGCGATCGTTTACTACAACCTGATGCTCAGCCTGTGGTTTTTCGGAGGGCTTGCTGCCATCGCAGGAATTTTTGTACTTACCAGAAATCAGGAAAGTGCGAAATAGTTTTCTACCCCTTTGAGGTGTAGATATGGGCTAAGTTCACTTCAAAATTGCTCAACAGCCTTCGTATCGTTCAAAAAATCCTTACTTTGTTTCCAAAACCTGATGCGTAACCGCTGGTCACCTAATGTATTGTTGTTCAGTTCGTTAGTTACCTCGTTTACACAGTTTGCTTAAAAAGTAGAGGAAAATCTGCTGGCACTAAATTAGTATTACAACAAAAATGAAAGGTGCAAGAATTAATTCGTAAATATTAGGTACCTTTCCTATCTAAATCACACAAAAAGAAAAGCCGGTGCCTTCAGGGTTTGTTTAGGCGGCAGGTTGAATGCTTAAAGTTCATGATGAATATACTGATTGTCGAAGACGACTTTATTATTGCCAAGCATCTTCAGTTTTTGCTGAACGGGTTTGGTTATGAGGCCAACGATGTCGCCCCCGACTACCACACTGCGGTGGACCTGCTTGCCGGCAAAGTGTTTCACCTGGCAATTCTGGATATCAATCTGAACGGCTACCAGACGGGCATTGACCTGGCCGATCATATTCGTGAAAATTATAAGATCCCATTCCTTTTTCTGTCGAGTCACGAGGATATAGCCGTAGTGAATGCGGCCCTGCAATCGGCCCCGCATGCGTTTTTACAAAAACCGTTTCAGAAGATTACGGTGTATACTGCCGTAAAGTTGGCCCTGAAAAATTACAGGCTGGCAACGCTCGCGGGTGAGACGGATGCGGAAGAGAAGCAAAATACCACGGTGATCAAGGATGCCCTCTTTATCAAGGAAAAACATATGTTTACCAAGATCATGCTGGCCGACATCCTGTTTATCCGCAGCGACGACAACTACCTCGAACTACATACCGACAAGAAAAAATACACAATCCGGGAGACGCTGAAGAATATGATCCAGCAATTGCCTGCCAACTTCTTTTTCCGGGTACACAAGTCGTTTATCATCAATCTCAATGCCATTACGGCCATTAATTACATTCACGTGATGATCAATGACATCGAGATACCGATTACGAATGACAACCGGAATGAGCTGCTGAGCCGGGTAAAAACCTTCTCCTGATTTCTGGCTGTAACAACCCGCTTTATACCTATCTATTTTGCCGGCTTGCCACAAAAAAGTTGTACTTCGCCACATTCGTTTGTCGAATGTTATGCCACGAAGTAATTTCAAATCACGTAAGCCCCCTATCGGTGATCCGATGATAAAGAATGTTATTGAATGACTGCCCGGGTCTCAAAAGTTTTTATGTTTTTTGAGACCCGGGCATCTAATTGTAAGCTGGAAACGTAAGTTAGTTGTCTGGTTTCAGAGAAGATTTTGATTGACCCACTAATTTTAACATTAACCTAAACTAAATTATTAAATAGGTTTTCGACGAATAATATCGCTGATATTGAAAACATCCCGGGATACTTCTTCCCGGGATGTTTTGTTTTCTATTCCAAAAAAAGAATATTCCGCTCAGGGATAAAGTAGGTATTTTTTACGCATGGTTTTGTAGGCAGATAGTCCCGGTTCCCAGCTTGCCCGGATTTCCTTTTCAGAGGCTCCTGCAATGATCTGTTTTTTAAGGTTTTCAGTACCTGCCAGCTTATCAAAGTTCCCCATCTGCTTGCTCTGGCTCATATCAAAAAACCGCGCCTGATCGGGATAAGCCTTATACATCTCGATGAGCCAGGCAAGGTTGATCTGTCCCGACTTCCGAAGCTTTGCCATGTCATATTTCCGCAGATCAATGCCGTAACATTCCTGATCCTGGTGCAGGGGCGTTTCACTCATACCTTTGATGCTCTGCGGTTTGAAAGAAAATGCATACTTGCCTTTCAGCTGGGGAGCGCCCAATACTGTAAATGGCATATAAGTACCCCGCCCCTGGCTGATGATCGTCCCTTCAAACATGCAAATGTGAGGATACAGCATGATAGACTGCTGCGTATTGAGGTTGGGCGAAGGCATTACAGGCAGCTCATAGGGCATGTCGTGCCGGTAATCTGCCACTTTGATAATTTTCAGTTTGCATTGCGCCTTACCGGGGAGCCAGCCTTCCCCGTTGATCATCTGCGCAAATTCACCGATGGTCATACCATGGGAAATGGGAATGCGGTACATCCCGATGCCCGAGTGCAGGTGATCTTCCAGCAAAGGGCCATCTACCAGAAAACCGTTCGGATTGGGGCGGTCGAGGATCATGAGCTCTTTGCCATTTTCGGCGCAGGCTTCCATGATGTGGCCCAATGTATTGATATAGGTATAAAACCTGGCCCCGACATCCTGAATATCAAAGATCATGATGTCCAGCCCGGCCATCTGTTCTTTAGTAGGCTTTTTCAGTTTTCCGTAAAGGGAAATAGCAGGGATACCGGTTTTTTCGTCCACACTGTCACTTACTTTGGCACCATTGCTTGCATTCCCCCTGAAACCATGCTCCGGCCCGAATATCAGCTTGATGTCTACCCCCATCGCCACCAGGCTATCCACCAGCGGCGTCTTACCGATCACGGATGTCTGATTAACGAGTATACCTGCTTTTTTGCCTTTCAGGTATTCCAGGTATAAGGCGGTTTGTTCAGCTCCGGTTTGCGGTACTTTGGCGGGCGCGGAAGCCGCAGGCTGTATGTTCAGGGAATCAGCTGCAACCGTGCTTTTGCGGTGTAACGAACCGGCACAGTTACCATTTATGCTGAATAAAAGGAGCAGGCTCAGGATAGAAAGGCAGGATTTCATAGGATTTCTTTTTAGCCACGAATACACGAATGGACACCAATATACATGTTCATCCGTATATCTGTGGCAATGCATTGAGACTTAAAAGTATTTGCCTGTTATTTTAAAAAAGGCGCATCTGACCGGCGCGCACAAATTGCGTGCAATCCAGCTCAGGCAGAGATTTATCTTTGAAGTATTTACGGCAGGCCAGCTCATGCAGCTGACGGATGTTTTCGGCAAAAATCCCCTCGCCTGTCATTCTTGTTCCAAACCGTGAGTCATTGACCATTCCTCGGTGACAACTTCTGATCTGGTTCAGTACTTTGGCGGCCTTGTCGGAAAAGTGGTGATGGATCCATTCTTCAAAAAGTGTGCTGATGGCTCCGTTGAGTCTTACGACCGTATAACTTGCCCATACCGCGCCGTTTTCCGAAGCCGCTTTGACGATAGCAGGAATCTCATGGTCATTCAATCCAGGTATAATCGGTGCGGTCATAACTCCGGTGGGTACTCCGGCTTCATGCAGTGTTTTTACAACCTGTAACCTTCTCTGGCCAGTGACCGTACGCGGTTCGAGCGCACTGCGCAGCTCCTCATTAAGTGTTGTAATGGAAATAGCCGCATGCACGAGGTTGAGCTTCGCCATTTTTTCAAGAATGTCCCTGTCACGGAGTACCAATGCATTTTTGGTCAGAATGCTGACAGGATTGCGGTATTTAAGACAGATTTCGAGCAGCTGGCGCGTGATCCGGTACTTCTTCTCTCCGGGCTGGTAGCAGTCGGTGTTGCCCGACAAATGGATCGCGTGCGGTTCCCATTTTTTGGAGTTAAAAAGCTTTTCCAATAACTGGGGAGCATTCTTTTTGACAATAATCTTGGTCTCAAAATCAAGACCGGCAGAATAACCCCAGTATTCGTGAGAGTTGCGTGCATAGCAGTAAATGCACCCGTGCTCACAACCGCGGTAAGGATTAATGGAATGAAAATCGGGAAGGTCAGGACTCTTCGACACGTTCACCAACGTTTTAGAGTCCTCTTCAATAAACTGCGTTTTGGGATTGTCTTGGGGATCATCCCATCGCTGCCAATCTTCCAGAATATACTCCACCTCATGCCTGGTAAACTTATTCTGAGGATTAACAGCAGCTCCTCTTCCCTTTACGCGATTGTCCATGGGGAGGTGGTTTAATTTTGAATGATTGAATGACTGAATGATTGAATGATGGAGTTTTGAGTTAGTGAGTTAGTGAGGGAGTGAGTTTTGAATGATTGAATGAGTGAATGAGTGAATGAGTGAGTTTTGAGTTAGTGAGGGTGTGAGTGAGTAAGTTTTGAATGATTGAATGACTGAATGATTGAATGAATAAGTTTTGAGTTAGCGAGGGTGTGAGTGAATGAATTTTGAATGATTGAATGACTGAATGATTGAATGAGTGAGTTTTGAGTTAGTGAAGGTGTGAGTGAGTGAATGAATTTTGAATGATTAAATTTTAAATATCTAAGCAATCTAAGATATGCATGTTGAAGTTATTCAGTATTATTTCAAATATGCACTCACTTACTAATTTACTCACCCAAAATTCATTAGTCATTCAGAAATCACTAATTCGAAATTCTTCCAATCATTCAAATTCACTCAATCATTCGCTCACTCGATAACTCAAAATCCATTCAGCCATTCAAAACTCAGTAATTCAATAATTTAAAACTCAATCATTCAAATTAACTCAGTCATTCGCTCACTCACTCACTCACTCACTCAAAATTCATTCAATCATCCAGCCATTCAAAACTCAGTAATTCAATAATTTAAAACTCAATCATTCAAATTCACTCAGTCATTCGCTCACTCACTCACTCACTCACTCAAAATTCATTCAATCATTCAGCCATTCAAAACTCAGTAATTCAATAATTTAAAACTCAATCATTCAAATTAACTCACTCATTCGCTCACTCAAAACTCATTCAATCATTCAGTCATTCAATCATTCAAAATTAGATCACTCCCTCCCTCACTCACTCACTAACTCAAAATTCATTCAATCATTCAATCATTCAGTCATTCAAAAACCTCTCACCTGATATACCGATAATCCTCTCCGCCTTTCAGCGACAGGAGGACGTCGTACATGAGCTGAATTACGTTTTGAACGTCTTCTTTATGCACCATTTCAACGGTTGTGTGCATGTATTTCAATGGAAGTGAGATCAATGCAGAGGCGATACCTTCGGTGGAGTATGCAAATGAATCGGTATCGGTGCCTGTTGAACGGCTCACAGCCTGGCGCTGGAAAGGAATGTTTTTTTCCTCCGCCACCCGGATCAGCATGTCGCGCACATTGTTCTGCACGGCAGGCCCGTAACAAATTACCGGCCCGTTGCCACATCTCAGGTCACCCTGCTCTTTTTTGTTATACATCGGCGACTGTGTATCGTGGGTCACATCCGTACAGATAGCCAGGTCCGGTCTGAGCCGGCGCGCGATCATTTCGGCACCCCGCAAGCCGATTTCTTCCTGTACCGCATTGACCACATACAAGGTAAACGGCAGCTTTACACCATTTTCATGCAGCATTCGTGCCACTTCGGCGATCATAAATCCGCCCATACGGTTGTCCAGCGCGCGTCCCAGGTAAAAGCGGTCGTTCAGTTCGTCAAGGCCGTCCGCAAAAGTGACTACCGTGCCCACATGAATGCCCATTTCAAAAACCTCGTCTTTTTTGGTGGCCCCCACGTCAATGAACAATTCATGCACTTTCGGAACCTGGTCTTTGGCAACGTCCCGCACGTGGATTGCCGGCCAGCCGAACACACCTTTTACCACACCCTTGGCCGTATGCAGGTTCACGCGCATGGAAGGGGCAATGGCTGCGTCGGAGCCTCCGTTCCGGCGCACATGAATGTAGCCCTCTTCGGAAATATAATTGACAAACCACGAAATCTCGTCGGAATGCGCTTCGATGACGACCTTGTAATCCTGCCCGCCATTGATGACGCCCACTGCAGTACCGTACACGTCTACGATCTGCTCGTCAATGTACGGCCGGATATAGTCAAGCCAGATTTGCTGCCCTGTGGACTCGAAGCCGGTAGGGGAAGCATTGTTGAGGTACTTATAAAGAAATTCGGTGCTTTGATCTGCCATTTTGTTTATCTGAAAATTAACATGTCAATACTTAACTATATGTACCTGCAGAAAGCCCAGAAGCGCCGCCGCCCCAGGTATTCCAGGTCGGCCTGGTGGCTGTAAGCTTCCCGCTCGAAGGAA
Source organism: Dyadobacter sandarakinus (assembly GCF_016894445.1). Lineage (NCBI taxonomy): Bacteria > Pseudomonadati > Bacteroidota > Cytophagia > Cytophagales > Spirosomataceae > Dyadobacter > Dyadobacter sandarakinus. The sequence continues at coordinate 3,427,016 of NZ_CP056775.1, forward strand.
ATATGCAGGTAGGCCAGGTAATGCTTTCTGTACTGTGCCAGCCGGACAAGATACTCTGCAAAATACCAAATGTAAAAGAGTATGATCCCCATTTCAAGCTGCTGACGCAAATGGATGCGCTCATGGTTAAGCAAAAACCGCCCCGCGTGCTTGTGCCTGAGCAGGATGAATGGAAACAAGGCCATTCCTTCCACCCAGAGGAAAGATACATTCACACAAAACCCCCTGAACTTCATACCGCCGGCAAAGTGCCTTTTTAAAAGTAAGTTCAAAAAAAATGTTGGATTGCAAAATGGCGTGCCATTTAACAATCCAACACTGGAAAATTGTATCCTTAAACTACTCGCTGAAGCGGCTGATATCAAGTACTTCAAATTCCATCATGCCGGCCGGCACTTTGATTTCGGTTGTTTCACCTACTTTTTTACCCAGCAAACCCTTTCCAATCGGTGATCCTACGGAAATTTTTCCGGCTTTCAGGTCGGCTTCTTCCTCAGAAACCAGCGTATAGGTTACTTCCATACCATTTTTACGGTTTTTGATCTTCACTTTGGAAAGCACAGATACCTGCGAATTGTCTATGGATGACTCGTCGATCACGCGTGCATTGGACAGGATTTCTTCCAGTTTGGCGATTTTCATTTCGTGCATACCCTGTGCATCCTTGGCAGCATCATATTCTGCATTCTCGCTCAAATCCCCCTTGTCACGCGCCTCTGCAATTTGTCGTGCAATCTCCGTGCGGCCTTTTGTTTTCATATCATTCAGCTCGTTCTTCAGCTTATTGAGTCCTTCTTCCGTATAGTATGAAATCTTAGCCATGACCTTAATTGATGTTTAGTAATCCTTTGATTTGTAGAGTTATGAATAAAAAAAAAGAACGGCTCTATGACCGCTCTACCAGAGAAAAAACGCTCGCAGTAGAAGGTTAGAAAACCTCGTCTTTTCGGCTCATATGTGATTTTAACTTCCTCATGATTTTCAACTATGAACGACAAAAATAACAATATTTGTAAACGTTAACACCTTTTTCGTCCAAAAGCGGCAACAAACTATGTCCGACTCTTTAAGAATAATTTTCATGGGAACGCCTGAATTTGCTGTCCCGAGTTTACAAAGCCTGGTTGAGAATAATTCTAATGTAGTAGCCGTGGTGACCGTCCCGGACAAGCCGTCCGGACGTGGTCAGAAGCAGACCGAATCACCTGTCAAAATATACGCAAAAGAAAAAGGAATTCCTGTTTTACAACCTGAAAAACTTAAAAGCCCGGAGTTCCTGAAAGCGCTTGCCGGGTACCGCGCCGACCTGCAGGTGGTGGTTGCTTTCCGGATGCTGCCCGAAGTGGTATGGAACATGCCGCGCTATGGAACGTTCAACCTGCACAGCTCCCTGCTGCCGCAGTACCGCGGCGCAGCGCCGATCAACTGGGCCGTGATCAATGGTGATACCGAAACAGGCGTAACTACATTTTTTATCGAGAAAGACATTGATACAGGCAAGATCATTTTCCAGGAAAAAGAACCCATTCACCCCGGGGATGATGCAGGCAGCGTGCACGACAGGCTCATGCAGCTTGGTGCCCGGCTGGTACTGAAAACCGTGCATGCAATTGAAGCAGGCAACTATCCCCAGGAGCCGCAGGAAAATACAGCTGACCTCAAAGCCGCTCCGAAGATTTTCAGGGAGACCTGCGAAATCAACTGGGATCAGCCGGCAGCAGCCATTCACAACTTTGTACGCGGGCTTTCGCCCTACCCTGCTGCCTGGACCACCATCCAGGGGCTTTCCTGCAAGATCTATAAAACAGCTCTTGCAGATTCGGATGGTACCGGTGATACCGGATCGTACCGCACCGACCAGAAATCGTACCTTCAATTCAAAACAGCAGATGGCTGGATCTCGATTGAGGAATTGCAGATGGAAGGAAAAAAACGAATGAAAATTGCTGACTTTTTGCGTGGTTACAGGCTATAAACCTACATCATAATGCTCATTTCCCTTATTGTAGCGGTGTCCGACAACGGTGTGATCGGCAAGGACAATCAGCTGCTCTGGCGCCTGCCGGATGATCTCAAACGGTTTAAACAACTGACCCTCGGACATCCGATGATCATGGGCCGCAAAACGTTCGAGTCGATCGGCAAGCCGCTGCCCGGCCGTACCTCCATCGTTGTCACGCGAAATACAAGCGTTGAAATAGAGGGCGTGATGGTAGTGCATTCCCTGGAAGACGCCCTGGCCGAAGCCCGGAAAATTGAAGCGTTGGAGGTATTTATCATCGGCGGCGGAGAGCTTTACACCCAAGCCCAGTATCTGGCCGACAGGCTGTATGTAACTGAGGTTCACAGTGCTTTTGAGGGAGATACTTGTTTCGCGATAGAAGATCCTACGACCTGGACAGAAAACAAGAGGGTGCATCACGGGACGGATGAACGACATATTTTCCCGTTTGATTTCGTTGATTATTTTAGGCAAGAATAATATTAGCTAATTTTGGTGTCACGTAACCCTCAGTGACAGTGTAACCATGATACAAGTTGAAATTGCAGTTCTTACCATAGAACTGACCACCCCCTCATACGACAAACGTCCGGTGTACATTACCGGTAATTTTTGCAAATGGCTCCCTGATCTCGAAGCATACCGGATGACGCAGGTCAGTCCGGGCGAGTACGTTTTCCGGTTCCCGGAAGATGCCGAGCTCCCTTTTCCGCTGGAATACAAGTACACCCGCGGAGGCTGGGACCAGGTAGAGCTGGATGAACATGGACAGCCTTATGCCAACCGGGTCATTTACCAGCCTCACGACACCGTAAAGAACCATGTTACGCGCTGGCAAATTGACTTTACCAAAAAACAAGACCTTTCCCCGATTATAGAGGTTCTTTCGGAAACCTTCGAGATACCCCAGCTCAACAAAAAGCGGCGCGTACACGTACTGCTTCCGCACGATTACTACGAGTGCCCCGACAAGCATTATCCGGTACTGTACATGACGGATGCGCAGAATCTCTTCGGGGAAGGTGACGGATTTGGCAACTGGAAGATCGACCGCAGCCTGACCAACCTGGCCAGGGAAGACAAGGCCGGTGTTATTATCGTGGCAATCGACCATGGAGATGAGGACCGTATCCGTGAGTTTTCACCTTATGACAATCCCCGCCTTGGAAAAGGGCTGGGCTCCCGGTTCCTGCGTTTTCTTACCGAAACACTCAAACCGCATGTGGACCTACAATACCGCACACGTCCGGACCGTCTGAATACCGGTTTGGGGGGAAGTTCGGCAGGTGGTTTGCTGAGCATTTATGCCGCGCTGATGTTCCCGCAGGTATTTGGCAGGCTGATGATTTTTTCACCTTCGCTCTGGATTTCGCAAAAGGTCTACTTTGACGCAATTCATTTTTTTGAACCCTTTGAAACGCGCATTTATATGTATGCCGGCGGAAAAGAAGGGCCTAATATGCTCCCCAACTTTGAGCAACTGCAGCAAACGCTGAAAAACCAAGGATTCGGTTACAGCCGCGTCAAAATCCACACGTCGATTGATCCGGCCGGAGAACATACCGAGGAACAATGGCAGAAGGAATTTCCAAAAGCATTGAAGTGGCTGTATTTTGAGGGATAAAAAAAGGCGGGTTCTACCGCCTTTTTTTATTTACATGCTTTGTAACATTACAAAATATACTGACTCAGATCGCGGTTTTTGACCAGGGAAGATAGTTTTTCTATCACCATATCCGCAGTGATGATGATCTGCGAGTCGGCTCCGATCATGTCGGGAATATCAAACATGAAGTCATTCAGCAGTGAGCTCATGACTGTCTGCAGGCGCCGGGCACCAATGTTTTCGACCTCGCTGTTGACTTCAAATGCAATTTTGGCAATTTCCCGCAAAGCTCCGTCTTCAAACTGCAGGGAAACTCCCTCCGACTCCATCATTGCCTCATACTGCTTGGTGAGCGCATTTTTAGGTGTTTTCAGGATTTGGTAAAAATCCCCCTCCGTCAGACTGTTCAGCTCCACCCGGATCGGGAAACGACCTTGCAGCTCGGGAATCAGATCAGAGGGTTTGGACACATGAAATGCGCCTGCCGCTACAAACAAAATATGGTCGGTATGGATTACGCCATGCTTGGTAGTCACAGCACTGCCCTCCACGATCGGCAGCAGGTCGCGCTGTACACCCTCCCGGCTTACATCCGGGCCGCCTGCATTGGACTTGCTGGATGCTACTTTATCAATCTCATCAATAAAGATAATCCCCAGATTTTCAGCTTTCTTGATGGCTTCCAGCTTTACTTCGTCCATGTCGATCAGCTTGGAAGCTTCTTCGTCGAGCAACAGCTTGCGGGCCTCTTCCACAGTGACCTTCCGCTTTTTGCCCCTTTTTGGCATCATGTTGCCGATCATCTCCTGAATGTTCATCATGGAAACATCATCAACAGTCCCGCCGATCATTCCTACGCTGGGTGCCTGGTTTTGCTGTACTTCAATATCGATCTTGCGTGCGTCCAGTTCTCCGTTCCTGATCTTTTCACGGAAGCGTTCGCGCGTTCTCTGATTGAGCTCGGCATCATCCTCCGGAATTCCGTCCGTCACACCATTGTCGGCCTTTACTTTGGCTGTACCGCCATGATGCACGGGCGGGATCAGTGCATCCAGGATAATATCTTCAACGGCCTGCTCAGCCTTGATCTTCACTTCTTCTTTTTTCTGGGTCCGCACCATCCCTACTGCCTGCTCCACGAGGTCGCGCACCATGCTTTCCACGTCACGGCCCACATAGCCAACCTCTGTAAACTTGGAGGCTTCCACTTTCACAAAGGGTGCATCAGCGATTTTGGCCAGCCGGCGCGCAATTTCCGTTTTACCTACGCCAGTCGCCCCGATCATCAGTATGTTGTTGGGAATGATCTCCCGCTGGATATCCTCAGGACTGTTCATTCGCCTCCACCGGTTACGCAGCGCGATGGCAACATTGCGTTTCGCATCGTGCTGGCCGATAATATACTGGTCCAGCTCAAACACGATCTGGCGTGGGGTGAGACGATTCAGGTGTTCTGTCATTGTTAATTATTCGATACGTAGCTTAATAGAACTCATACAAACGTAAACCGCTTTGTAGCGCAGGATTACGAATTAATATAATACTTTTTTCTTAAAGCGGTTTTTGCCGGTTTCAGATATGATAAAGAACCATGCCGATACAAATTGGCAGTACAAGCTGTCAGGCTGGCAAATCTTTCCTGCACGGTAATTCTAGTTAACCGCCTGTACATTACATTTGTCGCGCATGGCACCCTGCCTGCAATCCATATCAAAGATTTGTTCAGATGAAAAAAATCCTGTACACCCTTTTAACCCTGCTGCTTTCCCCCGTTTTTCTTTTTGCGCAAACTACCGTAAAAACGAACCTCGTAGATTTTGTCAACCCATTGATGGGTACCCAGTCCAAATTCAGCCTTTCCGCGGGCAACACCTATCCGGCGATTGCGATGCCGTGGGGTATGAATTTCTGGATGCCGCAAACCGGCAAGATGGGCGACGGATGGAGCTATATGTATGATGCCGAAAAGATACGCGGCTTCAAACAAACCCACCAGCCCAGCCCCTGGATCAACGATTACGGGCAGTTTTCTATTTTCCCGATGACAGGCAAGCTCAAAATTGACGAGGAGAGCCGTGCCAGCTGGTTTTCACACAAAGCGGAAACTGCCAAACCCCATTACTACAAAGTATACCTGGCCGATTACGACGTCACTACGGAAATCGCTCCCACCGAGCGTGCCGCCCAGTTCCGTATCACCTTTCCGGCAGCGGATACTTCCTATATTCTCGTGGATGCATTTGACAAAGGTTCGTATGTAAAGGTAATCCCGGCCGAGCGCAAGATCATCGGGTATACCACCAAGAACAGCGGCGGTGTGCCTGCCAATTTCAAAAACTACTTTGTGCTTGTTTTCGACAAGGCATTTACGTTTTCTTCCGCTTTCCGCGGCAAGCAGCTTGCAAAGGATACGCTTGAACTTCAGGCCAATCACGTAGGGGCCGTCGTAGGTTTCAAAACCAGGCGGGGTGAGCAGGTCGGCATCAAAGTGGCATCCTCATTTATCAGCCCGGAGCAGGCACAGCTCAACCTTGACCGTGAGCTCGGCAAGGATACCTTTGATGCAACCATGGAAAAAGGCCGCAAAACCTGGGAGCAGGAGCTTTCACGCATTCAGGTGGAAGGCGACAACATTGACCAGGTGCGGACATTCTACTCCTGCCTGTACCGCGTATTGCTCTTCCCTCGCAAGTTCTATGAATTTGACAAAGCCAATAAAGTAGTGCATTACAGCCCGTACAACGGACAGGTGCTGCCAGGCTATATGTTTACGGACAATGGTTTCTGGGATACTTTCCGCGCGGTGTTCCCGTTTTTCACCCTCATGTACCCTACCATGAATGCCCACATCATGGAAGGTCTTGCCAATGCATACGACGAGAGTGGCTACCTGCCCGAGTGGGCCAGCCCGGGCCACCGCGACTGTATGATCGGATCCAACTCGGCCTCGCTCATTGCAGACTCTTACGTGAAAGGAATTCGCGGGTACGATATCAACAAGCTGTATGAGGCCGTGATCAAAAACACGGAGAATGCAGGACCGGTAAGCTCGGTCGGGCGGTTCGGTCATGAATACTACAATGAGCTGGGCTATGTTCCCTATGATGTAAAAGTGAATGAAAATGCTGCCCGCACGCTGGAATACGCATATGCAGACTTTTGTATTTCCCAGCTGGGCAAGGCTTTGAAAAAACCGCAGTCGGAAGTTGACATTTACCTGAAACGCAGCCAGAACTACAAAAATGTTTTTGACCCTGAAACCAAATGGATGCGCGGAAAAAACAAGGACGGACAGTTTCAAAAACCATTTAATCCATTCAAATGGGGTGACGCATTTACCGAAGGAAACAGTATCCATTATACCTGGTCTGTTTTCCAGGACGTAAAGGGCCTCATGGGCCTGATGGGCGGTCGTGAGGCTTTTGTACAAAAACTCGATACGGTGTTCACACTCCCTCCTATTTTCGACGACAGCTACTATGGGTTCCCTATCCATGAAATACGTGAAATGCAGATTATGAACATGGGCAACTATGCGCATGGCAACCAGCCTATTCAGCACATGATTTACCTGTACAACCATGGAGGTGCTCCCTACAAAGCACAATACTGGGCCCGCCAGGTAATGCAGCGCATGTACCAGCCTACTCCCGACGGATACTGCGGGGACGAAGACAACGGACAGACCTCAGCCTGGTACGTGTTTTCTTCCCTCGGATTTTACCCGGTTACGCCGGGCACTACTCAGTACGTGATCGGCTCGCCCCTTTTCAAAAAAGCGACCATTACCCTGGAAGATGGCAAGAAGTTTACGGTACAGGCACCGGCAGCAAGCGAAAGCAACCTGTATATCCAGGGTGCAACCCTCAATGGTAAGCCCTACGATTTTACATTCCTGGAACATGCAGATATTCAAAAAGGCGGAACCGTGCAGTTTAACCTGGGCAGCAAGCCGTCCAAAACCTGGGGTACAAAACCGGAATCTGCGCCTTTTTCGCTAAGCAACGGTAAGTAATCTGTATGCAGCAGCTGTATCCTTTTTGCTTGAAAATTGACTGGCATGTTTATTTAAAAGCGATGCGATCATAACCACATGCATTAAGGCACAGCATAAAGTATATAAATCATGGAATACAGAAAAGTAAGCAGCTCGGACCATCCTGAAAAACCGGATCTGAAATTATCAGTGATCACGTTCGGAGCCTGGGCAGCAGGTGGCTGGATGTGGGGAGGTACTGAAAGGTCAGAAGCAGTGAAAGCGATCCGCGAGTCCTATGACGCAGGCGTCACGTCCATTGATACTGCTCCGATTTACGGACAGGGATTGAGTGAGGAAATTGTGGGTGAGGCTATCAAAGACCTTCCCCGGGACAAGGTTCAGATCCTCACAAAATACGGTATGCGCTGGGACCTGGCCAAGGGCGACCTCGCCATGCATAGCAAGAACAATGCAGGCGAGCCCATTGATGTATATAAATATGCAGGGCGCGACAGCGTGATCCTTGAATGTGAAAACAGCCTTAAACGCCTCGGCACCGACTATATTGATCTTTACCAGATTCACTGGCCGGACCATACAACCCCGATTGAGGAAACGATGGAAGCCGTTTCGCAGCTGATTAAGGAAGGAAAGGTACGTTATGCAGGGGTATGCAATTACGACACTGCATTGATGCGCGAAGCTTCACAGCACATTCACCTGGTATCCGACCAGGTACCTTACAGCATGGTCAAAAGGGATATAGAAGCTGAGCTGGTACCCTATTGCATTGAGCATGAAAAAGCGATCCTGGCATATAGTCCGATGGAAAGAGGGTTGCTGACGGGCAAAATGAAGCCCGGGCACCAGTTTGCCGAAGACGATCACAGGGCATCTTTGTACTTTTTTAAAGATGAAAATCTGACAAGGGTGAATGAGTTTCTCAGCAAGATCAAACCAATTGCGGATGACAAGCATGTCACACTCGGACAGCTCGTGCTGAAATGGACCATCGAGCAGCCGGGCATTACCATTGCCCTGGCCGGCGCCCGTAATGCGGAGCAGGCGCGGCAAAACGCCGCAGCTGCGGACATCGTTCTCGACCAGGGTGAAATAGACCTGATCACCCAGCATCTGAATGCACTGGAACTGGTGAAATAAAGGAAAAGGTAGCCCGGCGGCTACCTTTCTTTTGTTACCTTTGAAATGGTTTTTATTCCTTTAAATACAGCAATCATTCACCTTTAACCTATGAACAAAAACATTCCATTACTAAAAAAATACCTTCCTGTCGCACTGGGCGGAATGATGCTGGTGTCCGCTGCGGCACTCATGAGCAACAGTGGTGCCGGCTCCAAAGACGAAAAGAAGTTTTCGGCCGCAGACATTCAGGTGGATACCGTGGCTACCGGACTTACCACTCCCTGGGCCTCTGCCCTGCTGCCCAATGGTGACCTGCTCGTCACCGAGCGCGGCGGCAAGCTCCGCCTCGTGAAAGACGGCAAGCTGGATGCCCAGGAAATTTCGGGTGTTCCCGCGGTGTATAACAAAGGACAGGGAGGCTTGCTCGACATTGCCCTTCACCCTGACTATAAAAAGAACGGATGGATCTACATCAGCTTTTCTTCCCCGAAAGCAGCAGGTGAAGAAGGGGATGATGATGGTGCCAACACAGCCCTCATCCGCGCCAAGCTGAAAGACCATGCACTGGTAGAAATTCAGCAGATATTTAAGGCAATTCCTAATGTGAAGGCCAATGTACACTTTGGCGGACGTATTGTTTTTGATAAAAAAGGGTACGTTTTCCTTTCACTGGGCGAGCGCGGCCAGAAAGAAAACTCGCAGAACCTGAGCCGCGACCAGGGTAAGGTTGTGCGCCTGTTTGAAGACGGCAAAATTCCGAAAGACAATCCTTTTGTAAAAACCGAGGGTGCCCGGCCGGAAATCTGGACATACGGCCATCGTAATCCGCAGGGAATGGTGATCAATCCTTCCACCGGCGTGATCTGGGAACATGAGCACGGCCCGCAGGGCGGCGATGAGCTGAACATCATTGAGCCGGGCAAAAACTATGGCTGGCCGCTGATCACATTTGGTATCGACTATGACAACAGTATTATTTCCAAAGACACTGCCCGCGCCGGCCTCGAACAGCCTGTGGTGTACTGGCGGCCGTCTATCGCACCTTGCGGAATGACGTTTGTTTCCAATCCGAAATTCAAGGACTGGAATGGTGACCTGCTGGTAGGCTCACTGAAATTCATGTATCTGCAGCACCTGACCGTAAAAGGCAATAAAGTAATAGCCAGGGAGATCATTTTTGAAAAACTGGGCCGGGTACGGGATGTGCGCCAGGGCTGGGACGGGAATGTGTATGTAGTACTGGAAAATTCGGGCAAGGTGGTTCGCCTGAGCCCAAAAAGCTGAGGAACCGGAACCTGGCTTTACAGCTGATCAGATGATATGAAACTACTGACATTATTTTCAATGCTGGCATTTGGCTCACTTGCCATTCCGCGTCAGGACGATGAGCTTGCCAAGAGTATTGAGCGGGGCAAAATGGTGTACTCCGAAAACTGCATTACCTGCCACATGGGTACCGGTGAAGGCGTCACAGCCACTTTTCCTCCCCTCGCAAAATCAGACTACCTGATGCAGACGCCGGAAAACGCGATCCGGGCGGTGAAATTCGGGCTCATGGGTAAAATCACGGTTAACAAAGTGGATTACGATAACATGATGCCCAATCCGGGCCTGGACGATGCGGAGGTTGCTGATGTGCTGAACTACATTATGAACTCCTGGGGCAACTCTTCCGAAAAGAAAATGATCACCAAAAAAATGGTCGAAGAGGTTAAGGAGAAGAAATAAGATTTACCGCATTTCGTAAAAAAGCAGGACTGGCCGAAAGGTAGTTCTGCTTTTTTGTTGAACATCTTCGAACAAAACCTCCGTGGTACATCAACTTTAATCTTATTTGAAATAAATCTAAATAAATATTTGTAAAGCATGAGTCCGCATAGGATATTTGCCGACCATTCAACTATTTAGTCCAATTTCAAATTGTATGAAAAAAATTTTAATCCTTCTCCTGCTTGTGTGCTCGGTGACGGCGGCGTTTGCGCAAACGGGTAAAATAACGGGTCAGATCCTGAGCTCGGACGGACAGCCTGCCGAACAGGTGTCTGTCGGAATCAAGGGAAGCTCCAAAGGTGCGGTTTCGGATGAGCGTGGCCGGTTTTCCATTGAAAAAGTAAAAGCAGGTTCCCACATTTTGCTCGTGAGCTTCGTGGGGGTTGCCACTCAGGAGCGTGAAGTAGAGGTAGTGGCCGGAGAAACGGCGGAAATATCATTTACACTGACCGAAAGTGCCAACGAACTGCAGGAAGTAATTGTAAAAGGTGCCAATCAATATAAATCCGACCAGGTATCCCCCAGCCTTAAATTAATGACCCCGATCCTTGAAACGCCTCAGAATGTACAGGTGGTTACGGGCAAGGTGCTGGCCGACCAGCAGGTGATCAGCATGAGCGACGGACTGGTGCGTAATGTAAGCGGTGCCACGCGGGTTGAACACTGGGGCGATATGTATGCCAACATTACCATGCGCGGTTCGCAGATCCAGGCATTCCGCAATGGTTTCAATGTTGTAAATTCCTTCTGGGGGCCACTTACCGAGGACATGAGCTTTGTGGACCATATTGAATTTGTAAAAGGTCCGGCCGGTTTTATGCTGGCAAACGGAGATCCGAGCGGACTTTATAATGTAGTTACCAAAAAGCCTACCGGCGAAAACAAAGGAGAAGCCAGCTTTACCATGGGCAGCTTCGACTTATACCGCGCTACGCTGGACCTCGACGGAAAGCTTAGCAAGGATGGCAAGTTTCTGTATCGCCTGAACCTTGCAGCCCAGAATAAAGGTTCGTTCCGGCCAAACGAATATAATAACCGTTACAGCATCGCTCCGGTGATTACCTACCAGATCGACGAAAAAACCAAGCTGACTGCGGAATATGCCTTGCAATATGCAAAAATGACTGACGTAGGGTCGTACTACGTTTTCTCGCCGGAGGGATATGCTACCTTGCCAAGAAATTTTACCTCAACACCTCCGGGCCTCAAACCTACGAAAATCACAGACCACAGCATTTTTGTTAATCTTCAGCATGAACTCAACCAGGACTGGAAAATCACTGCCCAGCTTGCCTACCTGAACTACAAAATGGCTGGCAGCAGCCAGTGGCCGTGGCTTGTTAACCACGATGCGACCATGCAGCGCGGCGTGGGACTTTGGGATGCAAAAAGCGAAATGACTTTGGGTCAGGTATTTGTGAATGGTAAAGTAAACACGGGAGGCGTGGTACACCGGCTGCTGGGAGGTATTGATGTGGGTACAAAAGAGTACTTTGCAGACTGGTCTCAATCGCGTGCGCTGGACACCCTGGGTGGTCTTTTTAATCCTAAGAACCCGGTTTATGGCGTACCTAACAATGGTTATCCCGTTTTTGACCGGTCACTGAACCTGGAAGCCCGCGCCGTAGGTGCCGGAGGTTTGATGGATCAGAAGTATACGGGTCTGTACGTGCAGGATGAGCTTGGTTTTCTGGACAACAAAATCAGGCTGACCATCGCAGGACGTTATACCCACCTGAGCCAGGCCCAATGGGGTGCGGCACCCGACAAGGCAGACCATTTTACACCGCGCCTCGGCCTGAGCATCTCCCTTGACAAAAATACCTCTGTTTACGCCTTGTACGACCAGGCATTCCTTCCGCAATCGGGACGTCTGAGCAGCGGCAGGAAAGTACAGCCGGTGACAGGAAACAATACCGAATTCGGCTTCAAGAGAGATTGGGCAGAAGGCCGCTGGAACACAACCCTTGCATTTTACCGCATTCTTAAAAACAATGAACTTACAGGAGATCCAACCCGGCCAAACTCGGGATTCAGTGTGGAACTGGGTCAGAAAAGAGCGCAGGGAGTTGAGTTTGATGTGCGCGGCTCGCTGCTACCGGGCCTGAACCTTACTGCCAATTATGCCTACACGAACTCAGAAGTTACCAAAGTAACCGAAGGTGTCACTGTGGCTACCGTAGGCGACCCGATCCCGGGTTTTGCAAAGCATACTGCGAATGGCTGGCTGAGCTACAAAGTGCAGAAGGGTGGCTTGAAAGGCGCCGGGATTTCGGGCGGCTTCACTTACCTGGGCGATCGCGCTACCTCTACATGGAGCGACAAGGATGATACTTACAACCTGCCCGACTATTTCAAACTGGATGGAGGTGTATTTTGGGAAAAAGACAAGATCCGCCTGACCCTCAATGTTTTCAACATTCTGGATAAGTACCTGTACAGCGGCGGAACATACAACTTTGTTACCGATACAGGAAACCCGATCACATCCTACTACTGGCAGGCCGAACCGCCACGGAACTACCGCCTGAGTATTTCATACAAGTTTTAATTATAAAAAAAGGTCCCTGTAAATGTATTTACAGGGACCTTTTTTATGCTGATCAGATACCTTGCGCAACCATGGCCTGAGCACCTTTATTAAATTTTGCGCTCAGCTTTTTATAAACAGCATGCGCATTTTCATCCGGGTCAAACTCCTGCCCCACGGTAGTGAAGTTCTGCATGTCGGAAAACTTCTGATGAACCTGCAATGCGCGCAGGCCCATCATTGCTGCTCCAACAGCACCGGTTTCTACGGTCTCATTCAGCCTTACTTTCTTCCCGCTTACATCAGCCAGCATCTGCACCCACTCGGGGCTTCTTGCAAAACCACCATTGGCATAGATCGTGTCTATCTCCTGCCTGTCCTGCAATATTTTAATAATGCTGTAAAGATTAAACAGGATGCCTTCCATGACAGCTCTCGCAAAATGGGCACGGGTATGCTGGATATCCAGCCCTGAAAATCCGCCGCGAACCGTGGAGCTCCAAAGCGGCGCGCGCTCGCCCAGCAGGTAAGGATAAAACAAAAGTCCGTCGGCTCCCGGCGCTATCTTCGCTGCCTCTTTAAAGACTGCATCATACTCTTCTCCCGGAAAAAAGGTGGTCATCAGCCACTCAAAAATCACAGCACCATTGTTGGACGGACCACCTACTATAAAGGTATTTTCGTCCAGTACGTAGCAGAATGTCTGCATAAGGCGGTCCGAATACGCTTCGGCCGAGGAAATCCGGACGGCCGCACTCGTACCGATCGTAACCGCCATTGTCCCGTTTCTGATTGCGCCGCTACCAAGGTTAGCCAGGCAGCCGTCACTGGCACCCATAATGAGCGAGGTGCCTTCGGGCAGTCCGGCCGGATTTTTGGCATTTACCTTTTCAATGTGATAAGGAGATACAGCCTCCGAAAGTTTATCGGGCGTAAGTCCGAGCTTCTGCAGGGTATATTCATCCCATTTCAGTTCGCGGATATTGAAAAGGCCCGTGGCCGACGCAATGGAATAGTCCACTACATATTTTCCCGTGAGTCTGAAAATTACATATTCCTTGATGCTCAGAAAGCGGGCTGCTTTTTTATAGATCCGAGGCTCGTACTTTTTGAACCACAGTAACTTACATACCGGTGCCATGGCATGTACCGGAGTGCCGTTGTTTTCGTAAATCTTTTTCCCCACTGCAGATTTCCGCAGCTTGACTGCAATATCTGAGCTGCGGTTGTCGGCCCAGATCACCAGGTCAGCAAGCTTTTTGCCCTGCTGATCGACCGCCATCACGCCGTGCATGGCGGCACTGAAACTGATACCCAGCAGCTCACCTTTGTCTTTGCAAGCATTGGTTACATCCAGGAGCGTCTTACAGGCGGCTTCAAAAATCTGGTCGGGGTCCTCCTCACTCCAGTCGGGGTGCGGATGCTGCATATCATAGGATTCGCTGTGAGCAGCCAGGATCTGACCCGATACAGAGTCAAAGGCTACGGATTTTGCATTTGTTGTGCCGATATCACAACCAATAATATAGGGCATTTCACATCGCTTTAAAGGAATGCGGACTGGCAGACCTGCATGTACATGAAAAACAAATGTATGGATTCAGGGTTTAAAAATTGGGTACAAAGGCTGTTACCTTGGCGGCTTTTATTTATTTTCGCAAAAACAAACTTTTGATTTAATACGAGCACAATATGTCAGAAACAACTCCAACAGAATCAGGGCCGCTTTCCACTGCGGTTTATGTCGGGATTTTTCTCCTGTTCTTTTTCATTTTGGCCATTTTTGGAGACCTGTTTACTTTCATAGTGGGCACAATCGGCCTGATCATTGCATTTGCGGGTTTCTATAAGGATAGCAGCCACAGCGACGGGCACCATCACTAATGTAACACATACCAGGGCAGCCTGCCTGCCTTTATCTGACGGCCAGCTCAGGAAGCACATGCAGCAGCTTCCAATCGAGCCGGCCGTTTTTCTTTTCTACGGACCAGCTTTCTGCATACACGCAGGTATCTTCCAGGTCGCGGTACTCGGCAACCAGCTCCGGACCATTGAGCTTTACCATCACAAATCCATTGTATCCCAGCTGGTGTCTTTTGATAACCTTTCGTACGCGCTGGTCGTAATAAGCGATCTTGCCGGATTCGCCGGGATCAGGCATTTGTACCTCTACCGGCAAACCTCCATGTCCGATACAGCGGCCAAATGCGGTCACGCCGTCGCCGTTTTTGTTTTGCTGGTAAACGACCATGCGGTGATCGTGACCCCACAGCCATACTACCGGCCTTTCGGCCTCTCCGAGTAGCTCTTTCAGCTGGCTGCCCGGCTTGGCATAATCTTCCCGGAATGCTGAAAAGTAAGGATGGTGGCTCAGGAATAGCAATCCGCGTGTATCTGCCGGATCGCCAAGCTTGACAACGTCGCGCAGCCAGGCCACCTGCTCTTTCCGCAAATGACAATCGGGTGGAAAAAGAATTTCCTGAAAAGGCCTTCCTACCGAGGTATAGCCGGTGTCCAGCCCGATAATCCTCCAATGCTCGTTTTCAAGACAGAAAAATCCGGCCTGCTGCGTTTTTTTTACCGTACCGTCGAGCGCATACATCGCAGGCAGCAGGTGTTTGAAAAATGCATTTCCATTGGAATACATCTCATGATTACCCGATAGCGCCAGGCTGCCCGATGCCCCGTAATACCAGGACGCATGGGGCGCCGTAAAGTTTTCTTCGACCTCCTGCGGGCTTCCTACAAAATAAATGTCACCCATATGCACGGTGTAGTCGGGTGCATAGCGCGCTACCAGATGCGCTACAGCGTCAGACTCTGCAGTATCACTCCCCCAGTCCGACAACAATGCCAGTGTAATTTCCTGCCGGGAGGGTATGGATGATTGCAACTGGTAAATCCCTAAATCACCATTTCTAGGATAGGCCTGGTACGGATGCCTCGGTCCGAACCGGCTCTTCAGATAGTGCCAGGCAAAGCCGATGAGATTGGTAGAAAAAAATTCGGAGATCACGTTCGTAACCGAACTGGTATCCCTTACATGCTTCTCGTAAAGTTCAAGTTGGGTTTTAGCATGATTTTCTGCTTCGCTATGGCCCAGATCCAGGTATTTTTTACTTCTTTCCTCTGCTGACTCGGCCATTTTTAAAATTTGTAATCAATGGAACAACGGCTTTGATGATATCTGCAAACAATATAAATCTTTCCATATAAATGTTGGGAGATATTGACAATCGTGCAGGTTACAACTACCTTTCATCCAAGTAAAAACCACCAAAACAAAAAATCGAATGAAAAAAATGTCTATTTTCTGCATGATGCTGATCGGTGTTCAGGCTGCATTGGCTCAGACGATGGTTGAAAAACAGGTTGCTGAATGGGAAAGAGCAAAAACCTACACCAAAGAATATCTGGATGCAATGCCTGACGACGGCTATGCATTTAAGCCCACGCCGGAAATCAGGTCATTTGCCCAGCAGATGGACCACATTGCCGATGCCAATTTCGCATTTATTTCAGCTGCGTCCGGCAAGCAGAACCCTATGACAACTCCCGCTGAAAAAATGGCTGACCAGTCCAAAGCAGCCGTTTCCAAGGCGGTACTCGACAGCTATGATTTTGTGATTGCGTCGCTGAAAGGTATGGGCGATGCCGATCTGGCGAAGAGCGTGAAAGTTTTTAATATGGATATGAAAGCGGGCACTGCCTACGAAAAAGCCTTTGAGCATCAAACGCACCACCGCGGGCAGGCGACGGTTTACCTCCGGTTAAAAGGTGTAAAACCACCGCAGGAAAAGTTGTTCTGAAAAACAATAAAACCGGGTCAGCTGATCCGGTTTTATTGTTTTAAGAGGCTTTTTCCCGGGCTTTCAGGTTATATAAACCCAGGGCAAAAAAACTATAAACCCGCATTACAACCGGAGGTAGCACAAAGTCACGGATCACCTCTTTCTTTTTTTCCGGAGCAGGGTCAGCCATGGACAGGTACTTGAGTGCATATTTCACCCTCGGCCAGTAGGAGTTTCCATATTCTCTGGAAAACAGCAATTTATAATAGTAAGTCGCAATATTTTTTTGCAGCCGGTCATCGTACTTGTACTGCAGCTCTTTGTTGATGTTGGCATACATCTGTATCCGGTTAAACAGGAAATCTGCTCCGTAGTGATTGTCGGCAAAGCTGGCACCCGCCCGGTTTTTCCTGTACACCGACATTACTTCATCAATATACCCGATCGGGCCGCGGGTTGCGAGCATGATATTTCTGGGAATATCCCCGCTGGTTGAAAGGTTGGTCCACTCCGGATCAGGGTGTTTCTCAAAATCCTCGCGCCTGAACATCAGGCTTGACGTCGCTATAAAACAAAGCTCATCCTCACCGATCAGATCATCTACAGTATACTCGCGCTTTGTGAGCGTATTGACCAGGTACGGCGGCGCTGCATTGTCATCAAAAATCACCTTTGCATTGTGAAAGCAGGCGGAATATTCAGGATGAGCATCCATGAGCGCTACCTGCTTCTGAAGCTTATGCGGTGAGATGAGATAGTCATCTCCGTCAAACTGGGCGATGTACTCGCCCCTGGCAGCTGCAAAAGTGGCCAGTGCATTGAACTTCCCATTTAAACCAAGGTTTTTAGCATGCAGCAGCAGCCGGATCTTATCGGGAAAACGTTCCTGGTAACTTTTCAGAACCGCCCGCGTATTATCCCGGGAGCAATCATCGCCGACAATAATCTCAAATGGAAAAGTCGTTTCCTGCATTAAAATGGAGTCGAGCATCTGCCCTACAAACTTTTCATGATTGTAGGTCACCACACACACGCTTACTTTGATCATGAGCACTGGAATTGGTAAAATTGTTGTGCAGCATAAAATTACGGATTATCTCTTTGCTGCACCATTCACCCAGGTATAACCACTTCCTTCTGCAAATAAATCCGGTGCACGGTTTAGCATTACACCGCGCATTGATGCATTTTAGCAAAAAATAACAGATTAAAGCATGCCAACAACCGACAGCCTGACAACGCCCATGTATCGTTGCCCTGCTATTTTCCAGGGCCAGGCCAGCCTGATTGCAGCAGAAAGCACCCGGCACGGAGGCGTGAGCCCGGCGCCCTATCATTCACTGAACCTTGGGGGCTCCACACAGGACGACCCGGCTCATGTAGCTGAAAACAACCGCCGTTTTTTTGCTGCTCTGGGTGTAAAACCGGAACAGGTTGCAAAGTCACACCAGGTGCACGGCGACCGGATATTACCGGTAACTACTCCGGGAAGGTTCGAAGGCTATGATGCCCTGATTACGCATACACCCGGTGTGCAAATAGCAGTTACCGTAGCTGATTGTACCCCGATCCTGATTTATGATCCTGTCAAAAAAACCGTGGCTGCAATTCATGCCGGTTGGCGGGGAACCGTGGCGCACATTGTCCGCAAAACACTTGTGCTGTTTGAAAGCGAGTACGGAGTACAACCTGATACCTGCCTCGCCTATGTAGGTACGTGCATTGATGAATGCTCTTTCGAGGTGAATGAGGATGTGGCGATGCATTTTGATAGCAGCTTTAAGCGCTGGGACAGCGAACGCAGTAAGTTTTTTATTGATCTGAAAAAAGCCAACCGCGAAGACCTGTTGGAAGCCGGCGTAAGACCGGAAAATGTTGAAGTTTCGGCATTTTCAACGGTGCTCAACAATGAAGATTACTTTTCACACCGCCTTGAAAAAGGCCTTACCGGCAGAATGCTTGCTACGATAGGTATTGCAGGTACATAAAAAAAACCAACCCTTTTGGAGTTGATTTCTTGGTTCATGCATTTCTCTTTTAGTCAGCTTTTTCCAGCTCAGATCCTGCATTGTCAACCGCTGGCGCCAATGCTTTGGAAGCAGCCTTGGGCACTCTACCCGGTCGGCGGGTACTGGCCTGCTTTCCGACGGTTGGTTTCAGAGGGGGCGCAACCGGCACTTTTGCAGAAGCAGCCTCAACCAAAGCCGCTACTTTCTTGCTGGGCTTGATCTTCTTGTCTTTCGACTTAACCTTCACCTTTTTAGCAGCGCTTTTCTCGTCTTTCTCCTTTTTCTTTAATGTCTCTTTTTCAAACTTGGCAACTTTCTTAGCCAGCTTTGCGGCAGCTTTTTCAATGGATTTCTTGATCTTTTTTGAACCGGCAGAAACCGCACTGATTTTTCCGGCAAGGGTTTCCGCAATTTCTGTCGTTAATTTTTTAGTGGCAGATTTCATAACGTAAATGATAGATACAATGAAAAATGGAGCGGTCTCCCGCGGGCCGCACTGAGGCGATAATCCGCAATAACCGTTAATTAACCCTTAATTACCTAATTTTTACTGTTATATTTATGTTAAATTTTTCTTCACGAATTCCCATAGTACAATCCCTGCTGACACGGATACATTGAACGAATGTTTGGTGCCAAACTGGGGAATTTCGACGCTTCCTTCGGCCAGTTCCATGATTTCGTCCGCAACTCCCTCTACTTCATTGCCGAATACAAATGCATACCTCGCTTCTGGTACCGGGTCGAAATGCTGCAGCAAGGTACTTCCCTCCGCCTGCTCCACACACCAGATATGGTAGCCCGCGGCTTTCAACTTAGTTACTGCATCGAGCGTGGTGGCTTCTTTCTCCCACGCGACCGAAAGTTCGGCTCCCAGGGCACTTTTGGAAATGTCGCGGTGCGGCGGTGCCGGCGTGTAGCCGCACAGCACGATCTTTTCAGCCCGGAAAGCATCGGCCGTCCTGAAGAATGAACCTACATTATTCAAACTCCTGATGTTATCCAACACAATTACAAACGGGAATTTTGCCGCATCCCTGAACGCGCCGACCGTAAGACGGCCAAGTTCTTCCATCACTAATTTTCTCATACGCAAAACCGATACTGCCGCCAAACCTACGATTTTCGATCAAATGTTTCGGTGGAGCACACAAAAAAGCCCCTGACCAGGTTGTGGACAGGGGCATCACGTCGGGCCGGAAACCGGCTACTTGATCTTTGTGATCAGCTCTACAATGTTTTTAACACCCAGCTTTTCAAAAATGCGGGCTTTGTAAGTGCTGACAGTCGAAAGCTGCAAGTTCAGCTTTTCGGCAATTTTTGCAGTACCCAAACCTTCCTTCAAAAGATTCATCACATCGGTTTCCCGCGGAGACAGGCTCACAATCGGATCCGGCAGATATTCTTTCGGGTTAATGAGGCGGTTGATATTCATTTGCTGCATATCTTCGCTCATATACTTTTTATTGCTCAGGACGCTTAAAACCGCAGTTTTAAACTCTTCCTCCGGAGCATCTTTTGACAGATACCCATCGGCCCCGGCTTGCAGGTACATCAGGCCATACAACTGTTCGTCGTAGCTGGAAAACATCAGAATTCTGATCCCCGGAGATTTCGACCGGATAGTCTCCACCATTTTGGTAGTATTACCGCCCGGAATGTTAATATCAAGAATCAGTAAATCATAAGGTCGTTCGTCCAGTTCCTGAAGGACCTTGTCGAAATCCTCGACGTCGGATACATAAGAATCCGGAATCATTGATTTGAGGAGGTGTTTGGTACCGATACGCACCACAGCGTGGTCTTCGGCAATAAGTATGTGTTTCATGCAATGGGTTTGGTCCTTTAAGTACGAAAATATCCCGGTGTCAAATTTAATTAAACGATCTGCTTAACAGTTACGGATTTACAATTTTATTAGTGGCCGTCGCATTCCCACCAGAATAAGTTCTGCACTAAGTACCCGAACTGTTTGATTAATAAACAAAAGTACTAATCAGCACTGTATTAAACATAAAAAATATCAAATTAGTATCCTGTAAATTACCAAGCGTCTAAGATTTGCTATATTTTCGGTACAATTACCTGTGCGAAGCGGGCAATTTTTCAAAATATTGAAAACGGTAATTATCACACCTATCCCTGAATTTTGTCCGTTTGAGCCCGGCGCACGTGTTTTTGTCTCCGAATCGCCGGACGTGCCTCTGCGGCTGGCATTTACACCTTTCCTCTACCTCAGGTCCGATCATCTCCAAACGCAATCGGAAAAGTCCTGTATTTCGTTTTACCTGATCCGGGAAAGTGAGGAAGCCGCAAGTGCATGTCTTCATTGCTTTGAACATGAAAACGGTATTTTACATAGTCCCGGCAGGGCTCCTTTCGGCGGGGTGCAATGCAGTGAACATTGCAGCGCCCAGGAAATAACCTGGTTCCTGAACTCGATAAAATGCTGGCTCAGACATAAAAAAGGCATGCAACTGGTTGTCAAAACTGCTCCTGCCTGCTACCAGCCCGGTCTACATTCCCTCCTGCATTCCTCCTACCTTTCAGCCGGCTTTATTGTCGAACAACAGCATAGCAACCGGCATATCAATGTTGCAGATCCCTTCGAAGATCTTTTGCATAACTCGGAAAAAAGACGGCTGCGCAAATGCCGGGTCACTGGCTTTGAGATACCTGCCCCGGGCAGCCTGCCTGTGAGCCTGGTTTACAACTTTATACATGCCTGCCGGCAGCAGAAAGGATATCCGATGTCGATCTCGGGTGCGCAGGTTGAGCACCTGGCCGGCAAATTTCCGCAGGACATTATGACTTTCGGATTAATGTACGACGGAAAACTGGCAGCCGCAGCCCTGACCGTGCAGGTTGATCAGCACATTCTGTACAACTTTCTTTCCGACTACGATCCGGCTTTCCGGCATTACAGCCCGGTGGTGCTTCTTACGAAAACAATACACGACTTTTGTAAAAAACAAGGTATTAACATGCTGGATCTCGGCATTTCACTGGACGAAAACGGACGGTATAAACCATCCCTGGGACGATTTAAGGAGCATTTGGGCGGCGTAGTCAGTGAAAAACTTACCTACACGCTGCACCTATAACTATATACCGAGGCAATTCTGATCACGGTAGAATACGCTTGTGCAGGTTTCAATACCGACGATGGGTGTCATGCCAATAAAATCGAGGCGGCGAAAACCCTTGTCCCGCAGGTAATCCTTGGCGGGCTGGTACCATTCTCTTTCGGCATTATCCAGAATCAGGACACCTTTTTCGGAAAGAAAGTCGGCTGCATAGCAAGCGCATTTCACCCTCTTTCGTCCGTCTACGATAATGATATCGTACTTCTTCCCGGCGGCTGCTACTGCCTGGATATATGAGTCACCCAATACTTCCTCACGCAGCTCGGCATTGGAAGGCAGCTTTTTCCTCACAATCGTTACCCAAGCCGAATCGTGCTCAACTGCCGTAATATGCTTTACGCGAGCAGCATACCATTGTGTAGAGTTACCCGAACCATATTCAAACACATTCAGGTCAGGACTGAGCCGTGGTTCGAGAAAGCGGATGAAAGGATACGTGTACCAGGGAATCGGCTGGCCCTGTGCATCCACAGATTGTTTCAGATTGTAGCTTTTAAACCAGCCATACTGTTTGAGCGCTCCGCTCATGACGAGTTGCAGGCTTCCCCCTACGCCTACTTTGTTCAGAATGCTCCATAGTGAGCCCTTAATTTGCTTGATCATCCGCGGGTGCGTTTCATTTATCGCTACAAATTAAGGTATTGTGCCTTCAATATCGAAACGATCCTTTCAGCAGTCCGGCCATCCCAGTACTCCGGGATGCTCCCTTTCTTCCATA
The DNA here is from genome assembly GCF_016894445.1 of Dyadobacter sandarakinus. Classification (NCBI taxonomy): domain Bacteria; kingdom Pseudomonadati; phylum Bacteroidota; class Cytophagia; order Cytophagales; family Spirosomataceae; genus Dyadobacter; species Dyadobacter sandarakinus. The sequence continues at coordinate 3,449,710 of NZ_CP056775.1, forward strand.
AACCTTGCTGAATAGCCGCGATATTGTCTTCAATGCGTTTTTCGTCAAAAGGGTACAACAGCAGGTTACTGCCACGTTCTACCGTCACCGGGCGCTCCGTGGATTCTCTTAATGTAATGCAGGGAATCTGCAAAAATGTGGTCTCCTCCTGTACGCCGCCCGAGTCTGTCACCACCACCATTGCACCAGTCATCAGTTTCAGAAACTCCATATAACCCTGCGGCGGCAGTACCTGCACGTTCCTGATGCTGCACAACTGATCTGCCAGACCAAAAGTGCAGAGATTTTTCATAGTGCGGGGATGCACCGGAAATAGGACTGTCCATCGTCTGGCAAGATGCGTGATCATTGCCAGCATTTTCGTCAGCATCACCTCGGTATCTACATTGGAGGGTCGATGCATGGTCCAGAGAATGTACCTGCTTTGCTCTGAAATATTGGTTGCACTTTCAGGGCACCAGCTCCCTGTAATCCCGATCAGCGAATCGATCATCACATTACCGACCAGATGGATTTTCTGCATCGGCACGTTTTCGAGGAGCAGGTTTTGTACAGCCGAGGGCTCGGTCACAAACAGGTGTGCGGACAGGGCGTCTGTCAGGATCCGGTTAATTTCCTCAGGCATGCTCCGGTCGCCGCTGCGCAGGCCCGCTTCCACGTGGGCTACCGGTATATCCGCCTTGGATGCTGCCAGCGCGCAGGCAAGGGTCGAATTTACATCTCCCGCTACCAGCACCAGGTCAGGCTTTTCTTTCTGCAGGATTTTCTCAAAACCCGTCATTATTTCTGAAAACTGGCATGTAGCCGATGCCGCGCTTAACCGGAGCAAATAATCGGGAGGAGGCATTTTCAATTGTTCCAGAAACACGTCAGACATGCACGCATCGGAATGCTGCCCGGTATGCACAACAATTGAATGTATTTCGGGAAAGCGGGAAAATGCCCGGTGAAGCGGCGCGACCTTCATAAAGTTAGGCCGCGCACCTACCACGTTTATTACCTTCATAGTGTGCCTGTTGGTTGCGCCGGAATGTATGAAATGCAAACCGGAACGTCCCAAAAGAATTACCGTTAGGCTATCTAAACCTTTTTATCTTATTTCGCCCCCGTAAAAGGTGACACCTCGATGGGGATTATTGTACGGCAGGGATTTAAGAGTTCGATCGTTTCTTACGTCGGCGTAGTGATTGGGATTTTCAATATTCTGATCCTTTATAATAAATTTCTCACGCAGGAGCAACTTGGTTTATACGCCTCTACCCTCCTTACTTTCCCGGTCATTTACATGTCATTTGCGCTGCTGGGAGTACCTTCGGTAGCAGTCCGGTTCCACAGCCGGTTCCAGGATTATGAGTCGCGGCGGCAGCTTTTCACATTCATTCTCATCACTCCGCTGGTCGGTCTGGCTGCATTTGTGGCATTGTACCTGCTGTTTAAGCCGCTTTATCTCAAATTTTACCTTGACCACTCGCCGCTGCTCGTCCGGTACTATTATGTATTTATTCCGCTGACGGTCGGCATGGTGTATTTGCTGGCATTGGAATCGTACTCGCGCATTCATTTGCGTATTGCTGTACCATCGCTGATCCGGGAAGTGGGCCTGCGGCTGGCCAATAGTCTGCTGGTAATTCTGTTCGGGTTCAATGTGATAACTTTTGACACCATGGTTAACCTGACGGTAGTAAGCTACGTACTGGCCATTGCCGCCATGCTCGTGTATCTGTACTTTCAGGGACGGCTTTACAGCAGGCTCGATTTCGGATTCATAAGGCATCCTGCATTCAAAGAAATGTACCGCTACGGACTCTGGGTGCTGCTCGGCGGGGCAAGTGCCGCATTGCTTCCGCACATTGAAAAAGTACTGCTCCCAGCCTTTGAAGGCGGACTTGGAAGTACCGCCGTTTTCGACATTGCTTCGCGGATTGCACTGGTAATTTCAATTCCCAGAAACAGTATTGTCATGATCAGCGCCCCGATTATTTCCGAGGCGTACGTCCGCAATGACATCCCGAGCATTGATTCCATTTATAAAAAATCATCCCTTAACCTTTTCATCATCGGCACCTTCCTTTTTCTGGGTATATGGGCCAATATCGACGCAATTTTCGGGCTCATTCCCAAATCGGAAATTTACTCACAGGGAAAATGGGTGGTGCTGATGGTCGGTGTATCCAGGATCGTTGATATGATGACCGGGCTGAACTCTGAAATCCTGACCAACTCGCGTTTTTACAGGTACGACATCGTTTTTATACTTTTCTTCACCATCCTGATCCTTCTCAGCAGCCAGCTTCTGATTCCGATGTACGGTTACAATGGAGCTGCCGCTGCTGCACTTTTGTCTACCGTCACCTATAATGTCGTCAAGCTTTTTTTTATACGTAAAAAAATGGGCATCCAGCCATTTACCACAGCTACACTGAAAGTAATACTCCTGGCTGCCGCTGCTTACCTCGCAGCCTGGCTGGTTCCCTCCGGGAGCAAGGGCGATCTGCTTTCAATCATGGCCATAATGCTGGTACGTTCCGTTCTGATTACCATTGTGTTCCTGGGTGGGATATTGTTATGGAATGTATCGGAAGACATCTCAGCAGGCTTTCAGGGTGGTCGCCAGCTTGTCATGCGCACATTACGCCGGAATAGGTAGCTGCGGGCGAAAGCTCAGGGCGGACTCTCTATCATGGCAAGATTTCTTATCTTTGACCAAACAAGAAAACGCAGCATCTGCCGCTGCGTTCATTTTCTTTCCAAATGTCGTTAAAGCAAAAAATCATCGCAGGACTCCTGAAAGAGCCTTTCAGCCGGTATCAGCTGGTTACCTACAATCCGGCCGAACCCGTGAATATGGTGGTAGGATCCATGTACTCACTTTATAAGGGATGGATCCACTCTGACATTGAAACCCTCAACCTGCTGATACGCAGTGATTGGGAGCGGTATTTCACCGTAAACTCCATCGACCGGATTCTGGCGGAACACGTTTGGGAACACCTTACGGAAGATGAAGGGAAGGCTGCATTCAAAAATTGCTATGATTTTCTTAAACCCGGCGGTTTTCTGCGTGTAGCCGTGCCCGACGGTTTCAGCTCCAATCCGGCTTACATTGACTATGTAAAGCCCGGAGGTACCGGCGAAGGTGCGCACGACCACAAGTTGTTGTACAACTATCAGCTTATGTCCCGTAATCTTCAGCAGATTGGCTTTACCGTCAGGTTGCTCGAATATTATGATGAAAATGGCATTTTTCATAAAAACCCCTGGTCGGCCAGTGATGGAATGGTCCGGCGATCTGCTGACCACGACAGCCGCAACCACGGTGGCGAACTGGGCTATACCTCATTAATCATCGATGCCGTTAAAAGCTGATCCTGCATCCGCATCAGATACTTTGGCGCCGGTCGTTTTATTTTGCTACAACCGGCCGCACCACCTGCAACAGACCATTCTTTCGCTGCGGGCAAACTACCTGGCTGCGGAAACCGACCTGATCATATTCAGTGATGGCACCCGGTCACAGGCAGACGAAGCCGATGTACAGAAAGTACGGAATTTCCTGGCTACTATCACGGGTTTCAAAAGCATCCGGGTTCATGCAGCAAGCCAAAACCTGGGCTTGTCGGGCTCCGTAATTCAGGGTGTAACCGACACGCTGGCCTGCCACAATGCTGTGATCGTGCTTGAAGACGATATGCTGACAACACCTGATTTCCTGGAATATATGAATCAGGCACTATCCATCTACGCCCGCAGAAGCAACATTTTCTCGGTAACTGCATATGCACCGCCGGTCGCAATTCCGGCAGGCTACCCACACGATGTGTACCTCGCGCCGCGTGCAAGCTCGTGGGGCTGGGCTACCTGGGCCGACCGCTGGGCAAAAGCAGACTGGTCGGTGCAGGCATTTGAAAAACTGAAAACTGACCGCGCATTCCGCACGCGTTTTGTGGAAGGAGGTGACGATCTCTGGCCGATGCTCGCAAAACAGCAGAAAGGTATTATCGACTCCTGGGCGATACGCTGGACTTACAGCCAGTTCATCAACCACGCATTGGGACTATATCCTGTCAGGTCCAAAATCCGGAACATCGGGACTGACGGCAGCGGTACTAATTTTACCTTCAAAACCGGGTACTACGACGCTGACCTCAATGCTGGACCTGTGATCATGCCAACTAATCTGCAGCCCGATAGCGCGGTAATCCGTGAATTCCGTAAATACTACCGGCTTCCCCTATATTTGAAGATCAAAAACCGGATCAAATACGGTTTGTGACGCTTTTTGTGACAATCCTGAACTTATGTACTGGCTGAAATACCTCCTTAAAGAACCGTTTCATGCATTAAAAACCCGTGAGGCGCGGGAGTTTGTCAGATTACTGACCCGCTATGGCGACAAGCAGCGGCATGTACGGTCGAATGTACAATTTGCCGGATACCGGATCTCGGTTCCGGATCTGATGTCTTTTCTCTGGCAGTACAAGGAGATTTTTGTAGACGAATTTTACTTTTTTAAAGCAGATACCCCATCTCCGGTCATATACGACTGCGGTGCCAATGTCGGCATGAGTGTTATTTATTTTAAAAAACTTTTTCCTAATGCTCGCATTACTGCCTTTGAGGCCGAACCTGCTATTGCGGCTATGCTGACTGCCAATCTGAAAAACAATCAGGTACAGGGTGTTAGCATTGTTGACAAGGCAGTCTGGAAAGATAATGAGGGCGTCTGGTTCGGGAGCGAGACGGCAGATTCTTCATCCATTTTTTCATTGGCTGAAAAAAAGAAAATTTCTTCGGTTCGTTTAAAGGACTATCTGACCCGGGAGGCGTCCATTGATTTTCTCAAAATCGATATTGAAGGAGCAGAAACCGACGTACTGGAAGATTGCAGGACAGAGCTGGGCAGGGTTAAAAATCTGTTTGTAGAATTTCACTCCTACATCGGCAACCAGCAGGGACTGGCCAATATCATGCAGATTATCGAAGAAAATGGCTTCCGCTACTACATTGATACAAACCAGCATCGCACCAGACCTTTTGTAAATCATCAATACAAAAACAATGATGTAATGGACCTGCAACTCAACATTTCCTGCTGGCGGGAGTAGGCTCAAAGGCGCGCATCCACCAGCTCCCGCGGCAGGACGGATTTGAGATCATAGATCACTGAATTCGTCTTGGTAAAATCCCGGAACTCGATCGTCCCAAACACATCATGGGCTACCGCTAATACAATCGCCTCGTACTGACCTCCGGGCTTTTGCAGTAACTGAATGCCATACTCGGTAAAAACCAGCTCGGCAGATGCCCAAGGGTCGTATACCTCCACCTGCATGCCAAAATCTTTCAGCTCTTTGACTACGTCGATCACCCGTGTATTGCGTATGTCAGGACAGTTTTCCTTGAACGTCAATCCGAGGATCAGTACCCGGCTCCCTTCAATTTTATGTCCTTTCCGGATCATCAGTTTTACCAGCTTGTTGGCTACAAACACGCCCATTGTATCATTCACCCGCCTTCCGGAGAGAATTACCTGCGAATAATACCCCAGAGATTCGGCCTTGTAAGCCAGGTAATATGGGTCTACACCAATGCAATGCCCGCCCACCAGTCCGGGCTTATAATTCAGAAAGTTCCATTTCGTCGCGGCTGCCTGCAGTACTTCGGTCGTATCAATGTTCATCCTGTCAAAAATCAGGGCAAGTTCATTTACGAATGAAATATTGAGGTCCCGCTGGGCATTCTCGATGGCCTTGGAAGCTTCCGCAACTTTGATACTCGATGCCCGATGCGTGCCTGCTTCAATAATTCCGGCATAAAGGTCATCAATCCAGGCAGCAGCCGCAGGTGTGGAACCGGAAGTAACCTTCCTGATCTTTGTCAGCGTATTTACCTTATCGCCGGGATTAATGCGCTCGGGCGAGTAACCGCAAAAGAAATCCACATTGTACCGCAAACCGCTCTCCTTTTCCAGCACCGGCACGCAATCCTCCTCAGTACAGCCCGGATACACCGTGGATTCATATATCACCACATCGCCCCGCTTCAATGCCTGACCGACCTGCCGGCTGGCATGCAGCAGCTGGGTAAGGTCAGGCTTTTTGTAACTGTCGATTGGAGTGGGTACGGTCACAATGAACACATTACAGTTGCGCAGCGCACCCGCACTGTCACAAAAGCGAAGATGAATGCTCTCCCTGAGATCCTTTTCGCCTACTTCGCGTGTCCGGTCCAAGCCGGCTTTCAGTTCGGTAATGCGCCTGGAATTGATGTCAAAACCTGTTACGGGATACTTTTTACCAAATGCAACTGCCAGTGGAAGGCCTACATAACCTAGTCCGATTACCGCAATGTTTTTCTCTGATCCGGGAAGCATATAGCGTGGTTCAATTTGAATGCGGCATAAAGCTAGGGAAGATTATGACTTCCAAAAAATGTAAAAAAGATGTGTGACTTTTTGCAAAAATGCCCGTCCTGAGGATAAGTACACCATTTTCATACACAATCCCCTAAACATGGAACTGACGACCATTCAAAAAAAGGTAATTTCACTACGAGGGTGCCGGGTTATGCTGGACTTTGAACTTGCCGCGCTTTACGAAGTAGAAACCCGCCTGCTGAAACAAGCTGTGAGGCGTAATCAGGACCGCTTCCCACCCGATTTTATGTTTGAGCTCACTGCGGAAGAAATTGCCGGCATGGTATCACAAAATGTGATACCCTCAAAAAGCTTCCTTGGTGGCGCAACACCCTTTGCATTCACCGAGCAGGGTGTAGCCATGCTGTCCAGTGTGCTGAAAAGCCAGAAAGCATTGCAGGTCAACATCATGATCATGCGGGCATTTGTGCTGATGCGCCAGTATGTTCAGGATTACGCGGAGCTGAAAGAGCGGATCAATGGCCTTGAAACAGAAATGAATGCCAAGTTCAGCGACATTTACCAGGCATTGGACTACCTGCTTGATCCACCCCGCCCCGCCCGGAAGCAGATCGGCTTCAAGCCGGATGACTAGCAGTTAACGCGCATACGGATTGGGCGGAAAAACATGTACCTGAAAGCCGGCCTCATGCATAGCCCTGATCACACTTGGAGAAGGTACTTTCTTGAAAATAACCGCACATAATACCTGGTAAGGCATCAGTGAGGTTTTACACAGAAAATCGTGCATAGCAAGTTTACGCTTAATTTTCCGGAATGCGGGAGAACTGTCATCCGCTTTTTCCAGGCTTGACGCCGGATGGTAATAGTTGTTATTGATCCCTTTAAAGGCAACCATCGGAAGTCCCATTCCGTTAGCCAGCTTGTCCATTTCACGCTCGGAAAGCTTAAAAACGTAATTACCGACTTCCTCAAACGAGTAGCGGTTTTTCCAGTACTTCTGCAACAGGCCCGTATCGATCCGGTCGAAAATGTTCCTTAATGCAAGTAAAAAAGGCATTTTGGAGATCGGATCGTGCGGCTCGACAAGTATGATGGCTTCCCTGGCAACGCGGATCATCTCGTACACGCCAAGGTATGGGCGGGGAAAATGATGGTAGGCTTCCTTGCAGAAAACATAATCGAAGCTATCATCCTGAAAACTCAGCTTTTCAACATTTTCAACAGAATATTTATCAATAAATCCACGTGAGGCAGCCAGCGGAAGGAATGTCTCCGATATATCCGTGGCAGTAACATCCAGTCCTTTTCTGAAAAAATGGTTGGCATCGAAACCATAACCGTCCCCAATGGTCAGCCACGATTTCGGCTCCTGCGTAAACGGATTGGCAAGCTGCAGCTGGCGCTGATGAATCCAGTCATTGATGGTATGATGCTGCCTGTCATACTCCCAGCGCGCTATCGCCTTGTCTTTGGCTTCGGAGGTTGCATACTGTATTTCATACCATTCCGAATGCGCCTCGTGGCTGCGCTTCTCTGTTGACATTATACGCCGGGGATAATTTTGGGATAAAGATACCTTGAAGGAACAAATTTTTAACCGGCTAAGTACTTAATTTTGCCGGTGCCGGCTTTACTATCTCCTTTGCAATGATTCTTCACCTCAGTACTTTTCACCTCGAAGGAGGCGCGGGAATCGCAGCCACCAGGCTGCACCGTGCATTGCTGAAAGCAGGCGTGCAGTCGGCCATGCTTGTGCCGGACACCCGGCATCCTGAAAATGGTGTGACTGCCCTGGCTGATACTACCTGGAAAAAGCAGCTCGTTTTTGCACGTTTTGCGGGCGAGCGGCTGCATTTTCTCCCCCATGAAAAAGACAGGTCCGTACGGTTTGCATTTTCGCCCGCCCGGATCGGTGCGGACATCAGCAGCCACCCGCTGGTGCAGGCTGCCGATATCCTCCATCTGCATTGGTTCAACTTCGGGTTTCTTTCCATGCGCTCACTGGAAAAGCTGTTTAGGCTGGGTAAACCTGTCGTGTGGACGATGCATGATATGTGGGCTGCAACCGGTGGCTGCCACTATAATCGCGGATGTGACCATTTTCTGACGCATTGCCGGCATTGTCCCTATCTGTCCACTGCGGGGCCCTATGATATTTCATTTACACAATTTGAAAAAAAACAAAGCTTGTACGGCATCCCGCGCATTGCGCTCGTGTCGCCCAGCAACTGGCTTGATCATACGGTAAAAAGCGCAGCCCTGACCGCGCCTTTACATTCATTAAGCATTCCCAACTGCATTGATACGCAAGTGTTCAAACCCGGCGACCAGGCTAGTGCCAGACAGCGTCTGCAACTGCCTGACGGCAAAAAGCTCATACTTTTTGCCGGTGCCAACACCCAGGACCCGAGAAAAGGCTTTTCTTTTTTTAGGGAAGCGATTGAACCCCTGCACATGCAGTACCCCGACCTTGAAGTGATAATGTTTGGTAAAACAAAGAATGCAGCACTTGCCGACCTGGCCGCGAAGGTGCATTACCTTGGCAAAATTACGGATACCGCACAGATGGTTGATGCTTACAATGCTGCTGATGTGATTGCGGTCCCTTCGCTGGAAGACAATTTACCCAACACCATTATGGAAGCAATGGCCTGCGGCACTCCGGCGATAGGATTCAGGACCGGCGGCATTCCCGAAATGATCGACCATCAGCTGAATGGTTATGTGGCTGAGGCAGGCAGTTCTCCCGGACTGGCCGAAGGTATCAGCTGGGTACTGGCACACAATGAACAGGGAAGGCTGTCACACCACGCGCGGGAGAAGGTACTAAGCCACTATGCAGAGGAAGTTGTGACACGCCGGTACCATCAACTTTACGAATCCATGCTGCCATGACAGAGCCCTTGCTTACCATTGTCACAATTACCTACAACGCTGAAAAATACATTGAAAGAACCCTGGAAAGCGTCAGCAAGGCCGTAAACCGGCTGGAAGGAGGATTGCGGCCGGAGTACCTGGTTATCGATGGTAATTCCCGGGACGCTACACTTGCTATTGCCGGCAGGTACCGTAACATCGTTTCGGGCATCCTATCCGAGCCTGATAAGGGTATTTATGATGCTATGAATAAAGGTCTGGCTGCTGCAAAAGGAAAATACATCTGGTTTTTAAATGCAGGAGACGAAATTGCCGCCGACATGGTTCTCCCTGATCTTTACGCCGCTTTTGAAACCGACGCAGACATTTTTTACAGCGATGCCATGCTCGTAAGGGAAGATGGCAGTGAGTTTGGGTTGAGAAGCCGGTTTACACCCCACAGTTTGCCCAAACAATTGCGCTGGCAGGACTTTGCCCTGGGTATGAAAGTGTGTCATCAGGCATTTATTGTAAAAACCAGCCTGGCTCCTACTTACGACATTACCAATCTGAGTGCAGACATTGATTGGGAAATTACATGCCTCAAACGTGCCACTTCGGTGCACTATCTCCCGTTTACCCTGTGCTGCTACCTGATGGGCGGCGCTTCCATTCAAAATCACCGCCGCTCGCTTACAGACCGGTTCAAAGTGCTCACGAAACATTTCGGTCTGGTGCCCTCCCTCTTCAACCATCTCCGGATCTTCTGGCGCGGCTTTATTTTTACCAGGAAAAATGGAAAATACTGGTAAATACTGTAAAGTACCGTTTGCTTCATTCAAGGCATTTACAATGGCATCAGCTAATCATTTCAAAATGCTTTTTCCCTGATTAATCCTATTTAACAAAATAGGCACTAATCCATAAAGGACTTACATTCTTTGGTATTTGTGATAACAAGGCTAAATTTGTTTTACGTTTCCTTGAAATAACCAAAACTAACTTTATGAAAAAATTTCTGCTCTTAGCATTGTCTCTCTTGCTAAGTACATGGTTGTCCGTCTATGGGCAAACACAAATTTCCGGAAAGGTTACGGCCGACGATGATGTATCTGTATTGCCTGGTGCTTCGGTACAACTGAAAGGATCATCGACGGGCACGCAAACGGATGCCGAGGGTAATTACGCCATTAGCGTTCCCTCTTCCGGCGCGGTACTGGTTTTTAGTTTCGTCGGTATGTCCACGCAAGAGGTCACCGTAGGAAACCAGTCGGTGATTAATGTAAAACTGACCAGCGACACACGCAGCCTGAATGAGGTGGTCGTCACAGGATTCGGCTCACAGATCAAGCGAGACCTTACCGGTAACATCGCTCAGGTAAAAGGCACTGAAATCCAGAATATGCCTGTTGCCAGTGTTGATGCAGCCCTGCAGGGCCGTGCAGCCGGGGTGTACGTAAACAGCGGTACGGGCAAGCTCGGACAGGCGATCAATGTGCGTATCCGCGGGAACTCATCAATCAGTGCAAGCAGCCAGCCCCTCTATGTAGTGGACGGAATGCCCATTACCACAGCTAACCAAAGCAACAGTGATGGTGGCGGAACAAACCCCCTCAACGACATCAACTCCAATGATATTGAATCCATTGAAATCCTGAAAGATGCATCGGCGGGAGCGATTTACGGCTCACGCGCTGCCAATGGGGTTGTACTGATCACGACCAAACGTGGCAAAGCAGGAAAAACCAATGTGAGTGTCAACTACCAGCTGGGATCCGCGGAAGCTACCCGCCGCGTCGACTTCCTGAATGCTGATCAATATGTGAAGTTTTACACCATGGCGGCTGCCAACAGTGATCGCCTGGACGGTATTGATCCTTCGGATCCGGAATCGTCAACCTCCTACATGCTGAGTAACCTGGACTATTACAGTCTGGGTACTGCCAATACGCCCAATCAAAAGAACTATGCATGGCAGGATCAGGCTTTCCGGAAGGCGCCCATGCAGCAGCTGGACTTTCAGATGAACGGGGGAAATGACAAAACCAGGTTCTTCTTATCGGGACAATATCTGGGTCAGAAAGGAACACTGATCGGAAACGAGCTGGATCGTGTATCGGGACGCATGAACCTCGATCATCAGGCTTATAAATGGCTTCAGCTGGGATTGTCCATGGGTCTTTCAAGAACGGTAAACAAACGTTTGCCGGGTGACAATGCCTTCTCAAACCCGCTGCAAATGGCCGCAATCACTCCGCTTACACCGTTTACGGATCCCGAAACAGGACTGCCTATCGGTACGCCTCCGGGAGATCCGAACCTGCCATTGTATTTCAACCCGATGATCTCGATCAACTATGCTCATTTTACTGCAACCTCATTCCGGAACCTGACCAGCGGCTATGCCCAGATCAATTTCAGCCCTGAGCTCAAATTCCGCAGTGAGCTGGGTGTGGATGTGTTAAACCAAAATGAAGAAGGATATTACCAAAGCCAGAACAACAGGAATATCGCCGCAGCCAGCAACGGACTGGGTGAGAGTTACGGAACGTTTGTGACCAATTATAACACCAATAACTTCTTTTCTTACGACAAAACTTTTGGTGTTCATTCCCTTGGAGCCACGCTGGGGATGTCGTACCAGCAATCACAAACCAAAATTAATTTCGTGCAGGGTACCCAGTTCCCTTCCGACAGTTATACTAAAATAGCCAGTGCAGCCACCAAATCGGATGGCAGCTCAACTGAAACCAATTTCCGCTTCCTGTCCTATTTCCTGCGCCTCAACTACAAGTTTTCGGACAAATACCTGCTATCTGCAAGTGCCCGGATTGATGGTTCGTCCAGGTTTGGGGTAAATTCAAAATACGGATTTTTCCCGTCTGTCTCCGGAGGCTGGGTATTATCGGAGGAAAACTTCCTGAAGAACAACAATACCCTCAGCTTTCTTAAACTACGGGCCAGCTACGGTTCAACCGGAAACTCTGAGATTGGGGACTTTCCACAATTGGGACTGTTTTCGGGTGACGCAGGTTATGCAGGTGCAGCCGGACAGCGTCCGTCACAGCTTGCCAACCCTGATCTGAAATGGGAAACAACCAGGCAGGCTGATTTTGGCGTTGATTTTGGTTTTTTCAACAACCGGATCAATGGAGAAATTGACTACTACGTAAAAAAGACGAATGGTCTTTTGCTGGAAGTAAACGTACCGGCTACCTCCGGCTTTTCGATACAGGTTGCCAACGTAGGGAAACTAGAAAACAAAGGTGTGGAATTCGTTCTGAACACACAGAACCTTATTGGTGCATTTAAATGGAATACATCTCTGAACCTGGCGAATAACAAAAACAAGGTTACCGATATCCAGGGACAGATTATCGAGGGAGGAATAAGAAATATGAGCCGGGTTATGGAAGGCCAGGCGGTCGGGGTGTTTTACACCGTTGAATATGCAGGTGTGGATCCCGCAAACGGAGATGCCCTGTTTTACAAAAATACCCCCGGCGCAGAAGGCCCTGACCGCACGACGGTCAACAATGACGGATATAATAGCGCAACCCGCGTGGTAGCCGGAAACCCGAATCCGAAATTGGTAGGCGGTATTACCAACACGTTTTCTTACAAAGGCTTCGACCTGAATGTATTTTTTAATGGTGTTGCAGGAAACAAGATCAACTTTTATGGCGTAGGCCAGTATGCATCTGCCAACGGTATTTATGAGGACAACCAGACGGTAGACCAGCTGAATGCGTGGACATCCGAAAACCCCAATACCAATGTTCCTGAGGCCCGCTTCTATCAGGGAAATGGCAACCAGGCTTCTACCCGGTACATCTATAATGGATCCTATGTGCGCCTGCGCACGCTGACACTGGGTTATAACCTGCCAGCCGGCCTGCTCAAACGCATTAAAACAGAGCGGATCCGCATTTACGCTTCTGCGATGAACCTGGCGACGTTTACCAAGTACAAAGGATGGGACCCTGAGGTGAATACCGATGACCTGGGTGAACGGGATACGAAGTTTGCGCTTGGAAACGATTTTTACACTGCTCCTCAGCCGCGCACAATCCTGGTTGGTATTAATGTCGGCTTGTAACAATAACCTGTTTTGAACCTGAAGATTATGAAAAAGAAAATATATAAGAGCTATGCGGCCTTCTTCGCGGCCTTGCTTTTAACAACTGCCTGCGACAGTAAACTTGACGTAAAACCCACGCAAAGTATAGATGAAAGTGTTGCATTGAGCACTTCCCGCGATGTGGAGGTTACCCTGATCGGCTGCTACGACGGCTTGCAGGATTCCGATGTTTACGGTGGTGGATTCCAGTACTCGTCCGAGCTGCTGGGCAACAGTGACGAGCTGCTTTTCGGCGGCACTTTCCAGAACCTGCTGGAAATGAATAATAAACAGATCACCACTGCCAATGTAACAGCCCTGGCAACGTGGCGGGACTCCTATATCACCATTAACCGGTGCAACAATGTATTGTCTGCACTCGATATTGTTGATGAAGACAAACGCCAGCGCATAGAGGGTGAGGCCAAGTTTATCCGGGGCTCCCTGTTTTTTGATCTGGTAAGATTGTACGCCAAAACCTGGGGTGATGGTGATAATGCAGCAAACCCGGGCATTCCGCTGGTACTGAAACCGACACGCATTATCACGGATGCAGACAAGGTACCAAGAAACTCAGTGGCAGAGGTATACGCGCAGGTACTGTCCGACCTGACAGAAGCCAAGGCTCTTTTGCCGGAAGTAAACGATGTGAATATCAACTATGCCAATAAGTACGCCGCAGCTGCGCAGCTGTCGAGGGTATACCTGATGCAATCCAACTTTGCTGCTTCGCGGGACGAAGCGAACGAAGTGATCGAGTCGGACAAATATAAACTTGCCCCTACTTTCAGCTCTTTGTTCTACACCTTCCTGCGCAATGGCGGCGCCAACCCTGCCGAGTACATCTTTTCGATGATCGTGACCCAGCAGGATGGTGTCAATGATATGAATACGTTTTTTGGAACCCAGATCTCGGGTATACCAGGAACTTCGGGAAGAGGCGACATCCGTATTGCTGCCAGACACCGGGCACTGTATGAGGCGGGCGACGAAAGGGGTGCGTTTTTCCTGACTCCAACCAATAATACCTTTACTCAGAAACACCTTGATACCTATGGTAATGTACTGCAGTTCAGGCTGGCTGAAATGTACCTGACGCGTGCAGAAAGCAATTTCAGGCTGGGTACTTCGGTTGGTGCAACGCCGCTTGCCGATATCAACCTGATCCGTACACGTGCAAAACTGCCCGCTGCCACAACGGTCACGCTGGCTTCCATTCTCAAAGAACGCCACCTGGAACTGGCATTTGAGGGGCACATGCTGCATGACCTGAAACGCAACAAAGCGAATGTTGGCTCACTGCCATACAACTCTCCAAAGCTGATCCTGCCGATCCCGCAACGCGAGATCGATGTAAATCCAAAGCTGGTCCAAAATGAAGGGTATAACTAGCAAATACCGTATGTTATGCAAAAAGCGCACTGCCGGCCAGGCAGTGCGCTTTGTTTTTTATACGCGCTGAAAGTTTTTAAAGCTGAAATAAAGTTGCTTGTAAATGAGGCACGCGACTGTTTTTTAAAGCCTGTTCAAACTAAAACCAGCTGATCCAGGCTCTGGCATCTTTGGCACTTACCATATCATAGGTAGTTGGTGAAGTTTGTACGAGATAAAAACCGCTGGCATCATAAAGCAAATTAATGGTGCTTGCAGCCGGACCCGTAGTCGGAGCCGGCATACCGAAACCTCCGCCCTCTTTAAAAATAACACGCCCGTCAGTGGTAAAAGATGCTATCGGCGCGTAAGCATAGTCATTATCCAGGACGTTATCTGCAAAAAACACCGGGCCGAAATAGTCGTATCTCGCACTGATAGGCTGATAAATTACGTAAGCATATTCACCTTTGGTCGAGGTCAGCTTAGAAATCCCGAAGGCATCTTCAACGCCATTGACAGAAAACCCGGTCCAGGATCGCCAGTATGCCCCGGACGCAACAGGCGCCTGCCACCAGCGGCGGGGAGCTGCCGCATCTACTGCTACGGGCTTTACAGCACTCGCTACCACGCCGCTCGCCCCGCCACCCGAGAATCCGAGTTGTACGGTATTCGCATTCCAGGTAACATTACTGAAGCCGGCAATTGTCTGGGAACCATTTACAAGTGGGGTGGTAAATACCAGTCCGGCAGATGTGAAATAATAAGTAGTGGTAAAATTTCGGGGTGTTGCGCCTTCAAGCCAGGTTAGCTTCATGGTGCGCGACGTGGCATTGGCCGTGATCTCGTAAGTTGTATTCCCCAGTGTGATGCGCTTGAAGTAAGTAGGATATTTGGTGATATTGTTAAAAAGAACTGCTTTGGCCAGCGCACCGCTTGTATATGCCGCAGCCTGCGCTTCGGAAGCTCTTGTCAGCACAAGCCTGCTTTTATTTTGCCGGCCTACCAGGGTAATCACATCCGTTTTTACGGAATCGGGAAAGATGCTGAACTCGAAATCAGACAGCAATCCTACGCCCAGATCTCCGCCATTTACCTCAGCATCAGGGTCAGCCAGCACATGCAGGTAGGAGTATGTATCAAAAATCAATGCAGGTGTCTGCAATGCTTTGAGCCGGTAGCTGCTTTCCTTGGGGGTAGCCGCCGAGGAATCCGTAAAATCGGAATACATCACTACCCGGTTCTGGTTATTGAATTTGAAATAAAAACCATAGCTGCCTCCGCCTGCCGGGTAAATCACCGCATTCCAGCCACTGGACGCCTCCACCAGCTGCTTTTCGTACGATGCCAGGGCTGCATTCAGCCGTGTATCCGCGGTTTCTTCGAACACCGTGTCCTCCTTGCGTTCGCAGCCAAAAAGTACCGAGCCGATAAAGAGAAAATATAAAAGGGAGTTTTTCATCCTTGAATTTGATAAATGATCTTAAAAGAGCCGGTTCATAGAACGCCGCACCCGGGTCTGCAGGCTGTAAAAGTCGATGTTCCAGGTATTCTTGTAATAGGCCACGACGATCGCCTCTTTCTGCCGTAAAGCCGCCTGCGCCTGCGCGCGGGTCGTGCCGCGATCACTGGTTCCTTCGGGAATCGAATTGATGATCTTGTCAAAACCAACTTTACCCTCCGTGAGCATCATCGCAATCATTTCTACAAAATCTTCGTCAAAGGCCGATGAGCTGTATGCCGTAATAAAGCCGTCACGGCGGGCATCGGCGTCCGACCAGTTGATCCAGTTTCCTCCCTGGTACAGTGCCTTGCTGATGTTGCGGTACTCCACCGGGTACAATACAGTCTGATGCAGGATATGACCGAATTCATGATGAATCGTATGCAGAAACCAGTCTTTCACAAAAGACGAATCACGGGCAGCATTGTAGCCCGGCATTCCTTTGATCTTGAAAAGATTCACGCCATAAAGGACAACTTTCCGGCCCCCCTCGGCCGTTCCCAGCGTTACAGAGCCTTCTGCATTGTACTCATTGCTCCCTGAAAGAATGAAGAACTTGGGCGAATATTTATTATAAAATATCTTTCCTGCCTCCTCCACATAAGGCTGTGTCCAGGCTTTCCTGATGGTGCTCAGGAGCGGAATTACCTGAGCTTCGTCAGGCGGCACAAGCGTTTTGGTAATGTTTGCAAACTCAAACTGGTCCCATTTGTACTTGGCGGAAATGTTGTACGGCGTGGTAAGGCTGTCGAGTATCCACTGGTCAACCGGACCTTTCACCCACGTATCGCCTCCCAGCCCCGGAATTTCCTCCACATCGCCGATTTTTTCCTCCTTGCAGCTGCCCAGCGTCATGCTGAGTACCAGCACGGCCGACAAAAGTTTTATTACTGATTTGCTCATCATATCTGCTGTGTAAGCCTACCTGCTGTTTTGTTCAATGCCTGAAATCGCTGCTGTTTGCGGGATCTGAAGTACCCGCCTCGGGTCACTCGCCGGAACGGTAATGACAGTTCCGGTAGCCGTCTGATGCGTGACCGAAATGCCGTAGCGCTGCAGATCAAACCAACGCATACCTTCCTGTACAAATTCCACCCGCTTAAAGCTCAGTATGGTATTTACCAGTCCCTGCGTGGTATTGGAAGTTCCAAAGAAACTGCGGATGCTCGCTGCAGTCACTGCATGCCTCGAAGCATTGTAATTGGCAACCCTTTTACTTACAAAAAGGTTGAGATCGGCCAAAGCCGCAGTCGGGTTATTCAGGTAAGTATTGGCCTCAGCCCTGTTGAATAATACTTCCTCGGCAGTAAAAAGCGGGAGCATGACATACGGGAAGCCAATTTCAGCATTGACAGACTCGCGCACAAAGTACTCAGTCAGCTTTGGTACAAAATAATTATTATCACCCCGGTAGTACAGCGGATATACCCAGTTGCCCGAGCCGGTAATGATCCCTTCACCCGCTGAAACTTCCTGCCATTTCTGGTAGGTCATGCCGAACCGGTATTGCGAAACATTGCGTCCCCAGAGCGATGCGGTTTCGGCCAGCAGCAGGTTGGCATTCTGGTTGGCGCGGGAGTAAATGTTAAAGAGTTCAGCCGGGGACAGGCTTGCATAAGTCGTGTTCCAAGGTCGCAGATTGTCACCTATGCTCGTGCCGGCAAAAGCCAGATTGGCATATTCGAGCACTTTGGCATAATCCCGTTTTACAAGATAAAAACGTGTTGCAAATGCATAAGCCGCTGCCCGGTTAAAATGATATTTAGGCACTGTATAAGCCCCGTCGCTGATCAGCGGCAAGCCTTCCAGCAGGTCCTTTTCAATCATTTCGTAAACGGATGCGACGGTTTTGCGCTCATATTGCTTGATTACGATAGTTTCGGGCTCGGTTACATAAGGAATTCCCGGATCTGAATTAGGCTGCTGCGGGTTGTAGAATTTGGAAAAAAAGCTGACCAGCATAAAATGCGCGTAAGCCCTGGCCACCAGCGCCTCGCCCCGCTGCGCCCTGAACTGGGATGAATCGGCAGCATGTTCAATAATGTCGAGTGCTTGGTTTGCGACAGAAATGGCACGGTAACACTCTACCCAGTACCGGTCCGGCGAATCCTCCTGGTCTACCGTGGCTTCCACGACATCAAAAAGGTATGAGGCACGGTTAATGCGGTCGTCTACGCCTACTCCCTTATCGGCTACATTGTCGCTCATCGATTCTGCAAATACCACATAGCCACCCTGGGGATAAGCGGTGGTCAGCAGCTGTGAAACCTGCTTGGGCGTACTGATCACCGCCCGGGTACTATCCGGCTCCTTGGACAGAAAATCCTCACACGAAACCAGCAGCAATGCCGGAAAGGCAAGCATCATCGCCCGGGCTGCATTGCTTTTTATTTTAGTAAAAAAAGTCATTTTGTTCATCGCTCAATGGTCCCTTACAAGCTCAACTTGATCGCTACCGTAAACTGCTTCTGAATGGGCTGAGCCACTCCGCCTGCATTAAAAAACTCCGGATCCTGCCCTTTCAGCTTTTTGTCGGCATAAATCAGCCAGGGATTGATGGACGAAAGCTGAATGCTTGCCCCCTTGAACCCGGCCTTCATCGCCACCGGCAAAGGCACCTTATACATCAGTGATACAGACTTTAGACGGACAAAGTCACCTTTGGCCACCCGGTCTGTAGAATAATTATAAATATTATAGGGATACGTTCCGGTAAGGTATTGTTTTTCAAGCAAATCAGGAATGGAAGGAATGCTTGGCACACTTTCATCCCCGGACATAACCCAGCGATCCAGAAATTCCCTCGGCATCGCATCCAGGTCGCTGAACGTGGTTTTATACAATGGGTTCAGGCGGATTTTGTTGCCGGCCTGGTAGGTCAGGAACACGTTCAGTGACAGGTTTTTGTAGGTTAATGTATTATTGAAACCTCCTGTAAAAGGCGGATCCACCGGACCTTCATATTTCAGGTAGCTGACATTCTGGTCCTGTAAGTATACATCGGAGCTTACTTCCCCATTTTCATTTACAAAAACCGGCACACCCGTTTCCGCTTTGAGCGCACGATAGTCTATGGAAAACAAGCTGCGTACGGGCTTGCCCTGCACATTGGCTCCTTCGGCTTTTACGAGATCAAAAATTCCCGGGTCATTTTCCACATTGGTAATGCGTGTCTGGGCATACCCCAGTGTAATGCGCGACCGGAAATCCCAATCCTTGTTTTTGAACAGAACTCCATCAACCGAGAAGTCAATCCCGTGCGATTCCATATCCGCATAGTTGGCCACCTTGTAGATCTGCCCGCCAATCCCGGAGGTCTTGATCTGGTCGATCAGGTCAAAACTCTGGCGCATGTAGCCATCGAGTGAAAAGTTGATCCGGTTACCCAGAAAACCTAAATCAAGGCCCACGTTGCCGCTGTACAGCTTTTCCCAGGTCAGCTCGGTATTTTCGAGTGAGCTGAGCTGGATGGCCGATTCCTTTTCATCCGTATAAGGTCTGCGGGTGATGATGCTTTGAAAAAGTACTGCTGTATTGGTAGCCGGGCCGGTATCGGCAGATAGTCCGTAGCTCGCACGAAGCCGCCCCATACTCAGCCACTTGAATCTCTTGATGAAGTTTTCCCGGTCAAAATTCCAGGATCCCGCCACGGTGTAGGTCGGCAGCCAGCGCGCCTGGGCCGACTTTCCAAATCCATTGGAACCATCGTACCGGATGTAGCCGGTAAAGTTGTACTTCTCATCCAGCGTATACCCGGCACTTCCATAAAATGCTGCAAAGCGTTCGTAATCCATCTGCATTCCATAATACTGGAAGTTACTTTCAATGGTCTGTTTCAGAATACGGTAATCGACAAAAGGGGTTCCTCCCTGCTCATATTGGAAGCCATAACCCGTATTGTTGGCGTTTTGCCGATTGGTAAACTTCACCTCCTGCCCTACCAGAAAGTTCAATGCATGCCGGTCATCAAAGATCCGGTTGTACCTCAAATTGTTACGAACATTGTAAAACAGCATCTGGTCCTCATTGCGGTTGTAAAAACCTCCGCTCGGCAGCACCACTACGGGGTATGCATTGGGAACATCGGGATCGGTATAGAGGTACTTGTTGGCCAGCGCGATCGTTGCATTGTCGGCAGCGCGGTAGGCATTGGCCATATTGGAGTTTTCTGTAATTGTATGCTCGCGGCCCGTCTGTATGTAGCGCAGCGCACCCAGGAAATCGTAGGTCAGGTGATCGTTGATCTTGAAAGACAATTCTCCCTGGAGCTTAATATCGGCCAGGTTGATGTTGATCCTGTTATTGGCGAGTTCGGATATGATGTTGAAGGGGGCAAAATTTCTGCGGAAAAATTCCAGATTCCCATTTTCATCGTAGGCAGTCAGCGTGCGGCTGGTGTTCAGGGCGTAGCTGAAAGGATTGATATCAAAGTCACGGTCAAACTTACCCTCGACCGGGTTGCTCCTCCGGTTCAGGGAACCCGGTGCCTGCTGCCGCCTGACAGACGCCAGCGTGGAGGTAGTAAGGCTGAGCCGGTCAGAAATATTGTACGTGTTCTTGAAGTTCAGGGTGTAGCGCTTCACTTTATCGGCGATCGTCCATCCATTGTCGTCCAGGTAACTGGTTGAAAAGTAGGAGCTGGATTTATCCGTACCAAAAGAAATACTGATGGAATGTTCCTGGATAAAGTTTTGCTTGAAAAGCACGTCAAACCAGTCTGTATTGGCCCTGGCATAACGCATCAGGAAATCCTTTTTAGCCTCCTGCGTATTGGCGATCGGGAAATTACCTTCATTGTCGCCATTGAGTGCATTGTAATATTTACCATAAACCCCAAAATCCGGCTTGGACAAAACATTGGAAGTAAGGTAACCTTTGCGTTCGAGCTCGCCCAGCACAGACATTTGCTGGGCCGAATTCATGATGTTGAAATTACGGTAGGAAGGCGTAAGCTGGGTGCTGAAATTGCCGGAATACGTAATCGCCGGTTTGCCGCTCCGTCCCTTTTTAGTTGTGATTACAATAACACCATTCATCGCCCGCGCGCCGTAAAGCGCAGCAGCGGCAGCGTCTTTCAGGATATCAAAGGTCTCTATGTCATTCGGGTTGATACCTGCTACGGCTGAGCCCAGCAAGGTAGTAGGATCACCGCTCGACAGCTGGTCGTTTGAAATGTTCACAATATCCTCCTGCACCACACCGTCGATGACCCAAAGTGGCTTATTATCCCCGTTTAGCGAGGTTGCGCCGCGGATACGAACTTTGGGTGCAGCGCCGAATGTACCCGAAACGTTTTGAATGGAAACACCCGCAGCACGACCTTCCAGCATCCGGCTCACATCGGGCAGCCCGTCGATCCTGACGTCGTCCGTTTTCAGCGTGACGGCTGAACCGGTAAATTTGTCTTTATCAATCTGCTGAAAACCGGTCACCACCACAGCCTGAAGGCCTACTGCATCCTCTGCAAGCTCCACGGACACGCTCCTGCCGGCTTTTATTTCTTTGGGTAAAAAGCCGATCATTGTTACCACCAGGGTCGCATTATCATCAACACCGGTGATGCTGAACTCGCCCCGCTCGTTGGTGACGGTACCCTTTTGCGTGCCTTTCACCCGCACCGTAGATCCGACCAGCGGCTCTCCGGAAGTGCTTTTCACAACACCTTTTACCTCGATGTCGGCAACAATGGATGCGTAAACTGTACCTGAAAAATGAATTGAAAGAGATGTTATACCGCAGAGCAACACAACAAGCCGTCCCAGGCCTCTGATCCGATAAAAAACATTCATATGGGAAGTAAGTAAAAGTCTATCTAAATGAATGGATTGCCACCTGGCGGTTTAAGGATTAACAAACTCAATAATACGCATTATCACCAAAAACGAAAAGCAAACGTCGCCGGAACACCGGCAAAAGCATTTATTTCATTTTTTAAACAAAAACAAAAATAAAATAACAGTATACGACCTGAATGCGGCATAATGATGCAACAGGTACAAGCTGATACGCAATAATCCTGTATTTGTTATTAAACAGGCAAGTTTTTGAATTATTGTGGACGTCCGGGGGTGTTTTTCAGGCAAATGAATTCATTTCGGCCCGGCGGTAAGTACGGATGTAATGCGGTTGAGCTCATCGACTTTCTGAGCAAAGTCGCCACTCAGCATTTCGCGTACGGCACGCAATTGCTCCATAGCGGTTTCAAGATTATCCGGGAGGGCTTCGCCGAGCACTTCTTTCAGCCTTTTTGCGAGCGTAGGCGACATGCCGTTTGTAGAAATTGCCACTTTCAGGTTACCCTTCCTTACGACAGAGGATAGATAAAAATCGCAGATGGCGGGCGTATCAGCCACGTTCACCAGCATATGCCTGACGCGTGCTATACTGGCGATCCGCTGGTTTTCGAGCTTATCGTTGGTGGCCACGATCACCAGGTCTTTCGCGTCCAGATCTTGTTCTTCAAACTTCCGGAAAATCAATGTAAGACGCTCCCGGACTTGCGCCAGTTCCTGTATTTCATCCCTGATTTCGGGTGCTACGAGGGTCACCGTAGCTTGGGGGGAATTGTCCAGTACAGCCGTGATTTTTTCAAGTCCTACATAACCTCCGCCTACGATCAGTGTGTGCAGATTTTCCAGTTTCAGGAATATGGGAAAAAGATTGTTCATTTTTCTGGTGTTCAAAAATCAATGGGCAGACGGAACGTGTATATAATCAAATTTACAATAATAATGCTTGTTTCGGACGAGGCGCATTTGGTTTATAACTATTCCAACAAGTACGCGTTTACTATGTGCGCCTTTCGGCTTACCTTTGTATTATGATCGCGATAACGAACCTCAGTTATTTTCTGGGAGACAGGGCACTTTATGACACTGCTTCCCTGCATATAAAACCCAAACAAAAAATCGGCCTGATCGGCCTGAACGGAACCGGAAAGTCTACGTTGCTCCGGATGATTAATGGAGAATTCCAGCCGGACGGCGGAAGTATTTCCAAGTCGGGCGACTGCACTATCGGCTTTCTCAACCAGGATCTCCTTTCCTATCAGACTGACGATACCATTCTCTCGGTGGCCATGCAGGCTTTCGGGCGGCAAAACGAGCTGCAAGTGCAAATGGACAAGATCCTGCACGATATGGAGCACAACTATACAGATGCCCTGGTAGACCGGCTTGCAAAAGTTCAGGACGAATTTGAGGCATTGGACGGCTACTCGGTACAATCCAAAGCCGAAGCGATCCTGGAAGGTCTGGGTTTCTCTACAGACGATCTGCACAAGCCGCTGCGGCAATTTTCGGGAGGCTGGCGGATGCGGGTAATGCTGGCGAAGCTGCTTCTGCAGAAACCTTCCCTGCTGATGCTTGATGAACCTACCAACCACCTTGACCTTCCGTCCATTCAGTGGGTTGAGAAATATGTGCAATCGTACGAAAATGCAGTGATCGTGGTTTCCCACGACCGGCAGTTCCTGGATAATACCATTGATACAACGGTGGAGGTTTCGGGCGGAAAGTTAAATTACTACGCAGGCAACTATTCTTTTTACCTTGAAGAAAAGTCGCTGCGGAACGATATCCAGCGAGGTGCCTATGAAAACCAGCAGGCCAAAATCAGGCAGACCGAACGTTTTATTGAACGCTTCAAAGCCAAGGCAACCAAAGCACGCCAGGTACAAAGCCGGGTAAAAGCCCTCGACAGAATGGATGTTGTAGATGAGGTACTTGATGAAAATGCGAAGGTCCATTTCAGGTTCCAGTTTACCACCCAGCCGGGCAGGCATGTGTTTCAGCTGGAAGATGCCTCCAAAGCTTATGGCAACAAGGTCATTCTTGACCATACCAACATCAGCATGGAGCGCGGCGACAAAATCGCGCTGATCGGGGCAAACGGACGGGGAAAATCCACTGTGCTCCGGATCGTGGCGGGTACTGAAGGCATCGAAGGTAAAAGGCGGCTCGGGCATAATGTGTCATTTACATTCTACGCACAGCACCAGCTCGAATCGCTGAATGTCCAGCATAACCTGATTGAAGAGCTGAAATATGCCAATCCTGAAAAGTCGGAGACGGAGCTCAGGACCGTACTGGGATGCTTCCTGTTTACAGGAGATGATGTTTTCAAGAAAATAAAAGTACTCTCGGGAGGTGAAAAATCGCGGGTGGCGCTTGCGAAGGTACTGTTGTCGCAAGCCAACTTCCTGCTGCTCGATGAGCCGACGAACCACCTTGACATGCAGTCTGTGAACATCCTGATCCAGGCATTGCAGCAGTACGAAGGCAGCTACATTGTGGTTTCCCATGACCGGTATTTCGTTGAAAATATTGCCAATAAAATCTGGTACATCGAAGATCACCAGATTAAGGAATACCCCGGCACCTACGAGGAGTATGAGACCTGGGTGGAAGAGCGGGGACTGCAATCGGCAGTGAGCGAGAAAGTAGTGGTAAGCAGTGCGCCTCCGCAGAAAAAACAGGTGCAGACAGTTGCACCGGCACTGGCTCCCAGCAACCGGACCCACTCAGGTGAAGATGCGCAAAGGTTGAAAAAGGCGCGCAAGCAGATTGAAGAACTGGAAGCCACAATCAATAACCTGGAAGCCCGGAAGGCCGAGGCCGAGGGCAGGCTGGCTGATCCGAAGATCTACGACGATGCCAAAGCATTATCAGAACTTAACCAGTTTTATGCCGACATTCAGCAAAAGCTGGAATCCGCTACTGACTCGTGGGAAAATGCGATGATGGAAGTGGAAGAGCTGGCGGGGAAATAGGCGGGAATATGGAGGAATGGATAAAGGGAGAAGGGAATCGTTTGATTCCCTTCTTTTATTTAAGATCTTCTGTTTCGGCGTAAATATCGGCCAGTAGCAGGGTAATGCCTATACTTGCTATTTCTATGGATTCATTGACAGTATAAGCTTCCGATGCCAGGTACCAGACGCCCAGGTCATTTTTACGGTACACCTCTGCGGCAATGGATAGCGAGTTGATCAGGACATATTCTTTTAAAGAGGGTATACTCCGGTAAAAGTGAAACTTTTCCCCGCGGTCATAGCCGGAAGTCGTAGGAGACAATACTTCGATGATCACTACCGGGTTCAGGATTGTGTCCCTCTTTTCATCCAGAAACTCATTTTTACCGCACGTAATGAGCAGGTCGGGATAGGTGTACAGTCCATTTGCAGGAATATGCATGCGCAGGTCACTTGAAAAAGTACGGCAGCTTTTTCCTTTAAGATACCCACCGATATCAACAGAAAGATTTTCTACGATCCGGTTATGGTTATAGCCCGCTCCCGACATGGCGAAGATCTCGCCCCGGTAGTATTCGCTTTTAAATGCAGCTTCCCGCTCCATTTCAAGATATTCCTGCTCCGAGTACATTTTCTGTAATTGTGCTGTCATTGACCTGATTAGCAAAAATAGTTATTAAAATGAAAACCACGTTTCATTAACCAGACGTACCTTAACGGGTAAAGTAACGTTATCCTTTCAAAAATTTATGCGCCTCTTTTCCCTGCTGTTCCTGCTTGCAGGCCTGGTACAGGCAGTAGCCCAGCCCAGGAACCTCCGGCTCGAAGATCACATTTATGCTCAGAAAATCCGGACTGTTTTACTTTACCCAGCCATTGAAGACGCTGAAAATCCACGGCGGTTGCTCAGCCCGCCCGTCATGCCGGTAAGTAACCCTGCTCCCTTGGTGTTGGAATATGATGACCTCTCCACTGACTTTGAGGGTTACCGTGCTAAGATTGTTCACTGCAATGCAGACTGGACCAAGTCGAACCTGAATGACATTGAATTTACGTATGAATTCAATGAATACCCCATTACCAGCTACGAACAATCTTTCAGCACCAAGGTCCCATATTTCCACTACCGGTTTGAGCTTCCGAAACTGAAACTGGCCGGCAACTATGTGATCTATGTTTATTCCGACCGGGACCGGCAGCCCATACTCAGCCGACGGTTTATGCTATACGAATCAAGGGTCAGCATTGATGCCAAAGCACGTTTTTCGCAGGGTATACAGCAGCAGTTTACCGACCAGCAGATTGATTTCAGCATCAGTTACAAAGGTTATCCGCTCAATGCGCCTCAAACCGACCTGAAAGTAATCATGCGTAAAAATTTCCGGTGGGACCAGGCTAAAACGGGCTTTCGCCCCACCAATGTGCGACCATTTGACCAGATCCTTGAATACACATTTTTTGATCTGGAAAATACATTTCAGGGCGGTAATGAATTCAGGTACTTTGACAGCAGGACATTGTCGGCCCGCGGGTACGGGATCAGTGAACTTGAACGTACCGGCGACTATACCCGTCTGCGGCTTTTTGCCGACAAGTCACGCGTGGATATGCCATACGTTCAGGTCGATGACTTTAACGGACAATATATTGTGGATCAGCGGGAGTCGGGGCGCGGCAGTATTGAAGCGGATTACTCGCCTGTACTTTTCACTTTGAAATCAGATGAGGAACCTGGCGCAGCCTACTATGTGAATGGCGCATTCAACTTATGGCAACTGGATGAGAGGAACCGCATGACCTACAACCCTGAAACAAAGGCATACGAAGCTGAAATCCTGCTGAAACAAGGCGTGATCAATTACAATTACAGCGTAGTACGTGGCACTAACGGTAAACCGGATGAAGCGCCCATTGAAGGGAATTTTGCTCCGACGGAAAATGATTATGACGTATTGGTCTACTTTCGCCCGCCGGCAGGCCGCGCCGACCTTCTGATAGGATACCGTACTGTTGAATGGAACAGAAGGCGATAGAACCGGCATGATAAGGTTCAGGCTTATTCACGTGCCAAGCAACATGAATAAGCCTGATTTAAATGCATATTAATCCAGCTGGGTACGGAGCAGGTCTTCCATGGTTTCCCTTCTCCTGATCAGCTTTGCTTCACCATTGTCGATCATTACCTCAGCAGGGCGCTGCCGCGCATTGTAGTTGGAGCTCATGGTAAAGCCGTAGGCACCTGCATTCAGGAACGCCAGCACGTCGCCCTGCCTGACTTCCGGCAGTTCACGGTCTGAGGCAAAAGTATCCGTTTCACAAATATAACCCACCACATTATAGGTTTTGAGTGCACCTGCCGGATTGGAAATGTTGAGAATATGGTGGTAAGCGCCATACATCATCGGCCTGATCAGGTGATTGAGTCCTGAGTCGACATGCACGAAGTTGCGTGCGGGATCTTCTTTAACGACGGTTGTTTTTACCAAAAGGTAGCCCGATTCACTCACCAGGAATTTGCCCGGTTCAAACCACAGCTGCAAGTCCCTGCCGTATTCTTTGCAAAAAGCCTGAAAACGCTCGGAAATTTTATTACCCAGCAACTTCATATCCGTGATTTCATCGCCGGGTTTGTACGAAACTTTAAACCCGCCTCCCAGGTCAATTACTTCAAGATCAGGAAAGTGCCTGGCGGTATCCAGGAGAATATCAGCCACTTGCAGGAAAGGCGCAGCATCTTTGATATCCGATCCTGTGTGCTGGTGCAACCCGATAACACGGATTTTATACTTTTTAACAACTTCCAGAATTTGATCCAGCAGAAGTACGGAAATACCAAACTTGGAATCGGCATGCGCCGTCATGATTTTGATATTTCCACCTGCCGCCACATTCGGTTTGATACGGATCAGGCAGGGCTTTGTATTTCCAAATGTTTGTCCGAACCATTCCAGAAGAGGCAGACTGTCAACGTTGACGATCGCTCCTTTTTCTACGGCCTCCTGTACTTCGTAAAAAGGGACTCCGCTGGGTGTAAAGGTAATCTGCCCGGCTTCGTAACCTGCAAGCATCCCGATTTCAAGCTCCCCGGGCGACACGACATCCAGTTCCACGCCGATACTTCTCATCAGTCGTAAAATAGAAAGATTGGTATTCGCCTTGCACGCATACTTCATTTTCATATCAACAGAAGAAAATGCGTGCTGCAATGCAGTAACCTTGCGACGGATTACATCGGCGTCGTACACGTACAAAGGGCTGCCAAATTGTTCGGTAAGCTCAGCCAGGTCAATGCCCTGGATACTATGGGATGTTTCCTCTTGTGTCAATTGCATGTTGAATCGGGTAAAACTGCGGGAAGGTTATATGATTATCGGCAATAAAGATCAAGATATCTGGCCATTTCCTGTTGTAAACGACAGGCTTCCTGCCGGGCATGCGATGCAAAATCCGATCCGTTATCTGCATAAATGATGCTGCGCGATGCATTGACCAGCAGTCCGCAATGTGCATTCATACCAAACCTGGAAACGTCTTCAAGACTGCCACCCTGCGCGCCTACGCCGGGTACCAGCAGAAAATGTTCGGGCACAAGCTGGCGGATGCGCTGGAATTCCCCTGCCTGCGTAGCGCCGACAACGTACATCAGTCTGTCCTTGCCTGCCCATTCACTGGAAGTTTTCAGCACTTGTTCAAACAGGGGTGCACCGTCCGCATTCATGCGCTGAAAGTCCGTACTCCCCGGATTGGAGGTAAGTGCCAGCAGGATTACCCATTTATCCGCAAAGTCAAGAAACGGCATAACCGAATCACTGCCCATGTACGGCGCCACAGTAACTGCATCGAAATCGAGCCCGGAAGAAGCCGGATCGAAGAAAGTCCTTGCATAAAGACCCGAGGTGTTTCCGATATCACCGCGCTTGGCATCGGCGATTGTGAAATGGGTTTTTGGAATGTAAGCTATGGTTTTTTGCAGGCTCTCCCAGCCTTGCTTGCCAAGTGCCTCGTAAAATGCAATATTAGGCTTGTAAGCGACGCAGTAGTCGGCGGTGGCATCAATGATCTGCTTGTTGAATTCAAACACAGGATCCGGCAATCCCTGCAGATGGGCGGGTATTTTCCGGATGTCGGTATCCAAACCAACACACAGGTAAGACTGTTTTTGGGAAATCTGCCCAAACAAGAATTCGTACGTCATGTTTTGCGAAATAATGCGGCGAAATTACAACCTCTGTCAATAGATTCATAAATTTGTCCGGACATAAGCTTTCAACAAACCCCTTTTTTTGATCCATGCAGATCCGAGAAACTTCCATTGCCGGCCTGATCGAGATTTTTCCACGCATTTTTGAAGACGAGCGGGGACTGTTTTTTGAATCTTACAACGAGCAGGCTTTTCAGAAGCATGGGTTACCGACAGGGTTTGTCCAGGATAACCAGTCATTTTCGAAAAAGGGCGTAGTGCGCGGGCTGCATTTCCAAAAGGCACCTTTTGCACAGGGTAAGCTGGTACGCGTGATCTCGGGACGTGTTCTGGATGTGGCGGTGGATATACGCCCCGACTCTCCTACTTTCGGCAAATACGAAATTTTTGAGTTGCGGAGCGATACACACAACATAGCCTATATCCCCGAAGGCTTTGCCCATGGTTTTGCGGCACTGGAGGATACGGTTTTTAGTTACAAATGCACGAATGTGTACAACAAGGAAGCTGAATCGGGTATTCTCTGGAATGATCCCGATCTCGGCATCAACTGGGGTGTAGTAGATCCTATTGTTTCAGAAAAGGATATTATACTTCCTACTTTCAGGTCGCTTTTTGAGGATAGCAGAGCCTGAGTTTATTTTTCAAAAAGTTCTTCCAATGCTTTTGAAGCAACTTTCCTGGCCGAATTCGGATTTTGGCCGGTGATAAGCCGCTCATCCATTTCGATGAATTCCATAAATGGAATTACTGTACGGGTGTAGTGTCCGCCGCGCTCTTTGATTTTATCTTCGAGGTAAAACGGCACCTCGGTCACGAAGCTCATCAGGGCTTCTTCCATGTTGCTGCAGCCCGTCAGGTATTTGTCTGCGATGAGCCATGAACCGTTGGAAAGTTTCACATTAAGTAAAGCGCATACGCCGTGGCAAATGGCCGAAATCATTCCATTGCGCTCATAAATGACCCGGGCAATTTCCTGCAGTTCCTGATTTTCATACAGGTCCCACATGGCGCCGTGGCCGCCGGTGAAGTAAATGAGGCGGTAATCGCGTGCGATGATAGCTGCGGGAGAGAATGAATTTTCAAGCTTATGACGAAACGCAGCATCTGCCCACCATTTGGCATTACAATCATCCTTTAAGTCAAGGCTGCGTTCATCCACGGGAATATGGCCGCCCTTCGGACTCACAAAATCCATCAGGATATTGCGGCTGGCCATCAGATCATAGAAATGTGTCAACTCGCTGAGCCACAAACCGGTTTTACCAGCCTTGGTAGGGTAAGCATCGTGATTGGTGCAGACAATCAAAGCCTTCATAGTACATCCTGGAAGATACAAAGTTTAAGGTACCACTTTATCCAGGTATTTTCCAGTGTTACAAGCCGAGTTTATAAAACACCAGATGCAGCATTGCTGTTATAAAAGCTGGTTTTTGTAGGCAAAAGCGACGGCGGCGGCAGTACTTTTGGTGCCGGTTTTTTCAAGAACCCTCAGCCGGTGACCTTCCACGGTCCTGACGCTGATAAACAGCTTATCGCTGATTTCCTGCGTAGATAGTCCGTCACAAATCAGTTGCAATACCTCCTTTTCACGGGAAGAAAGGGCCACATTGCAGGCATTCGGAAAGAAGGGGTGTTTATTGGTTTGCCGGTTCACCATTTTGC
Source organism: Dyadobacter sandarakinus (assembly GCF_016894445.1). NCBI lineage: Bacteria > Pseudomonadati > Bacteroidota > Cytophagia > Cytophagales > Spirosomataceae > Dyadobacter > Dyadobacter sandarakinus. The sequence continues at coordinate 3,480,558 of NZ_CP056775.1, forward strand.
GGTGCATGGCTTTGGAGACAAAGTCATTGTAGTAAAAACCTTCCTCATCCACCCGGCGAATCGCTTTTTCCACTTCATCGGGACTGGTATCTTTCAGCAGATAACCCTGCACGCCTTTTTCAAGCATGTGGATCACAAACCGGTCCTCGGTGTACATAGACACCACGATTACCTTGATATTTGGAAATTTTTCGAAAGCAGCTTCAGTTGCCTGTATTCCGTCCATGACGGGCATTTGCAGGTCCATGAAAACAATATCAGGCGTATTGGCCGGAAGTCTGTCGAGCAGTTCCTGGCCATTGGCGGCTTCGAGAATAAATTCAAAATCCGGGATACCGCTGAGCATGGAAATGAAGCCTTTCCTGAACAGCTCGTGATCGTCGGCGATGCCTAATTTTAAGGTTTTCATATGCTATGCATTCACGCGTTCCCGACGAAAAGGATGCAGTGGCTCTGGTTTACTATTGGATACAGCAACAATCGGAATCTCAGCCAATGCGCTGGAACCACCGTTTTCGGGTTTTTCATACTGAACCGTACCATTTACGATGGCCAGCCTGCTCTCGATTCCCAGCAGGCCAAGCCCGGCCAGGTTATTCTCTTTGATCTTCTCAGGGTTAAACCCTACCCCATTATCTGTCACACGGAGGCCGACGGTTTTTTCATTTACTTCCAGTGAAATCTCAATCCGGGTGCAACTGGCATGTTTGATCGCATTGTTTACCAGCTCCTGCATAATCCTGTACAGCGTCAGCTCCTGCTTTTGTCCCTGCCTTGGAAACTCCTCCGTATTGGACTGAAAGGTAATGACCAGGTTACTATCCTCTTCCAGCTTGTGAATAAATTCCTCGATCGCCTCCATCAGCCCGAACCTTTCGAGCGTGGTAGGCACCAGGTCGCGTGTGATGCGGCGCACGTGCAGGATTGTTTCTTCCACCAGCGACTGCGACTTCCGCATGATCTGCTCCTCCTTGTCCCCTTCCATCGTCCCCACCATTTTACTGAGCTGGTTGAGACTGAGTTTTGTGAGCGATAGCATGGTACCAATATCGTCATGCAGGTCCTGGGCAATACGCCTTCTCTCGGTTTCTTCCGAATTTAAAGCCGTATCCAGAAGCATGCGGTTGTAATTTTTCTCGATTTCGTTAATCTTCTTTTCCTCTTCAAACCTTCGCTTCTGATAGTACATCACAAATGAGATAACAAAAAATGCCATCATCAGCATTGCAATGGAAGCAATGAGCAGCGCATATTTGAGTTCCTCAGTGTTTTGCATACAGTTTGGGAGAATATTGATAAATGCCTATGCTGAAAAGAACAATGCTCACTGATTCAAATATATACGGAAAATAGGCCAGGAATCCGAAATCCAGCCAGTCTTCCCATTTCGAAGAGTAATGCAGCACCGGCGCGATAAAAAGAAACGAGGAATAATAAATCAGCAGTCCCGAACAGATCCAGAAAAAAGGATAGGTCAGCAGATTGGGGATCTTGAGTGTGCGTATCGTATCATAAAAGTACAGGAGTACCCAGAATATCATCAGCAAACTTTCCACTGTAGTTGAATACAGTACCATGTTGTGGTGGTAAAGGTCGTTTCCGGTAGGATTGATGTGTAAAATGTCCCAGATTGAAAATAATGTAAAAAGGGGCATCATTACCAGTACAAGCATCTTGTAGGGGCGCGTCTGTAGCTGGAAATAATACATTCCGCTCACCAGCAGGTACCTTACAGGTACATTGATGTTGTATAATATCACCGTGTTCTTCTTCTGTGCCGCCCAGTCAAACATGACAAAATCAATCAGGAACTTGATGATCAGATAAACCAACAACAATAAAATGGTCCGTTCCCTATAACCTTTTCTTTTAAAGATCAGAATAATAGGGAACAGGTTCAGAAATACCGGGATGGTTGGAATAGGTTGTCGTAAAGCATAGGAAATATAGCTCTCGAACATCTTGGCAGGATTAAAACATTAACAATGGCGAGGGCATATCGGGCCCTTTGCCATCACATTTCCTCCCCCATCCGGCATATCCTTGAGGCCGCCGATGCTCATCCGGCCTGTTAGCTCTACACCTTCCGCATCCACAGGCACGATCACCAGGCGCGGCGTAGGTCTCCCTGTACCGTCTTCGGTAAATACCGGCTCATCTCCCTCATGATCTTCCTCCGTAATACTGTAATACACCCGAAATCCAACCGGCTCTCCCCCACATTCGTCCAATAGGCGCCGGAACGTTTCCAGTCCGAAAAATTCTGCTTCAACATAGTTATCCCCCGCTCTCAGATATTCCTCTTTTCTTCTTTGATAACGCCTTGTAAGATGTCTGGCTTCTCTTACCGGGATTAGCTCCCCTTCGGTTCCTCTGTATTGTGGCATAACAGTAAAAAATTAGAGCTGAATGTAGATAATTGGATATGGTAAAATTAGATCCGGAAACGTGTTTCAACAAGCCGGAGACAGCCTACTGATTAATCAAAAACAAGATAATTGTCTATATGTCAAGTCTTTACAATAAGTAGGCCTCTTAAAATCACGTAATTTTACCTGTTAAAACACGCAGTATTACAAACGGGGCACAGGATATCACGCAGGCAAAAAAATCGGGGATTATCACGCTAAAAGCTGCTGACGGCACCAGCTACCTTTGTTATGTATAGGAAAGACCGGCAAGGACTTTCTCATCGAGATTAAAAGGGTTAGGTTAATATTAAAAAGCCGTGAGGAATTTTCCTTGCGGCTTTTTCGGTTTTTACCCGAACGTCCTACATTCATATTTACAAACAGCGCATGAAACCGACTATCAGCATAGAATATTGCCCCAGGTGCGGCTGGTTGCTGCGGGCGGCATGGATGGCCCAGGAGCTGCTTACCACTTTCAGCAATGACCTGCTCGCTGTGCAGCTCATTCCGTCAGAAGTATCAGGAAGATACACGATTAAAATAGATAATACATTGCTCTGGGACCGCAAACGCGAGGGCCGGTTTCCTGAGCCCAAAGAAGTCAAGCAAAAAGTACGTGACGAGATTGATCCTGAGCGCTCGCTGGGTCATAGCGATCGCTAGCAACCCAGCCATTTTGTCGCTCCACATGAAGCCGACCTGCTATAATGGCATGTATATGCGTCGCGGGTATCTTTATGCACAAACTGTTTTTCTTCAAATGTGCATTTAGAGCCGCTGAGGGCATTTCTCCTGAAAAATATGCAGGTAACTCGTAAGTACTTAACTTTTGCTTAACCTTTGGCACACAGTTTTTGACACAGAGACCATACTTGTGAACCTAAATTGCGATAGCTATGGAAAGCAAATTGAAAATACCACAAGAAATGTTGATGAACATCGACTTTATCAACACAGTGAATGGCGGGATGAGTGAACCTGCTATTAAGCTGGAACGTGGTGAAAGTGGATTTGAAGTGGTTGTTAAAGTTCCTGGCATCGAAGTAGAAGATATGCAGCTGGAAGTGGTAAAAGGAAAGCGGAACACCAATAACTTAAAGTTGTTTCACTTGCTCCCTATATTTTCTCAGGAAAATCTCGCAGACGATGAACAATGGAGGACGGTCCGGTTCATTAATACATTCGTAATTCCGGATGGCGTTGATGTTGAAAATATTTCGGCTAAATATGATGATACTTTCCGTCACCTGGTCTTGTTTCTTCCTTATGGAAATGAGAAGGGCGATTTTCACCGAAAAGTTGAGATCGAAAGATGGTAACGGTGCTACATGCTGGATTTAAAACGGATGCCCGGTAGTCAAAAGCTGCCGGTTTTTTTATTTGCCTGATCATTGACATTATTTGAAAACAGTGATAGGCGGGCTGAGTAACCCGGCCCATCGCTGTTTTTAAATCAATTCACCGTTCCGCCATTCCATACATCGGTTTCGGGTTGTACAAAGGAGAGACTACCATCCTTCTGCTCGGCCATCAGGATCATTCCGTGGCTTTCCATGCCCATCATTTTGCGTGGGGCCAGGTTGGCCAGGTACAGTACCTTTTTGCCAATGATAGCTTCCGGTTTGAAATGTTCCGAAATCCCACTAAGCACCGTACGTTTTTCCAAACCGATGTCTACCAGCAATTTGAGCAGCTTTTTGCTTTTCGGTACTGCTTCGGCTTCCAGGATGGTTGCTACACGTATATCCATTTTGGCAAAATCATCATACTGGATTTCTGCTTTCACAGGACTTACTACTTTTCCTTCAAGCTCATTCTGACGTTTTGCATCATGCAGCTTCTGAATTTGCCTTTCGACCACGTGGTCTTCTATTTTTTCAAACAAAAGCTTCCCTTCCGGCACCAGGGAACCGGCAGTCAGCAGGTCGGCTTTTCCCGCATCCAGCCAGTCTTTTCCGGCAATGCCCAGCTGCTCCCGGATTTTTGCAGCTGTAAACGGAAGCACAGGTTCCGCCACAATCGACAGCGTTCCGCATACCTGCAAAGCCAGGTTAAGAATAGTATTCACACGCTCAGGATCCGTTTTGATCACATGCCACGGCTGGGTATCGGCCAGGTACTTGTTACCAAGGCGCGCCAGGTCCATAATATAGGAAAGTGCCTCCCGGAAGCGGTAGGCCTCAATCGACTCGCCGATGCGCGCAGGAAAAGCTGCCAGCTCGCTCAGTAATGCCCGGTCGGCATCTTCCAGGTTCCCGGCAGCCGGTACTTTCCCGTCACAAAACTTCTGGGTCAGCACCGTGGCCCGGTTAATGAAATTCCCGAAAATACCGACGAGCTCACTGTTGTTTCTGGTCTGAAAATCCTTCCACGTAAACTCACTGTCCTTGGTTTCAGGTGCACTGGCAGTGAGTACATAACGCAGTACATCCTGCTTATCGGGCAACTCTTCCAGGTATTCGTGCAGCCACACAGCCCAGTTGCGGGAAGTTGAGATCTTATCGCCTTCCAGGTTCATGAATTCATTGGCAGGTACATTATCAGCCAGAATATAGTTACCCTCAGCCATCAGAGTAGCCGGAAATATGATGCAGTGGAAAACGATATTGTCTTTACCAATAAAATGCACCAGCTTGGTTTCTCCCCCGCCATCTTCCGCTGGCCGCCACCATTTTTCCCAGCCCTCGTCGCTTCCGTTTTGCTGCACAAGCCAGTCTTTGGTGGCCGAGATATAGCCGATGGGCGCTTCAAACCATACATACAATACCTTTCCGTCCGTGTGAGGCAGTGGTACGCTGATGCCCCAGTCGAGATCACGGGTCATTGCGCGGGGTTTAAGCCCGTCTTTCAGCCACGACTGGCATTGGCCGGCCACGTTGGTTTTCCATTCGGGGTGACTGTTGATATATTCCTCGATTTGCGACTGCATGGTGTCCAGGGGCAAATACCAGTTTTTGGTCGCTTTTAAGACAGGCTTGGCTCCCGAGAGCATCGAGCGTGGATCTTTGAGCTCCATCGGGCTGAGGGTAGAGCCACAACGCTCACATTGATCACCGTAAGCATTGGGATTGGCACATACCGGGCAAGTACCGACAATGTAACGGTCGGCCAGGAACTGCTGCGCAGTTTCATCATAGTACTGCTCCGTCGTCTCCTCGGTAAACACCCCTTTGTTATACAAGTCCAGAAAAAACGCCTGCGAGGTCTCGTGATGGATCGGCTTGCTTGTCCGGGAATAGATATCGAATGTAATGCCCAGCGCTTTGAAAGACTGGTCAATTTGTGCGTAGTACTTGTCAACAACGCCCTGTGGGGTAAGTCCTTCCTTTTTTGCCCGGATGGTAATAGGAACACCGTGCTCGTCGGTGCCACTGATAAAAGCTACTTCCTTCCGGTTGGACCGCAGGTACCTGACGTAAATATCAGCCGGAATATAACAGCCAGCCAGGTGCCCGATGTGAATAGGACCATTGGCATAGATGAGCGCAGCAGTAACAGTATATCGTTGTGGATTGGAGATAGGCATTGGTATTTGTCAAAAAAATAAGTTGAAGTGCCTGAAAAGTCATTTTACGGCTTTTATGCAGGCACGTAAAAATAGTAAAAGCGACAACGTTCCCGACTAGTCTGCGGATGTTTTCGGCAAATGCATGCACGGGCAGAAAGATATATAAGCCTGTCAGGTAAGCGCTGAAACGGGATCTTGCAGTCAAAATACCTTCTTACAGCCCGGAGGTATTTTTTTGTCCTTAATATTTCAATACCGAACTTGGGAACTGAAAATTTTAAGGAGCTCGCATGAAAGTTCTTGTTACCGGTGCTACCGGGCTGGTTGGAAGTCATACGGCACGCAAGCTGATTGCAGCAGGCTGCGAGGTGCATGCATTGGTCAGGAATGGTGCCAACAGGAGCCTGCTGTCCGGCATTGAAAGCTCCATTACCTGGCAGGAGGGCGATATCCTTGATCTTGGAGCGCTGGAATCAGCGATACGCCAGGTCGACTATGTGGTGCACGCGGCGGCTGTGGTATCCTTTGTGCCCCGTGATCGTAAAATGATGTACAAGGTAAATGTTGAGGGCACTGCCAATGTGGTCAATGTTTGTCTGAAATACCCCATCAAAAAGCTCTGCCACGTCAGCAGCATCGCCGCAATTGGCAGGCCCGACAGCCGTAAATTCCAGGCCGGCCGTGAAGTGGTACTCAATGAAGACCAGCGCTGGGAAGACTCTCCCGAGAACTCGGAGTATGCCAAAACCAAGCACTTAGCCGAGCTGGAAGTGTGGAGGGGCATTGCGGAGGGACTGGGCGCCGTAATTGTGAACCCGACCGTAATTCTCGGAGAGGGCGATTGGACCAGGAGCAGTACGCAGCTTTTTCGATATGTGTACAAGGAAAATCCATTCTATACTGAGGGCATCGCCAATGTAGTGGATGTGCAGGACGTAGCTGAGGTTATTGAAAAACTCCTATTTTCGAACATCTCGGGCGAGCGTTTTTTGCTCAATGCAGGATCAATTACGTACGAAAATTTGTTCTCCTTAATCGCAGACGCTATGGGTAAGATGCGACCCGCCTATCAGGTAAAACCATGGCTTGCAGGGATCATCTGGCGCATAGAGGCAGTACGGACGTGGCTGCTCGGCACAAAGCCGCTGATTACCAAAGAAACAGCCAAATCAGCAGCCCGAAAAATCAGATACGACAATCGAAAAATAAGGGAAGCATTAGATTTTAGCTTTCAGCCAGTTGAGAAAAGCGTGTCGCGGATTAGTGAAAGTTTGCTTGGCAAGATTTGAATAACGGGGATTTATTTTATAACTTTCTTTCATTAACAGTTAGAAAAGGGAGCCCTCAGATTTAACTTAAAGTAGGTATGATGGAGAAAAATTTCGGGGAAAGAAGAGACTACTTAAATGAAACCTTGCTCAGGTTTGAGAGAATGCTGAAAACCAGTGAGCCGGTATTTTTCGATCTGGACACTTATGAAAAGGTTACCATACATTACATAGAAAAAGGGGATTGGGACAAGGCATTTAAAGCCTGCGAGCTGGGCCTTTCCGACTATCCTTACTCCCTTGATTTGCTGCTGAACATGGTGCAGCTGCATGCCAATCGCGGTGAGCACGACCTGGCTCAGGAGATCCTCGAAAGAGCATCGCTGTTTCATCCGGGCGATATTGAAATATCCTTTATGCAGGTCGCCATATCCAACATGATGGGGGAATATGAAGAGGCCATTGAAGTCCTTGAAGGTCTTCTGCAGCGTGTGGAAGATCAGGATGAGATTTACTTTCAGATCGGGCAAACGTACCAGAACTGGGGCAAATACGAGGATGCGATCCTGTACTACAAAAAATCGCTGCGCAACAATCTGAATAACGAAAGTGCATTGTACGAACTGGCCCATTGCCTTGACTTGGTCGGTCAGCTCGAAAGCCATTTGTCCTATTACCACGAGCTGGTAGACCGTGATCCGTTTTCGCACCATGCCTGGTATAATCTGGGCATTGCATTCAGCAAGCTGGAAAGGCATGAAGACGCGGTGAATGCCTATGAGTATGCTACGCTTGTCAAAGATGATTTTGCATCCGCATTCTTTCAGCTGGGCAATGCATACATGAGTCTTGAAAAATATGCCGATGCCAAAGACCAGTACCTGCGCGCTATGGAGCTGGAAGGCGAACAGCCCGAAACCTGCTGCTGCCTGGGTACCTGCTACGAAAAGCTGGGCGATTTTGAGACGGCGATCCGCTACTACCGGCAAACCGTGAAGCTGGACAAGCAATGGGATGACGGATGGTATGGGCTGGGCATTTGTTTCAGTGAACTTGGACGCTGGTATGAAGCAGTGGGTTTTATTCGCAAAGCGATCCAGATTACCGAACTCAACCCGGATTACTGGCTGGCACTTGCAGAGACCGAGTTTAAAGTCGGGAATGTTATTTCGGCATTTGAAGCCTTTGAAAAAGCAGCAGAAATTGAGCCTTCCAATCCTGATATCTGGCTGAAATGGTCGTATGTGCTGTTTGAACAAGGCAATTATGCCCGCGCCTGTGACTTGCTGCAGGCTGCTGTCGACGAAATGCCGGAAGAAGCCGATCTGCACTACCGCATGGCCGTTTACCAGATCCATGCAGGACAATACCGCGAGGCATTGGTTAATCTTGAAAATGCACTCACCCTTGATTATGAGGGCCACGTACAGCTTTTTGATTTCTTTCCCGATCTGGAAAAACAAAAAGCATTATACCGCATCATCGAACAATACCGGGAGAAATAACCTCCCGGTATTGTTACTTCAGACTCCCGTATAAAGCGGCAAGCTGCCCCGCTATCTGCTGACCATCAAACTGCCGGACATGCTCCTGCCCTGCCACCGCGAGCTGCGCGCGGAGTGTTTCATGCTCAATAAGTTGGCGCAATTTTCCGGTAATATCGTCCAGGTCAACGGGATCTGCATACAAGCCTCCCGGACCTCCGGCCTCTTCCAGACAGGAACCTTTGGCGGCCAGTACGGGCGTTCCGCTATGCAATGCCTCTACAACCGGAATTCCAAAACCTTCATAAACGGAGATGTAGGCGAATACTTCTGCCTGCTGGTATAAGGCAGGTAAATGCGCAGTAGGCACATCGGTGAGCAGCCGCACACTATTTTCCAAATTGTTTTTCCTGATAAAATCCCGGATCGCCTCAGCGTAGGCAGTGGGCTTTCCGACAAGTACCAGATCAAAATCCTTTCGTGGCAGCCGTGCAAATGCTTCCGCGAGGCGAAGTTGATTTTTACGCTCCTCCAAAGTACCTACACTCAGTATGTAGGGTTTTTCCAAACCATAAGACTGCACAATCTGCTTTCGCTCTGCTAGCGGTACCGCGTGCCGGAATACAGGGTTACAATCCTGGTAAATGACCTTTATCTTTGTATCTGGTACCCGGTAAAGCTCTATAAGGTCGCGGCGTGTCTGGTCGCTCACGGCAATCACTGCATCTGCCCGCCGGCAGGCAGATTTAAACTTGTGACGGTAAATAAGCCTGTCGGCAGGATTGAACAAATGCGGCAGACGTTCGAAAATCAGATCATGGATTGTAACAACGGATGCAATGCCCGCCTGTTCCAGCCCCTGCGGCAACTCATTACTGAGTCCGTGAAAAATCCCGATCCTGTCTTTTTTCAGCTGATGTAAAACGCTGCTGTATCGCCAGAAGGCTGATAGCTTTTTATCTAAAAATCGGTCGGGCAGCTGTATGTTTTCTTTCGGGAAAGTCTGAAAAAGTCCGTTACGGTCTTTGGGCGTGTAGGCAAGGTACTCGTCGCCAGGCTCGTAGGCAAGAAGCGATTCCAGCACGAAACGGCTGTAATTGCCCAGGCCCGTCTTATTTGCAAATGCCCTCTTGGCATCAAATCCTATGCGCATGCGACTCGTCCATTTTGAAAGAATAACGGCCGGACATCTGGCGGCTTTCAGCGCAAAAGTCTGTATTTTTGTATTTACCGCCGTAAATTATTGGCGATTATTTTGTGTTCATAAGGAATGAAGAGAAACAGCATTCGTAAAAGAGGCAACCCTCGATCCACCTCCATCTCACCCGCAGAAGAATACCAGATACATACGCTTGCCAACGGAATCAGGATAGCCCACAAGCAGGTTCCGTACACGCAGATTGCGCATTGCGGCATTATGCTGGATATCGGCAGCCGCGACGAGCTTCCCTACCAGCAGGGACTCGCGCATTTTTGGGAGCATATGGCCTTTAAAGGAACAGAGAAACGCAGCTCCTATCATATCATCAACCGGCTTGAAAACGTAGGCGGTGAATTAAATGCTTATACGACTAAGGAAAAAATCTGCTTTCACGCCTCGGTACTGGACGACCATTTTGAAAAAGCACTGGAACTGCTGGCCGATATTACTTTTCACTCCGTTTTTCCTGAAAAACAGATTGAACGCGAGCGGAATGTGATCCTGGAAGAAATGTCTATGTACGTGGACTCTCCGGAGGACGCGATCCAGGACGATTTTGATGAGCTGGTTTTTCCGGATCATGCATTGGGCAAAAATATTCTGGGTACCAATGAAACCGTAAGTTCGTTTGACCGGGAGCACCTGTTCCGGTTTATCCATGATAACATTGATACCGAAAGGATTGTAGTGTCTTCCGTGAGCCGGCTGCCATTTGCAAAAGTTATAAAAACCGCTGAAAAGTACCTGGGCCAGGTACCGCACCACCGCACTGAAAGGACCCGAACGGCGCCTATACATTATGCGCCTGTTTCATTGCAGAAAGAGCGGCCGATCCAGCAGGCGCAATGTGCGATGGGCCAGCCTGCCTATGCATTGCAGGACGATCGCCGGCTGCCGTTTTTTGTACTGATCAACCTGCTCGGCGGACCAGGCATGAATTCGCGCTTCAACCTGTCGCTGCGTGAGAAGTATGGTTTTGTGTACTCCATTGAGGCCAACTACACACCGTACCTGGATACAGGCTTTACGGGCATATTCTTTGGCACCGAAAAAAAGCAGCTTGCCAAAAGCATTAACCTGATTCACAAGGAACTGAAAAGGATTCGCCAGGTGCCCTTGTCCGTGCTGCAGTTACACCAGACCAAAGTACAGCTGATGGGTCAGCTTGCGATGTCCGAGGAAAGCAATATGAGCTTTATGCTGATGATGGCCAAAAGCCTGCTGGACACCGGGAAGGTTGATTCCCTCCCTGAAATCTTTGCAGAAATTGAGCAGATTACCGCCGCACAGTTGCAGGAAATTGCGCAGGAAATGTTTGACGAGGCTAATTTCAGTTACCTCACATTTATACCAGAAGATTAAAAAAAGCCTCCGGATCATCCGGAGGCTTTTTTTGTGTTATGCCATGGCCTTCTGATCGGCCCGGTACAGCAAGGTGGATGCATTACCCGGACGAAGGATATTGCGGGCGGCACGGTTGAGGTCACCGGCCGTCATGTTACGGATGATTTCCGCATCCTGATTGGCCCACTCCGGATTACCTGCATTGGCGGCAAAAGCCAGGTTCATGGCGCGGTTCAGCAATTCCACCTCCGAAAATGCAAGCGATGCTTCTGCCTGGTTCCGGACTTTGATTACTTCTTCATCACTGGTACCCTTTTCCACAAACTCCCTGATCACTTCGTCCACCGCCTTGTCGGCTTCTTCCAGCGACACGCCGGGATTCAGATTTCCCTTAATCATCAGCAGCCCCGGATCCAGAGATGAAGTTACGCTGGCGCTGATGCTGTTAAACATATTACGTTCTTTCAGCAGCTGCTGATAAAGGCGCGACGACTTTCCGCGGCCCAGGATGTCACTGGCAAGATCTCCCTCATAAAAGCCGGATTCGTACCTGCCCGGCATGTGAAACACTTTCACGAGCATATCGAGGGGTACGGCGGCTGAGGCTTCGAGCACGCGTGCCTCCATCTGAACAGGCTCTTTGGGCAGGCTGCGGATATAAGCCGGACCGGGAGGAATATCGCCGAACCACTTCTTCGACAACTCTTCTACCTGTGCGGCAGTTACGGCGCCTGCTACAACCATCACAGCATTGTTGGGGCGGTAAAAACGAAAGAAAAAGCTGCTTACATCGTCCAGCGAGGCACGTTCAATATGCTGAATGTCCTTGCCGATTGTTGCCCAGCGATAGGGATGTACCTGGTACGCCAGTGGCCGCAGTTTGAGCCACATATCGCCATAGGGCTGGTTCAGGTAGCGCTGCTTGAACTCCTCGATAACCACCTTGCGCTGCACTTCCAGTACATTCGGGTCAAAAGAAAGGCTCAGCATCCGGTCAGATTCAAGCCAAAAAGCCGTTTCTATATTATCAGCAGGAAGTGTAATGTAATAATTGGTGATGTCGGGGGACGTAAATGCATTGTTTTCACCACCTACATTCTGCACGGGAATATCGTAGCTGGGAATATGTTTGGAACCGCCGAACATCAGGTGTTCAAACAAATGCGCAAAGCCGGTACGCTCCTCGTCCTCATCGCGGGAACCCACATTATAAAGGATATTCACAGCCGCCATCGGCGTAGAGAAGTCCTCGTGCACAAAAACCCGCAGGCCATTGTCCAGTGTAAATTGCTTGTAGCGGATCATAAGTCTGAGCGTAATATCATTTAAAACGGCAAAATTAGCTTTGCCACAGAAACCCGTCCCGGTGAAATAGGGTTATAAACAAAGCTAACGCGCAAGTGGGATACCACCAAACCAATCCGAGTTATTAGTCCAAGCCATGCCAAATACCCTCAAATTACTTTGCCTGCTCTTTATTTTCATTTCATTTCGGGGACAGGCACAGCTGCTCAATGACCAGGCTTCGCTGAAAACCATTCAGAATAGTCTTGATAAAATTTACAACTACGAGTTTGAGGAAGCCGAGACCTTTATCGGGCAGGTAGAAAAGAAATACCCCAACCATCCGGTTACCCATATTCTGGATTCCTTTATACTTTTCTGGAAGTACATGCCGATCAAAGACAATCCGGTAAAATCCAAAGAGTACCTCCAAAAGCTGGAAACGTGCCTGAATGCCGTCAATCAGAAGTATGGCAAAAACAGTCTGGACCCGGAGGCGGTATTTTACACAATGGTGGCCCGGGGCTACATGGCCATGATCTATAACTACAAAGGCGAAATGCTGAATGCCGCAGGCGAGGGCAAAAAGGCCTACAATGCATTCATCGAGGGCATGAAGCTGATCAATAAAAATCCTGAATTTTACTTCACCTCAGGCATGTACAACTACTATGTGGAGGTATATCCGGAAGAACACCCGATTGTAAAGCCGCTGCTGGTTTTTTTTAAAGGAGGAGATAAAGCATTGGGATTGAAGCAGGTAGATACTGCTACAAGGCTCGGCACGATCACCCGGGCCGAAGCCTGCTTTTATCTTGCGCATTTGTATCTCAAATATGAAAGCCGCCCCGAAAAGGCAGTACCCTATACCGAGAAGCTGGTGGACCTGTATCCCAAAAACACCATTTTCAGGATGAAAAACATAGAAGGCCTGCTGCTGGCAGGGAAGTATGATGCCGCCAGCCCGGATATTGCGATTTTGAAGAAAGTAAATACCGGCTTTTATCCTGCCGCCTGGCGTACTTTCCAGGGATTACTGGAAGAAAAAGGCCATAAAAACGATGCAGCCGCACAACATGAGTACCTTCTGGCCATCAAAGCATCCTACGACGACCAGTATACCAAGGAATATCACGCCATGGCGTATGCCGGCCTTGCACGTATTGCCTCGCGCGCCAACAACAAGGCCAAGGCCAAAGAGTATTACAAAAAGTGCCTCGATAAAGCCGAGTACCGTGCGCTCATCCGCGAAGCGAAGGCGTACAAATAAGGATCAGCGTGGAAACCGGCTGGCATCCAGGCCCGGAATAATGCGTAGCGCATTTTTGTAGTAAACCTTTTTGAGTACCTCGTCAGGTAAGCCCATACCGTACATGCGCCAGAATGCGTGGTACTTTTTGTGGTAAGGAAAATACTCATCCTCGGTTTCCAAAACCCTGAAATACGTCGTATACTCCGCTGGAACCCAGCTGTCTTTTCCGAACAGGATGCGGTCCTGGTACTTCTCGAAAAACTTACGGGCTGTGCGGGGCTGCCTTCCCAGCTCTGCGATCACCGCTCCGATTTCCACATACATGTTTGGAAAAGCGATCATCAGACTGTCCAGTTTTTTCAGGTGATTGGGGTACCAGCCCATATGTGCATTGATAAATGTCGTCTTTGGATTGGTACGGAATACGTGGTGCTGCTCGGCAATCAGGGAGTCAAACGGTACCGGATCATTGGGTCCGCGGCGGCGTCCGGGATGGGTTTTCAGTTCGAGCCAGCGTTCATTATAACGGTCCATCGGATCCCAGAATGAGGGTACGTCCGCCGTGTGGATCAAAACAGGAATGCCTAGCTCGCCACACTTTTTCCATACCGGCTGCAAACGTACGTCACTTACCGCCACGCGGTTACCCTTATCATCCTTGATTCCGGCAAATCCCAGGCTTTTGTAGATTTTAAGACCGCACGCGCCGGACTTCACATCGTCTTCCAGCTGCTTCACCGCCCGCTCGGTCCAGCCTTTTTCACCGAAATTCTTGAATGTAAGATTGGTAAAAACCGCAATTCTCTTAGGCTGTGTCCGGCGGATATTTTCTACCGAGCCTTTCAAGGTTGCGGTACCTTCCTCCCACTCCTGCGACCAGCCGCGTCCGCTGAGATTGATCATGATGCCCATGTTCAGGCTGTCCATCTCGGCGGTCAGCGCATTGAGGTCCTGGGTAGGCATCTGATACTGGTGATTGTGTACGTCGATAAATGGAAATTTGGCACGTTTCAGCAGGTGCTCCTCCACTTTCAGCGTGGATATGGGATCGTACTCCTCAAATCCGAGCGGCTCGGTAGCCACGGGGGACTGTTGTGCAAAGGCCGGCATCGCCAGTGCCAGCATCAGAAAGGTGGTAAACAGTTTTTTCATAGGAAAGGCCAGGTTTGTCGGCTATATATGGAATGAAGCAGCTCCGGGAACATATATCAACGCCACACAATGTGCCGCAATCCCCTCTTCTCTTCCTACAAATCCAATATGCTCCGAAGTGGTCGCTTTGATGGAAAGCTGGTCTTCGTCCAGCCGGATCACTTTGGAAAGGCAGGCCTTCATGGCAGGAATATGCGGGTTCAGCTTCGGATTCTGCAATACAACGGTCACGTCTATATTCCCCACCTCATACCCTTTTTCCCGCACCATTTCGAGTACGCGCGCCAGCAGGACTTTACTGTCTGCACCTTTCCATTGAGGATCTTTATCCGAAAAATGATAGCCGATATTACGAAGGTTGGCCGCTCCCAGCAGCGCATCGCAGATTACATGGCACACGACATCGGCATCCGAATGCCCTCTGGCACCATGTGTATGCGGTATCAGTATACCTCCCAGCCAGAATGGCCGCCCTTCTTCCAGCTGGTGCACATCGTAGCCCTGCCCTACCCGGAAAGCAAACATTCTCGATCAGTTTTTGTGATTTAAAAAATGCAATAAAAGAAATATAAGGCATTCGGGCAATGCAGTGACGGGCACCGCAGCTGTGTTTTACAACAAAAAAGCCGGCAGGGGCCGGCTTGCAAAAGCTATTTATGAAGTTCCGTCTGCGCTTTCAGGCGGTTGAGCTCGTCCTGCACATGCTGTGACTTGAAATAAAAGTACAGGCCGGCAATCAGGAAAATCTTGGAAAGTATAAAAACAGCGATGAAGGCCGGACGCCAGTATTTATGCACTTTGATATGCGTATCATTAACCTCAATCTCGTGGTACCGGGCATTTCCGTTTAACGGACCAGCGTCGGCGGACTGAAATTCGTGCTTCGGCTTGCCTGCATTTTTCTGCGGGCTGCGTAATGCAATCACCTCGCGCAGGGGTGCCGGTGGAATCACGGATTTTCCATTGAAATACGCTCTCACATTCGACTCAATATCTGCCAGGTAATCATTGAACTGACTGTCAGTCAATGCTCTTTCACGAACCAGCTCCTGCTCCTCCTTACTTGCAAAGCCGAGCAGGAATGATTCAACAAGACCACTTTTTATCAAATCCTGGGTGCTCAACTTACTCGCTGTTTAAGGTGTGCCGGGTGATTTAAAAAACTCATGAAAAGAACGCAGTACCTCGGATTTCGAGATCGATAATTTCTCGGCTACCTCGTCGGGTGTGAAGCCCTGCCTGAATGCCAGGTCAAAAATCTGCTGCGGCGACCTTTCGGGCATGCCGGCGATCTTGTCGGGCTCAGGATTGAGTGCCATCAGCTTGCGCCTGGCTTCCACGGCTTTGGCCCGGGCCAGCTTGATCACACACACTGCAAAGGTAAACGGATAACTGTTGCACGCCTGCAACTGAGGTGAAGAAAATACATTTACCAATACTTCCTGCGCCAGGTGTGGCTGGGGAATGATCTGCAAAATGATCCCATAAGCCATCGCACCAAACTGGTCGTAGACTTCTACCGAGGTGAGATTGCGGCCGCGACCAGCCACTGCCGGGTGCCCGCCGCCGATACGTTCTAAATCATTCATACACTACAATTAATTATAGTCAAATTTGTTGGAGGTAAGCCAAAGTGTATTGAATTCCCGGCAGCTTTCGCAAAACTTTGTGCTGCGTAAGAGTAAATTTAATAGAATAACCTTACAAAGTATCAACAAAGAACTACGTAGTAGAAATATTTTGATGAACAAACGTACAATAGTAAGTAGTATGGCTGTCATATTTGATATGGACGGCGTCATCTGTCATACCAACCCGTATCACTCGCAGGCTTTCAGGGAATTTTTTTCCAAAAGGAACCTCTCCCCTACCGATGAGGACTTTGCGCAGCATATGTTTGGGAAAAGTAACAGCTATATTCTGAGCCATTTTCTGGAAAGGGTGATAGAGGGTAAAGAGTTACTGAAGCTTGAAGATGAAAAAGAAAGCCTTTTCCGACAACTCTATGAGCCGCATGTTGATCCTGTGGCTGGTTTCGTGCGGTTTATTGAAGACCTGCATACCCATGATGTGCAGCTGGGCGTAGCAACCTCGGCTCCCCGCGCGAACCTGGACCTTATCCTCAGCCGTGTGCCGGTGCGCAGCTACCTGGGCTCCATCCTGGCCAGTGAAAATGTAAAAAAGCACAAGCCCGATCCCGAAGTATACCTCACGTCGGCGCGCAACCTGGGTGTGAGTCAGGACCGGTGTGTTGTATTTGAAGATTCGTTTTCGGGTGTGACTGCGGGCCTCAATGCAGGAATGCATGTAGTAGGCGTACTAACATCGCACAGCCGGGATGAGCTGCCGCCCTGCCACCTTTACATTGAAGATTATACGCAACTCGATTACCAGGCCATAGCTGCATTACTTTAATCCTTGTTGCAGGCATTGGGCGGGCGCCAGCATTTGGCGAAATTTGCAGTTTGAAAAAGTAAATAAGGCTACATTTACCCTTGCTAAGCTGTAACAAAAACTACCTGAACAACATTTTAAACGAGACGCTATGAACCCTAAGGCAATTTTACTGGCTGCTGTATGTTCCGCTTCATTCCCTTTTGCCGCGGAGGCGCAGCATACGCTTACCAAGATATGGTCCACCGACACGACGCTTCCTGTTCCTGAATCCGTGTTGTACAGCCAGGCAGACAAGGCACTGTATGTAGCCCAGATTGACGGAAAGGCAGCTGAAAAGGACGGAAAGGGTGCGATTGGCAAAGTAGGTCTGGATGGTAAAATTATTTCCAAAGACTGGGTCAGCGGCCTCCATGCACCCAAGGGTATGGGCCAGACTGCCGGTAAACTTTATGTGGCGGATGTTACTGACATTGTTGAGATCGACATCCAGTCAGGTAAAATCCTGAACAAGTACCCGGTGGAAGATTCCAAGTTCCTGAATGACCTGACGATTGATGCCAAAGGGAACATTTACGTTTCCGACTCGCAGACCAAAAAAGTGCATTTGCTGAAAAACGGAAAGGTGACTACCTACTATGAAAACCTGACCGGACCAAACGGATTGCTTGCACTGGGCACCGATCTGCTGATTCTGGATTCGGGTTCGCTCAAAAAACTGACAGCCTCCAAAGAGATAAGCGTAATTGCAGAAGGTATGGACAAAAGCACCGACGGCATTGAGCAGGTCAAACGCGGTGAGTACCTGGTTTCGTCGTGGGCAGGAATTATTTATTATGTAAAATCAGACGGCAGCACTGAAAAACTGCTTGATACGACTGCTGAGCAGTCTAATACGGCCGATATTGGCTATGATCCGGCCAAAAAAATCGTGTATGTTCCTACATTCATGAAAAACAGTGTTGTAGCGTATCAGCTAAAATAAATATATTTATAACCTGAAACCTAAAATAAAAAACTAAGGCGTTTCCATGGACATTTTTGTTGGGAGTCTTTCTTTTAAGTTAAAAGAAAGCGAACTGCGTGAGGCTTTCGAGAAATACGGCAATGTGAGCTCCGCGAAGATCATCATTGACAAGATTACGCGTCAAAGCAAAGGCTTCGGTTTTGTAGAAATGCCGAACGAAGAAGAGGCCCGTATGGCTATCAGCCAGCTAAACGGCGCGGAGATGTACGGAAGACCATTGGTAGTAAACGAATCCCAGAAAAGAGAATCCAGAGGGGATAGCGGAGCGCCAAGGGGAGATGTTAAGCGGGAAGGATTTAACAGGCCACGCCCGTCTAACGACGATAACCGCGGATCTGGCAACTACGGCGGCGGTGGCTCGTTCAACAACAACACGGGCACAGGCAGTGCACCCAATCGTTACGCGAGTGACCGCAGCGCACCTGCGCGGCCTGCGTCTGCCGGTGACCGGGATGGTGACGACAGTCCGGCTCCGACAGGAGGCGGATTTGACCGGGGAGCTGTTGGAGGCGCTGGCGGCAATGGATTTGCACCCCGTACACCGGGGCATGATCGTTCCCGTAACGATCGGAGTCACGGAGGAGGGCACAACGACCGCGGTGGCCAACATAGCAAGTCTAAGTACGACGACCGTGGAAAAGGTGAGTACGTCCGGAAGGGAGGCGGCGGTTCCAAGAAAAGCTACGAACGTTATCTGAACGAAGACGAAGACGATCTTTACTGAGATCCGAAGAATTTATAAAAGCGGCAAAGTATTTCGGTTGAAATGCTTTGCCGCTTTTTTTATTTCCTGAAAATGAAATAGACGGCAAGTACCAGGAAAACAAATCCAACCAGGTGATTCCACCGGAAGGTCTCTGTTTTAAAAAACAGCAACGTGAAGATCGTAAAGATCACGAGTGTGATTACTTCCTGGATTACTTTGAGCTCCATTAATGAAAATGGTCCCCCATTTTCCTTGAAACCGATCCGGTTAGCCGGGACCTGAAAGCAGTATTCAAATAATGCGATCCCCCAGCTAACCAGAATGATGGTAAGAATACCCGACTTTTGGAACCAACCCAGCTCCTTAAACTTCAGATGCCCGTACCAGGCCAGCGTCATGAAGGTATTGGACAATATCAGCAGGCCAATCGTCAGGAATGATTTCATCAGGCAGCTTTTACTTTATTGTCTTTAAAAAGCACAACAAAAAGTACGAGCACAACCGCCGCGATACCCGCAGGCACCATCCAGATGCTGGTCCAGTCTTTCACACCATTGACGGTATACATGTCGGCTACAAGGCCCGCAATCCATGACCCGATCCCCATTCCAATGCCGTAAGTAGCAATGGAAATAAGCCCCTGAGCAGAGGAACGGTACTTTTCTCCTGCCTTGCTGTCTGTGTAAATTTGTCCTGTCACAAAGAAGAAGTCGTAGCAAACACCGTGCAGCACAATAGCCAGGTACAGCAACCACTCGCTGGAAGCATCACCATAGCCGAAGCCGACAAAGCGGATGATCCAGGCAATCAACCCCACAATCAGCATCCATTTAACACCAAGACGACGGAATGCCAGAGGAATGAGGAGCATGAAAATTACCTCTGAAGCCTGTCCTAGCGACATTTTATTCTCCACGTTGGTCATACCTGAGTCGGTCAGGGAAGGATTGGCCATTGCGTAGTAAAAAGAAAGCGGAATGCAAATCAGCAGGGACGATAGAAAAAAGATGGCAAAAGAGCGGTCTTTGAAAAGCTTGAACGCATCAAGCCCGAGAATGTCCGAGAAGGAAGTGCTGGTACTTGGCTTGGGAGGTGTGTTAGGTAAAAAGAAGGAATAAACACCCAGTACAGCCGCCGCAATCATGGAAATTTTAAAAATCATGTTGCTGTCTCCAAAGCCATAGTAGCCAATGATGTTGGTAACTACAATCCAGGAAACTGTTCCCATCACCCGAATTACGGGAAATTCCTTTTCAGAATCGGTCACCTGCTGCATGGCAATGGAGGTGGTCAGGGACATGGTTGGCGCAAAACTGATACAGTATACCAGGATCACCCAAAAGAAAGAATCGGCATCGGTAATGCCGGAAAGTACATATAACAGTACCGCGCCTGCCAGGCTGAGCACACCCAGCACTTTCTGGGCTGCGAAGTACCTGTCGGCGATCATACCAACAAAGAAGGGAGCAATAATCTGCGCGATTGAAAAGGCCGCATAAGCATTACCCACCTGCAATCCGGTTGCTTTCAGGCTGGTAAACATGTATTTGCTCATTTGTCCGTACCACGAGCCCCATATAAAATAGAGCAGGAACATCATGGCCATCAATTGGATGCGCGTTGAGTTTTTCATAAACAGGAATAGGAGTTGTTAATTAGTAGATTGAGTAAATTGGTTTAAAATGAAGAACATAGGTCTATTTTTTAACGATTTTCTGAAATTCGTTCAACTTTAAAAGTGCCTCGATGGGCGACAGCGCATTCACATCTACGAGGGCCAGCTTTTCTTTCAGCTCTTCCATCTGCGGATCGGCAGGTTCAAAAATGCTGAGCTGGAAATTGTTTTTCGGAATATCCTTTACGCGCTTTTTATGCTCTTTGCTCACGTGGTCTTTTTCAAGATGCTGCATGATCTCGCTCGCACGAAGTACAATGTGCTGAGGCATACCGGCAATTTGAGCTACGTGAATCCCGAAACTATGAGCGCTGCCTCCCGGCTGTAATTTTCGCAGGAAAATCACCTTGTTATCCACTTCCTTGACGGCCACATTGAAATTCCGGATTCGGGGAAAATCGTCGGAAAGCTGGTTGAGCTCGTGGTAGTGGGTTGCAAAAAGTGTTTTCGGGCGGCATTGGGGCAGGTTATGGAGGTACTCGGCAATCGCCCATGCTATGGAAACACCGTCGTACGTACTTGTTCCCCGGCCAATTTCGTCCATGAGCACGAGGCTGCGATCACTGAGGTTGTTGAGGATGCTGGCTGTTTCGGTCATTTCGACCATGAAAGTACTTTCGCCCCGGCTTAGGTTGTCGCTGGCTCCTACCCTCGTGAAAATCTTATCGACCAACCCGATGCTTGCCTTACTTGCAGGAACATACGACCCGATCTGCGCCATCAAAACAATCAGCGCAGTTTGCCGCAGCAATGCAGATTTACCTGCCATGTTAGGCCCGGTAATAATGATGATTTGTTGCGAATTATCGTCCAAGTACAGGTCATTGGGCACATAGCTTTCACCAACCGGAAGCTGCTGTTCAATCACCGGGTGCCGGCCATCCTTGATGTCCAGCTTATTTTCCTCCGTGATGAGAGGCTTGGTATAATTATTCTTCCGCGCCACCGTGGCAAAAGAGCTCAGTACATCCAGACCCGAAATAACCAGGGCATTCTGCTGGATCGTGCCCACATAGTCCGCGGCAGCGGTAACCAGCTCGTTAAAAATCCGTGATTCGATGGCTGAGATCCGGTCCTCTGCATGAAGGATCTTTTCCTCATACTCTTTCAGCTCGGGGGTAATGTACCGTTCCGCATTCACCAGTGTCTGCTTCCTGATCCAATCGGCCGGCACTTTGTTCTGGTGGGCGTGGGTAACTTCGAGGTAGTACCCAAAAACTTTGTTGTATGCAATTTTGAGAGAGCCAATGCCGGTCCGCTCCGTTTCGCGGTTCTGTAATTTGAGCAGATAGTCTTTGCCTTCGTAGGATATTGCGTGCAGCTCATCCAGTTCCGGATCAACGCCCGTTTTGACCATGCGTCCCTGATGGGATAAAACAGGCGCATCTTCCCGCAGTTCATTTTCTATCTTTTCTACCAGGTAGCTGCATGGATTGAGCTGATCGGCAAATTTCCTGAGTACTTCGGTTGCACCTTTCGGCTGCTTCTCTTTCATGTCGATCAGCAGCTCCCGCACAGGTGCAATCTGTTTGAGAGACTTCTTCAATGCCACAAGCTCCCGCGGGTTGATCCGGCGTACAGCTACTTTGGAAATCAGTCTTTCGAGGTCCCCGATCTGTTTAAGGTACTGGGTAATAGTATCATGCAGGTCTTCATTTTCGAGAAAATGCGTGATGGTATCCAGTCTTTCTTCAATAGGCTGTTTTTCTTTCAGGGGCAGCACCATCCATTTGCGCAGCAACCGTGCCCCCATGGGCGTCACGGTACGATCGAGCACGTGGATCAGCGGCACGCCACCTTCCTGCTGCGGCAGTACCAGTTCCAGGTTACGAACAGTAAAACGATCCAACCAAACATATTTTTCTTCTTCCAGGCGAGTAATCCTGCCAATATGCGCAACCTCCCTATGCTCGGTTTCTTTGAGATAATGCAGGATCACGCCCGCAGCAATCACACCCATAGAAAGTGACTCAATTCCGAAACCTTTCAGTGAGGTAGTCTGAAAATGACCTGTGAGCAGCTCGTAGCTGTAATCATAGCCAAAGCACCAGTCTTCCAGCTGGAAAGTGTGGAACTTGCCGGCAAAAAGTTGGTTGAATTCACTTTTATGCTTTTTACAAAAAAGGACCTCCGCCGGTGCAAAACCCTGCAGTACCTTATCAATATACGCTGCATTGCCCTGGGAAGTCATAAACTCACCCGTCGAGATATCCAGAAACGCTACACCGTACAATCCATCCTCTCCTGCATGCACTGCAGCCAGGTAATTGTTTTTTCCGATATCCAGAACATTATCGTTCAGCGATACCCCCGGGGTTACGAGCTCGGTGACACCGCGTTTTACAATGCCCTTTGCCGTAGCAGGATCTTCCAGCTGGTCGCAAATAGCAACCCGTTCTCCAGCACGGACCAGCTTAGGCAGATAGTTGTCGAGCGAGTGGTGAGGAAATCCGGCGAGCTCCTCATGCGAGCCGCCATTATTGCGTCTGGTAAGTACAATTCCGAGAATCTTTGAAGCACGTATGGCGTCCTCCCCGAAAGTCTCATAAAAGTCTCCCACCCGGAAGAGCAGCAATGCACCCGGGTACTTGGCTTTGATCTGGTTATATTGCTTGTTAAGAGGGGTTTCCTTATGTGCCTTTGCCAATTATCGACCGTAGTTAAGAAACAGGATATGTACAAATTTAACCCTTATGTCCGGTTTGGCAAGAAGGCCGCGGCGCTTTTGTGACCGGCCTTTCCGCTCACTGCAGCAACTTTCTGACGTCGGCGGACGTAACTTCCCATACGTCCCCGGGGTTATGTATTTCACCCGGGGTATCTGCCAGGGAAATTTTCCCGATGGCCCATCTTACTAGTCGTAAGGTAGGAAAACCGGCACCAGCCGTCATCCTTCGTACCTGCCGGTTTTTGCCTTCATGAAGCGTGACGGACAGCCAGGATGTAGGTATGCTTTTGCGAAAACGGATCGGCGGGTTGCGCTCAGGCAATTGCGGCTGGCTGATGGCAGCAATGCGGGCGGGCAAGGTGCGGTATTTTTTTCCATTAACAGCTATATCGATGCCGGTCGCCAGCTGGGTACAGGCTTCGGAAGTAACTTCCCCTTCTACCTGAACGTAATAGGTACGGGTATGTTTGTTGCGGGGTTCAAGAAGGCGGGTTTTCAGGTGATTGTCGTTGGTCAGCAGCAGCAAGCCTTCGCTATCGGCATCAAGTCTTCCTACCGGATAAACATCTTTCGGAAATTCAAATCCAAGATCGGCTAGCGTAGCATGGTCACCTTCCCTGCTAAACTGCGAAAGCATTCCGAAAGGCTTGTAGATAAGAAAATAACGAAACAAGGTAAGCGAATTTAGCCGGCAACTAACGAATCAGGCTGCCGGGATGTAGGGTGAAGCCGGGAAGTACATCTTCTCCGCTAAGCGCCACGTTGAGTGAATCATGAACAATGCATCCGGTGGGCCGGTACACATATATTTTATTATCAAAACGGTCGATCAGCCACCCCAGCGAGGCTCCATGGGCCATGTATTCTTTCATTTTATCGAGCAGGTACTTGATATCTTCCGATTTGGATCGGATCTCGATCACAAAATCAGGGCAGACCGGCGCAAACTGCTCCTGTTCTTCCAGGCTCAGCTCATCCCACTTTTCATTGCATACCCAAGATACATCCGGCGAACGCACAGCTCCGTTCGGCAGTGTAAAGCCGGTAGAAGAGTCGAAAACCAATCCTGTTTGTGTAATCTCGTTCCATTGAAACAATAAACCAGCAATGCGAAGATTGAAATTACCTGTAAATGATCCTGTTGGTGACATAAGAATGATATTTCCATGCGAGTCCCTTTCGAACTCTAGTGTGTCGTTCATCTGGCAAAACTGAAAAAATTCTTCGCTGCTCATCAGCTCTCCCATCTTCAAAGTCACTGGCATTGGAAATTGCATTTTCTCTGACATTTAGCCGGTTGATATTTCCAAAAATACCGAAAAAATCATTCTCGAACCATTCGTCTTTCCTGGCTCCGGCAAAAACTAGCTTTCAATTTCCATCCATACCGGACAATGGTCCGAATGGACAGCATCATTGAACTGCCGGCTTGCAAGGATGCGATCTTTCAGTCCGTCGGATACCGAAATATAATCAATGCGCCAGCCCTTGTTATTGGCCCTGGCACCCGCCCGGTAGGTCCACCAGGAGTACTCCCGCAAATCGGGATTTTTATAGCGGAATGCATCGGTATAGCCGTTACCAAACCAGTTGGTTAGCCACTGCCGTTCTTCGGGCAGGAAGCCCGAGGTTTTTTTGTTACGAACCGGATCATGAATGTCTATCTCCGTATGCGCAATGTTATAATCGCCGCAAACGATCAGATTGGGACGTACATGCCTCAGCTCATTCACCCAGATGTAAAAGTCAGCCAGAAAAGACATCTTTACCCCCTGCCGGATCTCCCCGCTCGTGCCGGAAGGAAAGTAGCAGTTGAGCAGGGTTATATCTCCAAAGTCGGCGCGAAGAATCCTGCCTTCCATATCATAGCTCGGAATGGAGCAGCCGGCCGTTACGAAGTCGGGTTTGATCTTGGAAAAAATAGCGACGCCACTATACCCCTTTTTCTCTGCCGCGTGCCAGCCGATCAGCTCATAGCCCAGTTTCTCAAACCCGCTCAGATCCACAACATCCGGCGTTGCCTTCACTTCCTGAAAACACAGGATATCCGCCGGCATGCCCGCCAGCCATTCAACCAGACCGTTTTTAAGGGCGGCCCGAATACCATTGAGATTGTAGGTCAGTATTTGCATAAACTATGGCGTGTTGCGGTTTTGCTGTCCTTTTAAAGATACTTGTTTACCTGTAAACACCGATTTCCAGTGTCCATTTGCCTGCGGGTACATCATCCAGATTTTAAAAATTCCTTTGGGAAGCTTTTGTTCAAAAAGTGCGTACGCCACCTTTTGGCTATAATAGCTGCGTGCTCTAAGCAGATTGGCCGGATTGTGGGGAACAGGTACTGCCGGGAGCAGGATCGTATGGTCGGGCGACGCCAGGACAAAGTAGCCAGGCTGCTGCACAGTATCTTTCGCAGTAAATGTTAAAAACGGAAGCGGCTGATTGTTACGGTCACTTTGCAAAACGCGCGTCAAGTGAAACTCTCCCCCATAAACTTCCTTTTCTGCGGCAGTCTGCGGCAATACTTTGCTGTGGTCCGGAAAAGGACCGGAATGGTAAAACCGGCTCAGTCCGGAGGAATCGAGATTGGCAATCAAGTTTTTCATGCGGGTCGGATGGTTCCAGAAGGGAATATCCCCAAAATGGTCGCCCGTAGTCAGGAAGGTGCTGAAATTTTTCCAGTAGTAGCTGTCGATCACCAGGTCTTCATACCATTTACGCACATTGACCAGAGAAAGATAGTAGCTCGTGAAATGCAGCAGCAGAATGCCGGAAAAGCTTAGTACCGCTACTCCCCGGGAAAGTTCTCTTATTGTTTTTACCAAAACAATGACCGCAACATAACAAACCGCAAGCAGTACCACGCCGAAAATCATGTAACGCCGCGAAAATATATTGCCGCCGTACATCAGGTAGTTGGCGATGGGCCGGCTGATGATAAACATGGCGCCGGTACCCATCATAAACATCATCCCGCCCCACAGAAACCAGTCTGACCAGTTAAGGTTTTTGCTCCTCCATAACCGGATAAGCCAGAGACCAAACACCAGCGCCATCGCAGCACCCAGCAATACGCAGCGTACCAGATCGGGATAAAAGGCAGGAACGAGCGGATGCGGCACGTCGAGGTACAATGCATTGCCCCAGAACCCGAGAATGAAGATCAGGTTGAATAACGGATGTTTCCAGGGCCTGTCACCAGGGGACGGTATCACCTGGTAGCTGAACATGAAGTAGAATACGATGATCAGCCCGGCAGTGATGAGCCAGCCCGCGAGCGGTTTGTATCTTTTCTGTAAAATCAGAATCAAAGCCCCGATGATCCAGGCAAGCATGCCGCTGCCGCTGGTGAACGTGGCCAGCAATGCAGCTGCAAAGCCCAGCAACCAGCCCCGGCCATCGCTCCGGCCCAGGCCATAGGCGGAGAGTAATGCAAAAAAGATCAGGGGTGTGTTCTGGATTGCGGCAATGCCCCAGAGCGCATTTTCGTAGTAAACGAGATTAAAGATAATGTAGGGCACCGGAATGAAGTAGTGCCAGGATATCCCCTGTTTTCGTAATGCTGAAAAAAGAAGCCAGAGGATTCCCAGCAGGAACAGGTTTCCGGTCAGCACCTGCACTTTGATATTGACCGTCCCGGTAAGCCCTGCCAGCAGCAACATCACCAGGCGCTCAAATGCAAACCGGTGCTGATTAACCTGCTCAAAAAGTATTTTCAGCTTTGGCAGGAAGCCAGTCGTATGCTGAAAGTTAAAAATTGTTTCCAGCAGGTTGAAATCGTCCGTATAAGGGATATTGACGACACTGGCAGCCAGGATTATGTAAAAGTAAATGATTGGAACAACCACCAATCCTATGCCTGACCATTTTTGCAGCACCCGCAAACCTTTGACGGCAAAGGACAGCCCGAACAATGCGAGCAGGCTAATAACAATGAAAAAGTATTCGGGTAAAAATGGATCGTATACGAAAAGTTTCAAAGTGCGGGGCGTTTGTGACCGGAGTACTTACTTTACCCCGGTCAGCATCTGACTCGTAATTTCTTTTTCAAAGGTAATATAACCCGGGTAGTTGACCTGTTTTCCTGCAATATCAAGCGTAGGCCGTACTTTGACCGTAAATTTGGCAGGCCGCGCCTCTGATTTCCCTGTGAGAGCAAGTACCATGTTGATAAACTCGTCCCGCGTCTTGTCACCGGCAATCAGCTCATAGGCATTGGCATTCAGCCTCACAGGAACCCTCGTACTGCCGGTACCAGGCATTACCTCGATCAGCTGGCTGAGGTATCCGTTAAAAATTTCATGTTCACCGAGCAGTACTTTGTATTCCAGCTGGTTAATGGCTGCACGCTTCTTTGTGGGATTGGTAATATCCACATTCACACGCAAGTTGAGCGGTACATTTTTACGCAAAAGGCCCATAGCCAGCCCGGGATAGCGCGCAAGATCAAAGTCATTGAAGCCCCGCACATTACGGAACTCGCGCACATCAATGCCCGCCAGGTAGACGCTGTCCACCGACGCAATATCATATTTACAATCTCCGAAAGTCTTGGCTTCCGATACCTGCCGGCCTACGCCACAGCTTGTAAGCACACCCCAAAGTGCAAGTATTCCGATGATCCAGCTGGTTGTTCTCATTATTTTTTTCACGCAATATAAAACGGTACGTATCACAACGCACACAAACTGGCCGGATTATTGGCATCCCGGATATTTTTTGCAACCCAATGCCCCAGCTTCTACTTTTGCAAACTCTTTAAAACAACCAATCAAAGAAAATGGCTAGCTGGTATTTAGGAAAAATCAGGTATCAAAAAGAAGACGAGGCGGGCAGCCTGAAAACGATCAATGAAACTTACCTGGTCGACGCGGTATCCTACACCGAGTCAGAAGCCAGGCTGTACAAGCAGATTGTTACCGGCGCCAGCGATTTCAGTGTCACGAGCATTACCCGCATGCGACTGGCTGATCTGTTTGCCTATGAAGACGGCGAGCAGTGGTTTAAGGTAAAAGTGATCTATTTTTCAGTGGATGAAAAAAGCGGGAAGGAGAAGAAGATCGTCAACTACATGCTTGTGAATGCAGAGGGTATCCAGCAGGCGCTCGACCGGATCAATGAAAGCATGCGCAATTTCCTGATCCCCTACGAAACAACCGACATCAACCTGACACCCATCCTGGATGTGTTCCCGTACACTGCCGAGGAGGAACAGCAGGAAATTCCGGCCAACATGCGGCCGCTGTCCGAAGTGATGGCCGAGCGGGCCGCAGCAGAAAATGCCTGACCCGATTACCAGGAACACAGGCTGAGCTAGTCGCCCAGTTTGAGTTCCTGGTACCCCTTTGTGGATACTGTAAGCGGATCGGCACCAAAACCCGTAAGTTTCAGGCTGAGGTCTTTGGAGCTGATTTCGGTTACAAGCAGGTCTTGCGGAAGCAGGTACATGTAATCAAAAGTCACCGGCATACTGACGGCACCTTCCAGGAACTCCATCCCATATAGCGGATAGTTACTGAATGGTGTGCGCGTGAGCCAAACCTTATCCTTGTTGCCCGAAGTCGCATAGGTAAGTTCATATTCCAGGCTTTGCAGGCCGAAGTCCGTGCGGGTATTGCCCGTAGGAATGCAGTAGGTTGTAAAATCTTCTTTTTGCTGGCTGCGTGTTTCCGCATCAGGTTTCAGCTCTTTTACAACTTCATTAATCCGGATTTTCCGGCCATTTTCGTCATTTCCGCAGTAGATATACCTGCCATCGGGAAAACCGATAATGAAGTCAAACTGCTTTCCTCTGCTCCCAAAGCTCGTTTCCTTTTTAAAGCACATGGCGCCGGTCACCGGGTCCAGGTACACTTTGATGGTGCCTTTCGATTTTTCAGCTTTGTTGTTATAGTCAAACACCAGCGCGTGGCTGAAATAATACTGACCCTTTTCAGGCTTCCATTGCAAGGCACGCTGCTTATCCGCCGGAATCTTACGGACGGTCTGTGCCAGGGATGCATACCCGCAGCAGACCAGTATGATGCTCATCCATACACCGCAAAAAACATTTTTCATTGTACCAATCAGTTTATCACTTGTTTTCAGACTGCAAATTTATCAGCCTTTGATTTCCCGTACCACAGCTACGCACACTTACTGTCTTTCAGCGGGGATTTGTAACTTGCACCTTTATCCCCACCGGCATGACATCCACTACACTTAAAAAACGAATTGTCCTTGATACCGGCCGCTGCGCCTACTTTTGTTCCGACTTCCATCTGGGCGTCCCGTCTGTGGCGGAGAGCCAGGAAAGAGAACGAAAAATCGTGAGCTGGCTCGAATCCATCGAGCATAATGCGCAGGTGATCTTTCTCGTCGGGGATATTTTCGATTTCTGGTTTGAGTATAAAAAGGTAGTGCCAAAAGGCTTTGTAAGAGTACTCGGCAAACTGGCGGAGCTATCGGATAAAGGCGTGGAGCTGATCATTTTTACAGGCAACCACGATATGTGGATGTCGGGATACCTGACGGAGGAGCTGGGCGCTACCATTTACCGGGACCCGGTATCGTTTGAATTTGCATCTGTATCAGGCATCAGGAAAATTTATATAGGTCATGGCGATGGGCTTGGGCCGGGCGACCATACTTATAAATTCCTTAAAAAGATCTTTGAAAACAGCTTCTTCAAGCTATTGTTCTGCCTTTTTCACCCCGACCTGGGTCTGTGGATCGCGCATGCCTGGTCACGGCGCAGCAGGCTGTCGCATGTCAATAAGGGTGAAGAAAGGTTTTTAGGAGAAGATCACGAGTGGCTCTTCCAGTACTGCCGGGAAGTAGAGCAGCATTCACATCACGACTTCTATGTATTCGGGCACCGTCACCTGGTACTTGACATGAAAGTCAATGCAGGATCACGGTACATCAATCTTGGTGAATGGGTGAAGCAGCAGCATTACGCCGTGTTCGACGGTGATGATGTGGCGCTGGTGAAATATGCTCCTGCGGTCAGCCGGGAAAAACCTAGTTTCCCGAAGTCTTTCTAAGATCCTCTTCCGTATTTGGAGCCGGAATAAAATCCTGCTTGGTGATGTTCTCGCGGGGAGAAGCATTCAGTTCCTTCCGCCAGTCTTTTTGTTTCAGATCGCCTTTTTTGACAGATTTGATAAAGTTAGCCCAGGCAAAAGGATTGAGGAAAGGGAAGGTAGTAGCAAAGCTTTTATTTGCCGCAGATTCCCGCCCGAACATCAGCTGGTCCATGGAGTAGCGATAGTTCGTCTGCGCATTATTGGGCATCTGGGCAGCGAGGCGGTTAATGTAATCCGGATCGGTGCTGCGGGCCAGTGCCTCACGGTCTGCCTGATCGGGTAATTTGAGGGCCAGAAATGCCTTTTTAAACTCTTCTTCGGTTGAATACGGGTAAATGGTCACCCCGGAAAGCGTTACCACATCCTCCCGCAATGCTACAATAGCCGAGTAGATATCCGAATTGTAGTTGCGCGGAACAACGTGATATTGTTTTTTAAAACCAACATAACTGAAAATAATACTATCACCCGGAAACACTGGAATGGTGAATGATCCGTCACTTTTGGCCAGTGTGCCCCGGCCTGCATTGACAATAAAGATCGTCGCCCCCGGCAGTCGCTCGGTAGTTTTGCCCCCTACTACCACACCGGAAAATACGATCGCTTTTTGTTCACCCTGAGCATGCAATTCACGGATCGACAATATTCCCGACAGCACAAAAAATAATATGACAAGACTCCGTTTCATTCGTTGCAGGTTGTTAATCAAGACTGATTTTGTTTCATACATTCAGTCCCGGGAAGGATTTAAAGTCCAAAATTTACAAAAAAGCAGCTTCGCCAGCGCCATTTCATCCTATAAACTGTAAAAATTGTTCCTGTCAGAAGAACGAACGGAAAGCCCGGCCATTGCGCCGCCGGTGATCAGGAAAATAGTTTAAGAAAGGTGACAATGTACGGGGCCGAAAGCAAAAGGCCGTCAAAACGGTCCAGGAAGCCCCCGTGGCCCGGAATACTGCTGCCCGAATCCTTAATGGCGATGCTCCTTTTAAACAGTGACTCTACCAAATCGCCGTAAGTGCCTACCACTACGATAATGCCACCAATGCAGTACCATTTCCAGGGTTCGAAAGTGCGGAAATAAAGTCCCAGCAGAAAAGCGATCAAAGCCGCAAATACCGCGCTGCCCATCGCTCCCTCCCATGATTTTTTGGGTGAGATACGCTCGAAAAGCTTCCGCTTTCCAAACTTTGTCCCGGCAAAATACCCGCCGATATCGGAGGCCCAAAGCAGCAGAAGGCTGCCGAGTACGATTTCATAATTGTACTTGCCGCCGCGCAATGCCATCACAATGATCAGGGCAAAAGGCAGTGCAACGTAAATGATCCCCAGGAAGGTAAATCCGATGTTGGTAAAAGGTTTTACATCATTCTTCTTATACAGCTTGATAAAGAAGATCATGGAAAGCAGCGGACTGATCAGAAAGTAATTCTCAAACTGTACAAGGTCCTGCTCTATCAGGTATGCCAGCAGGATCATTACTGTGCCACAAAAAGTACCATAGTAAGTGAGCGGCTGATTTCCGTCCAGACCCAGCAGTTTGTAAAATTCAAGTTGCGTAAGGGAGCTGATTGTACAAAAAAGGAGCAGGAAAGTTACGTCACTGTAAACAATGCACCAGATAATTACAAACACGCCCGCCAGTGCCGTGATGGTACGCTGCTGTAAATTACTCAGGTTGTCTAACCGCTTCCTCATTGTTTAAAATTATTTGCGCCTGAGCCAGGTCACTTGAAAGTACATGGACCTCACACAGGCCAAAAATAGGATAGCTGCTGCTTTGTTTGTTGACGATCACGGCCGCAATGCCGTTTTGATCCAATATTTCCCGGGCAATTTCCGCGCGGATCATTTCTCCGCTCTGAAATGCCTTCACCCATTGTTCTGCCATAATGTTGTTTAAAAATCTGTTGAATGCCCGGTATGCAGAGAGCCGGGGTGGCCGCCGGCCTTCCTTATGGTTTGCAAGATAATCAGTGAAATGACAAGTGATGCACCGATCAGTGCGCCGGGCAGGGATTCATTTTCTTCAATATTCACTTCAACAATGCCGATGTTGTGCAGGTACATCATAATCAGCACAAAACCATTGTTTACAAAATGTGCCAGGATGGCTATGGAAAGATTCCCCGTCCAGAAGTAAAGATAACCGAATACCGCCCCGAGCAGCATGCGGGGCAGGAAGCCGTAAAACTGAAAGTGGATCGCACTGAATATCGCCGCAGACACCCATATTGCAATGTGCGGATTTCTCCATTGACGCAGCAATTTTGTCTGGATCACGCCCCTGAACAGGACCTCTTCGCCAAAAGCAGGCAGCAGTACCACCACAAACAATGCAATCAGCAGCTGACTGAACTGCTTGTAGCTCGTCAGGAATGCCGTCATCCGGGTGAGCTGGTCCTCTTTTTCACGCATCCACACTTCCAGCCCCGACCAGGCATCAGGCAGCTTCATGGCCGCATTCCACTCGATGAACTTGCTGTTGATAGGGATAAAGACAAGAACAAGTATAAACGAAAGCAGCCATACATGCAGCGAAGGATGCTTTTTGATGTTGAAATCAGCGGCAGACCTGCGTTCGATATAGTACCAGTAAACCAGCGCAGGAAGCAGATAGGAGAAGAAGTGCACCGTACCCTGCAGCAACATAAGCGCCTCCCAGCCATCAGGCACCCCGGCCGGGTTAGTAATCAGACGGGTGATCGTAGTTGCTACGTTTTCAGCGCCCTGGGAAGTGTAAAGTGCCAGCAGCAGCAATGCCAGTACATTGCCTACGGCCATCCCGATGAGTACCAGACCGGTTAAAACCAATAAACTGCCCCAGGTGCCAGGTACACGCGAAACCGTCAGATTCGGGTTACTATTTTGCATAATTGGTGTAAATTTACAGTTTATTATGAATTTAAAAATAAAGGCTGACAGTTGACAAAAGGCTTATGCCAGACTGTATGCGGCATTCATTTGAACAAATTGCAACAATAAGATGGTTAAGATCGGAAACATAGAGCTGGGAGATTTCCCTTTGCTGCTCGCCCCTATGGAAGATGTGAGTGACCCGCCATTCAGGGCTGTGTGTAAGGAAAACGGGGCCGATCTGATGTACACCGAGTTTGTTTCCTCAGAGGGACTGATCCGTGATGCGGCTAAAAGCGTGCAAAAGCTTGACATTTTCGAGTATGAAAGACCGGTAGGCATCCAGCTCTTCGGGAGCGATGTGGAAACCATGGGCGCCTGCTCCGAAATCGCTTCCCGCGTAAATCCGGACCTTATCGATATCAACTACGGCTGCCCCGTCAAGAACGTGGCCTGCCGTGGTGCGGGAGCTGCCTTGCTGCAGGATATTCCCAAAATGGTGAAAATGACGGAGGCGGTAATCAAATCAACGCATTTGCCCGTGACTGTAAAAACCCGCCTGGGCTGGGATGAAAATACCAAGAATGTGGAGGAAGTGGCTGAGCGCCTGCAGGACATCGGGATCAAGGCACTTTCCATCCATGGACGCACCCGCGTGCAGATGTACAAAGGTTCTGCAGACTGGTCACTGATCGCCCGCATCAAGGATAATCCGCGCATTACCATCCCGATTTTCGGAAACGGGGACGTAGATTCTCCCGAGAAAGCCCTGGAATATCGTAACAGGTACGGCGTGGACGGCATTATGATCGGTCGCGCAACAATCGGAAATCCGTGGATTTTTGACGAGATCAAGCATTATGTTAAAACCGGTGAAAAGCTTGGGCCTGCATCCCTGGAAAAAAGGGTTGACACCTGCCGCCGGCATCTTGAATTCTCCATCCGCTGGAAGGGGCCCGTGGCGGGCGTATTTGAAATGCGTCGTCACTATACCAATTACTTCAAGGGTTTTGACAACTTCAAACCATTCCGCATGCGGCTGGTAGAAGCCATGACATTTGATGAGCTCGACGCAACACTCCACGAAATCGTAGCGCATTACAGCGAAGTGGTGTACTGAAAATTTCTGGGTTCGGGCCAGCCCGTTCTTGTTAATCTGAGCTTCCTCGACTTATTTTTACGGGTTCAAACACCACAACACCACCATGCCCGAACCAAAATACAAACGTCTGCTGCTCAAACTCAGCGGCGAAGCCCTCAACGGAGGCGACAAAGCGCAGGTAATCGACTTTAACATTCTCGATAACTACTCCCGCGAAGTAAAAAAAATTACAGAGATTGGGGTTCAGGTAGCGATCGTGATTGGAGGAGGAAATATTTTCCGTGGAGCTTCCGTCGAAAAATCGGGGATTGACCGTGTACAGGGCGACCATATGGGCATGCTGGCAACCGTCATCAACGGCATGGCTGTGCAAAGCTCGCTGGAAAAGCATGGTGTAAATACCAGGCTGATGTCTGCGATCAAAATGGAGCAGGTATGTGAGCCGCTGATCCGCAGGCGTGCAATCCGTCACCTTGAAAAAGGCCGTGTGGTGATCTTCGGAGCTGGTACCGGGAATCCTTATTTTACAACGGATACCACAGCCGGCCTGCGTGCCATCGAGTCGGAATCGGAAGTGGTGCTGAAAGGCACCCGGGTGGACGGCGTGTACACTGCTGATCCTGAAAAAGATCCGCTTGCTACCAAATACACCCAGCTCACCTTCGACGAAGCCCTGGCCAGGAACCTGAAAATCATGGACCTGACTGCATTTACACTTTGCAAGGAAAATAACCTGCCTATCATCGTTTTTGATATGAACAAACCCGGCAACCTCTACGACCTGGTTATGGGCGGCAATGTAGGAACGCTGATATCTAACCAAGCACTACTCAGTTAACTAAAAACAATGGAAGAAATAGAACTGTATCTGGACGACGCCAAGGATACCATGGAAGGTGCTATCAAGCACCTCATCATAGAACTGGGAAAAATCAGGGCCGGAAAGGCTTCTCCCCAGATGCTGGAAGGTCTTCAGATTGAATATTACGGCTCCATGACACCTTTGCAGAATGTGGCGACCATCAATACGCCCGATGCACGGACCATCGCCATCAAGCCTTTTGAGAAGAAGATCATCAATGAGATTGAAAAGGCGATCCGGAATGGCAATCTGGGTTTTTCTCCCTCGAATGATGGTGAAATGATCCGCATTTCCGTGCCGCCTCTCAATGAGGAACGCCGTCGCGAACTGGTAAAACGCGCAAAAAACGAGATTGAAACGGCCAAGATCAACATCCGCAACATTCGCCAGGATGCCAACAACTCCCTGCGTAAGCTTACCAAGGAAGGCGTAGCGGAAGATCTGGTGAAAATCAGCGAAGACCGCGTACAAAAGCTGACCGACGGTTATATTTCAAAAGTGGAGCAGATCTTCTCCGCCAAGGAAAAAGAGATTATGGAAGTATAGCAAACAAGCTTCCATAAAACTAAAAAACCCGCCTGAGGCGGGTTTTTTAGTTTATTTAGCATCGCTGAAACCTTCAAATCCCCGGTGGTTTGACTCTTCGTACAAACGCTCTTTCGGCAAGTTCCGGAAGTAGTCGTAAGTAATGCGCAAACCTTCTTCCCGTGACACCTTAGGCTCCCAGCCAAGAATTTCCTTTGCTTTGGTAATGTCAGGCTGGCGCTGCTTGGGATCGTCCTGCGGCAGTGGCTTGTACACCACCTTCTGATCTGTCCCGGTCAGGCGGATAATCTCTTCGGCAAACTCCCCGATCGTAATTTCACCGGGATTACCGATGTTGACAGGAAGCGTGTAATCGCTCATGAGCAGGCGGTAAATACCCTCCACTAGATCGTCCACATAGCAGAAAGAGCGCGTTTGTGAACCATCACCGAACACGGTAATATCCTCTCCGCGTAAAGCCTGTCCAATGAATGCAGGCAGTACCCGCCCGTCATTCAGGCGCATTCTGGGTCCATAAGTATTGAATATCCGGACAATGCGCGTTTCCAGGTCATGGTAGCGGTGGTATGCCATTGTAATTGCTTCCTGGTAGCGCTTCGCCTCATCATAGCAGCCACGCGGCCCGATCGGGTTAACGTGCCCCCAGTAGTCTTCGGTTTGCGGGTGTACCAGCGGATCGCCATATACTTCCGACGTGGAAGCAATAATAAACCGGGCTTTTTTGACACGTGCCAGTCCAAGCAGGTTGTGTGTACCCATCGCACCTACTTTCAGGGTTTGAATGGGAATTTTAAGGTAATCAATGGGGCTGGCAGGCGAGGCAAAGTGCATGATGTAATCCAGCTCGCCCGGTACGTGGACATATTTGGTTACATCGTGATGATTGAACTCAAAATTAGGATCCGGCATCAGGTGCTCGATATTGCGCATGTCACCGGTGATCAGGTTATCCATCGCAATCACGTACATACCTTCCTTCAGGAAGCGCTCGCAAAGGTGCGATCCCAGAAAACCGGCTGCCCCGGTTATTAGTACACGTTTCATTCTTCAGTTATTAGTGTTGTAAAAAACAGGTTTGTTTAGGCCGGAACAACCGTCTCACGCCCGATACTGAAATAGGTATAGCCAAGCTCCTTCACCTGATCAAGCTCATACAGGTTTCTTCCGTCAAAAATTACCTTGTTTTTCAGCAATCGGCCAATTTTCTCAAATTCCGGTGTGCGGAACTGGGGCCACTCCGTAAAGATCATCAGCGCATCGGCATCGTCCAGCGCAGCATAGGCTGTATGTGCAAAAGTGATCCGATCACCCAGTATTTTCTTGACATTTGACATTGCCTCAGGATCGTAGGCCACCACCTTGGCTCCCGCGGCAAGCAGTTCTTCAATGTTTTCCAATGCAGGAGCTTCACGGATATCATCCGTATAAGGTTTGAAAGCAAGGCCCCATACCGCAATCGTCTTGTCTTTCAGGTCTCCGTTAAAATAATTGCTGACCGCAGGCAGCAACTTCTTCTTCTGATCATCATTGACATCCATCACTGATTTCAGGATCCGGAAATCGTAGTCAAAATCACGGGACGTTTTTGCAAGTGCCTGAACATCCTTCGGAAAGCAGCTTCCTCCATACCCGATCCCTGCAAACAGGAAACGCTTGCCGATGCGGCTGTCAGTACCGATCCCGCGGCGGATATCATCCACATTGGCTCCTACTTTCTCACAAAGATTTGCGATTTCGTTCATGAAGGTGATCTTCATGGCCAGGAAGGAGTTTGCAGCATATTTGGTCATTTCCGCTGAACGTTCGTCCATGAAAATAACCGGGTTACCCTGCCTTACAAGCGGAGCATACAGCTTCTCCATGACCTTTTTCGCCTTTTCGGAGGTAGTACCCACCACCACACGGTCGGGCTTCATAAAATCTTCCACGGCTACACCTTCCCGCAGGAACTCGGGGTTAGACACGACATCAAAATCTACTTTCGCGTTTTTGGCGATGGCCGTGCTCACTTTCTCAGCAGTTCCCACAGGCACCGTACTTTTGTCCACAATCACGGCATAGCTGTCGAGAATGGGACCGAGGTCATCCGCTACTTTGAGAATATATTTCAGATCGGCCGAACCATCCTCACCCGGAGGTGTAGGCAGTGCCAGGAAGATCACTTCCGCATCTTTGATCCCTTCGGCCAGGTTGGTCGTAAACAGCAGGCGGCCCTCTTCGACGTTCCTGTGAAACAGAACATCCAGGCCGGGTTCGTAAATAGGTATGTCTCCGCCCTGAAGACGTTCTACCTTTCTGACATCAATATCTACACAAGTTACCTGGTTGCCTGTTTCAGCAAAGCAGGTACCCGTCACCAGGCCTACGTATCCCGTTCCTACAACTGCAATTTTCATAAAATATAGTGATTAGAAGATAGTTGTTACAGCGCAAAAATCGTGAAGGATCAGGAATTGTACATATGTAAGTAAAAAACCTTTGAGGGTAGCTGCAAAAGTAATTTTTTTAGGTGAATCTCAAAGTAGAAGCATTTATTTGTTCATTGCCCGGTGTCAAATTTCACTATATTCCTGATACATTGATTTTCACAAATATAACAATCAGCATTTATGGACATAGCAAAACCGGGTTTCATTGAAAATGAGCGGACGGAGACCTGCCGGCTCATTCAGGAAAGTATCAGGGATTTTGCCGCTGTCAGGATCCGGCCGCATGTCCGTCAGTGGGACGAGGATCAGCAGATCCCTATCGACCTGTTCCGCAGTCTGGGTGAACTGGGTGTGATGGGTATGCTGGTACCCGAGGAATACGGCGGGGCTGGCCTAGGTTACCGCGAGTACGTTACCGCCATCATCGAACTTTCCAAAACCGATCCTTCTGCCGGACTTTCGATGGCAGCGCACAATTCGCTTTGTACCAATCATATCCTCAAATTTGGTAATGACGAACAAAAAAGGACCTACCTGCCCCAACTTGCCTCCGGGGAGTGGCTGGGTGCGTGGGGCCTCACGGAGCCCAACACAGGATCGGACGCAGGCAATATGGCAACCGTAGCGGTAAGGGATCATGACGGCTGGATCATCAATGGGTCAAAGAACTTTATCACCAATGGTAAAAGCGGCGACGTAGCTGTGGTAATTACCCGTACTGGTGAGCCGGGCGACAAGCACGGGGCTACCGCATTTATCATCGAAAAAGGTACGGCGGGATTCTCGGCCGGGCGAAAGGAAGATAAGCTGGGTATGCGCGGGTCCGAAACCGTAGAGCTGCTTTTCCAGGATTGCAGGATATCCGATGCCCAGCGCTTGGGAGAAGTGGGTGAAGGGTTTGTCCAATCGTTGAAAATACTGGACGGAGGCCGCATTTCCATTGCTGCGCTCAGTGTAGGTACGGCGCTCGGAGCCTACGAGGCAGCCCTCTCCTACTCCAAAGAGCGAAAGCAGTTCGGGAAGGCGATCTGCGACTTTCAGGCGATTGCATTCAAGCTGGCAGACATGTACACCGACATTCAGGCAGCCTCCCTGCTTACCTACCACGCCGCCGACCTGAAAGATGCAGGACAGTCCGTGACGCTGGCGAGCTCGACGGCCAAGTATCATGCATCCGAAACAGCCGTGAAAGTTGCGAATGAGGCTGTGCAGATTTTCGGCGGCTACGGGTTTGTAAAAGACTATCCTGTGGAGAAGTTTTACCGCGATGCCAAGCTTTGTACCATAGGAGAAGGGACCAGCGAAATCCAGAAAATGGTTATTTCAAAAGAAATATTGAAATAATAACGGGTCAGTGCCCATTTATCCCGCACAAAGACCGGTAGTCGGATTTTCGTTTCACTCACCCCAGATGAATAGGACAACAGGCGGGTAATCCATACTTTCGCAACAGACCATCAAACCTGACTACGCAATGACTCCACTCATAGTACTGCTTGTCCTTGTTGTTTTAACGATATTAATGACCGTCAAGGTTGTACCACAGCAAACCGCCTACATACTCGAAAGACTTGGCAAGTTTTATGCTGTGCTGCAACCCGGTATCAACTTTATCATTCCGTTTTTTGATCGCATTGCCTACAAATACACGCTGAAAGAATCGGCGGTAGACATTCCTGAGCAGATATGTATTACCCGGGATAATGTGCAGGTGAGAATGGACGGCGTTATATTTATCCAGGTTATTGATGCAAAAAAAGCTGCCTACGGCATTGCGGACTATACTTTTGCGGTGATCCAGCTGGCACAAACCACCATGCGGAGCGAGATCGGCAAGCTCGATCTGGACAAGACTTTTGAAGAACGTATGACCATTAACCGGGCAGTGGTGGAGGCCATCGACGAGGCTGCCACGGGCTGGGGCGTGAAAGTACTGCGCTACGAAATCAAGAACATTACGCCTCCCCAAACTGTGCTCAACGCCATGGAAAAACAGATGCAGGCAGAGCGTGAGCGACGGGCTGTCATCCTGCAATCGGATGGTGAAAAGCAGGCGGCCATTAATGTAGCCGAAGGTCAGAAGCAAAAGGTGGTACTTGAATCGGAAGGACTGCGCCTGCGGCAGATCAATGAGGCGGAAGGTGAAGCTGCTGCGCTGCGCTCGGTGGCAGAAGCTACCGCGGAAAGCATCCGGCTGGTTGCCCAGGCTATCCGCACGGATGGCGGTGTGGAGGCCGTGCAGCTGAAAGTGGCTGAAAATTACGTGGATCAGTTTGGTAAGCTGGCGAAAGCCGGCAATACGCTGATCATTCCCGCCAACCTTGCTGACATAGGCTCACTCATTGCCACTGCGCTGACCGTTGTAAAATCAGAACAGAAGAAATAAGATAGTATGGAATTGACATTGCCCCAGATCTGGCTCATTGTAGGATTGGTCATGCTTGTTGCCGAGCTGGCCAGTGTGTTGCTGGTATTCGTGTTTTTTGCAATCGGAGCGTTGCTCACATCCCTGTTGGCAGCATTGGGGCTGTTGCCAAGTTTTGAAAGTCAGATCCTTGCGTTTTCAGCCATTTCCCTGGTATCGCTGATCGCGCTGCGCAAGCACGCACGCTCGCTGATGGAAAAAAAAGAAGCACCCGGATACCGGGAATTTGTGGGCGAAACGGCCCTGGTGATCAAAGACATTCCCAATAACGGGGAAGGAAAAATATATTACAGGGGTGCGGAGTGGAAAGCTGTCTCCGTACACCACACCCCCATTATAGCCGGCAGCAAAGTCGTAATTACCCGCACAGACGGCATTGTACTGATTGTTGAAGAATCCTGAAAAGCTATTTTCTCAAAGCTTCTTCCACTGCATTGCCCACATTCCCACTACCCGGCAGAATATGCAGCAATGCAGCAACCGTAGGCGCAATGTCCGACACCGAAGTCCGGCGCAGGGTCTCTCCTTTGTTGATTCCCCATCCAAAAATGACAAAAGGCACCTGGGTATCATAGTTATTGGGCGTACCATGCGAAGTACCCGTAGCAGTGCCGTAAAACCAGCCTGGCTGTGTAATCACCTGGATGTCACCGCTGCGTTTGGCATTCACGTTGTTTTTGTACAGTTCGAGCTGGTAGGTGTTTAAAGGAGCCTTTCCCATATCTGTAAGGTTAATCACATCGGCTACACCAGGAACTTTCAATGCAGCTTTCCTGACCACGGCTGTAAATGCATCCACGCTGATCTTTTTGCTCTTCAACAAGTCATGATCCAGGTATAACTGGTTATTTTCGGAGCTGACAATAAACTTTCCATCCCCAAATTCTGACTTGATTGCCTCCTGCACAGCAGAGTTAAGTGCTTTCCGGTCGGCAATGCCTGAGGGCAGCTTGTGCTCAGCCGCAAAGCCCGGCACGTCCACAACCCCATGATCCGCAGTCAGGAAAACCGTGTAAGCGCCTTTGCCCACATAACCATCCAGGAAAGTGAAAAGCTCAGCCAGTTCGCGGTCCAGTTTCAGGAAGTCGTCCTGCTGCTCTACGGAGTTCGGGCCGGAGCGGTGACCGATTTTGTCAGTAGATGAAAAGCTGATTGCCAGGAAATCTGTATCTGCTCCTTTACCCAGCTTTTCGCCTTTTACAGCTTCAATCGCTGCTTCTTTGGTGATGGTATTGCCCCAGGGCGTCTCGGTCACTACCCCGAATGCATCCCCGGCCAGACCGGCCAGCTCGTACGGAAATACTGCTTTGGAAGAGCCCGGCAGCTTGCCTTCCCAAGCCACATCGTCCGGCGAGCTCTGGGTGTAGGCATCCGCGGTCAGCAGCAGCTGCCAGCCTTTTGTCAGGTACTCCGAAGGCTTTTTCTTGGCATTGTAATCCTTCATCCATTGAGGCAGGTCATCCATGTAGTAGGTGCTGGTCACCCAGTTGCCCGTTTTGGAATCAAACCAGTAGGCGGCATTGGCAGCATGCCCTGCGGGTAAAATGGAGCCGCGGTCCTTGATCGCAACACCAACCGTCTTGGAGCGGAAATTGGTTGCAATACGAAGCTGATCGGTAACCGTAGTCGTAAGCAGGTTCCGGGGTGACATTTTGCCCACACTGCTGTTATTGCTTCCAACCGTTCGCACGGTGCTGTCTTCCACGCAGTACACGCCTTGTTTTGCAATGGGATCATACCATTCGTTGCCTACAATCCCATTGATAGCCGGTACTGATCCTGTATAAACACTTGCATGACCTGCCGCGGTCACGGTTAGTGCATAGCTGTAATGGTTATTGCGGCAGTTAAAACCCTCATTCATCATTCTCTTGAACCCACCCTCTCCATACTGGTCATAGTAGCGGTAAAGGTAATCGTACCGCATCTGATCCACCACAATCCCAACCACCAGTTTGGGGCGGGCAAGCGCAGGAGCAGGAGCTGCTTTTTTTGTTTGTGCGTGTAATGCAGCGGACATGAAAAGGCATAAAGCCAGGCAGGTTAATTTGTTCACGGTTCAGGATTTTGGTAAAAAAAATAAATAAGGATGGCAGGTGTCAAACCACCACTGGGACAGATAATTACTTTTTGATTGCCTCTTCCACGGGATTGCCCACGCTGCCGCTGGGCGGAAGAATGTGCAGCAAGGCAGAAATGGTGGGCGCAATGTCGGCGATGGTGGTACGCCTCAGTGTTTCACCTTTGTTTACACCCCAACCATACAGCAAAAACGGCACATGGGTGTCATAATTATAAGGCGTACCATGGTCGGTACCGGTGGCCAGCGATGATGCAAACCACCCTGGCTGCACGATCACCTGCACATCCCCGCTGCGTTTGGCATTGATGTTGTTTTTGTAAAGTTCGAGCTGATAGGTGTTCAACGGCGCATTGTTGATGTTGGTAAGGTCTATCACATCGGCAATGCCCTCGGTAGCGAGCAAAGCAGTGCGAACCACCGCACATGCCTGCGCTACGGTAACTTTCTTTTCTGCCAGCAGTGCTTTATCAAAGTACAGCTGGTAATTCTCAAATGCTGCCACATATTTTGCCTCCCCGAATGCAGCATTCAGTGCATTCACAATGGTACGTGTGAGGGTAGCCGCATTCATCAGGCCGGCGGGAAGTTTGTGTTCCTGCCAGAATGCCGGTACATCCATTGCGCCATGATCGGCAGTAAGAAAGACGGTGTAATTACCCTTTCCTACCCAGGTATCCAGAAAGTTGAGCATATCTGCAAATTCCCGGTCCAGCCGGATATAATCGTCCTCCTGCTCCACTGAATTGGGCCCGAAAGTATGCCCGATGCGGTCGGGGGAGGAAAAACTTACTGCCAGAAAATCGGTATCCTTTCCTTTGCCCAGGTTCTCTCCCCGGATCGCTGCAATCGCCATTTCCTTTGTCAGCGTATTGCCCCAGGGCGAGGTTGTCATCGGCCCGAATGCGTCTCCCGAATTTCCGGTAAGATCATGCGGGAATGTGGGCTTGGGCTGCCCGGCAAGCTTACCTTCCCAGGCTACGTCATCGGGTGAGCTTTGGATATATTGTTCAATGGGCAATTGGGTTGTCCAGCCGGTGCGCGCATATTCAGCCGCAAGTTTGCGGTTGTTGAAATCGGTTGCCCAGCCCGGAAGTGCCGGCATATAGTAGGTACTGGTCACAAAGTTGCCGGTACGCGAGTCAAACCAGTACGCGCCACTGGCCGCATGCCCGGCCGGCAGTATCGACGCCCGGTCTTTGATCGCTACGCCCACCGTCTTGGAGCGGAAGTTGGTAGCAATGCGAAGCTGGTCGGTGACGGTACTTACAAGGAGGTTCCTGGGCGACATTTTACCCACTGTCACATTACTGCTGCCCACCGTAGCCACCGTACTGTCGTCCGTGCAATATACATTCCGTCCCTTGGCAGCATCATACCAGTCGTTTCCGACAATCCCATTGATGGCCGGCATAGAACCCGTGTAAACCGCCGAATGACCCGCAGCAGTGACAGTGAGTGCGTAGTGATAGTGATTGTTCCTGCAATTGAAACCTTCGTTCATCAGGCGTTTGAGGCCGCCTTCTTTGTATTTATCATAATACCGGTAAAGGTAGTCGTAGCGCATCTGGTCCACCACCATACCTACAACCAGCTTGGGCCGGGCGAGTGTTGAAGGGGTAATATTACTT
The DNA here is from genome assembly GCF_016894445.1 of Dyadobacter sandarakinus. Taxonomy (NCBI): domain Bacteria; kingdom Pseudomonadati; phylum Bacteroidota; class Cytophagia; order Cytophagales; family Spirosomataceae; genus Dyadobacter; species Dyadobacter sandarakinus. The sequence continues at coordinate 3,524,930 of NZ_CP056775.1, forward strand.
TTGGTTTTGACTTGTCCAAAGCTCAGCGGACCAGCGAGCACGCCGGCAAGTACGCCGCTTACAATCAGTTTAGATACCAGTTTCATGGGGGCAGGAATTAATACGCAGACAGGAATTCACTTGGAATACAGGGCAAAGATAAAGATGTACTACGTTTAAAAGCAGAAAACCGGAAGCAAAATGCCCCCGGTTTTCCCAACTGTCGCTTGCGGTTACTTCTTCTCGCTGCCGCCCAGCGGAGCCGGAGCTCCTTCCACCGGGGTCTTTTTTGCTTTTGAAAAATCACCTGCCTTAACAATGGTAAGCTTATTGAAGTCGATGTGCCGGGCATAGGCCGCCTTGATCTGCTCAGGCGTCAGTGCCTCTATCTTTTTCTCAAAATCGGCGTCCCACTGCATGGTACGGTTGAGGTAGAGGTTATTGGTCAGCGTATTGGTGAGCGAAGCATCCTGCGAGCGAGCCACCTGGCGCGATTGCAGGTACCCCGACTTGGCTGCTTTAAGCTCGTCAGCCGTAAAACCCTCCTTCGCTACCCGCTCGATCTCCTCTTTGAAAGCAGCTTCCAGCTTCTCTGCATTCTGAGGTGCATAAATGGCATACGACATGAAAGTCCCGTTTTTATCCAGCGAGCTGGCCGAAAACTGGGAACCGACCCCGTAGCTCAGTCCATCCTTCTGCCTGATGCGCGTAGCCAGGCGTGAGTTGAGGAAACCACCGCCCAGCATATAGTTGGCCATAATCAGGGCCGGATAATCGGGATCAGTATCCTGCAAAGGCATGGCCATTCCCGCCACAAACATGGCATTGGCCTTGTCTGGTGTTTCAATTGCCTTGTTTTCTGCTTTTACAGCCAGGTAGGGCGAGGCAATGCGGGTAAAAGGTTTTTCACTTTTCCAGGTTGCAAATGCATCGTTGAGTAATTTCTGGATTTCTGCTTTGTCAAAATCACCCACTACACTCGCAGATGCATTATTAGCCCCATAGAAATCCTTGTGAAACTGCCTGATCTGGTCGATGGTGGTAGCCTTGATGCTGGCAACATCCTCATCAAACGTACCTACATAGCGCACATCGCTCTTGGGATAAGGCGTAACAATGCGGCGGTACTGGTTGAATGCAATAGCCTGCGGCTCGCTCCGCTGTGACTCAATACCTGCCAGTTCTTCCTGCTTCAGTTTTTCAAACTCGCCTTCATCGAAAGACGGTGTTTTCAGCACCTCGGCTACCAGTTTGAGTACCGCCGGCAGGTTTTCACGGGTGGTTTCAATGCTGGCACCGGCCTGGTTGCCCGCTCCAAAAAAGCTAACCCGTGCTTTGAGCTTGTCAAACTCATCTTTAAGCTGTTGCCGAGTCTTGTTTTTGGTGCCTCTGTCCAGCATGGAGCCTGTCAGGTCGGAGATCGTAGCCTTGTTCATCAGGCTTTTTTCATCCCCGTAACGAAGCGTAATGCGTGCTGCCACCACGTTGCCGCGCGTCTTTTTAGGCAGCAGCGCGGTTTCAATGGTATTTGCCTTTTCAATGCGGCTGGTGCGGCTTTCTACGTTGGCGGGTGACGGGTCAAATGCTTCCCCTTCGGCCACTACTGCCTCGCCTTTGTAATCCTTTACCAATGAGGCCACATCGGGTGCGGCAGGAATTTCGGTACGCACGGGGTTTGGTTCCGGCACGAATGTACCGAGTGTCCGGTTGGATGGCTTGAAATAATATTGTGCAACCCTGAACACGTCGTCGGGTGTAACCTTGCGGATGTTGTCACGGAACAGGAAAGCGAGCCGCCAGTCCCCGGTAGCAATAGACTCGCTGATGCTCAGTCCCACCCTTTCGGAATTTCTGAATTCGAGGTCCCAGTTTTTAAGGAGGGTCGTTTTGGCACGTTCCACATCTTCCGCAGTAGGTTTCAGTACTGCTGAGGAGTCCAGTGTAGCCACAAATGCTTTTCTGGCTTCTTCCAGGGAATTTTCTTTCAGGATTTCAGCCCCGAAAAGTACAATACCCGGATCATAAAGCTGGAAGCTGAATCCAAATTCCGATGAGGCTTTCTTGGTATTAACCAGATTCTTGTAAAGTCTTCCGTTTGGTTCGGCAGTAAGCAGCTCGGTGAGCACTTCCATAGCAGGATAATCAGGGTGCGAGCCGGGCATGATGTGGTAAGCAGCCATAAGCATCTGCACGTCACCCGTCCTTTTCAGCTCCACAAAACGCTCCCCGTCCTGGGTCGGCTCCACGGTATAGGAGGTAGGCAGTACGCGCGTAGGTTTTGGGATCTTGCCAAAATATTCATTCACCATCGCCAGCGTTTTGGACTCGTCTATTTTCCCGGCTACCGTCAGTACGGCATTATCAGGCTGGTAAAATTTCCTGTAAAAACCCTGCAGGTTGTCGATGGGCACGCGCTCGATATCAGACCGGTTGCCGATGGTAGACTTCCCGTAATTATGCCAGAGGAATGCCCCCGAGATCACACGCTCCATCAGCACACGAAACGGGCTGTTTTCACCGGATTCGAACTCATTCCGCACAACACTGAACTCGCTGTCCAGATCTTTTTTCGCAATATTGGAATTAACCATCCGGTCCGATTCCAGATCCAGCGCCCATTTCAGGTTGTCCTCCGTGGCCGAGAAGGTCTCAAAATAGTTAGTCCGGTCGTACCACGTGGTACCATTGGGCCTGGCGCCGTGCTCGGTAAGTTCCTGTGGGATGTTGGGGTGCTTGGGCGTACCCTTGAATACAAGGTGTTCCAGCAAATGCGCCATCCCGGTTTCACCGTAACCTTCATGCCGCGAGCCCACGAGGTAGGTCACATTGACTGTGATCGTAGGCTTGGAAGGATCCGGGAACATCAGCACTTTCAATCCGTTTTCAAGGGTGTACTCGGTAATTCCTTCTACGGAGGTGATCTTTTTCACTCCTTTGGGCAGATCCTGCGCCCAGGCAGGTATACTCAGGACCGATGCCAGCAAAAGCCCCCGCATACCGCTGCCCAGCAGCCTGTTCATTCTGATAAATTTCATGACCATATAGGTGTAATGGTTTGATTTAAGATTTTTGAAAATAGTGCAGTTTCTTCCATTTACCAATCTATTGATGACAAACGGTACAGGAAAGCGGGCAGCTGCGCGTTTTTTCTGAAGGTAAATATTAATACCTTCATTTTGCCATAAAAAAGGCCGCCCCGACGTACTTAGTATAAATGACCTGTTCTGTAATGACACTCTGTAAATCTGTAAGTATTTCCCTGTCAGCATTTGTTGCCTTCGTAGTTGCCGGCTGTGCCGGGTCGGGCATTCCCATATCCACCAATACGCGCTATCCGATCGAGGTTCTGTACGAAAACCAGGAGCCGGAGCGGCCCTACTCCGAAATCGGGATTGTTGAAATCAGCAGTGAAGACTCACTCACGGCTGATCAGACGCAGGACAAAAGGATGATGTACCGGGGGAATGATGCCAAAACCAAAGAACTGCTTACCGCCCGGCTGGTCATGAAAGCACAGAAAATTGGTGCAGACGCAATCATTCACGTGCGTTACAAATATTTTACAAGCGTAAAAAAAGAAGGCTATATGCTGAGCGGCCTGGCGGTACGCTACCGGGGCGAGTAGCTTTTAATTTCAGGCGGGTATCTTTATTTTCGTAAAAAACTCACCAAAAGCTGCTCTCCATGTTCTTCAAGGCCGACCTGTCCGATTTGCCGGTAGAATCCGAATCGCGGGTCATTATTCGCTTTCAGGATTGCGACCCGCTGATGCATCTGAATAACTTCAAGTACTTTGAATACTTCTTTAATGCACGCGAAGACCAGGTTTCAAAGCTCTATGGTTTCAGCTACGAAGCCATGTACCGTGAGCTCCGGACGAGCTGGGTGGTGTACCAGCACCAGATTGCCTACGTAAGACCGGCGCTGATCAGCGAGTGGGTACGCATCACAAGCCGGGTTATCCATTTTGACGCGGATACGATGGTGACAGAGTATTTCATGACCAACGACCGGCGTACAGAACTGAAATCACTGCTCTGGAGCATTTCCAAACATGTGAGCGTAGACACCGGCAAGCGCGTGCCCCACCCGGAAGAAGTGATGAAGTACCTGGCAGCTACCTGCGTTCAGGGGCTGGACTTCGCCAGCCTCGACTTCAACGAACGCATTAGAACCGTGAAAAACAGCCTGATCAGCAACTAGCGGGAGTCTTTCTTTTCCGACAGCATTTTATTGGCCGTGGTATCCTGCCGCACAGAGTCGGCCGGGACTACATACGGAACTTTGAGTTCCGGTTTCTGAATGGGCAGCAAGCGGTTGAAGCTGTGGGTAAACTGCATGCTGACCCCGCCCGTAGTAGCTGTATTGAGGGAAAAAGGGTTTTGTACGTTACGGTTATACGCTTTGACCCGCACCGAGCCCGAGTTGTTCAGCCAGTATTCCAATGTCCATTCCCCGAGCAATGTTGCCGCATTGTACTGCACAACCCCGTTTTGTGCGCCCGACGTAAACCGCCCATCACGGGTTACCCGGAAGCGATCGTTGAGAAACCGGTAGGAAAAGCGCAGTTGCAGGTTATTCAATGCATTCTGGTCCAGAGAAAGGCCCGAAACGCCCACTTCCAGGTTTTCATTAATCCCCGAAGCCCACCGGCTTATTTGGTTGGACACCAGCTCACTGATGCTGCTTCCGAGGAAGTTCTGGTTCGTTTGACCGGCAAGACTCGTTTCGGGCAGAAGCTGGTTGACTACCAGCAGGCTGCTCACCTGCCGGCTAAGCTCCTGCTCATCGGATTTCAGCTTGTTCTGGAATGCTTCGAGCTGGCCGCGGTACGCACTAAGTGACGGGTTGTCGAGAATTTTCAGGTCGTACCGGATCGTGGGCGACATCAGTCCATTGGATAGTCCGATGGTAACTTCAACCGGATACCTCCGGGAAAGTGCGTCGCCTGCGCCTCCGGAGGTACTTGTGCTGGGCAGTACCCCAAGCAGGGAAACCATTTGGGTGTATCCTGCCTTTACGTCCAGCTGAGCCCCGTAAGGGTCGCCCGACCAGATAATGCGGCTGCCGGGCTTGATGCTGAACTTTTTGTTGATAACATTTTGCAATGTAAAATTATACTCCCCCCGCTCGATCTCGTAGGTTCCTGCCATGGTAAAGTCCCCTTTGGTATCAATGTTCAGGTTGAGCCGGCCGCTGCCATTCCCACGCAGAATATCACCTGTCTGGCGGTCAAAGATGATTTCGCAGGTTGCGTCCGGGGTCAGGTTGAAGTTAAAGTCCATTTTGATTCCGCCCGACAGCTGGCTGCGTGCGACGGAGTCAGCCAGCTGCGCACCAGCGCTATCTGCCGGAAGCTTGCTGACAAATTGAATGTAATCCTGGGTTACAACCTCGGTGGCACCATCCAGCGGAATGTAAATGCGTGTGCCTTTATTACTCGTCACATTAGCCTCAATGCTCATGTTGTCAATCGGCCCGTACACGGCCACAGGCCCGGTCACGTAGGCCGTACCATAAAACATCGTGTTGTCTTTACCGACGGTATTAAGGATTTTGAAATTATGCAGGTCTGCATTAAACCCAAGTGAGAAATATTTGAACCCGTCATGAAAAACCCCACCCCGGACCGTCGCTGTATTTCCGTCAGCATCCGTGACGATAATATTGTTTACAGTAATCTCACTTTCGGTAAAGTTGATCTTGTCACTAAATGTAAAAACCGATTGCAGGTAATCGAACTTCATACGGCCTTTATCCACCATCAGTGAGCCTTCCAGAACCGGGGCAGTCAGCATACCTTTGATCTGTACGGTTCCGTTCGCTGTGCCGCTCACGTCCGAGATCAGGCCTTCGGCAAATGGTTCAAGGGCCTTGAAATCAATGTAGTTGAACACCGCACGGAGATTGAGCGTGTTTTCGGCTAGTTGCGGCCGGTAAGCACCTGTCAGCAGAAACACCCGACGCGCATTCTTGTTAAGCTGCGCATCAATCTGCAACTCTTTCGAAAACTGGTCCCAATCGCCCGTACCTGCCAGGTTGCCGAATTCGTAGCTTGCATAACCCAGACTTTCCACATTGAACGCAACATCCAGGATTAGGTCGTGGTATACATTTTTGATCCGGGCCGAGCCGTCCATGATCCCCGCAAGCTGGGTATTCAGGACAGGGTTAAGACTGCCAAGGCCAAAGTTTTTCACGTCGATCATCAACGTTTTGTCGGCATCCTCGGAGGCGGTACCATTGAGCGATATGCGCTGCTTGCCACTCACCAGGCCCATGTTCGAGAACGTAATGCTGCTGCCTGCAAAGGAAATCAGGCTTTCGGAAGGTACAGTCCATTCTTCATCCAGCAGGTTCAGACGCGAATTTTTAAAGCTGACATCGAAACCAGCGGGCAAAAACCGGATTTCCCCCGCGAGATTGGCCATATTGGTACTTTTTACCTGATGCATAGCGCCATTGAAATCAATGTGATCTACATCCCAGGTACCTTCCATTTCAAGCTTCTCGGTAGGGACCAGCGCGCTGATCTGCTGCTGCTGCGAGGTCACCAGCACCGAGGCCAGTACCTCCGCACTGTTGACGAACTTGGAGGTGGTGACATCCAGGTCAGATTTCACAAACTGGTTTTTACCATACCGCAGCGTATCAGCCGAAGCGCTGAGTGTAAGAAAAGCCGTGTTGTCCATTTTGAAAAAACCCTCCGCCCGCGCACCTTTGGAAACATGGATATCAGGATTCAGGAAGGCCAGGAACCTGGCCAGGTTACGTGTTTCCACTTCATAATCGATCTGGTACCTGTCCTGAACAGGGCGGAGCGGCTTTCGGGCATAGTACTCAGCCCTGCTGGCGGCATTTTCAAAAAAATACAGCTTGTACTCATCCAGCACGCTGGTGATATCTGCCCAGGCCCGGGTAGGCAGAAACGGACCTTCGGCCCTGGCGGTCAGGAACTCACTTTCAACGCGAAGGCTGCGCAAGTTTTCATTTTGAGTGGATGAAAATACGAGCGTATCAATCACCAGGTTGCGTTCTTTGCTGGTCATTAAAAGATACGTATTCAACAGCCGGGCGTCGCCGGTAAGCTCGTCGATACTGTTGCCGTTTACATTGATATTGAGCTGGGTACGCAGCGTTATCGGGTCTGCGGTTAATCCCAGTTCCTGCAGATTGGCTCTTTCAATTACTCCCTGCACATCAAATGCATTGCGTACCCCGGTAAGGTCAAACTCCCCTTCCAGGCTGGCGAGCAGGTTACTGTCTCTGGCACTTACCTGTCCATTGAAGTACTGGTTCTGCAGGTTTCCTTTCAGCCGGATGTTCCTGTATTCATAATTACGGAAACCCACCCGGCTTACCAGGGCATTCATGTCGGTGGAAGCATACTGGATTTCGAGTCCCTTCCCGTGAATTTCGCCGTCAAAATCAAGTTTCTGCCAGGTATCTTTCTGATCAAGCAGCGTTCCCAGGTCCAATGCAATGGTTTTTACCTTGCCTGAATACGTTGTTGAGCGGGAATCTGCAATATGAAAAACCAGGTCACCGCCCAGCTGCCCGAGCTTTGTACCAGCCTGTGCATTCACTGTAAAATCTTCCAGTGTACCCTTAAATGAACCGTCCATGGTAGTAGTACCAAACTTTTTCAGGTTGTCATGCTGATCCCATTCAGGATAGTACTGAACAAGGTCAGCAGGCTGTACCTGTGTATGGGCCAGATGGATATCCATTTGTACGCCCTCCATCTCAGGCAGTCCCTTAAAGGCCACCGAGCCGGCCAGGGTACTGCCCTGCCCAAAGCGCAGGTTCATGGCAGAAAGTGTAAAATCGTCAACTTTTCCGTAAAAGTTACCCGACACGTACCAGGTTTCATGCAGGGCGTCGATGTACTCTGAGAAGAGGCCGAGGTCTTCCGCACTTACCCGGCTACCCACCAGGTGCCCCTGCATGAGTATTTTGTGATTGAAATCACCCAGCTCACCGGAGCGGTTATAGTTGAATATGATTTCATCTTTCAAATGCGAGCTGCCCACCTGCGCATCCAGCTCTTTGAGCTCCATTTTTTTCTGACAAAACAAAAAACGCGTATCAAGGTCACGCATGGCCAGTCCTGTCTGCCGGTCTGTGGTACGCAGGTTCCGGGCCTGAAAAGCAATGGTATCACCCTGCACAAGGAAATCTTTCAACTCCCCGTTCAGGTTTGTCAGCTGAAAATGGGAGTAATCAAATACCCGCTTGCGCCGGTCATGGGGTTTGCGAGGATCGTCATAGCTGAATGTCCCGTCGATCACTTTCGAGCGGCCGATGATAAAAGGCGTATTGTTTTCGGGAGCGTCTTTGGGGCGGGGCGTGGCAGGTGCGGTGAGCCGGTTAATGCTTTCGATAAAGCCATCAATATTGAGGTAGCCAGTTTCGGGCACGATGGCCAGCTTCACATTGGGCTGATATACATTCACTTCGTCCAGGTAAATCTCCCTGGACGCGTTTTCCATGATGTTGCGAACGTTGAGGTTAACGTCAATGCGTCCTACATCAATGAGGTCTTTGCGGCTGGAATCCTTTACAGAAACATTTTCGAGGGATACCACATCAAACCACTTGATGTTGACCTTTCCGATGGATATGGGGTAATGCAGCTTTTCAGAAATGCTGCTGGTGGCATAGCGCACTGCCCAGGTTTGTACCGAAGGAAGCTGAAGAGCAATGGTCGCAATTCCCAGCGCAAGCAGCGCGAAGATGATAACAACAACCAGACCATTGCCAAACGCCTTCAGAAATTTTAACATATACAGCTTCGCAGCAGGACACCGCTTATCTTATTGTTAATGCTTAATTTAGCGATATATTCAATGGTATGAACATTCTCGCAATTGAATCGTCCTGTGACGAAACCTCTGCAGCCGTAATCACTAACGGGAAAATCTGCTCCAATGTTGTAGCTACCCAACTCATTCACACCCAATACGGAGGTGTCGTTCCCGAGCTGGCTTCGCGTGCACACCAGCAGCACATCGTTCCCGTTGTCGATAAAGCGCTTACTGACGCAAAGGTAGGAAAAATTGACCTCGATGCCATTGCATTTACCCAAGGTCCGGGCTTGCTGGGCGCATTGCTCGTCGGAAGCTCCTTTGCCAAATCCATGGCGCTGGGACTGGGTATTCCCCTGATTGCCGTGCACCATATGCAGGCGCATGTACTTGCCCATTTTATCGACGACCCCAGGCCGCAGTTCCCGTTTTTGTGCCTTACGGTCAGCGGCGGACATACGCAGATAGTGAAGGTGAACGGACCTTTGCAGATGGAAATCATCGGTGAAACCCGGGATGATGCTGTGGGTGAAGCTTTTGATAAAACTGCAAAACTGCTTGACCTGCCCTACCCCGGCGGTCCGCTGATTGATAAGCATGCCGCTGCGGGAAACCCTCAGGCCTATCCGTTTCCATTGCCCGAGATGCCCGGCCTGGACTTCTCTTTCAGCGGGATTAAAACTTCATTTTTATATTTCCTGCAGAAAAGGGTGCGTGAAAACCCTGATTTTATACATGAAAATCTGGATGATATCTGTGCGAGCATTCAGTTTACCTTAATCGACATTTTACTTAAAAAACTGAAAAGGGCATCCCGAGAGACCGGGATCAAGGAAATTGCCATCGCCGGTGGCGTTTCGGCAAATTCGGGTTTAAGGAAATCGCTGACCGAATTGGGAAGTCAGCTGGGCTGGCAGGTTTATATCCCTGCTTTCGAGTATTGTACAGACAATGCCGCCATGATCGCCATGGCAGCGCATTTTAAATATTTAGCAAACGACTTTACGGACCAGACAGCCAGTCCGCTGGCCAGAATGGAGTTCCACAGCTGATATGATGACACTTTCGGAAATATGGATTTACCCTGTCAAATCACTCGGAGGAATCAGCCTGCGGGAAGCACACACAGAGGAAAGAGGCCTGCAGGATGACAGGCGCTGGATGGTGGTGGATGAGGAAAATGTGTTTGTCACCCAGCGTGTCCTGAACAAAATGGCCCTGATCGGCGTCGAAATCCAGGATGCGGGACTCAGGATTTTTCACCGCCACCATGAGGGAGATGAAGTGCTCGTACCACGGGAACCAGTCACCGGCGAGTTGCTCCATGTAAAAGTGTGGGACGACATAGCGGAAGCAGTGACAGTCACCCGCGAAGCCGACGAGTGGCTGACACGGCAGCTTGGCAAAAAAGTCAGACTTGTTGTAATGCCGGAGTCCACCGAGCGCAAGGCTGATCCGCGTTATGCACAGTATGGTGAGAATGTAAGTTTTGCGGATGGTTTCCCCTACCACCTCATTTCACAAGCTTCCCTGGACGATCTGAATGCCCGGCTGGCTGATCCGGTAACAATGCGCCGCTTCCGTCCAAATCTTGTAGTGACGGGCGCTGATCCATATGCCGAGGATGCATGGACTTATATTTCAATAGGTGATGTCAGATTTCAGCGTGTGAAACCCTGCGCGCGCTGTGTACTCACAACCATTGACCCACAGACAGCCGAAAAAGGTACGGAACCATTAAAAACACTGGCTACTTACCGGCGTATGGACAAGAAAGTCATATTCGGGCAGGACTTTGTTCTCAGCAACCCGGGCTTAATCCGGATTGGAGATCCCGTGACTTTATCCTGAAAGAAAACAAAAAAGGCCCGTAGCGGGCCTTTTTGCTGGTTATGATGCTTCTGTTTCGGAGGAGCCGGTTGTCTGAAACGGGCTTTTCATGATGCCCCGCTCAGAGTTGCGGACAAAGTTGACGATGATATCCCGCTCATTGGAAGGCGGCAGTTCCAGCTCAATCTTCTGCAAGGCTTCGGCATTGTTGAGGCCTTTCATATAGATATAGCGGTACACATTCTGGATTTCAACAATTTTTTCATTGGTATACCCTCTTCTCCGCAGTCCTACCGAGTTGATACCTACGTAGGAGATGGGTTCACGGGCAGCTTTGGTAAACGGAGGCACATCCTTGCGTACGAGCGATGCTCCTGATACAAAGGCATGTGCACCGATTTTTACAAACTGGTGAACTGCGCTCAGTGCACTTACAATCGCCCAGTCACCTACATGCACGTGCCCGGCCATTTGTACATTGTTGCCGATAATGCAGTTGCTTCCTACCCGGCAATCATGGGCCACATGCGCATAGGCCATGATCAGGCAGTCGGAACCGACCACGGTTTTCCAATGTTCCTCGGTACCCCGGCTGATGGTAGCGTACTCGCGAACCGTCGTATTATCGCCGATGATGGTGAAGGTATACTCATTATTGTATTTCAGATCCTGCGGTGTTGCAGAAACTACTGCACCCGGGTAGATCTTGCAATTCTTTCCTATTCTCGCACCGGAATTGATTACGGCGTGAGATCCTATCCAGGTCCCCTCCCCGATTTCAACATCCTTGTGGATCATCGCAAAAGGCTCTATTTCAACATTCTGACCGATTTTGGCATCAGAATGGACATATGCTAAGGAGTAACTCATTTTTTCTTTACCAGGCTTGCTATCATGTCCGCTTCACACACAAGTTGCCCGGCTACATATCCGCGGCCACTCATTTTTACGATCCCTCTCTTCATCGGAGACGTGAATTCGCATTTAAAAATTACTGTATCTCCAGGAAATACATTCCGCCTGAACCGGCAGGCATCAATCCCGATCAGATATGGCCAGTAATTATCCGGATCCGGAACACTGGTCAGTACCAGGATACCGCCCGTCTGAGCCATCGCTTCCAGCTGTAATACACCCGGCATTACAGGGTTTCCGGGAAAATGCCCCAGGAAAAACTGCTCGTTGATTGTCACATTTTTTACGCCAACCACACTGTTCTCATCCAATGCAATGATCTTGTCGATCATCTGGAAAGGATACCGGTGTGCCAGGAGCTGGCCGATCTGGTTTATATCGAAAACGGGCGCTTTTTGCGGATCGTATTGCGGAATATCGCCTTTTCCGGACTTGATAAGCTTCTTTATTTTTTTAGCCAACGCTACATTGGCAGCATGGCCGGGGCGCGCGGCGAGGATCTGCGCCTTAATGGGACGGCCGATCAGGGCCAGGTCACCAATCAGGTCCAGCAGCTTGTGCCTGGCCATTTCATTGGAATAATGCAGGTCAACGTTATTCAGTATGCCTTTGGTTTTATCAACACTAACCCTCGGCTTGTTGAGCAGCTGCGAAAGATGATCAAGTTCCCCGTCCTGTACCTCACGGTCCACAATCACGATGGCATTGGTAAGGTCACCGCCTTTGATCAGGTTTTGCTTGTAAAGTGCTTCCAGCTCGTGCAAAAACACGAAAGTACGGCAAGCTGCTATATCGTCCTTGAAAAGGGTGATGTCGTTCAAAGAGGCATGCTGGCTGCTGATCACGCTGGAATTATAGTCTACCATAACCGTAAGCCGGTAATCGGACAAAGGCAGGGCTACCAGCTCGGTATCTTTTTCTTTGTTTTTATAATGAACGTACTCGGGTACTTCGAAGTAATTGCGGTAGGCATTCTGCTCCTCAATACCCGCATCCAGCAGCGCATCCACAAACTTGACGGAGCTTCCGTCCATAATGGGCGGCTCGGGACCGTCGAGCTGAATCAGGACGTTGTCGATCTGCAAGCCAACGAGGGCAGCGAGCGTGTGTTCCACGGTATGGATCCTTGCTCCGTTTTGTTCGATGGTTGTCCCACGCGACAGGTCGACCACATTGTCGACGTCTGCATCCACGATGGGCATATCCGGTAAGTCAACGCGCTGAAATTTGTACCCGTGATTGGCTGGTGCAGGCACAAATGTCATTGTGGCCACAACCCCAGTATGTAAACCCACTCCCGTAACGGATACAGATTTAGAAATGGTTTGTTGTTTTTCGTTCATTATAAATTTCCTTTTCTTTTAAAAAGGGCCGGGGTTGACCGGGCTGGCTGAAAACGCCCAGGTCTGATGGTGTCTATTTGTAAGTTTCCTTATGAATCACGCTGGCTACTTCCTTGCTTTCCAGTTCTCTCAGCCGCTCCTCCATTTCGGGCAGGCGACGTACCAGCGCCATAGACCGAAGGTGTTCGTTGAGATCCCGGGCAGGCGAGCCGGAAAGTGAAAGCCCCTCTTTTTTGATGGATTTCCCAAGTCCTGACTGAGCACCTATTTTGGTATTATTGGCGATTGAAATATGTCCTACAATACCAACCTGTCCTGCAATCACGCATTGTTCGCCTATGGTAGTAGAACCCGAAATTCCGGACTGCGCTGCAATTACGGTATTTTTTCCAATCTCCACATTATGCGCGATCTGTACAAGGTTATCTATTTTGGCACCGGCCCTGATAATGGTGGAGCCCATGGTAGCGCAGTCAATCGAGCAGTTGGCCCCAATGCTGACATTATCCTCGATCACCACATTGCCGGTTTGAGGAATGGCCTTGTAAGTACCGTCACTTTGCGGGGCAAAACCAAATCCATCGCTTCCAATAACCGTATTGGCAAATATCACGCAGCTTTTACCGATAATGGTATTGTCGTAAATGCGAACCCCCGGATGAATTACCGAGTTGTCTCCAACCGAAATATTATCGCCCAGGTAAGCATTGGGATAGATTTTTACACCATCGCCGATCATGCAGTTTTTACCGATATATGAAAATGCACCCCGGTAGCAATCCTCACCAGTGAGGCTGTTGTCGCCTATAAAGCTGGGCTGCTCCACACCGGACTTGCTGCCGGACATTTTTTTCTGGTAAGCTTCAAGCAGGATGGTGAATGCGGTATAAGCATTCTCAACATAGATGAGTGTTGCGGCAATCTCTCTTTTTGGGGTGAAATCCTTGTTGACAATTACCGCAGATGAATTTGTCGAATATATGTAGTTCTCGTATTTACTATTGGCCAAAAATGAAATACAGCCCGGACGCCCCTCTTCAATTTTAGCAGCCGAATTAATGATTATCTGGTCATCCCCAACAACAGTTCCATCAAGCATCTGAGCAATCTCGCTGACAGTAAATTTCATATTTTACGGCTAATTTCGGGTAACGTTTATTAGAATATAAACTACAATAATGTATTAAGAAATCTCCTTGCCAGGATCCTGACTAACCACGCAAAGATACATTTTTAGCCCAACATACATAGTACTTGCGTACAATCTTGGTCAGGGCTTCAATGGTCGGAATGTCCGATGCATCAGTAATATCAAGCAGTTTTCCGTCCTTCATTTTTACGCAAATCGGGTCCTGCTCACGGGCGTAGGCCCAGTTCGTAGTTTGCCCGGTTACCAGAAAATGGTCCATCTCACTGTCCAGTACTCCCGACTCTCTCAGCTGCTCCCGGATCGGGGCCAGCACCGACTCGTCAGGTACCGTATCATAAAACCTGATCTTGAAAAGCCGCCGGTTGAGCAGCATTTCACAAAGGACTGACAATACGGGATCGCGGTGCTTTTTCCATCCTTTCACAGAAGCCCATACGTCATTATCATCCAATCCGTTGAAAGCATTCAGCAAATCCGGCTGCGAATCAAAGTCCGCCAGCGAATAACGGTTGGCCAGAAACCTGCCGAAGTCGGGTGTCGCAAACAGCTGCTCCCCTTCTTCACTGAGCTCACGGGCCCGGTACAGGATGCGTGTGAGCATGGCCTGGGCACTCAGTAATGTTTTATGTAAATAAACCTGCCAGTACATCAGCCGGCGGGCATGCAGGAAATTTTCTATACTCAAAAGCCCTTTTTCCTCCACGACCAGCTGGTCATTGCTGATGTCGAGCATCTTGATGAGCCGGTCTGTACCGATGGAGCCTTCAACCACTCCGGTATAAAAGCTGTCGCGTTTGAGGTAATCCATACGGTCCATGTCCAGCTGGCTTGAAATAAGCTGGTGAAAAAACCGCCGCGGGTAAGTACCCTCAAACATCTGGATAGCCATACCCAGCTTGCCGGACATCTGCCGGTTGAGATCCTTCATCATTGCCAGGGTGACTGCCTCATGCGGCGCACCCGGAATTACGACACTTTCAAGCACATGCGAGCAGGGGCCATGCCCGAGATCGTGCAGGAGGATGGCGGCCTGGGCTGCCTCCATTTCATAGTCGCTGATCGTGTGGCCTTTTTCCCTGAGTGTGGTTAATGCCTGGCCCATGAGGTGCATGGCGCCCAATGCATGATGAAAGCGGGTATGGAGTGCTCCGGGGTAAACAACTTCGGCCAGACCGAGCTGCTTGATGCGCCGGAGACGCTGGAAATAAGGGTGATCTACCAGATCGTAGAGCAAATCCGAAGCAATGGATATGAATCCGTACACCGGATCATTTATGATCTTCCTTTTGTTCAAGATGGTCTTTTTGACAAAGTAATACACAAGCAACGGACAAAGGAAGGGAATCTTATGATTAAACTTTGCAGAATTGCGGTGTTTAGCTATTTTTGCACTCCAAACTCGCATCCCGCGACGGGCCTATAGCTCATTCGGTTAGAGCAACTGACTCATAATCAGTAGGTGCCTGGTTCGATTCCAGGTGGGCCCACACGCAGCAAAAGCACTTGCATACTTCTATGTGAGTGCTTTTCATTTTTATAATGCTATGCAAGCGCAGCTTTACCCCTGCACTGCGGTACCATTCATTTCAGTTTTTCAAGATGAGTCAGAAGGTCGATGTGAGCATTGCTTTTTACGGCAAACCCTACCAGGCAATTGTAACAATCAAGACGTTAATGCTGCACAGCAGGCAGCATATTGACAAAATTTACCTGTCCAGAGAGCGGAAGCAGCCTCATGATGACTACGCAGGTATTTTCAAGATTATCGACTATTTCCGTAATGATCCGGATGTAAGGCTGGTGGTACAATACCCGTATCATCACCTGGGCCTGGGTGTGAAAGACCTGGAACGTGCCAAAACGGACACCCGCTGGCGCCAGAGCATCATGTACCAGTATGCATTGGAAACTACCGATAAAAAGTACCTCTGCATCATGCACAATGATATGCTGTACCATGGCGATATGATCGGAGATATGCTGGAAACGTTTGCCGCGTCACCCGAAAGCCTGGCAGGCGTAGGATCCATCGGACAGTGCTGGAGTTGTCCGGCCGGTCCCGACTGGGGCAATCGCTGCAACTCGTACAAGTTTGAAGAATATGTACCGGATAAAGAGGAGCTGCTTGAACTCACCGCAGCATACGACACGCCCCGCCAGGCTATTCAGCTGGATGTGATCCGGAATGGTCGCGTACATATCCTGCCCGAGTGCCGGCTCAATGAGTACTGCGCCATGATCGACGTGGAAAAGTACCGGAAAGAAACCGTTCCCCACGGTGAGATCGGATGCTACGGAGGAAACTGGGGAGGCATTGATACGGCCACAATCTGGTCGCATGATATGTACCGGAAAGGCTATACCTTCCGCCACCTGCACCTGGAAAATTACACCACGCACGCACCTTTCGACGGCACGGGGAGCGGCACCAAAGCCAATACCAGCTCGGATATTTACTGGAATGCCGAGCGCAATGCCGAAAAATTTATAGAAGAAAATTACGGCCCGATCCGTTTTACAGGCTATGTAGCCCGTGCCACGATGCTCGACAAATGGAAGCGGAATGCATGGCTGACGCTGATCCACGGCGTAGGGTTTGCAAAACGACTGATCGGGAAATAAGCTTCCCGATCAGTCTACCAAAGTATCCTCGATCAGCCCCAGTACAAGCCCGATTTCGGCTTCCAGGGCCTGTGTAAGATCCATAATCCGGGACTCGTCAATGCTGTCCATGTGCTCAAACTCCCACGCCAGCTGCGAAAGCATGTGCAGGCCGGCGGTCATTGCAGTACCATTCAGCTTGTGCCCCGAGGTTTTAAGCGATTCCAGATTACGCTCCCGTACCTGCTGCTGAATTCCATTCAAAGAACTTTTCAGCTCGGTGATCGTCACGCTCAGGACTTTATTCAGCATTTTCTCGTCGTCTCCGAGCATATTGGTGAGCACCTGAAGATCCAGGTGAGCTTCAAGCGGTTTTTTCTCTTCCAAAACCGGGGTTTTCTGCTGGCCAGATGCCGGGTTCAGCCACAGACGGAATATTTGTACCAGTGACTCTTCCACAAAGGGTTTCGTTACAAAATCATCCATACCCGAAGCCAGGCACCGTTCCTTCTCGCCTTTTACATTGCCGGCCGTAAGCGCAATAATAGGTACGTGAAAATCTTTCTCCATCGACCGGATCTTCTCCGTAGCCTCATACCCGTTGAGGACGGGCATCTGTACATCCATCAGGATAATATCTGCATTGCGGTACACCGCCAGGGCCTCTTCCCCGTTGGCGGCCTCAAGTACTTCGGCATTGGGCAGAATGCGGTTCAGGATCGTGCGGGCAAGTAACATGTTTATAGGATTATCGTCAACCACCAGCACAGTGATATCTGTCGTATCCATAACAAAATGGTGCAATGCGCGCGGCTGTGTGACCTCGGCCTGCTGCAGGCTGATGCGGTGGAGGCAATCAAAAAGATCCTGTGTCTTAATGGGTTTGACCAGGCGGCTATTGATCGACAGCTCTTCACTGGCACGAATGATGCGCTCGTCGTCAGACGTGCTGTGCAGCAGGACAATCGGGAGTTCCAGAGGATTGTTGCTGAAATTTTCCCTGATCTTGCGGATACATTCCAGACCGTCCATGTACGGCATGTGGTAATCCATCAGGATCACGTCGAACTGGTGCTGCTTGGCGAGCAGTTGCAATGCCTCAAAACCGTTACCGGCTTCTTCCACCAGTATATTTTTCAGCAGGAGATTATTCTTCAGAATGAGGCGGTGATTTTCATTGTCATCTACAATGAGCACCTTTTTGACTTCGCCTACCTTGCTGTACTTGACGGCTTCTCCCTGCTCGGCTTTTAGCTGTATTTCAAAATAAAAACAACTTCCTTCTCCCGGCTTGCTTTTCAGCTGCAAGCTGCTCCCCATCATGCCGAGCAGCTTGTTGGTGATAGTCAGGCCGAGGCCGGTACCGCCGTATTTTTTAGTGGTAGAAATATCTTCCTGCGAAAATGCCTCAAAAATTTTCCCTTGTTTATCTTCCTTGATACCGATTCCGGTATCCCATACTTCAAACAAAAAATCCACATAAGGCCCGGTAGTATCGCTCAATGCACTGACTTTCAACTCGATCTCCCCTTTTTCTGTAAACTTCACTGCATTTCCCAGCAGATTTACGAGGATCTGTTTGAGCCTGACGGCGTCCGCCCAGATGAAGCGCGGCAAGGTACCTGAATAGTTGAGCAGCATTTCGAGCCCTTTCTTCTGCGCCTGGTAGGTCAGTATGTCAACCGCCTCGGTGCAAGCCTGGTAGAGGTCGCACTTTTCAACATCCAGTTCCAGCTTACCTGCCTCTATTTTTGAAAAATCAAGAATATCGTTGATAATGCTCAGCAATGCATTTGCCGACTGGTTGACCACGGACAAATACTGGTTCTGTACCGAATTAAGAGGCGTTTTCATCATCAGGTCCGTGAAGCCGATCACACCGTTCAGCGGAGTGCGGATCTCGTGGCTCATGTTGGCCAGAAACTCGGACTTGGAAATACTCGCCTGCTCAGCGCGCTGGCGGGCAGCATTCAGCTCGTCACGCTGCCGGCACGATTCGGTTATGTCCTGGAAGGTACCATAAAGCCGCACACACCGGCCTTCCTCAAACTCAGCAGCCCCGATCACCCGCACCCACAACAACCGCTCAGCAGGTGTCATGATCTGTAATTCAAGGTCATAAGGCTCGCCCAGCTCTACGGTACGTGCAACCGCAGCCGAAAGGCGCTCCCGGCTTTCATCGGTATAAAAAAGCAATGCGGTGGCATAGTCCGGCACAAAGTCCGGTGTCACACCATGGATGCTTTTTGTCACATCCGACCAGAATACGTTTTCGGTGAAAAGATCAAGCTCCCACGCACCGATGCGTGCGACCTTATTGGTACGTTCAAGCATCTGCTTGGTTTGCTTCAGATCTTTTTCGAGGCTATGCCGCTCCGTAATGTCGATGGCATTGACAATCACGTAAAAATCGCCTTCGGCATTCTTTTCAAGTACATTGCTGTAAAGCCAGGTAAGCTCTCCGCCTGCCTTGCGCACCGTCGGCATCAGCCCGCTCGACTGTCCTGCCTCCGCAATGGTTTCCAGGTATTTATTCAGCTGATCGTGGTAATGTGCGGGTACAATGTCGAAAATGGTCAGGGCCAGTACCTCTTCCTGCGTATAGCCCAGCGAGGCGGCCCCTGCCTTGTTGATCGCCAGGAAATTACCGGACAGACTGTGCGTGCAGATGAGCCCCTGTGAATTTTCAAAAAATGAGCGGAACCGCTGCTCCGAGCTGTGAAGCATGAGTTCTTTTTTCCGCTCTTCACTGATATCCCGCGCGATGGCAAACAGGAAGCCCGTTTCGGGTTCCGGTGTCGCTACCCATTGCAGCATTTTGTACCCTCCATCGCTGCACCTGAACCGGTGTGAAAAATTGATCACCGGTGCGCCGGCCGTTAGTTTTCTGATTTCTTGTTCGGTCTCGGCCAGGTCTTCGGGATGGACCAGGTCAAAGAATGAAGTGGAAAGCAGGTAGGATTTGTCCCAGCCCAGTACCTTTTCAAATGCAGGATTTACTTTTTTCAATTCCCTGTCCTTTCCCGCAATGCATATCAGGTCATTGGAGAGGGTAAATACCTTTTCAAAATGCTCGGTTTCCTGTTTTTTTCTCCGGTTGACAATCAGGTCTACCACCGACGCACTGATGAGCTTCAGCGCCATTCTCTGGCTTTCTGAAAGTTTCCGGGGTACGCGGTCGAGTACGCAGAGCGTACCAAGGTTGAGGCCATCGGGATCGGTCAGCGGATGTCCCGCATAAAACCGGATTTTGCTGTCGCCGGTAACATAAGGATTCTGACTGAAACGCACGTCGGCTGCTGCATCTTCTATTTCAAAGAGCTTGTCATTTAAAATGGTGTATCCGCAGAAAGCCACATCCCTGGGCGCTTCCCGGATGTCCATTCCAACCTGCGATTTGAGCCATTGCCGGTTCTGATCGATCAGTGATACCAGAGAAATCGGGGCGTTGCAGACGATCGATGCGAGTTGCGTGAGCCTGTCAAATTCAATGTCTGCTTCTGTATCGAGTATCTGGTAGCCCAAAAGGGCATTTAACCGGTCTATTTCGTTAGTGGGTATCGGATCCAAGTCTTGCAACTGTTTAACCAAATTGAAGAAGTATTACAAAGCTACTTTAAACTCGTACATGCAATATAAATATTATTACTACATACCCTTGAATACTTCTGGCAAAATCAAACGTATAACGTGTACCGCACGAACAATTTATCATCGCCGCAAGAAGTGACATCCAAACTATTTCTATCCGATCAACTTGATAGTAAGTGAGTTATCAGAATTTACTTATTATCCGTATATACACTGACAGTGTAAATTTTCTACCTTTGAAATCTGATAAATACCAGTTCCAGAATTCTTCCAGTACATTTTGTAACCGCAATTGACACCCCTGGTTCAGGATGTGAAGCCACTAAATTTCAATGCATTACCCCAAATATTACGTCCGACTGGCATTCAAGTACAAATTTTACTACCCGGTTCTTTTCCCAAGAAGTTCTTAATCATCCATTCATCCCTTTTCTATGATCCGATTTTACTCAACGTTCCATTTATTATCTCCTGCGTTCATCCCCTTATTACGGCGGTTGACGGTGGTGGCTGTTTTGTTGCTCACGATTACAGGTGTCCAGGCCCAATGGACGCGCAAGGCGGACGAAATTGCCAAGCGTGCTGAGGGGAACAATGTAGTTTATCAGGGTAAGCTTTACGTATTTGGCGGTTTTGCCGACAATCCTGTGATCGAGAAAACCAATGAGGTCTACGATATTGCACGCGACTCATGGGCCAGCATTGCCCGGTTTCCGGCAGGCAAGGAAATTACACATCAGGGTGTTGTGCTGGTTGACAATAAAGTATGGCATATCGGCGGCAGGTCCGTGGACGCACATGGACCTGTGAGCAGCCAGGTGATCATCTACGACATTGCCACAAACACCTGGTCCAATGGTCCTGAACTTATTGATCCCTCAACCGGAAAAGCCTTCCCCATCGGAGGCGGCGGCTATGCGCTCGTCGGACGCACGATCCACGTTTTTGGCGGCTTCGGGCCGGTCATTTGCGAAGATCAGTCCAAGCTCCACCTGACCATTGACGTGGATAAATACCTCGCGAGCCCTTCCACAGTTACCTGGGAAAACAAGCTGGCTCCTATGCCTGAGCCGCGTAACCACATCAGCTATGTAACACTGGGCGGAAAAATATATGCATTGGGCGGCCAGTTCAAGCACGACTGCCTTGCGCTAGACCAGCCTATATGCCACGTATATGATCCGGCTACCGACGCCTGGACACGCCTGACCGATCTTCCTATCGTCCGCTCGCACGCCGAAGCTTCTACTTTCGCGGTAGATGGAAAAATATTTCTGACAGCCGGCCAGGGGGTAAATGACCGCACCCAGAACACGGTATACCAGTTTAATCCACAAGCCAACAACGGTCTGGGCAGCTGGTCCAACCTGACAGCCTACCGCCTGCCCGGCAGCTTTCTGGGCTTGTCTGCCAAGCTCGTGGGAAGCTCTTTTATCATCACCAACGGTGCGCTCGACTCCTATGCAAATGAACGCAAGGAAACGTACATAGCGCAGGTTCCGCGCACGCCGGCACGCACGCTGGGTTTCAGCGTACCCTGCTTTTCAGAGCAGCTGGCCCCCGAGCAAAAGTCTGTTTTAAAAAACCTGCTGTATGTCATCGAGGATCCAACCAACTATACGCTTACATCCAATGCAGGCTGGCTCACCGTAACGAAAAACAAGCAGGGCTCCGTAAACCTGAATGGTGTTGAAACCGAAGTTACGATCAACACTGCGGGCCTGGAACCCGGGCAATATTCCGGCATCATCACAGCGATTGGAAGCCAGCCGGGTTCATTGGCTACATTTTGCGTAAATGTGGAAGTATCCGACGAAGAAACCGTAAATGCCATCCGCATCAATTCAGGCGGTCAGACATTTAATGCATCAGGCAACCGGACCTTTACCGCTGACCAGTATTATGGCGGTATTGACCGTACCGGTACACCTTTCACAGGTGATATCCTGAATACGACCGACGACGCGCTCTACCGCACCGAGCGTTCCTCGGAGGCATTCAGCTACAACATTCCCGTGCGTAACGGAGCCATGAACGTGGTACTGCATTTTGCGGAAATCTGGTATGGTGCTCCCGACAGAGCTGCCGGCGGCAAGGGCAAGCGTATGTTCAATGTGGACATAGAAGGCACCCGCAAGCTGACCGATTATGATATATACGACGAAGCAGGCGGAGCACTGAAACCTATTCAGGAGATATTCCCGGTTACGGTTACGGATGGCATTTTAAATATAAACTTTACCACAGGCAAAGCCAACCTGCCAAAGATATCGGCCATTGAAGTGATTCCTCAGGAACTTACAAATACGGCACCGGTACTTGGTGTGATCGGCAATAAGAGTGTTGTTGCAGGCCAGAAACTGACATTCAATGCAGTGGCAAGCGACGAAGACGGACAAGCACTTGTGTTTTCACTCGTAAACGCTCCGGCAGGAGCCAGCATTCAGCAAGCTACCGGCGCATTTGCATGGACACCCACTGTACCCGGCAAGTACACCTTTGCAGTGAAAGTAACAGACAGTGGTTCGCCGGCGCTATCAGACCAGGAACAAATTACCGTCACAGTCAATAATGCAAGTACTGCAAAGGCCATCAGGATCAATGCGGGTGGCGCCAACTTTACAGCTGCCGACGGAAGGATTTTTATGGAAGACCAATACTTTACAGGTATCAACCGCGTAAGCACCCTGCCCGGCGGAAACGATATTCTGAATACGACCGACGATGTACTTTACCGGACAGAGCGGTCTTCCAACGCATTCGGCTATGATATCCCGGTCGTAAACGGAACCGTGAATGTGATCCTGCACTTTGCCGAAATCTGGTTTGGTATTCCAAATCGCGGCCAGGGAGGGGAAGGAAGCCGGTTGTTCAATGTGGATATCGAGAATACCCGAAAGCTAACCAGCTATGATATTTTTGCAGAAGCCGGCGGCGCACTCAGGGCTGTTCAGGAAACCTTCACGGTCAATGTTACAGATGGTGAGCTTAATATCGACTTCACAGCAATTGCCAATCTGCCCTCACTGGCTGCCATTGAAGTAATACCGCAAACCGCAGTACCATCCTCCTCCATGACGCTGATGCCCGTTGCCGATGCATTTGTAAGAAGCGGAAATTACGCCAATACCAATAGCGGCAGCAATAATGCATTGAATGTAAAAAGTGGCTCCGGCAACAGCAATGACAGAACGACCTACCTGAAATTCTCACTTGCGGATGTCGGGCTGGTAAATTCTGCGAAATTGCGCCTGTATGGAAGAAATACGGAAAATGCTGATAATGTAAGTCTGACTGCATTTTCCGTAACAACCGACTCCTGGACAGAAGACGGCATTACCTGGAACAATGCTCCCGCTGCGGCTGCGGCTCTGGGAAATATGGATGTGAATAACCAATACAAATATTACGAACTGGATGTGACTGCCTTTGTCAGTGCACAGCAGGCCGGTGATAAGACGGTGAGTATACTGTTTCGCAATCCCGATTCACAAAACAGGAACCTTGAATTTTACAGTAAAGAAAAAGGCACCTACCCTCCCCAGCTGATCATTGAAACGGCAACAGAGGCTACCCTCGCCAGGATGAGTGCCGAAAAGCTGCCTGCCGAAAAGAAAGGCCACAGCAACGCTGCTTCGCTCGTTTATCCAAACCCTGCAAAAGGTACACTCCATGTATCATTGTCCGATAATCATCAGGGAAATGTAAAACTGAATCTGGTGAGCGGAATGGGCACAATAATCCCTTTGGGATCCATTATGCGTGAAACAAACAAGACAAAAGCGAGTGTCGATCTATCCGGCAAGCTGCTCCCACCCGGATTGTATGTGCTGGAAATGCAATCTTCCGGTTTCACAGAAGCTATTAAGCTGTTGATCACAGAATAAAATAAAAGCAAACCGCAGGATAAACGACCTCCTGCGGTTTGCTCATTTAAATTGCTGCACCTCACCATGCATTCTAATTTGAGCTTGAACATTGGACGCTCAAATGCATGGAATACTTTATTTATACGCTTGCAACCCTGCTTTTATTCTGCGCAGCAGCGTTTACCGGCATTTTCTTGATGCGTGCACGCCAGGAACGTTGCCTGGCCAATACATTGCGGAACGGCCGTGAGTTCGACGGCATTATTCTCGACGTATTTCCCATCCGGCCTATCGTTTTCCACGCCCCCAATGTCTGGCTGCGCGTCCTGATTTTTCCCGAAAAAGGCGAGCCTCATGAGATCAGGTTTGTTTATGAATCAACCTGCCTTGAATGGCCAACCCTATTTGCCGGTAACCATATCCGTGTAGCGTTTGACCCCTGTCACCCGGAGCATGTACATATCCTTTCGCCTCAGCAAAATCCTGAGCAGCCGGCAAGCAGCTTATAACTAAAAAATGACCATGAAGTCGGAGTTACGGGAATTATCCTCTATGTATTTCCAGGAGGTTACTTCACCGGGACCGAATGTTTTGCCGGTACGATCATGAGCACTGTTGCCGGTTGCTTCTACAAACAGGCCCAGATCATCGCTGTAAAAGCCTTCTCTTTCTGTTTGCGTCAGATCGGTAAACAGTATCAGACGCTGATCGTCCGGAAGTGTTTGATTACTCATTTTCTTACAGTTTTGTTTGACAAAATTGCTGCAAAAACCAATCCAGTACGGTATTCAGATTTTGATTCCGAAAGACACATTAAAGCTGCGCCCATCCGAACTCCACACTCCCGCACCCGGATACATGGTCGGACGTTTGGTAAAATATTGCTTATTGGCGATGTTGTTCACGCCCATGCGAAGCGTATAATTTCGATTGAAGTGGAAAGTACCATTCAGGTCCCATAGTCCGTAACCAGGAACTTTCCCGATTGTCCCGTTGACCGATGGCGTCTCCGTATTTAACGAATTGGCATAATTGGAGCTCACGTAGCTGAACTGGGCGGTCAGCGAGAGCTTCTTATGTTCCAGCTGTATGCCATTCCGGCTGATCCAGGCTGGAACTCCCTCCACGCGATTGCCTGCAATGGTTGTATTTTCACCATTCTGCACGGCAGTTCCGTGTACATAGCGTGCATCAAAGTAGGATGTGGACGTAAAAACAGAAAGTTCAGTAGGACTTTGACCATTATAAACACGCCAGGGCACCACCTCAATGTATGCCTCTACACCCCGCGTTTTGCTGTCGCCAGTGGTGGTTCTGAACAAATAGCTTTCATTGTTTTCATTGCGCATGCCAACCGTACCCATCCGGTGATTGATCATCACCTGAAAAACACCGATATCATACCTCAAAAAATTACGCAGATTGCCCGTCAGTCCTGCTTCCAGATTATAGCCGTAGGCGTCTTTCAGATTTTTATCAACCTGCTCCAACACCGATCCCGGAATAATATCCTTGAAAACCACTGGCCTGTAAGCCTGTGAAACACCTGCATAAAGCTTGTTGAATGCATTGATCCGATATTGCGAACTCACCCCGAAAAGTGGAAAGCGGTGCGAGATGCGGTTGGGTAAATGCAATGGATCGTAGTAGCTGATGACGCCGGTCATATCCGTCGAGCCGCTTTCCACACGCAGCCCGGGCGATACGCTCAGTTCCGGGGTTATTTGAATCAGGTTTTCCAGGAACAGTGCTATGTTCTTTGTTTTCATATGTAAATCTCTCCCGAAAACAGGCTCTGTCAGGCTCAGATCAAAATCGCTGCCCGTGGTACCTTTGCCAAGCTGCCTGCGTCGGAGATGATTGCGCATAACCTGTACCCCGGCTGATAAGGTGTTCCGGACACTGCCGATTTTAAACGTTTGAATCATCCGCAGCTCGGAGGTAAAGCTTTTGAAATTATCGATGTCCACCTGGCGGGCCTTGTACCCGTTGGTCGCGGGATTGATCGTGTCGGGAACATTGGCAAATGCATCGTACATGACGCTGTTTCGCGCGCCATACACTCCTGAGCTGGTTAATTTGAGGTGGGTAGATGCTGAGAGACGCCAGTCCAATACGATCGAGGGAATGTAAATATCAGGGTTAAAATAATTTCGCGAGCGGGTCGATTGCCGCGGGTCAGCATTAAACATTGCATCGGTGAGCGGGCCGGGTATCTGGTATACGTATGATGACCTGCCCAGCTCGGCCTTTACACGAAAAGATTTCGAAAAATCGTAGCCAATGCTCACAAACTGTGATTGTGCGTCGGACTTCGCGTTTTTGCGGTATCCGTTTGAATGCCGTTTCTGATAATATGCGGAGTACGTCATTTTACCAATCCTGCCGCCCACAGAATTATACGAGCTGAACAAACCGAACGATCCGCCGGAGTTAATGCTTTCGAAGGAAAAGGCTTTGGTCGTGTCGGGCAGCTTTGTTACATAATTGATCATTCCGCCAAACTGAGCCCCATATTGCAGTGACGATGTGCCGCGTACCAGCTCTATTCTTTCAATTGATTCCATCGCAGGACTGTAGTGGCTAGCCGGATAGCCGTACATATCTGAATTGGTAATGATCCCATTCTGCCGGATGTTGTATTCCCACGATCGGTGCGCATCGAGGCCGCGGGTTGAGATGTTGATCTGATTGCCACTTCCATCCATATCGTACACAAACACGCCCGGGATCCTGGCAAAAATCTGCCGGCCGGTTTTTTCTGCGATGTTACCATTAACACCTGCCAGCTGAACCACTTCGGTTTTCTTACCGGCTGCTATAAAAAGGTCGTGTACATCAGGGAGGCGCTCGGTATGTACCACATTGCGCCGGTCGCCCACTGTGACCTCGTTCAGGCTGAGCGTACTTTCACGGATGGATACCGACAAAATCAGGCTTTCGCCCTCACTCACCTCGGCGCTGATTTCCTGTGTTTCAAAACCAACCATTGAAAATCTTACCCTGTATGATCCGGCAGGCAATTTCTGTAGCAAGTACCGGCCATCTTTGCCGGTCTGCGTTCCAAAGCGGGTGTTTTGTAAATGTACCGCCACGCCTTCCAGCGGCTGGCCTTTTTCTGTAAGTACCTGACCTTTTATCACACACTGTGCCCAGGCAGGATTTGCAAATAATAGGAAGAAGACTGATATGCTTAAAAAAGAAAACCCTGATTGAGGAAAAAGTTTGCAAAATGATTTCATGCAAATGGTACTGATAAAGATGGAAGGATGCTCGCATTTTGACCATTGAGAAAATAAAAAGAAACGGGTTCGCTCTCCGGCAAACCCGTTTGCCCAAATATTAACCTATGATAGTGTGATGCACATTAAACTCTTTTCAGCGGTATTGATGCAATGAGGCTCTGAAGGCTCCCATGCAGGTTTACCGGCAATATTTTTGTGGCTAAAAGATGCAATTGTGCCGGATTGAAGTAATTCAAACGCGGTAAAAACCGGATACGGACATGCCTGCCGGCACCTGGCACGGCAGCAAACCGAAAATCTGAAAGTGACTGGAACAGTAAAAAAGGAGATTACCTACGCGCGGTCGGGCGGAGGTGAAGGCATACTGAAGTGCAGTGACGCAGCATGCAGCGGAGTAGCCATAACAGGCGCCGGGCGAGCTGGAACCCACTCCATCACGTAAAAAGTATGCTTCCTGCCGGAAGACATATATTCTTTAAGAAGATTTTTGAGAATCGTCGAATGCTGACCATCATGCGAGTCGGGCAGCTGACCTGTCACCTGGTCATTGATCTGAGATACCAGTTCGGTAAACCTATCGCGTGCATTCTGATCGTACTCACACTGTACATAAAGCGTGTCATTGATCAGCTGCTGGCTTTTCATCTGATAAAACCGGCCATGATGTTCGATCTGCCCCTGAACCGGCTCTGGTGCAGCCCAGTCGTTCTGATATGGAACAGACACCGGCACTTTGATCAGGATATTTTCAGATCCCCTGGCCCGCTCTACAAAACTGTTTCCTGCAGCACTAATCGTGCGTGTCTGCTCCGACAGGTAAACCAGCGAGTAGCCTACCATATTGTAAAGCAGCAGCCCCAGAAGTGCTATGGAAATAATCCTGCGCAATGCCTGAATATTATAAAAAGTGACAGATTGAAACAAAAGTATAAAAACTCACAGGTTTTCTGCTTTAATTTTAAACAATTTTATGAACAAAGCTTTATTCAACAGCAACTTATGCCTTTTATTAATTTTAATGCAGGGAAAGTGATCCGGATATGGGATGGAATCTATGGTACCCTGGCTCACTCGGATCAGCAAACGTTTGGGCATCTGACGATTGATGCGGGTACGATCCTGCCGGAGCATAGTCACTTTCATGAGCAATGGTGCCACGTGCTGGAAGGTGAGCTGGAATTTGAGATTGCTGGCGAAAGAAAGTTACTGACCAGCGGCATGACGGCTTATATTCCCTCAAATGCGCCGCACTCTGCTGTGGCACATACAACCTGCAAGGTGATTGATTGCTTTACGCCCGCACGGCAGGATTTTATCGAGCTGGAAAAGCAGCGTACTTAGCGTAATAAAGCAAAAAAGGCAGGTACGAACACGAAGTTCTTACCCGCCATTTGCTTGTTGTATGTATTGTGTAGCGTTTTATGTGTGTTACACAGGCCTTATTCAGGCTACTTGTGCTGTATATTGTGTTTCCGCGACCAGCGGAGTATGATTTGCAAGCTTGTTAAACTCCGAAATGGCAAGACTCAACTGTCGCTGCGAAATACCACTGTATTCCAGCAGTACCGTTTTAGCCTGCTGAGGGCTGATGCGCTTCATTTTCCAGTATTGCGGATGGTTGATGCCGATCGGCTCACGAAAATATTTTTCCTTCGGTTCGCGTATCAAAATTTCATATTCAGTACTAAGCTGTGGGTTGTCATGAAGGTGATAACCTTTGATAATTACCTTTACTTCTCTGCCGCTTTTTAACTGGAAAATCTTTTCGTGAATCATGATTATAATTTTAAGGATTTGGGATTTACAGGAGAATTATTTGTTTAATAACGTTTGCACTAAAATTTTCATACCAGAAAAGCCTCAGGCGCCCCTCAAAAATTGTAATTTTTACTTTGTACAAGAACAGTACAAACATGGTCAGCAATGATGACATTTTTGCACTAGGATTATCAAACGGTTTTCTGAGTTATTTACCGGCGAGCATACGGTGTATTTGTAAGACCGGTTTTACAGATCCTGCAAAAATTAGTTCGCAACCAGCTTCAATTCAGCACTTTCTCTCCTGAGTACATTCTTCAGAGCAGGCCTTACACTACGATGTGGCCTACAAACTGTGCAGTATTATCAAGGATCCTGCCTCCCCGCCGGAACCCCAGTCCGCAAGCTTCGCCGGCATAGAACACCCCGGCCTGGTAGCTGCTTCCAGCCATATCGGTGGGGAAATTTGTGTACTCCTGATAAATACGCGGCTGATCTTCGTACTCCCCTTCCACTGCCTCGGTAATACTACCCGATTGATCCATGATTGTAACATTTGCACCTTCCCGTCCGAAAAGTACCTTGCTCACCGACTTTGTGTTATGAACCGGGTTCGTATCCGCGGAAAGCAAAAGGGGATGTCCCGGAAAAAGGTCCCAAACCACTTTCAAAATGTATTTGGACTGGAAGAGCAGGGTATAAGCAGGATTTAACACCACAGCCCGGCGGCTCCTGATGATCTCTGTCAGCAACCCGGCTAGTTCAGGCTCATCGTGCCCGATGTATTCCCAAGGCACCAGCTTGAACCAGAAGTCGAACCGCACAAAACTGCCATTTTCAGCATCCTGCCTGTAAATACCCTCGGCAGTGGAAAACTCCACTTCATCCACATAGGCAAAGTCGGTATCAAAGCCTGCCTCCCGGGCCGCCTCCACCAGAATGGCCACATTGGCATCATCCTCAGGATTATCGCGCATGGTTGAAAACAGCATGGACGCATCCAGGTCGGCATTCACCTCTCTGATGTACCTGAACTGGCCCACGAGCGTTTCGTAAATCGTGTTGAACTGCTCCGAATCATCCAGACCGTTCATGCGCAAATGAGCCCATTGTACCACTGCTGTTTCAGGAATGCAGGTCGCAGTATCTGCATTGAACTCAATCAGTTTTACTGCCTCCGCCTGCGTTTCCACCAGGTCAAAACGTCCGTACAGATGTACATGCCTGTCATCCTCCCAGGAATATCTGATAAGATCGATCAGATTGGATGGAATGCCTGCTTCCTGCCAGAGGTTGTGATCAATGATGTACTGGGCAGCCTCTATAAGCATTTCGTACAGATTGTTGGCAGCTTCGTAAAAACGTTCTGCCTGAGCTTCGCTCACTACCACCACGTCGCTGGTGACATACGGCAGGGTATCGGTACCCAGCATCCAGTTCCAGCCGGCATTACGCAGGGCTTGTTCGGGATGCGTGCCTAGGTGTTTCAGTTCTATTGACATTTTATATAGTATTAAAATCCGGCTTAACCTCCGCTGCGGCTTGAAGATCGCCCGAAGAAACCGCTTCTTCCGCTCTTGGGTCTGGCTGTAACGGTACGGGTAGTGCGTGAAGCATTTACATTGCTGACGGCAGTACGCGCACGGTTGTAAGTATCGGGATTGGCGTAAAATCCCCTGGCAGTAGCACCTCCGTCGCGATCGCGGTAGGAGTTAATGTAGCCGTTATTGGCATTGCGCCCCAGCATGTAACCGATTCCACCATAAAGCAGCATGCTCGTAAGACCGCTGTGATGCCCGACATAGCCAGGATTAGTCCTGACCTCATTGTCGATGAGCGCCTTGGCAGCGGTAGTACTGAGTGAATCGGTATGGCCGTCGAGGTAGGTTACAATTGCGCCTGACTGCGCAGGCTCCACACTTTCTTCGTCGGTAATGCGAAACTCGCCAGCCTTGACTTCACGGATATGTGACCTGATGCCTTTGCCGTACGAGGTCTCCTCATAACTGTAAGCCGACTCATCATCCCCGCCGGACGAACACCCGGGCAGTACAACCGGCGTTGCCAGCAGCGTAATGGCCAGTGCACTGCTAACGCTGATTTCCCTTGCTGTTTTAATAAATGTACCCTTTCGTATCATAGCATGTTGATTTTAAATCCTGTTTAAATCAAATTTAGGCTGAACTCCCGCCAGTTAACAAAGCATTGGTTCAAAAGGCGGATTTGTGCGGACCAGAGCTCCCAGCCGGATTGCAAGCGGCATTTTGGTTCACAAAAAAAGCACGGCCGTCCATTGCAGACAAACCATGCTCAAATACTCTGCCAGGGTAAAAGTTCAGGCTTTCTTGGCGATATCGCGCAGGGCACCCACGAGCTTGTCCAGGTCGCTGGTTTTGGTATAAACATGCGGCGTGACCCTTACGCAATGGATGTTGGCGTAGTTCATTCCCACTACATGAATCCGGTAGTCTTTCATCAGCCTGCTATCCAGCTCCTCCGGCTTCATGCCATCGATACTCACGCCGGCGATGGCGCATGAATATTCGGGTTTGAGGGAAGTATGCAGCTTCACACCCGGAATCTGAACCGCCTGCCCCGCCCAGTATTTTTTCAGGAAATGAATGCGTTCCTGCTTGCGCCGAGTACCTATTCCCTCCTGGAAGTTTATCGCCTCACCGATTGCCTGCTCAATGCAGAAGCTCCGGGTACCCAGCGTTTCGAACTTCCGGATGTTTTTGCTTTTAGGCTCACTGTTGCACACGAGCGGCCAGATGTTCTCAATTTTATCTTTTTTCACCCACATCATGCCGCTGCCTACGGGCGCGCTCAGGAACTTGTGCAGGCTTGTACCGAAGTAATCGCATTCAAGGTCGGGAATTTTGTAATCCAGCAAACCGAAGGTATGTGCGCCGTCTACCACTACTTCAATGCCTTTTTTATGCGCCATCTGAGCGATCTTCTTCACGGGCATGATCTGCCCGACCCAGTTGATAATATGTGTTACATGCACAATGCGGGTGCGTGGCGTGATGGCCGCTTCGTAGGCTTTTACAATCTGGTCGTCGTCCTCAATGGGAAAATCAAAGGATATTTGTTTGTAAACAATGCCGTCCCGCATTTCACGCTGCTTGTAGGCGTGCATCATATTGGGATAATCCTGCACCGTGCCGATTACCTCATCCCCTTTTTGTAGCGGAAGCCCGAAAATGACGGTATTAAGCGCTTCGGTAGCATTCCGGTTAATGGCGATTTCCTCGGGATCACACCCGGCCAACCCGGCCAGCCGCTGCCGCAACGGCTCGCGGCCTTTGTCCATGATGCGCCACATATAATAGGATGGTCCCTGCGCGGCTACCTTGTTGTATTTTTCCAGCGCCTCCTGTACCACCAGGGGCGAAGGTGAAACGCCTCCGTTGTTGAGGATGATTATCTCGCTTTTACTCGCTGTATAAGCATCCTGAATAACATTCCAGTATGCTTCATTGCTTTGGCTATCATCGTCCCAAAGCTGTTCGGCTTCCCGGAATTGTTCTGAATGGAGCTGGTTGAAGAGACTGTCGGAACCGAATGCGCCCAGACCTAGGGCAGCGGTTTTTTTGAAAAAAGACCGGCGGTTGTTCATAAGGATTTTGTTTTCGGAATAGGAATGGAGTGAGACCCAATTTATTGATTATTAGCCTCAATCCAAATCATTCCGCGTCAAAAACCTCCACAGTCTGCGACTGCTTCATCCATTCGTAAGTGTTGTAGGGCTCGGGCATACCGGCTTGATCCAGCTGAAGATACATCAAATGGACATGCGTAGGCGACCTTTCTTTGTAAGCATTGTAGCCACTCCGACCCACCTCAGCAATTTTTTCTCCTGCGTGCACCCACTGTCCCGGCTGCACCTGAACGATGTTGTTATGGGCATAATAAAAAAAGCCATCGAGGCACGGGTCATAAATCCAGATCCAGTTGCCGCCGCGGTACTCACTATCGTACCGCCAGCCGGTTTCGGTAGCGACCACCACCCCGGAGGTAAATGCAAGCACATCCACAGGTTTCCAGGTACGGTCGTCGAGATTGTCCTGGTTGCCGTCTTTGATAAAAAGATCGTGTGCGGGGTGACTTCCCGACGCATTCATATCAAACAGATCAAAACCTTTGGGCCGGTAGCCGCGCCCTCTCCCGCCAATGGATTCGCGCGGGTAATAGCCACGGAGCGGATATACGAAATAGGCTGAATCGATAGGCGCGCAGGTATCCCGCGGATAGGCAGCGCGCAACTGCATTACAACAGCAGCAAACGCACTCCGGGCCGAATCGGGTGAGATAACATTGTCACGGATGTCGGTTTGCATGCGGTAAAATGCCGTACTGAATGCCGGAATGCGGGGAGCGGCTGGCGGCTGGCTTACCAGTGCCGAAATGCTGATTATAAAAGCTATGTATCCTGCCCGCCTCACCGTCATCGACCATACTTTTGTAAACAGTTCATGAAGTTTCACTGGAAGAAGAGGAAGTTTTACGTCAGTTTATGCAAAAATAAATTCTGCAAATGTATCTTTTCTGCACCAAAACAAAGTGGTGAACTTTTAACCTGTCACATTAAATAAAACAAACATGCAATACCGTCGATTTGGACGAACTGGCTGGAACATCAGCGAGATCGGCTACGGAATGTGGGGCCTGGCTGGCTGGACCGGCTCAGACCGGAAAGAAACAGATGATTCGCTCGACCTGGCCGTGGCGTCGGGCGTCAATTTTTTTGATACCGCCTGGGGGTATGGGGAAGGTCTGAGCGAGCGTATCCTGGGCGAGCTGATCCGGCGGAATGCCGGCCAGAAGCTATATGCTGCCACCAAAATCCCGCCCAAAAACCGCCAGTGGCCGTCGAGGCCCGAGTTTACGCTGGATGAAGTTTTTCCGGCCGACTACATTATCGAGTATACAGACAAAAGCCTGCAAAACCTTGGTACCGAACAAATTGACCTCATGCAATTCCACGTTTGGGAAGATGCCTGGGCCGGGCAGGATGAGTGGAAGGAAGCCGTACAAAAGCTCACGGAGCAGGGCAAGGTAGCTGCCTGGGGCATCAGTATCAACCGATGGGAACCTAACAATGCGCTTGAAACGCTTAAAACAGGGCTTATTGATGCCGTACAGGTGATTTACAACATATTCGACCAGGCACCGGAAGATCAGCTTTTCCCGCTTTGCCGGCAAATGGATATCGGAGTCATCGCACGGGTGCCTTTTGATGAAGGTACACTGACCGGCACACTCACCAAAGAAACCGTATTCCCGAAGGACGACTGGCGCTCAACGTATTTTGTTCCTGAAAACCTGAATGCCAGCGTGGACCACGCCGAGGCCTTGCGGGCCGATCTGCCCGGGGGTATGACCATGCCTGAACTTGCATTACGGTTTATCCTGAACAATCCCGACGTGCATACGACGATCCCGGGCATGCGCAAGCTTCCGCACGTAAAAGCAAATGTGGCGGCAAGCGATGGCAGCAAGCTTTCACCAGAAGTTGCCTCAAAGCTCCGGCAACACCGCTGGGACCGTACGCCTACCGAATGGTCACAGTAGTAACAAAAGCGGCTCAGCACAATGCTGAGCCGCTTTTGTTTTATTTATACAAACCATTATCTACCGAAAACCTTCCCGGCCCCGTCAAAAACAAAGTCACGTAGGCCGACAGAAACAGGATCCCCAGTTCCTTCTTGTCAATCGGATCGGCGCCGTGTACGACCAGCAGTACAACTGCCATCGTAAAAATCAGCGGGATCAATGCAGCTCTTGTGAAAAGGCCCAGGAGCACAAGTATGGAGCACCCGAACTCTGCAAAAATAGTCAGTATGAGCGAGAGCTCCTCCCCTATTCCGATAGGGTCGGCAAAGCCGTGTTCGCCGGCCAGCAGGTTAGCCAGCTTGGCATAGCCGTGCGTAAGCATCATCGATGAAATCCCGATTCTCAGGATCAGCACACCCCAGTCTGCTGATGCAGGCAGCTTGATCGGTTTCAAGAACTTTTTCATGGTAGCAGGTTAATAGTTAAAAAGTTTAAAGGAGCAGTTTACAAAAATTTGCTCAATTCTTTGATTCTTCACCGCAAGGCTAGTCTTGAAAAATATTTTTGTTTGTCAATACTAAATTTTAGATTTACCTAAATTACAATTGAGACCAATTAGGTAACCATGTTTTGACAAACTATGAAACTACTCTTACCCCTGTTCATACTAAGCTTCTTAGCCTTCGATTCCAGTGCGCAGTTCACACTGAAAGGGCGCATTACCCTGCAAGGTGATGCGAATGCAGCATTCGGAGCAGCGGTATATATTACCGAGCTGCAGGCAGGAACTACGGCTGACTCCACGGGAAAATTTTCACTTAGCGGGATACCTGCCGGCCTGTACACCATCAGGGTCAGCTATGTGTCGCTTCCGCCCATTATTGAAAAAAATGTCAGGATTGACCGTGACCTGAGCAGGAATTTCGAGCTCAAAGCAGATGCGCAGGCATTGGATGAAGTGGTTGTTTCGGGTACCATGCGGGAGGTGTCCAAGCTCGATAGTCCCGTACCCGTGGATGTGATCACCGCCAAGTTTATTTACAAAAACCCTGTCCCCAGCATTTTTGAGGGACTCAGCTATGTAAATGGTGTTCGACCGCAGCTCAACTGTAATGTGTGCAATACGGGCGATATTCACATCAATGGTCTCGAAGGTCCCTACACAATGGTGCTGATCGACGGTATGCCGATGGTAAGCGGACTTTCGACCGTTTACGGATTGTCGGGCATTCCCAACAGCCTCATCGAGCGTGTCGAAATCGTTAAAGGTCCGGCCTCCACACTTTACGGATCCGAAGCGGTGGGGGGATTGATCAATATCATCACAAAAAATCCGGCGAAAGCGCCCTTGTTTTCTGCGGACGTATTTGGTACCACCTGGCAGGACTATAATGTAGACCTGGGTGTGAAATTTAGTCCGGGAGAAAAAACGAGCTCGCTCCTCGGTCTCAGCTACTACAACTACCAGCGCCCCGCCGACCACAACAGTGACGGCTTTACGGACCTGACTTTACAAAACAGGATTTCACTTTTTAACAAATGGTCGTTTGGGCTGAAAGGAAACCGGCAGGCGAGCATTGCCGGGCGGTACTACTATGAAGACCGCTGGGGCGGCCAAATGAACTGGAACCGGACCCACCGCGGAGGTGACGAGGTGTATGGGGAAAGCATCTATACCAAGCGTTTTGAACTGCTCGGAAGCTACCAGCTGCCTCATAAACTGACTTTCCAGTATTCATTCAGCTCCCATAACCAGAATTCAGCCTACGGGAAGGTTCCTTTCCGGGCGGATCAGAAAATTGCATTTGCCCAATTGCTTTGGGATAAACAGGTTGGAAAGCACAACTTTCTTTTGGGTACGCCTGTTCGCTATACCTACTACAATGATAACACCACGGCTACCCGCTATGCCGACGGTGGTGATCATGCAGACCGCATATTTTTGCCGGGTATTTTTGTGCAGGATGAAATACGGGTGGGTGCACATGCCGTATTGCTTGGCGGCCGCTACGATTACAACAGCAGGCATGGCAGTATTTTCACGCCCCGGGCTGCCTACAAGTACAAGTTTAACCAAACCGATGTAATCCGGATCAATGCGGGCCGCGGGTTCAGGATCGTGAACCTTTTCACGGAAGACCATGCTGCGCTCACGGGATCAAGGCAGGTGATTGTAAAGGAAGCACTCGATCCCGAGCAAAGCTGGAATGTCAATGTGAATGTGATTAAGAAGATTGTGACCGGCGATGCTTTCGTGGGTATCGACGCGTCGGTTTTTTACACCCATTTCACCAATCGCATCTTACCCGATTATGATACCAATCCCAACGAGATCATCTACGACAACCTCGATGGATACGCGGTATCAAAGGGCGTCAGTCTTAACCTGGACTTTAACTTCCCGTTTCCGCTGAAAATAAATGCCGGCGGCACTTACATGGACAATTTCCAGCGTGAGCATGGCGTGCGGTTCCGTCCTGTGCTTACCGAGAGGTTCACAGGCGTATGGGCATTGACTTATGAATTTTCCAAGTCGGGGATTTCTGTGGATTATACCGGAAATATTTACGGACCCATGCGCTTGCCCCTGCTGAGTGAAGCAGATCCGCGCGCCGCACGGTCGCCGGTTTGGTCGCTGCAGAATATTCAGGTTACGAAAAAATTTACGGGCGGACTGGAAATTTACGGTGGTGTCAAAAACCTCTTAAACTTCACGCCCCCAGCCAATTCCATTGCCCGGTCGTTTGATCCATTTGATAAGAATGTACAGTTTGATCCACATGGACAGGTAGTGGCAACACCCGAAAATCCCTACCGGCTAACCTTTGACCCGTCGTATGTTTACGCGCCCAATCAGGGGATCCGCGGCTTTCTGGGACTGAGATATACGCTTCGCTAAAAAGGGCAATACGTCTCGCCAGATTACCTACAAAAACGTGCCTATATAACTATTCGAAGAGCAATAGTCGATATTGTGTTGATATTCATTGATTTGAATAATGTTTGATTGTATCTTTGTGCTATCAACTATTTAACACTACCAAACATGGCATTATCAAAGCAATTTGTAAAAAGTAAATCCCTTTACAAAGTAACGTTTACAGTACCTGCAGAAGCGGCGGTTGAAGCCAAACAAGTGGCCCTTGTTGGAGAGTTCAACGACTGGAATATAGACGAGGCGATCGCCCTGAAAAAGCAAAAAGACGGTTCATTCAAAACAACACTTGAGCTGGCCTCAGGCGAGTACCAGTTCCGGTATGTACTGGATGGTGAGAAATGGGAAAATGACTGGGAAGCAGACAAATATGTCCCTGCCGGCGTGGATGCTACTGAGAACTCGGTAGTGGTACTATAAGGAAAAATGGCTTTTTTGCTTTCGGCAGTCGGCAATCAGCCTTTCTTAGACAATAAAAATGGCTTGCTAATTCTAGCAAGCCATTTTTATTGTCTGAAATCTAAAAGCCGAAAGCCGATAGCCGACTGCCGACTGCTCTACATAAAACTATCGCTCTCCACATACGCCTTAATCAGCGCAGCTTCGCCTTCCTTGCCGGCTTTGGAATTACCATGCTCCATTCCCATGATAAATGAGCGGTTTTCTTTTTTGCTCCGGTCGTAAATGTATTTAAACACATTTTTATAGTTGATCTCGCCGGTAGTAGGTTCCTTCCGGCCCGGCTCGTCACCAATCTGGAAATAGTCGATTTCACTCCACGTCATATCAATGTTGTGGATGATGCGTCCTTCATTTTTCTGCATATGGTAAATGTCGTACAGGATCTTGCACGACTTGCTGTTGACACCCCGGCAGATTTCGTAGGTCTGGTCGGAGGTTCTCAAAAACAGATTAGGCGAATCGCTGAGGGGTTCGAGTACCATCACCAGTCCGTTTGGTTCAAGGATTTCGGCACCACGGCGCAGCGCGTCAATCACGTTACCGGTTTGTACGCCTATCGGCAGGTTTCTTTCAAAGTCTCCCGGCACCACGGTCATCCATTTGGCATTCACACGCTTGGCCGTCTCTACGGCCTTTTTACAACCATTCAAAAAGATATCGATGTACTCCTTTTTCCCGGCTGCAAGGGTATTGGCTCCGTTTCCACCTTTATCCACTACAAACACGCCCATTTCCATGCCCAGCCGCGTCATTTCCTTGGCAATGGCTTCCTGCTGATCCACCGGCCGGCCCATCATTCCATTGTCTTCCAGCGCCATAAAACCCTGATCAGCCATGAATTTCAGCTGATCAATCACATTTTTACCAGCCGTGTTCTCGAACATGCCGAAATGGGAGGCGTATTTAAGTTTAAAGTTATTCTTGGCCGCGGGCTTCGCGTTGAACGCTTCTCCGGTTGCGAGCGCTGCACCTGCCAAACCAATGGAAGATTTTACAAAATTTCTGCGGAGCATATTGTTAAGGTTTATTTTCAGAATGGTAAAGTGAAAGAGTTACTAAATATACCTCCAAATCGCTGCAAACTTCATTTCTGACTCACTTTCTGCGCTTTCTCTTTTCTTTTTTAGACTTCACTTCTGCCTGCGTGGCAACCGGCTCTTCCACGGGTTTTGGAAAAAACGGAGCGAGCTCCGCCCTGATATCCTCCCTGAATGCATTTTTTACACCTTCCAGTGCAGCGTCTTTGACTTCTCCCGTAAGTCTGTCTTCTTTGAGAAGTTTCACAACCACTTCCTCACCCGGCCAGCTTCCACCCAGGTACCTGGCAGCGTGCCTGCGCACCATCGCCGACTCACTTTCAC
The DNA here is from genome assembly GCF_016894445.1 of Dyadobacter sandarakinus. Taxonomy (NCBI): domain Bacteria; kingdom Pseudomonadati; phylum Bacteroidota; class Cytophagia; order Cytophagales; family Spirosomataceae; genus Dyadobacter; species Dyadobacter sandarakinus. The sequence continues at coordinate 3,564,335 of NZ_CP056775.1, forward strand.
TTGTTGCAGCCGAGCGCAGCAGGTATACAGACTCCGGACTACCGACTGTTTGAATGCTCGCAAGCAGGGCCGATTTACGTGTGTCATCCAGCGTACCGATTTTTTGATTGATGTAGGAAATCCCTGCCTGTTCCAGCAGCAGCGAACCCGCATCCCGCCCGATTACTTCGTCCGATTTGTCGAGGGCCAGTTTCAGAAGCCGGTCCTGCTCCGATTCCAGGGCATAGCGTGTCATCAAATCAATGTAGTGCTCGGTTCCGTAAGTTTCGTCCAGCAGCTTGTTCAATGCCGTAAGTCCCTGCTGGGAGTTGGTTACAAATGATTTATCCAAATGTAAAAGCGCGAGCTTGCTTACCTCAATCCTGTCGGAAGACGGAATGCTCATCACATTCAGCAGTGCCTGCGACTTTTCGTATCCCGCATGAAAGAAGTCGAACGCACGAAAATACCGGAGCCTGCTTTTGAAGCTCACCGTTGTATCGGCAGCAAGGTCGGTCAGATAGGGAATGGCGCGTCGCGTACGGGCGAGCCAGATGATGTCCTTGCCGGCAGGAGTTGCGCCCGGGTTACTGCCTGCTTTGCTCAGCCAGGCCGGAAAAATCCGCTCCCACTGATCATACGCCCCAATGCTCAGCGCCTCCACCGACCAGCGGTCGTTGCCCTGGTACTGCTGCGCCAGTTGCAGCCATACGTCAAGCGCTTCATAGGTATGGTTATGGTTGATCGCCAGCGCGCATTCGCGGCGCACCTGCGGATCACGATCAGACGTCAGCCGCTTGATGTACTCGGTAGGATCACTGTTGCGCTGGCGTACAGCCCGGAGCGCAGTAATCCGGATATTGGGATTCAATTCCCTGAATGCAATGTCCAGGTTGCGGTAGTTGAACCCTTCAATGCGGTTGAGTACCCACAGCGCCCTGGCCCTGAGTTTGGGATTGGCATCGTACTGCCTGAAAAGTGCTTCCAGGTAAGGCTCAGCGGCCCAGCCATGCTTCACACATGCATTCCAGGCCAGGTAGCGCATGGACAAATTGGGACTTTGCAGCGCCTGTACAGCCTGCTCAGGGATGTTGAGATCAAAAACAGGAACCTTGTATGCTGTGCCGGGAGGAGCGATCCGATATACACGGCCGCGGCTTTTGTCTTTCATTTTATTGGAACCGATCACCGGGTCATACCAGTCGGAAACCATGAGGGAACCGTCCGGAGCAACACAAACATCCGTTGGCCTGAACCATTTGTCACGTTTACCCTCCACAATGGGATTGATGCCCATGCATTTGAAGCCGGCGCCATCGGGCTGTACAGGAAATGAGTTCAGTGCATTTTGTCCGGCATCGGCAACGATTACCTGGTCCCAGTACTTCCTGGGCAGCAGATCGCCCTCGTACACGGTCATTCCCATCGGAAAACCTGAGCCAGTCTCGATCAGGTCGGGTACCACGCCGGGATCGTTCTGGTGCCAGTGGCGACGCGGAATTTCGTCTTCAAGGTTGGTACGATTGAGCCGCCAGCTTGCGCCGGTCATTTCGTCCACATACCCGAAATTGCCATTTTCCATGACGTAAGACACCCGGTCACCCCCGTTGCCGGGCTCCTCCTGATCAGATTGCCACATGGTACCATAGCTGTCCACAGCCACCTCGAACCCATTGCGGAAGTTTTCGGCAAGTATTTCCACTTTGGTAAAATCCTGGTCACACCGGAAAACCACGCCCTGCTTGTACTGTCTGAAATCAATGGGCCGCTCGTATTTATCAAGCAGCGGCCGGTCCTGCCCATCGACGAGCTGCCGGCCGGCATTTCCATAATTGAAATAAAATTTACCATCCGGACCAAAAACAAAGGCATGAATGCCCGCATCCTGCTGGGTACCGCCAATTCCCTTGAATAAAATTTCTTTGGTATCGGCCTTGTCGTCACCATTGGTATCGGTCAGGAGCCACACATACGGACTTTGTGAAACGATTGCCTTGTTGCCCATCACCCAGATCCCCAGCGGCGCATTGATTTCGGGACCCTGGTAAAAAACCTTGCTCACATCCGCCTTGCCATCACCGTCCTTGTCTTCCAGGATCACAATGCGGTCTCCTACTCCCAGCTCCGACTTTCCATTCACAGCCGGGCGATAGTTGTACGATTCGCATACCCATACACGGCCGCGGTGGTCGACATCAATGTTGATGGGATTGGTAATGTGGGGTTCTGAGGAGAACAAGGTTGCTTCCAGGTCATCGGCAAGCTGCAGGCCAGCCACTGCATTGGCAGTAAACCTTCTTTCCGCTTCGGACAGGGCTGCATAGACGCTGTCGGGATGGACTGCGGCCAGGGTGTCGGCCGACTGGGAAAAACCGTAAGAAATACAGAATAGTGTGTTTACGGCAATCAGAAATGTAAATTTCTTGAAATCGAACTGTTTCAAAATCAAATCAATGAGGAGTTTTATTCAGAATTCCTCCTAAAAATACCCGATGTTTCCTGAAAAATGAAAACCGCCATCAAAGTAATTGGAGCTAGAATCTTGAAAGATTGTTTTGTTATATTGCTAAACAATCCATTATACACGCCACTAAAATTTAATTGTGAAAGAAAAAGTAAAGCTACCTTATCGCCATTGAGCTACCGAACAAAATGCAATTGAAAATGACCTTGAACAGCCTGCGAATGACAGGCGCATTGACGGATGACATGTAAAATGCCATTCTTGACGAGCTAAATGCAATAGATGATACGGTGAGAAAACTTGAAGCAGTACTGCGAACTTTATAGACCAGGCAAAATGAACATCAATCATATTCTGAAAAAAGTTGCTGAATCGCAGACAGGCGAGGCATACGAAAAAGCAAGTGCAGAAGCATTAGATTACTTTGCTGGCGCACCCGAGGCAGACCGTGAACATATCCGGAAAGCATTGCTGAAAAAGGCTGACGAAATTATGGAAAAAGCAGTGGAAGCACGTCAGCGTGCGGCCGAGCTGATGGCCGAACTCCATGGGCAGGAAGTAAGTCTGGAAATCGATGGGACAAAGTACCCGCTTAGTGAATGGGTGACAATGAAGGAATATTGCCGCCGGTTCGGCATTAAAAATACAATGATCGTCAACAACTGGATCGCCCGAAATGTCATTCCAAAAGAAAATGTCCTCCACATCAGCCAGTTAAACAACCTCCGGCTTATCAAGGCAGTGCCTTATAAAAGTTAAAGGGGAGCGATTTGCTCCCCTTTACTATTTTTTCAGATTACTCAGATAATCCACCAGACTGACGAGCTCCTCCGTGCTCATGGCATCGGGGAGGCCGGCGGGCATCATGGAGTCGCTGAGCTGTTTAATGGATTTGACCTGTGACATTTTGTATTCCTGCGTAGAACCACCCGGAAACTTCATGATCAGGTCAGTTTCGGTTTTGCTGGATATAATCCCCGAAACGGTCGAACCATCCTTGAATTTTACCTCAAAGCCTTCATACCCGAACCCGATACCCGCACTTGGCTCAAAAATGGCAGCATATTGTGCTTCCTTGGGCAGCTTGCTGCCAATCTCGGATAACTTCGGTCCGAAATCCATACCCTCTCCATTGACCTGGTGACATACGGAGCAGTAGGATGAGAACACCTGCTTTCCTTTGGAAACATTGCCTTTCATGGTGATGAGTTCTTTTACATCCGGGTGCTTTCTGGCTGCTACGGCACCTGCATCCGAGTATTTGGCTGCTTCCATTTTAACAGATTTCCGCCAGGCGCCGGCCAGACCTTTTACAGCTGCCGCCTTGATGTCGCCCGTATATTTTCCATCTTTCAAGAGGTCAAGGACAATATCCTCTCCGCTCATGGTGCCGCCCAGCGCCCGTGCCGAGGCAAGGCGCAGCGGCTCGGGGTATTTGGTGTCGAGCGATACGGTTTTCAGCATATCGAGTGCTTCTTTTGAGCCGATACTCCGCATGGCAGTTACTGCGGCTTCACTTTTATCTGCATCATTCCCTTTGATCACCGACCATATCAGTTCTGCTCCGCCCTGCTTCATCAGCTGAGAAGCAGCGCCCCGGCCCAGGCCCGAATAAGGTTCTTTCACGGCCATTTCAAGCAGCCGCTGGTTTTCACCTGGCAGCTCATACCGGCCGAGCATTTCAAGGTATACGGGCGTGCCGTAAGATGAATCGAGCAGTTTTTGCACGGCTGCCATTGCCTCAGGGCTTTGTTTTACAAATGCAGGATCAAGATGCCGCAGTACCAGCTCATTGACTTTGCTCTGATCCGGTGCATTTCCCTTCATAATTTTCAGCAAGGCACTGGATTTCTGAGTGGCTCCCGGATTGAAGTCGAATGCACGGAAATAGCGCAGGCGGCTTTTCAGCGGAACATTGGAATCACTTGCCAGGGAAGCGAGCAGGTTCACCGACTCGCTGGAACGTGACCGCCAAACAATGTCTTTGCCCGCTTGTGAAGCCACAGGATTTATCCCGGACTTGTTCAGCCATGCCTTGAAGAATGAATCCCACTGACCTTCGGCTGCAATACCCAGTGCTTCCAGGTACCAGCGATCCTTGCCGTCATATTGCTGTGCAAGCTGTGTCCACAAGGCAGGAGCCTCGGGCGAAGCATTGTTATGAAGCATCAGGGCACATTCGCGGCGTACCTGCGGATCCGTATCCCTGGCAAGAAGCTGTATGTAGGGTATCAGCTGCAATGCTTTTAATTCGCTGGCAGCCCGCAATCCGGCAATGCGGATGTCGGGGTTTGCGTCTTTTACAGCCTTGTCAATGTTCCTTTCGCCGGCAGCGGTTTTGCTGAGCAGCCACAGGGCCCGGGTGCGCATGCGCGGGTTGGCTTTTTTATCCAGATACAAAGCTTCAAGTGCCGGTACTGCCTGGTCGCCCATTTTGCTCAATGCATTCCAAGCCATGTACCGCACCGAAACACTCGGACTCTGAAGTGCCTTAATTCCCCCTGTTACCGTTGTAAAATCGTTTTTGGGAATGCGGTAAGTAGTGCCGGGAGGTGCAATACGGTAAATGCGGCCCTTGTTCTGATCACCCGCCTGGTGCCCGCCTACACCCGGATCATACCAGTCTGACACGATCAGGGAACCGTCGGGAGCCACGCAAACATCCGATGGCCTGAACCATTGGTCGCGCTTGCCGTCCACGATGTTGACGATTTTGGCCGTGTATCCTGCGCCGGCTTTCTGCACCGGATATGACCGAACTACATTGTGACCAGGCTCGCAGTGGATCATCTGATCCCAGAATGCTTTTGGCAGCAGCCTGCCTTCGTACACGACCATGCCTGTGGGTGAGCCGGAGCCTGTCTGCAGGAGGTTGGGCACTACACCGGGATCATTGAGGTGCCAGTGGCGGTATGGGATAGAATCTTCCATATTGGTGCGGCCCGCCCGCCAGCCTGCGCCGGTGAGCTCGTCGGTATAGCCGTAATTTCCGTACTGCATTACATAGTTGATCCGGACACTCTTGTTGCCGTCGTCATCATTGTCGGATTGCCACAGGGTACCGTAGCTGTCGACCGCCACTTCGTAGTTGTTTCTAAAATTGTTGGCCAGCACTTCTATATTGGTAAAATCAGGGTCGCAGCGGAAAACCATACCCTGCTTTAGTTTTGTAAAATCAATAGGCTGACCATTTTTCCCGATGACAGGCTTTCCTTTTCCGTCCAGCAGCTGTCCTCCCTCATTTCCGAAGTTGAAATACAGCTTGCCATCAGGACCAAATACGAAAGCATGCATACCATGGTCGTGCTGCTCTCCTCCGATTCCTTCAAAAATCACTTCCTTTTTATCCGCCTTTCCATCGCGGTTTTCGTCAGTAAAAAGCCACACATACGGGCTCTGGGAAACAACTACCCGGTTATCCATCACCCAGATTCCGATCGGCGAGTTGATTTCTTTGCCCTGGTAGAATACAGTTGTCTTATCCGACTTGCCATCACCGTCCGTATCTTCCAGGATCAGTATGCGGTCACCTTCATTTTTGGTGGGATTACCGTTAATGGCAGGGCGGTAGTTGTAAGCTTCGCACACCCAGACCCGACCGAGATGATCGACATCAATGTTGGTGGGATTGGTAATGGCCGGCTCCGCTGCAAATAGTGTTGCTTCCAGTCCTTCGGTGACGGAAAGACCTGCTACGGCGTATTTGGCGGAACGTTTCTGGGCATCGGTCAGGTCTTTGTAAAGACTGTCGAGCGTCCGGCTGTCGGCCGTACTGGGGTTGGACTTCTGGTAGGAAGCGACCATCAGGCCCAGCACAAGACAGCCCGCGGGCAATAGTTTTAATGTTTTATTAAAGTTCATGTGAGTTGGATGCGAAGACTTATTCAGGCCGGGTGCCGGCCATTAACCGCACATATAAGAGTACCGCAGGCGCTCATTTACTATTTTCACGAATATTTTTTTTAGAGATGGCGCGGCGTACTGCGTGCGAAAATGCTTTATGTGGGTAATTTGCCGTGAAAGGATGCTTTTTTGAATAAACATTTACCTATGAACAAAGCGCTTCCTACCCTGATAACCTGCTGGCTGATGACAAGCAACATAGCTGCTATGGCACAAAACGAAACCATGAACCTCTGGCCCGAGGGCAAAGTACCAAACTTCAAAGCCAGCTCCGTGCAGGAGAAATCCGAGACCGATGCGAGCGGCATTTTGCGTATCAGCGGCGTAACCGTACCTACAATCACGGCTTACATAGCGCCCAAAGAAAAGGCCACAGGTGCGGCTGTGATGATCTGCCCGGGCGGCGGCTACTCCATTCTTGCAGCGTCCCATGAGGGGAGCGATTTTGCTAAATGGTTTAACGAGCGCGGAATTTCTGCATTTGTCCTCAAATACCGGCTCCCCGACGAAAAAGCAATGACGCACCAGCACGAAGTTCCGCTGATGGATGCCATGCAAGCCATGAAACTGATCCGTCAGAATGCCGGAAAGTGGAATATTGATCCGTCGAAGATTGGTGTGATGGGCTTTTCGGCGGGTGGTCACCTTGCTGCCACGATTTCCACGCATTACCATGCAGGAAAAAATGGGTCGGAAGAAGCCAAACCGAATTTCTCCATCCTGCTGTACCCGGTTGTATCGTTCATGCCTGCGATATCACACGGGGGGTCACGTGATAAATTGTTGGGCGCGGAGAAATCGGAAGAACTTATTAATTACTACTCCAATGAATTGCAGGTCAGTGAGAAAACGCCGCCTGCCTTCCTCGTACACGCCGAAGATGATGGAGCTGTGCCCGTTGAAAACAGCATTGAGTACTATCTTGCATTGAAAAAACTGAAAATCCCTGCCGAAATGCACCTCTACCCTATCGGGGGACATGGTTACGGCATGCGGACGGAAGGAAAAGGTTCCCTCTCCGGCTGGCCCGCAGCCATGGAAGGCTGGCTGAAATCGCGCGGGTATATGAAAAATTAATGTCACTGAATTCCTTGCATGCAGGCTATCAACCGCTTTTTAACTAATCATCAATACCTGCTTTTCGTGTATATCGCCCTGGCCGTTTTTGCCAGTCTGCAATCGTACTTCGGGCGGCTCGACAGCTTTGTACCGGGTGGACATTTGTACACCCACTACAACAATTATATTATTTTCAAGCAGTCTTTTTTTCACCTGATCCACGGGCAGGATCTGTATGCGGAATTTATTGAGGAGCAGGGAGATTTGTTCAAGTACAGTCCGACCTTTGCACTGGTTTTCGGTATCCTGGCAATCCTTCCGGACGTTGTGGGACTTACCCTCTGGAACGTACTGAATGCAGTAGTCCTGTTTTATGCGATAGAGCATTTACCCAGGTTTACAGCACGCACCAAGGGACTGATCCTCGTTTTTGTGGTGGTTGAGCTGCTTACAGCAATGCAGAACGAGCAAAGCAATGCGCTGATCGCCGGGTTGTTCCTGCTCATGTTCGGCGCACTGGAAAAGCGGAATTACTGGCTGGCTTCCTTTTTCCTGATATCCACCATTTACATCAAACTGTTCGGGATTGTGGCGCTGGCGCTTTACCTGCTGTATCCCGGAAAGCTGAAGCTGACCTATACCACGGCTTTCTGGGTATTGCTTTTTACCCTGCTGCCGCTGATTGTTGTGGATAGCGGGCAGTTTGTGTTTTTGTATAAAAGCTGGGGAAACCTGCTGTCCAATGATCACTCCATATCCGACGGACTTTCTGTTATCGGATGGCTGAAATCGTGGTTCGGCTGGGATGGGAATAAAACGTACGTGAGTGTGGCAGGAGCAATACTGTTCTGTATTCCACTGCTCAGGATCAGGCAATATGGTGATTTTACATTCCGGGCGCTGTTCCTGGCGTCGGTAATGATTTGGGTGGTTATCTTCAATCACCGCGCCGAGTCCCCTACATTCATCATTGCAGCGGGCGGTGTGGCCATATGGTACTATTCGCAGAAACAAACCACTGCCAACTATGTGCTGCTGGTGCTTGCATTTGTATTCACAACACTCGCTCCTACGGATATTTTTCCAAAATTTGTTCGCAATGAATGGTTCAAGCCTTACGTGGTTAAGGCAGTGCCGTGTATCCTGGTATGGGGTAAGATCTGGCTGGATCTGATGTTCGGCAAACTGGAAGAAAGGGAAGAAAACCCAGTGGCTGCGTTGCAGGAGTGATGCGGCTTCACTCCCGGACGCAGCTGCAACAGTACTAGTTCATGGTGATCAGTGTGCGGCGCACTTCACGCACGTCATCACTGCCGAGACGGATATTCTTAACAATTTTCTCGCGGTCGCCGGAAATTTCGAGAATGTAATCACCGTCTTTCATTTCCGAAAAGTTAAGCTTACGGCCATATTTTGTCTGGCTTTTTGGCAGGTATTCGTTGTGCAGCACCTTGCCGTTTTCACTAAGCAGCCGTACTACCACGCGCTCTCCCTTCTGCTTTTCAAGCAGCAAATTCATCGTCATGGTATTTTTGACGCGGTACATTCCTGCCCTGAAAGTTTCGCAGGTGTTATTCTTACATTCTGATTTGGGGTCAATAGGGGCAGCGGTAATGGCCTGGGTGCAAATTGCAAGCGACAATGCGGTAGCTGCTACGGTTCTGATCAGGTTTTTCATAGCTTCCGAAGGTTAAGTTGGAGTAAAACGTTCTGTATTTTACCCAATGAGGCCGCTTCGGTTACTCCTGTTGCATGTCTGGTTTGAACGGTTAAATGCAGGTTTGAATGGCTAGCCGCCAATGGCAATCATTTCGCGGTTCTGCTCGTAGTCAGTGCGGGCTTGTTTTTCCTGGAAACCAATATGTCCTCCATGCGCGAAATGCTTTTTACGAAAATGATTGTATATCAATGATCTCACATCCTCTCCCCTGCGCAGCGGGGTAAGCAGGTCCGCTTCCGATGTATCAAAAAGGCAGTTTTTCAGTTTGCCGTCAGCCGTAAGCCTGATCCGGTTACAGCCTGCGCAAAATGGCTGCGTAACGGTACCGATAATCCCGAAGGTACCTGCCCCGCCCTCCACTCTGAACCTGCGCGCAGTATCGTGGGCTTCACCCGGCAATGCTTCAAATGCATATTCCTGCCCGATCCCGCTCAGCAAATCGGCGTAGGAAACAATCTTGGACATATCCCACTGATTGCCTTTGAATGGCATAAACTCAATAAAGCGCACGTGCAGATTAGGTTGTGCGGCGGTGAGTCTTACAAAATCATTGACCTCATCCTCATTCACTCCTTTCATCACCACCATGTTCAGCTTCACTACAAAGCCCGCTTCCAAAAGCAGGTCAATGTTGTGCATGGTCTTAGAAAAAAGATCGCGCTTGGTGACCTGCTGAAAACGCTCGCGCTTCAAGGTATCCAGACTCACATTTAAAGAAGTTACTCCCGCATTTTTCAGGGCAGGAATATACTGTTCTGCGTAGATCGCATTGGTAGTAAGGGTCAGGGAAGCAGGCAGTTTACCCAAACTTTCCATGATCTGACCGACATCCTTCCGCACCAGCGGCTCTCCTCCGGTAAGCCGGATCTTTTCGACACCCATTTCCACCAGTATGCCCGCCAGCACCTCGATTTCGTCGGCTTGCATCAACCATTTGGAAGGCATAAACTGCATTTCTTCCTGCGGCATGCAATAGGTGCAGCGCAGGTTACACTTATCCGTGAGCGAGATACGCAGATAAGTATGCTTGCGGCCAAATGTGTCGAGAATCGGTAATGTCATCAAACCTGATCGTGTCTGTTTCCTTCGAGAACGCTGAAAACGTGTAATACGTGCGGAAAAAGTGCATCCATATATTCTGTCACACCGCCGGTACTGCCCGGCATGGTGATCACCAGCGTATTTCCGACAAACCCGGCCGACGAGCGCGATAGCATAGCAGTAAGTATACGCTGCTGCCCGTACTGGCGTGCAACTTCTGCTATTCCGGGAATAGGCCTGTCAATAAGCGCATCCACAGCTTCGGGAGTAACATCTCTTTCCGAAAGGCCGGTCCCGCCTGTGATCAGCACCAGACGGAAGCCGGTGCTGCAAAGAGCAAGGACCTTATCACGGATAAGTTGTACATCGTCCGGAACAATGCTGTAATCAGCAGCCTGCAAGTTCCATTCTTTCAGTTTTTCGATAATGCGTTTGCCGGATTTGTCTTCTCCCAATCCGCTGCTGATACTGTCCGAACATACAACCACAGCGGTTTTCAGGTTTGCCGGCACCGGCTTGCGGTCGCTTTTTCCGCCTTTCTTTTCGAGCAATCTGATGTTTTTTATTTCAACACCCTTGTCGATCGGTTTGAGCATGTCGTACATCGTAAGCGCCACAACCGACGCGCCGTGCATAGCCTCCACCTCTACACCGGTTTTGTATATCGTTTTAACCGTAAGCTCAATGATAATATCCAGGCTCTCAATCCTGTACTGCACGCCGGTATATTCAACCGGGATAGGATGGCAGTCGGGCAGCAAATCGGGGGTTTTCTTCACCGCCAGAAACCCGGCAGCCTTCGCCATTTCAAATACATCTCCCTTCGGCACAATGCGCTTCTGAATGGCTTCAATGGTCTCGGCCTTGCTGACCTGCACAATAGCCTGGGCAGTAGCAATGCGGAGTGTGGGCGATTTGTGGGTAATGTCGACCAAGTTTAATGATTGAATGATTGAATGACTGAATGTTTGAGGGAGGGAGTAGTGGGTGAGTTAGTCGTTAGTGAGTTAGTGAGGGAGTGAGTTAGTGATTTTTTATCCTCTTTTCTCCCTTTCTCCTTCCTCCCTTCCTCCTTCCTCCTCCTCCCTAACTATTCTCCTTCCAAATGTACTTACCTTCCCCGCCGATCAGTTCTTTTCCGAAGATGGGGACTTTGGTTTTGATTTCTTCTACGATAAACTCCGAGGCTTCAAAAGCGGCGCGGCGGTGGGATGATGAGACAAATACAAACAGGCTTACCTCACCTGTGGGAACAATGCCGAGACTGTGATAAATGTGGAGGCAAACCAGATCGAATTTTGCAAAGGCGGCTTCCCTGATTTCGTGAAAAGCCTGCTCGGCCATGGGTTCATAGGCGGAGTATTCAATGCCGGTTACGGCACCTTCCGGTTTCTGATCGGCACGGATCTGCCCCAGGAAAATGGCATGAGCGCCAATGCTGGTTTTTTGCTGATGACTGGCCACAGACTTCGATATAAACTCCGGACTGACCGGCCCCTGAACGAAGACTTTTTTAGGCTTGTGCGTTTTTTCCATTATTTACAAAATCATCCTCCCGCAAACGGAGGCAGCAATGCAATCTCTGCATGTGCTTCTACCGGCGCGAGATCATCCGCTATCTGCTGGTTTACAGCTATCTTAAACTTACGTTCCCGCATGGCAGGGTACTTGTCTGTGATCAGCCCGCGCAGCTGCCCCACGGTCAGCCGGCCATCCTCATCCAGCAACTCTTCCGACCGGCCTGCAATTTCGGCCAGCATTCCATAGTAAGTAATCCGAAAGCTCATTTAATTCTGTTTCGTTTAAGTACCTCAGTCGGGTAGCAGGTGCACTTCCACCAGCTCTCCTGCCTGCACGGTGTTTTGTTCTGCCGGCAGGTATATGAGTGCATTGGCGGCCGCAAACGAGCGTAAAGCAAATGACTCCTGCCCTTCCAAAGGTATTACATATTCACCTTCAACGTAAGCTTTCAGAAATTCATCCCGGTCCCCGTCAAATGAATACGGGTTTTTGACAGGCATCCTGATTTTTCTGACAAAAGGATCGGGAAAGCCGCTCATCATCCTGACTGCCGGCAGCACGTACTCATAAAAACAAACCAGGGTGGACGCCGGATTTCCTGGCAAGGCAAAATACAGGGTAGTGTCCTTTCTGGCAAACAGCAGGGGTTTACCTGGTTTTTGTTTTACTTTATAAAAGATGGTCTCGGCTCCGATTTCACCCAATGCCTGACCCACGTAGTCGTAGTCACCAACCGAAATTCCACCATTGATCAGCACCAGGTCAAAATCTTTCGTCAGCTTTTCCAATGCCTCAATGGTAGACCGGCTGTCATCTTGGGTGTAGGACAATGCTACTTCCGTAACACCTTCCCTGGCCAGCGCAGCCACGACCATGCCTGAGTTGGATTCGTAAATTTTACCCGGTACCAGCAGTTCGCCGGGCTGCAGCAGCTCGTCGCCGGTCAGTAGCATGGCCACGCGCGGCTTGCGGTACACGGTTACCTGCTGCACATTCAACCCTCTCAAAAATCCGATCGCGCCCGGAGAAAGGCGGGTACCTGCTTTGAGGGCTACTTCTCCCTCACGGATCTGCTGACCTACCCTGCGGATGTTTTTGCCATCAGGTACGGGAAATTCCTGCAAAGTAACCTTCCCGTTGACTGCCGAAGTATGCTCCTGCATGATGACGGCGGTAGCACCCTCAGGGACGGGCGCGCCGGTAAAAATGCGGCATGCCTGTCCGGGATGTAATGCGGGAACCTGGGCCTGGCCGGCTCTTGACTCACCCCGGATACTCAAAACGATGCCTTTTTCCACAACATCGGTATGCAGAATAGCATAACCATCCATGGATGACTGCCTGAACGTTGGAAGCGAGATCGGAGCGGCAATATCTTCGGCCAGCACGAAACCAGAAGCCGCCGAAAGATCCCGGACCTGTACTGGCAGTAATTTTGTATGGGCAGCGACCCGCTGTTTTGCCTCCTGAACTGTAACCATTTTGCGGTAAAATGTATCAGTGCAAGATAATGTTTCCACCGGGAAACCAGCTGAACAAATTGGAGGCGATCATAGAATTTTACCTGAAAACCAAGAAAGCACCTGGCTACATGTTACCAAAAAAAACCATAACATTCTGATTATCAGTAAACAAAAATATTTTTCTATATATAAGCCTTTGATTCTTGTTTTTTGCCGGCATTCTGCAGAACAGTGCAGCAGCAAGCGAAAATTCTGAGTAAAGATGCCCGGGCGCGGATTTTGTGCAGTAAATCAAAAAGGCAGCCAAATGGAAGCATCTTGAATTAATACTATACGAAAATACGTAAGTATTTGATTCATAGCAGGTTAAACATAAAAGGAAATATTATTTGTTCAACCACGTTATCTTTGCACTCCGGCTGAAAGCCTTAACTGATGTTTCACGAAATAAAACATGCATGATTAGACTTATCTTTATGGCCTTCTCAATCGCAATATTCGGCAAGCTGCCGGTGCGCGAGGTGGAGGTGGAAAAGAAGGAACTGAAAGAAACCAGCATCATTGATTCAGATCTTCTTGCTATTGACTTCTGTGGAGAAGCGATCCCGTTATCGGAGCTTCGAATTGCCGAGCGATACCAGAACACGATCAGGAATTACGATAATCCCACCTTTCGTAAGCTGATGACCAGGACCCAAAAGAGAATGCGGATTATTGAGCCCATTCTGAAAAAGTACGGAGTACCAGCCGATTTTAAATACATTCCTTTGATAGAGAGCGAAATGAGCGACGAAGTAACGTCGCGGCGGGGCGCAGGAGGTTACTGGCAAATGATGCCCTCCACTGCCAAATCGCTCGGGCTGGTAGTAAATGACACCAGGGACGATCGCAAACATCTTGTAAAATCAACCCATGCAGCGGGTAAATATCTGCGGGAGCTGCACCGCCAGCTTGGATCATGGACACTGGTTGCCGCTGCCTACAATGCCGGTCCAACCCACATCCAGAACCGGATGGATTCCCAGAACAAAAACAACTACTTCAAGCTGCGCCTGAATACCGAAACTGCCAGGTATATTTATAAACTGCTTGCAGTGAAAGAGTGGTTTTCAAACCCGGAAAGAAGCCGCGAATGGGTAAACGGCGATGTACTCAGCCGGATTGCCGATTTCAAAACGGAACAGGAAAAAGCAGGTACGCAGCTGGCCAAAACACTTGCCGGCTCCTAGAAATCCAGATTATTTATTTGATTTGAATGCCGCGAAAGGGATAGTTTATCCCTTTCTTTGTGTTGTTATAGGTGCCGGAAAATAGTGCGGCAAATTGAAGTAATCCATTTTATTCTCAAACTCTGATATGACAAAAGCAGAAATGATCACCGACAAAGGGACCATGCTGATCGAACTATACGATGAGGATGCGCCAGGAACGGTAAAGAACTTTGTTGACCTTTCAAAAAAAGGCTTTTACGACGGACTGATATTCCACCGCGTAATTCCTGATTTCATGATCCAGGGCGGCGATCCTACCGGCACAGGCCGCGGGGGACCTGGATATCAGATCAAATGCGAGCTTACCGGCGAAAAGCAATTCCATGACCGTGGTGTACTTTCCATGGCTCATGCAGGACGGGATACCGGTGGTTCACAGTTCTTTATCTGTCACAGCCGCAAAAACACCGCTCACTTGGACCGCAACCATACATGCTTCGGTAAAGTAGTGGAAGGCGTGGAAACAGTAGACGAGATCCGTCAGGGCGACAAAATCCAGAAGATCACGATTATTGAAGAAGAGGCATAGTTTCCGCCGTCTGATTAAATGCAAAAAGGCCCTTCCGGGCCTTTTTTTATGCTGTATGACTAACCTTTCTACCAGAACTGTGCATAGAGGAATGAAATGATTGTAATGACCACCACGGCTCCGATCACAAAGGATTTGTGCGGCATAAACATGGAAGAATCAATCGCCAGACCTTTGCGCTCGTCGGGCAATACCAGTCCGAGGATCACCATCACCACCACGCAGATCAGGAACACAATCCCCATACGATCCAGGAATGGCACCTGCGACCAGTCGGCAAATGGAAATACGTTGTTATGCATGGCCAGCGCGATCAGGAACCCGCCCACGATCGCAAACAATGCTCCGGCAGAGTTGGTCCTTTTCCAGAAAAAGCCCATAATGAATGAAGCAAAAATCCCAGGCGACAGCAGCCCAGTCATTTCCTGAATAAACTGGAAACCACCTTTTTTGTCAATGCCCATGTAAGGAGAAATCACAATAGCCAGGATCATTGAGATCACGACTACGAGCCGGCCGATGCGTACCAATGTTTGCTCACTCGCATCCTTGCCGATATAATTTTTAAAGATATCGAGTGTAAAGATGGTTGAAATACTGTTGGCTTTTCCGGCCAGCGATGCGACCACGGCCGCTGTAAGTGCCGCAAAAGAAAGTCCTTTCAAGCCCGACGGAAGCAGGTTGAGCAAAACAGGATAGGCTCTGTCTGCATTGATTGTACCATCTGAACCAAGCATTTCGGCCTGAAACATTCCTTTGCTGTACAATGCATAAGCAGCAATACCCGGCAATACCACGATCACAGGCATCAGCAGTTTAAGAAAAGCCGCGAAAAGAATTCCATTCCGCGCAGTTTTCAGGTCGGCACCGAGCGCACGCTGGGTAATATACTGATTACAGCCCCAGTAGTTCAGGTTCACGATCCACATACCACCCAGCAGTACTGCCAATCCCGGCAGCTGCATATAAAACGGACTGCTTTTCGGGAAGATCATGTGAAAGTGATCATCGTGGTTTTCACGCATCACCTTAATTCCATTGAGAACGCCCTGAACTCCCGCATTGTCGGATACAAGATTGATGGCCAGATAAGTTGTTGCCAAACCTCCGATCACGAGGAAGAACACCTGAATTACGTCTGTAAAGCCGATTACCTTCATACCGCCTATCGTAATAATGACTGCAAAAACAGCCAGCGCAATCATACAAACCTGAAAATTGAGTCCGGAAATTTCGGAAACGGCCAGTGCACCCAGGTAAAGGATGGACGTAAGGTTAACAATAATGTAAAGTGCAAGCCAGAAAACCGCCATAATAAGGCTGACCGTACGATTGTACCGCTGATTAAGAAACTGCGGCATGGTGTAGATCCTGTTTTTCAGGTAAATAGGCATAAAAAATACCGCTACGATCACCAGCGTTGCGGCAGCCATCCACTCATAGGTTGATATTCCAAGCCCCATTGAAAATCCGTTACCCGACATTCCGATAAACTGCTCGGCCGAAATGTTGGACGCAATCAGCGAAGCCCCGATAGCCCACCAGGTCAGTGAACCCTCGGCCAGAAAAAAGTCAGTCGTCGACTCGTTTTGCGTTTTCTTACGTTGATAAATCCAATACCCATATCCGGACACTACAATGAAATAGAAGAAGAAGACGATGTAGTCAAGGGTTTGTAATTGTTGCATTGATATTTAAAAGTAAATGAATGAGAAAACCGGATTGGCCTGAGCCGAAAGGTACATTAATTTCCGAAAATAGTACAAAATGAAATCATCCGTATACTGCCCGTTTGTAATTTTAAAAAGCAGCTCATAAATATAGCTACTCCATGAGTTTAGGAAAGCGTTACCCGGATATTTTCTTACCATCGGGAAAGCGGAGCGGGTTAGTAGGCAGCTTTTTGAACAGGATAGATTTTCGTCTGCTTTGTACAGCCTCATAAGCGTCTTCAAATGACTTGCCCTGCTGCATCTGCTCTAAGAATACCGATAACCCGTTAGCCTCCGATAATACAAGCCAGTATGCCACTTCCATCCCGGAAGACATGTAGGCGAGCATGACCTGTCGCTGCCCGCCGCTAAAAAAATCATTGAGCCACTCCATATCGCGCAACTCGGTCAGCTCCTGCCCGCCGCCTGTGTAGTACTGCCATTCATCCATATAATCCAGATAACGGCCGATAGGATCGGGATTGTTGACAAAACGTTTGTCGAGCATGAGCGCCAGGCCTTCGTTGAACCATTGCGGCACCCGGGTAGTTACTTTCCACCATCCGAGGCGCGTCAGCAGCTCCATGTGGCTGAGCTCGTGACTGGCCACATCCACATTGGCATCCTGCCCGTTCAGCACCACAAACCCGCTGCCCCAGGGCGTACCTATACTGCACCCGGCACCTTCATTGCTGCTGCAATACCTGCGGTACTCGTCGGGGCGATTGCAAATGATAAAGACGGGTTTGGATTTTTTTCCATGGTAAAATGAATCAACCCGGGCTTCGGCCAGCGCGATGGTACGGTTGATTTTCCTGTAATGCTTAGGAGATATGCCGGGACTGAAATAATGCCGGTCGCCCGCTTCCTGAAAGCTGGAAAACCGGATCATTTCACAATAAAAGATCTGCGGGTACAGGAAGAAGAAGCTTGCAGCAAGCACAAAAAATCCGGTCAGAAGAATTTTACCTGTGCGGAAAATGGCTCTGACCGGATGATTTTTTTTCAATGTATACTATGTTTTCCCGCCACGAATGCACGGATTTTCACGGATTGTATTCGTGTTCATCCGTGCATCAGTGGCAAAAAGATTAATGCTTGAAGTGCCGGATACCCGTGGTTACCATGGACAGCCCGTTGGCATTGCAATACGCAATGGAATCCTTATCGCGGATGGAACCGCCCGGCTGTACGACCGAAGTAACACCAGCCTGATGCGCGATTTCCACGCAGTCGGCAAAAGGGAAAAATGCATCCGAGGCCATCACAGACCCATTCAGGTCAAAACCGAATGCTTTCGCTTTTTCAATGGCCTGCCGCAATGCATCCACGCGGGAAGTTTGCCCGGTGCCGCTGGCCAGAAGCTGGTTTTCGTTTGCCAGCACGATGGTATTGGATTTGGTATGCTTACAAACCTTCAGAGCAAATTCAAGTGCCGAGAGCTCCTGCGCAGTCGGTTCTTTTTCGGTCACGGTAGTAAACTGAGACGCTACTTCCGTAGACAGGTCCTTGTCCTGCACCAGCACCCCGTTCAATACGGTCTTGAACATTGTTTGTGGCAGTTCGACAGGATTTCTTTTCAGCAAAATACGGTTCTTCTTCGATTTGAGGAGCTGTAATGCTTCTTCATCGTATTCCGGCGCAATCAGGATCTCCATAAACAGTTTATTGAGCTCCTCGGCCGTAGCCAGGTCCACCTTTGCATTGGTAATTACCACGCCGCCGAATGCCGACACCGGATCGCAGGCCAGCGCATTGTCGTAGGCAGCTTTTGCAGTGGCAGCTGTGGCGATACCACAAGCATTGGTATGCTTGATAATCGCAAAAGTAGGATCAGCCTCCGCAAATTCGTCGATCAGGTTAACGCAGGCATCTACGTCCACCAGGTTGTTGTACGAGAGTTCCTTTCCGTGCAGCTTTTCGAAAATCCCATCCAGATCCCCGTAGTAAGTGGCCGTCTGATGCGGGTTCTCGCCGTAACGCAGCGTTTGGGACGGAAGACTGGTAAAGTCAAAAAGCGCCTGGTCAGAGCCTTCTTTTCCGGCTGTAAAGAAACGGTTGATGGCTCCATCATAGTGGGAGGATACTGCAAATGCCTGCCCTGCATAGTAGCGGCGATCTTCCAGATCAGTGACACCTGCCTTGGCCGTCAGCAGCTCCACAACCTCTGCATACTGGCTGCGCGACGAAACGATCAGCGTATCCTTAAAGTTTTTGGCGGTAGCGCGGATCAGCGAAATACCTCCTATGTCGATTTTTTCAATAATGTCTTCTTCGCCTGCTCCGGAAGCCACCGTTTCTTCAAACGGGTACAGATCGACGACCACCATATCAATCGCAGGAATATTGTATTGCCGGGCTTGCTCCACATCACCTGCATCATCCCTTCTGTACAGGATTCCGCCCATAATGGCAGGATGCAGGGTTTTTACCCGGCCGCCAAAAATAGAAGGATAACCTGTCAGCTCCTCTGCGGCTGTCACCGGGATCTGCAGGTTTTCTATAAACGTTTGGGTACCTCCCGTAGAATAAAGCTTTACACCTTCCTGGTGCAGCAGGCGGACCAAAGGTTCAAGTCCGTCCTTATAATACACCGATATAAGTGCGGATTGGATTTTTTTAGACATTGCGAAATGTTGACTTAGAATTTGGCGCAGAAATATGCTCCTGATGAAAAATAAACCGCAAAGATAGCTGAAAATCGGAATGATGCCCGAAAACCGGAGCCTGAAAATGCCGGGCATTATTTTTGACTTTCAAGTACAAAAACAAACCATCATGAATCTTGACCTGACAGGAAAAACAGCGCTTGTATGCGGCAGTACGCAGGGCATTGGTCTGGCTGCGGCCAACGAGCTCGCCTCGCTGGGCGCCAATGTGACCCTCATTGCCAGAAATGAAGAAAAGCTACGCGATGCCGTAGAGTCGCTGGATAATTCGCTGGGGCAGCTGCACCGGTATGTAGTGGCCGACTTTTCCGACCATGCCCAGCTGAAAGATGCGATTGGTAATTACCTGAGGCTTTGCCCGGAAGTGCATATCCTGATCAATAATACGGGCGGGCCGGCAGGCGGGCCGATTATTGAGGCCGACACAGACCAGTTTGTAAAAACCTTTGAAATGCATCTGGTCAACAACCAGTTTCTGGTGCAGTCGGTAGTACCTTTTATGAAGCGGGAAGGATTTGGCCGTATTGTTAATATCATCAGCACTTCGGTGAAGCAGCCCATTGTGGGACTGGGCGTATCCAATACCATTCGCGGTGCTGTGGCGAGCTGGGCCAAAACACTTTCGCTGGAGCTGGGTGAGTTTGGCATTACAGTGAACAATGTGCTTCCAGGCTACACCGACACTGCCCGCCTTGAAGGTGTTTTCACCATGCGTGCCAAAAGTTGGGGAAAAACAGAAGAAGAAGTAGCGGAGCAATTGCGACAGAGCATCCCGACCCGCCGCTTTGTCCAACCCGAAGAAACCGGCGCTGCCGTGGCCTTCCTCTGCTCCCCTGCCGCGGCGAGCATCAATGGCATTAACCTCCCGGTAGACGGCGGCCGGACTGAAAGTTTGTAGAAGGTGACTTACTAAGCGGTCAAGTTTATCCAGTGTGTGGTTTTACATTTGGATAAACTTACCTCTAATCATGTTCCGACTAGTACTTCTTTGCCTGGCGATTTTGCCGGCATTTTCTTCTCTTGCCCAATCCGACACCATTTTCCTGAAAGAACAGCCTGACTTTTTACTGGGCACAGCAGAAGTACAATTTAAAAAGCAGCGTGTCACAGTAAAACCGGTGCATGGCAAATCGCAGCTAATCCCGCTTGATAAAATCCGTGAAATCCGGTTCACTTCCGGCCGCAGAGTGGTTAGTAAAGTAGCGCGTGAGCAGGAGCGCCTCCTCGAAATCCTGGTTAGCGGACAAACCTCCCTACTTTTTGACCGGGCGGAAAAGCAGTTTTATTTCGAGAGAAACGATTCCATTTTTACGGTACTGCAAGATCACATCGTCCGGGCTTTGCCTATCATTTTTGGAGAAAAGCGCATACAGGAGTACTATGCCTCCTCCCATGTCAAACCGATATACAGCGCCCAGTATCTCACCAGACTGACGAGCTTTGTCAACCAGGGAACAGCCGTAAAACAAACTGTTTACCAGGAAGCGTTGAAAGGGTTTAAAACTACGGTATCCGCGGGAGTGTATGTAGGCATTGCGAGCAACTCAACTGCATTTGACTATTTCTCTGATTACGAAAAAGGGATTGCGGTGTACCGCCCTACTGACTTCTTTTGGTACACGTCAGTGCCGGTTGGGCTGCGGTTTGCTGTACAGCCGTTTCGTAGGGTCAGCATTGATTTGAATGTATATATGAACAAAGGCAGCGTCAAGGGTATAGCAGTGGACAAGGCAGGAACCTTTCTTGTTTCATTCCCGGAATCACTAATTCACCCTGAGCGATATGATACGAATTTGAAGCTTACGGAATATGCTTCTACGATGTGGCACACCGACCTGTCTTTTTCCGTATTTCTGAATAAAAAGGAGAATGCGCGTTTGAAGCCCTACGTTTTTGCCGGCCCGGCAATCGCCCAGTTATTCAGCTACCAAGCCGCTTTTTCTGCAACTTACCGGGAGAGTGCCAATGCACCGGCGACTTACATCACACGCTCGTACCAATCAGACGCCCGTGCTTTTATGATCGCATTTCATGGTGGTTTTGGGGTAAAGTATGCACTTACCGACAAGTGGGCATTGCGGTTGTCTGCCCAGTATAGCCGGGGATTGTTTCCGAAAGTTCATGCTGAAAACCAGCTGGTACGGGAGGAAAACAATACGAGTGTAAAGGCAGAGAATTTTGGAAGATTCGACACGATTTTTATCACAAACTTTGATCAATACATCCGCTCAGTCAGCGGAGGCATTTCGCTGATGTACCAATTCTGACGAATGCACAATTGCAAAAGGCACGAAGCCGGCTAATCAGCTTTCCGGATTACCATCAGCCTGTCATCATTCCGCGCTGCCACGATCGCCTCACCGGTTTTCAGGCGGATTTTGCGCAGCTTCCTGACCTGACCCTTGACCTGCAAGCCATTTAAAGGTTGCGGTTTGAAGTTGCATTTCCCCTGGTTAATCAGCAAGGTCCCAAAATCCGCATCGTAGCGGCCCATCTGAATGTTGCAATTGTAGAAATTACCCATGATGAGCACGTCCGGCAGCTTGTCTCCATTGGCATCCACAATCTGTGCATCGTAGTAGGGCGACCATTGTGCTTTGTAATCCAATGGTTGCGCAGTGAAATTACCTTTGCCGTCATTAACAAAAATAGCATTCCGGAAGTAATCTGCGGACAGCACCTGCGCGTTTTCCAGTTTGTCGGCCCCGACGATATCAGCCGTGCTTGCCCGGGCAAAATCCCGTGCATAAATGTACTTTTTGCGGATCATAGGGATTTGCTTTTCCATTTCCAGCTTGGTGGGAAAAAGCGCCTCTTTTCCATGCAGGTAATAGGTCATCAGCGGTTCCTTTCTCCCATTTCCGTCGTAATCATTGATATACATGCGTACCGGCTCCTCAGGACTGGCAGTCAGCCGGCTGTTTTCGCCCAGGTTACCTGCAAGTATATCCAGGTCACCGTCACCATCCAGATCATACGGCATGGCAAAATTCCACCAGCCTTTTTTGTCCGTGATCATTTTTTTCACAAACTGCTTTCCACTCGATTCCAGCACGCAAATCCCGTCCCACTCCAGTACCAGCAGCAGATCCTGCTTACCATCCCGGTTCAGGTCGGTCAGGCGGGCATCTTTTACATAACCTATGCGGCTGAGCTCGCGGGCATATTGGGCAGTTACGTCGGAAAACTTGCCGGTACCGTCATTTTTGAGCAGATACGAGCGTGGTACTTCACCATAATTAACCGGCACAGCCCTCCCGCCAATGAAAAGATCAGGGCGACCATCGCCGGTAAAATCAAACGGGATGATAGAAGACGACGTCACGTAAATACCGCTAAATGCATCTTCTTTGGCTGTCAGGTTACCTTTCCCATCATTGAGGTACAATCTCGGCCGCTGGTATTCTGAGTTGTTGCTGTACTCATTGCCCCCGGTGCCGACCAGCAGGTCCGGATGTCCGTCGGCATTTACGTCCTGCCAGGATGCAGCTACTTCCTCATAAGTGCTGTCGCGGGTGAGCGCGGGCTGCACCAATTCCCGGAATTTGCCCGACGGTGTCTGCAAAAACAAATGGTTACGGTGCATTTTGGACGAACCCACAAAAATGTCATCCAGTCCGTCATGATTGATATCGGCTATGGCCAGCGCAGGGCCATCGGCAGTAACCTCGAACGGAATCAGCGAATTACGATCAAATTCCACAAAGTTATTCTCTTCGTGGCGCACATCTACGCCCAGCGAGGCTGCCACATCCTCAAACCGGTAAGTATCGTTTGCCTTGCCGGCTTTCAGTTTTTCGTAGTCAAAAACAGGTAATTTCTCCTGGTAGCGGACAACCAATGAATCTTTAAAACTGCCCGGTTGAAAGCTCTGGTAATGATTGTCGGGCCAGATGAGCACCATAGAATCGACCTCCGCCTTGCTGCCCAGGCCAATCTGCAAAGGAATCTCCATGCTCGACTGAAATCCGCGAACCGGAAATTTTTCATAGCTGAGTACGCCGTCTTTCTTGAAAATCAAACATTTAGCTCCGATTGCATTCAGGTTTCCTTTTTTTCCTTTTAAAAACAGCCTGATCACATCGCCATGCGCAGCCTTCTGCCGGCTGAGGTTTTCGTATACAAATGCCTTTTCATTGATATTATTGGTCACAATGTCGAGGTCGCCGTCGTTATCGAGGTCAGCGTACACGGCACCGTTCGAGTAGGAGATCTGGTTGTTGTGAATGCGTTTTTCAAGATCATGGAAAGCTACCTTGCCCTTATTTCCGAAAAACTTATTGAAGAGCTTGATCTCCGGCAATTTATCTGCCAGGCCGGGATCATTTTCATCGAAATTCTTATTGCGGATCCGGTCCTGAATCACATCATCAGATACAAATTTGATATAATCTGTATCATTCATCCGCTTAGGAATACCATTGGAAATGAACAGGTCTTTCAGTCCGTCATTGTCAAAATCAGCAAAAAGTGCGGCCCATGACCAGTCCGTGGCATGAACGCCCGAGTACATGCCGATTTCACTGAAAGTACCATTTCCATTGTTAAATTGCAGGTTATTACGGGCAAACTGGTAGTTGTACCCCTGCCGGATTTTATATTTGAAAATGCTGTAAACATCCTCCCCTTCGGACTTTTTAAGGATTTCATAGTCTGAGGGCAGCATATCCAGGGAGACGATCTCGGGATAAATATCATTATTGAGGTCCGCCACGTCGATACCCATTGAAAACTGGCTGGTATGCATGAGCGACGAGTCGGTATGGTCTGCAAATGTTCCGTTTTTCTGGTTCATGTACAGGTAATCATTTTCGTGAAAATCATTTCCAATGTACATGTCGGGGTAGCCGTCGAAATTGATATCCCCTACCCCGAGCCCCAATCCATAACCGAGTGCAGTACTGTGAATCCCCGCTTCTTTCGTCACCTCCACATATTTTCCATCCTCATTCCTGAACAGCTTGTCGCCTGCCAGCGGATGATAGGTATTGGTAAAAAGCTCACGGCGGCCGAAGGTTCCATTCTGGTGCACGGAATGGTTCAGCTGGAACATATCCAGGTCACCATCCAGGTCGAAATCGAAAAACAGGGCCTGGGTACCGAAGCCTTCCAGGTCAAGACCATACTCCGCCGCTTTTTCAGCATAAACAGGTACCCCTTCTTTGGTGATTTCCTGACAAACAAACAAAAGGTTGCGGCCCTTCATCGACTCGAAGCCTCCTACCTGGCTGACGTAAATATCAAGCAGGCCATCCTGATTGATGTCCACGATGGAGACACCATTGGACCAGCCTTTACCTCCCTTGAAATTTGCCTTATCGGTCACATCTTCAAATTTCAGCCCCGATTTGTTCAGGTAAATGCGGTTGGCCTCCTGGTTGGCAGTAAAACAAAGATCTACAAGCCCGTCATTATTCAGATCTGCTGCACCTACACCTCCTCCATTGTAAAAGTACATGTAGTAGAAGATGTTGAAATCCTTGGTTGGTTTCAGCACATTGGCAAAGTTGATCCCGGTTTTTTCAGCAGTAAGCAGGTCAAAATCGTACTCCTCCGGATCCCTTTCGGTTGAACAGGAAAAGACCAGGCAGCTTATGGCTGAAAGCAGCAAATTGAAAAGAAATCTGTTCAGAAACATTCGCAAAAGATAGTGCAGGCTTTCCTATAGTTTGTTGACCCGGAAGAGCGCTGGTGGTGCATTGTTGATAAGATTGATCAGGTAAGGCTTACCCTGAATGCTGATCGGGCTGATCTGCTTAACTTCGCCGTCTACCGCAAAACCGCTTTGATTGCTGAGCAGCACGTCAAACTGCATGGCACCTTTGTTGAGCAGCACATTACCGCGGCAGGCATCCAGGCTGCCCAGTTGCGGGATAAAATGCGAGAAATTACCGCCAACGATCAAATCAGTTTTTCCGTCCGCATTCACATCTTCTGCCTGGATTGCGTTCAAACACGAAAACTGAACCATATACGGCAGCTCGGCCAGCTTGAAATTACCCTTGCCATCATTCACAGCAATCGCCGATTTCAGGTAAGTCACAGACTTTTCTACTGCCGATTTCAGCACATCATCCGGAAAAAGGTCCTGAATGCATTTGGTAGCATACTCCGAGTGCTTGATGCTTTTCTTTTTAAGCAATGGAAACTGAGTGGTAAGCTCGCGTTTGAGGAGTACAGGCACGTCCCGTGATTTGACGGTATGCGTCATCACCTTTTCAATCGTGCCATTTTTATTAAAATCATTGATCCAGATTTTTAACGGATCTTTTTCCGAAGCTTTCAGACTGAAATTCTCTCCGATATTGCCCAGTATCAGGTCCTGATCCCCGTCCCCGTCCATATCAGCAATTTTTACACAACCCCAAAAGCCGGTGTAAGCATCCAGCCCCGACTTTTGCCTCGCTAGTTTACCGCCCTGGTATTTGAAAACGGCGGGCGCCATCCAATCGCCGGTGACGACCAGCTCCTTTTGTTTGTCACCGTCAATGTCCGCCCAGGCAGCATCGCGTACCATACCTACATGTGCCAGATCAGGCGCAATACTTGCCGCCACTTCCCTGAAATTACCTTTTCCATCGTTTTGGTAAAGGTAGCTCTTCGGAGTAGAACCATATTCGCGGGGTACGCTCCGGCTTCCTGCAAAAAGATCCTGGTCGCCATCGTTGTCGTAATCATGCGCCACAAGTACGGCCGTATTCATTGCATTGGGCGGTATTGCGCCGATGCGAATTGTAAAGTTGCCTTTCCCGTCATTAAAGTACAGGCGCGTGGGCAGGTCGGGACTTTTGGGTGAGGTTTCATTGCCTCCACTTCCTACCACGAGATCCAGGTCACCATCATCATCCGCATCAAAAAACAAAGCGGCAGTATCTTCAAAGCCCGACAAATCCGCAAATCCTTTCTGGGCCGATTTGATAAAAGATCCTGCTTTTTGCAGGTACAATTGCCCGCCCTGTCCTTTGCCGCCGCAAATGTATATATCATCAAAACCATCCCCGTTTACATCCCCGATCGCAGCCTTCGGGCCCTCCTTCGAGAGCATTATGGGTATATTTCGTTCATTGTAAAAGTCCTCGTACTTATTTTCCTTGTGTGCCTCAAAGCTTGCGTTTGAAGTTGAGGTTAACAAAGTTGCCGGCCGTACCGGCACACTGCCGGACCTTGATAATGCATTTTTTACGCTTAGCTGAAGCGTGGTATCCGGCTGTACATTGGCCATGGCAGTAATCCTGCGATCAGGCCAGGTAACACGTACTGAGTCAATCATTGCGATTTTGCCCAAGCCAATTGTAACCGGGTACTCGGTGCTTGACTGGAAACCGCGTGCAGGATTTACCTGGCGGCTGAAAATCTGCTTTCCTGCAAATACCTCAATTTTCGACCCGATAGCGCGGGTATTTTTGCCTTCGCCGGTGAGTTTAAACTTGACGTAATGATTCTTTTCCTTGGCCGCTTCCGATTTGTTGCGGTATACAAAACAAGGCTGATTTACATTGTTCACCACAAGGTCAAGGTCACCATCGTTGTCGAGGTCAGCGTAGGCTGCTCCGTTAGAAAAGGATTTTGTTCCAAACCCAAATTCCTGCGCACGCTCCCTGAATTGCAGATTGCCTTCATTATGGAAGAAATTGTTGGCAATTGGTGTCGACGGCATGCGGTCAATAATGCTCTGCATGTTTTCCTTTTCGCCCGACATGACCATGCGCTGAGTCACCTCGTTGGCAAAAAAGTCGATGAAATCCTGATCCAGAATGTCGTGATAAATACCATTGCAGACATAGATATCCGTTTTTGAATCATTGTCGGCATCGAAAAGCAGCGCGCCCCAGCTCCAATCGCTGGCGGCTACACCTGAAAAGTTGGCGATCTCGCTGAATGTCCCATCCTGATTATTGAATTGCAGGCTGTTCTGCATGTATTGGTTGTAAAAACCCTTTTCTTTTTTGAGGTTAAAAAGATAGTGGTTTTCAAAAGAGGTGGTCGTCTTGTACCGGTACTCATCCCTCGGCAGCATATCGGTTACAAAAAGCTCAGGATAGCCATCGTTGTTGATATCGGCCATGTCTGCGCCCATCGAGGCCAGACTGGTATGCTTGATCCTTTTTTCGAGCTCTTCGGAGAAAGTACCGTCTTTCTGGTTGATATAGAGGTAATCTTTTTCGTAAAAATCATTACAGATGTAAATGTCAGGATACTGATCTCCATTGATATCCCCGACAGTTACACCGAGGCCAAATCCGATCAGACTGCCATAGATACCTGCTTCCTCACTGACATCCACGAACTTTCCGTCGTCATTACGCAGCAGCTTGGCGCCCCCTCCTTTCAGAAAATCCTTCACCGGCCAGTCTTTGGCGCGCAGATTCCGGTCATTTGCATAATTAAGGGTATTGACGGGAATAAAACTGTTGTTCAGAATGTACGCATCCAGGTCGCCATCCAGGTCATAATCCAGGAATGCAGCATGCGTAGTGTAACCGGTTTCATTCAGGCCATATTGGGCAGCCGACTCGGTGAAAGTCATATTGCCATTATTGATATACAGCGAGTTACCCTGCTTGTTGACAAACTTCTGGTAGCCGGCATTGCAAACGTAAATATCCAGCAGGTTGTCGCCATTTACATCCACCATCACCACGCCGGTGCTCCACTTGTCGGGCTCACCTACGCCTGCCTTGGCCGTAACATCCTCAAACTGCCAGTTTCCCTTGTTAAGGTACAGCTTGTTCTCACCCATGTTGGCGGTGAAATAGATGTCGGGCAGCCCATCATTGTTGATATCCCCGATTGCCACACCTCCGCCATTATAAAAATTCCGGTAGTTGAAAATATTGATATCCTCCCGGTCTTCAACTTTGTTGACGAATGAAATACCGGTTTGGGAGGCGTCCAGCTCCTCAAAGAGACCGTCGGGGTTCTTTTTATCGCCGCAGGCGTACAATGCAAAAAGCAGCATTGCCAAAAGGGTGGTTTGTGCAAGCTTCAATGCTGGTGTAATCATTTATTTGGAGGTATTTGGGCCAAAGACTTTTTCTTTGCTCAGCCCGCCTGTATTGATAGATGGTTTTTTATATACGATGAGACCTTCCACAGGCAGGTAGTGGTCCGGAGCGGCAAAATCACTGTATTTGCCTGCTTTTCCTGTTATTTTCAAGACAATTTTATCTTCTGTAAATGTCAGTGCTTCTATCTGACCGTCGGCCATCATGTAACCTTCTCCCACCATTTGTTTCTGGTCAATGATTTTGCCCATTTTCACACTGGCATTGATCTCATTTTCTGCTACAACTTTGCGGATAATGGGTTTATTGCGATACCAGTCTTTTCCGCCCATACTGATGATCATGCGACCCTGAAACTGGTCAGTCAGCGTAGTGCTGAACAAATCTTCAAACAGGGTCACCTGACCGGTAAAAAGGCTTTTTTGCCCGTAAAACTCGGTGTCACCGATCTTGACCTCAATGCGTGCCTGATTGTCATGCAGCGAAGCATACCAATCATCCGCCTTTTGTTCAAGGGTATCTTTCTGCCGGCAGCTGTGGATTATGGTAATAAAAAGAAGTCCAAACAGCCATAAAACATTACGCGTCATCATACTATCATATAAAACAAAAATGCTCGAAGGTATCGAGCATTTTTGATAAAAGTTTAAACTTCAGTCAATACCCCTCGTTCTGTACCAGATTTGGATTGGAAACGATAGCAGTAGCCGGAATCGGGAACAAAATAGTGTATGGCTCATTTACAGTTACGCCAGTTCCGGTAGTATACTTACCAAAGCGAACTTCAACAGTCCTTTTGCCACCTTCCCAATACATTTCGCGACCAATTTCCTCGAAGAATGATTGTTCAGTCAGCGCAGTCATCGCTTTTGCTCCACGCGCTATCCGAAGATCATTAATCAACTTCAATGCACCAGGAACGTCTCCTGAGCGGAACAATGCTTCTGCCTTGGCCAGATATACCTCTGCATAACGCAGCAAAATGTATTTACCTGAATTTGCAGGGTGGTATTTGATAACACGGATCCCCTTTTCAGTTGCAGCACCTGCCAAAGGCACATCGCGGCTGAATACCAGAGGTTTTTTCGATCTCGTATCGACAATATTTTTACCTGCATCATCAACTTGCTGACCTACAAGGAACCCGTATCCAATACCTGAGTACTGCTTACCGTTTGCGGCCGGCTTGATACCAATCCGGGAATCATCTTTGTCAAACGTATCATAAAAGTCCGCCAAAGTTGTAAAGCCATTCCATCCGGATGGGTTCTGGTTATAGTGCAAAGTCATAAACCACCGGTTCTGAGCAGTACCTTCATTACTTACAAAAATTACCTCCGAAGTAGACGCATCAGAAAAATTGTCAAAGTAGTTTTTTTCAAATTTGTATCCATCAGCAGTCACTGCATCTGCATACTGGATTGCCTTTGCCATGTCTGCCTTGTCGAAGGTATACGGTCCGGCAGGATTTGCAGCTTTGTAAACCGCCTTGTTAAGATAAAGTCTCGCTAATAGGGCATTAGCAGCAGCTTTTGAAGCAACCCCGTTTGTAGGTGCAGGTCCTAATTTTCTAAGATTAGGCAATGCTTCTTCAAGGTCCTTCACTACCAGATCAAACGCTTCTGATCGTGACATAACTCTTGGATTAACATCATCAGCTTCTGTCACCTCACGGAAAGGTACCTTACCCCAAAAATCCATTACGTGGGACATATGGAAAGCTCGTAGGAACTTAGCCTCAGCTGCCTGAGCTGCTGATGGGTTTGAAGCAAGGATTTCAGTTGCTTTATAAACACGCTGATTAAGCTGGTTCCATGTTTCACGGATTGCAGAGTGCGTTGCGTCCCAGGTATGCGAATCAAGTGTTCTCCATACACCATTGTCGCCCCAGTCTACCCCGCGAGTTGGCGGAAACATTTCAGCAGTAGTATGTTCGCCAAGTGCATAAATGTTATTCTGATCTGTGTAAGCTCCAAGATCCTTGTATGCTGATGCCAGCAAAGCGGTAGGGTCACCAGGCGTAAAACCAGCTCCCGAAGATTGTACCACGGAGTCCTTCTCGTCCACTTCCAAATCCGTGCAGGATGCCAGTGTAGTCAGCATGCATCCTGTGATAATATATGATATGTAATTTTTCATTGTCTTAATGGTTAAAAGGAGATGTTAGCGCCAATAGTCCAGGTTCTTGCTCTTGGATACGCCGTGTAATCTATACCAAATGATGGAATTCCATTTAATGCTTTATTAGTACTTACTTCTGGATCCTGACCGCTATACTTTGTAAAAGTCAGAAGATTTTGTCCTGTAACATACAATCTGAATGCTGAGAATACTTTTGTCACAACAGGCAGGCGATATCCCAGGGTCATGTTTTGCAATCTTACAAAGTCTCCTTTTTCCAGGAATCGCATTGACACGTCCGGATTGTTAACTGGTCCTTCTCCGTTTGTGATTACATCTTTAGTGACGTTTCTTCCATTTGCAAATGAGCCGGCAGTAAAGAATGCATTGGCAGTGTTTGAATAAATATAGTTACCAAATACTCCATTAAAGAATATGCTCAGGTCAAATCCTTTATAACGGAAATTATTAGTCAAACCACCTGTAACTTTTGGAAGCGGGCTTTTTCCATCCTGAAATCTCTGAACATCTCCTGTTGGTGGAACAGCATTGTTACCTGCTTCGTCAAACCCTACAAAATCACGAAGGAAAAATGCGAAAAGAGGTTGACCGGCCGAAATACGTTGTGCAAACGCACCTGACAAGCCTTGTCCATTGATCTCTCCTGTATCGTAAACACCATTCAGATCTTTAACGAGATTCTTGTTGTAGGAAGTATTCAATGCGATATCCCATCCAAAATCTTTCTGATCTACTACAACTGCATTAAGGCTCAACTCAATCCCTCTGTTAAGGATATCTGTATCAAGGTTATTCCATTGAAACGGATTGGATGCAGGTTGCGCAGCAACGACGTTGAAAAGCAGGTCACTTGTATGTTTTTCATAAGCATCCAAACTACCGCTCAAACGATTTTTGAAAAAGGCAAAGTCAATACCAGCGTTAAATGCCTTAGTCGTTTCCCATTTCAAATCGTAATTACGGAACGCGACATCAGCATATGCTCCTCCGTTGATATTACCATTATCGTCATAGTTCCAATCGTTGTAACGCTTTCTCTGGTCGAACAAATTGTGTGGGATAGATTGGTTACCTGTAACACCATAACCTACACGAATTGCCAAGTCGTCAAATACTTCTTTGGGTGCAAAGTTTTCTTCAATCAGCTTCCATTTGAATGCACCTGACGGGAAATAACCGTATTTGTTATTACCTCCAAATTTGGATGAACCATCAATCCGCAATGTACCCGTGAAAAGATACTTGTTAGAAAAACCCAGATTAAGACGTCCGAAATACGACTGCAATTCATCTTTAACTGCGGATGAGTTTTGGATAATCACACCCGGACCAGGATTTGTTACCGATGCCATGTTATTTAGCATCAGGTCCATGTTGGTTGTATTGAACTTATGGGCTGCCAGGTTTTTCGAAGATGTCTCAAAACTTTGATAAGAATAGCCCAGCAAAGCATTTAGTGAAGTACTCCCAAATGTCTTTTCGTAGGTAAAGTAATTTTCCATCAAACGGTTATTCGTTTCAATATCACGAATGTAAACGCGTCCTTCTGGTGCAATTCCTGTTGGATAAGTTTCAAGATCAGTGGTTTGCTTCGCTACGCCGGCAATCAGCAAGTCTCCTGAATAAACCGATTTTCTGCTGGACATGGATTTATCAAAGCCAAGAATCGTCTTGAATTTGAAACCTTTGAAAATTTCCAGCTCAGCATTAATGTTTCCCAATGCGCGTAGTGTACTTGTATTATCTCTTGTCAGATTTACAAAAGCCAGCGGGTTAGGTTCCGTAAGACCGGGCTGATTGAAAACCTGAGTACCGGCAACTGTTCTGTAAATTGGGAGCGTCGGATTTGTTTTCAGGATACCACCCAGCAAATCACCAGAAAAACCTGAGTTCTCTGAAATCGGAACACCTGAGTCCAGCGTATTGGCAAAGTTCAGGTTGCTACCAATAGTAAGTCTGTCCTGAATGAATTTTTTTGATCCGCTAAATCCGACACTGTATCTCTTAATACCGGATTTTAGAACAATACCCTCCTGATTAAGATATCCCAGCGAGAAACGATAATTTCCGGTAGCATCGCCGCCGCCGTAAGCAAGGTTATGCTGGTTAGTATAAGCAGTTCTGAAAAGTTCTTTTTGCCAGTCCGTGGATCCGCCCTGGTCTTGTCCGCCAGCTGCTACATATTCTGATGACGAAAGAAGATCATATTTCTTAGTAATGTTGCTGATACCCAAAGAGTAGCCGTAATCCAAAGTTCCTTTTCCTTTTCCTTTTTTAGTTGTGATAAGCACAACACCATTTGCTCCGCGTGAACCATAAATAGCGGTTGCTGACGCATCTTTAAGGATATCAATACTTGCAATATCATCAGGATTCAGAAAGTTCAGCGGGTTTTTAGCCGGCTGACGCCCTACACCAGCTGCATCGCCGCCACCAGATACATCGTCGCCGCTAAGTGGAACACCATCAATCACGAACAATGGGTTATTACCACCACGAACAGAGGTAGTACCGCGAATACGCACGTTGATTCCGCCACCTGGCTCGCCGCTTGATTGAGAAATTTGTACCCCCGCAACACGGCCCTGCATCAGCTGCTCGGGAGAGGTTACAATGCCTTTTTGAAAATCCCTGGATCCCAATGCTGAGACAGCACCTGTTGCATCCGATTTTTTGACAGTACCATATCCAACCACAACCACCTCTTCAAGGGCTTTTACATCTTCGGACATTGTTACGTCAACAACAGATTTGTTTCCCACGGAAACATCCTGGCTCACAAAGCCAATCGCACTGAAAGACAATGTGGTGTTTGCAGGAACTGCAATCTGGTACTTACCGTCTACATCCGTGTTCGTTCCT
Organism: Dyadobacter sandarakinus; assembly: GCF_016894445.1. NCBI lineage: Bacteria > Pseudomonadati > Bacteroidota > Cytophagia > Cytophagales > Spirosomataceae > Dyadobacter > Dyadobacter sandarakinus. The sequence goes on from NZ_CP056775.1 coordinate 3,597,675, forward strand.
CTGGTGCTGCCTTTTACCGTGATCGTCACACCCGGTACCCCACCTCCTTTACTGTCCTTGACAGTTCCGGAAACGTTTACATCCTGGGCAAAAGAAACAGAAACCGATGTAAGAACCACCAGCAGCAACAGCATGACGGACTTTACTGAGAGCAGGATTTGTTTTGCGTAAGGGACGCCAGTGCCTGGGTAGCCGTGTCCGCAAAATACTCGTAAGGATACATTCATCATAGGTTAGATAAAATTAATTAGGCCTGTATGCACCACCATTGTAGCATTTTGACGTTCTCCCGGTTACTTGCAAAAAAAGGCCAATACTCACTGTAAACGCCATTTTTTATATAATAAAACAGGAAAAATTTAGAATAATACACGGGTGGTAGTACAAAATAATATAAATAGTCCGGATAATACAATATCATCTTGCTAAAAAATGTTCATAAAAATCCATGCATTTCACAATCAGCTAATTAGCACATAAGTCTAACTATGGTTACAAATCACTGATGCACAAGCCACTAGCCTGAAACCACCCTGGTTACACCGCAATAATCTCCGGAAAGGCTAAAAAACTGCAGCAGGCTCCTCGGTTTCTGGTTAACTTTGAGTCTTAGTTATTGCCTGAAGTTATTGTATGACACCTCCGGTTGCTTTAAACCCCGACTTACGTACACTGGCCCGCCACCTTGAAGGCGACCTTTTTACCGACAATACCATGCGGACGCTCTATGCGACAGATGCGTCTGCCTACCGGGAAATGCCACTTGCAGTGGCTATCCCGCATACGATCAAGGATATTAAGCTGCTGATCTCCTTTGCTGCCCAGAATCACATATCGCTGATACCTCGTACCGCAGGCACATCCCTGGCCGGACAGGTAGTGGGTAACGGTATAGTAGTAGACGTTTCAAAGTATTTCAATAAAATCATTGAAATCAATGCCGAAGAACGATGGGTGCGCGTACAACCCGGCGTTGTACGGGATGAGCTCAATATGGCTCTGAAACCCTACGGATTGTACTTCGGACCTGAAACGAGCACAGCCAACCGCGCCATGATCGGCGGGATGGTAGGAAATAATTCATGTGGGTCCAACTCTATTGTATATGGGAGTACGCGCGAGCACCTGCTCGAAGTAAAGGCAATCCTGACGGATGGCTCCGAGGCTGAATTCAAAATGCTGCCTATGGGAGAACTTGACAGAATGGTACAAGCTGCACGGCAGAAAAACGGCAGTGCCAGCCTGCTTGAAAAGATCTACCTGCATACCCACGACATACTGGCCCTGCCCGCCAACCAGGAAGAGATCCGCAGGAACTTTCCGAAACCGTCCATTGAGCGACGGAATACGGGCTATGCGCTTGATATGCTCCTGAATACGAGGCAGTATGATCCGGAAGCGGAGGCTCCGTTCAATATGTGCAGCCTCATCGCCGGGTCGGAAGGTACCCTGTGTTTTTTGACGGAAATTAAGCTTAACCTTGTCCCGCTCCCGCCCAAAACCCCCGGGCTGGTATGCGTACATTGTGACACCATTGACGAGGCCCTGCGTGCTACCATCCTCACGCTCAAATACAAACCCCAAGCCGTGGAGCTGATCGACAGCTATGTGCTCGAATGTGCTACCATGAATGTGGAGCAAAAGAAGAATGCGTTTTTTGTAAAAAATAAACCCGATGGCTCTTTCCCGGCCATTCTGGTGGTAGACCTTTCCCGCGAAACAAAGGAAGAAGTAGAAGCGGCAGCAGCAGACATGGTTGCTGAACTCTCGCAGGCCGGTATGGGCTTTCACTATCCGCTGCTGTTTGGGGATGACACAAAAAAAATATGGACCCTGCGCAAGGCCGGTCTGGGACTGCTGGGCAACATTCCGGGCGATGACAAGGCAGTGGCAGTCATTGAGGATACGGCTGTGGATGTATACGACCAGCCCGATTATATCCGCGACTTCAACCTGATTCTGCAAAATCATGGCATGTCGGCTGTGCATTATGCGCATGCAGGCTCCGGAGAGATCCATTTGCGGCCGATTATCAACCTGAAAACGACCGAAGGACACCGGCAATTCCGTATGATCGCGGAAGAAATTGCTGAGCTGGTGAAAAAATATGACGGTTCACTTTCCGGTGAACATGGCGACGGCCGCCTCAGAGGCGAGTTTATCCCGAAAATGGTGGGAGAACATAATTATCGCCTCTTCAAGGAAATCAAGAAAACCTGGGATCCAAACAACATCTTTAATCCCGGCAAAATCGTGGATACGGCGCCGATGGACACCTTCCTGCGCTACGAAGCCGACCAGAAAACACCAGAGTTCAAGACAAATTTCCGGTTTTACGACCAGGATATTCTGCAACATGCCGAGCAATGCAATGGGTCGGGCGACTGCCGGAAAACCCAGCTGAGCGGCGGCACCATGTGTCCGAGCTTCATGGTCACGCGAAATGAAAAGGATACCACCCGCGCCCGCGCCAATATCCTGCGTGAAATGCTTACGCGGTCACCCAAGGAAAACCGGTTTGACAACCACGAGATCAAAGAGGTATACGACCTGTGCCTGGCCTGCAAAGGGTGCAAAGGCGAATGTCCGTCCAATGTGGACGTTGCCAAATTGAAAATGGAGTTTTTGCAGCAGTATCACGATGCCAACGGACTGCCGCTCCGCTCATGGCTGGTTGGGAATTTTTCAAAAATGACGGGTCTTGCCAGCTACGTACCCTGGGGTTATAATTTGATTTACAAAAATGCGCCCCTGCGCAAGCTGGCCAACCGCATGGTAGGCTTTCACCCCGAGCGCACCATGCCGGTACTCCATGATACGACATTGAAATCCTGGTTCAGAAAAAGAAAGGACAAGCTTAAATCGGATCGCAAAGTGTACCTTTTCTGCGATGAATTTACCAACTATAATGATGTTCAGATTGGTAAAACTACCGTGGCTGTTCTTGAAAAACTTGGCTATGAAGTGATCATTCCGGAGCATGCGCCCTCAGGCCGGCCGCAGCTTTCCAAAGGATTGCTGAGGGATGCCAAGAAAATCGCCGAAAAGAATGTCCGCCTGCTGAGGGATATCATATCACACGAGACCCCCCTCATCGGCATTGAGCCTTCGGCCATTCTCACCTTCCGCGACGAGTACCCCGACCTGGTGAGCGACGAGCTGCTGGAAGATGCCAAAAAGCTTGCTCAGAATGCATTGCAATTTGACGAGTTTATTGCCCGCGAAATCGAGCTGAAAAACATTTCAAAACAACTTTTCACCAAAGAAAAAAAGCTGATCAAACTACACGGACATTGCCAGCAAAAGGCAATTTCCAGTCTGGTACCTACCAAGAAAATGCTTTCGCTTCCTGAAAACTACACAGTACAGCTGATCCCTTCGGGCTGCTGCGGGATGGCGGGGTCGTTTGGGTATGAAAAGGAACATTACGATATATCCATGCAGATCGGTGAGCTGGTACTATTTCCGACAGTGCGCCAGCAGCCCGAAGAAGTAATTATCGCTGCTCCGGGTACCAGCTGCCGTCACCAGATCCACGACGGCACTGGGCGGAAGGCACTGCACCCGGCAGAGATCTTGTTTGAGGCGTTGCTTTGAGGCTGAAATTGTTTTAATATAAGCCTTTTTCGCCCTGGGTGACAAAGGAGGTGAAGCAACTTACGTTGCCCGAACTTCTGCAACCACGCCGCCACCCGGGCCACTCAGGTGACAAATGGGAAAGCCAGACAGTCATTAACGATTGCCTGGCTTTTTCACTTTTGCAAAATCAAAAATTACGTTTTCAACCCCTGCACACGCTGGAAAAAGAAAACAACTCCTTAAAAGAAGTAAAAACATCGCTGCTCCGGGGATTGTGGCCAAGCTGCTGCTGGGCCATGACGTACCCGCTGTAAATGTCCCAAAGGTCATTGACCCAGGTAGCAGGATTGCCCTGGCTGAGCAATTCCGCAACTTCCCGGCCATAAGCCAGGTACCGAGAGTCAGTGACTCGCCGGAAATTGGTAGTGTTTGCATACTGTTACAATTTCTAGGATAAAAAGAGCCCTGTTGAAGGTGTCCTAGCAGATGTAACACCGCTCGGGAGCTTTCGCCGACCCCCACCATAACAGGGCATTTCTTGCAAGATTCTTCATAATGTTACAATTGATTAGGAGCCCGAAGATTTTGAGAAAAACGGGGAAATGCAAATGAGGTTGGCAGTTCGCCCTTCGGCGGCCCGGTGCGCTCAGGTGACAGAGGTGGGCGAACGACCAACCATCTCACAAACAAGCCAGGTTAAAGGTTACTTCCCCAACCTTACCCATTTGCCACAAATGGCGCCTTCCTCCAATACTGATCTCCATCCAGCAACCCAATCATAAACTCCGCAATATCCCCTGCCGTCACCTTCGTGCCCGGACAGTCTATCAGGCTTATTTGCAGGTTGTGTTTTGCGGGAATGAATTCAATAAAAGGTACCCGGACAAGCACCCATTTTACGTCACTTTCTTCCAAAATGGCATACGATTTCTGCCGGTCAGCGTGGATGTCGGGGAATGTTTCGCGCATCCAGCTGGTGGCTTGCTGCGTTTCGGGACCTTTCCGGTCGGAAGGTGTATCTACATTGAGGCCGGCCAGTGCAATATACCGAATGTCATTACCAGCTGGCTGCGACCGGATTGCATGCAGAATGTTAATAGTCGCCTGTGATGCGACGAGGGGCTCATCTTTCCGCTGACCGACGACACTTATCACGGCATCGCAGCCCGCTACGACAGCATTCACCGCCTGCGGATCGAGCACGTCGCCTTGTATAGTGGTAATTGCAGGATTTTGAATTGAAAACTGCTCAGGATGCCGGAGCAGCAATTGAAGTAGGTAACCCTGGCGAAGCAGGGCTTCCACCAGAAACCGGCCTGTGCGGCCGCCTCCGCCTATGATGGCAATGTTTTGAATGTTTTTCATTTTCTCGCTGATAAATTTTGAAAATACGCGCTAAGCTGACCTCAACTAAGGTCAACAATGTGCGTGCTATCACGCAGTTGAGATATTTTATCAGGAGATTTTGATAAAGCAAAGATAATACGTTACCAAATGCATCATTCGGCGTCTTAATAAAAATTACGTCAAAACATGGATCAGCAAAGTTTTCAAAAGGAATTTATTGCAGACATTAAAGGGAAAATCCGGGCAGCGCAGTACGAAGCGCTGAAAGTAGTCAATGTCAAACTAATCAACCTTTATTGGGAAATTGGTAAGTCGCTAAGCGAGAAACAAGCAGAAGGCTGGGGCAAATCAATCGTGCCAATGCTGTCAAAAGAATTGCAGCTGGAATTTCCGGGAATTGGTGGTTTTTCTACGACCAATCTCTGGTATATGGTTCAGTTTTATAATGATTATCAAGAAGATATAAATCTCCAACCACTGGTTGGAGAAATTAGCTGGGCTAAACATTTGATCGTTCTAGCCAAATGTAAGGGTAATCAGGAACGTCAGTTTTACATTTTGTCGACTAAGAAAAATGGCTGGTCTAAGAATGTATTAATTAATCAGATTGAGAACAAAGCGTTTGAAGGTTACCTTCTCAATCAAACAAATTTTCAAAACTCTTTGTCTGCGACCCACTCAAGCCAGGCGCTGCTGGCGGTGAAAGACAATTACACGTTTGATTTTCTGAATCTCGGCGCTGAACATTCCGAAGCAGAACTTGAACTGAGGCTAACTACCAACATCCGCAACTTCCTGCTTGAAATGGGAAGTAGCTACACTTTTGTGGGTAGCCAATACAGGATTCAGGTTGCTGACCGTGATTACTGGATCGATTTACTCCTGTATCATCGCAAGCTGCAGTGCCTTGTAGCTATTGAATTAAAAATCGGTGACTATGAGCCTGAATACAAAGGCAAAATGGAATTCTACCTAGCGGTACTCAACGACACCGTCAGGCTCGCACACGAAAATGAGTCAATCGGGATTATTATTTGTAAAAGCAAAAACAGGACGATTGTCGAATACTCGCTAAAAAATTCAACACTCCCGATCGGCGTGGCCACTTACAGCACATCAAATGTACTGCCTTCTCAATACCATAATTTGCTGCCGAGCGAACAGGAAATTACCGAAAAGCTAAAATTGCTTTTCAAAGATTAATTTAATTCCGCCCAATATTAATATTCATCGTAGTCCCGATCCGGAACACCGTGTGCTTGTATTTGAAACCGTCAAAACTATTTGCCACCTCTACCCGGAACGGAAATCGGATACCGACATCGAGGCCGTAGCCAAGCTCTGCATAGTTGTTTGAATAGGGCGTAGCAAGGTAATGCGCGAAGAAGTTTTCCTTGATGCCCATGATACGGAACCAGGTGATCTGCGTTAGGAGAAACTTCCGCAACTCACTAAGCACATGCGCTTCAAAAAACCTTTCGGATGTGCTGTAAACGTAATAATCAAGCATCCGGAAGGTACCCACAGGATCGCCCATCTGAAAGAAAAACCGGTTGCCGGCAAAATGCTGAAAGTCCGGGAGCTGCACGTTGGCATCATTCAGGAATGCTCCCGCCGCCAGTTTGTAGCGCAGCCTGCTCCTGATCCCGGTATCAAAGCCGTGCTCAATGCCGATCGAAAGAAAATCAAAATCAACCGTACTGTCGAAAATGCCGTCGATACCTTTACGGTAGGTCAGTGAAAACTTAGGGGATTCATCGTCATAGTACGTTGTCTTCCCATTTTTCACCTTGTACTTCTGCCACGGCTTGTACGACGCTGACAAGCCCAGTGTCAATGCCTTGTGCCGGCGCATTTCTATAAAATCCGTTGTAATCACATCGCGGTATTCGGCTATATCCGGCGCATTGTCGCTGTAATTTCTCCGCTTCCATTCAATCCAGCGATAGGGTTTGAGGTGTCCTGTGTTCCGTAACGGAGACCGGTCTGCGTATTCAATATTGGCTTTAAATTCAAAATGATCGTGTTCGCGGTCTGTTTTAAAATCCAGACGAACATAATCCTTCTGGTAAATTTTCATGAAGTTCTGTTCCAGGAACAGCGTCGTAAAAGTATTCAGGAGCGGATGTATGGCATCAGGGTTAAACTGTGCAACGTTCTGGCCGCCCGACACACTGAACAGGCTCCTCTTCCAGCTGTAATCAGCCCCTCCGTAAACCAACAGCTTGTTCCTGGCAAACGAGTACCTGGTCAATGCATTGAAAGTCAGCTCCCTTCTGCCTGCGTTTTTCACTTTTGATGAATCCGGACGGCCGCTGTATCTCAGTTTCAGCCCGCCTCCATTCAGTACCAAGCCCTCCACGGTATTCACCTGCAAACCAAAAATGGGACTTACATACTGCAGTCGCCAGGGACTCTTCTCACCAAGCCGGAAATTGTGGCCGGTAATCAGGGCTCCCAGGAAGTTTCCGTTTTTATTACTGCTTTTTGTTGAATCGGAAGGTGACTTTTTCCCACCCTCATTGTCGGGCTTTTTGTTCTCCTGCACCACTACAATACTGTCGAGGCGCGTGTAGCTTTTGGTTTCAGCCGTAGTCAGCGGTACGGTGCGGATAGAGTCCCAGAAAGCCATACTCCGGGTATTTGCAAGCGAATCGACCGAAGTGGAATCATTCCGCGTGAAGTTCTGGTCGATATCCTCACCTTTATCCTTTTTGGCCTGTACATCCTGCTTTTCATACTCTTTCATGAGCTTGCGCAGATTTTTGGCCGAAAATTCCTTTTGCTTGCTGACTACCTCTTCCATCTTCTGCGACTTGATCTCGCGGTTGCTCAGCTTCACCTTTTTGGCCTCGTCCTTCTCTTTTTTACCATCCACTACCACAATGTCCGGCCTGAAAGTAGGGTTGATTTTTACATTGGAAAACGATTGCGAAATCACATAGTCACCTTTTCCCTTCAACCCGTAAATGCCGCCCGCAACATGGAATTGCTGGTTCGCCGGCAGCCAGACATCCTGAACCGGGCTATATACCTGTTTGATATCAAGCGTAAAACCCGTGTTCACGGTTTGCAGGTCGAGACTGTAAATGCTCCATTCGTCCTCGATGATGTGGATTGTACCCCTGTAAACCCCCTCTCCCCAGGATCTCGGGGTGACCTTAATCTTGTTGACTTCTATGCCTTTTTCCCTGAAAGAACCCTGATACTCAAACTTATAGTAAGCAAATGCCCGCGGTGACAAAGGTGAAACCGCCTTGACAACCTCGGGCTGGTAAAAGCTTGTGAGCAGGTATGCATTCGGACTGGCAAAATTTTTATCCTGACTGTTCCGCGCCGCAATCACGCGCTGCTTGTAAGTATTGGGCTGCCTGAAAGTCACCTCCGAAACACTCTCATTCAGGATCGGCACACCCTTTTTGAAGTTACTTTCCTTTTCGATCTCCTTAAGTTCTTTTTTATATAAAAACTCCATCGGAAGATCTGTGATAACCACGGACGATTTGGTATAAACCTTTGCGATATAGCTGTCGACCTGTAACAAGTGGTAGCGGCTTTTGGCGATGGCACGGCGCATGATTGTATAGGCAGGGTCTTCTCCCTTGTTTCCGATCCGTACCTCACCCAGGCTGAGCGCCTGCTCTTCCATCGTGAGGTCAAAAGTTTCCATTTTGTTTTCAATGGTAAAACCTCTTTCCCCTGTCTTGTAGCCCAGGTACTGGAAAATCACCTCGTAATATCCGGGTTTAAGATCGAGCTGGTAGCGGCCCTCCTCGTTGGATATGGTGCTTATGCTTGTACCCTTTACCACAATAGCAGCAAAAGGCAGCGGCTCGCCTTTTTTAGTTTTGATAATGCCTTTAACGCCCCCACCGGATTGTGCAAGCGTCTGCATAGCGGACAAAAAAACCAAAACAAGCATCAGGTAACAGTGGCGCATAGGCGTGCATCTTTTTGAAAACAGGTGAGTATTACTACCCGGATGACTTACCGGGACGCAAGGTTGCATATCCCTGTAAGTAACCGATTGAAAAATTTACTCACAAATCTGCAAATTCCCAGGCACTGTGGTACGCATCGATACCTTCGGCATAGGTGATAAAATCACTGTAAAAAGGAAACCTGCCCAGCGTAGCACTATCCCCGATGACCACCAGCTTCTTCCGCGCGCGGGTCATGGCAACATTCATGCGGCGTATGTCCGACAAAAACCCGATTTCACCTTCACTGTTACTTCTGACCATGCTGATGTACACCACATCACGCTCCTGCCCCTGAAAGCTGTCGATGGTATTCACGGAAATGTGGTCACCTTTGGCCGTCAGTTCCGGGAAGTTCGCCAGCCCCGACCTGAGCAAATTAACCTGTTCCTTGTAAGGCGAAATCACCGCCACCGACGGAAACTCCCCGTCTTTGTTTTTCAATGCATGATCCGCATCCCGCACCTGGCCCGAGAGATGTCTGAGCAGGAAAGCTGCCTCGTCGGGATTCACGGAGCTGGTACCTTGCAGCTGCTCATCGTAGCCGCAGCCGGCAGTATCAATAAAGGCAAGCGGTGCATCGCCGGGGAACAAAGTCCGGGTAGCCACCGATGCATGTGCTTTGAGCCTGTTTCCATAAAATTCCCTGGACGAAAATCCCATAATCGCCTCATTCATCCGGTATTGCTCTTCGAGCAAGGTCACTGCCTCTGTGTGCAGTATCGCGCACTTTTCAAGCAGGGTGGTACTCAGCCCGGCACGTGCCGCTTCGGGCGACTTGATGGTGGGCGGCAGCTGAAAATGGTCTCCGGCAAGTATTACTTTTTCAGCTTTCAGGATCGGAATCCAGCAGGCCGGTTCAAGCGCCTGCCCGGCCTCATCGATCACGACGGTATTGTAACGGAGGTTTCGTACGGTATAATGATTGGCACCGACAAGCGTAGCGGTGATCACCTGCGAGCGGGACACAACATCATCAATAATATGCTGCTCCATCTGGCCCACATCCTTCATAATCCTGTGCGCCTCATCAAACAATGCCTTGCGCTGGTCGCGCTCCGACTTCCCGAAATTACGCTTGTACTTATGGGCCATGTTCTTGAATTCGGATGCCTGCTTTTTCAGCTTTTTGATATCCTTGTTCATCTGATGGTCTGCCATGCGGCTGTCGAGCGTAAGCGACATCAGCCGCTCTGACACCCGCACCGGGTTGCCTACCCGCAGTACATTCAAGCCGGCGTCGGTGAGTTTTTCACTCAGCAGGTCTACGGCCGTATTGCTGGGCGCCACCACCAGGATCTGTTTTCTGTCACGTTCCCACAACTTTTTAATCGCTTGCACCAGCGTGGTCGTTTTGCCGGTTCCGGGCGGGCCGTGCACAATCGCCAGGTCCCGGGCAGCCAGTATCTTATCCACTGCCGACCATTGAGAACTATTGAGTGCGGGAATATTTGTGTTGTTGTTTTGCAGATCAAATGCAGGAGCATCCTGGCCGGTGAGGATGCGGATGAGCCTTCCTTCTTTTTCTTTTTCCAGAAGTTCACCTGCCGCCTTCACGGCATTTTGCATCTCATCATAACTATTGTCGTCAAAGAGCAGGTCAATACCCAGTTTGCCCTGACGCGACCACTCGGGCAGCTCGTCTGTACGGAGTGTGATTTTAAGCCTGTTGCCGCTCAAATGGGAGATAACACCTTCCACACGATCTGTCTTGGGATCGTGATTGGAAAAAAGGGCTGCCGGAACACCAAAGCGCAGCTGATGCGGAACATCCTGGTGGGTGGTACGCTCCACTTCCACGGTCAGGTAGTCACCCCGGCTCATTTCCTGGCCACGGATCGCAATTGGGTACCAGGTAAGTCCGCCCGCACGGCGGTCGCTCACTGAGGAAGTTTCGGTCAGGCGCAGGTACGATTGCCTGTCCTCCTCCCGCTCTACTTTGAGCAGGTCTGAAAGATTCTTGAAATAGGTCATTTAGAATATAAATCTCAATGCATTACCCCTGCACCGGCATCTTCCGATACAGATACAAGATTGGTGATATTTCGCTTGCCGAGCGTAAGAATGATGAGGGCGAGTAAAGCGGACACGGCCATACCTGTAACCATAGGAATCGCGCTGGGCACTTCGAAAAGGCTGATTACAATTGAAATCAGCGTACCCATTCCCATTTGGAATGCACCCATCAAAGCCGATGCGCTGCCGGCATTGCGGGTGAAAGGGGCCAGTGACAATGCGGATGCATTGGGGAATGTATAGCCAATGCAGCAAAGGAAAAGGAACAGGAACACAATTAGCACAGGCAATGTGAGCATCCCGCTTAATGCGGTAGCCAGGAACGAAAACCCGATCAGTACCTGGCAAATCAGCGCCACATGCACGATCTGCTCGCTCCTGAACCGGCGCAGCAGCCAGGTGTTCAGCTGGCTCGACCCGATAAAGCCGACCGAAAGGAATGCAAAGATCCACCCGTAAACTTTCTCGTCGGTATGGAAAACCTCCATGAACACCAGAGGCGAACCGGATACGTAAGCAAATAAACCTGCAAATGCTACTGCACCGGCCAGTGAATAGGTATAAAATTGCGGCTCGCGCACAACACTCAGAAAGTTCTTTAATATGGGAGCAGGCCGCAGAGACATGGTGAGATCGGGTTTATAGGTATCGGGCAGCCAGAGTACCGTAGCCAGCAGGATCGCCACGCCCATTCCCGTGAGAATGATAAATACCGCATGCCAGCCAAATGCCGAAGTAACATACCCGCCTACCGTAGGTGCAATCATGGGCGATGCTCCCACCACCAGCAGCAAGAGCGAAAAAACTTTCGGACTTTCACTCACCGGGAAAAGGTCCCGTACCATCGCCACCGAGGCAACCGAAGCCGCACAACTACCGACCGCCTGTATGACCCGCATCAGGATCAGCGTCTCAATGCTGTTACTTACTGCGCAGCCTGCCGAAGCCAGTATATACACCGTCAGACCAATAAACAAGGGTTTTTTCCGGCCGAAACGATCCAGCAGCGGACCATAAAGCAACTGGCCCAGCGAGACGCCGATGAAAAAGCCGGACAAGGATAGGGACACTTTGGCCGACGTGGTGTGCAGATCTTTGGCAATAGCCGGAAAACCCGGCAGGTACATATCAATGGAAAATGGGGCAAGGGCTGTGAGGCTGCCCAGGATCAGGATTAAAAATACGTAAGTTTTCCGGGACATGAATGTGGTGTTAGGGATTTTTGCGCAGTCCAGATAACAGCATTGCAGCCGGCACGGTTCGGACCGGAGCTGGTTACGGGCAAAGAAAAAGGGCTCCGGTATAAACCGGAGCCCTTTTTGTAGATTTTCTGGCAACTGAAAAATGACGACATCATGCTGCTATCCAATCCAGTTTCTTATAAACTTCCCTTTCGCATTCGTCAACTGCATAGGGTACTTTGTTTTTCAAATAAATAACACATCCACGTCCCCTCTTGATCGGTGCGATCTTCATTACGTCGTCGCGGTGAATGATAATATTGATAAGCTTTTGTCCAAGTAGTTGAAATGTACCTGATTGTACTGTCTCTTTCATAAAAGAATTAATGCATTATGCGACTGCACTCAGCGCGTTGCCCGACTTCATGTAGAGCAGGAAATAATCTTTGGAAATTGCGAAGTAACCCAGGTCGCCGCGGTTAGCTGATTGCAGCAGATCCGCTACTTCCTGTTGTGCTTCCAATTCGTTTGATGCGCCTGTAACGGTAAGTACTGCGCCTGGTTTCAGAGTGTAAATGTCGTTGTGTCCAAGTGATGCGATCATGATTATTTCCGGTTAGAGTTAGTCAGCGTTTTTGAATCGTTTGATGTCTGCTCATAAATAAGCGTGCCAAAAATTTGGAAGACGGTTAATTCAGGCTAGAAATACCCCCGCCACACGGCAGAAGCACATTCTACGCCAAATTGCAAATAGCTGATATTGAGTTAAATTACCACTTTATAGAAAAATTTTTGACCATTTAAGCATACCCGTATTTTTTTCAAAAAAATATCAGCTCCCTGCCCGGATTGTGATTCCACAGCCATTCAGCCCGACACTCCGGACGCTAAATCCTGTACTTCATCCGGTCTTTCCGGGTATTGGGAGGAGCTCATTTTTCAATCTGTTTACCGGCTTTCATTTTTGCATAAATGTCCGCCCATATGAAAGCCTTCTGCACTGCCCTGCTCCTGTTATATGCCTTTATTTCAGCAGCCCAAACCCGGGTTTCCGGCAAGGTTACCGATCCCAAAGGCAGACCGGTTCCGGGGGCTAACATATTCTTCAAAGGCTCCTACGATGGAACTTCGTCAGACGAAGACGGAAGCTTTACATTGGTAACCGACCTGGCCGGTGCACAGCTTCTTACCGTGCAGGCACTGGGGTTTGAAGTGCGGGAAACCCGTGTGATGTGTGGCGGACAACCTGTGGTACTCACATTCATCCTCACCGAAAGTATCAGCATGCTCCATGCGGTGACCATTACCGCAGGCGCCATGGAGGCCAGCGATGAGAAAAAATCGGTGGTACTGAAACCCCTGGACATCGTGACCACCTCCGGAGCCATCGGCGATATTACGGCTGCGCTGCTCACCCTGCCCGGTACTTCCACCGTAGGAAATGACGGGCGGCTGTTTGTGCGCGGGGGTGATGCCTCTGAAACGGCCATTTACATCGACGGCCTGCTGGCCGGCAATGCATTTGGCAGCACGATCGCCAATGTACCAACCCGCACAAGATTCAGCCCCAATCTGTTCAAAGGATCGTATTTCAGTACAGGAGGATATTCAGCGGAATACGGCCAGGCATTGTCCTCGGCCCTGGCACTCAGCACCATCGACCTGCCCCTGCGCAACCAGGGCGACCTGAGCATCATGTCGGTAGGCGGCGGCTACACGCATACCCTCACCGGAGCCAGACGGGCACTTACGGCCTCGGCCAACTACTATAACCTGGCCCCTTACCAGTCGGTGGTCAGGCAGCATTTTGATTGGGAACAAAGCCCGGTAAATTGGGATTCGGAAATTTCATTCAGACAAAAGTGGGGCAACGCGTCCCGCAGCAGGGCTGGTATTCTGAAAGTCTATTACCACACGGAAGGAAACCGGATGACCATCTGGCAGAAGATACCGGGTGAGGAGGGGCGCGGCGATCGTACGGGCATGCACAATCGGTACAATTACGGGAATGTCTCATTTCGGCAAACCGCCGGCCGTGGCTGGACGCTTTATGGAGGAGGCGCATTTTCGCGCAACCACGATGCCTATGCATTGAATGACCTGAAAGTGCGGCAGGTAAACCAGCTCGGCCATGCCAAACTGGTCACTATCAAAGATTTTTCACCCAGGCTCTCCATCAAAAATGGCCTGGAAGGATTCATCCGGGCATATTCTGAAAGATTGGTAAACGAGCAGCGGCAGCGGGCCTATACGGATCGGCAGGTGCATCATTTTACTGAGGCTACCTACTATTTCAGCAACCATCTGGTGATAGCCGGAGGACTCAGGGGCGGGTACAGCTCCCTGGCACGCCAGTACTGGCTTACTCCCCGCCTGTCGCTGGCGTACAGCCTGCACGAGGCCGGACAGCTTTCCCTGGCAGCGGGTGCGTTCCGCCAGCTCCCGGAAGAAAAACTGCGCATAGCAGCCACAAACCTCGGAAACACCGCCGCCCGGCATTATATCCTCAATTACTTCCTGATCAAAAACAGCCGGACATTCCGGGCCGAGGCATTTTACAAAATTTACGACAAGCTGGTGACCTTTGAAGGGACCTCCGCAGCTCCGCAAAACCTCCGGCTCAGCGGTTTTGGCTATGCACGGGGTGCCGACTTCTTTTTTCGTGATAAAAAAACATGGAAGAACACCGATTACTGGGTCACATACAGCTACATCGACAGTAAACGCAGGTTTGCGTCCTACCAGTCGCCTGTCCGTCCGTCGTTTGCGCCGCGGCACAATGGTTCGGTGGTGGTCAAGCGCTTTGTACCGCGCCTGAAATCACAGCTTGGTGCGTCGTGGTCGTGGAACAGCGGCTACCCCTATTCCAATCCAAATCTTGCGGGTGAAATGCAGCAGACAACCAAAGCATACAGCGACCTGAGTCTGAGCTGGAGTTATCTGCCGCGTCCCAACGTCATCGTGCACCTGGCCTGCTCCAACGTCCTCGGCCGCACCAATATTTTCGGGTACCGGTATGCGGCCGCACCCGATACGGACGGGACATACGCCAGCCTGCCGGTGGGCCAGGGAGCGAGCCGGTTTGCATTTGCGGCCATTTTCATCACGTTTTCAAAAGACAAAAATGCCAATCAGCTGAACAACCTGTAATTCACCATTTAAATAAATATCCATGAAAAACCTGACTGTACTTTGCTGTTTGTTCCTGCTGATGCATGCTGGCGTTTATGCGCAGGACTCCCCCTACCAGGCTGCAATGAAAAAAGAAATTGCAACCCTGACCACTGCCGATTCGCTGCCGCAACTCCGCCAGTCTGTCAATGCATTTGCGCGCATTGCAGCCCTCAATCCCGGTGAGTGGCAGCCGCTGTACTACGGAGCGCTGGCCTGCACCTACCAGGGGCTGGCCGCATCATTGAGCCTGGACAAAAAAGATGCATGGCTGGCACAAGCCTGGGATCTTGTAAATAAAGCAGCTGCGATTTCGCCGGATAATTCTGAAATTGTGGCCATGCAGGGCTTTGTTACGATGGCAAAGCTGAGCGCCGACCCCGGCAGCCGCGGGCAGAGCCTTTCGCCGGTAGCATTACAGTTCTTTGGGCGCGCGATTGCGCTCGACGAAAACAATCCGCGCGCACTGGCACTGATGGCGCAAATGGAATGGGGTATAGCGCAGTTTTTCGGCTCGTCCACGGAAAAGGCCTGTGTGCTCGCCAGCCGGAGCAGGGCATTGTTCGCAGCCCAAGACAACGAAGCCCTGAAAGCAGCATTAAAGCCTGCCTGGGGCTCCCATCTTGCCGAAAAAGTGATGCAGCATTGCAAGTAATTTATTACAAAAAACATGAAGGTATCCTCTAAAGGCTCGCGCAAGTTCTGGAATTTTTCACCTGGTTTTCTGGGGATCAATGCGCTGGTTGCAGCGGGTATTACCATTGTTTCGGAGCCTTCATGCCTGAGCAGCCTGAGCGGAATGGCTGCCGTAGCCGACGACTTTTCCATTTCTTTCCTGCTTTCAGTAGCACTGAGCTACGGCGGTTTCCTGTCGGAAAGTTATTTTGATGAACGTATTTCATGGATACAGTATCCGGTAAGAAGACTCGTCACGACCTGCCTGGTGTACTTCGTTTATGTTTTCTGCACCAGTTTTATAATCATCTTTCTTTACTCACTCCTTATCAAGGAGCGGTTCACGCCTGGCAACATTCCCTGGAAGGATCTCGTCGCGTGGACCTGGTTTCCCATGCAGGTTGCCTTCGTATTGTCATTCATTTTCATCAGCCGTTCATTTTTAATGGAATGGAAAAAGGCCGCTATCGAAGCCGAACAACTCAAAACGGAGCAGCTGGCCCAGCAGTACCAGTCGCTCAAAGACCAGCTGAACCCGCACTTCCTTTTTAATTCGCTGAACGTGCTGAGCAATCTGGTGTACGAAAATCAGGATACGGCGGCAAGGTTCATCGGCCAGCTTTCGAGGATTTACAGGTACGTGCTCGACGTACAACAGGAAGAGCTGGTAGCGGTAAGCCGGGAAGCCGGTTTTGCGGAGAGCTATCTTTCTCTGCAGAAGATGCGGTTTGAAGATGCATTACAATACCGGATCAACGTGCCGGAAACTGCAGGGTACCTTCCCCCGCTTTCCCTGCAGCTATTGCTGGAAAATGCGATCAAACACAACATTGCGTCATCTGAACAGCCTTTGTGCATTGAAATCAGTGCGGAGGATGGCTGCCTGATGGTGCGTAACAACCTGCAGATGAAAACCAGCCAGCCAAATGAATCCGCCGGGATCGGGCTTTCTAACATCCGCAAGCGCTACGAGCTGCTGAGTGACAAAGCCATTGAAATCGGAAACAATGACGGTTATTTTACAGTCAGACTTCCGGTACTTACCCGCATTTACGACAAGAATTCCCCTGTTGCGCAGCTATGAAAATATTGTTGATTGAAGATGAAAAACCCGCTGCCCGCCGGCTTGCACAACTGATTAAGGAAAAGGAGCCTGCGGCCGAGATCCTGCCTGCGCTCGACACCATCAGCGCGGCCGCAGCCTGGTTTGCCCAAAACCTGCCCCCCGACCTCGTGTTTCTTGATATCCAGCTGGCAGATGGAATCAGCTTTGAAATTTTTGAAAAGGTGAAAGTGGATGCGCCTGTCATATTCTGCACCGCGTACGATCAGTATGCGATCAGGGCTTTTAAGCACAACAGCATCGATTACCTGCTCAAACCCGTAGACCCTGCCGAGCTCGGGCATGCCCTTGACAAGTTCAAAGCCGGCCGCAGGGAGCCTGCCCTGTCCCTTGACCAGCTCCGGGACCTGCTGTACGCGCCGGTAAAGAGCTATAAGGAACGATTTCTGGTCAAAATGGGCGAGCGTATCCTCACCATTGAAACCCGGGACATTGCATTTTTTTACAGTGAAGATAAAGTAACCCTCCTTCAGACCAGCCAGGGCCGGAAGTTCACGGTTGATTTTACCCTGGACGAAATCGAGAACATGGTCGCTCCCGAGCGGTTTTTCAGACTCAATCGTAAGTATATCAGCGCCATACAGGCAATTAAAGATGTGTTTACCTACTCCAACAGCCGGCTTAAAGTAATCTTGCACGACTGCCCCGACCAGGATATCCTGATCAGCCGCGAAAAAATGGGGAGCTTCAAAAGCTGGCTCGGCGGCTGACAGGCACAGATTTTGAAAGCGCTCTTTCCAAACGCATTACAGCACAGGATATGAGAGCGATATGGTCAGGGGCCATCGGATTTGGCCTTGTTAATATTCCCGTCAAACTTTTTAGTGCCACGCAGGCCGCGGAACTGGACCTGGACATGCTGGACAAAAAGGATCACGCCAACATCAAGTACCAGCGCGTTAACGCCAATACGGGCCGGGAGGTGGACTGGGACAATATTGTGCGCGGCTTTAAGGTAGACGATGAGTACGTGATCGTGGAAGAGAGCGACTTTGAAAAAGCCAGTCCCGAAAAAACCAAGATCATTGAGATCCAGGAATTTGTGGAAGAGCGCGACATTGATACCATTTATTACGAAACGCCCTACTACCTGCAGCCCGAAAAGTCGGGCGCCAAGCCTTACGCCCTGCTGCGGGAAGCATTGAAAAAGACAAAGAAATGCGGGCTGGGTACGTATGTGCTCCGTAACCGGGAAAGCTTGGTACTGATCAAAGCCGTGGGAGACCTGCTGATTCTCAATAAAATCCGGTTCCAGGATGAGATCCGCGATACCGACGAGCTCAATATTCCGGAGGTGACCATCAAACCCGCTGAAATGGACATGGCAGTGCAGCTGATCAAGCAGTTGACTACGGATTTCGACATTTCAAACTATAAGGATACCTACAATGAAAACCTGCTTAAACTGATCATGGCGAAGGCAAAAGGCAAGAAGCCGGTCGGTCCGAAAATGAAGGTGGTGCATTCAAAAAGCCGCGATCTGATGGCCCAGCTCAAAGAGAGCCTGGCTGCGCCCAAACGCAAGGCATCCTAGGATCAACCATTTTCTGAAATACCATGAAAAAGGAAGCGGAACTTACCCACCTGGACAAGGTTTACTGGCCGGAAGAGCAAATCACGAAAGGTGAGCTACTGGAATATTACGCCAATATCGCGCCCTACATCCTGCCCTACCTCAAAAACCGTCCGCTCTCCATGCGTCGCAACCCCAATGGTATTACGGAGCCCAGCTTTTTTCAGAAAGATGTGGGCGATTCAGCACCCGACTGGGTGAAGACATTTGCCATTGAGGCCGAATCAACGGGTAAAATGGTGCATTATATGGTTTGCAATGACGTACAAACGCTCCTGTATGCCGCGAACCTGGGCTGCATAGAAATGAACCCGTGGAACTCCACAATCAGCAAGCTGGACTATCCCGACTACATTGTTATGGATATAGACCCGTCGGATAAAAACACCTTTGATGATGTGGTTGACGTGGCTTTGGTGATCAAAGAAATCATGGATCAGACTGGCATAGAGGGTTTTTGTAAAACATCCGGGTCCAGCGGCTTGCATGTGTACATTCCTTTTCATAAAAAATACACCTTTGATGAAAGCCGTGACTTTGCAGAAATCCTGGCCCGGATGGTTACTGAAAGGCTCCCCAAACTGACGACACTGGAGCGGTCACTTTCCAAAAGAAAGAAGAACCAGATTTACGTCGATTTCCTGCAAAACCGCATTGCCCAGACGCTTGCCTGCGCCTATAGTGCCCGGCCCAAACCCGGTGCGACGGTATCCGCTCCGCTGGAATGGAAAGAAGTAAAACATGGCCTGAGACCCACCGACTTTACCATCAAAAACATGGCGGACCGGGTGAAGCAAAAAGGGGATCTTTTTAAAGGTGTGCTGGGCAAAGGCATGGATATGCAAAAGGTCCTGGCCAAACTCGAATCACTCAGTGAAGGGTAACATGCAGGGTTATTAGGAGAAGTTTGGAAGTAGTATTTACTTTAATACTTCAACTTTAATCCTTTCCTATGCAGCTTTCAATACTTTTGAAAAAATGCCGCCCCTATGCACTGGCATTGTCCCTGACCCCGTTTCTGCTCACAACTGCCTGCCAATCCGAAAAGAAAGAACAAGCCGAGACTACCGATAGTACCCGCAAGCCGGTGGTGATCGGGTATGTAGGAGGTTTTCACGGTTTGCTGAAAACCGAAAACATCCAGGCCAACAAGCTCACACACATCAATTATGCTTTTGTTGATGTGAAGGAAGGCAAGGCTTTCCTCTCCAATGAAAAGACAGATTCTACCAACTTCAGAAAGCTGAACCTGCTGAAACAAACCAATCCTGAGCTTAAAATCCTGATTTCCATCGGCGGCTGGGCGTGGAGCGAAAACTTTTCCGATGCCGTACTGACCGACTCGTCGCGGAAGAAATTTGCGGAAAGCTCCGTCGCAATCATCCGGAAGTACAAGCTGGACGGTGTGGATATTGATTGGGAGTATCCCGGCATGCCCGGCGAAGAAGGCAACGTATACCGTCCCGAGGACAAGCAGAACTTCACACTGATGTTTGAGGCAATCCGTAAGGAGCTCGACGTATTTGAAAAAGAAAGCGGGCAGAAGAAGCTGCTTACTACCGCAGTAGCCGGCTTTATCCCATTCCTGAACGTAACCGAAATGGGCAAGGCTCAGGAGTATCTTGACTATGTGAACCTGATGACCTACGACCTTTTCCAGGGTGACACCGTGGTGCACCATGCTCCCTTGTACAAAAGCAAGTTATACAATGCCGCACATGGAGGCGACAATACCGTGAAGGCATTTGAAGCTGCGGGTGTACCTGCGGAAAAGCTGGTGATGGGACTTCCTTTTTACGGACGGATGTTTAAAGTAGCGAAACTGGAAAAGGGACTGGGACAAAAACAGGTTTCCCAGCGCTACGTGGACGGCTATACTTTTATCAAGGACAGCCTTGTAAACAAGCAGGGTTTCAAGGAGTTCAGGGACGATGTGGCAAAGGTGCCTTACCTTGTCAATGAAAAAACCGGCGAGATCCTGAGCTACGAGGACGAGACTTCCGTGAAAGAAAAGTGCCGCTACGTGCTGGATCACAAGCTGGGCGGCGTCATGTTCTGGGAGTATGACTCTGACTCCAAAAATTACCTGCTCAATGCCATCGACGAATCCATTAAAACAAAGTAAGGGTATCCACCTTATGGTAGCCGGCCGGTAAAGCGCCTGTCCTGAACAGATTCACGTGCTCGTGTGCACGGCGGGTAGGTTCGGGCAGGCGATACTTGCCGACGCTCTGCATGGCAATATTCAGGCTGTCTTCCAGGCTCATACCATGCCCGGGCGAAATAAAAACAGGCTTGACCCGCTCCTTCGTGCGCAGGGCAAATCCAATGGTATCTCCTTTGTCGATCACTTCTGAGAACTGTCCCCTGCCCTCGCCCGGCTCATCAAACTTACCTGCGAGTTTCTTTTTGGCACAACCCATGGTAATGCAATCCGCCAGCACCCCAAAGTGCGATGCGATGCCCATGCGCCGCGCATGCAAAATCCCGTTTCCGTCAAACATGATGACGTCAGGCTTTTCGGGCAGCTGCTCCCAGGCTTCCATAATGGTGGGCACCTCCCTGAAAGCCAGGTAGCCCGGCACATACGGAAACCGCGCCGTACCCTGTACCAGCGAGTACGAAAGCACCCGCATTTCGGGAAAGCTGAGTACGACAATGCCGGCAAAAACCGTCTGACTGTAAAGTGAAAGCGAAATATCCGCTCCGGCAATCGTCCGGATGCCGCTGCGCATGGGATTCAGGTCTATGCGTCCGCGCAGGCTTTCCTGAACGCGGGTGGCCTCGGGTATGCTCAGGCTGTCGTATGCCGAGGAAGGTATATTCGGATTTTCAGAAGGTGTTACTGGCACGATATTTCTCTGGACAGGTTAGTAATTTTAAATATTTACTTAAAAAAACCAAACCATCCGCATGGACCGCGCTACCTTCAAGAGCAAGTGGGCTAACTGGAAATTCATTGCGTTCGTCGTAATCCTGATTGCCATTTTTATCAAATTCTTTGTGATCGACGAGCCCAATGAAAATACCCCGGCCGTGGTGGTACTCGACCTGGAACAGGTAGCGTTCCGGAATGAAAAAGAAGTAGAAGCCGTACTCGGCGAAGGTAAGCTGGAAAGTTATTTCAGGGACGAAAAAACCAAATGCGAAAAGTGTCCTCGGGTGCTTTACCGTGAGGGAAAAGTAGATATTATTTATATCAATGAAATCGCCGACCGCATTATCGTTCGCGGTACCGAAGAGCTGGACTTTAATAATAAATCAATCCTGGGCGCACTCAACCTGAAAGAAGACATCGAACCTGCCTTCGAGGAAGATAATCTGAAAAGATGGGACAACTATCAAAAATACACGCAGATCTCTGCATTTGAGAAAAAAGGCAAGATCGACTACATCCTGGTCAAGGCGAAGGAAGAATGATCAGCTGCGTGCCCTGCGCCCTAGGCGGCTCAGCGTAAAATACCCCAGCATACCTGACAGTACCGATCCCGTAAGAATGGCGAACTTGGCTTCTGCCAGGATCAGGTACTGCCCCGAAAATGACAGCAATGCAATAAAGACGGACATTGTAAATCCGATGCCGCCAAGCATTCCTGCTCCCAGAATGTGCTTCCAGGAAGCACCTGCCGGTTGTGCACTAATGCCCAGCTTTACCGACAGCCACGAAAAAAGGGTGATACCCAATGGTTTTCCAACAATCAATCCCAGCATAATGCCCAGCCCAAGCATGGTGGTAAGTCCCTGAGCCATCCCAGGTTCCAAATGGATATTGGTATTCGCCAGTGCAAATACCGGCATGATCAGGAAATTGACGGGGTTGACAAGTATATGTTCCAGCTTTTCGAGGGGCGACTCTTCCGGGCCCGGCGTAGTGGGTATGGCCATGGCGGTGAGCACGCCGGCAATGGTCGCATGCACACCCGAATGATGAATGAAATACCAGATCAGCATACCGGGAAGAAGGTACGCGGCGAGATGTTTCACACCTAACTTGTTCATCACCAGGAGAAATACAAAAATCAGCCCGGCATAAAGCAGGTACTGGTAATGCAGGTCGGACGAGTAAAACAATGCAATCACCAGGATCGCCATCAGATCGTCTACAATGGCCAGGGCGGACAGGAAAATCTTCAGCGAAGACGGAGCCCGGCGACCCAGCATGGTGATCACCGCAATCGCAAATGCAATGTCCGTCGCCATCGGGATTCCCCAGCCGCCAGCAGTCGGCGTATTTTTGTTCAGTAAAAAGTAAATGCCGGCAGGAGCCAGCACGCCCCCCAATGCTGCAAACACGGGCATAGCCGCTTTTTTGAAAGAAGACAGCTCCCCTTCCACCAGCTCACGCTTGATTTCAAGCCCGACCATCAGGAAAAAAATGGCCATCAGGCCATCGTTGATCCATAATAGCAAAGGATAGCGCAGGTGAATCGTGTCGGAATGGTAACCGAGTTCCTGTGAAAGAAAGCTTTCAAAGGCTGGTCCGGCAGCGGTATTGGCAATGACCATTGAAATAACAACGCAGGCGATCAGGATCAGCCCTCCGATGGAGCCGGAACGTAAGAAGTCCCGGAAAGCTTTGACATTAATGAGCTGGGGCATGGGGTAAAAGTAAGAAAAAACCCGCCCGCGGGATCAAAGTGCAGTAAATACAGGTGTATTTTTCTCCACCATGCTGCGCCTGCGCTGACGCTCAAAATAAATGTTGCTGATGGCCAGCAGCAGCACACCACACCCAAACTGGATGTAGGCAAACTCCATCAGTACCGTGGACCAGCTAATGGTTTTCATAAAAAATTCTTTGTACAAAAGCAGCCCTACGCTGCCCAGATAGCCTATACTCTCACAGGTATATACAAAGTAACCTGCATTGGCCCTGATCCTGAACAATGCAATCATCCTTTCAAAAACGACCGATTGCAGCACGGTATAAGCCAGGAACATCCCCATACCAACCAGTAACATCCAATAAAAACCGCTGATGAGGCCGTGGGCATACAGGAAGGTGCCGAAACCGGTCATGCACATGCCCGAAAGAAGAATCAGGTTGGTAAGCCGGAAGCCCGTCAGGTTATCGCGTACCAGCGCCAGGGCGCCCACCACAATAAGAACAATGATGCCTGTGATCATTTCAGTAGTGGAAAGTACACTGCTCGACCAGTTTGCGTCGATCTCGTTCCATATCTCGATCGTAAAATTATCACGGAAGTCACGCACAACCACCAGGCTGGCGTAGCAGGCAACAAGACAAATAACCGGCAGCCCGTACTCCCGCATGACATGCCGCTTGTCGACCCGGGTCATGGGCTGGCGCTCAGTACGCAGGCGGATATCCTCGCTGGTTGGATCGGGCAGGACAGAAAGCATCCACACGAATACCAGGAAGAGCGGCAGAAAAAGCAGTCCCATCAATGCCGGCATCCAGAATTCCGATACAAACGGCAACAGCTGATGCAGCTCAATGTAGGTGGTTTTGAGTATCCCGGAAGCTACTACTACACTGATGTTGAGCCCCATCGCGAGCATTTCGGTAAAGCGGCGGCCTTCGAGAAAGCTGAACACCACGCCGTATACCATGCCCAGCGGCAGCCCATTGATAAAAAGAAAAATGAAGTTGTATGGAAAAGGCACAATACCGAACAGCAGCAGGGCAACTTCCGCAATAAAAATAAGACTGATAATAAAGGGGATGCGCATCCGGTGCTGCAGTTCGGAGATGATTTTAATACCGGCAAACTTCGACAGGGTGTATCCTGCCACCTGCGAAATGATCAGCACGGCTTTGTAGCTGACGTCCCCTAATTCGAGCCCCTGATACAAGCCCGCACTAAAAGGCTTGCGGAATGCATACATGCAGAAATAACAGCCGAAGGAAGCTGCTACCGCCCACACGATAAACAAGACCTGATTGCGTTCCAACAGCTGCCTAGCTCGCATTGTGACGGTTTTTAGAATTGATCAGGAGACAGTTTCCAATGCATTTGCGAGAATATGAATGGCTTTCTGCAGCTCCTCCCGCGATATGGTGAGCGGAGGGGAAAGCTGCACTACATTGCCCTGTGACACCTTGAAGCTCAGCCCGTTTTTGAGACATTCGTACATAACTGCCTCAGCTTCGCGCACGGCTTTTTCCCGGGTCTTGCGACTTTTTACAAGCTCAATTCCCCAAAGTAAGCCTACGCCGCGCACATCACCGATTAAGGGAAAGTTATCTTTCAGCCTGCCCAGCTCCTGTTCCATGAAAAGAGCGTCGTCGGCTACTTTTGCAAGGATATGATTTTGTTCCAGAAATTCGAGCATGGCCAGTGCAGCCACGCTTCCCAGCGGGCTTTTCTCGTGCGTAAAATGTCCGAGCGATACGTCTTTGGCCACATTATAGCTTTCCCGCGCCACAATAGCTGCGATAGGCATTACGCCGCCGCCCAGCCCTTTTCCCAGACAAATAATGTCCGGCTCAATGCCGTAATGCTCAAAGGCGAACATTTTGCCCGTACGGCCGAAGGCAATGGGTATTTCGTCTAGAATGAGCAGCACACGATGTTTGGTACAGATGGCCCGTACCCGGTCCCAGTAGGCTTGGGACGGAATCTGCACATCGGTATTACGAATGGTTTCAATGATAAATGCGCCGATATCTCCCTCTTTTTCAATGACATATTCCAGGTAATCGGCATAAGCCAGGTCACCGTTTCCGGCAGCTGCAAACGGGCCACGGTAGGTCATCGGCGGCGGGATACGCTCCACACCGGGCATCAACGGCCCCATATCCTTCCGGAAGTCCAGCTCACCACCCGCAGAAATCGCATCCAGCGAAGCCCCGTGAAAGGAATCCCACAAGGAGATCACCTTGTGCTTGCCGGTAACAATGCGGGCAAGCTTCAGTGCCATGCTGATCGCGGAGGTACCGCCCGGCGCAAAAAGTACACGCTGCAGGTCGGACGGCATCAGGTCGCCCAGCTTTTTAGCAAGTTCAATCGCGGGCAGATTGGTATAGCGGCGGGGAGAAAAAGGCAGGATATCGAGCTGCTCTTTTACTTTTTGCAAAACATAAGGGTTGCGGTATCCTACCTGATGGACATTGTTGCCGTGAAAATCCATGTACTTCCTTCCCTGCATGTCGGTCAGGTAAATACCTTCACTTTCCACAAGCACGTCGAGGCAGGGTGTCGACAGTGCCTGGTGCAGGAAGCAGGAAGCGTCAGCTTCCAGGTAAGTGGCGGTATCCTCGTCGCTCATCACAGCGTACCATTCCTGGCGTGCGGCCGAGAGGTTAATGTCGCCTTCCGTCCGGTTGTGGGTATCTGTCATTGTTTTAAAAATAGTTTATCAGCCGGAATCAGCTGCTTGGGCGTACCGGGACCTTTATAGAACGTTTCCAGCCAGAATCCTCCCCCATTGTTATAATACTCCACCCGGATCGCATGCCGGCCTTCGGTCAGGCTCACGGAGCCGGTGGCTTCGGTAACCCCGTGGTTGCCGTCGTTATCCACCACCTCCCTGCCGTCCACAAGCAGCCTGCTGCCATCATCCGACTGGGTTGCAAAGGTGTAGCTGCCCGCCTTGTCGATCTGGATAAATGCATCATAAGTTAATGCAAAACTTGCATTGCCGCCTTTCAGCAAGCCATTTATATGTTGCAGATCGGTTACAAACTCAGGACTTGTCCACGATACGCCTTTTTTCATCCTGGTAAAATCAGGAAGCTTGCTCAGGTTATCGCCCGCATAGAAGGTACCAGTAACACCATTGCCCGCACCCGACTTTACCACTCTGAAATAAGCCGGCATCACCTGACTGTAGTTACCCTCTTTATCAAATGCACGTGCCTTGACAATGGTCGTTTTGTCCAGGGTGAAAGGTTTGGAATAAACCGGCGAAGTACTGTCGGGCTCGGTACCGTCCGTAGTGTAGCGTACGATGGCACCGGGAATTTTGGATGCCATGGTTACCGTCGCTTGCTTGTCTACATACAAGCCGCCCGCCTGCTGATACAGTTTTCTGTCGGGATAAATGGTGGGAGCTGCGATCGTTTTTACACCCAGCCAGAGATTGTCGGGCTCGTTAAATCCTTCAAATGCTGCTTTGACCGGTCGCCCGATCCAGGCATACGGCTGCTGCAGACCCAATGCAAATGCGATGGTGGCAGCGAGGTCGTAGGTATAAACCTGCTGCTGCACCTCATACTTTTTTCTTATGTTTTTCCCGTAAAATATACCCGCTATCTCGGCTTCCTGGGGTGTAGCGCCGCCGTGCCCATAGCCGATACCGCCATGGTCGGCCCAGATGATTACCAGCGTATTATCCTGCATGCCTGCCTCCCGGATGGCCTGAAGTACCTGGCCTACCAATGAGTCGGTTTTGGCAACAGCCTGGTAATAGGCAGGAGAACCATGGCCGTCGTGGTGGCCGGCATGATCTACATGGTCGAGATGTAAAAAGCCGAGCACCGGCTTTTTGGCTTTGATATAGCGGACAAAGTCTGCCGCGGTCGAATCCTCGGTTTCAAAATGTTTATCATAATTCACAGCATTTTTCTGAAAAAGCCGTCCGAACCCGCCCCAATGGTACACTGTACCAATCTCAGCATCAGGCCGCTGCTTGTGGAGGATGCTGAAAATAGTGGGAAAACGACCGTCGGATTCCTGTACAATGGGTGGAAGCGTGTGATCGTCCATTTCCCAGTCATTGCTGGTAATCCCGTGCTGCTCCGGTCCTGCGCCCATGATCATGGAGGCCCAGTTCTGGCTGCTGCTGGACGTAAGTACCGTGCGCACGTTCCATTTGACGCTGCCGCCGGCAATCATACTGTCGAGCATGGGTGTAGGGGCTTTTTTGATACCGTCGGGACTTAGTCCGTCTACTCCGATAACAATTACGTGATCAATGCCTGAGGGCTTTTCTGTTTCGTTTCGGGAACATGCCGTCATCAGCAAAACAGCTGACGACAGCATGCCCAGAAGGGTTATTCGAGTCATGAATGCAAATAAGATTAAGGTTTGTCCCACCAAACGCGGGTTTTGAGATCGTCGGCGCCGAGCCAGGTAACTGCTTCGCTGTAATGTCCTTCATTGATCCGGATCTCGTCGGCCGGGTACAGCACGCGCCGGGGCACATAGCCCGGCCCGATGGGCCCCACAGGAATGTTGGGAATGCCGGTACGTCTCCACTCCGACCAGGCTTCGTATCCTACAAGGTACAGCGAAACCCATTTCTGCAAGCCTATCTTTTCAAGCTTTTGCGCCTGGGTACCGGTATAGGCAATGGCAGGCTGCGCAAAATAAGCATCGTTAACAGACACACTGGCAGGCGTCAGCCGCAGGTAGGAAGCTGCATAGTTGGCAGGAATACGGGTACTGTAATACGCAAACTGATCTTTGACCGCATTTTTGTAATAGGTTTCCGCCGCTGCCGAGCCTCCGCTGATGTAGCCCTTCTCCGCTGCCTCTGCAAGGATAAACTGCACCTCTGAATAGCTGATGATGATGGCCTGCCCTGCGATGGGAGAAGCCAGGTCGGGCGAGTACTGGATAGACATCCACAGCATTCCCGAAGGCGAAGTGGCATTGTTATCAGGAAAAGAACCGATTCCATTGAGATCGCCCGTGTACTTAAAATTTTTGGGATCAGGACGGTTACCGGCAGCATCAATGGCACTGCTCGTAGGTGTGGGCAATGCATATACGTATAAGCGCGTATCGTTCCAGCTTTTCAGGTAATCGATCAGCTGTTTGGTAACCTTGGTGTTGGTACCTCCGTTTCCGGAACGGTAAAAAGGCGATTCATTGGAGGTCCGGTCGGTGAGGTACTGCAGTGCAGCCTGGTCCTGGTAAGAAGTAAACAGCGGATATTTGGCAGGATTCTCTACAATTGCCTTCATGGCAGCCGATGGATCAACCTGCTTGGACTGGCGCAGCAGCAGGCGCAGGTGCAATGCATTGGCAAACTTCTTCCACCGGGTCAGATCCCCATTGAAAAGAATGTCACCAGTAACAGGCTCATTACCGCTGCCCAGCAAATTATTGGCCTCTTCAAGATCTGCCAGGAGGCCGGCATATACATCTTCCTGCTTCTCAAACTTTGGCGAGCTGATGCCCGTGAGCTTGGCGCTGGCAGCTTCACGGAACGGGATCGGGCCGTAAAGGTCGGTAAGGCATTGGAACATCCAGGAGCGGAGCACGAGGGCGATCCCTTTGTAATTGGGCTGGTTCTGCGCCTCGGCAATGCTGATGACCTCGTTCAGGTCGCGGATGTAGTCGTAGAAATTCCAGAAAAAATAGCTTCCTGCATCCGAGCGCGCCCAGTTGCTGAAATTACTCGCATAGTCCGAAGCCAGCAGGTTGGCCGCAATGCTTCCGCGGTTGTAAGAATTGTCAAAGTGGCTGTTTACCGACGAACGGATCACATTGGGCAGCAGCAGCCCGGCATTATTTACCTTATCGGGAGAATTGGGATTGGTATTGATTTCTTCAAAATCATGGGTGCAACCCACTCCCAGCAGCAAAATGAACAGGAATATATAGTTCAGCTTTTTCATGATCGTTCAGGTTAAAAATTCAGGTTGAGGCTTACTCCCATTTCCCGGGTCGACGGTGTACTCATGTTTTCAAAGCCGGGGATCAGGCCGCCTCCTGATGTTGCGGTAGCGACCTCAGGATCAAAATGCCTGTTGCTTTTAGGCGTAAAAAGGAACAGGTTCCGGCCGGTTACAGCAATGCGTGCATTTTTGATGTATTTACCCGTAACCCAGCTGGAAGGCAGGCTGTAACCCAGCGACAGCTCCCGCAGCTTGAAGTAGGTAGAGCTGAAAATCTGTGCTTCGGAAATGTGATCGAGTGGTTTTTTGATAAAATAACGCGCATTGGTACCGTACACTCCCTGGCTGTAAGTCCCGTCGGTGCTGGTGTTGTTGGGCTGGTAGCTGCCGTCTTCCATCTGGGCCGCTCCCGGTATGTAGTACGGATCCTTGTACTCGCTGCCGGGTGTCCTTGCCGAGCGCCCCAAAGCGCTTTCTTCCAGCTGCCCGGCGCCTGCGGCTTTGTTGAAAAACCTCGAAATAAACTCCCCGCCAAACTGCCCGCCGAAAGCAAAGTTGAGACTGACGTTCTTGTAGGTAAGCTGATTGTAAATACCTGCGATCCAGTCAGGATTGTAATTGCCGAGGTGAATATCCTCGCTGGTCGGCCGCGGATAGGCATCATTGAAAATAATCACCTGACCTTTCATTGCGCCATCAGCCACGCGCTGGTAGCCGGGCCCCCAGATCGCACCCATTTTTTCGCCTACCCTGGCCTGGACGGATGCATCTTCACCCGGCGCTGCCTGCACAATTTTGTCTACTTCACTGGTCAGGGACACCACTTTGCCCGTATTATGCGACCAGTTGACATTGAAATTCCATTTGAAACTGGCCGTACTTACCGGCGTCGCATTGATCATGACCTCAACCCCTGTGTTGCGGATTTGCCCGGCATTGATCTGCTTCGAGGTGGCACCGGAGCTCTGTACGAGCGGGAGGCTGATGATCTGGTTTTTGGAACGTATATCGTAGTAAGTTACGTCCAGTCCCAGTCTGTTGTTCAGGAAACCCAGTGCAGCCCCGAACTCGTAGGTAGAGGTGATTTCAGGTTTCAGATTCGGGTTCAGGAGCGAACCCGGGCCTACCAGCGCGTAATAATTGTTCCACGGACTGGCATTGCCATAGGTATTGTAAATCGAGTACGGACCGGTATCATTACCCACCTGTGCCCAGCTTCCCCTCAGCTGAGCCTGGCTGAATGCCTTGGGCAGGCTGAGGATGCTTTTGATGTTGGCATTGGCGCCAACCGAAGGATAAAAGTAGGAGTTGTTGCTTTTTGGCAAAGTACTTGACCAGTCATTCCGCGCATTGATATCGAGGTAAAAAAGGTCTTTGTAGTTGAAGTTAGCCACACCGTACAAGCTGTTGATCCGCTTTTTGTAACTGCCCGAGGAGCCGGTGAGCGGGCTGGCGGTATTCTGAATGGTGTAAATACCCGGGATGAGCAGCTGCGGTGCTGTGGTGGTTTCGCTATGGCCCGAGTTGTCGAACCGGTTGCCGCCCGCAGACAGGGTATAACCAAAGTCCCCGCCACCGAATGCATTGGTGTAAGTCAGCAGGAAGTCGGTGTTACGTTCTTCGTTTTTAATAGAAGTGGTTGAAAAGCTGCCGCTTTCCACATCTACCGTACTGACTGCCCAGCGCATTGGCCTGAAATCATTGTACAGATCGGCCGCTGAGCGGAGTTTTAGTTTTAGATGATCATTGAAAGCATATTCGAGCGCTATATTTCCGTAAACGCGATCCTTGTTCTGCCCCTTGGTATCTTCATACTGCAGAAAAAACGGGTTGTTGTGGTTTTCGCCGTAGTTGTACTGGAACTGCCGCACACCTTCCAGCCCCGGCTGCCAGTAGTTTCTAAGACTGTTGATATTAACATTCCGGCCCATCCAGGTGAAAAAGTACATGAAGGTATTGCGGCCATAACCATTATCAGGACGGTTGGTGCTGCTTTGTTTAACGTAATTGATATTGATGGATGAGGTCAGCCTCTTGGTCAGGTGGTAGCTGCTGTTGAGGTTTACCTGGTAGCGGTTCAGGTTGTTGTTGGGGATCACGCCTTTTTCATTCAGTGACGTGAGCGAGAGGCGATAGTCGCCATTTTCATTGCCGCCGGAGAAAGCCAGGTTGTTATAGTATTTGCTTCCCTGTGTAAAAAAGTCCTTGATGTTGTCGGGCTGTGAAATCCAGGGGGTTTTGATGATGTCGCCCCGGTTGCGGATCGCTACGTCGCCGCCTCGGAAACCATTGGTGGTAGGAGAATCAAATTGTGCCTTGGTAGTACCAATGTTCATTCTTGGTCCCCAGCTTTCATCGTAATCGTCATTGTCTCCGTTTGGATATCCCGACCAGCTCGCCCCGAAGTTGGAGCCTTCATAGTTACCATTGTTCCCCTGGCCAAAATCATTCTGAAATTTAGGAAGACGCCCTACTTGTTCCACAAACAGGTACGAGTTGAAGCTCACGCCCAGCCCTTTGCGGTTGCTGCCTTTTTTGGTGGTGATCACAATAGCACCCCGCGCAGCCCGCGAGCCGTACAAGGCCGCCGCAGCCGGACCTTTCAGCACATTGATCGATTCAATATCAGCCGGGTTAATCTCGGAGGCACTGTTACCATAATCAGCACTGCCTGAGTTATTTGTGCCATCATTCCCGATCGGCACCCCATCGATCACGAAGAGCGGCTGGTTGCTCATGATCGAGAGCGACGACTCGCCCCTGATCGTGATCCGTGACGAGGAGCCCACACCGCCCGCGCTGCTGATGTTCACGCCCGCCACCTTGCCGGACAGGTTGTTGACAAAGTTGGTGGCCGGCGATTCATTGATGATTTCGCCGGTAACCTGCTGGGTCGCATAACCCAATGATTTTTTCTCGCGGGTGATCCCCAATGCGGTCACTACCACCTCGTCGAGTACATTGGTATCCTCTTCCAGGATAATTGCGATGGTGGTTTGGGTACCCACCGTATACTGCTGCGTTTTATAACCGATAAATGAAAAAACCAGCACGTCGGACGCACTTTCAGCCGACAGGGAAAACTCTCCGTTTGCATTCGTGGTTGTTCCCTTCTGCGTGTTCCGGAGCACCACGTTCACGCCGGGCAGTGCCTGGCCGTTTTTATCAGTAACCTTCCCGCTAACATCTATTAAAGCATCGTATTTCAATAACGGTACACGCTTATACGCAGCATTTCTTTTTTCGGTTTCAGGCGCATGGACCGGCCTTGCAGCCGGGTTTTTGAACACTTTTTCTGCCGAGAGGGGTATATGGACTGTAAACAGCGCTCCGAGCGCCAGCAGCCCGCACCTCTTCATCAGCATGCGTTGGGGAGATCTGGTTAACATATAGTTTGGGTTTTTGGTGATACTGACCGAATAGCCAGACCTTTCCCGGTCCGGGCCTTACTGAATACCGGCTTCTGGCCGATGCCAAAACCGCTCAACGCCCCTTCTGTATGGAATAAAAAGTGTGTAGTACTATGCCTGGTACGTTCCGCCTATCACCTCGTCGCACAATCCGAACGAGAGGGTCATACCGTTACCGCCGAGTCCATTGATTATTGTTACGCCGCTTTCGGGCCTGATCACGATTTCGGTGGCACCATTGGTCATTTTGGGATATATGCCGTGCCAGGTCTGGAATACCCTGGGCGACCTGAACGTTGCAAACTTCGCCAGGTAGCTGAGGATCATGGTATTAATAAATTCACGGTCAAACGGGTCGAAAGTAAGGGCATATTCGTGCGAATCCCCTACTGTAATTTCGCCCAGGCCATTTTGTGAGGCCATCACGTGGATACCCCATTTCAGGTAGTCGGCGTACTCGCTTTCGTACCTTGCTTTCAGGCCCGGCAGGGATGCTGCCGCCTTAAAGCCGTGGTAATGGATCAGGGAAAGGCCGCCGCATAGCGCCGGCCCGATTTTCCAGTTTTCAGGCTGGGCTTCGAGCCGGAGCATCTGCAGCTTGCACTTTGTGATGGGCAAGGATAAAAAGATTTCAGGATAGAGCGTTTCAAAGTCCTGGCCGCTGCATACGTATATTTCGTCAGCCTGCCAGCTTTGACCACCTGAATAAATGTTTGGAAAATCAATCCGTGAGATAGCGGTATTCCATATAAAATGCACGTTCAGCTGCTCGCTGAGGTACCTGGCGGCACCGGCGATCGCCTCACGCGGATCAACGATCATTTCGTCTTCGGACAATAGGGAGCCCAGCAAGCCATGCGGATTAACAGCCGGCGAAGCGTCCAGGGTTTGCTGCGCATTGAGTACCCGTACAGGTCTGTAGCCGCTCACTCCGGCAAACTGTTCGAGCACTTCCAGCTCGTCCTGCTGGTAGGCCATATGCAGGCTGCCGCCTTCGTAGTGCCAGCAGCCTGCGCTTATGAGTACCTCTTTCCAGATACTTTTGGAACGCAGTGCACGCTCGTACAGGTTTCCTTCGGGCTGGCCGATGGGCCACACCATTCCAAAGTTCCTGATGGATGCTCCCACTGCCTTTTCAGATCTTTCGATGACGGTTACTGCATACCCTCTTACAGCCAGCGCCCGGGCTGTCGCCAGCCCCACAATACCCGCACCGATCACAATTGCAGACTTGCCCATTACTCAGTTTAATATGCAGCTTACGCGCTTTTTGGTGTTGAATACACTTCGCTTTCGATAATCGCGAGCACTTCCGAGATATTGTCCACGATGTGTGTAGGATGGTAAGGTTCCAGCTCCTCGCGGGTGAATGCTCCAGTCGTCACGCCGATCACGTATTTGCAGCCTGCATTTCTGCCTTCATTTACATCCACCTCCGTATCGCCCACCTTGGCCACGAGCTCGGGGGAAGCAACCTGAAGTTCACGCATGATCTTCTGGATCATCTCGGGATAGGGCCGGCCCTGGCTAACTTCATCACTGGCTACCAGCAGGTCTATCTTATCCTCCCAGCCCAGCCGGAACAGGATAATATCAGCGATATCACGTGAGAAACCCGTGTTCAATGCAATTTTCACATCCATTTCACGCAGCCTTGCAAAGGTTTCTTCCACATGGGGCAAAGGTGCCAGCTCATCGGTAGTCCGGTAGAAGCGGATCATCCTTTCTACGAAATCATGGTGTATCCTGCCGATCAGGTCGCCTGCGATCAGGTTTTTATCCGACTCAAAAACGTCCAGCATCATCCTGATGGCCAGCGGCTTTTCGTAGCCCATCAGGGGATTTACATCTTCCAGGGCCACGGTGTAGCCATAAGACATCATCGCCTCCTGGAAAGCGATCCCGACATAATTTTTATCCTTGACAGTGGTTCCCGCCATGTCAAATACAACCAGTTCGATCGGCATTTTTTGCTCGTGTATTAGTGAATGAATGGAATTAAAGAACAATAAGGGTTTAGGAAAAGCCAAATTGAAAAAGCCCGCGTACTGTAAAGTAAGGTTGAACTTAAAACATCAACAATACTATGTAGAAGTTGCCGGCAGCAAAGTAAAAATATCGTACTTTTATTAAATACACAAACAAAAGTTAACAAATACTTAATATTTGCCTTATTTTTCTTTAATCCGGTTCAAAGGTAAAATGAAATGTGGAGGAGAATGTTAAGCCGATGTTAATTAATACTTAACCCGGGAAGAAGCTTGGCTACTGCGCTTCGTTGAAAAAGTAGATCACCAGGAGGAGTACCTCATTGCCTTCAATGCATTTGGGATTGTGGAGTTCGTTGGCATCAAAAAACATGGAATCTCCCTGGCGGAGCACGTATTTGTTTTTACCAACCGTATACTCAACAGCTCCCTGCAGTACATACTTAAACTCCAGTGCATTGGTGCGGACCATCGGCCGCCGCGCGTCCTTCTCAAGCCGGAGCAGCACTACGTCAATGTGGTTGTCTTTGAACTGCTTGCTGAAAATGCGCTGGTAGAAGAAACCCTTCGCATTTTCCTTGGTGAAAGGCTGGTATTCTTCCTTCCGGCGGATGAGGACGTTTTCGCCCGGTGATTTAGAAATGATATCTTTGAAAAAGGCATTCAGGTCGATATCAAGAGCCTGGATGAGCCCCAGCATGACGGGCAGGGACGGGATGGTCCGGCTGTTTTCTATTTGAGAAACCAGGCTTTTGGTCACCCCCGCCTGGTCGGCAATTTCCTGCAATGTTACACCCTTGCCTTTCCTGATCTCTTTCAGCTTGTTGCTGATCTGAAAAAGAATGTCTTCCTGCATACCGCGTTTTTTTGTTTTTCCTTATCGTTCGCCAAAGTCGGCACAAGGTAAATTATATTTTCTGATGAAAGGCATATATATACGCAGAATAGCACAATTCGTCACAATCAAGCCACAGGATCAATGAGTTCTGCCGGCTGATCATTTCCGAGTCTTCCCGGATCAGATTTTAGGTTCATTGCCGGCCATGCTTAATCCGATCTGACTAGGCGGAGCGTAGCCTTTATAGGTTTATCTAAGCGTCGACTCCACCAGTAAAGTGCTCATACGATTCAAAAACGGGGTTCATTTGTAAAGAAAGTCTGTTGAGATCAAAAAGAAGCCCTCAAAGCATGTCCTCACGGATGGGTTTTGAGGGCTTCTCGTATTGTAGCAAAGTGGAAATCAGCTACACGGCGTACTGCTTTTTAGCATTAAAATCACGTAAAGGCTAGGCCGTGATGCGGAATGGCAAGCCGGTCTTTGAGTACTACCTTAAAGATCATCTGGGCAACATCCGCATCGTTTTTGATCAGAAAGGGAATGTGTTGCAGCGGACGGATTATTATCCTTTTGGGCTGAGTATTAACCGAGACGGGGCTTCGCAGAAGGTCAGGAATGGGGTGAACAGGTATTTGTATAATGGCAAGGAGTTACAGTCGGGAGCGAGTATCTGGATTATGGGGCCAGGTTCTATATGCACGAGATTGGGCGGTAGAATGGGGTCGATCCGATGGACGAGAAAACTTTGATTTTCAGCCCTTTTACCTATGGCAACAACAACCCAATTAGTATGGTTGATAAAGATGGCAGGTATGCTGTCTCCGTCCATTATGACATCACTTACCAAGCCTTACTAAACCTGTCTTAACACAAAAATATTTAAATGATCTCTAGCTGATTGTACAATTAGAAGAAGCTGTAAGTCGGGAGTGGGTACCTGGATTGTAGAGCCAGGATGTATATGCCCGAGATCAGGCCGGGGAATGAGGTGGATCCGATGGCGGAGAAGCGCTTCTGAGCCGCCCTACAATCATATCGGCAACAATCCTGCATCCAATATCGACCTCTTTGGTTTAGATTGATTTAAGACAACCGACTGAACCATCCAATTGCCCCCAATATGAAAAGCAGAAAAGATGTGGTTTTAGGCCAGAATTATCTAGAAAATATATGCCTTTGATCTCGGAAGTGCACAACTATCCTTTGCCCCCAACCAAACACCTTCAGTATCAGAGCTCGTGATGGAAAAATCAAAATAAAATATGGAAATACTAAGGTTTTATTGAAAATAAGCTTACACCAAGACATATACGCCATCTTTACTTCTGCATAAACCAATAATTACAGTAGGACAGCAAGCAAAATCATTTATATTTGGTAAGACAATCCTTGCCCTGACGACACATGACCGGTTTCGAGAGCTTTTCCGATGAGGAACTGACCGCCCTGATGCAGCGCGGAGAGTACGGTGCTTTTGATGAAATATATAACCGCTACTGGGACAAGCTGTATTATACCGCTCACCGCATTGTGAAGTCTGCCGAAGTGGCCGAGGAGGTTACGCAGGATACGTTTATGCTGTTCTGGATCAAGCGGAATACGCTGCATATTCAGTCCCTCAAACCCTATCTGGCCGCCATGCTGCGGTATGAAACGTACCGGCACCTGGCCAAGTCTAGGCAGCTGCCCGAGGTAAGTACCGAGCTCGCAACCGAGCTGTCTGTATCCATTGACCAGGAAATTGAGGACCGGCTGCTGATCGAGATGATCACCGACGTCAGCAACCGCCTGCCCGAAAAATGCAGGCTTGTATTCCAGTACAGCAAGTTGCAGGACCGTCCGCTGAAAGACATCTGCGAAGAACTTCAGATCTCACCCAAAACTGCCGAAGCCCACCTGACCAAAGCCCTCAGGGTAGTTCGTGCAAGCTTGGCAGGCGCCATGCATCTTCTTTTACAGATTCTCATTTTCGCAAAATTGTAAGCGGGTTTTTTATCAAAGAAAAAATTTTTGTTTTGAACTAAGGGGTTTTTACTCCTGATCTCCTCTATGCATTCAAAAGGCATAAACCCTATGCAATGACACAGGACTACATCAGGATCATCGCCCGGAAATTTCTGGAAGGGACTGCCACGGAGGAGGAAAAGCTGCTGCTGCACCAATGGTACGACCGGAACGGGCAGGATGAGAGCGAGCCCGAGATTGTGCTGACACGCCAGGACGAACATGCTGCCGATGTCAAAGCACGCATGTTTGCGAACATTCAGGACATGCAGCAGCACCGCGCCCGCAAATGGTGGCAAGCCGGCAGCGTGTGGCTATGGGGTGCAGCGGCGGCCATGCTGCTCATCACGGTGTTTTTCCGGATTACCGGGCACCAGTCGGCCAGCGAAGCCATGTGCGTCGTACATGCGCCCCTCGGTAAAACATTGCGCATCACTCTGCCCGACAGCTCGCGGGTGTGGCTCAATGCAGGATCAAGCCTGATGTACCCCCGCAACTTTTCATCACAAACGAGAGAGGTGGTACTGAAAGAGGGACAGGCATTCTTTGATATTGTCCATGTATCGGCCAGGCCATTTGTTGTACATGCCAAAACACTCAACATCACAGTACTGGGCACTTCTTTCGACGTAAAGGCTTACCGGAATGATCCCGATATCAAAGTGACCGTAAAAACCGGAAAAGTAGGCGTTACCCTGCGTGACGAGCCTGGCCGGCCGGCTGTAATGCTGCTACCCGCCGAGCAGGCTGTTGTTCCCGAAAAGAGCGCTGAAGTACGGGTGAGTGAGGTCAGCAAACCTGCTATAGCACCCTGGAAAGATAACCGGCTCGTATTTGAGGATGAGCTGCTCTCGGAGGTTTTTCATGCATTGGAAAGAAAATACAACCAGCACATCGTGATTGAAAATACCATGCTGCCGGCAGAAAGAATTACCCTGACGCTGGACAACCAGCCCGTAGCGGACGTCCTGAAAGTCCTGAGCTTTTCTAAAAAATTCAATTACTCACAGCTAAATGACAGTACGATTGTGATCAGATAAAAGGCAAAGAAGTTACCGGCGGGCTTTCCAGGAAGGCTGGCTGAAGAGTACCGGGAACAATGCGAATGTCCCCGGCATCTTTTGATTTTCCGCTGCTGTGCAATGCTTGGAACCATGAACAGTCAGTACGGAGGAGTTTAACGCTTAACCATTAAACATCAGACAAATATGGTGAAATATTACCATAGGGGGATCCCCTTATTCAAAAAATTCATGCGCATTTCCTCGCTTATTCTTGGCCTTAAACTGCTCAGTTCGGCTCTGCTGCTGGCGGGAACCAGCGAAGCCCAGCACATCAGCATGGACGTCCGCCAGACGCGTGTCAGGACTGTTTTTAAACAAATAGAAGCCCAGACGGGACTCACTTTTGCATTCGACGAAAAGCTCATCCGCAAAGCGCCTGAGGTCACCTTGTACGCCCCGGAATCTTCTGTCCCCGAAATCCTGAAAATGATTGAAAAGCAAACCTCCCTGGAATTCAGGCAGGTGGGTAAAATGATCGGGGTAACGGAACGATTGACAGCAGCCGAACAACCGGAAATTCAGAATGCTGTTGGTGAGCGCATGGTACGTACGGTAAAAGGTAAAGTAACTGACGAGAAAGGAGAAGCGCTGCCCTCTGTTTCCATCCGTTTAAAAGGGACCAGTAATGGTACCATGAGCGACGTGGATGGTAATTACAGCATTGAGGTAACCGGGGACGAATCCATTTTGATTTACAGCTTCATCGGCTTTGTGGGCCAGGAAATCATGGTAGGATCCCGCTCTACGGTCGATATCCGCATGGATCCTGACGTGTCCACGCTCTCAGAGGTGGTTGTAACCGGATACGGAGCCCAGCGCAAGAAAGACCTGATCGGTGCCGTATCGGTAGTAGATGTGGAACAGCTGAAACAAACCACGGATGCACAGGTAACCAATCAGCTGCAGGGACGTGCTTCGGGCGTGACTGTGGTCAGCTCCGGCCAGCCGGGCGATGCTCCCCAGGTACGCATCCGCGGACTTAATACATTCGGGAACAACAATCCGCTTTACGTGGTCGACGGGGTACCTACTACCTCCATCACCGACCTCAATACCAATGACATTGCCAGCATGCAGGTATTGAAAGATGCAGGCTCGGCATCTATTTACGGTTCGCGGGCTGCCAATGGTGTCATCATTATTACTACTAAAAAAGGTAAGGATAAGGTAAAAGTAAATTACAGCGCGTGGTTTGGTATGCAGACACCGCCCCGGGGGAACGTCTGGAACACGCTTTCTCCCCAGGAGCAGGCCGAACTGAAATTCAGGGTGCAGCGCAACTCGGGACTGAGCGTAGGCGACGACCAGTATGGTTACGGAGCCTCTCCCGTACTGCCCGACTATATCCTTCCTACCGGCGCCAAAGAAGGAGACCCGGCTACCAACCCTGACCTTTACTACGTCAACCCGAACTACACTTCGGTAGATGACTTCAACACATTTAACCAGATCGTCAAAGCCAATAAGGCCGGAACAGACTGGTTTCATGAAATTTTCAAACCGACACCTTCCACGAGTCATAACCTGTCGCTCAGCGGCGGAAGTGACCAGGGCAGCTACCTGTTTTCTATGAACTATTTCAACCAGCAAGGTGCGCTGACCAATACTTACCTCAAACGCTATACCCTGCGTTCAAACAGTCAGTATAACATTGGAAAGCACATACGCATCGGTGAAAATCTGGCCTACTCTATTTCCGATAATCCGAAATCCAGTACTTCCGACGGAGGCTCAGCCATTGCATTTTCTTTCCGCATGCAGCCGATCGTACCTGTGTACGACATCATGGGCAACTACGCGGGCAGCCGGGCGACGGGTATGGGAGATGCATTTAACCCGGTAGCCATGCGTGATCGTACACGATATGATAAAGGTCTGGATAACCGGCTCTTCGGGAATGTTTTTGCAGAAGTGGACCTTTTCAAAGACTTTACTTTCAGGACCAGCTTCGGAGGGGAAAATTACTCGGGCCGCTGGAACTCGTTTGCATTTCCAAGCTATGAAAACAAGGAAAACAGCAACACCAATACCTACTCGGAAGGCTCGTACAGCGGATTTAACTGGACCTGGACCAACATCCTGACGTTCCACCGGTCATTTGGAAAACACGAGCTGACCGTGACGGCCGGTACCGAAGCTTACAACAACCGCTACAATGAAGTGGGCGGCAGTACACAGGGATACTTTTCTTTTGACCCTAACTACATGACGCTGAATACCGGCTCAGGTACCAGGAGCAACTACAGCAGCCGCTCTACCGACGCGCTTTACTCACTGATCAGCAGGGTCGATTACATTTTTAATGACAAATACCTCCTGGGCGGAATCCTGCGCCGCGACGGCTCTTCCAAGTTCATAAACAAGCGTTACGGTTACTTCCCGGCGGTGAGTGCGGGTTGGCGGATCTCCAAGGAAGACTTCATGCAGTCGGTTCCCTGGATTGACGACCTGAAAATCCGGGCAAACTATGGTGTGATGGGCAACCAGATCAACGTAGGCAATGGAAATGCATTTACGACCTACACCTCCAATCGCCGCAGTTCCTACTATGATCTGGGCGGAACAAGCGGAAACGGCGCGGTGGAAGGATTTGAGAGAAGCCAGATCGGCAACCCGAATGCGGTATGGGAAAAGGATATCAGTACCAACATCGGGATTGATGCTACATTTTTCAAAGGAAAGCTGGATCTCATCGCCGACTATTACATCAAGGATATCAAAGACCTGCTCTTCAATCCGTCGCTGATCGGCACGGCCGGCGGGGGTGCGGTACCTTTTGTAAATATTGGTCAGATGAAAAACAAAGGGATCGACCTGCAGCTGAACTCGAAGTTCGACATCGGCCGCGACCTGAAACTGAATGCAACGCTGACTTTCACGAGCTACAACAACAAAATCCTGCAAGTAACGAATAACACCAATTATTTTGACCTGGAAGGCCGCGGCTTTGACGGCGCATCTATTGTCCGCAACCGCGTAGGAAATTCCATCGGGCAGTTCTTCGGCTATAAAGTGACCGGTTTCTGGAACTCTCAGGAAGAAATTGCTGCAGCCAATGCGCAGGCCGCCCAGCAAACAGGCAATGCAGATGCTGTGTACCAGGAAGGTGCAGGCGTGGGGAGGTTCCGTTATGAGAACATCAATGGTGACGGGCAGATTACCGCTGCCGACCGGCAGATGCTGGGCAACCCCAATCCTGATTTCAGCTACGGGCTCAATCTTGCATTCAACTACAAGCAACTGGATCTCAGCATTTTCTTCTACGGTGTACAAGGCAATCAGATCTGGAATCAGACGCGATGGTGGAGCGATTTTAATTCGTCGCGCTCAGGGGCAAAAAGCAAAACAGCTTTGTATGATTCGTGGACGCCTGAAAACCACAATGCCAAAGCCCCGATCCAGGAGAATTCAAGCTCATTCAGCACCATCAATGTACCCAACTCTTATTTCGTAGAGGACGGATCGTACCTGCGCGCCAAGAATGTGCAGCTGGGCTACACGCTGGCGCCTTCGTTCCTGAAAAAAGTGAAAATGCAGCAGCTGCGCTTCTACCTGCAGGCGACCAACCTGTTTACGATCACTAAATACTCAGGCCTGGATCCCGAAGTGAGCCGCAATACCGGCGGAAGTCCGATCGTGTTCGGGATTGACGAGGGCTCTTACCCGACGTCCAGGCAGTACACAGTGGGTCTGAATCTTACTTTTTAAATAATATCTGCAAAGCGATATGAGAATGTACACAAGATATATGGCTGCCCTGCTGCTGACAGGCTGCCTGCTGCAAAGCTGCCAGGATGATTTTCTGGACAAACCGGTACAGGGTGTGCTGGGTGATGAGGTACTGGCCAATGCAAAAGGAATAGACGGTCTGCTGACGGGTGCCTACGCTGCGCTCGACGGGCAGGGTGACTTTACAGGCGGAAACGGCTGGGAGTCGCCACCCGACAACTGGATCTACGGCGCAATTACCGGAGGCGAAGCCCATAAAGGCAGCGACGGCGGCGACCAGACGCCCATCAATGCGATTGCTACTTTCGCCAGCGGCGCAGACAATGGTTTTTTCAATACCAAATGGAAGGCCTTGTACGAAGGGGTTACCCGGGCCAATACTGTGCTGCGGGTACTGAAATCGCTGAATGATATGCCAGCCGAAGAGAAGGCGAACATTGAAGGTCAGGCCCGCTTCCTCCGGGGACATTATTATTTTGAGCTGAAAAAAATGTGGAACATGGTGCCGTGGATCGACGAGAACACGACGGACTTCAACCAGCCCAATGATAAGGATATCTGGCCGATGATCGAGGACGATTTTAAGGCTGCTTATGAAAAACTTCCCATGACGCAGAGTCTGGTGGGTCGTGTTAATAAGTGGGCTGCGGGTGCTTATCTCGGCAAAACTTACCTGTATGAGAAAAAATTCGGCGATGCCAAAACGATTTTCACCGAGGTAATTGCCAGCGGCACCACTACGAATGGTTTGAAGTATGACCTGGTATCCTACAAGGATAACTTCGACGCAGCTACCAAGAACAATGCAGAATCGGTATTTGCAATACAAATGGTAGCTAATGACGGAACGCTTGATATTACGAATGCCAATCAGGGCAGTATGCTCAACTTTCCGTATGGTACCGGCGCTCCGTTTGCATGCTGCGGATTTTTCCAGCCGACCCAGATGCTCGTCAACATGTACCGCACCGATGCGAGCGGGCTCCCCTACCTGACCGACTTCAATGCGCATGCCGTCAAAAATGATATGGGCCTGAATTCCGCTGCTGCATTTACGCCTGACGCCGGCACGCTCGATCCGCGCCTGGACTGGACAGTGGGCCGCCGCGGCATTCCGTACCATGACTGGGGATTGTTTCCGGGCATGAACTGGGTTCGTGACCAGCCTTACGGCGGTCCGTATGCACCCAAAAAGAACATTCACCGGCAAAAAAACCAGGAACTTTACGCCGACCTGAGCTCCTGGGCACCGGGTAATGCGATCAACGTA
Organism: Dyadobacter sandarakinus; assembly: GCF_016894445.1. Lineage (NCBI taxonomy): Bacteria > Pseudomonadati > Bacteroidota > Cytophagia > Cytophagales > Spirosomataceae > Dyadobacter > Dyadobacter sandarakinus. Next base: position 3,641,154 of record NZ_CP056775.1, read on the forward strand.
CTGGTAATCCGCTTTGCCGACGTGCTGCTCATGGCTGCCGAAGCTGAAGCTAATGCAGGTAGCCTGGCCAAAGCCGAGGAATATGTAAACCGGGTACGGATGCGTGCAGCGGATAAAAGCGGCTGGCTATACAAATATGTGAATGACGGAAATCCGCTTGGCGGGTATTCTGCGGTACCTGCGGCTAACTACGTGATCAAACCTTACCCCGCAGGAACGCTGGCTGCCAAAGGAAAGGATTACGTATTGGGTGCGATTTACTACGAGCGGGGGATTGAGCTGGCCATGGAAGGCCACCGCTTTTTCGACCTGGTACGCTGGGGTATTGCAGAAACGGGTCTGAATGCATTTTTCAACTATGAGTCCAAGATCACGACCGATCTGGCAGGAGCAAAATTCCTCAGTAACCGAAACAGTTACTTCCCCATACCGCAGTACCAGATCGACATGAGTATGTCAGGCGGAGCGCCGCTTTTGAAACAGAATCCGGGGTATAACTAGTTTTTTTTCAAAAGATGAATACATTGAAAAAGCCTCCGCAACGATTGCGGAGGCTTTTTCAATGCCCCTTGGCGAACCTGGCCTATTTATCAAGCCTGTAAGCTTTTTTTCTCAAAATGACTTTACTTGGTTTCTTAGATTGTTATTAACACAGTCTGAAAGCTCATTTTGCACTTTCATGATTTTAAGTAAATCATGCATTGCATCTAAGTTATCGAGCCTCATCAAAAATCGGTGTTCAAATGTCGAAAGTAGAAGCAAACAGGATTAAGGAAATCTTGAATGAGCAAGGGCGAAGTCAGGCATGGCTGGCTGAAAAGCTGGAAAAAAGTTATGTTGTTGTTACAAACTACTGCAACAACAACGCACAGCCTAGCATTGAGGTACTAAGGCGAATTGCTTACATTTTGGATGTTGACGTAAGAGAATTGCTGGTCAAGACAAAGCCATAAAAACTCGCCGGTCTTTCTGGCATTAAGCCATTTTTTTCTTCACAGGGGAAGGATACTTTTCGATTGTCTCAGCCATCCGCAAGGTTTTGCGAACAATATTGCTGGCCGCTGTATTTTCCCGGACGAGAGTCGGTTCATGAGATTTTGAAACAGCGCGGTTAATCTTTTGAGCAGTTGACATAGCACAAATGTTTGTATTGAATTTACCACTAATACTTTAATAACAAAAATGCGTCGAAATTAACACCTCTCCGGAACTTAATAAAACCTCCGTGGATGCCGCGTACAAGACCATAAATCGCTAAGGCAGGTGGTAGCTGGTCAATGACTTTTGCAATTTCTCTTTGATAAAGCCTCGTTCTCGCAGGCGTGCTTCCCTCCGCATACAGTTCAAGCTCCGGATATTCAGCAAGAAAGTTGACCGCAATCGCCGCAACCGTTGCAAGAATATGTTGCATATCGCCATTCCTAGTTTCAATAAAATCGTCAATGCCTTCGTCTTTAAAAACGCCAAAGCCAAGATTGCATCGGGCTTTATTCACCTGCTGCTTTGAGCGTGTGATAAGTACTCTCAACTCAAATCGTCCGTTTCTCCCTTCACTGCAAAATTTCCAGGCGCCCAGAACATCGATAAGATTGAAATGTTCGGGGTACTCACGAGGATCAACAATTGTGACAGGGTACTTATGCAAGGTCATAGGCTGCCGGTTTAAACCGGCAGCAAAGCTCTTAAATCCGCTTCAACTCCGGGTCGTAGAAGCTGCGCCATACGCGGATCGTTTCTTCAGTGGTCTCAGGTGGGGACGAAAGGTACTCTTTGATTTTTATGAGGTTTTCGGATGCAACATCCTTTACCGCGTATTTAACAAGATCCACCAGCAGCTTGTCGATTACCGATGTGCCCGTTTTCCAGTTCTTATCGTATTTCTCAAACCATTCTTCATTGAGAAAAACCACTCCGGAGTATCTGTAAACGTCTGAAAAACCAAATGCGTCGATCACGATCGGCTCTGTGGGCCACTCTGCGTCGAGCTCCTTGTCGCTGAACTTCTCCCGGCCGTCGCCGAGCAATGCAATAAACCTGAACTGTTTCATTATAGCTGTTAAATTAAGGGACTTGCCAATTTAAACGTTCTGTAAAACTTTCATACCGCGCGACGCCTGAAAACTTGCCTACCTTTGCAGGGTATAACCAAGATAAGCATGATTACGATTTCCCGCCTCCCGCTCATTGAAAGTGCCGAACAATTTTATGCTGCCGGCATGATCCTTCTGGTTGATGCACTTTTTGTAGGTGATACGCCCCGCAACATGCGCGAGCTGATCAAAACCAGGTACGGAGGATTTATCTATAACAAGCAGACCTACATTCCCATTACCCTCACAGGTACCCCCGAAAGCCTGCTTGCCAATGCCGGCAAGCCGATTCATTTTAAGTTTGACCGTGGTTTTGAAAATTATTATGCCTTTGACGGCAACCTGGAAGCGGCGATCTGGCACAAAAAGCTCTACGACATTACCACCTATATGGGTTTGCAGGAGATTGTCTTCGAGCGTGAAGAAGCATTTATTACAGAAAGGTACCTCGAAAATCACCGCGAATTTCCCCAATCGACCGAATCCCTGCTGACACCCGTCAACAAGGCAACTACGATCGGCACAAAAGCCCTGACCGGCTTCAAGCCTGTAAGAAAGCGCTGAGTTTTGCGGAGAATAAATTAGCTAATCTCCGCAGAAATACGGAGATTAGGCTGTATAATCTCCGCATATGCCGCAGTACATCTATCAGAAAAAAGACTGGCCTGCATTCAAATGGGATACGGCACGCCTGTCCCCCATGCTGGCTGAGCTGCGTTTTGTTCAGGGTAAGATCATCGGGCAGATGAACGCAATGGGTTTTTCGGTAAGATCAGATGCTGTGCTGAAAACGCTGACCCAGGATGTACTCAAATCCACTGAGATCGAGGGCGAAATACTGAATCCGGAACAGGTCAGATCCTCCATAGCCAGGCGGCTGGGACTGGATGCAGCAGGCCTCATACCTGCCGACCGTAACGTGGAAGGTGTGGTGGAAATGATGCTGGATGCTACGCAGAACTATACCGTGCCCCTTACCAAAGACCGGCTTTTCGGCTGGCAGTCATCTTTGTTCCCGTCAGGCCGCAGCGGCATGTATCAAATTATGGTCGGCAAATGGCGCGATAACGAGAAAGGCCCCATGCAGGTAGTATCCGGACCTATGGGACGTGAAACTGTGCATTTTGAAGCACCTGATGCTTCCATGCTTGATACTGAAATGCAGGTTTTTCTAGACTGGTTTAACACTGAAACTACCATTGATCCCATAATCAAATCGGGTATTGCACATTTGTGGTTTGTAACACTTCACCCATTTGACGACGGAAATGGACGCATTGCGCGGGCGATTGCGGATATGCAGCTGGCCCGGGCCGAGGACAGTCCGGAGCGGTTTTACAGCATGTCCGCGCAGATCCGCCAGCAACGAAGTGAGTATTATTCCATTTTGGAAAAAACACAAAAAGGAACACTCGACATTACCGAGTGGCTGAAATGGTACCTGGCGTGCATGCGCGATGCCATGAAGCACACGGAGGAAACATCGGCAGCGGTTGTGAAACGTGTCCAGTTTTGGGATAAGCATGCAGAAACTCCCATGAGTGACCGGCAGCGCCGGATGATCAACAGGATGCAGGAGGATTTTGTTGGCAAACTGACGTCATCCAAATGGGCAAAAATGATGAAATGCTCACAGGATACGGCCAGCCGTGACATTCAGGACCTGGTTACAAAAGGTATTCTGGAAAAAGAGGCGGCCGGCGGGAGGAGTACCAATTACCGGCTCATTATCTGAGCACCGCCTTTTTCAATGCTTTTCCCCAGAACTTGCCGAGTATGGCTACGCCCTCTTCGTTGGGGTGGAGAAAAAATACGCCCTGCTGACCATTTTCCGGCTTAAACAGTTTTTCTGCGCGCTTTTTGAAATACTTATATGCCTTCGTATCTCCCTTGAACACACGTCCGGGCTGGGCAGACTTGTATTCGGAGGTCAATGCGTCAATTTCTGGAATGTAGCTGTTGAGCCTTTCGAGACCTTCGGCAAGATAGCTGGAACTATTGTAGGTATTGGTACTGTACCAGATCGGATGATGGATCACGACCTTGCTGCCCGGGTACCTACCAAGCAGCTCATCCACGATCGTCTTCACATTTGCCTTGTACTTTTCTTTGGAAACCGGCGATCCGTTCGGACCCTGGATTGCACTGTCGTTGGTGCCAAGCTTCATGGAAAACACGAGCTGATGATCTTTCATTTTAAAGAGACTGTCGGCGGCTTGTGTGGCCAAGGCAAAGTATCTTCCGCTTCCCGGCAGCCAGTCTACCGTGGTAGAGCCGCTGCGGCCTGCGTTTACAAATGCAACATCCTCCACACCTTTTTGTTTTTTCAGGTAATTAACTGCATGTGTGGGAGGTGGGAAACCATTGTCGCCCCCTTTTCCCTGCGTAATGCTGTTGCCGATAAAAACAATGGAAAGCTTTTGCTGTGCCAATGCATTGCAAACGATCAGCAGGGAGAGGATAAAGGTTGTAAAAATGGTTTTCATGCGGATCGGGAGTTTGTGTTGAATGCTACCGGTAGTTTTAAATCAAATCAAAAAACACCTGTCAGCACGCTTATACCCTATTTCCTCGAAAGAAGTTGCCGGATTGCGGCAAGATGCGAAACAAGGACGATCGGAACGACCAGCGATGGGAGCAGCAAAAATGGAAAATAAGTGAGGCCGATATTAGGTTGTTTGAATGCAAGTTGCTGGAAGGGAGTTTGAGCCGAGAGGATCGCAATGCTTACGATATTGATCAGTAAAAAAAGGCAAATGACATTCCAGATCAGCAGCAAGCTGTTCCCGGCCGATTTTTTTACAAAAACTAAATAATAGACCACCCCAGCCGATATGCCTGAAAGAATATCAAAATTGCGGCCTTCGAAAGTCATTAAGTCCGGAATCAGCCCCGCAATGAATATATAGTAGAGAACAATCTCTACAGGCAGTCGCACGATATGCAATCGTAAATGCCAAAATACGGGCGGATTTGCCGGAAGCAAGGTAAAACTGTATTCATGCAGGCTGCCCTACTTACCAAATGACAAGAAATCATTTTTTGGCATACTCCTTCCGAATTCTGCTGAGAGAGGTATCCGTCACCCCAAGATATGACGCAATATATTTCAGGGGGAATCTGGAGGCGATTTCTACGGCCCGGTACATTCATCCATCGGAACCGTCTGATGAATGTACCGGGCCAGGGAATTCATATCTACCATAAAGGCTATCAATTAAGAAACCGCCGTACAATCCAGATGACCGCATTCAGCAGTGCGCTGAGGAGCAGCATTGTTGTAATTGGAAAGAAAAATCTGAAATTCTCTTTCTCTACCCGGATATCTCCGGGAAGTCGGCCGAGCCAGTGCAGCTTGTCGCTCAGAAAGTAAATGACAATGCCTGCCAGTACCAGGGCCAGTCCGATCAGTATAATATATTTTCCTGTGGCCTGCGACATATCATACTGGCAAACCCAGTGCAATTTTGATGTGCGCCAAATGGTGCTGTACGTGCCAGGCCGACATGGCCAGTGCCTGCGCCTGCGTTATCCAGATTTTCCGCAGCCCGTGGAAGTAGCTGATGGCCAGTTGCTCGTCTGTGAGCGTGCGCGCAAAAAAAGCGTAGCGGCTGTGTACCCCTTCAAATATCCGCAGTGAATCCTCCACCGGTGCTGCCAGTGAGTCGGCAGCATGCGCCCAGGCATTCATATCTACAAGCGTGGGCTCTTTGTAATCCGGCTCGGTCACGGCCTTTTTAATCCTGAAGTAATGCACAAACTGCAGATCAGCAACATGATGAACGAGCTGGCGGACAGTCCATGCACCTTCGCGGTAAGTCCTGGCGAGGTCCTCATTGTCAAGATCCTGCACCAGGGTGCGGTAGTGCGCAGGCGCGTCTGCAATAATATCTATCAGTGCGGCAACTTCATCGCGGGAATATTGCTCCTGAAGTGCCAGCGGCCCGATGGGGAATCTGGGATCAGTCATTTGGAGAATTTTTTTTAGCCTGAACAAAAACAGCACCTGCAATCAGCGCGAGCAATAAAATGGAGCTCACCAGGTCCACTTTGCTGCCCGCAGTTACTGATACCGGCTCGAAACTGAATTGAATCGTATGCTTACCAGCCGGCACGCGCAAGGCACGCAGCACATAGTTGGCGCGAAGCATGGGGGCCGGTTTTCCGTCGATCGTCACTTTCCACTCGTCCCGCACGTTATAGTAAATTTCGGAGAAAACCGCCAGGCCCTCGCCTGATGCATTGCTTTCATACACCAGCTCATTGGGCTTATAGCTGATCAGGCTGATTTTGGCTGTGGAGTCGGGTTTGAGGACAAGTCCCTTGAGCACGGCAGCAAAGCGCTGGTCGAGCACAGCTTCTTCCCGCGGCCGGAGTGAATCCAGCGCGCGCATTTCGGCATCTGCATTGGGGACAATGCGGTAGCTGCTCACAAACCATGCATGTCCCAATGCCTGCGGATTGGGCTGAACCAGCTTGTTGCCCTGCTGGTCGGCAGTAATAATATATTTGGTATTCAGCATATTGAGCATACCAGGATTGGCATTCTGCTTGGCAATCTGCCGCTCAAACAACTCCTGGTAGCGCCTCAGCTTGGCACCATGGTACCCCCCGATGGATTTATGGAAATAGGATGCCTCCGCACTTTGAAACGGAGAGGTGGAAGCATCAAGTACTTTGTAATCCGGGTCGGGATCTTTGAGTATCTGCTCGTCGGCCGGCGACGGGGTGGTAGGCCCCTGGGCTGCATAGCTTCCTACAAAATCGTCACTGTTAAGGTACCGTTTGTCAATACCAAAAAGATCGAAGATGACCAGTAAGAGCAATACCGTGTAAAATGCCACCGGTTTTACCTTATTTTTCATCCAAAACCACACAAGCCCGGCTGTAAGCAGCACAAAAATCAGGCTGCGCAATGCATCCGCTTTCATCAAGCCCACTCTGTCCTCAACAATTGAACTCATGATTTGCTGCGCAAAAACCTTATCCCCGGTCTGCTGTGCAAACTGTTCTGTAAAGGCAGGATCATTGGCAGATTGAAAGCTGAAAAACACTGAAGGCATCAGGGCAAGCAGCAGCGTGATCACGACCATGATCCCGGAAGAGATCAGAAACGGACGCTGGAAATCGTTCCAACTCACTCTTTTCTGCACGAGGGCTGCCAATCCCATCATACCGATCAGTACCATCAACATCTGCACCAGTGACACAACCATCGTCATTGCACGGAACTTGTTGAACATCGGAAAGTAATCGAAGAACAAGTAATTAAGGGAGGCGAAGTTTTTGCCAAGTGCCCACACAATATAGAGCAGCACCACGCCGGCGGCCCAGTATTTTACCGGACTCTTGATAATAAAAAGACCCAGTATAAAGAGAAAAACTACAATGACACTGGCATAGTTGGGGCCACCCATAATGGGCTGTTCTCCCCAATAGAGTGGTTTTTGCTGTAAAAAGCTCAATGCAGCAGCGGGTTCCACACCGCGGGTAGTGAGCGTTTTGTAAGTCTCGGAAGTATTGCCCAGCGGACCATACGAAGTACCACCATATGCATTCGGTATGATCAAGGTCAGCAGCTCGCCGACTCCGTAGCTGTATGCAAAAGCATAATCCTTGCCCAGACCGCTGCCTTCCGTAGCTGCCTGCGCCTGGGGATCAGCAGCAAGCTCGGACTTACCGCGGATGGTTTCCTTGGTATAATCATACGCATTCCAAAGACGTGTTGTGTGCGTTCCAACAGAAATGATAGCAGCAAACAACAAGCCTCCGAGTATAGGTACAAGTGCCTTAGCCTTACCGCTCCGGATGAACAAAATGCTTTCCAGCACCACAAGAATCACAATACCGATACCCAGGTAGTAGGTGATCTGCACATGGTTTGCATAAAGCTCCAGAGAAAGGAATAAGGCTGTAAGTGCTGCACCAGCCAGCCAGTTTTTCCGAAATGCAAGCAATACGCCCGCAAGTACTCCGGGAGCGTACATCACGGCAATTACCTGTGATACGTGCCCTGCCTCAAGATTGATGACGTTGAAAGCCGAAAAAGCGAAAGCAACTCCTCCAATGGCCGAAAGCCATCCGCCTGCTCCCACCACCAGCAGAAGCACGTAGGTACTTACCATGCCGATCAGGAAGTAATTGGCCGGGGCAGGCAGTATCTTATTGACCAGCTGGCCCAGCTTGGTGGAAATGCTCGTCGGATAATCCGCTGCAATCAGGTAGGCTGGCATGCCGGCAAACATGCTGTTGGTCCAGCCTGACCACTCCCCTGTTTGTTTATGGTAATTAAGTACTTCTCTGGCAGCTCCCTGTGCCTGAATGTCGTCGTGCATGTTGAGCTTCTTGCCCTGGAGGGTAGGCGGCACGTATAAAATGGCCAGGATCATGAAGCCGATTACTGCAACCAGGTGCGGCCAGGCACGTTGCCAGGAGATCAGATTTTTCATTGGAGATGGTTAAGCTGGCGGCGTCAAACCGCAGGTTTTTTAACTCAAAACGAAGGTCGGGCCAAATATCACTTTTCCGTAATGAACATTTTTAAAAACCGTCGTTTCAGGTATATTAAATTTATATTAATGGGCGCAAATATATGTGTAATCATATATGTTTGAAGTGTAAATACGTAAACTTAGATCGGCATTTTTTTGACAGAATTAAGAATTGAGTCATATATTTTAAGAAAATACCGGATAAATTTGCGGAAATCATTCCTTTCAAGTTTCAAAGGAACTATACAGAGACAGATCGAAGTAACCCGAAATTAAATGAAAAGAATTGGAGTATTTACCTCAGGAGGAGACGCCCCGGGTATGAACGCCTGTATCAGGGCGGTAGTGCGTGGAGCCGTCTATCACGGTGTTGAAGTTTTTGGAATCAGAAGAGGATATAGCGGAATGATTGCGGGCGACGTCTATAAAATGGAGTCACACTCAGTCAGCAACATAGTACAAAGAGGAGGAACCATTCTCAAATCAGCCCGGAGCAAAGAGTTCATGACTCCCGAGGGCAGAAAAAAAGCATACGACAACCTGATCGACCTGGGCATTGAAGGCCTGGTAGCGATCGGCGGAAACGGTACTTTCACCGGTGCCATGATATTTTGCAATGAATACGGTATCCCGACCGTAGGAGCCCCGGGTACCATTGACAACGACCTTTACGGAACCGATTACACCATCGGATTTGATACCGCGGTAAATACGGCATTAGATGCCATTGACCGCATACGCGACACGGCGAGCTCCCACGACCGCATTTTCTTTATTGAAGTGATGGGCCGTGACTCAGGATACATAGCTGTACAGTCGGGTATTGCCGGCGGTGCCGAGCTCGTGATGGTTCCGGAAGTACTTACCCCGATCTCGGAAGTGGTCGAAATTCTGAAACAGGGATGGAGCCGCTCCAAATCATCTTCCATCATCATTGTAGCGGAAGGCGACGAGGAAGGAAGCGCACAGGAAGTAGCGGATAAAATCAAGGTACAGGTAGACGAAAATGCGGATATCCGTGTAACGACCCTGGGACATACGCAGCGCGGCGGCCAGCCTTCTGCCTATGACCGTATCCTGGCCAGCCGACTGGGACTGGGCGCTGTGGAAGGCCTCATTGCCGGTCAGAAAAGCGTAATGGCGGGTATTGTCAATAATGACCTGGTGTATACGCCGTTTGAAGATACCATCAGACTTCCGAAGCCAATCAGCGAAGACCTGCTGAGAATGGTGAAAATATTGAGCGTGTAGGGTTATTTGCTGTAACCTACCGCTTTGTACACGGTGTAACCAATCCATTCGTGCCACAACAATCCCGAACCGGCTACGGCCTCGGCATTGGGGATCAGTACACTTTTTAAATTGAACGGATAATATCCGCCATAAAAATCGGCCGGATAGCTATCCGTCTCAATGCCGAACTTCCGGAAGCATCCTACCGAGCGCCGCATGTGGAAGGCTGACGTAATCAGCAGAAACTTTCCTCCGGGAAACCGGCTTTTCAGTATTGTGGAGGAAAACATTGCGTTTTCCCTCGTATTGCGGGCTTTTTCCTCAAATAGTATATCACCCGCCGGTACGCCCCATTGCACCAGCAGCTGCGCCGCCTGCCTGGTTTCACCTTTGCCTGCGATGATCATGCTGTCGGCACTGGTACCCGTGATCAGTACCTTCCGGATTTTCCCTGCCTTGTAAAGCAGAAAGGTTTGTAAAAGCCGGTCGCCATGCCGCCCGAAGTACACCTGATCTGCATTGGGATCACGCGCGTCAACCAGTCCGCCCGACAGCAGAATACCCACATCGTAGGCATTGCGTATAGTGCTGAGGTTCACAGGATCAGGCTCCCACAAGTTGAATGCCTTATTGACCAGAAATCCGTTTGATATCACAAACAGGAGTACGAATACGATCAGCAGGCTTACCTGTTTTCGTTTTTTGTTATTTGTAAAAATCCCGAACAATAACACGCAGAGAATGATGCTCAGCGGCATGGCCAGGAAGTCGATGGCTTTGGACAGAAAAAAGAACATTTGGATAAGAAGCTTCCCCGGATTGTCGTTCTGGAGTTAATTTGTAACCTTTGACGGTGCTCAAATGATTTGAATATCTGCTTTTAAAAAAAGATTGTGCCTCATGAAAATGTATACCCGCACTACTATCCTGCTATGCTTTCTTTTTCTGACCGCCTCACGCCTGCTTGCGCAGGGGTACCACATTGAGGCAACAATCACAGGTTTAAAGGACTCATCGCTCGTGATCGGGCATTATAACCGGAGCAGTACCCTTTTTGTACCCAAAGATACTTCCCGCGCGGATGCCAGCGGAAAAGTGGTATTTGAGGGAAAAACAGATCTTCCCGGCGGCTTGTACGTCATCCTTTTTCCCGGCAACAAACGCTGGATCGAACTGGTATACTCCGGCAAGGAAACGAATTTTTCCATTGCTACGGATACTGCAGACGTGGTTGGCTCAATGAAAATTACAGGCTCCCCTGAAAATCAGCTTTTTTATACCTACCAGAAAGAGCTGAAAGAACGTACCATGGAGATCGAGAAAATGGCGGCCGACAAGTCTCCTGAGAGCCAGGCCAAAGTACGGCAGTTACAGGATGCATTTAAAACTTACCGGCAGAAAATATTGCAGGACAATGCAGGTACCTTCACGGTGCAGCTGCTCAAAATGTCTGCCGATCCCGAAATCCCTGCTGCTCCCAAGCTGCCAAATGGAAAAACGGATTCCATTTGGGTATTTAACTACTACAAGGCACACTATTGGGACGCATTTAACTTTGCCGACGGCCGTATCATGAACACACCCTTCCTGGAACCCCGCCTGGATCGGTACATCAAAAACCTGGTCGTGCAGACACCCGACTCGCTGATCCGAAATGCCGATAACCTGATCAAGAAAGCTTCGGCCAATAAAGATGTAAAGTCATTTGTGGTATACTACATCACCAATCAGTACGAAACGCCAAAGACCGTGGGTACAGAGGCTGTATGGGTGCATATGGCCACCAGGTACTACCTGTCGGGCGAGATGGGCATATCGGAAGATGTGCGTAAAAGGGTGGAAGAAAAGGTGAATACCATGAAGGATCTGCTCGTCAACAAGCCTTTCCCGGCCCTGACGCTGACAGACCCTGCCGGCAAAAAAGTAAGTGTGCAGACGATCCAGGCCAATTATACCATACTCTTCTTTTACTCCCCTACCTGCGGGCATTGCAAGGAAGCCTCACCACTGCTGAAAGCATTTTACGACAAGAAAAAAGCCGAGGGAATTAAAGTTATGGCTGTTTCGACGGAACATAATATGGAAGAGTGGAAGTCATTTATCTCCACTTATCACCTCGACAGCATGATCAATAGCTTTGATTCGCTCAACCAGATCGACTTTTACCGGAAGTTTGATGTGGTAACCACACCTACGATCTACGTTCTTGATAAAAACAAAAAGATCATTGCGCGCAAAATGCCCGTCGAGCAGCTGGAAGATTTTCTCCAGTACTACCAGAACAAAGTCGCGCGGAAGCTGTGATCCGTTTTACGTTTGCTTTTAAAAAACAATGCAGATCGGCAGCTTGACCTTCACACCTTCCTGTTTGAATGTCAGCTTGCCCGTTTGCGGGTCTACCGCATACACTACCAGGTTATCGCCCGTCTGATTTCCCACGATCATCCATTTACCGCTGGGGTCAATATTAAAGTCCCGGGGCGTTGAAATGTTCTGCGTCTGCTCGTCTGTCTTCTCAAGCACACCGCCGCCTTTGATCCTGAATGCACTGATGGAGTTATGACCACGGTTGGACACGTACACAAACTTTCCGTTCGGGTGCAAATGCACGGCTGCACTGGTATTGGTACCCGAAAAATCTGCCGGGATAGTCGGGTAAGTGTTTAATGCTTTGATCACGCCATTTTTGTCCACTGAGCAGGTGGTGAGGGTAGCTTCAAGTTCATTGAGCAGGTACAACTCCTTTCCCGATGCACTCAGGACAAAATGCCTCGGCCCCGAGCCGGGTTTTGCCATAAAAAAAGGCTGTGCCGGATTGGGCATCAGCTTGCCGGATTTAGCATCCGCTGCATAATTCATGATCTTATCGCCGCCCAGGTCCGTCACAAACACAAACCGGCCGTCGGGCGTAGCCGCAGAAAAATGCGCATGCGACTTTTCCTGACGCCTGGTGTTGGGCCCGGTACCCGAGTATTGTTCTTTGTAAATTGGCGCGCCCAGCTTCCCGCCCGCCTCTACCGGATATGCCGTAAAGCTGCCACCTGTATAGTTGGAGGCAAGCACCATTTTCCCGGACGGATGTACCGCTACATGGCACGGATTTTCACCTTCCGAAGACTGGCTGTTCAGGAAAGTGAGCTTTTTATCAGTACCAATGGAAAAAGACATCAGCTTGTTTTCACTTGACACTGCATACAGGTTCTTCCGGTTGGGCGAGATGGCCAGGTAGCCCGGGCCGGCTCCATGACTGAAAGTATCCACGACCGTGATGCCGCCGGTGGACAGGTCCAGCTCGGCGAGGGTAATGGAAGCCTGCGGATCCTTATCCTGCGACCCGACATAAAATGCAACCTTATCCTGAAATGCGAAAGCTGAAAATGCATTCAGCAGGAGCAAAAGCGCGGCAGAAATTGTCTTGATCATATAGCTGGACTGTTCGGTTTGCCTGTAAAAGTCAAAAACGGAGCTGATTTTACCCTCAGCAAAAAATCCTGCATAGTACAGCCATAATTGTGTAACAGCTCCACCGGCGTGTACCTGTATTTTTGTATTGTAAAAAATTGGAAATCATGAACATCCTTGCCGATACACAACAAGCAAATCTTCCGGTTACAGGCATGTCGTGTGCTGCCTGTGCTGCCAGCGTGGAGTCGACCCTGAAACAGGTTGAAGGTGTGGAAAATGCGGCTGTCAACTTCGCTAGCCAGACCGTGTCCCTGGCCTACGATCCGCACATTACCTCGCCCGAAAAACTGGATGAAGTACTGCAGAACGTTGGGTATGGGCTGATTATAGAGGACGACGAAGAAGATGCGCTCGCCGGGCAGGAAAAAATGCAGGCGGAACACCTTCGCGCGCTTACCAGCAACACCATCCGCGCCGGCGTCCTTTCCGTGCCGGTGATGGTGATCGGAATGTTTTTCTCTGCTCACGCGGATACTCCCCTTCCCTTTGCCAACTATATCATGCTCGTGCTGACAGCCCCGGTACTCTTTGTCTTCGGCCGGAACTTTTTTATCAACGCATGGAAACAGGCCACACACCGGAAAGCCAACATGGATACGCTGGTAGCACTCAGCACAGGTGTAGCCTTTGGTTTCAGTACCTTCAACACGTTTTTTCCGGAGTTCTGGCATGCACGCGGACTTATGCCGCATGTGTATTTTGAAGCCGCTGCAATCATCGTTTTCTTTGTTCTTCTTGGAAAAACGCTGGAAGAACGCGCCAAGAGCAACACCTCTGGAGCCCTCCGGAAACTCATGGGGCTCCAAGTAAAAACCGTGCGTATTGTACAGGACGGCTTTGAAACCGAGCTGCCGGTCCGGGAAGTAAAAGCCGGAATGGAAGTGGTGATCCGCCCGGGAGAAAAGATCCCGGTTGATGGAAAAGCGGTGAGCGGCAGCTCCTACGTGGACGAAAGCCTCATGACCGGTGAGCCGTTGCCTGCGAAAAAAAAGGCCGGGGATGCCGTATATGCCGGCACCATTAACCAGCAGGGGAGCTTTACATTTATTGCTGAAAAGGTTGGCAAAAACACGGTACTGGGTCAGATCATCAAAACTGTCCAGGCCGCGCAGGGCAGTAAGGCGCCGGTGCAGCAGCTGGTAGACCGGGTTGCGGGCGTGTTTGTGCCGGTGGTGATTGGCATTGCATTGGCAACTTTCCTGGCCTGGCTTGTTTTGGGAGGCGAAAACGCACTCACCCACGCATTGCTCGCCGCCGTGTCGGTACTGGTGATTGCCTGCCCCTGTGCACTTGGCCTGGCTACTCCTACGGCTATGATGGTGGGCATGGGAAAAGGGGCCGAAAACAACATCCTGATCCGTGATGCCGAAAGTCTTGAAAAAGCCTATAAAGTGAATGCCGTAGTGCTTGACAAAACCGGAACCCTCACCGAGGGCAAACCCACGGTAAGTGAGTGGATCTGGAAAAAAAATCTTGAAAATACACTCTTCCACACAGCGGCAGTACAAGCACTCGAAAGCCGGTCCGAGCATCCCCTCGCTCAGGCAATTATCGCCCATACCGGATCTTCTGATCCGGCCACGATTGAAACGTTCAGCTCGGTGACGGGGATGGGAATACGCGGGCGCGTCGCAGGAAAGGACTACCTGGTTGGAACAGCCGTTTTTCTTGAACAGGAAAATGTACTTTGGAACCAGGAACTGAAAGACCATGCGGCACACCTGCAGAGTGCGGCCAAAACAGTGGTTCACATTGCAGCAAACGGGCAGCACATTGGTATAATCGCGATTGCCGACCAGCTCAAACCAACTTCCCGGGAAGCGGTGGCCAGGCTCAAGAGGCAGGGTATTGAAGTGTACATGCTCACCGGTGATAACCTGGAAACCGCACGTACCGTGGCCGGGCAGACCGGCATTGAGTCTTTTGAGGCGCACGTAAAACCTGCGGATAAAATGGCGTTTGTTAAAAAATTACAGCACGAGGGTAAGACCGTAGCAATGGTGGGCGACGGGATTAATGATTCCCAGGCACTGGCGCAGGCAGACGTAAGCGTGGCGATGGGCCGCGGGTCGGATATTGCCATGGACGTAGCCAAAATGACCCTCATCACCTCTGACCTTCTGGCCTTGCCCAAGGCACTGAAACTTTCGTCCCGCACAGTGAAGACCATCCGGCAAAACCTGTTCTGGGCATTTATTTACAACATCATCGGCATTCCGGTCGCGGCAGGTATTTTGTACCCGGTGAATGGTTTCCTGCTCGATCCCATGATTGCGGGAGCTGCCATGGCGCTGAGTTCGGTATCGGTTGTCATGAACAGTCTGCGCCTGAAAAGTGCGCGTCTGTAAATGATTTTACCAAAACTCTGTAAAACATTCCGGGAATTATGTAATGCACCGCAGGCTAGTGGAAGCGATATTTGTAAAAGATAAAACAATGGGCAGACAGCCCGGCTGAACAATGGAAACACTTAAATTCAAGACCAATATCAAATGCGGGGGCTGCGTGGACACCATCTCCCCTTTTCTCAACCAGGATGAAGCCATAAAAAATTGGGTGGTAGACCTGAAAAGTCCGGACCGGGTATTACAGGTAGAAACCACGCATTCAGCTGCCGAGGTGACCGGTATTCTGAAAAAAGCCGGGTATACGGCTCAGGAACTTAATTGATTGGGTTATCTTTGAAATAAGATCCGGCCATGCCGGTAATACAATGAAAAACAAACTGCACCGATTTCTGACCGTAACGATGGCCGTGCTCGTACTGCTGAGCAGTACGGGGTTTGCTTTCGTGGAGCACCAATGCCTGGTGCGCGGGACCTCGGTGCAGCTTGTGGCACAACAGAAAAACAAAAAAGAAGGGTCATCCTGCTGCGCCCGTGCGAAGGCAGCCAGGGAAGGAAAGGGTACTTTTTTTAAAAAGACAGACTGCTGCAAGGAAACCCAGCGGTTTGAAAATCTCAAAGTAGCCTCGTTTTCGCAAATGCTTGCGAAATCGTTCAAGGCGCTGGCACACGGCACTGTGTGGACATCGGTTTCCTTCCTGTTTCTGAATGCAGAAAGAATACTGCCGCCGGACAGGCCTGCAAAACCGGATCAATCGTTTTCTTCACTTTTTCACGGGCGAAGTATGCTCGCTCATATCCAGTCATTTCTTATCTGAACCTTGATTAAAGCTGAATGACGTGCATTCGCTGCCTTTGGCAGTGGTATGCCGGGTAATTTTCTTTTATCAAAGTTTCAAGATCATGACAATCAGAATTCTGCTTTCCGCAGCCATCCTACTGCTGGTACTGCCTGCGGCAGCCCAGCGGCTCAGCGGACATGTATACGAGCAGCCTGCGGGTGCCACCAAGCCAGCTCCCCTGCCGGGAGCCAATGTGTACTGGCTCGGTACCGGCCTCACCGCTGCCACCGACACCTCAGGACATTTCAGCATCCCACGCAGCGCACAGTCGCAGCGGCTGGTGGTGAGCTTTGTGGGATATACAAACGATACGATCCAGATCGGCGGCGAAAGTGAACTGCAGATCATCCTGCGTAATGAGCAAACACTTCATGAAGTAACCGTTCGTGAGCAGGCGTCGTCCATCGACCGGCTGTCGCCGCACCAAACCGAAGTGATCACGACCCGCACACTGGCCAAAGCTGCCTGCTGCAATCTCTCTGAAAGTTTTGAAACCAATGCATCCGTTTCGGTTTCGTACAGCGATGCCGTGACAGGTGCCCGGCAGATCCAGATGCTTGGGCTCAGCGGGACCTATATCCAGACAAACGTCGAAAACATTCCTTCGATCCGCGGGTTGGCATCTACCTTCGGACTTAACTTCGTGCCGGGCACGTGGATCCAGTCTATCGACATCGGCAAGGGTGCCGGCTCGGTGGTAAACGGGTACGAGTCCATGACCGGGCAGATCAACGTGGAGCTGCAAAAACCGGACATCCGGGAAAAGCTGCTGCTCAATACCTACGTCAACAGTTTCGGGCGGGCTGAGGTGAACCTCAACCTGGCGCACCAGCTCAGCAAAAAATGGAGTACAGGGCTGCTGACACATTCAAGTACGCTCCGTAACCGGTTTGACAAAAATCATGACGGTTTTCTTGACCTTCCGCTGTACACACAGTTCAACGGGCTGAACCGCTGGAAATACCAGGGTGAGAGGTTTATGGCACAGTTTGGTGTGAAGGCTTTGTACGAAGACCGGCTTGGCGGGCAGCAACAATTTACCCGCAACATGAAAGGCTCAGACCAGGTGTATGGTTTCGGAGCCAGAGTGGGCCAGTACGAATTCTTTTCCAAGCTGGCGCGCCTCTTTCCTGACAAGCCCTACAAGGGACTCGGGCTGATCGTCAATGCCTCATTGTACGATTCCAGATCCTTTTTCGGGCAAACCGTTTACAATGGCCGTCAGAAAACGCTGTATGGAAATCTGATCTACCAGTCGATCATCGGCAATACGAACCATACTTTTAAAACGGGACTGAGCTACCTGCTCGACAACTACGATGAGCAGTATGCACAAAGTCTGCGGAGGAGGAATGAGTCGGTCCCGGGTGCATTTGTTGAATATACCTACAACCAGCTCGACAAGTTTGTGCTGGTAGCGGGCGGAAGGGTTGACCTGCATAACCTGTATGGTACCCAATGGACTCCGCGCCTGCATCTGAAATATAACCTGACCGGTGAAACAACCCTGCGGGCATCCGTAGGCCGCGGCTTCCGGGTGGCCAATCCGCTGGCAGAGTACTACGGCAACCTGGTGAGTGCGCGGCGTGTTGTTTTTACCGAAAGCCTGCGGCCCGAAATATCCTGGAATATGGGCGCAAGCCTTACCCAGGAGTATCAGCTGGGTAGCATGCGGGGCAGTTTTGTAGTCGATTTTTACAGGACTTATTTTGAAAACCAGCTGGTTGCCAATTTTGAAGATCCCCGCTACATCCGCTTTTCAAACCTGGAAGGAAAAGCTTTTGCCAACAGTTTCCAGGCTGAGGCTAACCTGACGCCTGTAAAGCGGTTTGATCTTAAACTGGCCTACCGCCTTTTTGACGTAAAACAAAACATTCAAAACCTTTACGGCGAGAATGTGCTCCTGCCGCGTACGATGGTGAGCCGCGACCGTATCCTGTTCAATGCCGGGTATGCGCTCCCCTATGATAAATGGAAGTTTGATGCCACTGTGCAATGGAATGGAAAACGCCGACTACCCTATATGGAGCCCGTCCACGAGCAGCACCTGCCCGAAAATGCCGGACTGACCTACTCGCCTTCTTTCTACAATCTGAATGCGCAGGTTACGCGTACTTTTCCTAAATGGGATATATACCTGGGCGGAGAAAACCTCACTGACTTTCGCCAGAAAAATCCTATAATGGGTGCAAATGAGCCTTTTGGAGACCATTTTGATGCAGGTATGGCATGGGGCCCGGTGACAGGCCGAATGATTTACGCCGGAATACGTTATAAGATTGTACGCTAAGCATTCCTGGTACATGCTTTAAGAACAACCCGACGATGAAATTAGATATCAAAAATATGGTTTGTGACCGGTGCAAGAAGGTCGTCCGTGACGAGCTGGAAGCATTGGGCATCACATTGCAGCATGTAGGGCTGGGAAGTGTTGAGACGGTGGACGAAGTAGGGCCGGAGCAGCTTACAACCGTGAGGGAAGTACTCCTGAAAAACGGTTTTGAATTGCTGGACGACCGCCGGCTGGCCCTGGTAGAACATATAAAAACGCTGGTGATAGAAGAAGTGCAGAACCTGAAAGGCAGCAAGCCCGCGGCGATGAACTTTTCCGATTACCTGTCTGAAAAAACGGGATATGAGTACTCCTACCTGAGCAGCCTGTTTTCATCCGAAACCGGGCAGACCATTGAGCAGTACATCATTGCCCAGAAAGTGGAAAAAGTAAAAGAATGGCTGACCTACAACGAGCTTACCCTGTCTGAGATGGCGTGGCGGCTTTCGTACAGCAGCTCGGCGCACCTGAGCAACCAGTTTAAAAAGGTGACGGGCATGACGCCCGGCGAATTCCGCAAAAACCATCCTAGCCTCCGCAAAGCCCTCGACCAGGTAGGAAGCTGAATATGTTACATCTATAAACCTTCGATGAAAATGAACAAATTACTGCTTGCCTGCCTTATCCTGTTTGCTGCGGGCTGTAACACGAAACAAGAGGAAACAGAAACAGTGACGGAAGTGGAAAATACAGCAGCCAAAACCTATGCATGCCCCATGCATTGCGAGGGCGAAAAAACCTATGCACAGGCCGGCAAGTGCCCCATCTGTAAAATGGACTTGCAGGAAGTAGCCCTGAACGATACAGATTCAACCCAACATAATCATTAAGACAATGAAAAAGACCATCCTATTGACTCTCACAGCCATGCTGCTGACCGTGCAGTTCACGTTTGCAGACGGTACCAAAGAAGTAAAGATCAAAACTTCGGCCATATGCGAAATGTGCAAGGCGCGGATAGAGCGTAACCTGGGCCTGTCCAAAGGCGTGAAGGAATCCACCCTGGACCTGAACAACAAAGTGGTGACCGTGAAGTACAATCCGGACAAAACCACCCCGGAAGCCATCAAGGCAACCATCCGCAACACCGGCTACGACGCCGATGAGCAGCCAGCCAGCCAGAAGGCCCACGATAAGCTGCCGGAGTGCTGCCGCAAGACTGCCGCTGCGCATTGATCTTGAAAAACTGCCTTGTAAATGCTTTTGTTTAGCTTTGCCGCATCTAAACATTACAACTGTGGCCTGGTATCATTCCTATTTTAAGGGACTCCCTCAGCGCGCCTGGAAGCTTCACCAGGACGATGAGCATACGGAATTTGAAGTGGACTTCCTTCAGGATGTCCTTGAAATAAAGCCAGGTGACCAGGTACTGGACGTGCTGGCGGGATATGGCCGGCATGCCCTGCCACTGGCTGCTAGTGGGGCTCAGCTTACGTGTATCGACATTTCGGAGGAATATTGTGAGGAACTTACCGCTGCGGCAGGCCGCAAAAAGTTGCCTGTGACGGTGGTATGCGCGGATGTGCTGTCGCATGTTTACCCGGAAAATACATTTGATGCTGCTTACTGTTTTGGCAACAGCTTCAGCTTTTTTCCACGGCCCGACTTACAGCGGTTTTTGGAGAATATCAGTCGTGCATTAAAAAGCGGCGGTATGTTTTCCCTGCATACCGAGAACCTGGCCGAAAGCATTCTGCCGAACTTTCAGGGCCGCAACTGGATGCCCGTACAAGATGATATCATTTATCTGGCAGAGAATGTGTACCAGCCCCTGGAGGGTTACATTGAGTCGGAGCAAACATTTATTTCGGGTAAAGAAAAAGTGACCCACACCGTGCACCAGCACATTTATACCCTGGCGGAGTTGTGTTTTATGCTGGAAAATGCGGGCTTCGAGGTGACCGGTACTTTTGCCAACATTGAAGCAGACCCTTTTCAGCTGGGCGACGAACACCTGTACCTGCTTGCCCGCAAGCGCTGATCAATGCCGGCGACGCGGCCAGAGTCAATCACGCCGTACATGTGAAATGAAGCCAGCTCCTGAGTGCGGAATCATGAAATAATTTCGGCTTTTACCTATCAATGTGCCTGCTGATCTGATTCCTGTACCACTGGTACGCTGGTTTTTGCAACTTCGGCGTAGCCTCCTTCCACGTTCACTACCTGCTCAAAACCACGTGATTTGAGGATCGACGCGGCGATCATGGAGCGGTACCCGCCCGCACAATGCACATAGAGCATTTTGTCCCGGGAAAATTCAGGCATCAAATCATTGATATAATCCAGCGGCAGGTTTTTAGCTCCCTCAATGTGGCCTGCTTCGTATTCGCCGGGCTTTCTTACATCGATGATTTCCAATTGTCCTTCCGCAAAACGCTGCGCAAACTCCTGCGGCGATACCGACTCAATTGCATCGGCCTCCATGCCGCTTTCCGGCCAGGAGGCATATCCGCGATCCAGGTACCCGATCGCATGATCGTATCCTACCCTGGCGAGCCGCGTGGCTACCTCCTGCTCCCTTCCAGGCTCGGTTACCAGCAGTATATTTTGTTTCAGGTCAGGTATCAATGCACCTACCCAGGGTGCAAAACTGCCGTCAATCCCAATGTTAATGCTGTTCGGGATAAAACCTTTCGTAAAGTCAGCGGTCTTGCGGGTATCCAGCACCAGTGCACCGGTTTGGGTGGCCCTGGCCTCGAATGCTTGCGGTGAGAGTGCTTCATCGGCACGTTCCAGCACTTCGTCAATGCTTTCATACCCGTCGCGATTCATTTTTACATTTTCAGGAAAATACTGCGGCGGCTCCGCCAGACCGGCAGTTACCTCGCGGACAAACTTCTCCCAGCTCATATCTGCCCGGAGCGCATAGTTGAACAGCTTCTGGTTGCCCAATGTATCGGAGGTTTCCTTGCTCATATTCTTCCCGCAGGCCGATCCTGCCCCATGCGCGGGATACACGATCACGTCATCAGGCAGGGTCATAATTTTGGTACGAAGGCTGTCAAACAGGATTCCGGCAAGGTCCTCCCTATCCAGGTCGCCTTGCTGCGCAAGATCAGGGCGGCCCACATCGCCGATAAACAGGGTGTCCCCGCTGAAAAGTGCTACGGGCTTCCGGGCTTCATCAAGCAGCAGGTAGCTGGTGGATTCCAGAGTGTGGCCCGGCGTATGCAATGCGCGGATGGATACATTTCCGAGGCTGAATTCCTCTCCGTCTACGGCATTGTAGGCTTCAAAAGCCGTTTTTGCACCAGGACCATAGACGATCTTCGCACCGGTTTTGGCTGCCAGGTCGAGGTGCCCCGACACGAAGTCAGCATGAAAATGGGTTTCAAATACATACCGGATCTTTGCCCCGATCTTCTCTGCCTTGGCCATGTAAGTACTTACTTCACGCAGGGGATCAATGACGGCCGCTTCATTGTTGGAAACAATAAAATAGGCTCCCTGAGCCAGGCAACCGGTATATAGCTGTTCTATTTTCATCTTTGTTAAAATGGTTCTAATCAATAAGGCGATAAACCGGGTTTTAGTTCTTGTACTAAAATCGCAAACCTCCCGCAGAGAAGCAACTCATCGCATATAACCACTACCGTATGCCTATGCCGCTTTGCTTTTTGAACTTTTGGGTCTGTTAATCCGTTGACTTTCTACTTCTTTTGAGAAGCGGCGGCATGATTGTTGCTCAATGTGCCGCCCATACACCAAAATTTGAATGCATGATTGATAAAAAGAAATTACACTCTACTGCTGCCAAAGTGGAAACTGCCGTGCTTGTTGCGGTGAGTACACAAAAGCAGTCTGCCGAAAAAACACGTGAGTACCTTGACGAACTCGCTTTTCTGGCAACAACGCTGGGGGTGGAAACGGTAAGAACATTTACTCAGAACCTGGAAAGAGCAGATATACGCACCTACACCGGCAAAGGCAAGCTGGATGAGATCGTCACGTTTGTGACGGCCAACCCGGTGGATATGATCATTTATGACGACGATCTGACGCCTTCGCAGGTCAGAAACCTGGAAGCTGTTTTCAAGGAAATAAAAGTGATAGACAGGAGCTTGCTGATCCTCGATATTTTTGCAATGCGCGCCCAGACGGCTCAGGCCAAATTACAGGTTGAGCTTGCCCAATACCAATATCTTTATCCTCGGCTGACGCGCATGTGGACGCACTTAAGCCGGCAATCGGGTATCGGGGTGGGTATGCGTGGTCCCGGTGAAACTGAGCTCGAAACTGACCGCCGGATTGTAAAAGACCGCATTGCATTCCTGAAAGAAAAGCTCGACAAGGTGGACCGCCAGAGTATGACGCGCCGCAAGGAACGCGACCGCCTTGTGCGGGTGGCCCTGGTGGGTTATACCAATGTAGGCAAGTCTACCCTTATGCGCGGACTCTCCAAAGCCGATGTATTTGCCGAGAACAAGCTTTTTGCCACGGTTGACTCTACGGTGCGGAAGGTGAATATGGAAAATATCCCCTTTCTTCTTACAGATACGGTTGGATTTATCCGCAAGCTGCCTACTACGCTGATTGAGTCATTCAAATCGACTTTGGATGAGGTGCGCGAGGCTGATATACTGCTGCATGTAGTCGATATTGCGCATGCTTCGTTTGAAGAGCATGTGGATATTGTCAATAAAACGCTGGTGGAAATTGGTGCTGCCGACAAGCCTACCATACTTGTGTTCAACAAGATAGACTTGTACAAACCTGCTTTTAATAACGAAGAAACGGAGGAGGAACCCGCAGCCACTCCCGATGATATCTTGGAGCAGCTTAAAAATAGCTACGTAGCCGACAAGGCCGAGCATGTGGTCTTTATATCAGCTGAAAAGAAAGAAAACATGGACGAGCTCAAAAATGTACTCTTTTCACTGGTGAAGGAAAAACACTTCTCAATTTATCCGAACTGGCTGGATCTGGGCTACACGGCCGTAAAATCAGAGGAGTAATTTTTGTATTTCGCCTGATTTTTTGCCAGCTTTGCAGCCCAATTGGACTGCGTAGTTCAACGGATAGAGCGGATCGCCGCCCCATAGGAGTTTCCTAAACTCCGGATATGGGCAGAGTCGCGTCCGACTTGATTCCCGACGCGGTCGCAATTTCTAATGAATTATTGACTGCGTAGTTCAACGGATAGAATAGGAGTTTCCTAAACTCTAGATATGGGTTCGATTCCCGTCGCGGTCACTGAAAGGTCAGATGTATGTCTGGCCTTTTTTCATAAACACCAGATATGGCCGGGGTTGCGTACAACTTCGATTCCCGTCGCGGTCACTGAGAGGTCAGATGTATGTCTGGCCTTTTTTCATATGCAGCCTGGCTCAACGGATAGAACAGGAGTTGTCGGACGCGACCCCGGCCTAAACACTAGATATGGCCGGGGTTGCGTACAACTTCGATTCCCGTCGCGGTCACTGAGAGGTCAGATGTATGTCTGGCCTTTTTTTCATATGCAGCCTGGTTCAACGGATAGAACAGGAGTTGTCGAACGCGACCCCGGCCTAAACACTGGCCGGACAGTGTTCGGTTTTGAACGTTGTTTTACTTACAAATGCAGCCAGATTGAACGTAATAGCCCATTTTGTCTCAGGCAAAGTATTTGATATACGGAAATAGATATAATAAATCTGAACCTGATGAGACGAAGCGATCTGGGTGAGTTTGAAGAAATTGTACTGCTGGCTGTGGCGGCGATGAGCCCGCTCGCTTACTCGGTACCCATAGCCGAAGAGCTGGAAAAGCAAACCGGACATGCGGTCAGCATCGGGGCGGTGCATGCTGCCTTGCAACGTATGGAACAGAAAGGTTACCTGCGGTCATCCATGGGTGAGCCCACTGCCGAACGTGGCGGCAGGCGAAAGCGAATATTTACAGTAACCCCCTACGGCCTCAAAGTTCTTCAGGATGTCAGGACCGTTCGTGACCATTTCTGGAACCGCATTGACGCCAGTGCACTCACTGATACAGAATTGCGCTTTTCCTAACCTCTACCTTTTCGTTTTATGATGAAAAATCAAAACCTGCCCCGGCAACCACACCCGCCCAACTGGCTCGTCCGCCTGGCCACCGCCATTTGTGCTCCTCACCTGCGCGAAGAGCTGATCGGCGACATGCATGAACGGTTTACGGTGTATGTCAGCAAGTATGGTGGGCCGAAAGCACGCCTGCTGTTTGCCCGGGAAACGCTGGGGTTAGTCCGCTGGTGCATTGTCCGTCGCCAGAGCGCAGGCTTTGCCCCGGCCTACCATTTCCGGATGCTGCGCAACTACTTTCGGATCGGACGACGGGTGCTGATCAAAAACCGTGGATACACCCTCATTCACCTTACCGGGCTCGCACTTGGACTCTGGGCGTGTATGATCGTGGCAACGGTGGTGATCGACAGCCTGTCGTATGACCGGCAATGGACGCATGCCGATGATATTTACAGGGTGATTCATGTCCGGAAAATGGGCGAAGGACTGCTCGAACGCTCCACATCGTCACCTGCCGCACTGCCGGCGGAAATGCAGAAATTATTTCCGGAAGTAGTTTCCTGGTCTTCCGTGAACGGATATGATTATTATTTTAAAGTACATCCCGATGATCCGGCCGGGCATACCACGCACGTACTTTCTGCTGACTCGGGCATTGTAGGAATGCTCGGCATTAAGGTGGTGGCAGGCAGCCTGCGCACGGATGGTAATAATCTTGCACTAACCCGCTCAGTTGCCGGAAAACTGTTTCCCGGTCAGGATGCCATTGGCCGGACCTTGTGGCAAATACCCAAGTACGGCGACAAAGCGAATGCCTACCAGGTCACAGCGCTGATTGAAGACCTGCCCTACAATAGTCACCTGCGTACGGACGCGATCCATTTGAACCAGACCAAACCGCAGGTGCTGAGCAATACGGGCTATATGTCGTTTGAGCGCAACTATATCCTGCTTCACCCCCGGACCAATGCAGCCAGCCTTGCCCGGAAAGTAAACAAATGGTATACCGGTTTCATGAAAGGAAATGACCTTTCCGGGTTTGAGTTCCAGCCGGTCAAAGACGTTTACCTGCATTCTGATTTTGCCGAAGGGCAGTCTGTCAGGGCTGATGCGAACAGCATTTACATTTTCATGGGAGTAGCGGCCTTGCTGCTTTTTATTGCGTGCGTCAATTTTGTAAACCTCAGTACTGCACGCGCTTTCACGAGAATCAAGGAAGCAAGTGTGCGCAAGATCCTGAGCGGCTCGCGTATGCAGCTGATCATGCAATCACTGGCCGAAACGCTGACCATTTTTGCAGTTGCAGTAGCAATCGCCATGATCGCGTACTTCTTTTCTTTGCAGGAAGTGGAGGGCTTTCTGGGTCATCATCTGGTACAAACATTCACTACGCACACCCACCTCGCTGCATGGGCTGTGCTCCTGGTGCTGATCACGGCATTGTTCACGGGCATTTATCCTGCCTGGCTGATTTCGGGTTTCAAACCTTCCCACACTTTGCGCGGCCTGCTCAGCCATACTTTCGGATTAAACACGCTAAGAAAAGGCCTGGTAGTCATGCAGTTTTCCATTTCCATTGTGGTACTGCTGGCAACGATCGTGGTTTGGCGGCAGCTCAGCCTCATGGAGCATAAGGATTTAGGATATGATAAGAAAAACCTGCTCAGCATCGATCAGGTATCCTGGGACGGTAAAGGGGCTGCTTTTAAAAGTGAGCTGCTCCGGATTGCCGGTGCGCAGCGTGCGAGTATTTCGCTCTGGCGGCCTACGGATGGCGGCGGCTACATGTCCAAAGAGGTGGATGACCCGGCTGATACCAAAAGCAGGATCAGGGTATGGTTTATTGCCGGCGACCTGGACCTGGCTGAAACGCTGGGTCTGCGCCTTTCCGGCGGCCGGCTGCTGAGCCCCGGTTTTGGTGCCGACGCAATCAATGCGGACTCTATGCAGCGCGCCGACTTCGGCGCATTTGAGCAAGCTGCAACCCGCCAAAGTTCCCTGATCACCCGTTCCGCAGCCCGTATCCTGAATATTAAAACACTGAACAGAATGATCCCGTCTGCTAAAACGGTACCTGTGGGAATGATCGACGACTTTAATAATGAGTCGCTGTATGAGCCGATCAAGCCCACGATCATTGTCGGGCACCGGGATGTACAATATGGCGGTATGTTCATACGGATCACTCCCGGCACAGAAAAGCAAACGACTCGCGCAATCAGAAGTCTCTGGAAAAAATTTTACCCGGCCAAAATGCTCACGATAAACCCGGTGGAAGAGCTCCTCAGCAAACAATACGAAGCCGAAGGACGACTACGGCAGCTTTTCCTGTTTTTCAGCGGACTTACCATGTTCTTGTCTGCATTAGGCATTTTCGGTCTGGTTGTGCAGGCAGGTGAGCAACGCTCCAAGGAAATGAGCATCCGCAAGGTACTGGGTGCTTCGGTAACGGGGATCGTTACGTTACTGACCAAAGACTTCGTGCGGCTGGTCGTATTTGCGATCCTGCTGGCTACACCGGTAGGATGGTATACTTTACAAAACTGGCTTGAACGGTATCCCTATCGCACGCAGCTCCACTGGTGGATCTTTGCAGTGACAGGTGCCGGCGCATTATTCATTACCGTCCTTACCGTGGGCGTACAAGCTGCCCGCACTGCTTTGAGTAATCCGGTTAAAAGCTTGCGGAATGAATGAAACCTGCGGCCTTTGAGGGGAGTTTTGCTGCAAAATATTGACACCGAAATTCCCCACCGCCTGTACTCACAACCATGCAGCCTGAACACACCTTTTTATTCAAAACATTAACAATCAAATACTTGTACTATCCCGAAAAAGTCAGGACTGCCTAGCACAGCAATTGTCTCTATGCATTCAGTACTAAAATGAATGTTCAATGCGAATCTTGTCTGGCCGCGGCCGCTCCAAATACCTTTTTTTAATACCCATTTTAACCCTTGCTCTCCTTCAATCCTGCAATAAAAAAGCGGAAGAACTGAACAACCAGGAATTAGCCGAGGGGATTGTCGGAAAGGATAGTTATAAAGAATTACTGAAACTATCTTCCGAAGCCGGGATCGATATTTCAAAGTTTAATCAGACGGGTGATCCGGCCCATGTTTTTGCATTATTGGAAGAAATTGGCTTTGGGCACAAGCCCAGGCTCCGCTATATCCAGAAGGTCGTAAAAGCGGATACGTCGGTTATCCGTCATGCTGCGGAAATGTTATACAATGACGAAGCTGCCAGTGGGGTGCTTGAAAAACTGGAACCTGCTTTTCCTGTTTATACAAACCTGAAAAAACATTACGCCCGCCTGACCAAAGCCAGCCAGAAAGACAGTGCTGCCTACGTGGCTGATGCGCTGAATGCCTATCGCTGGATTCACCGCCAGGCCAAAGGCGCTCCCCGTTTTGTCATGGTCAACATTCGCGGTGCTTACCTTACAGCAATGGACTCTGTTGGTAAAAACGTGCTGACCATGCGCACGGTTGTCGGGAAAAGTGATACGCAGACACCTACTATTGATACGTATGCTACCAGTATTGTAACACACCCGTACTGGAATGTGCCCAAAAGCATTGCGATCAAAGAGATATTTCCCAAGGCTGCGGGCGATCCCGAGTACCTTGCCAAAAACCGCATTGAGCTGATTAATCAAAAAGGCGAGGCTGTGGATCCTGAAGATGTGGATTGGGAAGAGTATACAGCTGACCGTTTCCCATACCGATTCAGGCAGGAGACGGGTGGCGATAACTCATTGGGGCTGCTGAAAGTGGAAATTAAAAATCCATTGGCGATATACCTGCACGACACCAATGCACGCTACCTGTTCAACCTCGACCAGCGCTGGAGGAGCCACGGCTGTGTGCGCGTACAACGACCTACCGACCTGGCGAACTACATGGCGGGTACAGAACTGCTCAGCAGCGACTTTCTGACCGAGCCAGACACCGTATCTGTACCACCAAAATGGCACAAATTGCAGGTTCGTATTCCGGTATTCCTTTTTTACCTGGGAGCAGACTGTAATGAAAAAGGCGAGCTGCTTTATTTTCCGGATGTGTACAGCAAAGGCTCACCCGACGCCTGAGGCGCGGCAGCAAGTTTGGCTTCATGGTCGAAAGAAAGGCCTGCCAGCATGCTGGAAGCTTTTTCGTACCGCTGATCTTTGGAGAAAATAAATAATCCGGCACCATTGCACATCAGGCTGATGAGCTTGCGCGAATCGGCAATGGAAACAGCGGGACAGCCAAGGCTGCGGCCTAAGCGGCCGGTATTTTTGATAAAGGCTTCGCTGACATAATCCGCTCCGTGCATAACAATGGCTCGCTGCAACGCGCGGTCATTGATGCCTTTTTCGAGTCCTTCAAGGCGAAGAGACAACCCGTGCTTACCCTGGTAGGTGCCCAATGTTTTGTAAAAACCAAGACTGGACTGGAAAGAAGAGTTATCATTTGAAAAACGCTCTGCAAACTCCTGGCCGGAATTGCGACCGTGCGCAACGTAAGTATTAAGCAGCATTTTCTTTTTCAGCAAATCGATCACATACAAGCGTTTGTTACGCGATGACTGGCTGAAATCAGCAATCGCCAGTACCTGGTTGGTCGACTTCATTTTCTGGAAGCCATACCAGGCATAGAAAAAAGCTTTTTCTGACAGTCCCTGATTTTTCAGGTCAAGTGAGTCATACAAGGCTACCCACTCGGGTTTGGGAACGACAGAGTCAGCTTTGACTGAAAGGTTCTGGGTAGCTGAAAGCGCTGTAAATGGATTGATTTGTCTGAATCCGAGGGAAACACTAAGCGTCACTAAAACCGCTGCAATTACCGCCTGAGCTTTTGTCATTTCGAATCGTTTAAATGAAGAATCCGTTTAGACTGATGGATAAATCCGGGAGAAAACAGAGCCTGAAACGGGCGTTTCTAAAAAGAGTATTCGTTGTTGTTGCAAGTGAAAGTTAAACAGCCTGCCTGATTGCTTTGGTTCCTAAAAGCAAACAAGACGCTTGCAACTAATTAGCAATAAGCAACTTAGCATACATAAAAACATCACTTCTTTTCAATCCCGGCAAGAATCCTTCCGATTTCATTTGCTCTTGTCATGAAAGAAAGACTGGTATCGAGGTCTTTGTTATCGATAGCGTCTTTAAACTTTTTAAGCAGCTCAATATAGTCACCCAGGGCCTTTGAAACATTGGTTTTGTTCTGATCAAAAATCGGCGCCCACATTTGCGGAGAACTTTTGGCTAACCTGACGGTAGAAGAAAATCCGGTACTCGCCATGTCGAAGATCGTTTGTTCGTCCTGTTCCTTGTCCAGCACGGTCAGCCCGAGCGCAAATGAGCTGATGTGGCTCAAATGAGATACATATGCAAGGTGAAGATCGTGCTCAACAGGCCTCATGTAGTGAATTTTCATCCCTGCATCTCTCAGGAAGGTTTCCACGAGTGCCAGTGAGTCGGAGTTGCTTTTATCCCTGTCACAAATAATCACATTCTTATTGCCGAGCAGTTCCTTGAAAGCTGCACCCGGGCCGGAATTTTCTGTACCTGCCATCGGATGTACCGCTACAAACTGCCCGCGCTTCGGATGCTGATCCGCTGCTTTGCAGATCAGCTCCTTGGTAGAGCCCAGGTCCATGATCGTGCGTCCTTCCGGAATGGCGTCCAGCATGATAGGCAGAAGCTTCTGAATGGCGTCCACGGGCGTGGCAAGCACGTTGAGCTCCGCAATTTCCAGGGCTTCTTCCAGCGATACAATTTCATCCACGATACCTTTGGCCAGGGCAATTTTCTGGTTTACAACCGAGGTATCCACCCCCACAAAGCGCACATTGGGATATTTTTCACGGAGACTGAGCGCCAGCGAGCCGCCCAGCAATCCAATGCCTGTTACACTGATGATCATAGCCATGCAAATGATGTTCTAACTTCTGATTCTTTCCACGGCTTCCCAGATGCGCTCTTTCGGCATGCATAGTGAGAGGCGGATGTAGCGTTGACCTTTGGGCCCGAAAATAAAGCCGGGGGCAATAAAAACGTGCTTTTCCAGCAGCAGCCTGTTGACCAGTGATTCCGCCGACTCCACGCTGTCGGGCAGCTTGCCCCAGAGGAACATGCCTTCCTGTGTTTTGTCCCAGGTACAGCCCAATGCCTGTAAAAACGCCTGAGCAGCATCCAGCCGGCCCTGATACACCTCGTTTCTGGCACGGTGCCAGTCGTCAGAGTTACCGAGTGCTGCCACAGCTGCTTCCTGCATGGCCCAGAACATGCCCGAATCCACATTGCTTTTAATAGTAAGTATAGCTGTAATATAAGGCTTTGCAGCCGCCACCCAGCCCAGGCGCCATCCCGCCATATTATGCGACTTGCTCATGGAATTCAGCTCGATTGCCAAATCCATCGCACCCGGTACCGAGAGCAGGCTGAGCGGAGCCTGTTTGTTGAGAACAAGGCTGTACGGATTGTCATGGCACAGCAATATCCGGTTACGGCGGGCAAATGCCACGGCTTCTTCAAACAAGGCGAGCGTGGCCGGCGCGCCGGTAGGCATGTGCGGATAATTGAGCCACAACAGTTTGGTACGGGGCGTCACCAGCGACTCCATAGCCTGCCAGTCGGGTTGCCAGCCGTGGTCCTCACGCAGCGGATATTCTTTAACGACCGCGCCCACCATCTGGCTCACGGCCCGGTAAGCCGGGTAGCCCAGTTCGGGTACGAGTACTTCATCCCCCGGATCGAGGAAAGTAAGTGAGATATGGGTAATCCCTTCTTTCGAGCCGATCAGGGGCAATATTTCAGTATTGGCATCCAGTTTGACACCATAAGTATGATCGTAAAAACGTGCAATTGCATTCCGGAAGGCGATTGTACCCACGTAAGGCTGATAACCATGAGCCTGGGGCTTCAATGCAGCCTGTGACAAAGCCTGTAATGTTTCCTCCGAAGGCATCATGTCCGGGTTTCCGATTCCCAGATTGATTACATCGTGCCCTTCGGCAATTAGTTTGCGCACTTCCGCCAGCTTCACCGAGAAGTAGTACTCGGAGGTTTGCCGGGTGCGCAGGGCAGTTTCGATGATCATTTATATGGTTATTTACAAAATGGGGCGCAATTTACGATTAATTTGGCAGTGCCTCTTTTTACGCGCCCTGAAAGATGTTTGTTTTGTAACTTCCAAGCACCATCCCTTTCCCGTCTATGCAGTTCCTTCGTCCGCTCACCTTTCTATTATTCATCCTGCTGGCTGGCTGCTCCAAGCCTTCCGACAAGATTATCGTGGCCACTGCCGCCAACGTGCAGTATGTTATGAAGGAAATTCAGGCTGAATTTGAAAAGGGATCAACGGACAGCATCCACATCGTGGTTGCTTCGTCGGGCAAGCTGACCAGCCAGATCCGCGAAGGCGCGCCATTTGACGTGTTTGTGTCTGCCGACACCAGGTACCCGGAAGAGATTTTCAAAAATGGCGGTGCAGAAGAGAAACCGAAAGTATATGCCTCAGGAACGCTCATCCTCTGGTCAAAGAACATTTCTGAAAACGAGCTCACATTGGCCATGCTTGCCGACGAAAAAATCAGAAAAATAGCCATCCCAAATCCCGAAACAGCGCCTTACGGACGCGCGGCCATAGAAGCATTGAAAGCCGCAAATGTTTTTGAAAAAGTAAAATCAAAGCTTGTGTACGGAGAAAGCATCGCCCAAACCGCACAATACATCACCTCCGGCTCCGTGGAAGCAGGTTTCAATGCATTATCCATCGTGTTGGCTCCCGAAACAAAACAAAAAGGCAACTACACCATCATCAGCGACTCCCTCCACCACCCCATACAACAAGCCGCCCTCCTCCTGAAACACACCAACACCTCCCCAAAAAAATCCATCAGCGAAAAATTCTACAACTTCCTCTATTCCGAAAAAGCGAAGGCGATTTTCAGGAAATATGGGTATAGGTAGGGAAAGTCAGTGGGTCAGTGGATTATTAGTCATTGGGTCATTAGGTCATTGGGTCATTTATAGTAAAAATATTCAGTCATTCAGTCATTCAATCATTCAATCATTCAATCATCCCTCCACTCACTCACTCACTCACTCACTCACTCACTAACTCACTAACTCACCACCAACTACCTCCCCATGGACCCCCAACCGCTTTTTCTCACTTTCCGGCTTGCGACGATCACGTCGGCGCTGCTGCTGGTGCTGGCGATGCCGGTTGCCTATTGGCTGGCTTACAGCAGGTTCCGCGGAAAAGGTGTGGTAGAAGCATTGATCGGGATGCCGCTGGTGCTGCCGCCCTCCGTGATCGGGTTTTACCTTTTGCTGGCATTCAGCCCCTCCTACTGGTTTGGAAGCTGGGTCGAGCACACATTCGGACTGCGGCTGGTATTTTCATTTCCCGGGCTGGTAATTGCTTCTGTTTTATACAGCCTGCCATTCACGGTTTATCCGATCCGGGCCGGTCTGCAGTCCCTGCCTCCTACTTTGCGGGAGGCTTCATTTACACTGGGTAAAGGTGCAGCAGAGACATTCTTTAAAGTTTTGCTGCCTAACTGCAAGCCTGCAATCCTGACCGCCTTCGTCCTGACTTTTGCGCATACCGTGGGCGAATTCGGGGTAGTACTGATGATTGGCGGGAATATTCCGGGTGTTACCAAAGTAGCATCGGTTGCGATTTACAACGAGGTGGAAGCCTTGAACTACCCTGCTGCCAATCAATACGCCATGGTACTTTTTGCGATTACATTCGCTATTTTGCTGGTGGTGTACTCCGTCAACCATAGCCTGCTCCGTGCCCGACAACCAGCTTGAAATAGAAATCCGGCATATGCTGAAAACTGCCACCGGTGTGGCGGCCATGGAGGTATTGCTGCACATTCCGCTGGGAGGCATTACTGCGCTTACCGGACCATCGGGGGCAGGTAAAACAACACTTTTGCGACAAATAGCCGGCCTGGCGAATCCTGAGTATGGGCGCATTAAAGTCGGGGGACAAACATGGGTGGATACGGCATTGCACATCCATCTGCCTCCTCAGCAAAGAAATGCGGGCTTTGTGTTTCAGGACTATGCGCTGTTTCCCAACATGACAATCCTGGAAAATCTCAGGTATGCCCTCCCGAAAGGAGCGGATGCATCCGTCACGACTGAACTACTTGAGGCTACCGGCCTGGACCAGCTGGCAGATCGCCGGCCCTACCAGCTTTCGGGCGGCCAGCAGCAGCGCGTGGCGCTGGCGCGGGCTTTGGTACGCAAACCCGACCTATTATTGCTTGATGAGCCCTTCAATGCACTCGATTCGCGGATGCGCCGGCAAATTCAGGATCTGCTGCTGGAGTTTCATACGCGCTATGGCTTTACGATCATCATCGTCACACATGACCTGGCTGAGATTTTCAGGCTTGCCAACCGGGTACTTGTACTCGACCAAGGGCAAATAATCAGTTCAGGGACGCCCGCAGAGGTATATGCCGGTATCGTGAAATCGCAGCCGGGACTGGAAATACTGGGAAAAGTATTGGAATGTACCATATTATCCGAAACCCTGCTGGTAAAGGCCCTGATTGACCATCAGGTAAAAACCCTGCGGCTGCCGCTGGACTATGCCGGAAAGCTTGTACCCGGCACTCAGTTTGTGCTTTTACACGACGGCATTGTGACAAGCCTGCGTTTTCCTGAAAGTTAGCCGCTGTTATACGACGGTAGCTTTACCGTTTCATCGTCTTTTTAAAGAAAACATTTGATAAAAAACATGACCAGATTTGTACTTAAATGCATTCAGATTGCGGTAATCGCACTTCCTCTCCTTGCGATGCGGCAGGATAAACCATTGAAGGTGATCTTCTTCGGCGACTCAATCACCCAGGCGGGCGTAAGTCCGACGGGCTACATCACCAAAGTAGGCGAAATGCTGAAAGCCAAAGGAAAAGACGTCGATTATGAACTTGCCGGTGCCGGAATCGGTGGAAACAAAGTGTATGACCTGTACCTCAGGCTTGAAGACGATGTACTGTCTAAAAAGCCTGACGTGGTATTCATCTATGTGGGAATCAACGACGTATGGCACAAATCGTCCTATGGTACCGGAACAGATCCCGACAAATACGTGAGATTTTACGAAGCACTGATCCGGAAAATGAAGGCGCAGAACATCCGCGTAATCGTATGTACGCCCACGGTGATCGGCGAGCGCAACGATAATTCCAATCCGCAGGATGGCGACCTCAACCTGTACAGCAACCTCATCCGTGAAATTGCCACCAAAAACAACCTGCAACTCCTCGACCTTCGCAAGCAGTTTCAGGATTATCTACTAAAAAACAACCCCCAGAATGTCGAAAAAGGCATTCTCACCAGCGACCGGGTGCATTTGACGGAGGAGGGGAATAAGTTTTTGGCGGAACGGATGTTGGAGGCTTTGGAGCAGAAGTAGGGGTGGTACCCTTACCTCTGTCACCCTGAGCGGAGTCGAAGGGCCGATGCGGCAGGTGAACAGTACGTCACGGCGACCTCGTGCTTCGACTGCGCTCAGCATGACAAAGGTTGGTTGGTCAAAAGTACTTTATTGCGACAGCGGCAGTTACCTACTCACTCCTCTGTCACCCTGAGCGGAGTCGAAGGGCCGATGCGGCAGGTAAAGCGGCGTTACGGCGACTTAGTGCTTCGACTCCGCTCAGCACGACAAAGGTTGGTTGCCCAAGCATGACAAAGGTTGAAGGGCCAAAAGTGCTTTTTGGCAACAGAATCAATTGCTTACCACTTTTGTTTTTGTCACCCTAAGCGGACCGGGCCGCCGGGCGGTCGAAGGGCGAATGCGGCCACTAAAAAGTGCTTCATGGCGACCTCGTGCTTCGACTGCGCTCAGCATGACAAAGGTTAAATATCCAAACATGACAAAGGTTGAACGCTAAAAGTGGTTTATGGCGACAAGCATGAGCTACACACCTCTATTAACTGTTAGTGTTCTTTTGGCTTCAAAATATAGACCTAACGAAATTGTAAGCATTAAACCGGAAGACTCTGATAAGTTGAAAAGGTAATTTTCCTGTAAATAGTAAAAAGACAAAGCCTTCTGCATCTATTGATTCAGAAGGCTTTTAATTTATAATATCAAACTACCACAACTTCCCCGGGTACTCCCCACTCTCATGCAGTGCATTCAGTGACGCCTGCACTTTTGGCTTATCCTCTGGGTAAGTCACTCCAAACCAATCCGATGAACTGCGAAATACGCGGCAGTCGCCCAGGCCGCTTTTGATGATGTGCGTCATCACGGTCGGGATATAGAATTCGGCTTTGGGAGTGTTGATATTTTCTCTTGCGTATGTTTTGAACAACTCTGCGGTGATCGGGAACATCGATGGCTTGAAACCCCAGAAGTTCATAGAAACCGGTGTTTCAGGCGCAAGTGGTGTACGCTGACCGTCTTCTTCAAAATAGATCACTCCGTTTTCTTCAAAAATCTTGGTACGCTCCACGACCGATTCCAGGTTATGGTCTTCGCGCTCCACGCAAATGCCGCGCGAAACCGTACCGTTTTCAGACAAAGTACGTTTTAGCTCGTACCCGATCATCGCATGCTGATTATCATTCTGGTCGGTCTGCAGAAACTGCGACATGGTTGCAAAGGCATCTGCCCCGTAAAAATCGTCTGCATTGATCACCGCAAAAGGCGTCTCCGTATGTTTCCAGGCGCAAAGTGTGGCATGGCCGGTACCCCAGGGCTTCGTACGCTCAACCGTCCCCAGATCTTCGGGCACATAGGACTGAATACCCTGAATTGCAAAATCAAAATCAATCTTACCGGTCAGTTTCGGCGCAAAAATCGCTTCCGCACTTTCCCTGATTTCTTCTCTGACAATAAAAACCACTTTGCCGAACCCGCTGCGGATGGCATCGTAGAGGGAATAATCGATGATCGTTTCACCATGCGGCCCGAACTGGTCGAGCTGCTTAATACCGCCGTAGCGGCTGCCTATGCCGGCTGCTAAAATTAAAAGCGTTGGTTTCATGGAAAATGTTAGGGTATCCTGGCCTGTAAAGTAATGCGCAGGATTCCGGTGATTTAAGTAATTTCTGGTATAAAAATCTGTATTATCCGGTGGCAAAGTAAAACCATCTGTTACGATAAAAAAAACGCGCTCCCTTTTTAGGAACGCGTTTCTTAAAATAAAATATGCCGGCTAAACCTACACCGCAAAGCTCTCACCGCATCCGCAGGTACGGGTTGCATTGGGGTTGATAAACTGAAAACCTTTACCATTAAGCCCATCCGTGAAGTCGAGCGTGGTACCGGCGAGGTAGAGCAGGCTTTTCCTGTCTACAATAATTTTTACGCCTTTATCTTCAAAGATCATGTCGTTAGGCTTGGAATCGGAATTGAATTCAAGGTTGTAGGTCAACCCGGAACAACCACCTCCCAAAACCCCTACCCTGATCTGAAAGTCATCTACAAATCCGTCTGCCTGGCGGAGCTCTACGATTTTATTTTTGGCGGAGTCACTAACTGTTACCATGATCTTCTTACTTGTTTATACTTTTTCATAAACGCCCCGCAGGTGCCAGAAAGTTCACGCCTGGGGGCAAATTGCATTGCCTTTTAATGCTCCAATATCTTGGCGCCCCCTTTGTTAATGCCTGAGATATGCAGGGCCGAGTCAATCCCCGCTTCGGCAAACCTGGCCTGCATGGCTTGTCCGGCGGCGATCGCATTGTCCCTGCCCCGGCTTAATGCAAACATCGATGGTCCCGAACCCGAAATGCTGCAACCCAATGCACCGTTTGAGATCGCAGCAGTCTTCACTTCCTTGAACTCGGGAATCAGAATGGAGCGTACGGGCTCAATGATCACATCCACCATGGAGCGGCTAATCAGATCGTAATCGGCTTTCATCAGTCCGGCTACCAGCCCGGCCACATTGCCCATCTGCGCAATGGTATTTTTGAGCGAAACCTCATTGCGAAGAATGTAGCGTGCATCTTTGGTATTAATCTCAATATCAGGATGTACCAGCGTACAGTACAGATCGTCGGGCACCGGAATGGTGAAAATATCGAGCGGATGGTAACTGCGGATCACCACAAACCCCCCCAGCAAGGAAGGCCCCACGTTATCGGCATGCGCCGAGCCGGATGCAATGCGCTCGCCTTCCATCGCAAAAGGCAGGAGTTCCTGGCGCGTAAGCGGGTTACCCAGCAGCTCGTTCATAGCCACTACGCCGGCTACAGCGCTGGCGGCACTGGATCCCATTCCGCTGCCCAAGGGCATATTTTTATGTAAAATGACTTCGTAACCGAAGTCTTTAATGTCCAGATGTTTAAGCAAATGCAACATTACGCCCGTCACGGAGTTTTTCTCCGGATTTCGTGGGAGCCGGCCTTCGTCACCAGTAATGTTGGTAATCACAATGCCCGGCTCGTCGCGCCTGCGCAGTTCCACCACATCCCCGGGCTCTTCAATTGCAAAACCAAAAATATCGAAGCCGCAGGCTACATTAGCCACGGTTGCAGGCGCAAAAGCTTTTATTGAATTCACTGTAAATGGTTGTTGGCTATCAAATATTGAACGGTAGCACAAAAAAAGATTTCTGCATTTGCAAATGCCTCCATCGCATCTGCCTTTTCCATTTTGGCATAACTATAATCAGCTTGCTGACTTTTCTTGAATGTTTTCTTCAAAATTGCTCCCAGATCCCCACTCATTTCACCAGTGAAAACTAGTTTTTTATTAAAAGCATTGTGCGCTTTTCCATACGCTCTGGTTTGTATACTTTTTGTAAAAAGCAGCGCCTGCACACTGTGAAACATCGAATAATATGACCGGTTTATGGCAAAATCATATCGATCCCTTTCCAGTGCGTTCTGCGCATCCGTCAAAAATCTTAGTGACTTTGCTAAGATGTCTCGTACTCCGACTTTTTTCATTGAGGTCCATGGATTGATTTGATAAATCGACCAAGGAACGTGAGTATTTTAAATTAATGCACTGAAATGTTGCGGCAACTGGCATCACCCCAAATAGCTACTAATGCTCATAATATCCGCAAACACGCCGGATGCTGTCACCTCGGCGCCGGCGCCGGGGCCTTTGATCACCAGCGGGCGGTCTTTGTAGCGCTCCGTGGTAAAGGACACAATGTTATCGCTGCCTGAAAGTGTGTAAAAAGGATGCTGCGGCCCTACGGTTTTCAGCTCAATACTGGCCCTGCCGTTTTCAAGCGTGGCAATGTACCTGAGCTTTTCACCCCTGGCTTCGGCCTCGGCCTGTATTCCGGCAAAATAGCTGTCCGAAATCTCCAGTTCTGCAAAAAATGCATCCACAGTAGCTGCTGCCAGACAGTTTTCAGGCAAAATTTTCGCAATCCTGATTTCTTCGGGTTCCAGGGGGACGCCTACTTCCCGGGCAAGGATCAGTATTTTCCGGCCGACGTCGGCTCCGCTCAGGTCATCGCGCGGGTCGGGCTCGGTAAATCCTTTGGCCTTGGCTTCGCGCACAACGTCCGCAAACCTGACACCCGGCCCGAAGTTGTTGAAAATATAGGATAGCGTGCCTGAAAGGATCGCCTCGATTTTAAGGAACTTGTCGCCGCTGGCAATCAGTCCCTGGATGGTATTGATGATTGGCAGACCCGCCCCTACATTCGTCTCGTACAAAAATTTGACACCCCGCTGCAAAGCCGTGCGCTGCAATGAAATATACTCCGAGTAGGAGCCCGAATTGGCCACTTTATTGGGTGTCACCACCGAAATGCTCGCATCGAGGAGCACGTGGTAGTACTGTACAATGTCTTTGTCCGAAGTACAATCGATGAAAACACTGTTGGGCAGGTTGAGCTCGATAATGCGCTGTACAAATGCCGGGAGACTGGTTTTTACGCCTTCATCCATGACCCGGTCGCGCCAGCCTTCGGGCTTGATACCTTCCGGTGCCAGCAGCATTTTCTTGGTATTGGTAAGACCGGCGATATTCAGGTTAAGGAGCTTTTCCTCCCGCAGGTATCCGGCCTGGTTTCTTACCTGTTCAAGCAGGGTACCGCCAATCAGTCCCACGCCCACGATAAAAAGGTTCAGCGAGCGTGTTTCCGACTGGAAAAAGACGCCGTGAATTGCATTGAGCGCTTTGGAAAGGTCACTTTTTGCGATTACTACGGAAATGTTCAGCTCCGAAGAGCCTTGTGCCGTAGCCACCACGTTGATCCCGTTTTTACCCAAAACAGAAAACAGCTTGCCCGAAACCCCGGTGCTCTTTTTCATGCCTTCACCCACGATCGCGATAATGGAAAGGCTTTTTTCAATGGCAATATGATCAATGTGCCCGAGCCCGATCTCCACGGCAAACTCTTTTTCAAGCACTTCGCGGGCTTTTACAGCATTTTTCGGATCAATGGAAAAACAGATCGAATGCTCTGAGGATGCCTGTGAAATGAGGATGACACTGATCGCATTGTTGGACAAAGCCGTAAACAGCCGGCCCGAAATACCGGCCACACCGATCATCCCGCTACCCTGGATATTGACCAGCACGATCTCATCAATGGACGAAATCCCCGTGATGGCGTAATCTTTTCCATTTGCCGCTTTTTGTACAAATGTTCCCTCAAAGTTTACATTAAAGGTATTCAGTACTTTGAGTGTGATATTTTTGGCAAATGCAGGCTGCAGACTTGGCGGATAAATCACCTTTGCGCCAAAATGCGACAGTTCCATAGCTTCTGCATACGAAATGGAGGGAATCGTGAATGCATTGGCCACCTTGCGCGGATCCGCCGTCATCATCCCGTCCACATCCGTCCATATTTCGATCACCTCCGCATCAAGCGCAGCTGCGATGATGGAAGCCGTATAATCCGAGCCGCCGCGGCCAAGCGTGGTGGTGATACCTTCGGCTGTGGAGGCGATAAACCCGGTTACACATTGCAATGCAGCTGTTTTTGCAAAATGTTCAAGGATCTGGCGGTTGGTAATCTCAAAGTTGACGTCGCCCATGCCGTATGTAGCATTGGTATGAATGATCTGGCGTGCATCACAGAACTCGGCATGCACATTGCGGCTTTTCAGGATTTCCGTAATCACCAGGGTCGACAGCCGCTCTCCAAAGCTCATGACCAGGTCGAGCGTACGTTCGGAAAGCTCTTTGATCCACGAAACACCGCGGAGAATATCTTCCAGCTCATTGAAAAGCCCCCTGACGGCTGCAAATGTGCTGCTCTGATTTTTAACAGGGATGAGGCTGCGTACTACGGCAAAGTGGCGCTCCTCAACGCCTTTCAGGAACTCGATGTACTCGGTATTGCCGGCAGCGGCCATTTTGCCAATTTCGATCAGGCGGTTCGTGACGCCGCCCATGGCTGAAAATACCACGGCGATCTGCTCACCGGACGTGAGGTTATTTTCAATAATACCGATCACCGTCCTGATGCTGTCGGCCGTTCCGACTGAGGTGCCACCAAATTTAAGAACCTTCATTGAAGCTATATTCGAATGCTGTACAGGGAGGATTTTAAGTCCTTCTTTTTTAATGGTTGCAAATATAAGGATTCAAACGCCCGGCAGTCACAAAAAAGGCCGGAAGAGCGATTCTCCCGGCCTTTTACCCGATATATTTATGTCAGAATGCGATGCCGAGCCCTGCGCCTACGTTCACCACGCCGATAAAGCGCTTCTCATTAATCCGCTCAGAAAGATCATAACTTCCTCTGACAGCCTTTATGGCAACATCTTTCAACTCCGCCTCAGCCCCGATCACATCGCCGGTCAACTGAAAAAACAGGCTGCCTGCAAGCGGTAAACGCAGGCTCATGCCTCCTGCAATACCAAATGCGCTGGTTGAAACCGGCCGCAAATCGACATGAATCGGTGCGCCGCCGGTTTCCGAGTTACCTACCAGGCTTACCGCAGGCGTTTCGGCCCAGACTTTGCCCGCCTGCGCATGCAGTTCCAGCTGCACGCGGTTCATATTGATATACAGGGCAGGGCCCACCAGGACGGCGTCCAAAGTCCACCGCGATACACTGCTTTCCCAGTTATATTGTTCGCCCAGGATTTTGGCATACTTTGAAGCTTTGTCCACAATCGGCTGCGAGTTGGTTTTGTTCCTGTTCATGCTCCCTGATGCCCGCAAACCCAGCCAGCGTGCAATCCGGAAGTCATAATTAACCTGCCCATAGTAACCCGAGCCGGCTATACCGGCAAAAGGATCATCAAGTTTTTCCCGGGCCATTTCGCCTACCGGCAGGCTGTAACCTCCTGTCACGGAAAAAAAGTTGCGGGTATTCTGTGCCTCTGCGGAAATGCAGGCAAATAAGAAAAGTACAAGTAACGAAATGGAACGTAGGGATGTGAGTTTCATGATTCTGGCCTAATAACAGCGCTCAGCAGATTTCGCCGAACAACATTTCATCAAAGGTAACATGAATCTTACCCGGTTTATTACATTTTCGGCCACGTACTTGATTTGGGGAAATTTTATCAACACAATGTTATACGAACACCGGCAGGAACCGGCTTTTGGGTTTGGTATAAAAATGGTAGTACTCTTTTCTGAAACTAAATCACTGAACCAAATGAATAGGGAAGAAACAGATCACGAAGCCAGAGCGACCAAAAACATAGGCAATGTCTGGAAATGGATTCTAGGAGTCGGAATTGTCCTTTCACTTGTTGCCTGGCTCGGCGGATTTTTCAACCATGATGAAAGGTTCCGTCAGTCAGAAACACCATCTGAAAGTGCGGCAGGAGTAGCTGACTCCAGTGCATCGGATACTATTATGGAACTACATACAGACTCCACCATGGAGCACGTGCGCGGCACTGAGTAATTTACCGGAGCAGCGCATCCCACAAGATCTCGACAGGATGTTTCGATTTACGTCCTGTCCCATCTTTAATCTGATGGCGGCAACTGGTCCCCGAAGCTGCGATAATAACATCTTCGGGCTGCTGCCGGACCGCAGGAAACAGTACCAGCTCACCGATCTGCATGGAAACATCGTAGTGCTCGGCCTCATACCCGAATGAACCTGCCATACCGCAGCAGCCCGAGGGGATTAACTGTACCTGGTAGTTGACAGGCAGCGATAATGCTTTTTTCGAAGCGGTAAGTGTTGATAATGCTTTCTGGTGACAATGTCCGTGCAGCTTGATATGCTGCTTTTTTTGTGTAAATATAGAGCGGTCAATACGCTTGTCATCTATTTCACGGGCGATAAACTCCTCAAAAAGCAATGCATGGTCTGCAATGCGGCGGGCACCCGCCTGCAGATGCTGCGGTACCAGGTCGAGGTACTCGTCCCGGAAAGACAAAACAGCACTTGGCTCAATGCCGATCAGCGGCGTATCGTGTGTGA
The DNA here is from genome assembly GCF_016894445.1 of Dyadobacter sandarakinus. Classification (NCBI taxonomy): domain Bacteria; kingdom Pseudomonadati; phylum Bacteroidota; class Cytophagia; order Cytophagales; family Spirosomataceae; genus Dyadobacter; species Dyadobacter sandarakinus. Next base: position 3,684,278 of record NZ_CP056775.1, read on the forward strand.
TGATATCCTGCAACAGCTCTACATTTTTGATCGCCAGCTTCTGTGCCTCTTTTACAAAACCCTTGGAAAGGTACGAACGTCCCGATTCGGTATGTTCCGGTATGATCACCTCATAGCCCAGCTTTTCAAGCAGCTGCACGGCCGTTTTACCAATTTCAACATCATTATAATTGGTAAACTCGTCACAAAACAAATAAACCCTCCTCCTATCCCCCCTACTCCCTTCCTCCATTCCTCCCTTTTCCCTACTCCTCCTCTTCCACCACTGCTCCAAAGTCTCCGAATGCAAAAAAGGCATAGACCTTTCAGGATGGAAACCGGCTATTTTGTTGGCAACTTTCCGTAAAGCGGTATTGCCGAATATCCCATTAAATGCCCACGGTGCAAGGGAAGCCATTTTCATTTGTTTTGAAAAATTGGCAATCAGCCGGCTTCGGACCGGTACACCGTGTGTTTCGTAATACTGCTGGGTAAACTCCGCCTTCATCTTGCCGATGTCCACGCTCGAAGGGCACTCCGACTTGCAGCCTTTGCAGGAAATGCACAGGTCCAGAATTTCTTTGACCATCTCCTGCGTCGGTGCGGGTTCGTTTCTTACCGATGGCGCGGTCAGGTATTGGCGTAAAATATTGGCACGGGCGCGGGTAGTATCACGCTCACGGCCTGTGGCCATATAGCTCGGGCACATGGTACCGCCGGTCAGCTGGGTTTTGCGGCAGTCGCCTGAGCCGCTGCATTTCTCAGCCAGCCGGAGCATTCCTTCCTGCTTCGAAAAGTCAAAGGTGGTAGGAATCACTGGCTGTACCTTGTCCTGCTCATACCGCAAAAACTCATTCATAGGCGGCGTATCCACAATTTTGCCCGCGTTGAAAATACCTTCCGGGTCCCAGATCCGTTTGACCTGCCTGAACATTTCATACACTTCCTCCCCCATCATATAAGGGATAAATTCACCCCGGAGCCGCCCGTCGCCGTGCTCCCCGGACAATGCCCCGTCATATTTCCTCACCAAAGCCGCAGTTTCGGCCAGTACCTGTCTGAAAAGTGCCTTTCCGTCGGTGGTTTTGAGGTTGATCATGGGCTCCACATGCAGCTCACCCGCTCCCGCATGGGCATAATAGGAAGCATGGAGGTCGTGTTTTCTCAGAAGTTGTTCAAGCTCGGCAATGTACGCAGGCAGATCTTCCGGGGCTACCGCACAGTCTTCAATGAGATTTACAGGCTGGGTATCGCCCGGCAGGTTCCGGATCAGCCCGAGTCCGGCTTTGCGAATGTCCCAGGCTTTGGCTGCATCATCCCCGAACAACAGCGGGTAGGCATAGCCCAGGTTTTCAGCCTGCAATGCAGCTGTAAGTCGCTCAGCCTGCCCGGTAACTACTGCCTGCTCCTCTCCCCAGAACTCGACCATCAGCATGGCAGCCGGGTCGCCCTGCATGAAGAAACGGTTGTGGGAATATACGGTATGGTCTTTGGTAAAATCCATGATGTACTTGTCTACGAGCTCGGAAGCTTTGGGCCTGAACTGCATGGCCACCCTGTTGGCATGCAGCGCCTCAGCCACGGACGAGGTATGGACGCAAACCACACCGACTGCCGCAGGAGGTACATCGACGAGTGCAATCTTTGCTTCCAGTACAAAGCACAATGTGCCTTCCGAACCGGCTATGAGATGGCAAAGGTTGATATTGCCTTCTTCAAACTTACCGACCAGGGCATCCAGCGCGTAGCCCGAATTGCGGCGGGTGACCGTTGCCTTGGGAAACTTTTTGCGGATTAACGCCTGGTCTACCGGGTTGGACACGAGCCCGAACATGCCTGCCCGGACAGCCTGCTCGCGCTGACCTTTGTCTTTGCTGCTGCTCATGCCCGAGATATACTCAGCGACCGGCTCATTCCGGAATGTCGCCACGGTACCATCCGAGAGCAATGCTTTTACTTCCAGCAGGTTCCCGCGCGTATCACCCCAGGTAATGGAATGCAGCCCGCAGGAATTGTTGCCGATCATTCCACCGATCATTGCCCGGTTGGCCGTAGATGTTTCGGGACCGAAAAGCAAACCATAGGGCGCAAGATGTTTGTTAAGATCATCGCGGATGATGCCAGGCTGCACCCGCGCCCACTTTTCTGCCGCATTGACTTCCAGCAGCTTACCGAAATGCTTTGAAATATCTACTACAATGCCGCTACCTACTACCTGCCCTGCCAGCGAAGTGCCGGCCGCTCGGGGAATGAGGGTGACCTTTCGCTCACGCGCAAAGGTGATCAGTTTGCGCAGATCCGCTTCGCTGCGGGGCAGTGCCACGGCTGCGGGCATCTCCTGGTACACAGAAGCGTCGGTAGCATAAACCGCCTTCTGGGCGGCATGAAGGGTTGAATCATCAAAATACAGCTCACCTTCAAACTGTGAACGCAGGGCATTAAATTGTAACGGGGTGATGCGGCTCATCCGGAATAGTCAGAATTGGAAAGGCTAAGTTAGAAAGACCGGGAGAGTTATGGTAGCTGCGGGGAACGTATATTGGCATACTTTTTACAAACCCAACACAGTTCTCCAACTTACAGATACACAAAAATGAAACGATTGATCCTGCTGCTATGGCTTGTGAGTGCATTGGAAACATTTGCACAAAACACCGCCACCATCACCCTGACGGCCCCGGCAAAAAGCCAAGCGTCGGTCACGCTCGTGCAGGAAGATGTTCATTTTCATCCCAATCTGGGAGCCGGTCTGGCCGATGTGAAGCTTGATCCGGCAGGAACTGTAAACTTCGCAGAAACCCAGTCTGAGAAGGTGGTTTTGCAGCTGACAAAACCTACTATCCTGCGGCTGCAATACAATGGAGATGGGGCGGGTAAAACCTGGATGCTGTTTGTCCAGCCTGGCGATGACCTGACGGCCAGCTTCGGAGATCAAATGGAGGTGAGTTTTTCAGGCAAAAATGCGGGTTACCAGACTTTTTTGAAAAACTACTTTCTTGAAAACCATTATCAGTATCTGCCAGTTTTTGGTTACAAACCCTCACAAATAGAAAATCAGAGCGTAGTACAGCAAAGCGACAGCCTTCGGCAGACACGTATTAATGCATACCAAAAATTCAAAAGTGCCAATCCGGCGAACCCGGCATTTGAAGCCTATGTACTGGCTACCACTGCCACAGAGCCGATGCTGATCAGGAGGCTGATACAGGAAAAAATCATGCGCCGCAACCGGGTTATGAAGCTGGATGCCGCACAGCGGAAAGAGCTGGAAGACTTTACACTTGCAGAATTCAAACTGTTCCCCGACGATGCATTGCTGAGCCAGGCCTACCGGGACGAGCTGCGCAACTGGGTTTTGATTCCGGCAACCCGCAAGTTTCCGTTGGATGCACAAAGCCGGTACGAGATCAGCCCGGATGCATTGAAGGAAGTATATGCGTCAAGCAAGGAAAAGCTGGCCTCCTACCCCCGCCAGAAAGAGTACCTGCTGACTTACTGGCTCAACTACGCCATCACTGCCATTCCAACCATTGAAACAGGAAAAACCCTGCTGGCAGACTACAAAACAACTTTTCCCCAATCGCCATATACCGAGTACCTCACGAAGCTGCTCGCCACCAAGGAAGCATTGCAGCCCGGCGCAGCGTTGTCTGATGTGAAGCTGCTGGCTCCCGACAGTTCGGTAGTAGCGGTAAGTACCTTCAAAGGCAAACCTTTCTGCATGATTTTCTCATTCAGCATTGGTCAGCATGAGCCAGGGCTGAAAGTGCTGGAAGATAAATATGCGGGAAAAGTAAGCTTTGTGTATGTATCCGTAGCACCCGGAATTCCGCTTTCTACCTGGAAAACCTACGCCAAAGACCGTCCCAATGGAAAGCATCTCTGGGCTTCTGATGAAACCATTGAGACATTGAAGGAAAAATACGCAATTGATATCCGCTATCCTTTTCTGGTAGCGGATGCATCGGGAAAAATTGTGGAACGTTACATTCCGCAGGAATTTCCAAACAATCGATCGCTCGATGCTGCATTGCAAAAAGCCGCTAAATAGGCGATTAGCTGCCGCGCAGGGTAATATGGATACTATGCAGGGAACCCGCATTTTCGTACCGGATCTGCAATCCGTAATTATCACAGATCTGCTTGACGATAGCCAGCCCAAGTCCGAGCGACTCGGCGACAGCAGAATCTTTTTTGAAACGTTCAAATAATCGCTCAGGATCAACCTTCAGCGGTGCTCCTGTATTGCTGATTTGCAGAGACTCGGCATCAGCTGTGATCTCGATCCGGCCTTCTGGCCGGTTATGCCTGATGGCATTGCTGATCAGGTTGGTGAGCAGGATATCAGCCAGCGCGGGCGACATGGTTTTCAGAAAATCACCCTTGTGCCGGAACTCAACCCGGATTTGTTTGTGAGATAAAATATCCTCGAAATCGCCGGCTTTACTACGAGCAAGCTCCGACAGGTTGAGCTCCTCCTGAGCCGTAAACTGCTGATTTTCAATTTTGGCAAGCAGCAGCAGTCCCTGGTGGAGCCGCGACATACGGCGTGCGGCATGGTAAATTTCCTCGATCCAGTAGGTATGCTCCTGATCCAGGTTTTTGGCCTGTATAAATTGTTCCACCCTGGCATTGATCAGGGCAAGGGGCGTCTGGATTTCGTGGGAGGCATTTTCAGTGAATTCGCGCAGACTTTTATAGTCGTGCTGCATTTTGAAAGCCATTTTGACCATTACATCCCGAAGCTCGTTGAACTCCGTAATCTCGCTCGGGGCGAGTTCCAGCTTCTTATCTTTTGTCCAGTCAAAATCCTTGATGCGGGACAATGCATCATAAAACGGCCGCCACAATTTACCCGAAAGACTACGCTGAAAAAAGAACATGATGATCATCAGCAGCGCAAGAAAAGTAACCATTACCGCCGAAATCGCCTCAATCAGCTTATAGGTTTCGATCATCGACTTACGTATTTCTACCTTAAAAGGTGCTCCGCCGATGATGGTATTGAAGGTCAGCTGGCGGAATGGATCCATATCCTCCTGGTACCGGTCGTAAATGAGCGTATCCGTAAAGGTAACCTGCTTGCTGTAAGTGCCATATACCGGCACAACCTCAATCTTGTTTTCTACAAAATAACTGTTGTTTGACCAGGTATCGTGACTTCGCACATAGGTTTCAAAATCCCGTTTTTCGACCATCAGGCGGCTTTCGACCTCGTCGTAGATCATGTATTTGATCAGCCAGTAAAAAGCGAAGCCCGCTGCCAGGTAGGTGATCAGCGAAACAATGAGGTAAATACGGCTGGTTTTTTCGAGCAGCTTCAAGGTGTCGTGAATTTGTATCCGATTCCGTAAATGGACTGTATGTAGTCTTTTCCTCCTTTTTCCACGATCTTGCGTCGCAGGTTTTTGATGTGTGAATACACCATATCCAGCGAATCGGAAGAGTCCATATGGTCGCCCCAGAGATGCTCGGCAATCGATTCCTTGGTCAGTACGACATCAATATTGGCTAAAAAATAAAGCAGTAAGTCATATTCCTTCCGCGAGAGCACTGTCTCTTTTTCCCCCACAAAAACCTTCCTGGCCTGCAACTGAACCCTGAATTCCTTCCAGATCATATCATTATTCCCGCCAAAGTTCCTGCGGCGGATGAGCGATTTGAGGCGCGCATTGAGCTCCGACAAATGGAAAGGCTTGGTCATGTAATCATCGGACCCGATTTCCAGGCCCCTGATCTTGTCTTCCAATGTGTTACGTGCTGAAATAATGATTATCCCCGTAGCCGCCGCAATCTTTTTCAGGGTCTGGATGATGTTAAACCCGTCACCATCAGGCAAGGTAAGGTCTACAATGGTACAGTCGTACTGGTACAGGCTGATCTTCTCATCTGCCTGCCAGAACGTGTTTGCGACCTCACACACAAAGCCCTCCCTTGAAAGGTAGTCCACAATGCTTTCCGCAAGGCCCTTTTCGTCTTCCACTACTAATATTTTCATGCTTTGCTATTCAGAATGCGGGACAAAATTAGGAGGAGAAACTGGAAACATTCTGGAAGGTAAGAAATTCTGCTCCAAGCCCTTTCCACAATCGTTTTCCCAAATGTTTCCAGAATTGGCCTCTACTTTCGCTGTCAGATCCCATCATTGAAATCACATCTGACATTTTATGTTTCGTTCAATTCTTCCGAAATATCCGCCCGGCAGTTACCGGCGTTTTCGTATCAGGACGTTCTGCTTATTGCTCCTGCTGATTGCTTTTTTTCCCTGTTTAAAGAGCAGTGCCCAGACCGTCAGCCTGCAGCAGGTGCTGGATGAAGGTACGCGCAACTTTCCTTTCCTAAAATCCAAACAGGCCGAAGTACGCAGTGCCGAGCAGCGCGTCAGATCCGTCAAATCCGATTACCTGCCCTCCCTGATCGTTCAGGATCAGTACACCTTTTCCACCAATAACAGTGTTGCCGGTGCTTTTCTTCCCAATGAAGGAAGTGCCCTGTCGCCTTCCGGCGGGATCAGGCCTGACAACATTTATACAGGTGTTTTCGGCAGCTTTACTACCCTGATGGTCGATTGGAAGGTTTTTAATTTTGGTAAAATAAAAGCAAATGTAAAATCTGCCAAAGCCGAGGTAAGCCGCAGTCAGGCTGATTTCGACAATGAGCTCTTTCAGCATCAGGTCAGGACCATAGATGCCTACCTGCTTCTGCTGATCAATCAGAAACTGGTGGAAGCCCAGCGGCAGAACCTTCAGAGAGCCTTGGTCTTCAAACGTGTCACGGATGCTGCGGTAAGCTCAGGCATGCGCCCGGGAGTAGACAGCTCCCTCGCCGCCGCCGAATATGCCAAAGCCCGGCTGCTGCTGCTGGAAAGTCAGCGGACTGAAAAAGCACAGCGGCTAAGGCTTTCCGAACTGACCGGCGAGCTCCGCGACAGCATTCAGGTGGATACGCTCGATTTTTATTCCAGATTGCCGGCATCTACTTTGGGTGAAACTTCTTTTTTGAAAAACCCTGCATTGCGCCTGGCCCAGACGCAGATTGATGCCTCGCAAGCCAGGAGCCTGGCCATCCGGCGCGCATTCCTGCCATCTGTTTCCATTGTAGGTGCAGGCTGGGCTCGCGGATCGGGCGTGTCCAACCGCGACGACAGCTTCCGTACCGACTTTGCCAGCGGCGTCAACTACCAGGTTTATAACTACCTCATCGGTATTTCCACCCGCTGGAACCTGACTTCCATCGTGCGCGTCCGCAATGATTATAAAAGCGAGCAGTTCCAGGCGGAACGCTTCAAGGCTATTTACCAGACACAAAAACTTCAGCTGGACCGGCAGGCGCGTGAAGCTGACATGCAGTTACAGCTCAGCCTCGAACAGGCCCGGCTCACGCCCGTGCAGCTCGGCGCTGCCCGGCGGGCTTTCGGGCAGGCGGAGGCACGTTACCAAAGCGGCATGACCGATCTCTTTACACTGGCGCAAAGTGTCAATACACTCAACAGGGCAGAAATTGACCGTTTTATCACCAACGGAAACGTTTGGCGCTCACTGCTGATGAAAGCCGCGGCGGCGGGTGATCTTTCGATGTTTTTGAACGAGGCGGAGCGGTAGTTCGCTTCGAGCACCCGGCGGCCCGGTATGCTCACGGTGACAGAGGCGAGGAGCCCTCTCACCTTTGTCATGCTGAGCGCAGTCGAAGCAAGGAGGTCGCCGGAACGACGCTTTACCTGCCGCATCTGCCCTTCGCCCGCCGGTCCGATTCGCTCAGGGTGACAAAGGTGAGCAGCGCCCGCATTACAATCCAGAAAAAGCAAAAGCATCATACCCGCAATCAGCAACCCCATTTAACAAACAAAAAATAAAACATACTCATGTATCAACTCATCAGAACTGCACTCCGGCAACCCATTTCTATTGTGGTGGTGGTGATCGGTATCCTGTTCTTCTCCGTACTGTCGATCCGGAGTATTCCTGTCGATATTTTTCCGAACCTCGACCTGCCGACGATCTATGTTGTGCAGCCTTACGGGGGTATGGCGCCGGACCAGATGGATGGTTTTATTGCGACCCGCTACCAGGACCACTTCCTGTACGTGTCGGGGATCCGTGATGTCGATGTAAAAACCATTCAGGGACTTTCGCTGATCAAACTATCCTTTTATCCGGGCACAGACATGGCCCAGGCCGCCGCCGAAGTCGCCAATAACGTATCGCGGGCCAAGGCTTACATGCCCGAGGGAACCGTACCGCCCCAGGTAGTCCGCTTTGACGCGAGCTCGGTACCGATCGGACAAATGGTTTTTGAAAGCGCGTCCCGCTCTCTAAATGAAATCCAGGATTTTGCGTCGTCCCGCATCCGGCCCATGTTCAGCCGTATTGAGGGAGTGTCGAGCCCGCCGCCATTTGGCGGTAACCAGCGTACCATCGTGATCCGCGTGGATCCTGAGCGCATTCGCAGCTATCATCTTACGCCCGAAGAAATTATCAAATCCATTGTCACCAACAACCAGCCTTCGCCGGCCGGTAACATCCGCATGGGTGACAAAACGCTGATGACACCCGTAAACTCGCTCATCAGCAAACCAGAAGACTTCCTGAACATTCCGATCCGGGTAGGTGCGGGCCCTACCGTGTTTATCCGGGATGTGGGTGTTGTAGAAGACGGGGCCGACGTGACGGTAAGCTACGCGCTGATAAACGGGCGACGGGCTGTATACATTCCGGTAGTAAAAAAATCGGATGCCTCCACGCTGGATGTGGTCAACAACATCCGGGCGGCCCTCCCTCAGCTGCGCAATGCGGTACCGGAAGATGTAAAAATTTCCTACGAATTTGATCAGTCGGTGTATGTAACCAACTCGCTGAAAAGTCTGATCACCGAGGGTATCCTGGGTGCATTGCTCACCGGGTTAATGGTACTTCTTTTCCTGCGCGACTGGCGGAGCGTGATCATTGTGATCGTCACCATTCCGATTTCCATTCTGTCGGCTGTGATCCTGATGAATTTGTTTGGGCAAACCATCAACATCATGACCCTTAGCGGACTTGCACTGGCCATCGGTGTACTGGTAGACCAGGCCACGGTGACCATTGAAAACATTCATCAGCACCAGGAAATGGGTAAGCCCAAGGAGCAGGCGATCTGGGATGCGTGCAAGGAAATTGCATTTCCGGAGTTCCTGATCCTGCTTGCCATTCTTGCGGTTTTTGCACCTTCGTTCGTCATGAACGGCATTCCAAGATCCATGTTTCTGCCGCTTTCGCTGGCAGTAGGCTTTGCCATGATCGCCTCCTTTTTGCTTTCGCAGACCCTGGTACCGGTACTCGCCAACTGGCTGCTCAAAAACCATCCGCACCACGAAGCTCCTACCCTCGCACTTGACAATCAGGAAGTAAAGGATGTGATTGCAGAGTCGGCTCACCCAAGTGTGCCTGACAGTAGTTTTGAAAAATTCAAAAAACGCTATGTGCGGGCATTAACGGGCATTATGGCACGTGGGCGGCTGGTAGTACCTGCCTACCTTATTATTGCGGTTGCCCTGATTGCGGGCGGGTTCCTGCTCATCGGTACCGACATTTTACCTAAAGCCAACAGTCACCAGTTCCAGATGCGGCTGCGCGTGCCGGATGGTACGAGGGTAGAACGTACAGAAGAGGCAACCCTTAAAGTACTGGACCTGATCAGGCGGGAAGTAGGCGGAAAAAATGTGGAAATATCATCAGCCTACGTGGGTACAGTGCCTTCGAGCTATGGTACTTCCAATATTTTCGTGTTCAACAGCGGGCCGCACGAAGCTGTATTGCAGGTATCCCTGCATGAGGATTATCCCGTGAGAATGGACGGCCTGAAAGAGACTTTGCGGGCCAGGATCTCGAAGGAAATGCCTTCACTGCGGATATCGTTTGAGCCGATCGAGCTGGTGGACAAAATCATGAGCCAGGGTGCTTCCACGCCCATTGAGGTGAGCGTGGCGGCCAAGGATGTGGAGGAAGCCGGTCGTTTTGCACGCAGGATCCAGAAGGAGATGGAGAAAATCGCGTTTTTGCGTGATGTTCAAATCGCGCAGCCACTCGCATATCCTATCCTGAAAGTGGATATTGACCGTGAAAGAGCTGGGCAGCTGGGGATTACTTCAACGCAGGTCGCACGCTCCATGGTGGCGGCAACTTCATCAAGCCGGTTTACGGATAAAAACCTGTGGCTGGACGATGCCAAAGGGCTTGCCTACCAGGTACAGGTGCAGATTCCCGAATACCGCATGACCTCCGTGCAGGATATTGGTACAATACCCCTGAAAACAGGCGCCAGCAACCCGCTGCTTTCGGATGTTGCCACTTTTTCACAAAAAACCGCCCCCGGAGAATACGACCGGGCTGGTCCGAACCGGTTGGTGACAGTCACTGCCAATATTTTCAACAAAGACCTGGGCGCGGCGAGTACGTCGGTTCAGCAGGCGATCAAAAATGCGGGAGAACCTCCGCGCGGCGTGCTCGTGGAACTCAAAGGACAAACCGACCTCCTGACCGAGACATTGACGAGCCTTCAGGCGGGTCTTCTGATTGCAGTGGTAATTATGTTCCTTCTTCTGGCGGCTACCTATCAGTCTTTCAAACTGTCGCTTGTGGTACTATCCACCATTCCGGCGGTGGTACTCGGCTCGATCGGCATGCTGCTGCTTACCGGCGCTACGCTAAACCTGCAATCCTATATGGGCCTCATTATGTCTGTGGGGGTATCAGTGGCCAATGCAATTTTAATGGTGACCAATGCCGAAAACCTGCGTCTAAAACTTGATAATGCCCGTGAGGCGGTAATCATGGCAGCCGGAAGCCGGATCCGCCCGATTCTGATGACGAGTATTGCCATGATTGCGGGTATGGTGCCGATGGCCTCGGGCCTGGGTGAAGGCGGCGACCAGATTGCACCGCTCGGTCAGGCGGTAATCGGCGGACTGATTGCCTCTACGCTTGCATCCCTGCTGATCCTGCCTGCAGTATTTATGCTGATGCAGAAAAAAGCTTCCATACACTCCCTCTCCATGGATCCGGAAGATCCCGAGAGCAACTTCTTTCGTCAAAAATTTCAAACATCCGTCTCCATGAATACCGTCAAATCCCTTTTTATCATGCTTGCAGCAGCCGCAGGCATGATGTCGTGCAGCTCCGAAGCCCGCGAAACCGCCGAATCAAAGCCGGATGCTCCCGCTGTGACGGAGCTTGCCTATGTGCAAAGTTTACAGCCAGCCAAAGAGGTCGCGCTGCCCGGCGAGTTGAAGCCATGGAACAAGGTTTTTATTTACCCCAAGGTCAAAGGTTTTGTAAAACACCTGCATGTAGACCGTGGCAGCATGGTACGGAAAGGACAGGTACTGGCAATGCTCGAAGCGCCCGAAGTCATGTCGGAACTCAGCCAGGCCAAAGCGCAGCTGATTGCCGCACAGGCGGCCTTGCAGCAAACAACGACCCGCTACAAAGTAAGTACCTCCACCTACAACAGGATGGTACGTACCAATCATACTGAAGGCGCTGTGTCGCTGAATGAGCTTGATGTATCCCGTGCCAAAGCACAGGCCGACAGTTCTGCGATGGCCGTGGCGCAGGGAAACGTGGAGGCAGCGAAATCATTCATGGAAACAAAGTCGGAACTGGCCAGGTACCTCACGGTCACAGCACCTTTTGACGGGATTATTACGGAGCGGAACATTAGTCCGGGAGCACTGGTGGGCCCTGGCGAAAGTGGTGCAAAGCCTTTGTTTATCCTGGAAGACAACACAAAGTTGCGCCTTACGCTGGCCATCCCGGAAAACCTGTCGGGCACGGTACCTGCGAAAGGCATGATCAACTTCACGGTTTCAGCCAGTCCTGAAAAGATTTACAAGGCGGTTTTCGCAAGAAGTTCCCGGACACTTTCGGAAGAAAATCGGTCGATGATGACAGAGTTTGATGTAGACAACCGCAGCCACGAGCTCAAAGCCGGCATGTACGCGCAGGTCCGGCTGAATACGGAGCGCAGCTCCAAAACGCTCTTTGTACCCACTACTGCCGTAGTAAGCAGCAGCGAGCAGGTTTTTGTGATCCGGGATAAAAACAAAAAGGCGGAATGGGTGACAGTCAAGACCGGCAATGTGGTTGACACGCTGGTAGAGGTATTCGGAAACCTGCACGAAGGCGACGCCATTGTGAAGAAGGCTTCGGAAGAAGTGCGGAACGGGCAGAATTTGTAGTTCGTACAAAGTTCTGGCAGAAAGGGGTTGTCAATTCGACAACCCCTTCTTACTTTTGTAAAAACCTACACACATGAATGTGATCAGCTTCAAGAAAATACGGGATTTCTATGAGGTACATCCTGATGCAAAGACTTACCTGACAGCGTGGTTTAAAACAGTGAAAAGGGCAAGCTGGAAAGATTTTAATGCGGTAAAAAAGGATTTCCGGACCGTAGACATGGTGGGCGATAGCCGATTAATTTTCAACATAAAAGGAAATCATTACAGACTGATTGCGAGGATTAGCTATGAGCACAAAAGGCTTATGATCAAATGGCTGGGCACACATGCTGAATACGACAAAATAGATGCGGTAAATGTTGAATGATATGGAAATACAGCTGATAGAAACCGAGCAGGACTATAACAAGGCCATCAAACGCATTGATGAAGTATTTGACGCCCGGCCGGGGAGCCAGGAAGCCAAGGAGCTGGAAGTGCTCTCACTGCTCGTCAATAAATATGAAGAAGAGAATTTCCCGATTGACGAACCTGATCCCATTGAATACATCAAGATCAGAATGGAGGAAATGGGGCTTACTGCGAGTGACCTTGTACCTTACATGGGTAATAAAGGCAATGTTTCCAAAGTCCTGAACAGGAAGCGCGGCCTATCCATTGATATGATCAGAAAGTTGAATAAGGGCCTGGGATTTCCTTTGGAAGTACTCATTGCAGAACCGAAAAATCTTAATACAGCCTGATTGCAATGCAATAGCAGGCAAGGTCGGCAAAGTTGGCTTTGTATATATTTTACTAAAAAGGCCTCCGACTGAAAGCTTGAACTGCTCTCGGCCGGAGGCCTTCTGATTTTACTACACAGCGGGCTTTTTGTACCTGCTACTTCCTGCTGTACGTATCCGCAGTAGCTTCCGGAAAAGTGCGCAGGATGTCGGAAATGGTGTTTTTTACCATGCTTTCGCGATCATCCTTTTTGCTCGGTGCCTTTACTTTTCCGGAGGCCCATCCCTGCCACACCATCTTGTCACTGGTTTTCTGATAGATGTTCAGGATAAACCGGCTCTCCTGGTAGTTATAGGTGGAAATGTTGTTTCCACCGCCGTACCACCACATATAAGGCGAATACATGTTGTTGGAACGTACTTGCTGACGTTCCTTTACATCGGTCATAAAGCGTACGATAATCTCGGGATTGTTCTGGTCAAACTTATACCCTTTTGACTCCATTACTTCCACTACCGCATCACCCAGGCGCCTTCTGTTGAGCTCGCTGCCCAGCAAGGGATCTTCTTCGATCTTATGTTCAGCCTCTACTTTGAAGGTTTTGAACTGTTTAAGATTTACCGATGAATCATAATCATAATTTACCTGCAAAGCCTGGCTGCAAGCCAGCACAAGCATTCCCGCCGCCACCACCAGGCAGGTGGTTTTTATCATCTTCACTATCCTTTTCATTTGTTTGAACGTTTGGTTATCTGGTTATCTGACAGTTTACGCAGGCAAATGGTTTAAACGACTGCGAAAACATCTATTTAACTGGTAAACAAACGCCATTCGTATATCACCTGCAAAATTCCGGCGACTGGCAAATTATCGTGCCATCACATAGCCCATTCTAAACACTTTTATAATCGGGATGCTTGTAAGGTGCACGGTACGAGCGGGCAAGTAATGCATTGGCCTCCCGGTCACCGACAACCTCTTTCTTCACCGGATCATATACCACTGCCCTGCCCAGCTTCATGGAAACATTGGCCAGAATGCAGCTTGCGGTAGAAATGTGCCCCTGCTCTATATCAGCCACAGGCCGGCTGTTGTTGTCGATTGCTTTCAGAAAATCCAGCATATGCAGGCGGGTGGCGGGTGCTGCATTCAGCTCAATTTTGTCTTCTTTAAGATCCTCCGGATATTTTTCTTTTTCGTAAACAACATCCTTATGGATTTTCTCGCCCTTTCCTGCCGGTATGAAGTCGTAAGCCATCGTACTGCCCCATAAAGTACCTTTTTCGCCGTACAGGGTGAATGACCAGGGATAATCCGGATTATTGGGCGTACCCCAGCTTCGGTGCTGCCACACGCAATTGAGCCCGTCATATTCAAAAACGGCTGTCTGCGTGTCGGAGATATTTGATTTACCTTCTTTTTGTACGTAAATACCGCCGGTCGAGCTGATCTTTTTGGGCCAGCCCAGGTTCAGCATCCAGCGTACCGTATCAAACATATGGACACACATATCACCCGTAATCCCGTTTCCATACTCCATAAACGTGCGCCACCAGCGTACATGCGGTAAGCCGTCGTAAGGCCGCAGCGGAGCCGGTCCTGTCCATTTCTCATAATCGAGAAATGCAGGAACTGCCTCCACAGGTGGATTTCCGTTGTTACGCATGTGAAAGTAGCAGCACATTTCCACGTGGGAAATCTTACCGAGTAATCCGGCATCCACAATGTTCTTTTTCGCATCAATGAGGTGGGGGGTGCTCTTGCGCTGGGTTCCTACCTGTACTACTTTCTTGTATTTGCGGGCGGCGGCCACCATGGCTTCCCCTTCCAGTACGTCCACACTGATCGGCTTTTGCACATACACGTGCGCGCCGGCCTTTACGGCATCGATCATCTGCAATGCATGCCAGTGGTCGGGTGTACCGATGAGGACAATGTCCATTTCGTTTTCCGACAGCATTTTCTGGTAATCGGCGTAGAGCCTGGGAGTCTTACCCGACTTTTGTCGCTGACTCACCAGCTTTCCGGCTTCACTCAGCTGGTTCTGGTCAACGTCGCACAAGGCAACTACTTCCACTGGCGCTACCTGTATCAGCCTGAACAAGTCGCTCTTTCCATACCAGCCTGTACCGATCAGCCCCACTTTCCAGATTTTATCGGGATAAATCAGGTCCATACCCTGCGCGCCGAAAGCAGACAAGGCCATGGTGGCTGTGGCACCATAAAGAAAGTTACGCCGGTTGATATTGAAACTGTTCATGCGTGAAATGTTTGTTTTGGAAAAAATCTAAAGTGCTCCCTGTGCGGACGCTTTGAAAAGGATTACACCAGGCTCCTATACTAGCAGGACAGCTGTTTTCTTCATCAAAGACTTTCGTGCATGATGACCTTTACCTGCTCCTGCCGTCTAAAAAAGAACCCATACGAATAATGAAAGACGCGCATTATCCATTCATTACGAATGCCGGAAAGACCCGGTTCTGCTTTGAGAGTGTAGGAAAAGGAAAAACCGTACAAAAACTGGTCGTATATACCCTGCTTACCAAAGACCCTCCTCTCTACAATCTTGCATTGGGCGATTCTGAGGATGGCAACGACTTTGATGATGAGGTCATCACTAACAACGGGGACATGCCGAAGGTGATAGCAACAGTGATAAGAACCCTTCTGAAAATGCTTGCCAAACACCAAAATGCATCTGTATATCTTGCAGGAAACAGCCGGGCTAAAACGAGACTTTACAGAATAATTATAAACCGTAAACTGGCAGAATTGAAGAAATATTATGAGATTTATGGAGTTGAAGATCTCGAACCGGAGATTTATATTCCGGGAAAGGAATACCGGGCATTCATTATTAAAAAATTAATTAACGTACATGATGGAAACAACAAGAGACAAGAGTGTTAGAAGAAGACCAAGAGAAAAAACAACCTATCCTTCCATGGAAGCACTTGTACAAGCACATCTTGAGTTTGCCCGTAAGTCGCTTGAAGGTGTGGACCTGAGTTTTTTAAAAGAAAAAAGTGGTACTGCTACTTCAAAAAAGTCCCCACATTCTCCTTCGTCACCAGCTGAAAAGGAATAAGTACTTCTTTTTCAAATGGTTTTTTCTGAATGGCGGCCACTGCAGTTTCTATGGCTTTGTTGCCCTGCTCCCTCGCATTCTGAAAAACAGTAGCATTCAACGTTCCTTTTTTTACTGCCTGTAATGCATCAGGTATCGCATCCACGCTCACCACAATCACCTTATCTTTCAGACCGGCAGCTTCCAGGGCTTTTACTGCGCCCATGCCCATTTCATCATTTTGGGCGAAAATAGCATGGATCTGAGACCCATAGGATTGTATCCAGTTTTCGGTCAGTGACATGGCTTTGGCCCTGTCCCACTCGCCCGACTGCTCCGCCAGCAACTTAAGTCCTGGGTTTGCTTTCAGGATTTCCCTGGCTCCTTTATCGCGCTTGATCTGGGCAGCCTGCCCCATAAAACCATGCATCATCAGCACATTTCCTTTTCCGCCGAGCTTTTCGGCCAGATATCGCATCGCAATACGGGCTGATTCCACATCGTCGGAACCTACAAAAGAGGTTGGCTTCACGGTTGTTTCAGAATTCACATTGATCACCGGAATCTTAGCGTTCAGCGCCGCTTGTACAGCCGGAGAGCTTGCCTCCACTTCGCACGGATTCACAATGATTGCATCAACACCCTGTGCAATAAAGCTTTCTACCTGCTCCACCTGTTTGAGCGCAGACCGTTCCGCATCTACCACGATCAGCTCTATACCGGCAGCTTTGGCTTTTGCCTCCATCTCGTCTGCCACGCTCACCACAAATTCATTCTGCATGCTCAGCATCGTCGCGCCGATCACCAGCTTTTTTTCACCATCGGAGCTACCCTGACCGCAACCTGCCAGCAAGGCGGCCAATGCCAATGCATATATTGATTTCATATTGATCATAAATGTTACTGCTGGTTCAACTGGAAAATTTCATTCTGTCTTTTTACCCAAACCGTCTAGTACCACAGCTCCGATAATGATGACACCCATCACCACCTGCTGATAGTACGAAGTCACATTCAGGAGGTCGAGGCTGTTGCTGATCACGCCGATCAGCAGCGCACCAATCATCGTTCCTGTCATCGTGCCGGTGCCGCCCGAAGTGCTGGTACCACCAATGATCGCAGCCGCAATCGCGTCCAGCTCAAAACCGGCACCTGCATTGGGCTGCCCGGTCGTGATGCGTGCTGTAAGCACAATACCTCCCAAAGCCGAAAGCAAGCCGGAAATCATGTAAACCCACATTTTTACGCTGGCAACATTGATTCCCGAAGCACGGGCAGCGGGCTCATTGCCACCTACCGCATACATGTACCGGCCCAGGATGGTTTTTTTCAGGAGCATGCTGCATATCACAAAAGCAACCAGCAAAATAAGTATGGGCACGGGTATGCCCAGCACGTTTCCGCCCCCAATAAAATTGAAAGTGTCCGACAGATTTGAAACAGGCCGCCCTTTGCTGAGGATCAATGCAAGTCCGCGGCCGATGGTCATGGTGCCCAGTGTAACGATAAATGGAGGTACCTTACTTTTTGTAATCACCAATCCATTGAATGCGCCGAGGAGCAGACCGGTACCAAGCCCTGCCAGGATCGGTACTGCCAGCGGGTAAGTATCAGGATGTGCGAAAGTAGCCGCCACCACGCCTGTTACAGCAACCATGGAACCCAGTGAAAGGTCTATGCCGCCGGTAATGATCACAAAAGTTACACCGAATGCCAGCAGGGCATTGATCGACACCTGGGTACCGATGATCAGCAGGTTACCTACCGTGAAAAACCGTGGCGTACTCAGCGACAATATCAGGCAGATAGCCGCAAAAGCGATAAAAATACCGTATCGGGAAAAGCGGGCAGTGGGTAGGGAGTTCATGGGAGGCTCTCGGCAGTCGGCCGTTGGCAATCAGCTTTGGACGGTTGCTTTGTAGACTGTTTTAGTTAATCTTAAATTTTATATACAAAAAACAAATGCGATTTATTAATCAAACATACCGTAAAACACCCGCTCAAAAGCCGACTGCCGATTGCCGACAGCCGACAGCCCTAAGCCACCGCCCACTTCATAATCAGCTCCTGGGTTGCTTCCTGCCGGCTCAGCAGGGCTGTTTGCCTCCCTTTTGACAATACCACGATCCGGTCGCTTAACCCAAGAATTTCGGGGAGCTCGGAAGAGATGATCAGGATAGCAATGCCGCGTTCGGCCAGTTGGGTGATCAGCTTGTATATTTCAAACTTGGCACCAACATCTACACCGCGGGTAGGCTCATCGAGTACGAGAATGCTAGGCGAGGCAAGCAGCATTTTACCGATAACCACTTTCTGCTGGTTGCCGCCGCTCAGGTAAGTTACGGCCTGCTCCTGACCGGAAGCCTTGATGTGCAGCTCATGGATCATGCGTGCGGCTGTTTCATCTTCACTTTTATCATTGATAAAAAAACCTTTTTTGTGTGTATGTATACTGGAAAGGGTCAGGTTCTCCCTCACAGACATTTTGGGGACAAACCCCAATGCTTTCCGGTCTTCACTTACGTAACCAATGCCTCTTGCAATGGCTTCTTTTGGGGTTTTCAAAAAGCAGATTTGCCCATTTATCTCCATTTCACCCTCATCCGGCTGGTCCAGTCCGAAGATTGTTCTCGCGACTTCGGTGCGTCCGGCGCCCATCAGACCTGCCAGTCCCAGGATCTCTCCTGCCCGTACCTGAAAATCAATCCCCTCAAACTTTCCCTTTTTACCCAAACCTCTTACGCTAAGCCTTGTTTCACCCAAATTCACGCTACGTTCCGGGAACATCTGTCCGATCTCCCGTCCGACCATCCTGCTGATCAGTCCGGCCTGATCCATGACTGATATGGGATCGGTGCTGATGTATCGGCCGTCGCGCAGCACGGTGACCATATCCGCAATACGGAAAATTTCGTCCATTTTGTGCGAGATGTAGATGATGCCCACCCCTTTGGCTTTCAGCTCCCGGATTATCCTGAACAATATTGCTACCTCCCGATCCGAAATGGCCGAAGTAGGCTCGTCCATGATCATCACACGGGCATCATTTGAAATGGCTTTGGCAATTTCCACCATTTGCATCTGCGCTACACTCAGGTCTTTCATTTTGGCGTCAGCCGCAATAGCAACGCCCATCTGATCCAGCAACTGTGCTGCCTGCCGGTTCATCGCTGCATCATCAAGCCAGCTCCTGAACATTTTACCCACCGTAAATTCCTTTTCCCGGCCCAGGAAAATGTTCTGGGCTACTGTAAGGCCGGGGACAATCAGCATTTCCTGGTGGATCATGGAGATCCCACGCTGGCGCGATTTCCGGCTGATCCCAGCCTCGCCGTCAAAAATAATTTCCCCGGCATCAGGCGCCAGCAGCCCAACCAGTATTTTCATGAATGTCGACTTCCCTGCGCCATTTTCACCCATCAATGCGTGTACTTCGCCTTTTTTGAGATCAAATTGTACCTGGTCCAGTGCTTTTACACCGGAAAAGGATTTGGAAAGCTGACGGACATTGAGAATAAAATCGGACATACGGTTTAAAAAAAGATAGCAGCCCGTCGCCAGACTGCTATCGCAAGTGTTAGTTTCCTTCCCACACGACGCCGGTATCTTTCCAGCTGCGGGACGAAGCGGATTCCAGTACAGCCTCGCACACTTTCTGGGTTTCGTAGGCGTCCCGGAAAGTAGGCTGGCAAGGCTCGCCGGTTTGCAGACTTTCAAAAAAGTCGGCTGCCTGATGGATAAATGAATGCTCATATCCGATGCTGGTGCCCGGTATCCACCATCTTTTCATGTAAGGCTGATCACTGTCGGTCACAAGGATGGAGCGCCAGCCGCGTACGACGGACTCGTCGCCATGGTCAAAGTATTCCAGCCTGTTCAGGTCGTGCAGGTTCCAGCGGATGGAAGCATGCTCGCCATTGATCTCGAAAGTATAAAGGGCTTTGTGGCCGCGGGCATAGCGGGTAGATTCAAACAATCCCAGCGAACCATTATCAAAATGGCAGTGGAAGATACAGGCATCGTCGATGCCCACCCTTTTCACCTCACCGCTACCCTGGTGCACGCGCTCTTTGATGAAAGTCTCTGTAACTGCCGACACATCTTTGATGCCTCCGTTAATCCACATCGCAGTGTCAATGCAATGCGCCAGCAAATCGCCGGTTACGCCGGAGCCAGCCGCATCCACGTC
Source organism: Dyadobacter sandarakinus (assembly GCF_016894445.1). NCBI lineage: Bacteria > Pseudomonadati > Bacteroidota > Cytophagia > Cytophagales > Spirosomataceae > Dyadobacter > Dyadobacter sandarakinus. Next base: position 3,704,453 of record NZ_CP056775.1, read on the forward strand.
AAGCCGCCAGGTAGCAGCACCGCCCTGCGGTACGTCCGGGCTGATGGTCCAGTCCTGCAAAAAGTTGGCACGATAATGAAAAATCTTGCCCAGCTTGCCGGAATCAACAATTTGCTTGGCCAGCGTCACAGCCGGTACACGGCGGTAGTTGTACCAAACCGTATTCTGCACGCCTGCTTTTTCAATGGCTTCCACCATGCTTTTGGCTTCTTCCAGTGTTCTGGCGAGTGGTTTTTCGCAAAGAATCATTTTACCTGCTGCTGCGGCTGCGATCGCTATCTCGGCGTGGGAATCATTGGGGGTACAAATATCAACTGCATCGATATCGTCACGCTCAATGATCTTTCTCCAGTCTGTCTCCACCGAGGCATAGCCCCATTGTTCAGCAAATGCCTGGACTTTTTCGGGATTGCGGGAGCACACGGCCTGCAATACAGGGCGGTATTCGAGGTCCGGAAAAAAGTCTCCTATTCTTTTATAACCATTGGAATGCGTGCGGCCCATCAAACCGGTACCAATCAATCCGATCCTGATTAATTTCTTGTCTGACATGTTACTTTTAAATACGGGTTTAGAAATTGGCTGACACTTTCTCTTCCTGGTACCAGCCATGCGCCTGGCGCACCTTGATCATTGCAGCCAGGATATCGTTCCAGGTTTGCTGGTTTTCCATGACTGAGTTCGGGAACATGCATCCGTCCCAGCAGATGTGGCGGAATGCTTTGGTGAGGTTACCATGTTCATCGCGCAGCCAGTATCCGGCATCGTGAACGATGTCCAGCCGTCCGTTCGGGTCGGTAGCAAGGCAGTGCCGGCCGGTTTTATCATGAGAGCCGGTTCCGTGTACGGTACCATCATTTTGCGCAACGTGGAAATCGATGGTGTACGGGCGCAATGCAGCTGTCATTTTTTTCAAACCTTCTTCCAGGGCAGCCCGGTCGCTCCATTGAAAATCTTCGGGAAGTACCCTGTCTTCGGGGCGGTTGTAACCCAGCAAATACAGGAACGTATGCGACATGTCAGCCTGGAAGCCCATATTCGGACGATCTACTGCTTCCATGGTGTCGATCATCGTTTTCCAGCTGTGCATACCACCCCAGCAGATTTCACCTTCAGCTGCGAGTTTTTCACCATAATCTGCCGCTACATCGCAGGCTCTCCTGAAAGTATCGGCAATCAGTTTGGTATTGTTGATCGGGTCCAGTTCCCAGAGATCGGGCTTACTGGCGGAGTCAATGCGCACCACACCATTGGGACGAATGCCGTGCTCTCTCAGCTTCTGACCGAAAATGCATGATTTACGAACCATCTCCACAAAAGTATCACGTTCCTCCTTGCTGCCCATGGCCGGTCCGCCCCAGATGGGCGCTACCAGGGAGCCTACTTCCAGTCCGAGCCCGCCTAATTTGTCCACCAGCCTTTTAATGCCGTCGTCACTCATATCCAGATCGATGTGCGGATCAAAAAGGCCCAGATCAACACCATCGAACTTCACGCCGTTCACTTCGGCTGAGGCCGTTTTTTCCAGCATGGTATCAAAAGAAATCACAGGCTCCGAGTCCGGGCCTTTTCCCACAATACCCGGCCAAGTGGCATTGTGCAGTTTGGGATAATTATTTTCTGGCATGGTTTAAGAAATGTTATAAGTGAATACTTCGGCTTTCAGCAATTGGCTGTCGGCTTTTTATTAAGATTACTTCGGCTTTCGGCTTTTGTCAGTTGAAGCCATTAATTCACACTACCGGCATCAACAGATTAAATATTAAAAAGCCGACGGCCGACAGCCGACTGCCGACTGCCTATAAAACCAGATCCGGATTTCCCGGTCCGAAATGCTTTAATATAACGATTGGGTCGGTTTTGGATGGATTGGTGATGACGACGCCTTCAACGGCTGCTTTTTCACTTACAAAATATTCGTCATTGGTCAGCTGTCCGTAGCGGATCAGTGCGGGAGTTTCGATATCCCATTCACCCAACTTGCCGTGGCCCTGCATAACGATCATTCCATAAGCTGCGGCATCTTTGATGGTGACGGTTTGTCCGGGAAATACGGTCAGTTCCTTGGCACTGTAAGCCTCGTTTTTATAACAGATCCAGTTTTCACTATATCCTTCTGCTTCCATCTCTGCAACATCCTTCACCGGTTTGGGACGCATGAAATGTTTTTCCATCAGGTTAGGATTTACATTCAAATCCCAGTCGATCACCTCCATCAGCAGGTCGTAATCGCCGATCCTGTCTTTCGGCGTTCCCTTCCAGAGCAACTCTTCCGGAATTACCGCCTCATTTACAAGCGACTGGTACATTGCAAAAATATCGGATGCTTTCTGAGGCTCGTAAGTACACAAGCTGCCCGGCGCATGCAGCATGCCGGGAGGCACGTCCCAGCCCGTTCCCGGTTCCAGGCGAAATGCCTGAGAGTAGTTGGTAATCTTGTTGTCGCCCTTGGTGAAGTTCATCAGGCACTCCTTGATCTGCTCTTTTGAAGTGCCGGGAGCGATACCAATAAAAGTGTATGGAAAATCGCCGCCGTGATTGTTCAGCTGGGGCGGAAAGTAGTAGGCTTCGGGCTTGCCGTTCTGGCCCACCATGGCGGCGTGCTCATCCCGGTGGTGAATATGATGTGGAAGCGGCCCCATATTGTCAAAAAACTTGGAGTACATCGGCCAGCTTTTGTATTGGTCCCAAAGCCTGTCGCCAATGATCTGACCTTTCAGCTCTTCTACCGCATCGCGCAATGTTACTTTCTGAACTCCTGATTCATCTTCCAGAACGATTTGGCTCAAACCTTCATTTTCGCCTGTCAGCGGCCCGTTTTCCGCAGGAGTTGTGGACGACAACCAACGCTCATCGATCCCGCCACGCTCGCCACCCAGTATATAATAATCGTCGGGGTGCAATTTGATCCTGCGACCAGGAACGCAAAATGAGCGCGGCACCCACGTTGGCGCAAGCCTCAAAATCCCTTTTCCCTGCTCTAATGCCTTCTCAGCGATACTTGAAAGTCCCATTGTTTTTATCAAAAAGTGGTTTAGATGATTACTTGAAAAAAAATTTTTGATGTCTTTGTCTAAAAAGCCGGCACTCCCCTCTTTTGTCACCCTGAGCGGAGTCGAAGGGCCGACGCGGCCACCAAAATGCACTTACTTGCTCAATCAAAGCTTTTTACTGCATAAAAAAGACGCATTTCCTTATTCTCCCCTTCGACTGCGCTCAGGGTGACAAAGGTCGCTCGGCTCAGGGTGACAGGGGCAGTGGTTTTACACCACCTTAACACTCAGCACAAGCTCGTCGATGTCTTCTTTTCTGGTTAGTACGTTCAGTTCCAGATCGTATGATTTCACCTCTTCCGGTTCAATGAAAATCAGCGTTTTATCCTCACGTGCTTTTGCCTGGCCTGTGAGCGGGTGCGTGCTGGGTTCGAGGCCGGTTACGTATTCGCCTTTACCCCAGTGCTGCCAGTTGGCAAACCAGGGCAGCTGCTCTTTTTTAAACTTCATCATCACGGCAAGCCCCAGTTTCTCATTGTGCAGCCCGCAAATACTGTCCCCGAAGATATCTGCATCTATATCCACCAATACTACCTCCTCGCCCGTACCCAGGTGATCGTCCAGCGGGGTCGGACACTTTTTAAAACTATTTCCTTCTTTAAAAATTTTTGCATTCTCCTCCCCGTGCCTTGGAAACCACTTTCCATTCCAGAGAATGTCCGTGCCCTCGTCAGCCAGCGGCCAGCCAAAGTTAAAGTGGTAGAGCAGCATATGCGGAGCGGGCGTATTGGCTTTGTTTGTCACTTCGTCGTGAATGCGCAGGCCGGGTTGTCCCAGGGTGGCAGAGATCGTCCTTTTCAATTCCAGGCTCGGGCCGAACGGTTTGGTTTCGCGCATGATACCGGTAATACTCATTTCGAGCTTGCCGGCACGGAGGTCGGGCTGAACAATGGAAATGATTTCTGCGGGTGTATTACTGATCAACCCGTGCAGTCCGCGGTCGCCGAAGTTATCGGATTCGGGTCCGCCCACGTGCGACAGTCCGCAGGTGGTAAGCAGCCCCCCACCGAAAGTGCGGAGCCAGTCGATGCCTTTGTCTGAAAATGGCTGCGGATATGTGGTACCTGTATGACTGATCCACGCCAGGCTATGCTGATTGAAAAAAGCGTCGGCTATGTCCATCGCACGGTCCAGCACGACTTTAAAGCGCAGGCCGGTACCGGTATTGACCCATGCAATGCGTGTTCCGCGGCCGGGTCCGTTGTCCAGGACTGATGTTTCAATCCCGCCTACCTGCTGATGATGCGATACCTTTTCTTTCCAATCCTGGCTTACTGAATCCGTACTCTCCATTATTTAGTATTTAAACTTTCCATTGTCTAAATCAGAAAAAGGCGCAGAAAGCCCGTTTTTAATGTATTTGCATGCAAAAATCCGTTTTCTGCTGCTTAGTTAGCCAGCAGCCAGTCACGGACCCTTACATTGAAATCAGCAGTATTTTCAAAGTGGAAAGCATGCCCGAGCTTTTCGTAAAGAAAGAGTTCGGCACCCGGAATCGCTCCCGCAACCTCCTCGGCCATCCACACCGGCGTAAAAATATCCTCCCGTCCGCCGATCACCAGCACAGGCTTCCGGATCTTATTCAAGTCTGACAATGCATTGTGATTTATGCACGCAGCAGCCTGTCCTTCCAGTCCGTGAAGTGGCTGCGGATAAGGACCGAATGCATCCTGCATACGTCCGTTTTCCAGACTTTGATGCTGCTCGGGATCATCCCACGACGATTTTGAAAAAATTAAAAGCTGTATGTACAGGCTGAACTCTTCGGGCCTGAACCTTGCTTTGGCATTCATGATATGCTGAAAAAGGCCTTTTGCATAATTGTCGCACCGCGCCCAGGGACACATCAGTACCAGTGACTTTACTTTTTGCGGATGCCGGATCGCCAGCTGCTGGGCAATGGTACTGCCCATGGAGCAACCCACCACCCTTACCTGATCCAATCCAAGGGAGTCGAGCAGGCCGGCATAGTCGTCCGCCATTTGTTCCGTGGTATATGGCCCCGAAGGCTTGTCGGTCTGACCCACGCCCCGGTTATCCCCGGCAATGCAGCGAAAATGATGTTTCCAATCGGCCAGGTGTACATTCCATACGGTTCCCGGCGCGGTAATGCCCATGATCAGCAGTAACGGCTCACCCGAGCCGCGCTCTTCATAGTAGAGGTTGATTCCGTTGGTTTTGGTGAAGGGCATGGCTTTGGGCTTTCGGCCGTCAGCTGTCGGCCTTTTTTATTTAATTATTGACTTTGAAAATGAAAATGGTATCGCACCAGCTTAAAGTAAATTGCCGACTGCCGAAAGCTGATCGCCGAAAGCCGACTGCCGACTGCCGCCCCCAAAGTCACTTCAATCCCGGCACCAGCGTTTCCCGGATCCACTTACCATCGTGCATGGTGACAAAATCAGGGTCATCAAGCGCTTCGGCCCCTTCATCTTCACAGATAATCCAGCCTTTATAACCTATATCTTTTAACCACTGCGTGACACCCGGCAGGTCTACCCTGCCTTTCCCCATCAATGTGAATTCCGGCGCACCGTCCCAGTCCTTGAAATGAACATGGTTGATCAGCGGCTGGTACTCCTTCATTTTGGCGAGCGGGTCCATACCTCCATTGATGATGTGCCCCACATCGGGTGTCCAGCCGGTAGCGGAGATGTCCAGCGATTCAAGCACTACTTTATAGTCCTCCTCCGTGCGAATGATCGACACGTGCGGTGAATTAGGGTGAAAACTGCATGGAATACCTTTTTCAGCTGCCCTTCTTGACACCGTATTCACAATATTGACGAGCCTTCTCTGACGCTCCGCCAGGTCGTGGCGACCTGTGGGATATTGTACCGTATTCAGGACAGCGCCGGGAAATTGCTGCAAAACGCTGATTGCATGATCCGCTGTGGCACGTTCCTGCTCGGTTTCTTCCGTTCCGTTCCATTCGAGTGCAAGTGCGAGTGCGGCGAGCTCTATGCCCTGCTCATCCAGCTTAGCCCTCAGCTTGCCGGGATCGATCAGGTCGCCCATCCAGGTAAATATCGGCTGAATGCCTGTAAAGCCCGATTTGGCAATTACCTCGATCATATGTCCCAGGCGCCCTTCATGGGTTTTGCCATTATTACTCATAAACCAGGTGTACACCTCTGACCCGAAACGAAATGGAAGCTGCTCAGCCATTTTAATTTTTGTTGTGTAAAAATGTTTACTCTGCTTTCTTTTTGACGACTTCGCCCGGCATGATCACCGAATCCCAACCTGCGAGATCCGAAGGTTTTACATGTGCCTTGTATCCGCTGAAATTGAAGGTCGTAGGCTTGTAAGGTCCCACGAATGCAATGTCGTTGTCTGCCTTAATATTTTTCTCCATACCCATTCCCCAGAACATGGCATTGAGCGCCATTCTTCTGAAACCATCATTGAGCAGATCTTCGGCCGCACCGTGCGTGGTTACAAATGCACGTCCGGGTTTGCCGCCTTCTATCCGGTACTCCCTTGTCCATGCTACCGGCAGGAGTTCTTTGGTCGGGTCGGGTTTGGAGTCGGAAGTCATGCCGTTCAGAACCTGTCCCCTGGCGATTACCGTACCTTTGGGCTCTGCCGTATAACCTCCGGATTGCACCCATATGTCTTTGGCGCCGGTCATGACGGGGTTATTTGCCTGAGCAGGTTCAATCACGAGCTTGGAGGATTGCTTGTGGTTCGTACCATAATGAGATACCCAGGTTTCACCCAGCACATATTCGCCAAAGCCGTCTTTCCAGGCTGTTTTCGGCCCTTTGTAGTCCCAGGTATAGTGCTCCCACTTAGGATCATTTTTAATCTCAAATGCATGCGTGGAAGTACGGAATGCCACGATTGGACCGCCTCTTTTTACATAATCATCAATATGCTGCATTTCCTGATCTTCAGGATGTGCAAACCGCATAAACATGACCAGCAAGTCTGCTTTTTTCAATATATCAAGTCCTTTCAGATTGGAGCTTCCCGGCAAAATGTAGCCTTCATCATCCAGTGCATATACCACGGTACAGGTAAACCCGTAACGTTTGGCCATGATCCGCGCCAGGGCAGGCAGTGATTCTTCGCTCCGGTACTCATGGTCGGTAGCAATGAAAACAATGTTTTTGCCCACACCCGGACCTTTATCGCCTTTGTAAACAACGCGGTACCTGCTGTGATCATCTGCTTTGCTCGTCCACGACAGGAGCAGGACGCCGAACGCCAGTATGAGCTTGACTGAATGCTTCATAAATCGGGTTGAAAAATTGGTGTGCATGTTCACAGGCCGTGTTTCAGGCTCATATCACGGATAAAAGTGTATCCTTTTTCGGCTATGTCCCAAGGATCGGAAAACTCCCGCCACACACCGATTGCATTGGCAAATGCAGGGTCATTGCGCGAAAATGCCTCGATGGTTAGCCAGCCTCCGTATCCTGCTGCTGCCAGGGACGAAAATGCATCGTTCCACAACACCTGCCCGTCGCCGGGTGTGCCGCGGTCGTTCTCGCTGATGTGTACATGGGCAAGTACCGGAGCGAGGGTCTGGATGGCAGTGCTGTATTTTTTTTCCTCAATGTTGGCGTGGTGTGTATCAAACATGGCCTGAACATGGGGATGGTCTGCGGCTTTCACCAGCTTGTGCAGCTGCACGGCTGTGTTGCAGAGGTAACATTCAAAGCGGTTCAGGGCTTCGAGCGCGAAGGTAATGCCTGCCTGGGCGGCATAGTCACCTGCAGCGTTCAGTACTTCTCCGGCCAATGCATACTCCCAGTCCTCAGCAGGCCGGTTTACAAAAATGGTATGGGCCGAATGAAAAGGTCCGCAAATGATCTTTGCATTCAGCTGGTGCGCGCGGTCCACGGCCCATTTGATTTTTTCCAAAGCTTTTTCCCGCACCTGCACCGACTCACTGACGGGGTTTTCATCTTTTCCCAGCGTAACTACGGCAGTTGTTTCGAGCCCCAGATCCCGGGTAAAGCTGCCCATGCGCTGGTAAGGCTCAGCTTCCGGGGTACCCAGGTAAAATTCGACGCCATCATACCCAATGGTTTTCAGCCTTTCGACAATGGGAAAAACCTCGTCCGACACTGCTGCCGTCCATGCCAATACGTTGAATCCGATTTTGTTCATAGTTGATGTAGGGCTGTCGGCTATCGGCAGCCGTTTTTTTCAAAACCGAAAGCTGACTGCTGATAGCCGACTGCCAGTTACTGTTTGATTCTCAAATCCTTGTACTCTACCTTCATAGGCGGACCCACATGTACCTGCACGCCCAGCTTGCCTTTTTTCGCACCATTGTAGGTATCATTATCGGTAACATCGCTCATGAGCACATCATTGATATAATGCTGCAGGTGATTGCCGCGCACTACGAGGCGGAAGGTATTCCAGTCTTCACTTTTGATGAGTGTTTTCAGCGAATCGGAACTACCGAGCGAGCCGGTTACCTCAAAGCCTGTCCAGGCATTGTTCTTCACATTGGCGCGGATTGCGTCAGGCGTTTTGTCACCTGTATATTCTTTGATTACCGTTTTCTGCCCGCGGTAAGCAAGGGTTGTCCGTTTCCTTTCCTCATAGTTCTGGCCGGTATAGTTGTTTTTACCGTCAATGTCTGCCTGGTAGCCTTTCAGGGCATAGGGAACATCGGTCAGCTGCTCGCTGCGGTAGTTAATGCCGGAGTTGCCGTCTTTGGCAATTTTGAAAGATCCCCTGAGCTCGAAATCACCGGGCTCACCACCCTGCCAGATAATGAAACTATTGGTTTTAAGAAGGGTTTCGGGGGTGATCTGCCCTACCAGACTGCCATTTTCGACTTTCCAGTACTTGGGATCCCCATCCCAGCCTTTGAGCGTCTTACCGTCGAAAATACTTACAAATCCTTTTTCACTCTTCTGGGCATTGACGTGCGATGGTGTAGCGAAAGTCAGGCTTAGGGCCAGCAGCATGCCGGCGGGTATTATTCTGCAATTCATTTGAGCGGTATTTACAGGTTTAGTGACTTTTGACAAAAAGGTTTCCCTTACAACAAGCGGGACTTTTCAGCTTAATACTCTCGAAAAAGATGAAAATAATATCCAAAAATTCCTAAAAATATCCGGGCGACTGTCCTGTACTTGCCTGCCGGTACAATAAAATGATTTTCATGTAAACAGAAAAGATCAGCCACGCGGGGCATGAAAAAAGCGCAGAACATCCGTTCTGCGCTTCATCTTCTGAGCTCCCGCTCCACGTCCATTCCTGCACACTAAATCATTATGGCATCAGCACTTTGTCAATCACGTGGATCACGCCGTTCGACTGGTACACGTCTGCAGTTGTCACCTTCGCCATATTTCCTTTTGAATCCGTTACGATCAGGTCTTTGCCTTTCATTGAGAAAGTAAGCTCCTCACCCTGAACAGTTTTGGCCATTGCTTTACCGTTGCCGTCCTTGATCATTTTTGCAACGGATTTGGAATCCACTTTACCCGGGATCACGTGGTAAGTAAGTACCGAGCTAAGCGTCGACTTGTTTTCAGGTTTCAGCAGATTGTCCACGGTACCGGCAGGCAGTGCATCAAATGCCGAGTTCACCGGAGCGAACACTGTGAACGGACCTGTTCCCGAAAGTGTCTCCACAAGGCCGGCAGCTTTTACGGCTGCTACGAGCGTAGTGTGGTCTTTGGAATTTACGGCATTTTCAATAATGTTTTTAGAGGGGTACATCGCTGCTCCGCCTACCATTACTGTCTTTTCTTTCTGTGCAAATGCACTTACGGTCAACAACATAGCCGCAACCAGTAAACCTTTGAATTTCATCGTCGTTTTCATATCCGGATTTAAATTTGTCCTGTGTTCCGATATACGCCGCTGAATTTCGCTTTGGATTGATCCGCAAAAAATAAATGCTGAAAACCCCCAATCAGACCCTGAGAGATGGTTTATTTTTTTCAGGGTAAAGGATCTCCCGGTGTCTTTTTACGGGGATCAAATACAGCTACCCCTACCCGGGAGTCTGCACAGCCATAGTAGAGCAGCCATTTTTCTTTGAAATAAACCATTCCTTCAATAAAGACAGTGCCTGCCGCATACTGTCCGCTCTTTTCAAAACTTTCCATCGGCCTGAAAAAAGGAACGTCCATGCGGGCGAGTAGTTTGGTAGGGTCATTTTTGTCAAACAATACCTGCCCCGCACAGTAGCTGTTGGGTGTAAACCGCTTATCGCCATCCTCGCCTTTGTCGTTCTTGCCATTGTACATCAGCACAATCCCTTTGTCGGTCAGGATCGCAGGCGGGCCGCACTCGGTAAGGTTACTGTCAAAAAAACCTTTACGGGGCGAAATGAGGTTGATCAGCTCTCCTTTGGCATCCACTACCGGCTCCCAGTTGGTCAGGTCCGTGGAGGTTGCCACATTTACATGGTTTTCACCAAAGTACAGCCAGTACTTGCCATTGATCCGGGCAAGTACCTGTTTTCCATTGACAAGCTTCGTCACCATTGACCCCGATTTGGTCCAGATCTGGTTGAATTTTCCATTGTAAGCCTTTTTAAAAGCCGGGCCTGTTTTCTCCCAATGCACCAGATCGCGGGAAGTTGCCACACCAAGACGTGCCTTATCCTGGTTCCACTGGGTGTAGATGATGACATAAAGCCCATCCTCCGTCACGGCAAGGCGCGGGTCCTCGCAGCCACCGGGCCATTCATTGCTTTTCTGGCTATCATCAGCCGGGTACAGCACCGGCTCTTTCCGCCTTTTGAAATGAAATCCGTCCTCACTTTCAGCATAGCCTAGGCGCGAGGTACGCTTGCCGATTGCCTTGCCGGCTTTATCCTCGGCGCGGTACAGTACAACGACCTTTCCATCCTTGATGGTCGCAGCGGGGTTGAAGGTATCATTAGATTCCCAGTCGACCTGCTTCTGGTTCATCGGGCAAAAAAAAGTAGATGTACTGTCGGGTGAGATCACCGGATTGAGCCCCGCAGGCCTCACAAATCCGCCGAATGCCCAGTCCGGGAGCTTGTTGACAGTTTGGGCAGCCGCCATGCGGGAGAGCATTACAGTGAAGAAGGCCAGCAGCAATATCTGTTTTTTCATAAATTTTCTGAGATGTTTTAAAACCCAAATATAGGATTTTGTCACTGGTATGGCATATCTGTATCATTTACAGGAATACGGTGGTACCAAAAAGCCCAACCTGCATGCAGGTCGGGCTTTTTAATCCAGTGTCTCTACTTCTTACTTGTTTGCTACCAGGTTCACATCCAGCGTAAAGTCATTGTCAATAGCCTTATCTCCCAGGTTTTCAAAAAAGTTGGTAGACCGGAACTTAATATCATACTTGGTGCGGTCGACCGTAACTTTTGCATTAGCCACCACTTTCTTGGCATCAGCCTTCACCGTAGCGGGAAACTTAACTTCCTCGGTAATGCCTTTGATCGTCAGTTTACCCGTCACATCGTAAGCATTGGCACCTTTGGGTGTCACAGAAGTGATCACGAGCTTAGCCTGCGGGTGCTTTTCAACGGAAAAGAAATCATCACTTTTCAGGTGACCGGTCAGTTTTCCATTCATTTCCTTGTCGGTAAGATCGGTAACTACCAGTGATTTCACATCCACTACAAAGTTTCCTCCTTTCAGCTTGTCATTGTCCACGATCAGCGAACCGCTTTCCAGGGGTACGGTACCGGCATGCGTGCCTGTCACCTTTTTGGCACCCCAGGTAACCGTGCTGCTTTTCGTGTCAACCGGCAGGGTCTTGTCAGCGGCGGCCTTTCCCGGGCCAGCAATTGCGGCTACATTGAAGAACAAGGCTGCAACCGAGTAAACGAACATTTTTTTCATAATCCTGTATTGATTTAAGTGAAACAATTACGCTGAAAATGAATAACAACCTGGTTCAGAAGCTTGCTGCGGGTGTAACACTGCCCAGCTTTTGCAGGATCTCCTTGCCCTCGGGCCAGTCACCCAACCCTGAAACGGCGTTGATATGCCCTTTTTTACCAAGATTAATAAACTCGCTTCCCCAATGATCTGCAAAATGCTTCGACCGGCTGAGGGTAGCATAACGGTCATTGGTACTTGCGACGACAATGCTTTTGAAAGGTAACGTTTTAAGCGGAATCGGTGAAAAACCAACCACAAAACTTAACCGCTTCGACTGTTCCGCATCGGCAGGAGCTACCAGCAATGCACCGACTACCTGCCCGGGCGCATATTCCTGCGCCCAGTGTGCCACAGTAATGCAGCCCATACTATGCGCCACAAGTACTGTTGGCTGTGCAAGTTCTGCTACCTGCTTTTGCAGCTGGCCAACCCAGTCGTCTTTGACGGGCCAATCCCAGTTATGCTGCTGCACACGGCTGAAAGTATCAGGGTAATGCTTTTCCCAGATGGTCTGCCAATGCTGCGGGCCTGAGCTTGCGAGTCCGGGTACGGTTAAAAAGTGCACGTTCATGATGCTTAAAGATAGCGGCAATCATTTTTTATCCATTACACAACGAAAGCCAAGATTGTTGCTGCCGCTGGTTACTTCGCCTTTTCCGCGGCTGCCTGCCTTGTAACGAATGCAATAATCGTCACTGCACAGGAAAGATCCTCCACGCTGTACGCGCTTTACGGCACCGGGCTCGTCCGGGTCATAGCTGTCCGAGGGACCTTTTGGGTTTGCACCAGGGCTTTTGGCATAATAGTCCGGTCGGTAAAGATCTTCGCACCATTCCCACACATTACCGTCCAGATCGTACAAACCATATGGATTGGCCGGAAAGGATTTGACGGGTGCGGCGGTAAGGTAGCCGTCTTCCCGCGTGTTTTTATCAGGAAAACTGCCCTGGTAAATATTGGCTACCCATTTATTGCCGGGTTTGAGCTCATCGCCCCAGTAGTAAGTATGATTGCCTTTGCCGCCCTGGGCTGCAAACTCCCACTCCGCTTCGGTAGGAAGCCGCTTGCCCGCCCAGGAGGCATAGGCAGCAGCATCTTCGTATGACACGTGTGTTACGGGAAAATTTTCACGGCCTTTGATGGAGCTCGTCGGCCCCTCAGGGTGCGACCAGCTGGCTCCGGGCACATAATTCCACCATTGCAGCGGATTGTCGAGCGAAACAGGTGTAGTGGTAGGCGTAAACACTGCCGAGCCGGGTACCAGCTTGTCGGCCGGGACGCCCGGATAATCGGCCGGGTTCAGTGGACGCTCAGCAATGGTTTTGTAATTAGTAGCTTTTACAAATGCCGCAAATTCGGCATTGGTGACCTCGTGCTCGTCCATAAAAAAACCGCCTACGGTTACATTGTGCAACGGGCGCGAATCGGGAAATTCGTCTGCACCCATCAGAAACCGGCCGCCATTGATCCAGACCATACCGGTAGTATCGTCTTTTTTGCCCGGCTCAAAGCTCGCATTGCGGATGGCCGCCGCACGGGATGGCATGCCGTCGGCCATGCACATGGCCAGGCTGTCGGCTGTTTTTTGCTCAGCGGTCTGTTTTTTTTCACAAGCCAGCAGGGCTGCTCCGGCCAGTACGCACACCAGTGCACGCTTTATTTTATTTTGATAAAAACTCATATCATTAAACTATTGACGATAGCGTCGCTGCTATTGATTTTGAAAACATCCTTTAACGCCTGCTTCGCTGCATGGTAGCCGCACATTCCGTGCACGCCTCCCCCGGGCGGTGTCGCCGATGAGCACAGAAAAATGTCAGGTGCCGAGGTGCGGTAAGGTGAAAACTGCATGAGCGGCCGCGTATATAACTGAAAAATATCCTGCAAACCTCCGTTGATATCACCACCGATATAATTGGGATTGTACTGTTCCAATGCAGCGGTGTTCATGGTATGGCGGTCGATGATCAGGTCCCTGAAACCGGGCGCAAACCGTTCCACCTGACTTTCTATTGCCGTGGTCATATCTCGGGTAGAGCCATGCGGCACGTGGCAGTATGCCCAGGCCGTGTGGCGGGCATCAGGTGTCCGCGACGGATCAAAGACGCTGCTTTGTGTATAGAGTACAAAGGGTTTGTCTGCTTCCTGACCCCGAAATGCACTTTTTTCGTATTGTGCGATTTCCTCTAAAGTATTGCCAAGATGCACGGTACCAGCCCTGCGACACTCCTGAGCTTCAAAGGGAGCGGGAGCTTCCAGCGCCCAGTCTATCTTGAAAGTACCCATCCCGTAACGGTAGCGCTGCAGCCGGCTCCGGTAAAAACTACCCAAACGATCGCCGGCCAGGCTCAGCAACTGGCGGGGCGTAACATCCAGCAGCACCACGTTCGCTGACGGAAGTTCCCGCAGATCGGTTACCATGTGGCCGGTTTCAATGGTTCCGCCCAAAGATTTAAAATAAGCAGCCATCGCATCCGCTATGGACTGACTTCCTCCTGCGGCTACCGGCCAGCCTCCCAGATGAGCAGTTGCCATGAGCATCAGGGCAAAGGCCGATGTTGCGACATTTTGCAGCGGCTGCATGGCATGTGCGGCCATTCCGGCCCACAAACCGCGGGCTTCTGCCGTCACAAATTTTTCACCCGCAGATAATGCAGACGGCAGGGCTTTCAAACCAAACCTGAGCAGGTCAGCAAGATTGCCTTTTAACGAAAATGGTCCGAGCAGCTGGGGAAGCAAGCCCGGTAGCATGTCCACAACGGGCTGCATCAATGCGGTGTACCGGTCAGCATCCCTGCCGAGCCTCGCTGCAGTGGCGGCCACTGTACCATCAAGGACAGCAGCCCCGCCATGTTCAAACGGATGCGCAGCGGAAAGGCCGGGCCGGATCATCTTCAGCCCGAAATCCTGTAAAGGGAGCGACCGGAAAAACGGGGACAGCTGCACGAACGGATGGATAGCCGAGCAAACATCATGGACAAAACCCGGCAATGTAAGTTCCAGCGAGCGCATGCCGCCGCCGATGGTTTCTTTTCCTTCCACAATCAGTACCGACAAGCCGGCGCGCTGCATGGTAATGCCAGCCGCAAGCCCGTTCGGGCCTGAGCCTACCACCACCGCGTCGAATTTTGTCTGCCGCACTTTTTCAGAAATGGTTATTTTTTAGCTGTTGCCAGTATCTTCAATGCCTCTTCATCCTTGTACGACTGCATCAGGCCTTTCAGCTTTTGTTTGAGGTCTGCAGTGAGCGCTTCGGTGCCTTTGGTACCGTACAGGTTTGCTACTTCGTCAGGGTCTTTTTCAAGATCATACAACTCCCAGGAATCGGCTCCGCCGTAGAAATACGCCAGCTTGTACCGGCTTGTACGCACCCCGAAATGCGGATAAACATGGTGAGGCTCCGGAAACTCGTAGTAATGGTAATATGCCTCCTTGCGCCAGGGTACAGCAGCGGTAGTACCCGGTTTCAGCAACGGCAGAAACGATTTTCCCTGCATATCGGCAGGTACTTTCACACCGGCAATATTCAGCACGGTGGGTGCCCAGTCGATGTTCGTAATCAGCTCCTCCACCCGCGTACCTGGTTTGATAGCACCGGGATACCGGATCACAAAAGGTGTTTTGAGTGATTGTTCATAAATAAAACGCTTGTCAAACCAACCGTGCTCGCCCAGATAAAATCCCTGGTCAGAGGCATAAATCACCACGGTATTTTTGGCCAGACCTGATTTGTCAAGATAGTCGAGCAACTTCCCGATGTTTCTGTCCAGCGAATTAGCGACTGAAAAATAGTCGCGCAGGTAACGTTGATACTTCCATTCTATCAATGCTTTTCCGCTCAGGTTTTTAGCTGCAAGGTCTTTCTCAACTTTATCATAATAAGCTTTAAATACTTTTCGCTGCTCTGCATTCAGACGGCGGTAACCAAAATCCTTGTCATAGTCGATACCCATTTTAAGGTCAAGCTTCATGCGCATGGTTTTATCAATGGTCATATCCTGCTGACCTGCTGCCACGCGACCTTTATAGTCGTCCCAGAAGGTTTTAGGCAGCGGAAAGTCTACATTGTCATAAGCGCCGAGATCCTGCAGATCGGGCATCCACTCGCGGTGGGTAGCTTTATGTCCTACGATCAGAAAAAATGGTTTGGACTGGTCGCGCTTTTCCAGCCACTCTGTTGAAAATTGGGTAATCAGGTCGGATACGTAGCCGGTGTATGCGGTGGTATCATTGGGCTGACCGATAAACTGCGGATTGTAATAATGCCCCTGATCGGGCAGTACTTTCCAATAATCGAAGCCGGCAGGCAGGCTGTTGAGGTGCATTTTCCCGACCCAGGCAGTCTGGTATTCTCCTTTGCGGAGCGTTTCCGACAAAAGTGTCTGGCCGGTATCAAACCGGGTACGGTCATTTCGTTTATATCCATTCAGGTGGCTGTACTTGCCGGTCAGCAGGGTCGCACGGCTCGGGCCGCAAATGGAATTGGTGACCAGGTTATTGGTCAGCAAAGCACCTTCCCTGGCAATCCGGTCAATATTTGGTGTTTTGACAAGCTTGTTCCCATAAGCGCCAATGCCCTGGTAGGCATGATCGTCAGAAAAAATGAAGATGATATTGGGCCTTTGAGCCAGTACAACAACGCTGGTATGCAGCAGAAAACACAAAAGGAAGGATGAAAGCAGGGGTCGGACTTTAAGGCGCGTCATGGAATACTCTATTAAACTGGTAGACAAATTAACTTAGGTTCGTACGGATTCGCAAATTTATTCAACAAAAAAGCCGGTATCCCTTTCGGAATACCGGCCTGGCTGCCAAGAATGGAGGATTACGGTTTATTTCTTCGTTTCGTCCAAGCTCTGTGCCATTTCAAGATGGTGCCTTAATGTAGGTAATTTACCTTCCGCCCAGGTTTTCAGGTCGGGATCCTTGCATTCCTTTGCTGCTTTTTCAAACTCACTGATGTCATCCTTATGGTCATCTACCATGAAAGAGACATATGCCTTATCAAATTCGGCGCCTTTTTTTGCAGCAAGTTCATCGTACTTCTTCTGTTTTTCGTCGCTCAGCCCGGTAGGCAGCGTAATATTTTTCTTGGTGGCCGCAGCATGCAGTTCTTCACCAGCTTTACCATGGTCTGTGATCATGTTCTTGCCAAATTCCTTTACTTTGGGATCCGCTGCGTTGGTTTGCGCGAGCTCTCCGAGCTTCACCTCCATAAGTCCGCCGTCGGCAGCTGCCACGGCAAACTCCGCGTCATCGTCCATATCGGTAGAATCTAATTTCTGTTCATTCTGTTCTTCCGCTACTTCGGTAGAATCCTCCGTTTTGTTGGTGTTACAGGCTGAAAACATCAGTGCGGAGCTCAGAAGCATGGCACTCAATATCATCTTTTTCATAATCAATTTCATTTTTTATTGTTGAAGAAGAAAAAAGCGTGCCAAACCCTGCAATAAAGCTGATAATTTACCATTGAATCGGTATTTGCTGTATTTCTTGTTTTTTTATCATTTGCTGGTTTCATGAAAAGTTCTGTTATTTTTGTTTTTCATGGCGTTGCGCTTTTTGCTCAGTTCCTCTGACTGCCTACTTCGCTCAACAAACTATCAGACCAACGGATTAAGTCCGTTTTAAAAAATAGAATGAATCAGGAAAAACCGTTTAGGATCCTTCTCGCTGACGACGATGATGATGATACCTTTCTATTTCAGGAGGCGCTTGAACAAGTCCCGCTAAATACCGAGTTGAGGATCGCAGATAATGGAATGAAGCTGATGGATCTGCTTTACAGTTCAGAAGAGGCTCCCGACCTGATTTTTCTGGATATGAACATGCCGGTAAAAAACGGGCTGGAATGCCTGGAAGAAATCCGCAATTCCAAAAAATTCGGCGATACGCCCGTAGTCATACTCTCCACTTCCGTTGCCAAATATCTCTGGGAATCCGCCTATAAAGGTGGTGCAAACCTGTACGTACAAAAGCCGAACAGCTTTATTGCCCTTGTGGATATCCTTCAAAAATGCCTTAGCCAGAAGTCGGAACTGACCAGGCAGACAGCCGTGGAACAATTTTTGTTAACGACCTGAAACTGGTCACCTCCTTAACACGAATTTATGCAGGATAGTACAGGTTTAGGGATAGACCCAAACACATTTATTAATGAACTGAGAACGCAGACATCGGAAAGCCATCAGCAACTGGAAGAAAATATGCTATCAAAAGCATTGCTGTTGCCCGAAGTATCGCTTGCAGATTACCAGACCTATCTTTCCCGATTGTACAGTATTACGCTTGGCTGCGAAACCCATGTATTTCCTGCCATAGCAACCATCTTCCCCGACCTGGCGGAAAGGTACCGTGCAGCACGGATCAAGAATGACCTCATTGTAACCGGATTTTCAGCAGAAGAAGTGGATAATATCCCGGTCCCAGAACTGCCTTTCACCGGACAGGCCGGTGCGGCTGGTGTCATGTATGTGCTGGAAGGATCAACACTGGGCGGCAGAGTGATTTACAAGCACGTTCAGCAGCATCTCGGCCTGACGTGCGAGCATGGCGCTTCCTACTTTTGC
This sequence comes from Dyadobacter sandarakinus, assembly GCF_016894445.1. Taxonomy (NCBI): domain Bacteria; kingdom Pseudomonadati; phylum Bacteroidota; class Cytophagia; order Cytophagales; family Spirosomataceae; genus Dyadobacter; species Dyadobacter sandarakinus. The sequence goes on from NZ_CP056775.1 coordinate 3,722,930, forward strand.
GGGTACGGTCCACAGACCGGCTCAATGTGGAAAGCCTTTGTTTCCCGCCTTACTGCCTATGCTGACAGCCCGGAAAAAGCCGGTAAAATCATCGAAAGCGCAACACAAACTTTCACCCTTATTGACAATTGGCTCAGCGAAGCAGTTATTGAAAGCAAAAGATGAATATCAGGAATATCGTAAACCGTGAGATTGTTAATCTTACAAACTGTGAAAGTGAGCCAATCCATATCCCGGGCAGCATTCAGCCACATGGATTTCTGCTAGGTGTCACCCAGCCCGATTACCTCATTGAATACTGCAGCCAGAATACGGCTGATTATACAGCACTTCCTCCTGAGCAGGTGTTGGGGAAAAGGTTGTCAGAAATATTTACGGATGAACTTGCCGGGCAGTTCCACGCGTACGCTACTGCAGAAATCGACACTGCAAAGCCTTTCGTTTTTGAGATCAACGATACTCCTTTCAATACGACGGTACACAAGAGCGGGAATACCTTTATTCTTGAGCTGGAACCATTCCCCGACGGCACACTTAACCTGCCCAATCTTTATAACCAAACACGGAAGTTTGTTTCCATTATGGAAAAGTCGAGCTACCTGCTCGACCTTTGCCAGGATATTGCTACGGAGACCCGCTATATTACCGGCTACGACCGGGTCATGATTTATCGGTTTGACGATGATTATAACGGGGAAGTCATCGCCGAGAGCAGGCGTGAGGATCTGAACTCGTTTTCAGGACAAAAATATCCGCACAGCGACATACCGGTGCAGGCGCGTGAGCTTTACATCCGAAATCAGCTGCGTATGATCGCTGATATACATTACGAGCCGGTACCGCTGCTTGCGCTGGACCAGGCTGGTAACAAAAGCAACCAATCTCTGGATCTTAGTCTCTCCATTTTACGGAGTGTATCGCCCATTCATATCGAGTATATGAAAAATATGGGTGTGGGTGCCACACTGACCATTTCACTCCTTCAGAATCAGAAGCTCTGGGGACTGATTGCGTGCCATCACTATTCACCCAAAGTTTTACCGCATTATACCCGCCTGTCGGCTTTGCTGCAGGGGCATTTCCTTACTTCCCAGATTGCAGTGCGCGAAGTATCGGAAGAGTTCGAGGTAGGACAGCATGTGGACAAAGCGCTGGTAAGCTCCCTTGAACTTTTGCATCAGCATGAAGACTTCATCGGAGCCTGCCACATATCACCTTTGCTCCTGGAACTGGCCAATGCTACCGGAATGGCTATTTATTACAACCGGCGGCTTTACACCTCCGGGGCTGTGCCTCCGGAAGACGAGCTCCTGGCACTGGTGCATTTCCTGGGTGAGGAGTACCGCGCCGAAAGCCTTGAAACCGACTTTCTCGCATCGGTTTATGACCGTGAAAATCTTTCCCGCCATGCTGCGGGGATTATTTATCACCGGATCCTTTCCGGTACCTCCAATGCTATTCTCTGGTTTCGGAATGAACAGATAGAGACCATTAACTGGGCAGGAAATCCAGATAAAGCTATTTTACAAAACGAAGATGGTTTCCGCCTGTCGCCGCGCAAGTCCTTTGAACTCTGGAGAGAGGTTGTAAAAGGTAAAAGCCGGAAATGGAAAAAATCCGAGCTGAATGCAGCATCCAGCTTTTCCTATGCATTGCAGCGCCATATCAACTTTCAGGTGATACGCAGGCAGGAAGATCGTAACCGCATCCTGAACGAAGAACTGAAAACCGCCAACAAGGAACTGGCAAACCTGAACTGGATCAGCACACACGACTTGAAAGAGCCGCTGCGCAAGATCCAGATCTTTGCATCCAAAGTGCTCGACCGGGAAGATCCCGACCTTTCGCTGCAGGTCAAAGATTCCGTTGAAAGAATGCGCTTTGCAGCCGAGAAGATGCAGCTGCTGATCGAAGATATACTCTCCTACTCCAAAGCCGGGAACATGGAGAAAAGCTTTGAAGTAAAAGACCTGAACATTATCCTCGAGAATGTGCTGACCGAGATGGCCGATGAGATCCGGGAAAAACAGGTAACTGTGGAGGCAGACAGACTTCCCGAACTTCAGGTGATTCCATTCCAGATACATCAGCTATTTGTAAACCTGCTCGGGAATGCCATCAAATTTTCGAAGGCGGGTGTAGCTCCCAGCGTAAAGATACGTCTGCTCTCCGTGACAGGCTCGGATGCGGGAACGGAGAAAATCCAGCAGGACGGACTTTATTACCGGATCACATTTGAAGACAATGGAATTGGGTTTGAAAAAGAATACGAAACCCGGATTTTCGACATTTTCCAAAGGCTGAACCCAGCACACAAGTACCCCGGTACCGGCATAGGACTCGCCATTTGCAAGAAAATCATGGAAAACCACCGGGGATATATCAAGGCAGAAGGTCAGCTCGAACAAGGCGCCATTTTCAGCCTGTACTTCCCGGTAGCATAGGCACGCATGGCTTTGGTCATGAGTAGAATGTTCCTCAGCATGGCAGCCATGCTGAGGATTTTCATTTTAAGGAAGACGCGTGAACATAGCCGCAAGGCACTTTTCACCAGTGTTTGATTCCATTTTCCTGAAAAAACATGCTGGTACTGGTTTGTTATAAAGAGCACTCACAGTGTTTAACAAATCAGAATATGTCCGAAGTATCAGTTATCGGGACGGAAGAACCAATCATTTCAGCAAGGCAAATTAAAAAACTGAAAAAAGACCCTGCGGCCACAGCGGCTGCAGTGGGATTGAACTATATCACAGCCGGTGCACCAGGCTATACCCGCAAAGGCAAGTCGCCCCGCTTCTTTTACCTGGACTCTCAGGGCGAGCGCGTACGTGACAAAAGTGTTATTGCAAGGATCCGGGCGCTGGTACTGCCGCCAGCCTGGAAAGAAGTGTGGGTCAGTGAGGATACTGAGGGCCATTTACAGGCTACGGGCATTGACGAGGCTGGCCGCAAACAGTACCGGTACCATCCGCACTGGAACCTGATCCGCAATCAAACCAAGTACTATCGCCTCCTGACGTTTTCGGAAGCCCTGCCGCTGCTGCGCGAGCAGGTAGAGCGTGACCTCAGGCACAAGGAATACGACCTGCAGAAAGTAATAGCACTGGTGATAAAGCTTATGGACAAAACCTGCATCCGCGTGGGTAACCAGCGCTACAAGCTAAAACACGGTTCCTCAGGAATTACCACGCTGGACGCGCGCGCTGCCACCGTTACAGGCAGCAGGATCCGTTTTGTTTTTACCGGAAAAAAAGGGGTAAAACAGGATATATCCCTCCGCGATACACAGCTGGCCCGACTGGTTAAAACATATAAGGAAATGCCGGGTAAAAGGCTTTTTCAATACTACTCTGATCACGGGGTTAAATGCTCGCTGAATGCACACCAGGTCAATGACTACATCAAGGAACATACGGGAGCACACTTTTCGGCCAAGGATTTCAGGACCTGGATGGGAACAGTGACGGCATTCGAGTACCTGTCGGTTCAGGAAAAATATACCACCAAGCGCCAGCTTACACGCACGCTGAATACCTGCCTGGACGTTGTTGCGGCCCACCTCGGCAATACGCGCACTGTTTGTAAAAAGTACTATGTGCATCCTGCCGTATTCCGGTCATACGAAAGCGGCAAGATCACGCGCCTTGCAGGACGGGATGTGGAAGAACTGACGTACTTCTCACCCAGCGAGCAGCGGGTGAAATACCTGCTGTCGCATCAAACGTAAGCTTATTATTTCCACAGGCAGCAGGCCCGAAAGGTTGGGGAAAAATCTGCTACATATACGTCATACCTTACAATGCTGATGTACCTGCAACTGCATTCGCGTCGCATGGCACAGGATTTTAACTGCAGAACGAGTGTCAGATTACAAACATCATCAAACTAGAAAAACTCGTTATGGAAACCAATGAAAATCTCGTGGAGGTACTGAACGACCTTGTCAGGATTAACAATGACCGGATTGAAGGTTATGAAAGAGCACTCACCGAAGTAGAAGACATTGATATTGATCTGAGAGGAATTTTCCAGAAAATGGCCAATGAGAGCCGTGAAAATATAAGTGAATTAAGTGCCGAAATCCGCAGCCTGGGTGGTGAAGTAGCCTCCGGAACTACCGGATCGGGCAAGATCTACAGAGTTTGGATGGATATCAAGGCTACCTTCACAGGTCACGACAGGACTTCGGCCCTGGAAAGCTGTGAGTATGGGGAAGATGCCGCACAGGAAGCCTATGACGATGCACTGGCTACCGATGTAGACCTGCCCGTAGGCATTCGTCAGCTGATCGCCAATCAAAAAGCAGAACTGCTTGAATCGCATAACCTGATTAAAAAATACCGTGACCTGCACCAGGAAGTAAGCCGGTAAACACACACTACCTCAAATAAAAAGGGAAGTAACCATGTTACTTCCCTTTTTATTTGAGTCATGCAGAATATTGCACTTATCGCAAATCGACCACTTCCACACCGGGGTAATCTTTGGTATTGAATGCAAAGTAGCTGTCGGCAACTTTTACGTCAGGCTGAAACTGGTCCACTTTATAGGTAACCTGCTGCCCGTTTTTCTGGAAAATTTTCCAGCTGCTGATAGCCCTGGTGGCTTTTTCAACTTCAATCTGCACTTTATCCACCTGGCTGTTCTTATTGGTGGATGTCAGTTCTACCACATCCAGCGTTTTGGCTCCCTCTTTCTTTTCCTGCAGATATTTGTATTTAAATCCTTTTTTATAAGCTGAATAAATCTTGGTAGGATCCAGGTCACCGGTTTGTGTCGGGTCAAAATCCTGCAGGTTCACTTCATTCGTTTCCTTAATGTAGGTTGCCATCAGCTTGCCATCATTGAAGATTTCCTGACCGGCCATTTTCAGGCGAAATTTGGTGCCTTTTACGGTAGCTTCCCCTTTCAGCGGCTTCTCGCCTGTGGGTTTATAGGTAAATACCGCTTTGAACGATTTGATTTTCTGGTACCGGGCGCTCATGGCTTCCAGGATCTCTGAGGATTTTTTATCGCCCTGCGCGCTGGCGTCTATGCAGCAAAGTGAAGCCACCAGCATAAAGGACAAACGAAGTACATTGGTTTTGAAATTCAGCATGTTTCCGGAGTTTGGTTTTTAGTGAGTTACTGACTTGGTTCTGTTGATAAATGCCCGGGGGCGCAAATAAAGCTGGATAACGAAAACAGGTTTGCAGAAATTGAAAAACATCCCATAAAGCTGCGGCTAGGAAATACCCATTACCCGCAGATGTTCTTCCAGTCCGCTCAGATCGTGGAACATCACGTCCCGCGCCTTGCTGCCTGTAAAGGGTCCTACTACGCCAAGTACTTCCAGCTGATCCATAATGCGGCCGGCGCGGTTGTAACCCAGCTTCATCTTGCGCTGAATGAGTGAGGTACTACCCTGCTGGTGCGTCACGATCAGTCTGGCAGCGTCGGGCAACAAACCATCAAAGTCATCGGGATTCAGCTCGCCGCGGCCTTCTGCGGCATCCTCACCTTCATATTCCGGCAATGCATAGGCCTCGTCGTAGCCGCGCTGCCCGCCGATGTAATCGCAAACGTCCTCAATTTCACGGGTATCAATAAAAGGGCATTGCAGCCTGATCACTTCCGAGTTGATCGCCAGCAGCATATCCCCCTGTCCTACCAGCTGCTCTGCTCCACCCATGTCCAGGATCGTACGGGAGTCGATGCTGGACGTAACCCGGAACGAAAGCCGTGCCGGGAAGTTGGCCTTGATTAGACCGGTAATTACCTTCACCGAGGGACGCTGCGTAGCGACCACGAGGTGGATACCGACAGCCCGTGCCAGCTGCGCCAGACGTGCGATGGGTGTTTCCACCTCTTTACCCGCAGTCATCATCAGATCGGCAAGCTCATCAATCACCAGCACAATATAAGGCAGGAACCGGTGGCCTTTTTCGGGGTTTAGCCGGCGCTGGGCGAACTTTGCATTGTATTCTTTTAAATTCCGGACGGCGGCTTCTTTCAGCAGGTCGTACCGTGAATCCATTTCTATACAAAGGGAATTCAGGGTAAAGATCACTTTTTTGGTATCGGTGATGATCGCCTCCTCAGAGTTGGGAAGCTTGGCCAAGAAGTGTCTTTCCAGCTTGTTAAAAAGGGTCAGCTCTACTTTCTTGGGATCTACCAGTACAAACTTCAGCTCAGCAGGGTGCTTTTTATAAATGAGGGAAGCCAGGATTACGTTCAGCCCCACCGACTTACCCTGACCGGTGGCCCCTGCCATGAGCAAGTGCGGCATCTTGGCCAGATCGGCAATGTGAATGTCGTTAGAAATCGTTTTCCCGAGTACTACCGGCAGGTCGTAATTGGCTTTCAGGAAACGTTCATTGGAAAGTACCGAGCGGATAAACACCGTCTCGCGGTTCTTGTTCGGCACTTCAATCCCGATGGTTCCGCGGCCTGGCATCGGTGCGATGATCCTGATACCCAGTGCCGCGAGGCTGAGGGCAATGTCACCTTCCAGGTTTTTGATTTTTGAAATACGTACCCCCGCCTCCGGAATGATCTCGTACAATGTTACCGTAGGGCCAATGGTCGCCTTGATCTTGGAAATGTTGATACCATAGCTGCCCAGGGTTTCCACAATCCTGATCTTGTTGCTTTCCAGCTCTTCCTGGGTAACCTTTTCATGCTGGTTATCGATCGCATCATTCAGCAACCCGATGTTCGGGAACTGGTAAGAAGGCAGGTCCAGCTGCGGGTCATACTGGCCGAACTCACGCAGGATCGTCGCATTCACATCTTCATCTTCCAGGTCTTCGGCAGGTGCTGACTCCGCATGGGTGGTATCTTCCAGTTCCAGTTCAAGCGAAGGTGGTCCTGCGGCCTGCAGTACCGGAATGACAGGGTCCGACTTTACAGCCATCTCCAGGGGCATTGCAACTTCTTTCCGCTCCGATGCCGCAAGCATGGTCACCTTCATTTCGGCCGCTTCGGCCTCCACTAGCTCTCCTGCCTCCTCCTCCGTTTCTTCGTCGTCATCGTCATACGTATCATTTACGACTGCGACAATGCTGCTTTCATGCACAGGTTCTATCTCTGCTTCGGCGGGTACTTCCACTTCCGGGATCTCTTCCTGCTGCTCCACCGGCTCCGGCTCTCTGGCTGCCTTATTCTGCTGCCAGGTATCGATCACCGATTTTACATTGTAAAAGGAAACTGAGAAAACGAAGAGTGCGAAAATGATGGGTATAATGCTTCCCCATTTCAGCCAGTCAAACAGGTAGATGTTGCTGATGTAACCAATTCCACCGGCCATGAAGCTCAGATTACTCTCCGTATTGCTCATCAGGATTACATAGCCCATGAGCAGGCTGGTCCACAATGCAAAGAAAATAACCTCTTTGGTCACTTTCCCGAGCGGGAGCAGCTCCTTGCCGAAAGCCATTTTCCAGCCCGCCATAAAAGGGACTACGGGAATCAGCAGTGCACCGATCCCAAACCACCGGTACACAAAGAAATGGGAAAGTACAGCCCCCAGTACCCCGAAGAAGTTGCGCGTCTGGCGGCCTGCATCGCGGATGGACTCGTTGCCCAGACTATCAATAACACTCTGGTCGGAAAGACCCGTAACAATGTGTGAGAAGAAAGATACTTCGAGAATAATGCTGAGAATGATGAAGAACGTACCCCACGAGAGGGTGTTTTTGGGACTTTTAAAAATATGCTCCCAGTCCAGAGAAACACGGAATCGCGGTCTTTTCTCCTCTGTTTCTTTCGGGCGCGGTGCGTTTGCTCTCGGTTTGTTAACTGACATTTATAATATTTCAGAGATGCGTGATATATATTCCTGACCGGACCCGCCCTCTCGTTTACTGTTTCACGAGTGCCTTGCAGATCCGTTTGACGATCCCCGGGCCTTCATAGATAAACCCGGTATACAGCTGGACTAATCCTGCTCCTGCATTCCGCTTTTCGATGGCTGCCTCCGGAGAGTCGATACCGCCTACGGCAATGACGGGAAAAGCATTTCCCGACTTCTCGCAAAGGTAACGAATTACTTCAGTTGACCTGCTTCTGAGGGGTGCCCCGCTCAGTCCTCCGGCACCGTATTGCGCGATTTCGGCCGCATCTGAGCGCAGGTTGGCACGGCTGATGGTGGTATTGGTAGCAATAACACCGGCTATGCCCGCATGCTGCACAATGTCCACGATATCGTCCAGCTGCGTCTCCGTCAGATCAGGAGCAATCTTTAAAAATATAGGTTTTGGATTACTTTTCAACCGGTTATTTTCCTGCAAAGAGAGCAGCAGCCTGGTGAGGGGTTCTTTTTCCTGTAAATCGCGCAGACCCGGCGTGTTGGGCGAGCTTACATTGACCACAAAGTAATCGACGACATCAAACAGCTCGCGGAAGCAGATCAGATAGTCGTTCAATGCCTGATCGTTGGGTGTATCCTTGTTTTTACCAATATTCCCTCCTACCAGAATCCTCGACTTGCGGTGACGCAGCTTGGCAGCCGCCACGGTCGCACCCTTGTTGTTGAAACCCATGCGGTTGATCAGCGCTTTGTCTTTTTTCAGGCGGAACAGGCGCGGCTTATCATTTCCCGGCTGAGGGCGGGGCGTGACGGTACCAATTTCAATGTACCCGAAGCCCAATGCTTCCAGCTCATCGACAAGCTCCGCATTTTTATCAAACCCGGCGGCCATGCCCACGGGATTCCGAAACCGCAGTCCGGCTGCTTCCTGTACCAGGTCGGGATGTTCAAAGGTATAGACTGACCGGACCAGCTGCGGTACAAACGGGATTTTAAAGCCCAGATGAAGTATTTCGCAAACAAAATGATGCACCTTTTCGGCGTCAAACAAAAAAAGCAGCGGGGAGATCAGAATCTTGTACATGCTGCAAAAATAGAAGGATTAGCAGGAGCCGGGGGAGCAAGGGGGGATTTTTATTTTAATAACGGAATGCACTTTGATAGAGCTAAGACTTCTCGGAATCTTGCTGATTTATCTTTTCTATGAGCTCATCAATCATCAGAATATCATTAAGATCCTTCGGCCTGCGTGCCCAGACTTTGAATTCTCTGAGATCATTGATATGTACAAAATAAAGTTTGTATCCGATTGAGGACGTAAACTCCCGGGCTCTTGCCATACACTCGTCAAATCCCATGCGAAAATGTACCCTCGTCAAAATGTCAATTGGACCTTCCAGCCGGACGATCTGAGGCTCTCTAAAATCGAGATTAGCAATTTCTCTGTAATCGTCGTCTTCATAGTCCAGCGCGCTGAGTGTTTTGATCAGATTATCTCGATTCTCGTTTGTTGGCTTCACCCAAATGTCGGCATCCTGCGTATAGCGGATGATACCATGCATTGCGAGGGCCAGGCCGCCGATCAGCAAGTATTCGAGATTGTTATCCCCGGCAGCTTTTACGAATTTTAGAAACTCGGAATTTTCTAAATCCATGAAGGCTTGCTGATTGTAATACGTTTCTTAATTTGGCTGGATTCTGGTTGTGAGTAGAAAATGGACCTGTGCTGTCGCTTCAATTTCCAAAAAGTGTCCCAACGCTCTTGCAGAGTAGCCTCTGTATTGCTGCGAAAGTTTTCTTCTTCCAATTCTTCAAAACTTCTGAAAATTTGAATTCGCTTCTTCATATCTTATAGTCTGTTCCTGAACAAATATAACAAAAGCTCCATTGCAAAACTCCCTCTGAAGTACGATCTGGGTATAGCCATCGAAACTCCTGTGGCAGTCGGCAGATATAAACTTTCATATTCCCGATCCTTATTTTTTTATAATTTTATGTAATTATTCAAAGCCGGCTCGCGTTGTCCCTACTTACGGGCACGTTGACGGAAATATTTGATCCAAAATTCATTTTGCTCCGTATGTTGTTCAGGCTTAATCGTGTAAACAATCAACTCCTAACAATTTCCTAAAACCTATACCCGTGAAAGGCACCTTTTTTCTTAACCTGCTTGCGCTTGTCTCTGCCATTACCATTGCCCCTGCCTCTTATGCAGCCATTTCTTTTCCCGAAAATATCCCAAATCCAAGGTTTGCCGAAGGAGGGAAACTGGTAGGAAAAGTAGTGGAAGGCCCTGGTGCTGCGGGCGTCAGCTTTGCTACCGTGGCGCTGCTTGCGGCCAGGGATTCCAGCTTGGCCAGTGGTGCCGTAGCCGATGAAAACGGCGTATTTACCATTGCCAATGTTACCCCGGGGAATTACATCATGCGGGTCACCAACATGGGGTACGAAACCCGCTATATGCCCAACATACGCGTAGCTACGGAGGCAAACATGACTGACCTCGGCAACATCGTGATCAAGCCTGAGGCGCAGAAGCTCAACGAGGTGACGATCAAAGGAGAAAAGAGCATGATTGTGGACGATATCGACAAGAAGATCGTCAACATCGGCAAAGATATGCTGGCTACCAGCAACAATGTAAGCGACCTGCTCGAAAAGGTACCGGCAGTGTCCCTGGACGAAAATGGTAACCCGCAGGTACGCGGCAAGGGCAATGTTGTGGTGCTGATCGATGGCAAGCCTTCCAACCTGTACGGCTCCGACCTCCCAACTATTCTGCAGTCATTTCCCGCCAACCTCATCGAGCGCATTGATGTTATGACCACGCCATCGGCCAAGTACGAGGGGGAAGGCGCGTCGGGGGTTATTGATATTATTACAAAAAAGACCAGGATCCGGGGCACCAATGGTGGTATGCGCCTGTCGCTGGGTAACCGAAATAACCATAATGCTTCGGGCAATATCAGCTACCGCGCGGGTAAGCTGGGCGTGAATGCATCTGTAAGCGGGCAAAACCGCAACATGATCTGGAAAAGAAATCTTACCCGTCAGAACCTGATCTCCGAGAATGCATCTGTACTGGAACAAAATGGCACAGGCGGTAATAAAGGAAGAAACCTGTTTGGCAGGGTGGGTGTCAATTATGATTTTAACGAAAAAAATTCACTGGAAGCCGGTGTAAACTACTCGCGTGACCAGAGCAGCAATCTCAGCAACCTCCTCAACCGAACTAGTGGTTTGCAGGGTATCGTACTGGAAGAATTTACACGCCTCAACAATAGCAAAGGATCGGGCGACAACGTGAATTTCAGTCTGGATTTTCGTAAAAAATTTGCAGAAAAGGATCACCAGCTCAACTTCAATTCCAGCTACTCCCTGGGAGGCTCGGATGGTGAGTCGTACTATAACCAGGAAAGCGTGATCGACAGCCTGCTGCGCAACCAGCAAAATTTCCGCGACAACAAGCGCCACTCCCTCTACCTCAATTCAGATTATACCTGGCCTATCACCGACAAGTCGACGCTGGAAGTGGGCTTGCGCTCGCGGATGAGCTCGAATGATAATACCAATGCATTTTACGACCTGAACCGGGAAACCGGCAGCTACACGTTCAACCCGAGCATCAGTAATGTTTTCGGCTATAAGGATGCTACCTACACGGGTTTCATGACTTTCTCACAAAAAACGGATCTCTGGGGAATGCGTGCGGGACTCCGCGTTACAGACTACAATCAGGACATCAATCAGATCAGCATCAACAAGGCATTCGGCGTACACTTCCTGACGCTCGTGCCTACCCTGGCACTTACCCGCAAGCTGGGTGAGACCTCGCAGGTAAAGCTCAATTACAGCCGCCGCGTACAGCGCCCGGAAGCCGACTGGCTCAATCCATACACGGATGTTTCCGACCCGCGTAACATACAATCAGGTAACCCGAACCTGCGTCCGGAATTTACCCACAAGGCTGAAATGGGCTATTCCAACTACGAAGCCAATGGTGGCTGGGGCCCGTCCCTGTTTATGGATTACTCCAATAATGCAATCACCCGCATCCGTACCATTGATGAGACGGGCGTATCACTTACCCGTTTTGACAATGTGGGCCGGGAGCTTTCCTACGGTTTTGAAACGGATTTCACCCAAAAGTTTTTTGGTGACGTGCTGAAAGTTAACGGCAGCGGCCGCGTTTACCGCAGTGAGGTAGTATCCACCGTAGCCCAGATCGACAACCGTACATGGAGCTACTCCGGCAACCTGAATGCGTTTGTGACTTTGCCCCTCGATTTCCGGGCGTCGGCCTATGTAAACTATGAAGGACCACGTGCAATTGCGCAGGGTACGCGTGAAGGGGTGTTTATCGCCAATATGGGAATACGGAAAGAATTGCTGGAAAAAAAAGCTACAATTTCGTTCAACGTGCAGGACATATTCCTTTCACGTGCATACAAAAGCCAGCTGGCTACCGCTACCTACACCCAAAATTCACTGTGGCAGCAAACCAACAGACTGGTTAACCTTACTTTTCAGTACAGATTCGGGAAGATATCTGCCGGTGGCGGGGATGATGCATAAAAGAAGCTAAAAAGCTTGAAAGACAAAGGGAAGGGTACGACAAGTATCCTTCCCTTTTTTATTTCCTCTTTTACAAAGTACCAGAAACCTGCCTCAAAAGCGCCTATTCCAACGTATATGGTGAGGCAATTACCCGGGTATGGAATGGTTTTTGCCATAAACACGTCTGGTTGCGTATATACGCCACGATTAAACCTCACACTGCCAACCATATCTAATGCAGGAAGAACATCCCGGTTTTTCCGGGCAGTACAAGGTTGTAACATAAAACCCAAATTTGAAATGAAAAAGTGTTTGAAAGCCGTTTGCGCTATGCTGCTCATCTCAGCAGCTTCCTTTGGACAGAAATTACCTGCTGATAGCATTTTCGCCAGTTTTTACAAGGCTACCGGCGGCAAGGAACTATGGGAGGGCGTTAAGTCCGTCAATCTCAAACGCAGCTACACAGCTGCATCCGCCGCTCCTTACACGGCCGATATTACGGTCTCCGTGCCTGACAAGTCCATTTACAAGAACAAAACCATCATGAAGCGCAGCTTCGTATACGCAGTAAAGGGCAACCAGGGCTGGATCAAAGTACCGATCGGCGGTAAAATGGATGTAAAAGATCTGAGTTCCGCCGAGCAGCAGAAGATGCGCTTTGAAGTATATGAAGCACTTGTACCTTTTGCAGACTACAAAAACCGCGGACTGATTGCCACCACGGTCGGTACCGAAACATTGAATGGTACACAGGTCAACAATGTGGAGCTGCAGGGACAGGGTATCCGGTACAACCTGTACTTTGATGCAAAATCCGGCCTGCTGCTGCGCCAGAAAAATGTACTGGCAGGTGTTGAAACCGTGGCAGACTACTCCAACTATGCAAAGTCTGCGTATGGCATCATGTACCCGGCCAAAATCGTGGAAACCAACAGTATTGATAAAAAGCCTGTAACCATCCAGTCAACCATGACCGTGAATGAGCAGGTGAGCGCAGCTTTGTTTCAGCGCTAGTATACAGTAATTTATTACTTACCGGGCAGTTCAGAGAGCTGCCCGGCTTTTCCGACAACCTCACAATTATTAACATCTGCTGCTTGCCAAGCAGTATCAAATGCCCGGGATGAAGAAAGCACTAAAAGTATTTGCCATTGTTATTCTGACCCTGCTGATACTGGTGGGGGTATTGATATGGGGTATTACCACGCCCTTCGGCCAAAACTTCCTTACTACCCAGGCCAACAGCTTCCTGCGGAAAAAACTCAAAACCAAGGTCAATATTGAAAAGGTACGCTTCGACATTCCCGACTGGGTACTGCTCGAAGGCGTCTACTTTGAAGACCAGCACGGCGACACCCTGGTAGCAGGAAAGCGGTTGTACGTGGATCTGGATATGTTTTCACTCATCAAGGGAAATGTGGGTATCAACAAGATCGAGGTGGAGGGTGTAGTTGCCAATATCAACAGGGTACTTCCGGACACTACCTTTAATTTCCAGTTTATCGTGGATGCATTTGCCGGAACCGACACCACGACCGTAGCAGACACTACCACCTCCGATATGGAAATGCGGCTGGACCGGATTTCCCTCAAAAACGTAAGACTCTCATACCGTGATGCGGTAATTGGTACCGATGCTGCTGCCAACATTGATTCGGCCGTAGTGAAGTTTGACAAGTTTAATCCTTCCAAATCTCAATACCATCCTACTACAGTGGCGCTGCTGAACAGCCAGGCTAAGGTGCGGATGTACAATGCATTGAAGGTAGCTGCCGCAGCACCTCCTCCCGAGCCTGAAACTTCCGATTCACTCGACCTGAAACTGGGCGATATAGATATTCAGGGCTTCAAATGGGAATTTACAGACGAAACTTCGGGATTGAAAAATGGCATTACAGTAGGCAAACTGGCCGGACATATCAATCAGTTGTTCATGGAAAGCCAGCAGGTGGATGTAAAAAACCTGGCGCTTGAAAACATGCAGCTGTATGCCGAGTTTGCAAAAAAAGCAAAAGAAGGCCCTAAAGAAGCCATTAAAGACACGGTCGCTGCTGCTGCCACGGATCCGGGATGGCATGTTAAGGTGGGCGACATCAGGCTGGTTAACAACGATATCCGTTACGACGATTTTAACAGTCCGGCTCTGCCCAAAGGGATGGACTTCGCGCATTTAAATATCAAAGACCTCAACATTGCTTTACAGAATTTCCTTTTTTCTCCTGAAAACATTGCAGGAGCACTTACTTCGGGTTCTTTCAGTGAGAAAAGCGGCTTTAAGCTGGAAGAATTTCATACCAATTTTGCCTATGGTGAAAAAGAAACCTACCTGCGTAACCTGCTGGTACGTACGCCCGGCACTACCCTGCGCGACGAGCTGAGCCTCCGCTACAACAGCCTCGACGACCTGACCAAAAACATAGCAAAAGTTAAACTTAAACTCAGACTGACGGACAGCCGGGTTGCATTTGCAGATGTACTGCTGCTGGCACCCGACCTGGCCAAGACTCCGCCTTTCGACACGGAACCCAATGGAGTATTGAAAGGCTCGGGAACCATCACAGGATCGGTAGACGACATGCTGATCCAGAATGCGCGTTTCAGTATGCTCAGCGGAACGATACTGGCTGCCAGTGGCCGCGTACAAGGCCTGCCCGACCCCAATAAGCTGAACATGGACCTGACCATCAACGAAATTTCGTCTACCAAAAGGGACCTGATGAAAATGTTGCCGGACAGCGCCGTACCTGCCTCCATTGAGCTGCCCGAAAACCTTAAAATTACAGGCAAGGTCAAAGGGTCCATGGAAAACGTGACACTGACCACTACGATTAATACTTCATTCGGAACCGGAACATTCTCGGGTACTCTCAAAAACATTACAGACAGCCTTCGGGCGCAGTACAATGGTACGCTGGCCTTCAATGATTTTGACCTGGGTAAACTGACGAAGCAGTCGCCTGCTGAAATGGGTAAACTGACATTGCGTACAGACCTGCAGGGTGTAGGCTATGCGCCTTCCTCTATGAAGGCCCGCCTGGATGGTACCATCGCCAGTGCTGATATCAAAGGCTATGTGTACAACAACCTGCGCCTAAAAGGGGATGTAGATCACGGAAATGCCAACATCAGCGCAGATATTGCAGATCAGAACATTGACCTCAACCTCACTGCCCAGGCTGACCTGTCCAAAGAATTCCCATCGGTAAAGGCGAATGTTTCCATCGATAACCTGGACCTGAATGCATTGAAGCTTTACCAGGACTCTTTGCAGATCAAGGGGAACATTGCGGTGGACATGCCTTCCACAAATCCTGCGAATCCGCTGGGTACCGTCACGGTAAACGGTTTGCGTATTACGCATCACCGCCGGCCCATGGACATTCCGGATATGACCGTGGCACTTACGGACTCAAACAATCTCAAACAAGCTACCATCAATGCGCCTTTCCTGAAAGCCAGAATGGAAGGCAACTACGTGTATACCGAGCTGGGCGACGCTGTGCTCACCGAGGTAGGCAAGCACTTTAAGTCTCCCGCGCTGACCTATAAAGAAGTTACGAAGCCTGTCAACTTTACCTTTGACGCTACGCTCACCAACCATCCGCTGATCCAGACGTTCGTTCCGCAGCTTCGCGAGCTGAATCCGGTAACACTGCACGCCGAAATGGACAACCAAAAGGATTCGTCTATTGTGGCAAAGCTGACGGTACCCGTGGTGGATTTTGACAGCATCCGTACGGAGCGGGTACTTGTCGACTTCAGTAATGTGGAAGACAATGTTTCATTAAATGCGTTTGTGGGTTCCGTGAATACCGGCGGCTTTGTGGTGCAGAATGCTTCCTTACAAAGCAAAATGGTGGACAACAATGTGAAGTTTGACTTTGTAGTCAGAGATTCCGTGAACACCGACCGCCATGCCATAAAAGCGCAGCTGGCAATGCTTGGTAATAGATACCGCCTGAACCTGCGTGAGGGATTGCTGCTCGATTACCGCCAGTGGGAAACAGATACTGCGGGGTACATCAGCTATGCGCCCGACAGTTTGTATATCAAAGATTTTGTAATCAAAAGCCGCGAACAGTCGCTTACTGTCAACTCCACCAGCGAGGCACCGAACAGTCCTCTGGATATAGCCCTGGCCAATATCAACATCAGTGAAATGGCGGCGATCGCGATCCAGGACTCGACCATGGCTTCGGGTACCCTGAATGGAAAAATCCTGCTAAGTAACTACATGGTTGCGCCTGTTTATACCGGCGAACTTACCATTGACAGTCTTGCGCTTACCCAGATTCCGGTTGGAAATCTTTCATTGAAATCCACTAACGAAACTGAAAACCTCATCAGAGTGGATATGGCACTCGTGAGTGGCGTGAATGAAGTAAATGTGGACGGCAGCTACAACCTAAAATCCGACTCGCCTATGGATTTCACCCTTGACCTGAAAAAGCTCAGCGGCAAAACCGTGGAGGCATTCAGTATGGGGCAACTGCAACGGGCAGAAGGCAACCTGACCGGCCAGGTGGCCATTACCGGATCCACTACCAGTCCGCGGCTAAATGGTGCCATCAACTTTGACGGCGTGGCATTCAATGCAACCCAGCTGGGCTCGCGGTATTCACTGGCCAACCAGAAAATACAGTTTAACGACCAGAACATTGTTTTCAACAACTTCGTCATCGCCGATTCGCTGAACCAGCAAATGAAAATCGACGGTAATGTAAACATCGCGCAGATTCCCGATGTAGGCTATAACCTGACCATCAATGCAAAGAACTTCAATGTACTTAACTCAACCCAGAAACAGAATGAGCTGTTTTTCGGGAAAGCGAATATTGATGCCAACATTTCTGTAAAAGGACAGGGTGCCAACTCCGTGGTCAATGGAAATCTGAAAGTGGATCCAGGCAGCAACATTACCGTCGTGCTGCCTAACGATGCTACAGAAGCCGGCGATGCTTCCAAAGGCATCATCGAGTTTGTGGACATGAGCGACTCTACCCGCCTCGTGAAAATGGATACCATCGCCACTCCGCAGGGCATCAACATGGGTTTTGCCTCTGAGATCTCGATGGATATCTCTGTGGACGACCAGTCTGAATTCAAGGTAGTGATTGATGAGCTGAACGGGGACAACATCCGCCTGAAAGGAAATGCGCAGCTCAATACAGGGATCGCGCCCAATGGTCAGCTCTTCCTGCTGGGCTCCTACGACCTGACGGAAGGTTCCTACGACCTCACCCTGCAAATCCTGAAACGTCAGTTTGAAATCCTGAAAGGCAGTAACCTGATCTGGACAGGTGACCCGATGAAGGCAGATCTGAACCTTACTGCGGGCTATACCGTAGAGGTAGACCCGGGTTCGATTGCGTCCAAATTCCAGGGAGCAAGCAAAGTACCGATTCAGGTTCAGGTGATTATCACAGGCAACCTGACTACTCCCAATATTACATTCAACATTGTACCGGGATCAGGCATTGACGAGCAGGTAAAAAGCGACATTACGGCGCAGACATTCTGGTCGGATATGCAGAACAATCCTTCCGAGATGAACAAGCAGGCATTTGCATTGCTGATCACCGGTAAGTTTATCACAGATCAATCCTCGTCGGGCGGGTTTGACCTGGGTGCCAGCGCAGAAGCCGTAGCCCGCCAGAGTGTGAGCCAGCTGCTGACTGACCAGCTCAACAATCTTGCATCTGACCTCATTAAAGGCGTTGACCTCAACATTGGCCTTAACTCCACCGCTGACCAGACTACCGGCGCCCGCACCGACCTGAATGTAGGTCTCAGCAAAGCATTCCTGAACGACAGGCTGAAAATATCAGTAGGTAAAAACTTTGAGATCGAAAACCAGGGCAACACGCCAAGTTCTACGGAAGTGGTAGACAACATTGCACTCGACTACTCGATCACGCCTGACGGCAGGTACCTGTTCCGCGGTTACCGCAAAAACCAGTACCAGTCCATTCTTGAAGGTTTTATCATTGAAACCGGTGTCAGCTTTATCATCACTGCGGACTACGACCTGTTCCGTGAAATTTTCCAAAAAAGAAGAAATGAAGAATAGTTTATTGGTCATATTGGCAGTTTCAATGTTCCTGGGCAGTTGTTCGGTCAAC
Source organism: Dyadobacter sandarakinus (assembly GCF_016894445.1). NCBI lineage: Bacteria > Pseudomonadati > Bacteroidota > Cytophagia > Cytophagales > Spirosomataceae > Dyadobacter > Dyadobacter sandarakinus. The sequence goes on from NZ_CP056775.1 coordinate 3,741,398, forward strand.
AAGTATGTGCCGGAAGGACAAAGCCTGTATGTAGGCAGCAAAGTCAATGTTACTCCGGATAGCGTGGCGAAGCCCAAGGTAAAAGGGATGGACAGCCAACTGGAAAGCATTGTAAAGCCACCACCCAACAAAACCCTTTTCGGGTTTCCTTACAAAGTCTGGTTCTACTACTGGATCGGCGAGCCTAAGGATGAGGGTGGTCTGAGAAGCTGGTTCCGCAACAAGCTCGGCGAACCTCCGCGCTTTGCTACGGAGCGTGTGGCGGATATTAATGCGGCCAATATGGTATCGTACCTGGATAATGAAGGTTATTACAGGTCGTCCGTCGATGGTAAGGTGGTACCTACCAAAAAGAAGAAGCGTCGCTCGGCTATTTATGAGTTTGATGCTTACATCATGCCGCGCTATGTGATCAATGAGGTAAAATATGTCGTGGGCGACAGCTCGCTCTTTAACCGCGACCTCGTGATGGCGCAGCAAAAAACATTGTTGCGAAAAGGTGATCCGGTGCGGCTGGATGTCATTTCATCCGAAAGGATACGCATAGACCAGGAGCTGAAAGGGAAAGGGTACTATTTCTTCAATCCCGATTACCTGATCATCAAAGTGGATTCGACCATTGGCCGGGCGGACTCCACGATGGTACCGCAGCAGGTAAACCTTTATTTACAGGTAAAACCCGAAACTGCGCAGACTTCCCTGAAGCAGTATTTCATCAATGGTATTTATGTAAACACCGGAACAGAGGAAAGCCTGCTGGCTGATACGGTATCGGTACAAAAAGGTCCTGTACGCCGGGGTATCAATATTACTGATCCGGGCAGACTATACCGGAAACGGATATTCTACGACGCGATTGGTTTCAGGAGGGGAAATATGTATACTAATACCATGCATCAGGTATCGCTTTCGCGGCTGGTGAATTTGCAGAACTTCAAGTTCGTCAGAAACCGGTTTGACCTCGTGCCCCGCTCCGACTCGGCTTTGCTGGATGTACATTATCAGCTTGCCCCATTGAAAAAGAAGTCGATCCAGACCACGATCAGTGCCAGCACCAAGTCCAACAACCTTGGCGGCTCGCAGGTTGATGTCACTTGGCGCAACCGAAACCTCTTCAAGGGAGCAGAAATGCTCTCAGTCAATGCGTTTTTCGGATTTGACGTTCAAATTGGAGGTAACCGGGAGAGAGATGTAAATGTAACTAAAATCGGAAACGAGTTTGTCCGTTATGGTGCCCGCGCGGATCTGTCATTTCCAAGGTTCATTATTCCATTTGTCACAATCAGACCAGAAAAAAGCCAGGTATTGCCAAAGACAGTAGCTTCCCTGATATATGAGAACAGAGTTCAACGCAACTTTTTCACTACTACATCAATAAGGGGAGAATGGTCTTACATATGGAGCAGAAACAGGGAAGTTGAACATACTTTAACACCTATTTCTATAAACTTTATTCAACCATCAAATGTAAATAGCGAGACCTTAACTGACATTATCTTCAATCCAAACACGAACCCGCTTGATTCGAAGCGTTATCTGGATCTTCTTCAGCAGAAGTATCTTATTGCAGGAACGAACTACAACATATCATATCGGCCTACAAAGCGCCCGTTCAGCAGAAATCAGTTCGCAATTACCGGTGGGATTGATTATGGTGGTAACCTGTTGAGCCTTTTTGCAAAACGGCCTGCTCAGGATACCCTGCCAAAGGAATTCCTAGGTGTTCCAGTTTTTCAGTACGTAAAGGTTGATGGAGACCTAAGATATTACCGGGATATTTCTTCCAGTATCAAATGGGCAAATAGATTGCTTCTGGGTGCAATTCGTCCATACGGAAACTCTATCACAATGCAAACTCCGCAGTTCAAGCAATATTTTGCGGGAGGTAGCACAGGCATCAGGGCATTCAGGGCACGTGCCTTGGGACCTGGTTCCATTCCACCTGATACAGCTCAGGTTAATCTCTACGGATATCAGCAATTTGCCGATATCCGTATGGAAATTAACTCTGAGTTGCGCTTTATTTTCACTAAAATTATAAATGGAGCTGTATTTGTGGATGCCGGTAATATCTGGGCATTTGGTGATACACTCCGGGCTGGATATGATAAACGGGGTTTGATCAGCAAGAACTTCACTAAGCAAATTGCAGTAGGCGGTGGTATTGGTCTTCGGCTTGACTTTTCTTACCTCGTCTTCCGTCTTGACTTAGCCACACCGTTCAGAAAGCCCTGGTACACTACTCTGTCTGATCCCAATACGCCTGATGACCCCACCAAAACCCGGAACCCTTGGGTGTTTAAGGAAATTGATTTTGGCAGCAAAGCCTGGCGGAGAGAGAATCTGATCCTGAATATTGCAGTAGGATTACCTTTCTAGTTCTATAGATGTCTACTCCCACCTATTCCAATTAACATAGTTGATTGGAATAGTTTTACCGGGCATTGTTAATACTGCTTTTAGCGTAACCTTACCTTGAGCATTAACGCTAAGTTCTGAAATAGCCAATTGCCCATTAGATTCGCCAACTGGACCATTGTAAAGTGCCCATTGACTTGGCTTGACTAGTTGACCTGAGTTACTCCACACAGAAGGTTGCCATTTTGGTAGGTTTTGTAAAGTACCTATTAACACTTGAACTGGTTGAGCCTCTGTCCAGAAATAGATTCCTCCATTATACGTAGCTACTGAGTGGTAGAATCTGACAATATGACGAAGTCCATTATATATAAAACTAACACCCATTTTAAGACCTCTTGCATTAGACATAATTGTAAGAGGCCTGGGTATTGATGGCTCAGCTGTTGCAAATAAAATCATTTCACCATCAGGACTACCTGATTGCGTAAATGCAGCTCCTGCTTTGCCCCCTATTATCAGAGGATTTCCATTGTCAATGGTTGGCGAAGTAGGTAAAATAAAGTTTATATCTCCACCAGCGCCCCCACCACCTTCCGGATCAATGGGTTCTATGAAATTCGGATCTGAACCAACTGCCTGAGCTGGCAAAGAAGCGTCACCCTCGGATACAAGACCAGATCTTGAGGAAGCGGCCCCCTCTTTCAAAACGATGTCCTCAGACTGGCAGGACAAAAGGAAGCAGAACGGTGCAATTGCTAGTAAAAATGCTTTTTTCATTTGAATACCATTTTAGTTTATGCTAATTCTAAAATGATATTTGCAATCTTCTTTTTACAATTACCCGACGGTTAAGAAGCATTTATCAAAAGGTCAACATACATTTCTAGCGACATCACCGCCTGTTATCCCCACCTCCTACCATGCTGAGGTAGCTTTCGTACCGGCTCAATGCAAGTCTTCCCTCGCTTACAGCATCTTTCACGGCACAGCCGGGCTCGTTGATATGCTGGCAATTGTTAAACCGGCATTGGTTGAGCAGGTCCCGCATTTCGGGAAAATAGTGACTGATCTCTTCCGGCGCTATATCCGCCAGTCCGAGCTCCTTGATCCCCGGCGAGTCGATGATGAAAGTACCCGCTTCCAGCTCAAACATTTCGGCAAATGTGGTCGTATGCACACCCTTGTTTGCAAATGTGGATACCTCCTGTGTTTTCAGGTCCAGGTTGGGCGCAATTGCATTTACCAGTGTCGATTTACCTACTCCCGAATGTCCGGAAAGGAGCGAAACTTTGCCTTTCAGCAAGGCAGCAAACTCATGCAGGCTGTCTGCATCCAGGGCCGTAGTAGCCAGACAGCGGTAACCCAAGCCTTCATATAATTCCATCAGCTCATCCTGGAAGCCGACAAATTCCTCACTCAGCAAATCCTGCTTGTTGAACACCAGCACGCCGGGAATGCGGAAGGACTCAATCGCCACAAGAAAACGGTCTATAAACCCCAGCGAAGTCCGGGGGAATACGAGCGTAGCGATCAGAATCGCCTGGTCCACATTCGCAGCAATCAGGTGTGCATGGGCTGTTTTATGGACCGACCTCCGCACTACATAGTTTTCGCGCGGAAGAATTTCATGGATGATCCCGAAATTCTCCCCCTCATCCTCTACCTCAAACCGGACATAATCACCTACCGCAATCGGATTGGTAACCTTCAGGCCTAGATTTTTGAACTTTCCCTTGAGCCGGCACTGCCATACATGCCCATCCTCACTATCCCTCACATCATACCACGAGCCGGTAGAACGAAGAACCAAACCTTTTGCTAAAATCATCGTGTAAAAGTCAGATCGTTAATGCAAATTCAGCGGTTCGGGGGAAGTACGTTCCCCCATGAGCGTTCGCTAAATTCGTTTTTGCCAATCAAGTAGTTTTTTCTTTGACGTGTTTTTATTCCAAATATAGATTTTCCCCGGCACCCTGCATAATATCTGCACTTCCTGCTGCAAACCGGGCCATAAGCAAGTATAGCGTTACGAAATATTGCTTTGATTATTACACCCACATCCTAATATATTTTAATATCGCTACGCCTTTAAGTCGATATTGCATATATTAGTACCCCGTATTATTAAAGATTCTTAATATATCTCCTAACATTTACTATACCTCCGCAAGATGGACATTGTTGTAGAAGAGCCGAGTTCGGTGATTGATATCCGAAAAAACCGGATCCGTAGTCAGTTACTGCTTCACCTGTATCAATCAGGAGACACTTCGATCAACAAAATGGCGAGGCTCTTTCATGCCTCCATTCCATCGGCCACGGGCATTGTCAACGAGCTGATCCGGGAAGGCTGGATTACCGAAACCGGCACGGGTCCTGCACGGGCTGGCAGACCTCCCGTACTCTACGGCCGCAATGCCAGAAAGTACATGACCCTCATCATGGACATCAACCGCCACGATACGCAACTCGTCATTTTTAATCTGCATAACCAGATCGTACTGAAAAAAAGGGTTGACCTCCGGCTGGATGATTCCAATGATTACCTGGAAGCACTTTTTGCCGCTACGGACGACTTCCTGGCAAGCAATGATATTGATAAAGACAAGCTCTGGGGCATTGGTGTGTCCATGCCCGGACTGATCAATACCTCGCAGGGCATTAACCTGACCTACCCCAATCTTACCCCGCCGGATATGCCGCTGGTGACGTACCTCCGGAAACACTTCGGGTTAACGGTATGCCTTTTTAATGATACCAAGGCCACAACCATCGGTGAGCACCGGTTTGGATTTGCGGTTGACAAATCGCAGGTACTGACCATTAATATCGACTGGGGTGTAGGTTTGGGCATTATTATCAAAGGAGAAGTTTTTAATGGTGCGTCCGGCTTTGCTGGTGAACTGGGACACATTCAGGTCAAACCCGATGGTATGCTGTGCCACTGCGGGAAGGTAGGCTGCCTGGATACGATTACCTCCGCCATCGCATTGATCCGCCAGGCCAAAGCGGGCATTGCTGCGGGTAAGGCCACAATCCTCTCGCAGATCGTCAACAATGATCTTGAAAAGCTGGATACATCGCATATCATCGAGGCGGTACACGCTGGTGACGAGTTCTCCATTGATCTGCTGAGCACCGTAGGGACTGAGCTGGGTAAAGGACTGGCAACGGCTGTTCACCTGTTTAATCCGGAAGTGATTATTGTGGGTGGCTTGCTGGCAGAGGCAGGGCCTTTTATTTCAAACCCCATTGAGCAGGCGATTAACAAGTACTGCCTGTCGGATTTTAAAAATTCCCTTTCTATCCACATTTCCAAGCTGGGTGCAAAAGCCAGGCTGCTGGGTACACAGGCACATTTGTTTGAACACCTGATTGCCAAGGAATTTCCCTGAAATAGTCAGGCGAGCATCTGGCGCACTGTCTGCATGATCAGCTCCGTGGAGCCTGCGCCGGATGCTACATAGCTTTTGTTGACAGCGCCTGTTTCGAAAGCTGCCTGGGGGTACCTTACCCATTTATCCAGTACTTGGGATAACTCCCGCGCGTCCGCTACGGCTACCGCCCCACCCTGCTCAGTAAGGTCAGCAGCTTCCTGGAACTTACTGTACTTTCTGTTGCCGAATGCAATCGGAAGCCCGAAGGTGGCTGCTTCCAGAATATTGTGCAAACCAGTTCCGAAAGAACCGCCGATGTACGCCATGCTTCCGTAACGGTAAAGTGCCGAGAGCAGCCCGATGTTATCCACGATCAGATAATCTGCCTGGACCAGCTCCTGTGCATGCCGCAGCTCCGAGTACAGGACCGAGGTTCCTGTGAGCTTCTGCCGCCACTGCCTGATCTCTTCCGGATGAATTTCGTGGGGCGCAATAATCGCCTGCAGGGAACCGCCCAGTTGATTGAGTACCGGGATCAGCACCTGCATATCCGCCTCCCATACGGATCCTGCCACCAGGCAGGGTTTATGTTGGACAAAAAAACGCATCTCAGCCAGATCCGGTGCCTGAGCAGCAATCATTTTGACGCGGTCAAAACGGGTGTCGCCGGCTATATGGGAATGCATAATCCCCGCCTGCTGCAAGAGATCCACCGACTCCTGATTTTGTACAAAAAGCTGATCGAAGTACCGGAGTATCTTTCTGAAAAAACCGCCGTAAGGTTTGAAGAAGATCTGGCCGGGACGAAATTTGGCGGAAAAAGAAATGATCCTCGACCCATTTTCACGGAGCGCTTTCAGGTAGTTGAACCAGAATTCATATTTAATAAAAAATGCAATCCGGGGGTTCACGATTTTCACAAATTGCATTGCATTGGCCCGGGTGTCAAGCGGCAGGTAGCAAATATGGTCGGCCCCGCTGTAATGCTTCCTGACTTCATAACCCGAGGGCGAGAAAAAGGTGAGTACAATAAAATAATCGGGGTAAGACTGGCGTAATGCTTCGATCACGGGCCTGCCCTGCTCAAATTCCCCCAGAGAAGCTGCGTGGAACCAGGCTACCGGGCGGGCGGCGGGCTTGTTGCGGAGGGCATTTTCAAGCTGTGAGAAAACATTCCTGCGACCTTCCAGGCCCAGCTTGATTTTAGGACTGAACAGGGCTGCGATCCGGAAAGCAAATGCCGCCACACTGATCACGATCTGGTAAAAAAATTCCGGCAAGGTTTCTGATTAAAAGCAGGTTACAAAAAATAAATTGTGCAGGTACCAGGCTCAAAAAGGGGAACTGGCAAGCTATTTGTTCACTTTATTCGTTTAAAGATTATAAATGTACAAAAATCAGGGAAAGTGCTCCGGGCATACATCAGCTTCCACTAATATTTTGTACTTTCACTTTTCCTGCAACACATAGCTATTTAAAGAATTCTATAATTCATGATCCCTGCAAGACTTTTACTATCAGTAGCGATTCTGTTGTCATTGACGACCGAAATATATGCGCAGCGCCGCGCCAAAAACGAGGAAAAGGAAGAAAGCTACAAGACTTTTACCTCAGTAGGCATTACAACCAATACCAATTCCGGTATCCTGGGTGGCGCAGTGTTCCGCCAATCTTCTGCCATTTCGTCCAAGCTGTTCGGCAAAAACCAATACCGCTACCTGGCCCTTGAACTTGTCAATGTGAAGCATCCCAAAGAGCTCTCCCAGCAGGATTTTATGACCGGCGCAAGGCTGGTCTGGGGTAAACAGAACTACCTGTTTGTACTCCGGCCCGAATACGGCAGAGAGCTGAATCTTTTCAGCCGCCAGGACGACGAAGGCATTGCCGTGAGCGCGATTGTGGCCGCAGGTCCATCCATCGGCATCGAAAAGCCTTATATGGTGCAGTACCAAACTTCTGACGGCCGCGTGGCTACCGTACCTTTTGATCCTGTAAAACATACCGGCGGTTCCCAGAGCGAAGGCGTGATCGGCGCAGGCAGCTTTTTTCAGGGTTTCGGAAAGTCCAAGATCGTTCCCGGCATTCACATCAAAACAGCTATGAGCTTCGAGCTGAGTGCATTCCGTGACAATGTAACAGGCGTCGAGATCGGGTTTCTGGCGGAAGCTTTTACCAGAAAAACACAGATCATGGCTTTTGCTGAAAACCGGAGTGTATTTACTTCAGGCTTTCTGACCTTATATTTCGGGAGCAAAAAGCGATAATTTACTGTTATGTTGAGCAAGCTGGCAATTACGCCGGTCCTCCACTGATTACAAATCCTATGATTGAATTACCGGTTATTCCTTCGGAAAGAAAAAAACGCCCTGACTGGCTGAGAGTTAAACTTCCCGCAGGTCCCGAGTTCCGGAAAGTAAGGCAACTTGTGGACAACTATAAGCTTCACACCATCTGCGAAAGCGGCAGCTGCCCGAACATGGGCGAATGCTGGGGAGCGGGCACTGCTACATTTATGATACTGGGTAATGTATGTACGCGCAGCTGCAGTTTTTGTGCGGTAGCGACGGGCAGGCCCAATGAATACGATGCCGATGAACCCCGCAGGGTTGCCGAAGCAATCAAGCTGATGCAGGTAAAACATGCCGTAATCACTTCGGTAAACCGGGACGAGCTGAAAGACCGCGGTGCCGAGATCTGGTATCAGACGGTGGTGCAGGTAAAGCAGAATACACCCGAAACTACCATTGAAACGCTGATCCCTGATGTCAAAAACAACTGGGATGCCCTGACCCGCATGATCGAGGGTGGTCAGGAAGTGGTTTCGCACAATATGGAAACTGTAGAGCGACTGTACCGGTCCGTGAGGCCACAGGCCAAATACGCCCGCAGCCTTGAACAGATCCGCCGCACCAAGAACTACGGTCAGCGTACGAAGTCGGGTATTATGCTCGGACTGGGTGAAACCAGGGATGAAGTACATAAAGCCATGGACGACCTGGCCGAAAACGGACTGGATATCCTGACCCTGGGCCAGTACCTGCAGCCGACCAAGATGCACCATGAAGTAATCGAATGGATTACGCCCGATATGTTTGACCAGTACAGGGAAGAAGGTTTGAAGAGAGGATTGAAATACGTGGAATCAGGCCCGCTGGTGCGTTCAAGCTACCATGCGGAGCGCCACGTGAATGTTCCCATCTGAGGCTTTGCAGAAATGATAAATGAGAAAAGACAGGCGCAGCGCCTGTCTTTTCTCATTTATGGCAGACTTTCCGCTATCCCATTTTTTTCTGCCACAGGAAAATCCTTTTTGATTGATCGGACAAATTTATGTAGGTTTAGCGGACGCATTTTATAGCTGTTCATGTACTGATCCTGGTCTCCGGCATCTTTGTACAGCCTGATCCGGTACTTAATATTTATGGCAGCACAGTACACTTCGAAAGCCATTTTATAAATGATTACCTATTTTTGCCAAAAGAAAGAAAGCAGGAAGTTTTATAAAGAGCACAGATAATCCGCATACCGTTTTTTAAACCTTATTTCAACAAAATGCCATACTTATTCACTTCGGAGTCCGTATCGGAAGGACACCCGGACAAGGTAGCCGACCAGATATCAGATGCCCTGATTGATAATTTTCTTGCGTGGGATACCGACAGCAAAGTTGCCTGTGAAACGCTGGTAACAACCGGACAGGTTGTTTTGGCAGGGGAAGTTAAAACGAATACTTACCTGGATGTTCAAAAAATTACCCGCGAGGTAATCCGGAAAATAGGCTACACCAAGAGCGAATACATGTTTGAAGCAAATTCATGCGGTATTTTGTCAGCCATCCATGACCAGAGTGCCGATATCAACCAGGGTGTTGACCGGGCAGTTTCTTCCAGCAGCTTTGAAGAAAAAGCAAATGCACAGGGAGCAGGTGACCAGGGTATGATGTTTGGTTACGCTACGCGTGAGACTGAAAACTATATGCCACTCGCACTGGACCTTGCCCATAAGATCCTGCAGGAAATGTCGTACATCCGGAATCATGAGTTGTCCCTGATCCCTTACCTTCGCCCGGATGCAAAATCACAGGTGACGATCGAGTACAGTGACGAGAATGTGCCTTTGCGTATCGACACGATCGTAGTGTCCACACAGCATGACGACTTTGATTCTGAAGAAACCATGCTCGCGAAGATCAAGGAAGATATCATTAACATCGTAATTCCTCGGGTTAAAGAAAAACTTACGCCTGAGCTTCAGAAGCTGTTTACGGGAGAAATCACTTTCCACATTAACCCGACCGGAAAATTCGTAATCGGCGGGCCACATGGTGATACTGGTCTTACAGGCCGCAAGATCATTGTGGATACTTATGGTGGCAAAGGTGCACACGGCGGTGGCGCATTCTCAGGTAAAGATCCTTCCAAAGTAGACCGCTCTGCGGCCTACGCTACGCGGCATATTGCCAAAAATATGGTGGCCTCGGGCTTGTGCGACGAAGTGCTGGTACAGGTTTCTTACGCGATCGGTGTGGCTGAGCCTTGCGGCTTGTACGTAAATACTTACGGAACTGCCAAAGTGGGTGACAATGATGGAGCAATTGCGGCCAAAATAGCAGAGGTATTTGACCTTCGCCCATATGCGATCGAACAACGTTTAAAACTGAGAAATCCAATCTACTCTGAAACAGCTGCTTACGGCCATATGGGGCGCAAGAATGAGGTTGTGAAGAAATCCTTCAAAGGTGCAAACGGCGAGGAAAAAGAAGTAGAAGTAGAGCTTTTCACCTGGGAAAAACTGGACTTCGTTGACGCGATCAAAGAGAAGTTCGCAATCTGATATTTTAGTACTTTAAACGACAAAAACCGGCCTGAGGCCGGTTTTTGTCGTTTGTAGCAAGTTACTACACAACTCCATGCGCTGATTCTTCCAGCTCACTATCCCTGGCGACACGGTCGATCATTCTCATTTTCTCGTAATTTCTGGATCTTGAAAAGAAGGTGTAAATCGCCGGGATCACATACAGGGTAAGTACCAGCGAGAAAAGCAGTCCGCCCATAATCACAATCCCCATCGACATGCGGCTGCGGCCAGCGGATCCCAGCGCCATCGCTATCGGGAGTGCCCCCAGGATTGTAGCCAGACTGGTCATCAGAATAGGGCGGAAACGCAGGGTAGCGGCTTCCAGTACTGCCTCCTGGATACTCCTCCCCTGCTCACGAAGCTGGTTGGCAAACTCTACGATAAGAATACCGTTTTTGGTCACCAGCCCGATCAGCATAATCATTCCGATCTGACTGAATATGTTCAGCGTCTGATCAAACAACCAGAGCGAGAACACAGCCCCGCCGATCGCCAGCGGAACCGTAAACATGATGATAAACGGATCCACAAAGCTTTCAAACTGCGCAGCCAGAATGAAGTAAATGAGCAACAATGCAAGGAAAAACGAGAACATGGTATTGGATGAACTTTCGGCATAGTCACGGGACGACCCGCTCAATGCAGTCTGGATCGCCTCGTCATGCAGCTTATCACGGATTTTATCCATGGCAGCAATCCCATCACCAACGGTTTTGCCCGGAGCGAGTGCCGCCTGCACGGTGGCGCTCATGTAGCGGTTGTAGTGAAACAGCTGGGGCGGGCTACTCTCTTCCTCAGCCTTCACAATGTTGTCCAGCTGCACCAGCGCGCCTGTATTTGTTTTTACAAACATACTTTTCAGATCCAGCGGCTCGTCGCGGTTCATGCGGTCATACTGACCGATGACCTGGTATTGGCGGCCATTCATTGTAAAATACCCGAAACGTTGGCCTGCAAATGCCAGCTGCATGGTTTGCGCAACATCCTGTACAGACACCCCCAGTGATTTGGCTTTTTCACGGTCAATGGTAATCTGGATTTCAGGTTTGCTGAATTTGAGGTTAACATCGGTGATCGCAAACGTAGGATCGGCTGATACCTCTTCCATGAACCGGGGAAGGTACTCGCGCAGCTTTGCAAAGTCCGGTGCCTGGATCACATACTGGATCGGCAACCCGCCGCGGGAATCCACAGAAATTGTCTGCTGCTGAACCACAAATGATTTTGCATCCGGCATTTGTTTCAGCTTTTGGTTGATGTACTCTGCAATTTCCTGCTGTGTCTCTTTCCTCAACTTCTTGTCCACCAATGCAATGCGCCCGCTGCCGGTATTGGCCGCACCAAGGCCCGAGTTGCCGGGCGAAGTAATGAGCATCAGGCCTTTTCTGCCGGGCATGGAATCCATCAGCATTTGTCCTACCTGCTGCACATAGCGATCCGTAAATTCATAGGAAGATCCCTCGGGCGCTGTAATGGTAAGGCGAAACCAGTTGCGGTCGTCAAGGGGCGCCAGCTCGGATTGTAATCCTTTTCCAAAAAACCATATCATCGCAACTGTCGCAATTACCAGTGGTGCAGCCACCCAGCGCATTTTCAGGAACTTGCCCAGTGCGGTACCGTAATCATTGGTAATCTTTTCAAAAAATGGCTCGGTCTTTTCATAAAACCAGCTTCTCTTATGTGTTTTACGCACCAGATAGGCATTCAGCATGGGAGTAAGCGTGAGGGAAACGAATGCGGAGATCAGTACCGCAGCAGAGATCACGATCCCGAACTCCCTGAAAAGTTTACCTACAAAACCCTCCATAAAGATCACCGGCAAAAACACAGACGCCAGCGTGATGGAAGTGGACAGTACTGCAAAAATAATTTCATTGGAGCCTTTGATCGCGGCTTCAATGGGGCTCATACCCTGCTCTATCTTCTTAAAAATATTCTCCGTCACCACAATTCCGTCATCCACCACCAGTCCGGTGGCCAGTACGATCGCCAGCAGCGTAAGTACATTGATAGAAAACCCCATTATGTACATGATGAAGAATGTACCGATCAGCGAAACCGGTATGTCGATCAGCGGCCGGAATGCGATGAGCCAGTCACGGAAAAACAGGTAAATGATAATCACCACGAGCACGATGGCGATCAGCAGCGTCTCGCCTACCTCCTCAATGGAGCGCTCCACAAAAACCGTATTGTCGATCAGCGTATCCAGCGTATAATCTTTCGGCAGCTCCTTCTTGATATCGGCCATGCGCTTATTGACCTCCTCGGCAATCGCCAGGTAGTTGGCGCCGGGCATAGGCGAAATCGCCAGTCCGATCATCGGTTCATTGTCGAGGCGGAGGATTGTTTCCTCGTTCTCCGGACCCAGCTGGGCAAAACCGATATCCTTCAAATGGATCGTCTGGGTTGCCGCATTCTTTACGATCATTTCATTGAAGTCCTCCTCCGTACGAAAGCGCCCGACCGTTTTGACGGTGAGCTCGGTATTGTCACCGGCGAGCTTGCCGCTGGGAAGTTCTACATTTTCCTTGTCAAGCGCGATCTTTACATCCTGCGTGGTAATCCCGAGCGAAGCCATTTTTACCGGGTCCATCCAGATGCGCATGGCATATTTCTTCTGACCAAAAATCCGGATCTCACTCACACCCTCAATGGTTTGCAGGCGCTGGGCAATTACGTTTTCGGCATAGTCACTTACTTCCAGGTGTGAGCGGGTATTACTTTTAAAGGTGAGGACAATGATCGGCTCGGAGTTGGCATCTGCCTTGGCTACCACCGGCGGACCGTCTATATCCAGCGGCAGCGTACGCGAGGCCGAGCCTACCTTGTCACGGACATCATTCGCAGCCCGCTCCATATCCACGCCGATATCAAATTCGACGGTAATCTGACTGGTACCCTGACTGCTCGTGGAACTGATGGATTTGATACCTTCGATACTGTTGAGCTGTTTTTCGAGCGGCTCTGTAATCTGCGACTCAATAATATCGGCATTGGCGCCGGTATAGCTTGTGCGGATCGATACGACAGGCGGGTCAATGGAGGGGAATTCCCGCATGCCCAGGAACTTGTAGCCCAGAAAACCGAACAGGATGATCAGCAGGTTCATCACAATGGCCAGAACGGGCCGCTTGATCGAGAGTGTAGATATACTCATAGTTGTAATGTAAAATCAGGCAGGAATGAATGTCAAAAATTACCGCCCCCTCAGTTTACTTTGACCGCACTATTGGGCTTCACTGCAATGATACCCGACGTGATCAGCGAGTCGCCGGGCTGCAAACCATCAATTACCTGGATCTTCTTGTCGGTACGCAGGCCGGTCGTAACCATCTTCTCCTGCGCTTTTCCATTTTTAACTACAAAAACCTTTTTACCTTTCAAAACCGGCACAATTGCCTCGGTCGGGATCATCATAGCGGCTTTATCGGCATCCAGATCGGCGAGTACCTTCACAAACATACCTGGTACAAAGCGGCTGTAAGGATTCTGTGCAATGGCCCGCACCTTCAATGTGCGCAGGTTTTCGTCCACTTTGGGATCTACTGCGAGGATTCTGGCATGGTACGTGGAAGGATCGCCGTCGAGGCTGAACTTGACTACGTTCCCGATGCGCATGTTGGGCGTGTACTTTTCGGGTACGGTAAAATCAATTTTGACCGGATTGCTTTGAACGATGGTCACGATGGGCGTACCCGGAGCCATATATGCACCTTCACTGATGTATTTCAACCCGATCCTGCCATCAAAAGGCGCACGGATTTCCGTTTTTTCCAGCTGTGCTTCAATCACCTCCTTTTCCGCATCGAGCAGGCGTATATTGTTGGAAGTTACGTCATACTCTTCCAGGTTAATCGCTTCCACATTCAGGAGCTTCTTTTGACGTGCTTCGATTTTCTGGCTGAGATCCTGGTTGTAGGCGACTTTTTGCAGCTGCGCTCTCAGTTCCCGGTCATTGATCTTGGCAATGAGCTGTCCTTTCCGCACCGATGCGCCCTCCCGGATATCCAGCTTCACAAGCCTGCCCGATATTTCCGACATGAGGTTTACTTCTTCATTGGGAAGCACGGTACCCGCCGCGAAAATCTGGTTTTCAATGGATTCACGTCTCACTACATACACATTCACAGGTACTCCGCCAGCTCCGCTTTTGGATGCACCGGTATCTTTCTTACCATCCCCTACCTTGTCGCCAGGCTTTGAAAAGATAAAAAGCTTTCCAAGTACCAGCGCGACGATGACCACGCCAACCAGCATTATTGTACGCATAACTCAGTTGTAAAGTATATTTTGTTCAACTTAAATAATGATTAATTCTATTTCACAAGGTGTCTGATTGAAGATACTTCATATTGTCCAAAGCGGCAATTTGCCCATTTTATACTTTTATTAAACGTTTAAATTCATGGTTACGGGACCTGGATTGTTGGAAAGCTGCGACTTTCTTCAAAACTTATCACCACGTACTCCGCATCCGGAACTTGCCAGGCAACTGCTGCGCTCGCCTATACGATACCTGATCTCGCTATGAAAAATTTCAGCTCTTTCATCTTCATTTATATATCCCTTATCCTATACACACCCATGAAAACCCACGGACAAGTACCCTCCAAAACGTATGCTAATGAATGGAAAGCCGTTGAAAATGCCTTGCAAAAAGGATTGCCTGCCACAGCCCATGAAGAAGTCAGGAAGATTTACAATCTGGCAAAAAAAGAAAAGCAGCAGGCCGAGCTGATCAAGGCCGTCGTCTATATGATCAATTTGCAGGACGACACCCGCGAAAACAATGAAGTACTGTCAGCGCAGGAGTTAAAGAAAGAGATCAGCGAGCATTCCGGTGCAGCCAAAGCTGTTCTGCAAAGTTTGCTGGCCAGGTTTTACACCAGCTATTTTGAACAGGTAAGATGGCAGTTGTACGAGCGTACTACTGTGCAGGCAGCCAAAAGCGATGATATGACCACGTGGAATGCGGCCGATTTTCATCAGGAGATTACCGGCCTGCTGCTGCACGCCATTCAGGATGAAAAGTTGCTGAAAGCGACCAAACTGAAAGATTTTGATGCGATTATCACCAAAGGAAACACGCGGAACCTGCGACCTACCCTGTTCGACCTGCTGGTGCACCAGGCACTCAGGTATTTTTCTCAGGATGAAGTACCTACGATCAGGCCCGCTTATGCATTCGAGATCACGCAGGCCGCAGCCTTTGATCCGGCAGCCGACTTTGTTCACAGAAAATTTGAAACGCAGGATACCACTTCCAACGAGTACCTGGCATTGCTGCTATACCAGAAACTCATCGCATTTCACCTCAACGATCCCCAACCCGATGCATTGATCGACGCTGACTTGCTCAGGCTGCAATATGTAAAACAAAAATCGGTGCACCCGCAGGCGGATGAACTGTACTTTCAGGCTGTCAATCATGTTGCACACCAGTACGAAAGTACCCCCGCAGCTGCCGAAGCCTGGTACCTGGCTGCCGCCTGGTACGATCAGCAAGCCAGTACGTACCGCCCGCTTGAAGACACCACGACCCGTTTTTTCAGAATCAAAGCGGAGGAAATCTGTGAAAAAACAGTGGCTGCAAACCCGGCATCCGAAGGAGGCATTCATGCTGCGAACCTGCTGCTGACCATCCGGCAGAAGTCATTACGCTTCACAACCGAAAATGTGACCATTCCCGGCAAACCCTTCCTGGCGCTTGCTACTTACCGTAATGTCAGCAACCTGTACATCCGCATACTTCCGGCTACACCCGCACTGAAGGCTAAAATAGATTATCATACGGATGCGAAGTTCTGGGCACAGGCACGGCAGACCCGCCCGCTGCAAAGCTGGGTACAATCCCTTCCGGATACCAAAGACCGGCAGGAACATCGTGTGGAGATTAAAATGGCAGCATTGCCGGTGGGTGAATACATTATCCTGCTAAGCACGACGGTTGATTTTATCGAAAGGAACAATGTACTGGCCGCCCGCAGCCTGTATGTTTCCAACCTCAGCTACGCCATAAAGGGCGACGACTATTTTGTCCTCCACCGCGAAACCGGCCAGCCTGTTGTCGATGCAGTGGTTAAAGTCTTCAACGTACATGACAACTATGGGCCTTCAATACCTAAAAAGACTGATTTAAGAACTTACAAGACCGACAAAAACGGACATTTCAGGAGACCCAACCAGCTGAAAGTGGAACGCGTGACAAACGAGGTGCTTGCAATTACGGCAGGAAATGACAGCCTGGCCATGAACCAGCATATCATTACATACTATCTCGACCCGGCCGAACCCGAAAAGCCTGCAGTACAAACATTTGTTTTCACGGATCGCAGCATTTACAGGCCCGGACAGACAGTGTACTACAAAGGCATTGTCGCTTCCGGTAAAAATGTGCTGGCAAATTCTAAAACCGATTTTTACGTAATCCTTTTCAATGCAAACGGTGAAAAGACAGACTCGGCAGCTCACAAGACGAATGCATACGGAAGTTTTTCAGGCAAGTTCCAGCTGCCACGCAACATGCTCAATGGGACCTTCCGCATCGCTGCATCGAGTGGCGGACAGTCAGATTTCCGCGTAGAAGAGTACAAGCGGCCCAAGTTTGAGGTAACTTTTGATACCCTGAAAAACCCCTACCAGGTTCATGATATGGTACGGGCTACCGGCCGGGTACTTGCCTATGCAGGTAATGCGATCGGGAGTGCGAAAGTGACCTACCGGGTTTCGCGTACGCCCCGGTTTATCTATCCCTGGCTAGCCAAGCGCTGGTGGATGCCAGCAAGTTCCACGATGGAAATTACACACGGCGAAACAGTTACCGACACTGCCGGTGAATTTACGATCACATTTGAAGCCATACCTGACCTGAAAATCGACAAAAAGCTGGACCCTGCATTTGATTTTACCATATATGCAGACATCACTGATAGTAATGGAGAAACCCGAAGCGGTGAAATGCAGGTTTCGGTTGGGTACAAATCCATTGTCATCAAAGCTTCCATCCCCGGCCAGCTTCCTGCCGACAGCCTGAGGAAGCTTGACGTTCATGCCGAAAACATGAATGGAGCGCATGTTGCTGCAGATGTGAAAGTCACGGTTTCAATCCTCAGGGCTGAGCTCCGCCTGCTC
This sequence comes from Dyadobacter sandarakinus, assembly GCF_016894445.1. NCBI lineage: Bacteria > Pseudomonadati > Bacteroidota > Cytophagia > Cytophagales > Spirosomataceae > Dyadobacter > Dyadobacter sandarakinus. The sequence goes on from NZ_CP056775.1 coordinate 3,759,127, forward strand.
CGGAGCCGCTATTGGGAGCGCCCGGATGTGTTTGTCATGCCAAAGGAAGAATTTATTACCGCCTTCCCGAACGATCCCTACCATGACGAAACCATGCCGGAAAGCTGGCCTGTGAACAAAATGGTTTTTGAAGGTACGCGCAGAATGACAGGCCAGGAGGCATTTCCATTGCCGGGCCGGTTTGAGCCGGGCTATTATAAAATTGAGATCAGCACCACGGACCCGAACGGTGAAGAGATCAAGGACATACGCTACATTGAACTCACCGATCCTGCCGGCCCCGGACCTTTGCGTCCCCAGTACCTGTGGGTGGCAGGAACCAAGCCCATAGAGCCTGGCGAATCGACCAGCATCCGTATTGCATCCTCGGCACCGGATGTGTTTGTAATCAGGAATGTGCCCCGGAAGTCCGGCGCATTTACGTACGAATCATTGGGCAGCTCGCCGGGGACATTCCATTTCAATGCTACCGAGGCGGATCGCGGCGGGTATTGGGTAGAGTTTATGTTTGTAAAAAACAACCGCATTTACCACCATCGCGAGCAGATCGAGGTACCCTGGACCAACAAGGAGCTAAGAGTGGAGTACCTCAGCTTTCGCGATAAGACTTTGCCGGGCAGCAGGGAAAAATGGACCGTGCGGATCTCGGGAAGTAAAAAAGAAAGTATAGCAGCAGAGATGCTCGCTGGGATGTACGACGCCTCCCTTGACCAGTTTTATGCCGAACCCTGGCAAAAACCGGCCATCTGGTCGATGCGGAACGAGGTCACGGCATGGAACACTGCCCGGAACTTCTTCGCCGACCAGGCAATCGGCCGCACGGTATCGGAGGGTACCTACCGGGTTTTCGAAAAAAGCTATGATGAAATTGATGGCTTTTTTACACGGTCACGCCGTTACCGGAACAGGTCTGTATTTAAGAAAGGGATGACCGTCGAAATGCCAATGGAAGCTCAATTTTCGGGAGGTGGCATGGAAGAAATTAAGGAAGCAGTAGTTGCTGATCAGGTCAAATACGACCGGGAAGCTCAGGAATTAGCTACTGACAGTATCATTTTACCCGAAGAAAAACCTTTGCAAAGAGGCGGCTCCTCCCTGCGTACCCATCTCAATGAGACTGCCTTTTTCTTTCCGGACCTTCAAACCGGTAAAAATGGTGACATAACCTTCTCCTTTGACATGCCCGAGGCACTTACACGCTGGAAGTTTCAGGCACTGGCGCATACCGCTGAGCTGGCGTTTAGTTATAGTTCACGGGATATTGTTACCCAAAAGGACCTGATGGTACAGCCCAATCCGCCACGGTTTCTGCGCGAAAAAGATCATTTTGTTTTCCCTATGAAAATTGTTAACCTCACGGACAGGCCGCTCTCCGGTATGGCTGCATTGGAGCTGGCAGATACGGACACGGGAGAAAATATTAGTGCACTGTTGCAGGCGGATCGTGAAAAACCGTTTTCTATCGAAGCAAAAGAGAGTACGACGGTACTGTTCGCAATGCAGGTACCCGATCATTTTACCAAAACCATTACCTGGCGTACCATTGCAAAAGCGGGAGACCTGGCCGACGGTGAGGAAAACACATTACCTGTCCTGTCCAACCGAATGCTGGTGACCGAGAGCCTGCCACTGGATACCGATGGAAGTGAAAACAAGACCTATCGTTTTGAAAAACTATTGACGTCACGTGCCTCTTCCACCCTGGCGAACCATGCGCTTACGGTGGAATTTTCATCCAATCCGGGATGGTATGCAGTGCAGGCGCTGCCATATCTGATGGAGTATCCCTATGAATGTGCGGAGCAAACCTGGAACCGGTATTACGCCAATGCCCTGGCTTCGCACGTGATTGCTGGCTCACCACGGATCGCGAAAGTTTTCGAAAGCTGGAAAACAACAGATACCGCTGCGCTGGTGAGTAACCTGCTGAAGAATGAGGAGCTTAAATCCGTTATCCTGGAAGAAACGCCCTGGGTACTGGCTGCAAAGTCTGAAACGGAGCAAAAAAAGAATATCGCCCTGCTGTTTGATCTTACCAGCATGTCGGAAGAACTTTCCGCCAATGCCCGCAAACTAGCCGAAATGCAAAGTGCGTCGGGTGGATTCGCCTGGTTTAAAGGTGGCCCAAACGACCGGTATATCACGCAGTACATACTCTCGGGCATGGGGCATTTGCGTAAACTTGCAGGAAGTGACCGGGTACATTCCGAAAGTCTGAACAGCATTGTAGGGCCTGCTTTACAATTTCTTGATGCGCAGCTGCGGATGGATTATGATGTACTGCTAAAAGATAAAACAAACCTGGAAAAGTACGTTCCGGGCCCTGTTCAGCTGCAATACCTGTACATGCGGGGTTTTTTCAGTACCGATCCAATACCAGATAAATCGGAAAAGGCATACCGGTTTTTTCTTCAGAGAGCCGCAAAAACATGGCTGTCACAATCGAAGTACCTGCAGGGGCTTACTGCATTAGCCCTGCACCGGTCGGGAGACAACCAGACGCCAAAAGCAATCCTGAAATCGCTGGCAGAAAGTGCTGTCAGAAATGCAGAGACGGGCATGTACTGGAAAGACAACCAGTATGGATGGCGATGGCACGAAGCTCCCATTGAACGTCAGGCATTGCTGGCGGAAGCTTTTCAGGAGATCAACGGCGACCCCCAAACTGTGGATGCGCTAAAACGCTGGCTGCTGAAAAACAAGCAGACCAATCGCTGGGAAAGTACCCGGGCAACAGCCGAGGCTTGCTATGTATTGCTGATGAGCGGCAGCAACTGGGTTGCGGCTGACCAGCAGGTAAGTATAAAAATGGGAGACGTAAGTGTTGCAGCGGATCAGGAAAGCCCCGAAGCAGGCACCGGGTATTTCAGCAAAACGATTCCGGGGAAAGATGTAAAACCTGAATTGGGCAATATCACGGTTAATACAGCCGGCAGCAATGCCGGTAATCCTGGCTGGGGAGCGGTGTACTGGCAGTATTTTGAAGATCTGGATAAAATTACCTTCGCAGAAACCCCGCTGAAACTAGCCAAAAAGTTGTTTATCGAGCAGAATTCAGACCAGGGACCTGTACTGGTTCCGGTGGATGAAGGTCATGCACTCCACATTGGCAATAAGGTGATCGTCCGCATTGAGCTCCGTGCCGACCGCGACATGGAGTATGTGCATATGAAAGACATGCGCGCCTCAAGCTTGGAACCTGTCAATGTACTCAGCGGCTACAAATGGCAGGATGGACTCGGATATTATGAAAGTACCAAAGACGCCAGCACCAACTTCTTTTTCAGCTCCCTCCGGAAAGGCACTTACGTGTTTGAATACCCGCTTTTTGTGGCGCATGAAGGTGAATTCAGCAATGGTATAACGACGATCCAATGCATGTACGCGCCTGAGTTCACGGCGCATAGTGAGGGAGTGAGGGTGACGGTGGATAGATGATTTCAGGCATTCACCGCCTCCTGAATCTTCAAAATCGCACGCACGAAAGCTTCCATATCCTCCTTTTCTCCCAGCATGGCGTGCTGCAGAATCCAGACCGCATCTGTCGCGCAGGCTTGTTCTGCCACCGGGCAGAGGGTCTGGCTGTAATCTGCCGTTTCCGGGATGGCGTAGCACATAAAGTTTTTGTTTTGAAAAAGCGGCTGCTTGTAGAGCGGGTGCGGGTAGCCCCGGAAACTCGGTACGCCTTCGGCCGCCAGCATGTCGGCAAATTCGGTTTTGGATAAACCTCCGAAATGGGCTGCGTCGTATTTGAAAATGTAGATATGATAGCAATGCAGCGTAATGTCCCCGCTCCGGGATAGTGGCGTAATACCGTTCACTTCTGCCAGCAACTGATTCAGGTACAAGCCATTTTCATTTCTCTTCCGGGTTTGGGCGTCCAGCCTTTTGAGTTGTTCCGAGAGTAGTACCGCCTGCATTTGCGTGATCCGGTAGTTGCAGCCCGGATTGTAATGATCGTACCATTGCCCGCCTTCCACGCGGCCCACATTTCTCAGCGAATGTATCATCGCATACAAATCGTCGTCGTCCGTAATTACAATGCCACCTTCGCCGGAAGTCAGATTTTTAGAAGACTGAAAACTAAAACTCCCTGCATGACCGATAGAGCCCAGTTTTTTGCCTTTGTACTCAGCACCGTGGGCATGCGCAGCGTCTTCAATCACTTTCAAGCCGTGCCGGGTTGCGATGTCCATGATCGCGTCCATATCACAGGCCAGCCCGCCAAAATGCACGGGAATGATCACTTTGGTGTGTGGCGTTATAGCAGCTTCAATAGCCGCCGGACTGATGTTGTAGGTATCCGGATCAATGTCAACAAAAACCGGAACGCAGTTGCATTCAATGACGGACGTGGCAGTGGTAATAAAAGTATATGGCGGCACAATCACCTCGTCGCCCGGCTTCACGCCGCACGCCATCAGGGCAAGCCGCAGCGATACCGAACCATTTACACACGTGATCGCATATTTGCTGCCGCAATAGGATGCAAATGCCTGCTCAAAGCGCTCAATCTCGTCACCACAATCCGGGTTACCCCATTTGCCACTTTGTACAATCCGGGCCACTGCCTCAGTCTCGGCTTCATCGTAAATCGACCAGGGAAATGTTCTGGTGACTGTTTTGGGTCCGCCGTGAAGGGCCAGCGTGGCGGCTGGGTTGGTAGGTTGCATGCGTGTACATTATTTGCTTTGGATGAAAACAGGGGAAGGTCCGGCCGGACCTTTCCCTGGGAAACAAACGTTGAGCAACAAGCTATTTAATGAGCCACATTTTAGAAAACTGGTCGTCCACAGCCGGAGTAAGCGAACCGACGCCCGCGTCATAAGCCGACTTGTTTTGTCCAAGCTCATTGCCCGGATAGCGGTAACGTTCAGGAAACTGAAACCCGCCCAGACGACCGTTGGCAAAAATATCCGGCAGCCTTGTCCGGCGCAGGTCGAGGTAACCTTCGGAAGAAACCAGGAACAGGGCAATCCATTTTTGTTCGGCGATTTTAGTGAGCTGCCCAGCTTTATCGGCCGGTAATTTTACAGCTGCCTGGGCAAGGTACTTGTCCACTTCTGCCTGGCTTACACCCCAGCGAAGGAGTGAGTTGGCAACTCCTTTGCGGTAGTAGGTGTCCGCGCTGCCGGTGATCAGTCCTTTTGCAGCAGCTTCCGCCAGATTGAACTGTACCTCGTCACTGTTCATGATCATCGCTCTCAATAATGGATGCTTGTTTTCACGGAACAGTTTTGAAAATTTCGATACCTTGAAGTTTCCTACCGTACCTCCGGCAGCCACATTATAGTGACCATTCCCATTTTTCCAGTCGGAGAGCATACCGGCTACAAAGCCCACATATACCTTATTAGAATCAAGCAGCACATCTTTGGTCGCGTACTGGGCTATGTCCGCGTTTTTCCGGTTGATATACTCCCAGGTAGAAGTATACGTGTAACCATTGGGATCAGTGGTATTAAAGGAAACGCCGTTTTTGGCAGGATCACTTGTCCATGGCTGTTCTACCGGGGCAAACCATACCTGCATGCGCGGGTCGCTCAGGGACGCAAGCCTGTCTACAAGCGTTTTGCAGGGGCGGCGCGTGTCAAAATTATCAATCGTACCCCAGCTCAGCGGTCCGCCTGTCCAGGAGTTTTCAGCGGTTGTGCCCACATATTCAATAGAAGCATTTTCAGCAGCCTCGGTCAGGAGCAGCTGGCCGGCCACCGCGGAAAGCTTCGCTCCCGCATCCGCCATTTTAGCAGACACATGCATGAGCAGCCTCAGCCTCAGTGAATTCGAAAACTTCCTCCATTTGGTACGGTCACCCGCAAACATCAGGTCGTAGCTTTCCGAAATGGGTTCAGTACCCGCATCCATCAGTACATTGGCCTCATCCAGCTCCGCAAGCAGTCCGTTGTAAATATCCTGCTGCTTGTCATATTTGGGATAAAGAATCCCTTCGCGCGCCTTCAATGCCTCGGAGTAATATACATCTCCGTAAAAGTCAGTCATGTAGGAAAAGAGAAGCACCCGGAAAATCTTAAAGATTCCCTGATGCGTTTTGGAGTTCCTTCCTTCCGCCAGCCCGATGGAGCCGTCGATCAGTTTCAGGATATCCATGGCCGTGTACATATCCGTCACCGGCGATTTGAAGTTTGAATAAAAATTATCGCCGCTCTGGTAGTTACTTTCCATATGCTGCACGGCACCCGGCAGCATGCGGTTGTCAAAACCCATTTTCTGGTAAAACAGCGTGGTCTTTTTAATGATCGAGGCCAGCAGGTAAGGATCATTCACAGACTCCACCGCATTTTTCTGCTGAAGGGAATCGTAGGTCCTGAGTTCGTCGTCGCTGCACGAGCATAGTCCGGCAAGAGCAACCAGGGTACATATTTTTAGACGTAATTTCATATCGGGTAGATGTTAAAAGTCGAGGGAAAGTTTGAAACCGTATGAGCGGATGCTGGGTAAAGTCGCACGCAGGACGCCCTGGCTGGAACCCACACCCGAAAATGCCGATTCGGGATCTTCATGCCGGCCCGATTTATTCCACTGGAAAAGGTTTCTCGCTACCAGCCCCAAGGTTACATTGTTCAGCTTGTACATTCTGGTCAAACCGATCGGCAAAGTATATGAAAATGAGATCTCGCGCATTTTAAAGTTGGTTGCGTCGTAAGTACGCGTTGCTGTAAAGTTCCATATAACATCGCCATAACCATTGTACGGAAAGTCGTAAAACGTATTTTTCGGATCGGCACCATTTACGATGTAATCCGAATCCTTGGCATCCTCGGGGTTACCTTCGTAATTGGGATTGAGAAAAACACCCTTTACATAGCTCGCATCCTGGAAATCGGACCGCTTGCCGTCGTTGTTGCTGTTGATGGCATCGTACTGGCTTGCACCGGCGGCCGGCCATACCATACCGCCATGGTCAGCATCCCGGCCACCTACCCACCAGGTATTGTTTTCGCCTGATCCCAGGGTACTGATCGCCCGGCCGTTCGACTCCAGGTACTGCTGGTTGACCGAAATGTACTTGCCGCCGGCGCGAAGGCTGCCGACCATGTTGAGAGAGAAACCTTTGTAGCGCAGGGTCGTATTTAATCCAAGAATAAAGTCGGGATTGAAGTTGCCCAGCTGGCCGCGGTCGCGCTCGTCAGCTGATTTCTGGATTTTACCCTCTTCACTATCCAGCAAAGGCATGCCTGCATATTGCCCGGATTTAACGCGGAGTATCGGGTTTTCTTCATAAATGTTACCAATGGTTTCCCCTTCCGCAATTTTCACTTTGGTTTTTCCATCATAGCTTGCAAACACATATCCGTTGGGAGCAAAGCTGTCCGACAGGCGCGTGATGGTTGCTTTGTAATGCGTAAAGCTGGCCGAAACATCCCAGGAGAAATCTCTGGTTTTTATGGGTGAAAAGTTCAGTCCCCATTCAAAACCCTTGCTCCGCACATCGCCGATGTTGGTGAGCAGTCCCGAGTAGCCGGTACCCTGTACCAACGGAATGTTGTCGATTTGGTTTTTCTGATCTTTGATAAAATATGTAAAATCAAACTTCAAACGGTTCCGGAAAAGCCATATGTCCACCCCTGCCTCCTGCGTCACGGAATGCTGCGCTTTGAGGTTTGGGTCAACAATGGTAGCATTAAGACTTACCGTGTTGATCGCTCCCCATGGACTGGGATCATAGCTGTAGGTATCAATGGAGCGCCTGCGTGTTAGTCCGTTTCCGACATCAGCAAGGCCCAGGCGGAACTTCAGAAGGCTGAAAGTTTCAGGCATCCTGAAAGTCTCCGAAGCCAGCCAGCTCAGGGAGGCAGAAGGATAAAAATAATGGATTTTTTCCTCGTTGAGAATGCCCTTCCAGTCGTTCCGTCCGGTTACGTCGAGAAACACTTTTTCATCCCATCCTACCGTAGCCGTACCATACGCGCTGAACGATTGGCCAGTTGTGAACGGACTGCCGGCTACCGTCATGGTACCTGCCTTGATGTTGGCAAGATTAAACAAAGAAGGTGAATTGAGGTCGCCGCCGGCAATTTCCATACTTGCCGTATTGGTGTACCTGTAATTACCACCACCTGCTACGGACAGGGATACTTTACCGAAGTTTTTATTATAGGTTAAAATCGCGTCGGTGTTCGCCTCAATACTGCTGTTATTACCCGATACATACTGCCCCAGCGGATCACCTTTTTCACCCCAGGACTTGCGCAGCTCATAGTTTTCCTTCACGTTTTCCATACCTGTACGGAGTAAAAGTGCGAAGTTCTCGCCCAGCTGCCAGTTGAGCTGCAGCTTTCCAAAAAAGTTGTCGCGGCCAAACCGGTGGATCTTCTCGTAAGTCGTCCACCAGGGGTTATTTTCCGAAACATCCACACCATTATCCTTCATGATCGCGCCATTTTGCAGGGCACCCTCAAAGCCGTCAAGCCAGTAATTTTTCATATCGCCCAGTGGCTGAAGATTGCTGGGAATGTTGAACAACAAACTGTTCAGCACGCTGTTGGAGCCTGTTGTATTGGCCTTGTTGGGATTGTAAGTGTTAATGTAGCTCGCATTAACCGACACCGACAGGCGGTTTGTGATGTTGTATTGTGAATTGAAATTGACCGACTTCTGCTGGGTTTTGGTATTCGGCATGACGCCTTTATTGGTCATATTGGAAAGCGATAACCGGAACGCACCCTTGTCATAGTTACCCGTGACGCCGATGTTGTTGGTGATGGTACTACCCGTAGTCAGGTAGGCCTTCACGCGGTTTTCATTGGACGAGCGCATGGGGCCGTTTGCCCAGGTTTTATTTTTAACATCCCAGTAATCTGCCGTGTAAGATCCGTCGAGTTTCGGGCCCCAGGTATCTGTATTGTCGTACTGCCACTCATAAGCACGTTCGCCCTGGCCAAACTCCATTTGACTGTCTATGAACTGGTAAGGTTTTTCAACACTCGCCATGGTTGAAAATGATACCCCCAGCCCTTTTCGCGCGCCTTTGCCTGACTTCGTTGTGATCATAACCACTCCGTTTCCGCCCTCGGCGCCATAAAGAGCCCCGGCACTTCCACCTTTGAGGATCGTGATGGAAGCCACGTCATTGGGGTTGAGCTGAGAGAGAATGTTCCCGAAATCAACACCATCTTTGGAGGTAAATGTTTGTGTACCAACAGGTATACCGTCGATTACATAGAGTGGCTGACCTTTGATCGCCACATTGGCATCGCCTGTTGTGGGCATCGCGGTGGTACCCCGGATATTTACCAGTACGGACGAAGTAGGGTCACTGCTGAGGCTGGTGAGGTTAACCCCGCTCACTTTTCCGTCCAGCGCCTTCATGAGGTTGGGATTACCGGCTTTTACCAGCTCCTCATTCTTGATATCACTCACGGAATATGCCAGCTTACGCGATTCGCGGGTAATGCCGAGGGCTGTTACCACTACTTCTTTCAGGTTTTCAGCGCTCGGGCTGATCGTCGCATCAATAATACTCCTTCCATTCACGGCTTCTTCCAGCTGCTCGTAGCCAACAAATGAAAACACCAGTACGGCATCCGGGGACGCCACATCGATGGAGTACTCGCCGGCAACATTGGAAGTAGTACCAGACTGGGTACCCTTGATGAGAACGTTTACGCCCGGCATCACCTGGCCGTCTTCCCTGGAAATGATTTTTCCCCTGACGACGCCCTGAGCCGAGGCATGACAGATAAAGGCCCCGACCATGATCATGGCCAGCAGGAGGCGCTTTACGGATTTGTGCATTGTAAAGTTTGAATTCATACTTATCGATGGGTAACGGTTAATATGGAACAGGGTTACAAATCAGCATCTTTCCCGGTGGTACCACGACCATTCGGTTGATGTGCTTCAAGCAGGCGATTAAAGTAATTTTCGAGGACGTCGGAGTAATTTTGCTGCTCTTCCCCGCTGGCGATACCTTCCAGGAGTTCAGACAGTTCTTCCGCGCTCAATTTGTTGCTGATCAGTTTATGAATCAGGGTTTCAGCGCGGGAAAGTGGCATTTTAGTAGCTGGTTTGGTATGCCTAGGATACTTTCGGCATACTGGTTCAGGCTACTGTCTGCAATATTTTTTTGGTAAGATCATGAATAAGCCTGCGATTTCAAAAAACGCAGGCCTTCAATGGCAATGGATTCGCGCGAGGGTTCCACCTGCCGCCAGATAGAAGCGGCTTTGGCGATAACTTTCACGTCCGGGGTAAATGATTCAATCACAATATCTCCTCCATAGGAAATGCTCCTTAATGCTTCCATGATCCTGGCCCAGTTGATCTGGTCTTTGCCGGGCGTGCCCCTGTCGCTTCCGGAGGCATGGAGCAGACCGAGGCGATGACCAGCCAGGCGGATGGCTTCGGCCGGATCTTTCTCTTCCACATTCATGTGAAACGTATCCAGGTGCACCTGCAGGGCTTCACTGCCTGTATCATCAATCAGGCGCAGCGCCTGTGCGCAGGTGTTTACAAAATCGGTCTCATAGCGGTTCAGCGGTTCCAGGGCCAGCTTTACGCCCCGCGACGACGCATAATCTCCCAGTATTTTCAGGTTTTCAACAACCATTGCATACTGCCGCACCTTTTCATCTTCAGGCACCAGGTCGGCCCGGCCTACTGCGGAATATACCGGCCCCGCAACCAGGCGGCTGCCGAGTACAGGTGCAATGTCGATTAGGGCTTCTACGTAGCGGAGACTTGTGAGCTGGTCTTTCCGGGTTCCGCGCAGGTCACGGCCCGGACCGGTAGCGGCACATACCGACCGGCAGGTCAATCCGCTCTCATCCAGTGATTTTCTGATAAAAGCAGGATCAATGTGGTCCGGATCTTCCAGTGCAATTTCAACAAAATCAAAACCCCATTCCCTGAACTTCGGAAAGTAAGAGACGCTTTCGTTTGTAAACGGGGATGAAAACAGATACGTGTTGATACCAAACTGCATAAAGAACCCGGATTTTGTCAGCGCTGCTGTGTAAAAATTCGTACGCCTTTTTTGTTTCCCGTCACAATATCGGGCAAACCGTCTTTATTGATATCCTCCACGGTCACATGCAATCCTACTCCTGAATCATTGTCGATGTCATGTCTGGTCCAGGAAGGTGTTTTGCCGGGTTTGTATTCATACCACACGATCACCGCGGGCTCAAACTCACCCGGGTCGTTGCCATTGTGGGCGAAATAACGTTTGCCCGTCACAAAATCCAGATTCCCGTCTCCATTGATATCAGCCATTTCCAGGCCGTGGGTTTGTGAAAAAGTAGTGTCAATATCATGGTGTGTCCAGCTTGCATTGCCCTGCGCATCTTTCGTTTGCTCATGCCACCAGATGCCATAATTATGCGCAGACGCGCTCAGCACGTCGTTGAGGCCGTCACCATTGAGATCCATCACATACATCTGCGAGCAATCCTTACCCAGGTCGGCCGCATGAAATTTCCAGTCGGCATCCTTCGGGTGCTTGCCGGCACCTCCGGCCGGACCTTCCCACCAGCCGCTTCTCACAAGTACATCTTTACGGCCATCGCCATTTACGTCTCCGTAACCCAGTCCGTGCGTATACATATGGGTTGAATTTTTCTCATCGCTGCTGATCAGGTACTGTGTCCACTGGGCTTCACCTTTACCGGGCGATTTCAGCCAGATCACCTTTTTGGCCGTCGGATCATTGCAAAGCAGGTCCATGCGGCCGTCGCCGTCCATATCCAGGAGCCGCGGAGACTCGTTTCCTACCGAGGCGTGGATGAGGTGCGTCTGCCAGTGGCCGGCCTTGTTCTTTGGATTTTCATGCCACATGGCTGCTTTTCCCGGCCAGTCAATGCGGATCAGGTCTATCCAGCCGTCCTGGTTTACATCCATGGCAAAGTCCAGGAAAGAGTCGCTGTAACTTCCGTTTACAATAAAAGAGTCGGGCTTGGCAAGCTCGTGCGCCTTCCAGTCGGGCGCCTCAAACCAGTATGCACCGGAAAGCACGTCTTTCTTACCATCTTTATTTACATCTCCCATAGCGGCACCTTCCGCTATAAACTTTTTGGTGAGCTCCGTTTTTTTGAATGTTACCGCACGTCCCTTTTTGGTCTGCGACATCGCGGGGCTAACCAGCGCAAGCATTAGCAAACTTCCTGCAAGTACTTGTTTTACAATAAATTTCATTATCAAGGATTTAGATTTTTTCTTAGAAAACAACATTTTACTTTACACCGAGCAGATAATCCAGCAATGCATAAAAATCCTTCTCCGGCAGGATATTCCTGAATTGATCGGGCATCACTGTGTATTTGGACGCCCTGTATTCTTTCAGGTCACTTTTTAAAACAGAAAACTCCTGACCGGTAAGATCTGCAAAAACAATGGTTTCACCCTCAGCCCGGCGGTAAAGACCGGTCATTGTTTTATCATTTTTGAGGGTAATGTTATAAGTCCGGAAGGCCTCGGTTATATTCCTGTTCGGATCGAGAATTTTTTGGGTCAATGCTTTTGGACCCCAGTTTCCAATCCCGTCGAGCTGCGGACCTACCATGCCGCCCTGGCCCTGAATCTGGTGGCAGGTGCTGCAATTTTGGCTGAAAATCGCTTCCCCGGCTGGCGTATTGGCAATATCCGGCTTGAATGCCGATAGACGGTTATCGATCAGTTTTTGTCTTTCCAAACGTTCATCGGCACCATTGGCCATGAATCCGTCCATCTGTTTTTGCTGCGTAGGCGTCGCATTGATCGCAAACCGCTCCCGCACGGGAATTTCACTGGCAATTTCCGGACTGGCCGCCTCATCTTTGAATGCACTCAGCAGATAATCAATGCCCTGTGAAGTATTGGCGAGCACCGTAGCAATCACAATTTGCAGGTTCCTTGCCCCGCTCGCCAGCTGTTTTTTCAGCACTTCGTATACCGGCGGCGACGCAGCCTGGCCCATGAAAACCGCCAGTTTTTCACGCAGCAAAGGCAGTTCCGACGGATCGCTGAACACTTGTTCCAGATCAGCCACGTGCTTTTTTGCATCCATATTCATCAATGCCCCGGCGGTCGCACTGCGTACTTTATAATCCATCCACTTGGTTTTCAACACTTTGGTTAGCTCAGGCTCCAATACATGCAGCTGATATGCTCCTGCGATGTCCGCAGCCGCCATGCGCTGGTCTGCAACCAATGCCGGTGCCACTGGCGGGATCTCCACCACCGCGGGTTCCAGCTTGCCGATACCCATCGAGCCGGTCGCCGAGCTGTCCACCACTTCAATATAGCCCATTTGTCCGGCGTATTTTCCGAGATTAAACGTGGTGTTTTTGATCAGATCTTTGAATTCGCTCGTTTCGGTCTGATTCAGGCGGTACTCCCCAACTGTCTGGTTACTATCAGCCAGTTTAATGCGCACCGCATTACGGGAAGTGCCTTTTTTCGAGGGTGCATTCTCAATATCATTATCAAACACATGCATGCTCAGCGATGCAGGCAGTTTGAACGGTACCGAATACAGCGCCGCCTGCGGAAGATAACCTGCGCCCTCGCTCAGCACAATGCGGAATGCCGGCATGATTTCCGTCAGAAAACTTTCGGAAACGGTCCAGGTATTTCCAGCATCAGCACTTTTACCTACTGGCTTATTTTTCCATATTTCCGTCTGCTCCGAAATGTCCGAAAGGAAATGCGAAGCCAGTTTTTGTCCCCATTCTTTCATTTTCGGTCCCGGCTCCGCGCCGCTCTGCCTGATGCCAACCTGAATGGTTTTGAAAAGGGAAAGCTGCGTAGCCGGCTGGTCGGGAAACTTGCGGTTGATGAGGTCAATGATGTTGTCCATCTGGTAAGGCGACGCGTACCGGCCAATGTATTCGAGATTATCGACGAGCATATCCGCCGGCAAATCGTGCGTCAGCGTGTAGTTCAGCACAAACGAAGCTGCCGCAGGCGACGGCGCATCGAGCAGTGCGCGGGTGAGCAATCCCAGCTGGGCGTCATTCCATTTCATGCCCGGCAGCCGCCACATCACACTTTTATCCCGAAGATTATTGCGGACGGCCAGCATGGCCGTGTAGTGCAAATGCGTGTCCTGCGGATCTGTTTTTTCGTACAATGCCATCAGTGGAGCCAGGTTGGCTGCGGCCGGAAAGCGGTCGAGCACTTCGGCAGCGGTGCGCCGGATAAATGGATCGGGATCTTCCAGCGCATGGATCGCCAGTGTGCGGTGAGCGTCGGTCAGCTTTTCTTTTTCACGTAAAATCCTGAACGCATGCATGCGCACATCTCTTTCCTTGTGCGTAAATGCGCCAGCCAAGGTTTCGTCGTCCAATGCATTAAGTCTGTGCAATACCCACAGGCCATGCACATACACCGGCGCTTCGGCAGGGTTTGACGCGAGCAGATCCTTCACAGGCCCGATCGCCTTTTGTTGCCACGTATCGACGATCCGGTCGGCTACTTTGAGGCGGGTATTTAGCTGCGGATGCGTAAGTCCTTTCAAAAGTGCAGGCAGATCGGCCTTTGACCAATCGGTGACGGGCATATCCTGGTGAGGCTCGGTGCCTTTGTAGGTAATTTTCCAAATCCGACCGCTGATCCGGTCACGGCCAGGGTGGTTCAATGCCACTTCATAATGTCCGATGATGCGATTGTAGAAATCGGCGACGTACAATGCACCGTCCGGTCCGAGCTTCACATCCACCGGCCTGAACCACGGATCGTTGCTTACGAGCAGCGGCTCCTGTTTGGAAGAAACCGGCGTGGAGCCGGTATAGGTGATGGTATTCCGGTCAATGCGGCAGGTAACCACGTCTCCGGTAAAGAAACTTTGGCGGTACTTTTCAGGGTATTGGGTACCTGTATAATACACGAGCCCTGCCAGTGCTGTGGAGCCGAGGTCATAGCTCATCATGGTCGGTGCAAATCCCAGCCCGACAGGTGACTTTTTACCAAAATGCGGGTACTCACCTCCGAAAATCAGTTGTGTAATGGGCTTCGTATGACAGTCTACCGAGTACAGGAAGCCTTTTTCATCATATGCATAACCAAACGGATTGACACGCCCGAAGGTCGTCTGCTCCACGTGACTCCCATCCGTTCTCATCCTGAACGTATTCCCTGACACCATCCTGATCGTGTCGCCATCGGCCCCGGCTACATTGGAAGTGTTGGAAAATCCGTGACAAAGATGCAACCAGCCGTCATATCCGCGCACGAGGTTGTTGACCATGCCGTGCGTATCCTTATGCCCGAAATTGGCGACGAGTACCTTGCGGCTGTCTGCCTTGCTATCGCCATTTTTATCTTTGATATGGTACAAATTGGGAATACTGTATGCGATGGCGCCGTCAGCAACCGGCATGATGCCGATGGGAATATTCAGGCTGTCATCAAAATGCGTAAAGGTATCTGCCCTGCCATCCCCGTTTTTGTCTTCCAGAATGGTAATCCGGTCTTTGCCCTCCCCCTCTCCCGCCGCCACCGGGTACTCCGATGACTGCGTGACCCAAAGCCGGCCGCGGTCGTCGAACTCCATGTTGATGGGCTTGGTAATGTCGGGCTCGGAGGCGAAAAGGGTGACTTCAAATCCCGGCGGAACTTTGAACGCCTGCCGCTCCTCTTCCGGGGTTCTGAACTGACTTGTACGAATGTGTTCAGCATAAATGTCGGACGTTGTGCCGGTGGCCGAAGCTTGCTTTGCGGACGGATTCCGCGGCGAGCTGCAACCCTGGGCGTAGAGTAATAACGAAGCGGCAACCAATGCTGCACCGGACCTTCTAACCGTGTTGGATGTGAACATACATGACGAAAGGTTTTTTGATTTTTTCAAGGTTCAGGAAAATGCATTGTGCAAATGCATCAGAGTTAAAACCGTCAAAACCAGTGTTTTTACTGCGCATTGACAATGTTTGTTCATAAAAAAACCCCGGATATGCCTATCCGGGGTCAAAACTGGAAAGAAGACTTTTCTAATTTTTAACCACCTTGAAAGTTCTGACCGAACCATCCTGTAGTGTCAGCTTTACCACATAAATCCCGGCAGAAAAACGTGACAAATGCATTACGCCATTCCGGTCCACATCACGCGTCACAACCACCTCTTTGCCCTGCGCATCAACCAGACTGACGGATCGAATGTCAGGAACGATCGCGGGATGAATCGAAAGTTCGCTGACAAACGGATTTGGAAAAACATGGAAAACATCTGACCCTTCCCACCTTACCTGCCGGATCTGGCTGAATGCAAATGTACCGTCCTGATCGACCATTTTGAGGCGGTAAAAATTGGCTCCGCTCAGTGGGCGACTATCCGGATACTGATATTTTTCCAGAGAATGCCCGCTTCCGTTTGCGGCCACGCTGCCGATCTGCGACCATGTTTTTCCGTCCGCCGCACGCTCGATTTCAAAGTGATCCGCATTGATCTCCGACGTGGTTGTCCAGTCCAATGCAATGCTGTTTTCCTTTGCAGCCGCCCGGAAGTCGGCGAGCTTCACGGGCAATGCACCCTGACCATTTACCAGCGAAACGACGCGTACGTTTTTACCGGCCAGGTTTACGGAAACAAAATGATTGGGCAAATCCCTGACGCTTGCAGCATCCGCGCCGATGTTGGCATTGAGCGTGGACGAGTAGCCAACCTGTAAATTGTTTTCATTAATTCCATTCAGCTCGGCAGGCAGATACTGCACCCCCATTGAACCCGAAAATGCGACCGGATTAGTGAAAGTGTACACGCGCTTGATGGTCTGGACGGGCGCGCCGGCAGCTGGCTGACTGGAGACCTGCAACGTATTTCCGATCAGGTTCAGATTAGCAGACGGCGTCATCACCAGTCCATTCATGGACACAATGGTACCGCTTTTGATATAGAAATGATTGTTGGCGACCAGCTGCGCCAGCGATGTCTGGAACGAAAAATAGAGTAACGTTCCGAAGAAAATGAGTGACTTTTTCATAAATCGTGTGTGTTATTTTTTACCTAAAAGAGTGCGTCTTTTTTTACGAAAACTGTCTTTGTCCATCGCCGCTACCTGCTGCTTCAATGTCGCTACCTCGATTAGCAGATCAGTGTTGGTGCGTTGCAGTTCTTCCATTTTTAAATTCCGGCAGGCGGTCGTGCCAAGGATAAACCCATCATACACATACAGCCGTGCCTCGGGCGATTGTGTACCGATGCCTACCTGCGCAAAAGCCGCAGACCCTAAACACAGCAGAGCGGAAAAACTAAAAAGCCGCAAGGCGATCACCAGCGGCTTGGGAAAGTGGAATTGAAGTTTTGTTTTCATTTTGATCCGGGAAAGATTCGTGAATCGATAAACCTTTCGAATCTGCTCCGGATCAACCGAATTCTGCAAAATGAATGAATGAGTGGCTAGCGCTTTTTATTTACAGGAAACATGCACCGATGACTACTCTGAAATCCGGATCGGGAGGTCGATCCAGGCCAGGCCGATGCTGCGGTACATGTGGTCAATGCTGGTACCTTCGGCGGCGTCGTACAGCAGGGCCAGGCGGCTACCCACCTGCGCAACTGTCGGCATTCCGATCGCTCCTTTGGCCCAGGACGAAGCTTTTGCATCCATGACAACGGCTTTGTCGGCGGCATTCCAATGGTTGACATCCTTAGTCCAGTATACCCAGATCGCATCGGTGTACTCCTGCCGCTTGTCGTTGATGCCGATGTGGTTGGTGAAGAGGTACCAGGTTTTATTATTTTTATCAAAAAACACAGATGAGTTTTCCACCTGCTCGCTCAGCGGGAAAATCGGCTTTTCCGATACTTCCCAGGATGCATTCAGATCTTTGGTACGTGCCATGCCAAGTGTCCTTTTGATGCCGGTTGCATCTTCGGTCGCCGCACTGAAAAACTGGATAAACGTACCTTGATGCTTAACCACATAGCCGGGGCTGGATGTAACTGTATAGTAGCTGTCTTTTTTAGGTGGAAATGCGACCACATCGTATTGCTTTTCCCACGGTCCCCGGAGGGATTTTGCCCGCGCTTTCATCGTCAGATATGGAAATGCCGGAATGCGGTAGGGCGGCGGGGTCGTATTGGGTGTACCGACGTAGAACATATGCCAGTATTTACCGTCGCGGATCACCCAGGGTGAGGAGGCGCTTTTTGCATCGTTACTGCCCGGTGCGCCGAGTGAAAGGATCGGACCTTTTTTCTCCCAGTTGATCAAATCCTTGCTTTCAGCCAGGCAGGCGACCCAGCCATCTTTGCCGGCTCCGTCATAAAACAGGTACCACGTATCGCCCTCACGATTAAGCACTGCTTCCCGCGCCCCGTATGTATCGCAGCTGTCGGGACCATCCCGGTACATCAGCACAATGCCTTCTTCCATGCACGCGACGCGGCGGGTGACGCCGGGCCGGCCGTCTATATACGTCTGCGCAAAAGCAAGACTGCATTGAAATATTAACATCAATGCGGATACGATGCAGGCCTTTTTCATTGAGCGCGATAAATATAATTGGCACGTCCAGCCGGAGCCGTATCTCCATGCAGCCAGAAATCCATAATGTTGCCCTGCTCCTGCATATTGTCGCTCCACTTAAACTCAAAATCCGGTTCACCGGTAATACCCAGCAGCGACTTCGGAATCCTTATTTCGAGTTTGTTACCTTGTACGGCATAGTCCGCCTCCCCTGCCTTTTGCCAGTTCCAGGCAGCATCCGTCTTTTCAATAATGCTTTTCTGAGCCGGACTCAGGCGGTTAACCACCACGTCATAGCCTTCCCAGCCGGTGTTTTTATTTTTATCCGTATCAATAAAAAGCCGCATCCAACCCGGATCCGTTTTCGGCGTGAGGGGCGCGGCAGTCTCTGCATAGAAATAAATATAGTCCTGGTCACGGGCGACTTTGGATAGCACAATATCGTTGCGGCCTGTTTTGTCCTGATACACCAGACTACCCCAGCCCGGACTGTTGCGCGGGAGGGTATTTCCCTTGTAGGCCCTGAATGCCGGCGTGACTTGCTCCCACTCGCCAAATTTGCCGTCCATCGCGATCGTTGCCGGAGGCGACACGGGGGCCGGAGCCGGCAGTCCTTTGAAGCGCCGGATATTGGCAGCCATCTGGTAGTAATAATTATCGCCATGCCCTCCCTTCATGGGCTCGATGTCGCGGCTGCCTTCCTGATCAAACTCGTCGGGGAATGCGTTGGTTTGCTGCTGCCACACATCGTACCGGCCGGCGATCCACTCGTTCCATCCGGTAATAAAAATCAGCTCGGGATTGATCTCCATAGCCCTGTCAAACTGTTCCTGAAAATTGTAGCCGTAGTTAACCGCACCCGGCTCTGTAATCTGTCCATTCTTGTTCGTATAGCTCCGTCCGAACGAACCCGTCGCATTCAATGCAGTAAGCCCCCGCTCTTTGGTCCAGTTTTGAGCTACGCCCACAGTCGCCTGCTCAAAGCTGCCGTCCGGATTCTTCTTAAAGCCATGCTGCGGATGAATTTCAAGCCAGCCCCAGTGATCCGGTATTTCAGGGCCTTTGTTGTACACCGGCTGGCCGGGACGGAATGTGAAAAATTCTTTCAACTCCTTTTCCAATGCGGCATTCGCCGGTTTGTCTTTCAATGCAGTCGCAAAATCCGGCGAGCCCATGATCAGCGGCTTGCCTTTCCAGTTGAACCAGAGATCTTTGTATTTTCCGGGCTTGTACAGGTCTGTATAAATTTCGCGCAGAATTTCCTTCCCGCCGTCACTAACCCAAAAAGGCAGCATAAAAGCAATCTGCGGGGTTTTTACACCATCTTTCCTGGCCTGGCTGAACACCTCGCAGAGTTTCATGTAAGATTCCTTCCAGGTGATATTTCCATTGGTACAATCAAAGATGATCATATCTACGCCTGCATCGGCCAACATTTCGGCATGTTTGCGCAGCACCCAGGCATCGGTATCTACGTAGTAACCAAACAGCGGCTCAGCCCAGAACCACGGACTTTTCCGTGCCGGCCAAATGGGGTTGTTATAGTCATGAACTGCCTTAGGATCACGTGCCAGGTATTCGGTGACATTCAGCGCAGGATTGTTTTTGGCCTGCTGCGTGTGCCAGGTCCAGTAAAAAAGGCCCACAAATTTGTCCTTTTTCAGCGGCCCGACCTGCTGGTGACCAGGCAGCTTCCGACCTACGGCATCCGTAGCGGTTATGTCCCCAGAGTAGCTTTGAGCCCGGAGGTGGGTGGTGATCAGGGTTGTCAGGAATAGTAGTAAGTACTTCATTTGGTACAATTTAGGCGTTTTGATGAATGGTTGGTCCGTTCAGTTTGCTGGTGAGAAGCGTTGTCCCTGGGAGCTCCTGGTGGCCGCATCTGCCCTTCGACTGCGCTCAGGGTGACAAAGGTGAGTGGTGCCTTCTCAAATAGGTAGCATTGCCAAGGGCTTTGTCAAAAAGTTAGCACTGCCAAGACCCCTTATCAAGAAGTTAGCAAGTCTCCTTGTCACCCTGAGCGGAGTCGAAGGGCACTCACTCACAACTGAACCAATTCCCCACTCCCATTCGATCATTCAATCATTCAATCATTAAAAAGTTAAACCTCCCTCCCGGCGCTGCGTCGCCGTTTACGTACCAGTCCAGGGGTTCGTCGTCGGCTTGCATGTTGTCGGACCATTTGAATTCCAGGTTGAGGGGTGTGTTCAGGTTTTTCAGGCTGCTGCGCGGGATGGAGATCATCATGCGGTTGCCCTGTACCTGGTGCGTTACCTTTCCTGCATCGCGCCACTGATTGCCGCGGTACTCCTGCAATGTGCTGCCGCTTACCACGCGATAGTCATAGCCTTTCCAGCCGGTGGAAGGTTTGCGGTCGGTATCAAGGTAGAGGCGCATCCATTTGTTGTCGGTATTGGGCGAAATGCCGGCAGCAGTCTGCGCATAGAAGTAAAGGTGTTTACCATCCCGCGCCACTTTCAGGATATCAAAATCATTGCGGCCGGTTTTGTTGACGTACATCATGGCAGGTTCAGTCTGGGCACCGGGATGGTTCCTTTCCCGGGTATCTCCGGTGTAGTCGCGGTAGGTCAATGCAACGTCCTTCCAATCGTCCAGCTGCCGGATGGTTTTTGCCTGTCCGGGAGAGGGATTGGATTCAATGCCTTTGTACCGCCGGATGTTGGCGACCATTTGCATATAATAATGGTCTTTAAGGCCGGCCGTCAGCG
Organism: Dyadobacter sandarakinus; assembly: GCF_016894445.1. Taxonomy (NCBI): domain Bacteria; kingdom Pseudomonadati; phylum Bacteroidota; class Cytophagia; order Cytophagales; family Spirosomataceae; genus Dyadobacter; species Dyadobacter sandarakinus. Next base: position 3,780,257 of record NZ_CP056775.1, read on the forward strand.
TAGGTTCGATATCCCGGCTGTACTCCGGGCTCGCCTGGTCGCAGAACCAGGAGTGTTCCGGGTTTTTGTCGTGAGTTTCAAACTTGCCCGCGATCCATTCATTCCAGCCGGTGATGTAAATAAAAGGTGTGTTTTGCTGAATGGCATAGTCCCATTGTTCCTGAATGTTATAACCCTTAAGCATATCCGTCTCCGGATTTCCCATCGTGCCCTGGCGGTAGCTGCGGCCCCAGTTGTCTTTGTTCCCGTAAAAAGCCGAACCGCCCATTCCCGCGGTCGGATTGGGGTGCTGGGCTACCGACACGTTGATGATCTCAGGCTCACCTTGCAGATTATAATGTACCTTCTGAGGGCGGGTAAAAGATATCCAGGGCCAGCCGTTCTTTTTCTGACCTTCGGTCGGCCACTGTGATTCCCGGAATGTAAAAAACTGCTGAAAGTCCTTACCCCCGGCCTCTTTGGAAATCCCTATGATGAGCGGCTTGCCGTCGAGCTGGTACCAGCATTCGGGATGCCGGTAGGGCGCGTTGTTTTTGTAAAAAATATCATAAGCCTCCTGCATCGTCTCACCCGACTGTGTGTTGGTATAAAAAACAATTTTCGGAGGATTTTTGCCCTGCGCACGCACGGCATCCATGGCTTGCATAAGCACATCGGCCTGCTTTCCGTAAGTCAGACGGTTGGTGGCGTCAATGACCACAAAGTCTACCCCGGCGTCGGTAAGGAGCTGCATGCTGCGGAGATGTACCCAATAATCATCAGCCTTGTAATAACCGTAAATCGGCTGGCCCCAGTAGTACATGCCCACGCTCCCGCTTTTCGGATCGCCGCCCCACTCGGGATGGTCGAAGTCTTCGAGTACTTCGGGGTGTTTGCTTACGATTTCGTGCAGGTCCCAGTGGCGGGCTGGCGCCGTATCATGCCAGAGAAAGTAAAAAATTCCCACCTGCCGGTTTGGTTTGGGATTGCCCACGGCATCGTTCAGCGGCAGCGTCCGGCCGAGGTCATCGGTACCTGCCAGCGGCTGTGCGAGGGAGGTGGTGGTAATTAAGGTGAGTAGCAGGATCAGGGGTTTCAGCATTGTGGTTGGGTTTGGATTGATGGTGGCTTACAGTGGGATAATAGCATGGAAATGCTTCTGGGCTGCCGGCCGAAGCACTACCATGCCGCTGGATGCCAGGCAGCCGGAGAATTATTCCAGCCATCCCGGGTTCTGCCAGTCGGAGCCCGACAGCCCGATGACCTTGTTGACCTCGCGCTGATCAATGGGATACATCAGGTATTTGTCCTGAAAGCTGTTGCGATTTGTGAATTTGAAACGTTTGTAAACCCATGCATTGCCATTTTTTGTGATCCGCATACCTGTTACAAACCGGTCCGTTTCGGGAAGGATTTTCCAGCGGCGCACGTCGAAAAAGCGGTGCTCTTCAAATGCCAGCTCAATGCGGCGCTCATTGCGGTATTTTTTTTCAAATGCATCTTTGGACAGGCCCGCAGCAAATCCCGGCATCCCGGCCCTCGCCCGTACTACATTCACCGCCTCGCGCGCGCTCAGCGTCTGCGATCCTACCGGCACAGGTACGTCGGCTCCTGATGCCTGGTAGGCCGACTCCGCGAAGTTCAAATAAAGCTCTGCCAGCCTGAAAAGCCTGATAGCACCGTCAGCATCATTGTTCTGACCGGATTTATAGTTGTTGAATTTTCGCAAATAATACCCTGTCCGCGTAAACTTCCTGTTGATATCCGAAATCTCCTCGGCTCCGCCCACAAAAGTCTCGACCTTTTTACCCTCAGGCTGATCCAGGTTCCTGACAGCTCCATTGTAGTAAACCGACGCATAAAACCGCGGATCGCGACCGGCATAGGGATCCGCCTCTTTATACCCCGAAGCCGCATTGATTACGGGAACGGTGCGGTTGGCATCGGAATAGCCGGTAACCGGCGCCTGGCCGTTTGCCATTTCATAGGCATCCACCAGGTCCTGCGTGGGGCAAGGGCCTGTCCTTTCCATACCCGGATTGGTAGGCATACCTGCAAACCGCCATACCTGCATGGCATCCCCTACATGATAAATCGTCTCCTTGTCCGTAGCACGCTGATCATTGGAGCTTGTAAAAAAGTAAAGTGCATACGCATTCTGCGCGATAGAGGCGGCCGGCTTTTCATCAAAAAGCTTATAACCATTTGCAAGGCACTGGCCCAGTGCCTCCGCATTGATCTGCACGGCCTTTTGCCAGGTATAAGTCCCGTCCGACCAAAGCGGACTGGCAGCATACGTAACCGCCTGCGACTTGATTGCATAAGCCACTGCCCGGGTCATGATGCCGTACTGGTTGTCGTAAATATCCCAGGACAAACCGTCGCGGGTGGCCGGATAAGACAATGCTTTGTCACAATCTGCCAGGATAAAAGTGACTACCTCCGAGAAGGTTGCCCGCTCGTCTTTCGCGAAATCATGCCCGATTTCCAAAGGCTTGTCAAAAATGGGCACCCCGCCGTACCGCTTGATCAGCTGCAGGTAGTACAATGCACGCAAAGCATGTGCCTGCGCTGTCCAGGAAGCCTTTTCACCCTCAGGAGCGTACAGCGTGGCCGTAGCTATATTTTGTATAAACACATTGCATTTACGGATACCCTCATACAGGTCACCCCACGGACTGCCGTCGGCCGAAATGTCGCCGTAAGTGAGTGAAGTCACATTTCCGCCATACCATACAATGTATTTTGATGCCGGCGTCACATCATCCGCATCCTGCGCTTCGTCCGTGTAGGAGGCGCGGTCCATGTAAGGTTTGGGACAATATCCATAGCAGGAGTTTAGGTAACCCCGGGTGCGGTTATAATCACTGAAAACCTGGTCCATCGTGATCCTGCCGTCAGAAGGAAGGTCCAGCTGCTCGTTGCAGGAGAGCAGCATGGCAGCCAGGGCTCCGGTAAGGAACAAAGCATTATATTTTTTCATAAACGTAAAGGTTCAGGTAAATGGAAAATCATCAGAAAATCACGCTGATACCGGCATTGAACACCCTGTACACGGGAAACGTGGCGTAAGTACCCTCGGGTCCGTAGTCGCTGGATTTCATTTTATCCCAGGTAATCAGGTTCTGGCCGCTGAGAAGTATGCGGATCTTTTCGGCCAGGATTACTTTCGAAAGGCTCAATGGGAGCGTGTAGGCCAGCTCTACGTTTTTCAGCCGCAGGTAGGAACGGTTGGAGGCGTAAAAGTCACTGGCTTCGTGGTTCACGGTACGACCCAGCGAAAGTGCCGGCGAAGTGATCTTTTCACCCGCTGCATACCGCTCAGGTGTCCAGGCATTGCGGTGCAGCTCGCCGAACACGCCGTCGTAGTCGGTTTCATAAACACCCTGTCCTCTTTCAATCGTCATGTATTTGCCCACTCCCTGAAAAAGCACGTTGAGCTCCAATGCCCTGTAAGTAATACCCCCTGATATCCCGTAGCTGGTGCGCGGCATTCCGTTGCCGATAGGGGCCTTATCGCGCTCGTCGATCTTGCCGTCAGCATTCAGGTCGCGGTATCTGAGATCGCCGGGGCGCGGGGTACCGAAGTTATAAGCCAGGCCGGCGTTATCGATGTCAGCCTGTGAGTTAAAGAAGCCGTTTCCATTGCTGTAATCAACCAGGTAGCCAAACTCCTGCCCGAAGGAATAACCCTCCTCCCATTTACGGTAAGCATAGTCTGCGGTGCGCAGAGCTTCGTTCCAGTTGACAACCTTATTCCTGGCGTATCCCAGCAATCCACCCACGTGAAAGCTCAGGTCTTTGCCGAGCGTCCTGCTGTAATTGACGGTAAGGTCCACCCCTTTGTTTTCAAAAGTCCCGGTATTGAGGCGCGGGTAGTTTTCCAGCGGGATGCCCTGGTACTCGGGAATTGTTGACAAAGCACTGATAATCATGTTGCTCATGCGTTCCTTGAACACATCTGCCGAAATGGTAAGTGCATTGCCGATACCCAGGTCCAGGCCATAGTTCTGCTTCATGGATACTTCCGCCCGGATGTTGGGATTACCTACCTGACCTTCTTTTACTACATATTGGAGATAAGCAAGCGGTCCGCCACCCGCTACGGTTACATTGTCCAGGTAAGCAAAGCGGGCCAGACTGCTCATATCATTGGCGGTTTTGCCATACGATGCCCTGAGTTTCAGGAAGGTCACCAAGACATTGTTTTTTAAAAAAGATTCATTGGAAACCACCCAGCCCGCCGAGATGGCCGGTGTGGCAGTATACCGGCTGCCGCGTGCATACTGCTCTGAGCCTGAGTAACCGAGGTCAAATTTGAGGAGGTAGCGGCTGTCAAAGCTGTAAGTAGCCTCAAATCCTGAACTTACCCGGTTGTACGGCAGCATTCGGGCGGAGTCGGTTTCTGCCTTGGTCAGATTCTGGTAAAACATATAGGCCATCGCCCCTATCCTGTGCCGGCCAAAGTCGCGCCGGTAATTGGCGGCTATGTTGTATGTCAAATGGTAATAGTACGAGTGTCCTTTGCTGTAAGCCAGCGGCGTGTTGTTCTGTGCGCCTTTTTTCACAAATGAAACCGAGGTCGAATCATTGGTGCGGATCCACCGCTCATAGTCCTGCCGGGTAGCAAGGCTCCCTACGGAGTTGGTCTGGTAAGCAAAAAGACCCGTCAGGTTCAATCCTTTCGTCAGGAAACCCATATCCAGGTCAAGACCAAACTGGGAGGTAATATTAGTCACCGTATGGCGCACGTAGCCGGTCCGGTTGAGCAGCCCATACGTGGGGGAAGCGACGCGCTCGGTTGTAATTACCTGGCCGCCCGCATCCACTACTTCGCCCGAGGCATCCATAACCGGCTGGGTTACGGGACCATACATCGTAGGCGGAAGCTGAAAAATGCTGCCGTAAATCTCTGCATTGCCGGCCCCGGGTGTACGCTCACGTTTTACATTTCCGCTCAGCCGCACAAATGCTTTCAGGTAGCGGTTGAGGTTCATGTCCACATTGGAGCGGTAGTTGACCCAGATGTTGTTTGCATTTGCATTGTAGCGCGTCTGGTCAGTTTTGAACTGCCCTCCCTGGTGCATGAAGTTGATATTGGAATAAAACTGCACTTTGTCGTTACCGCCGGTCACGTTCATACTGGCGCGCTGCATGGTCGCAAAGTCCTTCATGAAATGCTTGTACCAGTTGTTATTGGGATAAAGTTCAGGGTTGCTCCCGGAGCGGTACCCTTCTATCTGCGCCGGACTGAAAAGGTAGTTGGGTCCGTGTCCGTCATTCAGCGCCGCCTGGTTCCGCATGGCGGCATAATCGGCCGAGCTGTAAAATGCAGGAGTGGTTGTCACCTGCTGTACCGACTCGTCAAATCGTGTTTTGATCTGCAAAGGTCCCTTGCGGCCGCGTTTGGTGGTTACCACCAAAAGACCATTGGTACCCTGTATGCCGTACAATGCCTGGGTGGAGGCATCTTTGAGCAGGGTAATGCTCTCGATCTCGTTGGCAGTGATATATTCCAGGGTCTGCGCGCTGTTGTAGGAATTGATAATACCATCAATCATCACCAGTGGGCCGCTCTGCCGCCCTACCGAAAGTCCGCGTATGTTCAGCTCGGTAGTGGCCCGCGACAGTTCCGAAAACGATTCGTAAGTAGCGAGTCCCGCCAGGCGGCCGGGCAGGGTCTGGGTGAGGTTGGCTACGGGTGCCCGTTCCAGCTCGTCTCCTTTCACCGTCGCCACTGAGCCTGTAATCTCACTGCGTTTCTGGCTGGTGTAGCCCAGCTGTATCACTTCGTCCTTTCTGTGCGGGTCACGCAGCAGGCGCACATTGAGGTCCTGCTTGTCGGTTACGGAAAGCCTCACATCCTGAAATCCATAGAGCGAAAAGACTAGTGTGCTGCTCGCATCGTCAATGCTCATTGCAAACTCGCCTTTGCCATTGGTACTGGTACCGTTCCGGCCATTTGCTGAGGTGATGGCCACACCGGCAAGCGGTTTGCCCTGGTCGTCGGTGACGGAGCCATTGATCGTGGCGGCAAGGTCCTGAGCAGCAGCTTCCCGGCCGGTAAGTATTACCAGGCTCAGCAGCAGCATTTGTATGGTTTTAACCAAAATATGTTTCATGTTAAAGATCGTCTAATTCGGTTTGAACCTGATTACCAGCCGAAGTTCTGCCAGTCGGCCCCTGTGATGGAGCGCAGGCGGTTGGCTTCATCCAGCGGAATGGGGACCCAGATGAATTTCTGGGTGTAGTTTTTTCGCTCTGTCCCGCGTACGTTCCTGCGTTTGTAACTGAATGTTCCATCGGCATTACGGGTGATTTCCATAGCGGTAATCCAGCGGTCGGTTTTGGCAAGATCGTCGGTGGGTTTCGACCAGCGGCGCACGTCGAAGTACCGGTTCTCTTCCATGGCAAGCTCAACCCTCCGCTCGGCACGGATGCGCTTGACGAGGTCTGCCTGACCGAGGGAAGCAGGCAAAACAGGCATACCGGCCCGGGTACGGATCTCATTCACGGCTTTTACCGCATCAGCAAGCTGCCCGGCTTCGGCGGCAGCTTCCGCAAAATTGAGGATCACCTCTCCCAGCCTGAAAAGCTTCCAGTTGGCCCCGCCGATAGGATTATCATTGCCGGAGTTGGGATGCAGGAACTTCCGCTCATAGTAGCCCGTGCGGGTAGCACGCCGTACGGTCGGGTGAATGCCCGTCTGTGGCTCGTTGATGTAGGTTGCAATGATCCTGGTGCGGTTGCCGATGGGTGCAGGATAGTTTTCAACCGATTCAGGTGCCTCTGCAAAGTTCCACATCGCCTTCCTTTTTGAACCATTGTAGTAAATGGAAGCGTAAAAACGCGGGTCGCGGTTTTTGTAGGGATCATTGGGATTGTACAACTTGTTGGCTGCATTGTAGTTGGGCTGCAGATGCTGGTCGTCCAGGTAAGGCTTGTCGAGATCAAGGATCGGCTGGCCATCCGAGGTTTCATATGCATCCACCAGCTCCTGGGTGGGGCAGGTACCTGACTTGTACCCGTCCTGTGAACCGATACCGTCGATATCCCAGATATTGCCCTGGCCCTCCCGGCTCTGGTAAATGGTCTCCTTATCTACCGGATTGGCGGAGTAGGCCATGGTCTGCGTAAAATACTCGTTGTACAGGGCAGACTTTTCATTTTTATCAGGACCAATAAACGCTACGTCCGACAGGTAGGTCTGTGGCAGGTTCACGCGATTGTACAGCTCATAGCCATTGGCACGCAGGTTTTCGAGTGAAGTCTTATTTACCTGATAAGCCTCCTGCCAGAGGCTCTGCCCGTTATTGTTCAGCGGACTTGCCGCAAAAAGGATCATTTTGGATTTGATCGCCTCGGCCATGGCCTTATGCACACGCCCCGCTTCGCTGGCTGTAGTAATGCGCCACGGCAGCTCCGCAGTGGCCAGTGCAGCGTCGCAGTCCTCCATGATAAACTTCACCACTTCGTAGTAGCTTGCCTTGGTCACCGTGGAAAAATCGTCGGAAAACTCAAAGGCTTCGCGCTCAATGGGAAGTACCGCGCCAAACCATTTGAGAAGTTCGGAATAGTAGTAGGCCCTGAGCAGATGTGCTTCGGCTTTCCACCGGGCGCGGTCAGCAGGGTTTTTGACGGTAGCCTTATCAATGCGGCTGAGGAAAATCGTACAGTTCCGGATTGCACTCCAGTAGCTGGCCCAGTAGTTACCATTGCCTGCATCAGCGCTGATGTTGGTGACCGGGTGGTTGCCGGCGGATGCATCCCCATTGTACATCCGGCCCGACATAATCCACGACTCGGCCTCCGCATCCGTATCCCACGACTCATCACTCCAGTTCACGGGTCCGCGACTCCAGAAGAAGTAGCGGGTACCTTTTACAGGAATATTGGCGTAGCACGTATTGAGGAAAGCCCCTACCCGGTCATTTTCGGAAAAGATCTGATCCATTGTCAGCTTGCCGTCGGGTGCCATATCAAGCACATTCCTGCACGATCCCAGCGAGAGGATGACGGTCAGCAGGGTGAGAAGTAGTGTTCTTAATTTCATATTGCGGGTTCAGGAATTAGAATGTGATGTTTACGCCCAGGTTCATCATGCGCGTAACCGGGTAGCCGAGAGAATCGTCGTTTTCAGGATCAAGGTGGTTCATTTTCAGATGGTCCCAGGTGAAGAGGTTCTGACCGCTGGCGTAAATGCGCAGCTTTTGCACCCCTACCACTTTCAGTGAACCGGTGGGAAGCGTGTAACCGATCACCATGTTTTTCAGCCGCGTGAAAGAGCGGTCCATCACAAAGAAATCATTGGCTGTATGATTGGTGTTGCTGTGCGTACTCAGGGCCGGATACGTGATTTTGTCGCCGTTTGCAAACCGTTCTGGTGTCCAGGCCTGTTTGTGGTAGCCAAAGTAGGTGCCGCGGATAATGTATTCGTATACACCCTGCTGGGAGTAGTTGCTGCTGTATTTACCTACACCCTGAAAAAATGCGGTCAGGTCAAACCCCTTGTACTCTGCAGTAAGTGAGAGGCCATAGGTCACGCGCGGAATGTTGGAGTACTTGATTGGCGCCTGGTCCTTGTCGTTGATTACACCATCCCCATTAAGATCCACATACTTGAAGTCGCCCACCCGCGGCTCACCAAAGCCGTAGGTTGTTTTGGACAAATACGTATCCAGCTCTTCCTTGGAGTTGAAAAAGCCGTTTCCATTGCTGTAATCAATCTTGTACCCCCACGACTGGTTAAGCGAGTACCCGGTGCTGCGGTACCGGTGTGCATACGTTTCATCCCTGACCGACTCATCCAGAAATTTAACCACATTATGATTGTAGCCGTAATTTCCCCGGATCATGATATTGAAACCCTTGGCGATGGCTTTGTTATAGGTTAGCTCAATCTCGTACCCCTTATTATCCACCCTCCCCATGTTCACCTTTGGCACATTGCTGAGGTTTACACCCTGAAACTCGGGGACAGTACCCCGGGAAATCAGGATACTGCTCCTTTTTTCAATAAAATAGTCGAAGTTCAGGGTGAGGTCGCGGAAGATCTGCAAATCCATACCGTAGTTCTGCTTTCGGGCCACTTCCCATGTAATGTTGGGGTTGCCCAGCAGCCCCTGGTTTACGCCCTGGCCCAGCCCCAGACTACCCAGAGGTCCCCCGCCGATTGTAATATCGCTTTGGTACAAAAACCGGGAATTACCCATTTTGTCGTTTCCTACCTTTCCGTAAGAAGCACGCAGTTTCAGGTTGGAGACAAACGGATTGTTTTTAAGAAAACGCTCATTACTCACTACCCAGCCTGCGGATACAGCCGGGAAAAAGCCGTACCGGTGTCCCGGTGCAAACTGCTCCGAACCATTGTAGCCCATATTCACCTCAGCCAGGTAACGTTCATCAAAACCGTAAGTGGCACGGGCAGCCACGCCCAGTACGTTGTAGGGAATTTCTCCGTAAATAGTTTCCCAGGTATCGCGCTGTGCCAGGATCATTCCGCCCAGATCGTGCTTTCCAAATGTGCGGGCGTAGTTGATAGCTCCCTGCATATTGATGTTGTAGCGCGAGTCAGCCGCTTTTTCAAGCCGCAGCAGGCTCTCATCCGAACGTTTTACGGCATAGGACAGCATATCCGTGGCTGCATTGACTTCGGCCAGGTACAGGCGCTCGGACTTGTTGCCCTGCATGGCGGTAGTCGCTTTGCTGTCATAGGAAATCATGCCGCGGACACTCAGTCCTTTGGTCACCGTGTTGCTCAGGTCCCATTCCATCCCGAAAGAAGCATTCAGGTTGGAGCGCACTTCGTTGCGGTAGCCAAAGCGGTTCATGATCTCAAAGGCGGAACGGTCCATATAGCCCGGATCGACGATCTGCCCGGGTGCAACCCCGAACCCGTCGATGGTGGTAGGGCCGGGTGTGATAGGCAGGATTGTTTGTGCCTGGTAAAGCAGGTCGCGCATCATCCAGTTGGTATCGTTCCCGTAAAGCCAGGCTGCGGGCATGTTCACACGCTCAATGTAGCTCCCGATGTTCAGAAAACTTTTAAGGGAATTGGTGATCTTATAGTCCAGGTTTGCGCGGAAATTATACCGGTCCATTTTGGAAGAAGGATCGTACCCCAGGACTGATTTCGGTTCCGTTTTGAGGTTCCCTCCCTGGTGCAGGAAAGCACCATTGACAAAGTATGAAACCTTGTCGGTACCGCCGGTGACGTTCATATTGACACGGGTCTGGGGTGCATACCGTGAAATGTATTCCCGGTAGTAGTCATGATCGGGGTACATGTAGCGGCGCAGCTCAGCCTTGCGGGCATACTCAGGATCATTGGGGTCGAGGCCGGCCAGCGGATTCGCATACTTGTCCATTTGTTCCCGGGTAAAAGGCAGTGGAGTGATGCCATCATTGGCTGAGGCTTCATTGCGCAGGGCCATGTAATCGAGCGAGTGCAGGCGCTCGGGCTCACGGGTAAAGGATGAGTAGCTTTGCTCGGCATTGATGGTCAGGTCGGTTTTCCCGGCTGTACCTCTTTTTGTCGTAATTAAAATGACACCATTGGCACCACGCACACCAAAAACCGCCGTGGCGGAAGCATCTTTCAGGATAGAAACGGAGGCTACTTCATTGGCATCAATGGTCCGGATATTGTCCCGCGGCACGCCGTCTATCAGGATCAGCGGGCTGCGGCCATTGGTGGTGGCAGCCCCGCGCAGGTACATGGTAGGATCGTCCCGCCCCGGCTGGCCTCCGGCTGACTGGATAGAAGTCAGACCGGGAAGGCGCCCCGAGAGGGCATTGGCCAGGCTTGCTGATGAATTTTGTTGTAAAACTTCCGAGGTAACCGACGACACGGCCCCTGTCACAGATACTTTTTTCTGCTCTCCGAATCCGACTACCACTACCTCATCCAGGGCCTTCTCGTCCACAGCCAGGCGTATGTCGATCGTGGCGGCACTGCCTACTTCCCTTTCCTGACTAATATAACCAACGAAGCTGAAAATCAATACAGTACCATTATCCGGCACGGAAAGCTGGTAATTTCCGTCGATGTTGGTGGAAGTTCCCTGGGTGGTCCCTTTTACCACTACACTTACCCCCGGAATCCCGTCCCCTTTTTCATCGGTAATTTTTCCGGTGATGTTCTTTTCGGTCACCTCAGTTTTTTCGGCAGGCTCGGTCATGCCGGCAGGCTTCTTTTCGCCATTCCGTTTCAGCAGAATGGTTCTTTTGGAAACACGGTACTCAATGCCCAGCGGGTTCAGCAGGTTTTCGAGGACGGTATCCAGCCGCTGATTTACCATTTCAACCGAAACCCGGCGGTCGGCGCGGATGATTTCGGCGCTGTACACAAAGCGGACTTTCGTCTGATCTTCGATCTTCTCTAAAACTTTTTCTACATCCAGATCATTAACTGTGATGGATATACGCTGACTCAAAACTTCCTGCACGCGCTGGTCTTCTGCCCGGCAGACCTGCACAGATAACAGGGCAGGCAACAGCAACCAGGTCGCCCAGCCTGCTATTTGAAGTACAAACTTTCGGCTACGTCGATGTATTTGCATAGGTTATGGGGTTTAGGAATTCGGGATTATGCTGAGCAGTGTGTGTGGCGATTATTCGCAGCCGGCAGCCACAATATGGATAGCACCGCCGCGCTCTTCATACTTTGCATTGACGACGGCGCATATCATGTCCAGCTTCTCGGATATGGGCTCATCGCCGAGCCGGGCCGTAATGGTGCAATGCGCCAGGGCAGATTTGTCAAAAAGGATATCCACGCCGTAGGTTTGTTCCAGGGCTGTAAAAACTTCTGTCAGCGGGGTGCGTTTAAATGAAAGGTCCTGCTTTTCCGCCGGAATATCGAGCAGCACTGGCTTCTGCAGACTTCTGGTGATCATCCGCATACTTTTCTGGTGAAAGGTTACCTGCTTGTTGGGAGTGAGGATCAGCTTATTAACCGGGCCATTTAGCTTTCTGTTTGCGGCAGAAACTTCCACGATCCCGGTTTTTACCACCAGATTGACTTCATCTTCTCCCTCATTTGCCTTGATGCTGAAACTGGTACCTTTTACTTTGGTGACCATGGAGCCGGCATAAACGTAAAAGGGCTGAGCAGGATTTTTGACCACTTCAAAAAATGCTTCCCCGGACATGCTCACTTCGCGCCTGCTTTTTTCAAATTGAGCCGGAAACGAAATTCTTGCATGCTTTTTCAGGATGACCGAGCTGCCGTCGGGCAGGTTCACCAGCTTGATGGGCTGGTTGTCGTTCCGGATTTCCCTGTGTGCTGTGGTGGCGGACTGGGAAAAGAAAGCCGTACCGGAAGCCAGCCTGACAAGCTTGTCCTGCATTTTCCAAACAGCCAGGCCGAGAGCCGCAACCAGGATGAGCATGGCAGCGGAGCGCAACCATCCGGCAGCCCACCACGGGGCGGACTGGCGTGCAGGTTCATCAGAAATCTGACGCATGATGTCTCCTACCCTTGCCTGAACTTCCGCAGCCGAAAGCACGTCCAGCTCACCACGCACAGAAAGCAGGATCGTACGCGCCTGCTCCATGACCGGGCGCTGGCCGGGATGGTCATTCAGATAGTGCTGCCAGAAGATATCCCTTTCATGATGGTACACCCAGTCCTGGAATGCAGCATCTTCGAGCCAATCTGCCAGTTCGTAATCCGTATAATTATTCATGGATTTATTTTAACTATTCACCAGGTAATACGATGAGTATCGTTCCGGCAGATAGTACCCATGAAGCAGAAAACTTTTTTTATTTCGGGAAAAAATCAAATAAAAACAGGAAAGACACAGCTGCATGCTGCCAGTATTCACGGAGCTTCTGGATACCGTACTGCAGGTAATTGGCAACCGCCTGACGCTGCAATCCCATGATCACCGCAATTTCTTCGTAGGAGAGATTTTCGTAGTACCTGAGGTATAATGCCTCCCGCTGGCGCTTGGGCAGGGTATCGAGGGCACTGCGGAGGCGGGTTGCATTAAGCTGGTCCGTTTCCTGAAATATCCAGTCCGCTTCGGGAGACACATCGTCGGGCGGCTCACTGGCAGCGTTATCAATATCTGAAAACAACGACTGCCGGCGAAGGCGGTGTATCAGATTGTTGCGCAGCGATTGAAACAGGTAAGGACGCAATGCACTGATGTGCGAAAGCCGCGCGCGCTTTTCCCAGATATTCAGGAAAAGGTCCTGGATGCAATCCTTGATCAGGTCGCGGTCCTGGGTGAAGCGGGTACCGTAGTGATACAGGGCTGCATAGTTGAGCTCGGTAATTTCGGCAAAGGCGCTTTTGTCGCCCTCACAGCACTGCTGCCAGCGGTTAAACAGATAAGGTTCGGCTAAGGGGTCGGAATGTTTCACGGAAGCTGAGGCACTCGTTACGTTTGTCGGTCATCCTACTTCATTACATCCAATTATTTCTTATTATCGGTATGTAAATATGTATGACCTCCGTGCCTCAACTGTCCTGCGCTATCATGCTTTTATTTAAAAATTTCTCCGATTTGATCAATATCCATTCCAAAAAGCTTTTCGGCTATGCGGTTCAGGATCGTTTTGTCGCCTTCGAAATGGAAGGTGCGGTGGGTATGTGACAGCTTATCATTATGTCCCAGTATCCGGACGGACGAACTGGATTCGAGCTCGTAAAAAGGGCCCATCTGCGTACCGTCGGGTAGCGGACCATCATTGTAGGCATTGAATGCGTCACCTTTAAAAGGCTCTTCATGCAGCTTCCAGGCCGATTTGAGGTACTCGCCCTGCATGTTGAGATCGTACTGCACTACGGTTAGAATGTTTTTTTCGGCATCGTAGCTGCCGGCTACGGGCTTCGCAGAAAGTGGCGCCAGACCGATTTTACTGCGGTACCGGCCATCGGCTTTCAGAAACACAGCCGTATCATGTACCACCAGCCTGTCATCCGGGATTTTACCAAAATAATCAGCAGTAAGCTGCGGCTTTCCCTGGTAGTGGCTCGACAGCGGCGCTACAATGGTGGTTTTCTCTCCCGGCGTAAACATACCCAGGATCCACAGGCCGATAGCCCCTTTTTCACGTTCCCATTCCGGGCCGGTATTGGTAAGCGTATTTTCGGACGCATAGCCCGTCGCTTTTACATCTTCAAGTGATCGGATCGAAAGCAGCTCCTGGATTTCACGCCGGGTTAGCATGGTAACCTTCCGCTCGATCAGGAACTTCATTTTGGTACCTGAATAATTTTCCAGTGATCCTTTTTTCCGGAAAGAAGCCGATACAGAATCGGTACTTACGACTTCAAAAGGCTCAGAGTCAATGAGGGCGGGAGTTTGCCAGTTGTGGTAGGTAAAACTATCCCCTTTACTGAAATACACCGAAAACTGGCCGCCTTCCGGCGAAAGCCACAGCCGGTCTTCGCCTCCGTATGCATTAATATGGGGATTTTTGCGACCGCTGGAAATGAGGTCATAGTTGATCCAGCCATAACTGTTGCCGCCGTCGCCCGCTGCTGTACTGGTCATCACACGCCCCTGGTACTCGGGAATTACGATGAGCTTGGCGCTGGCATTATCGGGTGCGGTGAGGATAATGGGCGTAATGTGCTTTTTCAAAAAAGCGAGGTCGTACCCGAAGGTACCTTTTGGAAAACTGCCCGGATGTAGTTCCACGGTAGTCGTTTCTGTGCTGAATGATTTCTTACGGCAGCCTGAAGCCAGAAAAACAGATAGCAGTACCAGGATTAATGGGTAGCTTTTCATTACTGTAAATGGTCATGTCTGCCTGAAAGGCCGTTGAGTGGTCAAACTTCAAAAATAGTGGTCCCGAAAGACCGGGTCGGTATTGCCGGGCACTAAAATTGCCCGAAGCTTCGGTACTTTACAATATAATCTTGTAAAAATTAATAAAAAACTTACAACAATGCTACTGCATTGCTATTCACGGAGATAGTTGCCGTATCCGACAATAAGAATAGAGAGAATGATCACCAGTATCCCGATCACAATTGTCCTCAGCGTCTTGCGTGTTACACCGGACCACTCTTTCAGTGCAAGTCCCCAGGAGTTGGCAACCAGGATGATGAACGCCATGTGCAGGATCCAGGAGCTCGGACCATTGCCCAGCTTACTTTCTCCCATTCCATAAAAAAAGAATTGCATAAACCACGTGATACCTGCCAGGGCCGAAAAGATGTAGTTGGCCAGTAAAGGCTTTGTGGTATCGGTATAATTGCCAAACGTTTTATTGCGCGCATTCAGGATCATACACCAGATGAGGTTGGTGGTAAGTCCGCCCAGCAGGATCACCACGTAGGTTACATTGTTTTGGAACAAAAACTCGCCCTGATCCGCATTTACAGCTTTCCAGACGGTATTGGCCTCCTCCGCCATCACTTTACCTGCATCTATACCAAATGCAAAACAGGCGCTGAGCACCCCCGAAATGATCGAAACTGTAAGCCCGATCCCGATCTTGAACTCATTGGCGCCGGGCGACGCTGCACCCCGTTTTTTCAGGTCGGCATCCTTCATCATGCCGGCCCTGCCGCATATCATAATGCCCAGTACGCACACGGCCAGTCCCAGCAGTACCATTTGCCCCCAGGTGTTCGTCAGCAGCTCGGAAATGGTATCCTTGCCCGGCGTCGGATTGAACTGGTAGTAAATGGAAGGGATTAGCGAACCGAATACGGAGCTCAGTCCGAGGATAATGGAACTTCCCAGCGACACGCCCAGATAATGCACACCCAGGCCATAGGTAAGACCTCCGATCCCCCAGAGCACGCCAAAAAAATAGGTAAAAAATAAAATTCTGCTATCGGTATGGGCAATGATATCCGTGAATCCGGGAATGGTCAGGTAGGCTGCCAGCGGAGGTACGATCAGCCATGAAAAAAGTCCGCCGACAATCCAGTACGACTCCCAGGCCCAGCCTCTGACCCGCTTGTAAGGAATGTAAAAACTACCGGACGCAAAGCCTCCGATAAAGTGAAAAATGACGCCTAGAAGAGCTTGCATGGATTCAGGATGGTAAAAAAGGTCGCAGCGGACCTGGGCAGGTCCGGGCGTTGGTTTAAGAAATACAAAGGGCAATATTTCTTAAAGGAAGTTAGGGCAGTATCTACTCCAAGGCTGTCACACGTTTTGCCCGCCCGGTTACTTCCTATCGCACCACGATTTTACGGCTTACCTTGCTGCTCCCATTTTCCCATTCCACCACGTACAAGCCCGCAGGCCAGCTACGGGTGTGCAGTTCTTTTTCCACGTTGGCTTCTGTGCGGATACTGCCGGTGAGCTGAGTGCCGCCTGCATTGTAAACGCGGAATGTTCCGCTCCGGGATGCGCTTACCCGGAGGTACCCGGCTGCTGGATTTGGGTACACGCGCACATCCTCCGGCTGTACGGGTTCCACGCCGGTGATGGTGACGGGCAGGATATTGGTCAAAAGCCGGACTCCGCCGGCATTGGTGCCTATGGCGACGTCGGGCTTTTTGTCGCCATTGTAGTCGCCCACAGCCAGCGCGAGGTAATTTCCGAAAACAGGCGCACCCGGCTGTTTATTGATTTCAACAAGTGCACTTTCACGTTCTGTCCAGGCACCCCAGGCGGCAGAATGAAAAATACGGAGGTTGCCGGTATGGTCTACCGTTAGCAGATCGGGACGACCGTCAAGATCCGCGTCAGCAACTGCCAGCTGCGGAAAACGGCCGGTAAAATTGATGGAAACTCCTGCAAATGCATCTGTCTGCAGGCTGAATGTATACTGTGAGCCCTTGCCGCTGTTGACATAATAAAAAATATTTCCCTGCGACTTGCCCACCAGCAGGTCTAGGTCACCGTCGCGGTCGCCATCGTAAAAGTAGGGCGAGTCTCCCGCCTGCAGCTCGGCCGGAAGAGCAATTTGCACAGCATCGGCCAGGTTCAGCTGGGCCGGCGCGCCCTGGACAGCTTTATTGGGAATGTAGCGGTATTCGAGTTTGATTGTGGAAGTTGAGGTTCCGGCAAAACCCAGGTCAGGCACGCCGTCTCCATTGAAATCAGCCCATTGCGGCCTGATGTTGTAGAGGCCGAGCTGCCCGGCGAGGCCAAGGTAATCCTCGGTTTCGAGTGTAAAGTCTGCCACGGCCGCGCTTCCATTGTTTCTCAGCAGGTACATACTTCCCCGGAAACCATTGCTCCGCGGCATCCCTCCTGTTCCTACGACCATATCCAGGTCGCCGTCGCCGTCCACATCAAAGAAGGCCGGGGCTGCATTTTCGCCTGTGTCCAGCATCTGGCTTTGCAGAAAATCCTTCTGACGCAGCTGAAATACGGGATTATCACTGGTACCCGCATTGTGATAGTACCAGACCGAAGTTTTGAAGTTGGTGAAATTGGCATCGTTGGACGGAATATTGGGGGCGATAAGCAGGTCTTTTACACCATCAAAATCAATATCCTCCATGAATGCCGCAGGAAAAATGTGCATCAGTACGGGATCGGCCGCGGGGTAATTGTTGGAATAGGATGTAAAATCAGCCACCAGCCCGGCAGCCGAGTTGGTCAAAAAAGAGATGTGTTCATTGCTGACGTGTCCTGCAAGCAGATCGCGCTTGCCGTCGCCATTGAGGTCGTGGAGCAAAATAGAATTGCCCGCATGCATGATCTTTCCGCCGGCATTTTCCACTACGCCACAGGGTACGCCAAACACAAAACCTTCATTATCACCTTTATGGAAATTACCCCAGCAATCACCATTGCGCTGGAACACGGGATTGGCAGATGTTCCGAGACTATCAGCCCGGCCATATTTTTCCATGCTCAGGTTCTGGTGCAGCTCTATGTAGGTCCCCGAGAAGTCGAAAGTAAGCAGGTCAAGATCACCGTCATTGTCAATATCCACGATGCCCGGAATATCCGTCCCGGAAACCTGCAGGTTGATGTTTCCTGAAAATCCTTTGGTATAAAGTACCTCGCGCATCAGCTCCCAATGCCAGGCCGTGCCGTTTTTGACCTGCCGGTACAGGCTGATACCGAGTGAAGTACTTGCAAAAAGATCTTTGAGCCCGTCCCCATCGTAGTCCGCCAGTACCATCCAGTTGTCAGTTTGGGGAAAAAGGGTTTCGTAAAAAGGAGCATGCACATACACCTTCCGCGCAGCATCCGCTACAAAGGCCGACACCTTGCTGTTGGTACGATCATATACCACAAGATCCTCCACACCATCCCCGTCGAGGTCCATTTTCAGAAACTGGGAGGCATTCAGCCCGCCGGCCCAGGGATTGGCGAGCTTCGTTCCGTTTATGGTGAGACCCGTGAGCGAGTCGGTACGAAACCAGGACTGCTGCGCCATCGCACTTTGCGCCAGCAGGCAGAAAACGATCACGGTGAGGGAGGTAAATTTCATGCGCATCTGTGATGAATAATCTATTACTTTGTACGTAAAGGGCGTTTTTTGAATCTTTAAACCTAACGAATCACGCGCCTATTACCTTATAATGCCTGCATAATTCCATGTACACTTCTACCGAAACACTTTACCAGCACTTTACAAGCAACCCCAAGGTATCCACAGACACCCGCCAGATCACGGAGGGCTGTTTGTTTTTTGCATTGAAAGGTGACAAGTTCAATGGTAACCTGTATGCGGCCGAAGCGCTGCAGAAAGGGGCCGCATACGCTATCGTGGATGAGCCGGAAGCAGTAGCAGGCGAGCGTTTTCTGCTGGTTGAAAATGTACTTGCCGCATTGCAGGAACTGGCGCGGCATCACCGCAAGACCTTCGGCTTTCCGGTGATCGCACTCACGGGTTCCAATGGAAAAACGACAACCAAGGAGCTGATCGCCAAGGTACTCTCCATGAAATACAATACTTACGCTACAAAAGGAAACCTGAATAACCACATAGGCGTACCCCTCACATTACTCTCCGTTGATCCTGCCCGCCATGAGATGGCTGTGGTGGAAATGGGCGCCAACCACCAGGAAGAGATTGCCCTGCTGAGCAGCATTGCCCAGCCTACTCACGGCCTCATCACCAACATCGGCAAAGCACACCTGGAAGGTTTCGGGGGAGTAAAAGGGATCATCGCCGGGAAGGGTGAGCTTTTTGATTTTCTTTCCAAAACAAAAGGAACCGTCTTTGTCAATGCGCAGAACGAAACCATTATGGAGATGGTCAGTAAGCGCCGGGCATTTGGTGACATAATCTTTTACCAGTCGGAAAGTGCCGCCGACAACCCCGTGCTTGTCCGTGAAAATCCGCTGGTCACTTTCAGGCTCGGGGAAAGGCTGGTGGAGACCTACCTGCCGGGAAGCTACAACTTCGACAACATCTGTGCGGCGCTGGCTGTGGGCAGGCACTTCGGTGTTACGGATGCGGATGCCTGCGAAGCAGTGGCCGCCTACCAGCCCGATAACAACCGGTCGCAGGTGATGCGGAAGGGGAGCAATACCATCATCATGGATGCCTACAATGCCAATCCCTCGTCCATGGCTGCTGCGATCGCCAACTTTGCCGCTATGGAAGCACCGCGGAAAATGCTGATCCTGGGCGACATGTTTGAGCTGGGTGATGCGGCGGCAGAGGAGCACCTGGCCCTGGGCAGGCTCATTGCCACTTACCCGTTTGACGTGGTATTGCTTGCAGGGCAGCTTATGCAGCATGCACTGCCGGCGTTACCGAAAGCCTACTACTTTCCCGACAAGTTTTCATTACATAACTGGGTGATGGATAACCCGCAGGATCATACAACCATACTGGTAAAAGGTTCGCGGGGCATGGCGCTGGAATCAGTTGTGAACCTGATACCAGCATGAAATAGTATAATTATCTAAATTGTAAGTATAATTCTATCGGCTGCATTTATGAGGTTATTGACAGTATTTATAAAGACTCCGATTGGATAAATTAAACCAAATTCATTCATTTAGGATAAGTCTTTCCTGAGATAGTGCTATGTCACCGGTTGTGTCCATGTAGGTCGGGTTGTAGATTTGTAACACAAAAAAATACAATTGTTAAACAACCGAACGATCATGGCTAATAGAATCCTTTCTGTGGGATCGACTTTCCCCGAATTCAAGAAAACATCTGTTGTATCTCTGGAAAAAGGTAATGAGTTTTATGACATTACTTCCGAAGATCACAAAGCTGCCGGCAAATGGATGGTGATGTTCTGGTGGCCCAAAGATTTCACTTTCGTTTGTCCTACCGAAATTGCCGAGTTTAACAAACACAACGAAGATTTTGCTGACCGCGATGCGATCCTGATCGGTGCTTCTACTGACAGCGAGTTTGTTCACCTTGCATGGCGTAAAAACCATGACGACCTGCGCGACCTGCACTTCCCGATGCTGGCTGACACTTCGAAGTCACTGGCTGAAGAACTGGGCATCCTGGAAGCTAACGAAAAAGTAGCATACCGCGTGACTTACATTGTTGATCCGCAAGGCATTATTCGCTGGGTAAGCCTGAACGACCTTTCAGTAGGCCGTAATGTAAGTGAAGTAATCCGTGTACTGGACGCACTTCAGACAGACGAGCTTTGCCCTTGCAACTGGCAAAAAGGAGAAGCTACCCTGGCGTAATCTCCTGAGCACACCAGCAGTTCACAGCCCGGGCTTTTGCCTCCTGTGAACTGTTTTTTTTTACACACCGGGATATGCTCCCATTCAATTTCAATAAAACATGTACCCATTTACTTCCACCGGAAATACAAAGGAATCGCTGTATAAAGAGGTTAACCTGCCCGCTGAGTTTGAAAGCGTGCTGATCAACAAGCTTGCAGCGCTCGACCACCGTTACCTGAAAGATCTGAAAATCAATATCAGCAATGTGCTCAAAACACAAACTTTGAGCCGTAAAGAATCTTTGCTGATCGGACTGGCGACGGCCATTAATGAAAAAAATGCAGCCCTGATTGCTGCACTGGAGCAGCTGGCAGCAGCAGAAGGCGCGGACGAAAAGGAAGTGGCTGAGCTGGCAGCTTGTGTGTCGTTAATGAATGCAAACAATGTGTTCTATCGTTTCCGTCACTTCATGCACAAGGAATTTTATGACAATGCACCGGCGGGCATCAAAATGAGTATTATGATGAACCCCGTGCTGGGAAAAGAGTTTTTTGAATTGCTGAGCCTTGTGATTTCGTCCCTCAACGGATGCGAAATGTGTGTGACCTCTCACGAACAATCCGTACTGAACCATGGCGGCACACAGGCGCGTATATTCGATGCAGTTCGCGTAGGCGCAATTTTCAAAAGCTTTTCTGTTTTGATATAAAACCAAAGAGAGATGCCTCGCAGCAGGTTGTTCTCACTTTTAAAAGGTGCCCGCGAAACCGGGCACCTTTTGTTTTATAAAGCATTGGATTGACCGGTGTACCCTGCATCATGGGTCCATTTGGTAAAGCGGCGGCTCTCTGGGGCAGGATGAGCTCCTGCACAGTTCGGCTTTGAGCCGGCGGTTCAGAAAACGCCTGGCTGAAAGGCGTGACACGTTCAGGGTACGGCTGTAATGCACTTCGCTTACCTGCGTAATGCTGTTGGCGTAGTAGCGCACCACCGTACCCTGTTGCCCGGAGCTCGTATGCGCCACCCAAAAACCTTGCTCCGGAAAAGGCTGGCGCACCGGCCGGCCCCGCTGCGCAACGGCGGGGTTGCTGACCGTTACCCAGGCAGCAGCCAGCATGAATAGAAAACGGTTCATGAAATATCAGTTTGTACCAATGACTTGACGGCCCGCGGCCGGATTATGGAATGAACTTTCAGCAGGCTGCGGAGCAGGACAATGTGGGAACACAGCAGCAGCGGAACCACCAGGCCCGGCAAAAACACGAATGGAAACCGGAGGATCGCTACATTGGGATACTCGTACCCGGTTATTTGAAAACAGGAAGGAGCCGAAAACAGCAGCTTGAAATAAACATGGAGCAGCAGGCCCGTACATACAATATGCCAGCCTGCCTGTACCTGCCAGTGCAGTTTTTCCTTCAATACGCCCCAATAGTACACTAGGAGGGTCGTCAGCCCCGAAAAGATATCCAGGTTACCTCCACCCAAGGTAATTTCATGCGGCACCAGCCGGCACAGGAAAAGCCAGTACAGCACCAGCTCCACAGGCCCGCGAACAACATGAATGACCGTCAGTAAATGTGTATCGAGCGTATCAACGAATGTCCTTCCGCGACTGGTAAAAAACAGTCCGGCGAGCACTGCCATCGGCGGCACGGCAACCAGGATGATCCTTGGAAAAGGGCCTTCTGTATGCTGGTAAAAACCTGACACGGAAACTGCACTCTGCAAAACGATCCAGCCTGTAACAACCCACGCATAAATGCAGGAATCATGGGTAGCCTTGTAAAAAGTAAAGGCGCACAGAAGTACCACCAGCCCAAACATCAGGCTGATGTGTATCATCAGTTCGTCCATAATTATGCTTTGTACCAGTTACCTTCCGCAGTGCTGCCCGCAACGGCGCCCCGCATTTCAGGGACCTGACCGTAAATGCAGCTTCCTGCTTTTATATCCGGGTGGCGTTTGGCCGGGCGGGTACCGGGCCGGGACGGGTTTTCTGCATCTTTGCAGCTGGGCAGCAGCAGCGCCGGGAACAACGCAGCTGCGAGGGTTTTCTTTCTTTTTAACATGGCTGATTAAATGATGGATTAGGCTGCAAACCGCGTTTCCGACGGTTGCGCTGCAATTTTACAGGTAATCAGCATGCTATATGCAGGGAGGCAGACGACTGTCGATAAACAGCATTTTTTATCGACGAATCACCTGTAAAAGGTTCAGAATGCCTGCCTGAAACGCTTCTGGCAATCGTTGCGAAAGTTGCGCCCGATGGGCAGCTCCTTGCCCGCAATCCCGACTTTGTAGGAATGGTAGCTTTCTACCTTGTTAACCGCCACAATAAATGAGCGGTGTACCCGCACAAAATGCTCTTCGGACAACAACTCTTCCAGGAGGCTGATCTTTTGTTTTGAAATAAGCACCTTATCCCGCAATACCACCTTCACGTAATCACGAATGCTTTCGATCCAGAGAATTTCCTCTACGTTGACCTTCACCATCTTGCGGTCCACTTTGAGGTACAGAAAAGCGTCGTTTGAGCCGGGTGCGGCGGCGGCTGTTTGCTCGGGCTGCTGTTTCTCAATCTGCAAAGCCGCAAATGCCTTGTCCATAGCCCGCAGAAAACGCTCAAAAGGAATGGGTTTAAGCAGGTAGTCCAATGCATTCAGGTCAAACCCCTCTACGGCATAGTCCTGGTAGGCAGTCGTGAAAATAACTCTGGGCGGATGTTTCAGGCTGCGCAGGAGGTCGGTGCCTTTGAGGCCGGGCATCTTGACATCCAGGAACATCAGATCCACCTTCTGCTGCTGCAAAACCTGGAATGCCTGGATCGCATGGTGACAGCGCGCAATGATTTTTACCTGACCAAAATTAGCCAGATAATTGTCCAGGACTTCGAGCGCATGCGGCTCATCGTCTACCAGGAGTACGTTCATTTCCATGGTCAGATCTCGGTTTTTTTCAGCTCAATTTCGAGAATTACGGCAAAGACTTCCGGTTCTTCAAAGATCCTCAGCTGGTGTGCCTGCGGGTACAGGATTTCCAGCCTTTTACGCACATTGGCTAATCCGATGCTCACATGATGAGGCCGCAGATCGGGGTGGGCCGGCAACTCCGGCCTGCTGTTTGATATTTTAAATTTGAGCAGCTGGTCCTTTACACGCAGGTCCATGTTGATCCACGCCTGGCCTACCTGCTCACTGGCTCCGTGCTTGAACGCATTTTCGACGAGCGGAAGGATGAGCAGCGGTACGATGCGATGCTCCGACAAGCTTCCGTGTATACTGAAAGTAATGTCAAGCCGCTCGTCGTACCGTATTTTTTCCAGTGCAATGTAGCTTTCAACAATGCGGATGTCCCTTTCCAGACTTACTACCCCCGTATTGGCCTCATACAGCATATACCGCAGGATCTCGGCCAACCCCATGACCACAGCCGGAGACTGGGGCGACTGGTTGAGGGTGAGGGCATAGAGGTTGTTGAGGGTATTGAACAAAAAATGCGGATGAAGCTGTCCTTTCAGAAAATTCAGCTCCGCCTCGGTAGCCGCCTGTTTTCGCTCAAACCACATTTTAAAAAACTTTACCGACAAGGCAATCCATACAAAGATGTTGGTTTGCTCAAATGCACTGATCAGGTAGGTAGGTCTCGCAAACTGCTCGCCGGGCGTGCCATCGAGCTTGTGCCAGATGAAAGCAGGATCGGTTTTCAGGACTGCCCGGTAGATCAATGGATCTGCAATAAAAATCTCGATCAGCCGGAATGCCACGGTGGAAAGTACGACGCACAGAAACAGGCAGATGAAGAAAACAACATACCGTCCCCCATTGAAATACCGTGGAATGATAAAATAGGCAATCGAATAAAAATAGAGCGCATGTACCGGCATAAACATGGCTACAATCCCCATCGCAAACCAGTACCCCGGCAATCCGGCGCCGTACACAAAGGTGAGCACACAAAGGATAAACAGCCAGAAGGCCAGGTGCCGGACGACCTTTTTTTCGGAAAAACGGGCTGACAGGGTGGCAATAAGGTGCATGTACAAAAGTAATTATTTCATGGGTCGATTGGGAGACGCGGTGTTTTTGAAGACATACGGCGGACTTGCGTCGACAAAATGCATTTGAGAAAGGTGAATCGTCGCCCGGTGCAGGAGCCACAAGACTGTGCAGGACTCAGGCAGAATGACTTGGTTATATTACTAACTGCGGCCCGCGACAAAATATCTGCAAGTACCTGAGAATAAAGCATTGTCAACACGCATAACCCGCAAGCAGCCAGGGGAAAAAGATATTTTATCCAAATCAAAGCCCGAAGTCACAACTTGTATCTGCTTTTCTTCGGCTCCGTGGTTTTTCTGAGTACTTTTGTACATTCCAAATGAAATGAACAAAACTGTTTTTAGCATGGCAACATCAACTGAAACGTACATTCCTTACAAAGTAAAGGACATCACACTGGCAGAATGGGGCCGGAAAGAAATTACACTGGCAGAAGCAGAAATGCCGGGCCTGATGGCTATCCGTACCGAGTACGGACCGTCTCAGCCGCTGGCAGGAGCACGTGTTGCAGGCTGTCTGCACATGACGATCCAGACTGCCGTGCTGATCGAAACTTTGACGGCACTGGGCGCTGAGGTAACCTGGTCATCATGCAACATCTTCTCTACCCAGGATCACGCTGCTGCTGCCATTGCCGCTGCCGGTATCCCGGTTTATGCATGGAAAGGCATGAACGAGGAAGAGTTCAACTGGTGTATCGAGCAAACACTGTTTTTCGGTGAAGACCGCCAGCCGCTGAATATGATCCTTGATGACGGTGGAGATCTTACCAATATGGTTTTTGACGAATATCCTGAGCTGATCGGTGGTATCCGCGGACTTTCGGAAGAAACAACCACAGGCGTTCACCGCCTTTACGAGCGTTACAAAAACGGCACATTGCACCTGCCGTCCATTAACGTAAACGACTCGGTGACCAAATCGAAATTTGATAATAAATACGGCTGCCGCGAGTCACTGGTTGACTCGATCCGCCGCGCTACCGACCTGATGCTGGCTGGTAAAGTGGCAGTAGTAGCCGGTTATGGTGACGTAGGTAAAGGTTCTGCTGAATCCCTGAGAGGTGCAGGCTGCCGCGTGCTCGTAACCGAGATCGATCCTATCTGCGCATTGCAGGCTGCTATGGACGGATATGAAGTAGTTACCATGGACGAAGCTGCCAGCCGTGCCAATATTTTTGTAACTGCAACCGGAAATTACAAGATCATCACAGAGAACCATTTCCGCAAAATGCGCGACAAGGCTGTGGTTTGTAACATCGGACACTTTGATAATGAAATTGATATGGCGTGGCTGAACGGCGCATATGGCCATACAAAATCTCAGGTTAAACCGCAGGTTGACATTTACAATGTAGAAGGAAAAGACATTATCGTACTGGCAGAAGGCCGTCTGGTAAACCTGGGCTGCGCGATGGGTCACCCTTCATTTGTAATGTCGTGCTCATTCTCTAACCAGACGCTCGCACAAATTGAGCTATGGACCAATACTGCGAGCTACGAGAAGAAAGTATACGTGCTGCCAAAAGCATTGGATGAAAAAGTAGCAGCCCTGCACCTGGCCCACGTAGGCGCCAAGCTGGACACGCTGACAGACGAACAAGCCGCTTACATCGGCGTAACGCCTCAAGGTCCGTTCAAAGCAGAAACGTACCGCTATTAAGCACAGTGTAGTATGCAAACGAAAAAGGCTGCCCAAAGGCAGCCTTTTTCTTGTTACTGGTCTCTCTACTTCAAAAAAAGCAGCTGACAATAACCATCCTTTTCGGCCTCTTTGGCCAATGGTTACAGCCTGGCAAGCAGTTCCTGTTTTTTAGACCTGAATTCTTCTTCAGTAATGTGCCCCTTTTCATAAAGCGCATTGATTTTCTCAATGGTTGAAATGATGGCATCGCTGGAATCCGAGGAGCGCAGGTCTGCATTGGAAGTAACATCGTAGGCAATCTCGGGCGTAGGCTGCATCTTTTCGCCCGGTGCAGATACCACCGAAAGGCTGCCCAGGTCTACCGGCCCATCCTGGCTGGTAAACCGGTGCGACTGGCCGTAACCCTGCTGCTGCGAAACACCCGATATTTCATGGTGCTTGGTGTCGTAAATGGTACGTCTGCCATCCTCTTCAATCACCAGCCTGCGCGCAGGTGCAAAGTAGGCATATCTGAAATTGTTTTGGGAGCCTGTTGAGGTAGGTGTTCCGAATATAGCAGGCCAGCTACCCGCATTGTTGCCTGCATGCTTTTGTGGCAGCTCAGCTTCACCGTTTTCCTCAAACAACACCGAAGTACTTACTTTGGCAGCCAGTTCATTGCAAAGCTCTTCAACATGCGTACGCAAAGCGCTGTTAAACATATCCCCTACCATCACCATTCCGCCGCGCATCCACTGACCCGCGCCGCCAAGCTCAGGTATGTTGAACTGTGCCGCCGTACCTCCACCGCTGACGATGGCCTTGAGCAGGCTTTCTACTGTATCGGTACTTACCTTATATTTTGCAGCAGTCTCTTCAACATACTGCCGACCTTCATTTGTGAGTGTTTTCATGGTACTGATTCTGTTTTACGTCAACACCAAAAAAACAGTGCCATCATGGAGGCTGATGCAATGCGTACTACCTGGCATTGAGCACCTTTTGCCATAGCCTGTCCAGCTCGGGCTGCGGCTGTATGCCGGTTTGTGCCTTCACCTTTTGGCCGGCATATTCCAGGCGCTCGTCGGTGAGCGGGTGTGTACTCAATATTTTGAGCTGTGCGGGTAGTGCCACGTTTTGTTTGAGAAGGTTAAATAATCCGGTGAAGCCTTTCAGATCCACATGCTTCTGCTCCATGTAGGCAATTGCCCTCTCGTCGGCTTCGGTTTCCAGGTCGCGCGAGTAGGTGAGGTTCAGGAGCATATTGGAGTTTTCGGCCAGTACGGCTACAATGCCATTGATATCATTAAGCAGCAGCGAAACAAACATGTAGGACCCCAGACTGCGAAAGAGGCTTTTGAGTGAATGCCGGTAATGGATATGCGCAATTTCGTGCGAAAGCAGGGCGGCAAGCTCCTCCTTCGTTTTCATTTTTGTTAAAATCTGATCATATACGACGATGTACCCGCCGGGAAGCGCGAATGCATTCATCTCGTTTTTCCGGATCACAGTTACTTGTACGGGGTACTTCATTTCACCGGGACTGACCACGGCGGCAAAGTCGGTTAATACATCGGATAGTTCTTTGTTAACCTTTTCCTCACTGATGATATTTTCATGCAGGGTTTCCCCGATCTGCTCCTCGACGCTTGCGGGAACAACCGTGGCGGTTTTCTCGGCTGCGAAAGGCAGGATGTAAAAGTACCCGGCCAGGATCAGCGCCAGGGTACCTATGATCAGACCTGCTATGAGCATGTTCCGGCCCGCCGGCTTGTCGAAGATGCTGCTTCTGAAGTATTTCCTGTCCGGATATTCCGTTCTGATCGCATGCAGCAAACTGTCATCATTGGTTTCAAAAACCTCTTCCGGAAAATCGCCGTACCTGAATACCCGGATGTTTGTGAAATTCTGATCGGCCTGTATACCTGCCAGCGACCAGCGGGATACCTGTAACGCACCGTCCTGGTCGGTGTAGGTAATCACCCAGTGGTCAGGCAGCAGTTCCAGCATCGCGTCGAATATGGCCGACGTTTTCCCATTGTAATACCTGACCCTGAAAGACTTCATATATTAAAGTTACTGCTAAACGAGACCAATATCGATCATATCGGCCAGGTCTTCGCCGGTTGCGTCCTTGTAATTTTCCTCTGTCTGGCGGATCGATTCCGTGTCCAGGGTACCTTCTATGATCGAGTTGTTAAATACAAACCGCAGGCTGCGGCAGATTGCCCAGGGCGTACCAATGCCCAATGTAAACAGGATGATCAGGAAATTGCCCGCCAGCAGTCTGAAAAACCCGCCCGCGGTAGCCGTAGACCGGAAAACCAGCCTGTGATCATCCTGGTACATGCGGATATTGTCAATGTAATAATTAAAAAGATCCCTGAAATACCAGAACGAGTAAATTCCCAGCGTGACGAGAGAAAGCAGATAACCTTTCAGGTTAAGCACAAAGAAATCGGACCCATTGCCTTTATACGAAAACGTAACATTGCCAAAACGCACATTTTTCATGACATACCGGCGGATATCAATGATAAACCAGAAAGAATAAATACCTAAGGTGAGGATCGTGAGAATGGAGCCTTTTACAAAAAAGCGCATAAACTCTTTGAGATCGCCCCGGTACCCGAAACGCACCCCGCGCCAGGAAGAACGGGAAAGCCGGTACCGCAGGGAGCCATGTACAGCCACCGGAATAAGCAGCAGCAATGCCCCGTAAAAGAAGAGCAAGCCAATGATCGTGAGCGTCATATTTTTTGAAAGCATGCAGGCAACCAGCACGCCATAGATGACGATGAAAATACCGATGGCCTTGATGAAGCCGATGAACATTTCACGACCTGTACCATGGAATGTGAACCTGCTGCCTTCAAACTCAGATTCTTCATACAGGTACCGGAGCAAGGCCGCTTTTGCCCAGGGATAGTAGAGGCCCAGCGTAGCGATGGTCAGCAATGCATTCACAAGATAAATCCCGAGCAGCTTCATGCCTTCTCCATAAAAGGTAACCTGCCGGTGCTGCGTATAATTTTCTTCCATAAAAAAGTTGGTTTGGATGTAAGTCGGTCAAATATAATTTTTTATGCTGCCTTTAAGGACAGATGTAACCGCTGATATGCCTGTTGATTATTCTGAGGGGGAAACTTCTTATTAAGCGGCTCAGTGTTACACGGCATGATCCCGGATCAGGAAGGAAGACTGCTCCTGGCCATCGTCGGGTTCCGGCGGCACAATTGTTTTGACCAGGTCCTATATCATCTAAAAACCAGAAACATGGAAACCAATCAATCCTGGGCCGGCATGCCGGTAGCGATAGACCCTACTGACCCTACCGAAACACCGCCGTTTGACCCTCGTCCCGAAGTGCCGGTACCCACGCCACCCGAGGAAACACCCCCGTTTGAAAGGGAGCCCGAGACAACGCCCGTAATCCCGGAGCCTGAGCTGCCGCCGGTAGAGCCCGTGGTGCCCGAAACAGAGCCGATCACCCCAGGCGACCAGCCGGAAATACCATTTAAATAGTCTATTCGTCGAATGTCGATGGCCGGTGTACACCGGGAATTTTGGCCAGGTGAAGGTAATTCTCCTGGTCAAAACATATAAAAACCACCCGGTCGATCTGCCCCGGATGATCCAGGAGAAAAGCAGTTACTGCTTCTACTGCCACCTTGGCAGCCTGCTCTTTGGGATAACCATAAATACCCGTGCTGATATTGGGAAATGCAATACTCCTGCAGCCATGCGCTGTCGCCAGCTCCATTGAGCGCGCATAACAGCTTGCCAGCTTTTCGGGCTCCCCTTTGCTCCCGCCCTGCCATACCGGCCCTACGGTGTGGATCACATACCTGGCCGGCAACTTTCCTGCACTGGTAATCACCGCATCTCCCGTGGAGCAGCTTCCTTGCCTGGCCACAATTTTCCGGCACTCTTCCAGAATCTGCGGCCCGCCGGCGCGGTGTATGGCACCATCCACACCACCTCCGCCCAGCAGGGATGACTTGGCCGCATTCACGATGGCGTCCACTTTAAGCTGCGTTATGTCACCTTTGATGAGTTCAATAATCTGATCCATAGGAAAAAAGGGATATTTGTTCAGGCCGGGAAGTTATATAAACAATCATTCCTCATTGTGCACCGCCCTTTTTGTTTTTGTACAAAACCTATATTTTAGAGTTAAAAAAGTACGATACTTTCACTATTAAAAAGTAATTCGTATCAATGTAACTTATTAGAATTATTTTCTAGAAAATATTCTATACGTCAATGTAGTACTTTTGTAAAATTCCCGTATCTTCCGGGAAATATTAGTTTTAATCTGAATGAAAATCTACATATCCCTCTTCTTACTGGTTGTTTCGTTCCTTACTCAGGCTCAGTCAAATAAAACCATCCCCGGAAAAATACAGGCCGAAAACTTCGACGCCGTATATGGTGTAGGCACCGAAGACACCCAGGATGAAGGTGGCGGACAGGATATCGGTTGGATTGGGGATGGTAGCTGGATGGATTACCATGTACAGGTTACAAAATCGGGATACTATACCTTCCGGTTCCGCATTGCAAACGGTTTTAGTCCCGAAGCAACAATTGTACTTAAATCAGCAGTCGGCAGTGAGCTCGGCCGCGTCACACTCCCTCAGACCGGGGGTATGCAGGGCTGGCAGACCGCCACGATGATCGCCCCGCTTCCCGCAGGCAGCCAGACCATCCGCATATTTGCAGAAAAAGGCATTTTCAGTTTTAACTGGTTTGAGTGTTCGGGGTCAAAAAGCATTGCCGGATTGATTCAGGCGGAGCATTTCGACAACATGTCGGGCGTACGTATTGAAGAAACAGGCGATACTGGCGGCGGCGGCAACCTGGGCTATATTGATGATAACGACTGGATGGATTACAACCTGCAGGTAACTGCGGCAGGCAACTATACCGCCAGCTTCCGGATTTCCAATGCTTACGGACAGGGCATTATTGAGCTCCGCGATGTACAAGGCAATGTACTGGGCGAAGTGAATGTTCCGCAGACCGGCGGCTGGCAGAGCTGGAATACCATCAGCACGCAGGTAACCCTGCCCGCAGGCAGCCAGGTAGTGCGCGTGTTTGCCAGAAGCGGTGCGTTCAATTTCAACTGGTTTGAACTCGTACCGCAAAATGCCCAGCCTGTGACCGAGAATACATTACCCGGCAAGGTCGAGGCCGAGAACTTTGGTGACATGCTTAACATGGCCGCTGAGGCTACCGAGGATACCGGTGGAGGACAAAACCTGCGCTGGATTGAGGACAGCAGCTGGGCCGACTACCCTGTGCAGGTGGCTGCGGCAGGCGTATATACTTTTAATTTCCGCATTGCGAACGGATTTAGTCCCGATGCCAGGTTATCCCTTAAAAACGCAGAAGGCAATGTGCTGGCCAGTATCAGCCTGCCGCAAACCGGCGGAATGCAGGGCTGGAAAACCATTCCGGTACTTGCTTCTTTACCCGCAGGCAATCAAACATTGCGTGTGTTTGCCGATAAAGGTATTTTCAGTCTGAACTGGTGGTCTGCATCCGCTTCACGTCCTTTTCTGGGCAAAATGGAAGCTGAACACTTTGACGTGGCCGGCGACATACGTACCGAAGAAACGGGTGATACCGACGGCGGGCTCAATGTCAGCTACATCGACGACAATGACTGGCTGGATTACAATGTCAACATTGCTAGTGCTGGCTTATATACGGTTAATTTTCGTGTTTCAAACAGCTACGGAAATGGTAACATCGAGTTGCAGACCGCATCAGGTAGTGTGCTGGCGAGCGTAGATGTACCGCAGACAGGCGGCTGGCAAAACTGGCGTACCATCCGTACCACTGCCCAGCTCACCGCAGGCAGCCAGGTACTGCGGATTCATGCAAAGCGCGGCTCATTCAACCTCAACTGGTTTGAGATCATTCCCGGCTCTGTGCTCGGACAGGCTGCCATCACCTTCAACGAAATTGGCGCACGCACTACGGCCGATGATCCTTTTGATCTGACTGCCAGCAGCAACCATAGCGAGTCACCGATCACTTTCAGTTCTTCCAATCCGTCGGTGATCAGCGTCTCCAATGCTACCGGCTCGTGGAAAGCGACCGTGGCAGGGCCCGGCCAGGCAACGATCACGGCTTCGCAGGCTGCGACATTCAACTTCAATGCAGCTGAAAGCGTGAGCCGCACCGTGACCGTTACTGCGGTGACCAATACCGGCCTGGGCGAACGTATTCCTATTGACAGCAAGCGCTGGTACCAGCTGACCAATGCTGCAAACGGACTCGAAGGCCTTTTTGACGGACTTACCCAGGAAAATGTGCTGACAGGCTGGGGCAAGGTAATCGACTACTATGATGCCTATTATCCATTGAAGGACGGCGAGTCGATGACGCTGGAAAGTATTAAGATGTTTGACTTTACCGGGTCTACCATTGATCAGCCCATGATTATTTCCATCATCAATGATCAGTGGCAAAAAGTCGAAATCGGCAGGTTTACCGGTGAAGTATACAACGGATGGGTAGGTCCCTATCCCGGCCGGAACCTCAGTGGCAATGCACAGTTCAGGCTGGATGCCCCTATTTCCAATGCACGGTATATTGTACTTACCATTCCGCACACGCTGCCCACCGAAATTGAATTTTACGGAAGCTACACGGCTCCGCCTGCAATCACCAAAACTGCCCGTACCAAAAACATCCGCCTCAAAGACATGCTGGGCGTGAACGGTTATGAATGGAATTTTCAGGACGGTGCGCATACCGAACTGCTTGTAGAGTCAAAAGTGCAGGCGGCCAAAAGCTTTACAGGGCTGCGGCACTATATGGACTGGGAAAAACTGGAATCCACCGAAGGTGTTTTTTCATACAACCCCACACTCAGCGGAAGCTGGAACTACGACCTGATTTACGAACGCTGCAAGGCTGAGAACATTGAAGTACTGGCCTGTTTGAAAACCCAGCCCAACTGGAT
Source organism: Dyadobacter sandarakinus (assembly GCF_016894445.1). Lineage (NCBI taxonomy): Bacteria > Pseudomonadati > Bacteroidota > Cytophagia > Cytophagales > Spirosomataceae > Dyadobacter > Dyadobacter sandarakinus. The sequence goes on from NZ_CP056775.1 coordinate 3,813,436, forward strand.
GCAGAACACCTATCCCGAAGGCATGCGTGACGCTGAAAATGTGCCAGTGCGCTATGGAGCGGACTTCACGCAGCCAGCTTCCTACGTTGAGCAGGCACGGGTGGCATTCCAGTATGTGGCCCGCTATGGCAGCAATAAAAACGTTGATCCCTCATTGCTGAGCGTATCTACTACCCCACGCTGGTATGGTGATTATGCCAATACAATCAAAATCGGCCTGGATCTCATCAAGTACATTGAATGTGATAACGAGCGCGACAAGTGGTGGAAAGCACGCAAAGGATACCAGACTGCCCGGGAATATGCAGCCAATATGTCGGCTTTTTATGATGGTCATAAAAATACAATGGGACCTGCCGTGGGCGTCAAGAATGCAGACCCTAATATGAAGGTGGTGATTGCCGGCCTCGTGACCGGGCCAGACTTCATCAAAGGAATGGTTGACTGGTGCAAAGAGTTCAGGGGTTACAATGCAGACGGTACAGTAAACCTTTGCTGGGACATTGTCAACTTCCACCTCTATACGGACAATGCATCGTCCAGCCAAAGCGGGACTTCTACCCGGGGTGCTGCACCGGAAGTGACCAATGCGGGAACCATCATGGACAACTTTGTAAAAGTGACCCGCGAGTACTCCAATGATCTGCCGCTCTGGATTACGGAGGCAGGTTATGATATCAACGAATCAAGCCCGCTGAAAGCAGTAGCGATTGGTGATAAATCAGCAGTACAGGTTCAGGCCGACTGGATCCTGAGAACGTCCTTGTTTGCAGCCCGGCACGGAATAGAAAAGTTGTTCTTTTACCAAATGTATGACGATAATCCCCTGGCAGGCATGTTCGGCTCATCGGGTTTCCTGAATGACGACCAGACCCGCCGGCCGGCCGCAGACTACTTTGTGCAAACCAACAAGCTTTTTGGTGAGTATGTTTACAAAGAAACCATCCACTCCGACCCGATGGTAGACCGGTACGAGCTGAATGGCAAATCGCTGTACATCATTGCTGTACCGGACGAAACCGGCCGCACCAAATCCTATACTTTGAACCTCGGCGGAGCGGGATCTGCGAGAATTTATACCCCCAGGATCGGCAGCAATGATATGTCGTTTACGGATGTACCAGTTGAAAATGGTTCGATTACGCTTACGGCAACGGAAAGCCCGGTGTTTGTAACAGGCATTGAAGGGCAGAATTTGCGCCAGGCTGCCGTAGAAGCTACGCCCCTGCTCAACAAAGAAGCTGTGCCGGTCATGGGCGAAGATGTCAGGGTATTCCCCAACCCGATCGTGGATTACCTTAACATTGAATTACAAAATGAAAACATGGCGCATGTAGACATCAAGATCTTTGACTCAGCGAGCGGAAGGTTGCACAAGACGGTTCAGGTGAAGAAAACGGGCAGCAGCCTGTCGCACCAGTTCAATGTGGCGCATCTTCCCGCGGGAGTTTATATTGTAGAAATCAGGCAGGGCGAGCAGCGGGCATTCCGCAAAATCGCAAAGGGATATTGACGGTTATGTTGGCATTTTCTTAAACAAGGGCCCGTTTTGAGGCCCTTGTTTTTTTATTTACGGCTACATAAATAATTATACGGCAGCCATTCTGGTGATAGTCATCCTAGAAATATTAAACTTGTCGCGGTACTCTTTGGGAGTAATGCCGGTGCTTTTCTTAAACAGCTGCCTGAATGATTTCAGATCATTGTATCCCGAGTTGAGCATAACTTCCAGTACGCTCTGGTCGGTTTGTTCGAGCAGCTTTTTGGCGGCTTCAATCCGGGTTTTCTGCAGATATTCAATGGGAGTAAGCCCGATTGCCTGTTTAAACCGCCTCACCACATTACGCCGGCTTGCCGGAATGTCCTGGATGAGCTCTTCAATGGTGCGGCCTTCCTGGTACTCATTTTCGATTTTTTTCTGCGCCATGTTCACCAGTCCGTCGCCGTGGTCCTGCATGGGCAGGAACGACCCGAAGTACGTTTGCTGCTCCCGATCCATATCAATTGCAAACATCTTGGCGGTGCGGAGTGTCACTTCTTTACCGCAGAATCTTTTGATCAGGTACAACATCAGGTGGAAGCTGCTGGTAGCCCCGCCACTTGTGAATATCCCGTGGTCATCCGTAACTACGGCATCGCTCCTGAGAATGATTTCAGGAAAATTGGTTGCCAGTGTGGTAGCCGAGTCGATGTGCGTAGTGGCCTGCTTTCCATTGAGCAAGCCCGCCGCAGCCAGCAGGAATGCTCCGGTACAAAAGCTGCCCACCTCCGATCCATTCTGAAACTGCTCGCGCAGCCAGGGAATACAGGCCTGGTTTCGCCCGATCGCAAACCGGATGTCGCCAGCACCAAAGGCAGGTACGAGGATGAGGTTCTGAAAGCCGGCCATAGCCAGGGGCTGCATCTCGTACGCTGCATTGAACCTCACGGGAGTTGGTTCAGGTGTGAGCAGGGTGATTTTAAAAAAATGCGGCAGGCCCGATTGCTCGTAAAATACATTGACACTTTCAAAAACATCGAGAATTGCGGCCACGCTCAGCAGACGGTGGCCATTCGTAATCAAAAGACCTAACTGTATCATAGCTTTTGAAAGAGTATCTGTGAAGCGGGCGCCAATATAGAAATTTTTGACCCAAATCCCCCCTGTCGGTTACTTTCATAACAACATTCGTGCGCATCCGTGCATCCGTGGCAAAAACCAAATGGCACTATCCGGTTCTGTTCTGATTTATCCAGCCACGGATACACGGATTTACACGAATATCCGTGCACATCCGTGCATCCGTGGCAAGAACCAAATGGCACAACTTTGTTAGGAGCAGCATAAATACAAACAAAGCCAATCCATGAAATCCTTCAACAGTGCTGCACTTCTGGTGCTTGCGCTATACTTTCTGGCCTGTAAGCCGGTTCCCGTCTCGCACTGGTTTCCGGTAACCCCTCAGGAGAAGTATGAAAAGGAACTTTACAAAGCCAAACTCGAAAAAACGACCGCAGGACAAACCTGGCTGAAAATGGCAACCCTCGTTTTACAGGATACCTTGTTTTCTGCGGCACCCTACCAGGAGCGTTTTTACCTTGGTGATTCGATGCCGGCCCAGGCACTGCGTATCCGCATTCCGGAAGGCAGGCAGCTGGTAATCAGGCCCGTCCGCGACCCGGAGGATACCACTTCCAAGTTGTTTGTAGAGTTGTTTAAAATCAAAAGCAAAGGAAAAGCCCAGCGCCTTGAATATTTCGCTGATAGCCAGGATTCGCTCACCTTTTCTGATCATAACGGAGATACCCTGCTGCTCCGGCTGCAAACAGGTTTGAACGAAAAACTTACAGTATCCCTGTCGCTGACTACCCAGCCATTGCTGCATTTTCCGGTGGCAGGCCACGGTATGTCGAGCGTGATCAGCTACTGGGGCGCCGACCGTGACGCAGGTGCGCGCCTGCACGAGGGCATTGATATCAAAGCAAAAAGGGGCACACCCGTAGTAGCATGTGAGCAGGGGTTTGTAACCCAGACCGGCACCAATAACCTGGGTGGAAAAGTTGTATTTGTATCGTCATTACAGAGCCCTTACTCACTCTACTACGCGCATCTTGATAGCCAGCTGGTGGTAACCGGTACCCGCGTGGCGCGTGGCGATACCCTTGGACTGGTGGGCAACACAGGAAATGCTATTACGACCACTCCGCACCTGCATTTCGGGATTTATGCGCGGGGATCAGGGGCTGTCAACCCGCTGCCATTTATCAATGACCGCAAAGAAAAACTGCCCGGTTTACCTGAAAAATCAAAATGGCTCGGCGATACGGTAAGGATCCGGAAGAAAGCCGGCATTTTTGCCTCAGCCCAGTTGGATTCCAAAGAACAGATCGCCGCACTCCCCGCAGACACCCCCGTCAAAATACTGGGAGAAATGGCGAAAGGTTACCGGGTAGTCCTGGAAAATGGCACCATCGGGTACATCCCGACAGTACCGCTCAGAGCAGCCCGGCCGGCAGTATCACAGGTAGTACGACCATAAATGCATAAAGGAAGAAACCTGTGGCCCTTCCTTTATCTGTCATCAAAAACCGGTTTACCCGAAGATCTATTTCAGCTCTGTAAGCCATTGCTGTGCATATTCCCTGGCGGCAAGCGTGGGTGCGGGACCCATGCGGTAACAGAACTTCCAGACATTGTCTTTGGCCTCATACGCTCCGTTCACAAACTTCCTGCGGCCATTCACATCCCTGGTCTGCGCAGCAAAGTCAATGTTTTTTGTTCTTTCAAGAAAACCGGAAATACGCTGCTTCAGAATCTTGTCCGTGTCTTTCCATTGTTCATACTCAGCTGCATTGCGTGCATTGGTGTCAGCAATCCGCCGGTCCGACGCTGCGATTTCTTCTCTGGCCAGAAAGTCGGCGTACTGCTTTTGGAAAGCCGGGAAGTCGGAGCTCAGCAGGGGTTTGATCTTTTTGAAATAAGCCGCATTGTGCCTGGCGCTTTCAATCTGCTTTTTGAATTCAGCCTGCTGCTCTTTCGGGAGGCTGCCCAGCATACCTTCCATGCTTGTCATGGATTCACCTGCCTGAATATAAATATCCACGACCATTTCCAGGTCGGCTGCTTTCAGAGGCTGTATTTCTTTCAGCTTCCGCTCGCGGATCCCGGCAAGGCTGGCGGCATCTGCACCCGTACTTTCCTGCTGAAACGCGTGCATCAGCCAGCTTTTGTGTTTTTCTTTAAAATCACCGGACTGAAAGTAGCTCTTGAACAAATCGCCCGCTTTGCGCACCGCAGCTGCCTGCCGCTCGGCCGGGATTGCTTTGCAGGCATCTCTGACGGCATCGCCGAAGTAAGGCGTGGTAGCATTGTTTACAAATGCGCTCCACAGCCGCTCCCCGACTTCGGGCCCGCTGATCCCGAACACGGCATATTCGTCCGCGGTTACAAAGCTCAGCAGGCCAATGGTTGCACAGTACAGGATAATGGGAAATACTTTACTTTTCATGGCTGATTTAGATTGGCTTTCAAAAAACTAGGTTTGTTTTTGATGCTGCAAAATTAGCTGCTCCCACCCACCCGTATCAATCCTCTGAAAACATGATTTTCAAGAAATCATACTTTTACAGGATATTAGTAAATGGTTTTATTTAGGAATTTTACGCCCTTAATTTCCGCCGTACTCCTCTGTTTGCTCCTATGAAAAAGTACTCTTGCGTGGCTTTGATGACACTTTTGTGCCTGTATGCAGATGCACAGGAAATGGAAGATGCACTGAAACGCACCCGGCAGGGAAAGGAAGACACCAACCGCGTACTGGCCTATATTGAATACGGACAACTGCTGGAAAATGAAAACCTGGATAGTGCAGCCCACTACTATCAGAGGGCCAATGCATTGAGTGAAAAGCTGGACTATGCTACCGGTAAGTTCAAATACAGATCCAATTACACCTACATTCTCAATCTGCAGGGAAAGTTCGGGCAGGGTTTGAAACTGAACAAGGAGAGCCTGGCGATTGCAACAAAAGCAAAAAACAAGCTCAACATGGCCAAAGCACTGGCCAACATCGGGGCAAGCTATACGTACTTGGGTAACTATACGGAGTCCATCCGGTATTATCAGCAGGCCGCCGATCAGTTTACCCGAGCAGGAGTGACAATGTTTTTGCCGAAGCTGTATGTAAACATCGGTACTGCCTTTGAGCATGCCAACCTGTTTGAAAAGTCATTGGTGTACAAACAAAAAGCACTCGCACTTGCCCGCCCGATGGCCGACAGCGTACAGCTCGCCGACATCCTGACCAATGTAGGTACCTGCCTGTTTAACCTGAAACGGTACAACGACTGCATTCCCTATTTCTATGAAGGAATCGGGATCGCCAGAAAAGTGAAGGCTGATATTTATGTGATCCAGGCTTACAGCGGACTTTCGGGCGCATTCCGCCACCTGGAACGGATGGGTGAAGCCAAAAGATATGGTGAAATGGGCCTGGAACTCGCCCGGAAGACAGGTAATGTTTTTCTGGAAATGGAATGCTTGCGTGCGCTGATGTTTGTGGCCGAGCAGGACAACCAGCCGGAAGTTTCGGCCCGGTACACCGCCAGGGCGCTGGAAATCGCCGAGGCAAATGGAATGACCGACCATCTGGTGGAGCTGTATGAGGACTATGCCGCCGACCTAGCCAGGCGGAAAAACTACAAGGCTGCCTACGACTACCTGCTCAGGTACAATACATTGAATGACTCTATCCAGGGTGCGGATGTTCAAAAGCAACTGCAGGAGCTGGACACACGGTACCTTACCGCACAGAAAGAAAAGCAGATTGCTGTGCTTGAAGCAGATAAGCAAAGGCGTACTACCCTGATTTACAGTCTGGCAGCAGGTTTACTGGTCCTGGCAGTCATATCCGCGCTCATTTACAGGAACATTACAATCAGGAAAAAGGTAGCCGAAAATGAAGTATTGCAGTTGCAGCAGGAAAAGCAGCTCGTAGCCACCAATTCTATCCTGAAAGGTCAGGAAGAAGAACGTACCCGTGTAGCCCGCGACCTGCATGATGGTTTGGGCGGGCTGCTGTCAGGCATCAAACTAACGTTAAACTCCGTGAAAGGAAATATGATCCTGCCCGAAGAAAGCGCCATGACGTTTTCGCGGGCTCTTAACCAGCTCGATGGTGCCATTTCAGAAATGCGCCGCGTAGCGCACAGCATGATGCCCGAAACCCTCGTGCGTTTCGGGCTGATTGATGCGCTGCACGACTTTTGCGACGGAATCTCCGCCTCAGGCGCTTTGCAGGTTATTATGCAGGAGTTTGGGTTTCAAAAGCGGCTCGACTCTTCCGTTGAAATCGTACTTTACCGGGTTGTTCAGGAGCTGCTGAACAATGTCCTGAAATATGCCGAAGCCAGTGAAGCCCATGTACAGCTGACCTGGGTGGATCATCAGGTAAGTCTGACTGTTGAAGACAATGGTAAGGGTTTTGATGTCAATAACCTGGACCTGAACAAGGGTGCCGGACTGCGGAATGTGAAGGCACGGGTAGACTATCTCAATGGCAGGCTCGACATCCGGTCGAAACCCAGCGAAGGCACTTCGATATTAGTAGAAATCGTGGTTTAATCAATGGATATGCGCACAAGAATACTCATCGTGGACGACCACCCGCTGGTACTGGAAGGGCTGAAATCCCTTCTTGCAGACAGCGGCGAAGTGGTAGTGACGGGTACAGTCACCAATGCTATTGATGCGATCGCATTTCTGAAAAATCATGAAGTGGATATTGCTTTCCTGGATATTAACCTGCCGGATATCAATGGAATTGATCTTTGTAAAAAAATCAAAGATCAGTTTCCGCAGGTAAAAACGCTCGCATTGAGCACCTTCAATGAACGTGCCTACGTTTCCCGCATGATCCAGAATGGCGCGTCGGGCTACCTCATCAAAAGCTCCGGCAAAGAGGAAATCCTTGAAGCAATCCGGCAGGTACAGGCGGGAGGTTATTTCATGAATGTCAGTTTTGACCAGCATATCGCAAGTCCGGTTTCCAAACCCATGCCTTTTCTGACGCGCCGGGAGAAGGAAGTGCTGGTACTCATTGCGCAGGGACTTACCAATCCGCAGATCGCCGAGCAGCTTTTTATCAGTGTTACTACCGTCAACAGTCACCGGCAAAACCTGCTCATGAAATTTGAAGTTTCCAACACGGCTTCCCTCATCAGGCTGGCTGCGGGACAGGGACTGATCTGAGCATTACCGCAGGAATATACGTTTGGCAAGGATTTTATGCGATAGGCCTAAAACCTTACCAACATGATGAGAATATTTTACAAAATCCTGTTTCTTGTTTGCTTCTGCTTTCCTGCTGCCTATGGCCAGCTCACCATCTTCAATGTATCCTCTTCCGAAATCACCGAAAAAAACGGGCTGAGCTTTCAGCAGCAGTTTGAAGTGCAGGATGTGGTCGTGTCTACAACCACCATGACCTACGGGCTGGGAAAAGACTGGGAGGCCGGGGTCAATGTTTTCAATATTGATTACGAAAAAGCTTCGCATCACTTCATCCGAAACGATTCCACCACGCACGACCCCTATGCCCCCCTGGTGCTGATCAACAGTCAAAAATTGTTTGAAATTACAAACTTCCTGGGCATTGGCATCGGCGGGCAGGCTGGTACAAACATTTCCCGCAACAAGCATTTCGTGTATTTTACCTATGGCAACCTGGCTGCATCGCTGGCAGACAAGCGGTACAAGCTTGCGGCTGGCGGTTATTACGGGAACAATGGTTACTTAGGAGAAGGAAAAGTGGCGGGCTTTCAGGCCGGGCTGGATGCAGGTATCTGGTACGAAAAAATACATTTACTCGCCGACTGGCTCTCCGGGGATCATGCAAAAGGCGCACTCTCTGCGGGTATCGGGATCTACTTTTTCAAGAAACTTCCCATATCAGCCGGCTGGCAGCGCTCCAATTTCGACGGCTCACAAGGCTGGGTATTGCAGCTGACGTACGTGCCGTGATCCAAGATTTTAGTATGAGAAAATGTAGCTATTTTTGAGTATGGAAGTATTGAAAATTAACATACTAAATCCAAAAGCTGCGCAGCTTTTAAGAGATCTTGCCGACCTTGATCTGATCTCCATTGAGGACGATCCAAAAACTGCTTTCTATGCAACCCTGGACAGACTCAGATCTGGTGATGTCCCGCCACCAACCTTGGACGAAATAGCCAGAGAAGTTGAAGCCGTACGAAGTGTAAGATATTCGGTATAATCCATGAGAATAATTCTGGATACGAATCTCTGAATCAGCTTTCTGATATCAAAAAACTTTTCCAGGCTGGATCAACATATCCTTTCCGGAAAAGTAAAGCTGCTGTTCAGTCAGGAATTGCTGGACAAATTTATAGAGGTAGCCAGCCGTCTCAAATTCACCAGGTATTTCTCTGCGAATGACATAAAGAGCGTTGTTACGATTATCTCTGACTACTCGGAGTTTGTATTCGTAACAACGATTGTAAACGAGTGCCGGGATGAAAAAGATAATTTTCTCCTGGCTCTGGGTGTTGACGGACAGGTAGATGTACTAATCACAGGTGATGCCGATCTTTTAACCTTAGACACATACAGAGGTACCCGAATACAGACGATTACAGCTTTTCTTGAACAACTGTAATCCTACTTCTGTTGAGCCGTAAAAGGGAAAATCGCTGAATTGATGTGGGCCTTGTTCATGATCTCGCCAAGCTCTTTGGCCTTAGCGGGATTTTGGGCAGCAATGTCCTGGGTTTCAAAAGGGTCTTTGGACAAATCGTATAGTTCCACGGGGGCATTGGGGTTGCCGGCAGCTTTAAGTCTTACTCCTTTCCAGTTGCCCTGCCGCACAGCCTGGCGCCCGCCCTGTTCATGAAATTCCCAGTATAAATAGTCGTGTTTTTGCTGGGTTGGTTTGCCGCGTAGTGCGTCTGCAAACGAAATTCCATCAATCTGCCGGGGAGCAGCAGCTTTGGCCAGCTCGGCAAAAGTTGGCAGCACATCCCAGAATGCGCCGATGTAGTCACTCTTTGAGCCCGGCCTGATCACGCCCGGCCACCTGGCCGCAAAGGGTTCACGAATCCCACCTTCGTACAAATCGCGTTTTACGCCACGAAAACCCGCCGCACTGTTAAAGAACTTGGGATCAGCGCCGCCCTCAATGTGCGGACCGTTGTCGCTGGTAAAAATGACGAGTGTATTCTGATCCAGGCCCTTCTCTTTCAATTTGGCAAGTACCTGACCTACATACAGGTCGAGGCGCGTGACCATGGCCGCGAAAGTAGCGCGCGGAATCTGCTGGGACGCATAGCCTTCACCCTTTGCCCCTGCACCATAATCTGCACCTTTGTACGGTTTTTCCTCAAACTTGCCTTTGTACGATTGCAGGATGCTGTCATCAGGTACTATCAGCTCAGCATGCGGTAAAATGTAGGGCAGAAACAGGAAAAACGGCTCTTTTGTACTTCTTGCATCAATGAAATCCAGTGCTTTTTTCTGGATCAGGTCGGGGGCATACTCTTTATTATACCGCAGGTTATCATTGCCTTTCAGCACCACTTTCTGTGCATTGTCCCAGAGATGCGCCGGATAATACCGGTGTGCCAGACCTTGGCAGTTATAACCATAAAAACGATCAAAGCCCTGCCTGGCGGGATTACCCTCTGATCCTACCGGACCGAGGCCCCATTTCCCGAATGCACCTGTCACATAACCTGCTTTTTTCAGCACTTCGGCCAGGGTTTGCACCGAGTCGGCAATCGGCTCCTGACCTTCGGGCTCCACGCTCTTGTTGCCTCGGATGTAGGTATGGCCCGTATGTTTTCCGCTCAGCAATGACGACCGCGACGGTGCGCAAACCGGTGTCCCTGCATAAAACTGGGAGAAAATCATTCCTTCGCGGGCAAGGCGGTCGATATTGGGAGTACGGATCAGCTTCTGACCATTGAAGCCCACATCACCGTAACCCAGGTCGTCAGCAAGAATAAAAACAATGTTGGGGCGACCTGAGCTGCCTTTCTGAACCTGTGACCAGGCCGCAGAACCAAGTAGCAAGGCAATAAAAAGTGATGTAAACCTTTTCATAAGCATAAAGAAAACCTTCCGGAATGCGGAAGGTATCAAGGTAAAAGTTACCTGAAAAGAAATTGATGTGTATATTTATCCCCCTGATACCCTACGACAGCCGGTCGACCCGCCCGAATTGACAACCACCGAAAATTCCGCAAGTCGGCTCGTGCTGTCATTAGGGTATCAGGAGTAAAAAATGCTTCATTGGATTTTATAGTTCAACTATTAATCTATTTAATTGATAGACAAAGTAAAATTATCGTTTTGATTTAAACAAGTATTTTACAGGAGGTACATCATCTTTTTACGATGGCAAAGTTCCCGGAATCTGTATCCTGCTAATTCCCTGTACCGTCCCACTGCTGCGTACCTTCCAGATATCGTAGTTTTTTTGCATATCCAGCCAGAATTCTGCATTAACTCCGAACCCTTTTTCCAGGCGTACGGCCATTTCGGGCGAAATAGCCGCTACTTCATTGACCACTTCCGATAGTTGCTTCCGGCTGACATTCAGATTCTTTGCCGCTTGTGTCACAGATATTTTCATTTCCTTCAAAATATCCTCCCGCAGAACTGCACCCGGGTGCACTGGCCTCATTTCATTCTCCATATTTTGTTTCAATGATAGCCTATGTAATCCACGTCAAAAACATCTCCGTCTTCAAATGTAAAAACGATCGGGTAGTTACCTGTCACTCATATCGACCACATCCCCGCCATCGTTCCAGAAAGTGAATGCAGCCTGTACCCTGGAATGGCACGCAGGGGCTCCAATGTTCTGGCAGTGTTCAGGGCAGTTAAAACGCGCCTCAACTCTTCAATTTGTGCATCAGGCAATTTGGAGGCATTCCCCTTCTCCCAAAGCATACAAAGTCCTTTGTGGCTTATACTTTTGATCATTTTTAAAATATAGTGTGCTACCCCAAGGGTTACAATTTACGACTTTTTATAAAGTCCTTATCCGGCTGCTACATTTTCTGGCCTTTGCCGGCTTCGCGATTATTCTTTCCAGCTTTTTGCTGCAAGTCGTCACCCAGGTCTTCGCGGGCGGCCTCAGCGATTTTTTCGAGCTCGGCCACGATTTCAGGATTTTGTTCCAGAACGTCGTAGCGCTCAGCCGGGTCACGGGTCAGGTGGTACAATGCTTTGGGATACTGGTGATCCTCCGGCGCAGATCCGGGCTGGCCGTTTTTACCAGGCAAAGAACCTTCGTAAGTACGGCCGGGATGTGCAAATACCAGCTTCCAGTCACCTTTCCGTACTGCTTCCAGACTGTTTTTACGGTAATAATACAGGAAAGTCTCCCGGGGTGTTTTGGTTTCGTCCCCTTTTAGTAAGTCCACAAATTCCACTCCGTCGATCTTTTCTTTGGGTAACCTGGCGCCGGTCAGCTTTGCAATCGTCGGCAGGATATCAATGGCCGACAGCAGCTTGTTGCAAATCCTGCCCGCAGGCACCACGCCCGGCCAGCGCATGATCGTCGGCTCGCGCTGCCCTCCTTCAAAGGACGTACCCTTACCCTCGCGGAACCCGCCTGCCGAACCGGCATGGTCGCCGTAGTTGAGCCACGGACCATTGTCGCTGGTAAAAATCACCAGCGTGTTTTCATCCAGTCCCTGGGCTTTCAGCTCCTTCATGATCTCTCCTACCGACCAGTCGAGCTCCATTAAAACATCCCCGAAAATTCCCCTCTCGCTCTTGCCGCGAAACTTCGCCGAAGCAGCCAGGGGTACGTGCGGCAACGGGTGCGGCACATACAGGAAGAAGGGTTTGTTTTTGTTTTTACGGATAAATGAAACGGCACGCTCCGTGATCGCCGGCGTAAGCTCGCTGGCATCTTCCAGGTTTTTGATTTCCTTGCCCGGCTTGTTACCATCAATCCAGTGCAGGGGCGGGTATTGCGCGCGTTCCTGCCATGGATGCAGAGGCCACATGTCATGGGAATAAGGCACGCCGTAATATTCGTCGAAGCCCTGCTGTAAAGGCAAAAACTCCTCCTGATTTCCCAGATGCCATTTTCCAAAAATCCCGGTTGCATAGCCCTGTGCTTTCACGAGTTCTGCAATGGTTTCTTCTTTGGGGTTCAGCCCGGTAGGGTCCTTGGGTCCCAATGCACCCGAAATACCGACCCGGTTGGGATAACAGCCTGTCAGTAAAGCCGCGCGGGAAGCACTGCAAACTGCCTGAGCGGCCATGAAGTTGGTAAAACGCGTCCCCTCCTTGGCCATTTTATCCAGGTTCGGGGTTGTGTAACCCAATGCCCCCGTCACCGACAAATCGCCGTATCCCAGGTCATCAATGAAAAACAGCACTATATTGGGCTTTTTGGCCTCCGGTTTGGTACCCTTCATAGCCGTCGTAATAACAGCACCTGCCAGCAACAATCCCAGACAAACCACCCCCCTCATTTTTCCAAATGTCATCATACCATAAATTCTTTTTAAACAAACCCAATAAAACCGACAGTCAGCAGCATGCTCACCAATTCACATTCTGGCGAAGCGTCGGCGTCAAATTAAGCTCTTTCTGCGGAATAGGCCACAAATAATGGCGCGTGGCATCAAACACCTTGTTGACCGCCACGGCTTCTGCGGTCACCAGCTGGCCTTGTGCATTGGTATAAGTAATCCCGTAAACCGGGCCCGGCATGACCATTTCTGCCGTTTTCCAGCGGCGGATATCAAACAAATGCTGTCCTTCAAAAGCCAGCTCCACAGTCCGTTCCCGGCGCACCAGCTCCCGCAATGCAGCCTGACTGCCTGAGGTAACATCGGGCTGCTTCACATCTGTACGACCATTCCGCACTGCATTGATGGCATTATAAACGCTCGCATCCACCTGCCCCAGCTCTATTTTAGCTTCTGCATACGTCAGCAAAACCTCTGCGTAGCGGAGCAGGATGATGTTAATCCCGCTGTTCACAGGATTGCCATAATCCTCATTATTGATGTATTTTTTGATGTTAAAACCCGTCGTCGACGCAATGTAGGTACTGCCTATCGCATCCGCAGTACCGCTCGTAGGCTGCGGCTTGAATGCAATGCCGCTGGGCAGCACATCGTCTTCGAGGTAAATGGAGTACTTCAATCGCGGATCCCGGTTGAGGTAGGGCTTGGCAGGGTTGTAGCCGCTGCCGGCGTCAGTGATCTTTTTACCTTCGGTGGTTTCATAAAGATCAACCAGCGCCTTGGTGGGCACAAAGGTGCTCTGGCTGTTTTTCTGACTGTAAGGAGCCAGCAGCTGAAATACATTCACCGGGTAAGTATCCTTGATAAACTGCCGGTCCAGCAGTACTTCCCTGTTGTTTTCAGCTGCATAGGTAAACAGTTTCTGGTACGAATCGTACAGGCTGTATGTACCCGACTTGATCACCAGGTCGGCGGCAGCGGCGGCTTTCTGAAACCGGCCGGCATACAGGTTGGCGCGCGCCAGCAGTCCGAGTGCAGCCCCTTTTGTCATGCGTCCCGTTTCCGAGGCCGCATAGGCAGCAGGCAGCAAAGCAGCAGCTTCGGTAAGTTCTTTGTCTACAAAATCCCAGAGCTCCTCCACGGGTGTGTTGGTAAGCTGGCGGGAAGCTTCCAGGGTCAGGGAGCTGGTCACCAGCGGCACCGGCCCGAAAAGGCCGATCAGCTTGATATACTGGTATGCCCGTAATGCTTTTGCCTCTCCCCTGAACTGGTTGATCAGGGCCGTATTGGTGGAAGGTACCTTGTCCACGTTGTCGAGGAAATAGTTGGAAGCACCGATCCCGCGATAGGCTTTTCTCCATTCATTGTACACTTTTGCGCTCGTAGCATCGTAACTTCCCAGCTCCACATACGCTTCCACGTTGAAGTTCTGGTTTGTATGTGCAATGTCCGTCATCGCATCCCAGCTGATGATATTGGTGCTGTCCAGGTCAAGGTAGATCGAGTTGACCGCCGTTCGTGCATCGTTCTCACTTTTCCAGAAAACGTCCACCGAAAGCCGGTCATTGGGTACGGTTTCGAGCAGATCCTTGTCGCAGGAAATCAGGACCACGCCCGCAACCAGCGCCATAGCCCATGTATTGATGGTATTTGTGAATTTTTTCATAATGGTGGTTTTCAATGTTGGGGATCAGAATTGCAGGTTCAGGCCCAGCGTGTAAAGTGCTGTTTGCGGATAGTACACACCCCTTCCCGACGGCACTTCCGGATCAAGGTTCCATTCATTGAGTTTTGAAATCGTGAAAACATTGGTCGCCGAGGCATACACACGCACCCGGCCGAGGTAGATCTTCTTGACCAGCGCGGCAGGCAGGTTGTACGCTACCTGCACGTTTTTCAGGCGCAGGTAAGACCCGTTGATCACCAGCCTGTCCGAAGTGGCTACATTCCGAAGGTCAAACTTGACCGGCCGCGGAAAGCGGGCACCGGTGTTTTCGGGCGTCCAGTAATTGTTGGTGTAAATTTCATGCGTAAAACCTTCCTGGTTCCCCATTTCGGCGAGGGCACCCGCCAGCCTTGCGTCTACTTTGGCAGTTCCCTGGAAGAGGATGTTCAGCTCAAAGTTTTTATATGAAAAATCACCATTCAGCCCAAAGGTATATTTCGGAAATGAGTTGCCGATAGCCGTCATATCGTCTGCCGAAATGCGCTTGTCTCCATTAAGATCGAGGTATTTCACATCGCCGGGCTTGGTATTGGCCGCGTAGGTTGCGCCATATTCGGCAATTTCCTGCTGAGTCTGGAAAAGCCCGTCCGTCTTATAGCCCCAAAGCGTATTGATCGGGAGGCCTTTTGCAATGATATACCGAGGGTCAATGTCCGAACCGGCCAGGTAAGGACCCGTGCCTTTCAGGTCGGTTACCTTGTTTTCATTGATGCTCAGGTTGGCACCCAGGTTGTAGCGGAAGCCCGAAGGAGCCGGCGTACCCCGGTAGTTCAGGGCAAATTCCCAGCCTTTGTTCTCCACGGATCCGGCATTTTGCGGCGGTGCATTCAGCCCGATCGTGGCCGGGATATCCAGGTTGAGCAAAATGTCATTGGTTAACTTGCGGTAGTAATCCACCGTCAGGTTCAGGCGGTTGCCAAGGAAGGAAGCATCCAGTCCAAGGTCCAGTTGCGTGGTCGATTCCCAGCCCAGACCGGTATTGGCCAGTGTGGTTTGGCGGTAACCCGGTACCGAAGCCCCGCCCAGGTTGTAACCTGCGGCAGTAAGCGATGCATAGTAGCTGTACAGGTCCACCGACTGGTTTCCGGTGATACCCCACGAGCCCCTGAATTTCAGGTCATTGATTGTCTTTTCAAGCGGCTGCCAGAAGTTTTCCTTGGAAATACGCCAGCCTGCCGAAAATGAGGGAAAAATGCTGTATTGCTTGTCGCCGGTGAATTTGGACGACCCGTCGTACCGTGCATTGACTTCAAGCAGGTATTTTTCATTAAAATCATAATTGATACGTCCGAAGAAAGATCGAAGCCCGTATACCGCGTCACGGCCGTCGTTGCTTTTGGTACCATCATTGGCACCCTGCCCGATAGAGCCGATATCGTTGTTGTAAAAACGCTCCCGGTAAGCCGACAGGAAAGTCTGCGTATTACCGATCTGCGAGTAGCCCAGCAGGCCTTTGAAGTTATGCGGACCCCAGCTTTTTTCGTACGTCAAAAGGTTATTGAGCGTGTACTCTTTCAGGTTATCACGTACTTCCGTCAGGCTGTTGTTGGCAATGACCTTGGTAATATTGGTATTCTTATCAATGTTGGTATAGGAGTTCGTGTAGTTTTTTTGCTGGGTAAAAAACCCTCTTCCTGCCAGCTGGGTGGAAAACGTCAGTCCTTCCGCAATGTCCCAATCTGCCTTTACATATCCCGACAGGTAGTCGGTCGTTTGCCGCGACAGGCCGCCGATTTCAATGAACATCAGCGGGTTATTTCCCTGCGTACTCAGGCCGTAGGTACCGTCAGCGTACTTGGGCACAGCCCACAGCGAGCCGTGGAAAAACCTGTCCAGGGGTGCATTGGCATTTGTGGTCGGGCTCAGGGTCTTGTTAAAACGATAATTCACATCCGCACTCACGCGGATCTTTTTGGATACCTCATAGTCCGAGTTCAGCCGGATTTCACCGATTTTATTGCCAAAATTGTCAATCACCCCTTTCTGGTCCTGGTAACGGACGCTCAGCCGGGTACGCAGTGACTCATTGCCGCCGGCGATCGAAAACGTATGATTCTGCTGGGGAGCCGCATGCAGCAGGGTTTGAAACCAGGTATTGGGAAGTGGGTACCGCTCACGGTCCGTTGCATGGATCCACGTTTGGATGGATTCCTCCGTAAACCGGGCGGGCAAAGTTGCACCTGCATTGGTATAGGCAGCCACCTGCTCGCGCATGTAGGCTTCCAGGCCCATCATTTTAGGTACGTTGGTCGACTTCTGGATTGCGTAGTAGCCGTGATAATTGACCTGCACCTTGCTGCCCGCAGCTCTTTTGGTACGGATAAGCACAACCCCGTTGGTTGCCCGTGAACCGTATATGGCCGTAGAAGATGCATCTTTCAGCACCGAAACAGACTCGATATCATCCGGATTCAGGTCACTCAGGCGCTGCTCAATGCCGTCCACGATCACGAGTGCATCATTCTTACCCAGGTCGAATCCGCTGGTCGAACTGTTATTAATATTAAACGTAGTAATACCCCGGACACGGATCGCGGCATTGGACCTGCCGGGTGATCCGCCCTGATCAAGCACAGTCACGCCCGGCATTACGCCCTGAAACGATTGCTGCACACTGGACACCGGCCTGCGGGTGATCTCCTCCCCGCTGATTTGCGCAATCGAATTGGTCAGGCTGGTTTTCTTCTGGGTACCGTAACCTACGACCACCAGCTCATCGAGCTGACGGGTATCTGCCGCAAGCTGGGCATCCACAATGGTGCGCTTGCCCGCTTCTACCTCCTGGGTAACGTACCCGATGCCCGAGAAAACAAGAACCGCGTCTGTCGGGGCATTCAGCTGGTATTTACCTTCGGCATCGGTGGTGGTGCCAGTTACGGTATTCTTGATCACAATGTTGATACCTGGCAGGGCCGACTTGTCTGCGGCCGACGTCACGGTTCCGCTGATCGTCTGCGCATGGGCTTGTAAACCGGTCAGTGCCAGGAGCACCACCAGAAAGAAAAGCCCTGAAATGAGTTGGGGGAAATTTTTAAACATGCAATCGTAGTGTTTGGTGGTTGCTTTCTGAGAAAAACTAGATAAAGTCTAGCGATTCGATAGGCAAAGTAAATTATGAAAATCCGGTTTGGCAAAAGTTTGTTGTCAAATTCACAAAGAGCAAATTCCTGCGGAGCGATTGTTAATTTGCAAAACGCTTTCTATTTTGAGCAGTTTCGCTACCTTCTCTATGGCACAAATGAAAAAAGAAGCTACCTACTTTGGCGTAAAAGAAATTGCCCGCCGCGCCAACGTTTCCATTGCTACGGTAGACCGTGTGCTGCATAACAGGAGCGGGGTTTCGGAAAAAACTAAGAAGAAAATCAATGACATTATTACTGAGCTCGATTACCAGCCCAACATCCTGGCGAGCCGGCTGGCATCCAAAAAGATCATTTCACTGGCGGTCTTAATCCCGCGGGTTTCGGAGGAGACTGACTTCTGGGAAGCACCGCTGCGCGGGATCAGCCGTGCGGAGGCCGAGATCAGGAAATACGGCATTCAGGTCAGCGAACATTTTTTTGATCTCAACGACAAGCATTCATTTGAAACGCAGGCACAGCTGGTACTTGGCAGTGATGTGCAGGGCGTGCTGCTCTCCCCTACTTTCCTGGACGAGTCACGCGATTTTCTGCAGAAATGTCATGACCGCAAGATCCCCTTTGTGCTGATCGACTCCGACGTACCCGATCTGGACCGGCTTTGCTACATTGGCCCACACCTGTTTCAAAGCGGATATGTAGGTGCCAAACTCCTGACCTACCGCCTGAAAGAAAACCATAAGGTACTGGTGCTCAACATATCGCAGGAGGCAGACAGCTACAACTTCATGCAGATCGAGGAGGGTTTCCGAGCTTACTTCTCCGACCACCAGCAGCCTTGCGAAATTATCCGCAGCGACATCAGCCACACCGACCCTCTTTCCATTACCCGCGACCTTACGCGCATTCTGCACGAGCACAGCGATCTGGAAGCCATTTTCGTGACCAATTCCCGGGTTTTTGCCGTGGCTGCTTTTCTGAAAAAAGCAGCGCGAACCGACATTTCGCTGATCGGATACGATTTTTTAAAACAAAATATTACCTACCTCAAAGAAGGCCTGATCGATTTCCTGATCTGCCACAAACCCGAAGAGCAAGGTTACCGCGGAATGATGGCGCTGTATCAGAAACTGGTGCTCGGTGCAACAATCGAAAAAGTGCATTTTATGCCGATCGATATCATCACCAAAGAAAACCAGGCATTTTACCAGAATTAGCCCTTCACAACCTTTGACGGCTGATTGCAACCGTAAATAATGATTATTGCAAAATTATTGATCAGGAAAAGATCAGAAACCTTGCAAATTCAAATATGTTCGTATATTTACGGGTACGTACCCGAAGGTGGAAATACAAAACTATTCCTAAACTCCTTACCTTAAAGCTCCATGCATTTTAGCAGAAGAAAGTTTATCCACTCCTCACTGGCTGCCGGTGCAGGCCTGAGCCTGATGCAGGTTCCGTTTGCAAAGGCCGGACGTGCCGATGGAAAGCGGGTTGGTATCATCGGACTGGACACCTCGCACAGCGTCGCGTTTGTGAAGGCGCTCAATGCAGAGCAGCCCGACACTGCCTACGATGGTTTCCGCGTCACGGCTGCCTACCCTTATGGCAGTAAGGACATTGAGTCGAGTGCGAAGCGCATTCCGGGTTATATAGAGGAAGTAAAAAAAATGGGGGTCGAGATTTCCGGCTCCATCCAGGACGTGCTAGCCAAGTCGGATTACATTCTGCTCGAAACCAATGATGGCCGCCTCCATTTGCAGCAGGCACTCGAAGTATTCAAGGCAGGTAAAAAGATGTTTATCGACAAGCCCGTAGCAGGCTCGCTGAGTGATACGCTCGCTATTTATGAAGCTTCAAAAAAATACAAAATTCCTGTTTTTTCTGCCTCGTCCCTGCGGTACATCAAAGGGCTGGAAGGCATTGATAAGGCAAAAGTACTCGGGGCCGACACATACAGTCCTGCCACCCTTGAAAAAACACACCCTGACCTCTACTGGTACGGCATTCACGGTGTAGAAACACTCTATACGGTGATGGGTACTGGCTGTAAAAGCGTCACCCGGGTCAGTACGCCCGATACCGACATTGTGGTAGGGATCTGGGAAAACGGGCGCACAGGCACATTCCGCGGCACCCGCACAGGCAAGCACGATTACGGCGGGACCGTTTTTACCGAAGACGGCAACAAAACATTAGGCCCATACGCTGGCTATGAGCCGCTTTTGGTGGATATTATCAAGTATTTCAAAACAGGGGAAATGCCGGTGACGCCCGAAGAAACCATTGAGATATTCGCTTTCATGGAGGCAGCGGACGAAAGTAAGCGGCAGGGCGGCAAAAGTGTGACACTGGAAAGTGTGCTGGCCAAAGCCCGTAAAAAATCATCCTGAGCATTGCCCTGATTTGTCGGGATCGTTTGGGTAAATGCATAAATTGCCCTTACACGTGAACTGACCGCAATGAAAAAACCCGATACCATTAACCGCAGAAAATTTCTTTGCAAGACGATCTGTACGGGCCCGCTGATTGCCGCAACTTTCTGGCTTTCGGGCTGTAGAGGCAAGTCAAAGGATGCATGCAGCGACATTTCGGGCCTGACGGAAAGTGACAAAACCAACCGGGAAGCTATGGGCTATGTAGCCATTTCGCCGATTCCCAACTCTACCTGCGGCAACTGCCAGCTCTGGCTGCCACCCGAGGATGAGGATGCGTGCGGGGGCTGCCAGCTTTTTAAAGGGCCGGTGCCGGAAGAAGGATTTTGCACCTACTGGGCGCCGCACGACAAAGATGAGTAAAGCCGGAATTTATAAAACCTGACCTTAACCAACCTGAATATGAAAAGTCCAGAAAACCCGACGGGCGAAAACCGCCGGGACTTTATCAAAAAATCGCTTGCAGGAAGTGCCCTGCTTACTATTGGCGGTGTGCTGCCGGGTTTCAGTCCGAAGAGCTATGCCAATATTATGGGTGCGAATGAAAAAGTAAATGTGGCCATGATGGGCGTCAACAGCCGCGGTCTTGCGCTCACTTCCAACTATGCCGTGCAGCCCAATTGCCAGGTGATTTCCATTTCTGATGTAGATTCCCGGGCTACCGCAAAGGCAATTTCCACCGTGAACGAGGTAGCCAAATACAAACCCACAGATGTTCCTGACTTCCGTAAGGCATTGGAAAACAAGGATGTTGATGCACTGGTTATCGCTGCACCGGATCACTGGCACGCACCTGCGGCTATTCTGGCGTCCAAAGCCGGCAAGCACGTGTACCTCGAAAAACCATGCAGCCACAATCCAAACGAGGGAGAAATGTTGGTGCAGGTGGCCAAAAAATACAAAAATGTCATTCAGATGGGCAACCAGCGCCGGTCGTGGCCCAATGTGGCCGCAGGCATCAAGGCAGTGCATGGCGGCGCCATCGGTCGTCCGTATTTTGCCAAAGGCTGGTATACCAACAACCGCGCGTCTATCGGGGTGGGAAAAGAGACGGCGGTACCTGCCTGGCTGGACTTTGAACTCTGGCAGGGACCCGCGCCGCGGCGTGCATTCAAAGACAACATCATCCATTACAACTGGCACTGGTTCTGGCATTGGGGCACGGGCGAAGCATTGAACAACGGTACCCACATGCTTGACCTCATGCGCTGGGGCCTGCAGGTAGACTATCCTACCCGGGTAACTTCCGCAGGCGGCCGCTACCGGTACAAAGACGACTGGGAAGCACCTGACACACAAGTGATCAACCTTGAATTTGCCAACAATACCGCCATGTCGTGGGAAGGCCGCAGCTGTAATGGACGTACGAATGAAGGCGCGAGTGTGGGGGTGATTTTTTACGGGGAAAACGGCTCCATCCAGATTATGGAAGGCAATGCCTACAAGCAGTACGACCTTGATAACAAGCTTGTAAAAGATGTGGTCAATGATTTTGAGATCGATCCGAGAAACAAAATGAACCCGTCGCAGGCGCTGGATGCATTGCACATTCAGAATTTCTTTGAGGGTATAAAAAAAGGAACCGCTGTGAATGCGGAGATCGTGGGCGGGCATCAAAGTACCTTGCTCGCACAGTTGGGCAACATTGCCTTACGCTCCGGCGGTACACTGAATATTGATCCGAGCAATGGACATATCAAGGGGAACAAGGAGGCGGAGAAGTTCTGGAAAAGGGAATATCAGAAGGGCTGGGAGCCGACGGTGTAGTTGGTTGGCTTCTAATTGATGTGAGAAGCTTGGTTGGCTAGTTCCGCCCTTCGACCGCCCGGCCACCTTGGTCACTTATTCCGCCCTTCGACTCCGCTCAGGGTGACAAAAATTAGTAAGTGCCATTTCTTGAAAATAGCACTGCAACCAACTTTGTCACCCTGAGCGGAGTCGAAGGGCGGAACTGACAACCAAGCTTACTACAAGCTAAGCAAACAAGCTATTTAACCAAACCCCATCTTTCCCCCCAAAAATGAAAACCCCCGCCATGGCAGTAAGAGTCGACAGCCTCACCCGCACGGAAACCAATATTTCTGTTTTCCTGATCGGGGTGATGTTTTTCATATTTGGCTTTATTTCGTGGGTGAATTCCATTCTTATTCCCTACTTCAAAATTGCCTGCGAGCTGACCAGCTTTCAGGCTTACCTGGTCGCATTTGCGTTTTACATTGCGTATTTCGTGATGTCGGTACCGTCGTCGTATTTGCTCCGGGCAGTGGGTTTTAAAAAAGGAATGATGTTCGGTTTTTGGGCGATGGCTTTGGGTGCATTCATCTTTGTGCCGGCGGCGATGACGCGCACTTATGAGGTTTTCCTGCTCGGCTTGTTTACGATCGGGATCGGACTCGCGATTTTGCAAACAGCTGCCAATCCATACATTACCATTTTGGGCGCGAAGGAACGTGCGGCGCAGCGGATCAGCATTATGGGCATTTGTAACAAGGCAGCGGGTATTCTGTCACCCATTGTTTTTGCTGCGGTAATCCTCCGACCTACGGATACGGATCTTTTTGCGCAGCTCGGCTCCATGACGGATGTTGAAAAAAGCAGTGCGCTGGATGAGCTGATCCGACGGGTAATCAAGCCCTACATCGGGCTGGGCAGCTTTTTGTTTGTGCTGGGTTTTCTGGTTTACAAATCTCCCCTGCCCGAGATTGATACCGAGCACGAAAGCGAAGCCATTGCCACGGCCAATGCAGGCAAAACGAGCATTTTTCAATTCCCGCACCTCATCCTCGGCGCGCTGGCGATCTTCCTCCATGTGGGTACACAGGTCATCGCGATCGACACCATTATCGGTTACGCCAATTCCATGGGCATCGATTTGCTCGAAGCGAAGGTGTTTCCATCCTACACTTTGTTCTGTACGATTTGTGGGTATCTGATCGGCATTACAGTCATTCCAAAATACATCAGTCAGGTGAATGCATTGCGCATCTGCACGCTGCTGGGAACTGCATTTACATTACTGATCATTTTTACAAAAGGTCAGGTTAATTTTCTTGGCCACACCACGGATATTTCGATCTGGTTTGTGGTGCTGCTGGGACTGGCCAACTCGCTGGTTTGGGCCGGAATATGGCCGCTGGCACTGGATGATCTGGGCCGCTTTACCAAACTTGGCGCTTCCATTATGATCATGGGACTATGCGGCAATGCAATCATGCCGCTGTTTTACGGCTATTTCGCAGATCAGTTCGATGTGCGGCAGGCCTATTGGGTTCTGCTGCCTTGCTATTTGTATCTGGTGTATTATGCAGTGGCAGGGCATAAGTTGAGACGCTGGCGCTTCAATGACTGAATGAGTGAATGATTGAATGGGTGGTACCCCCTCCTTTGTCACCCTGAGCGGAGTCGAAGGGCAAATGCGGCATCAACAAGGCACTTTTGCATCAACACGTTTGCAACTTTTGTTATAAGAACTACGCTTTACCTGCCGCATCGGCCCTTCGACTCCGCTCAGGGTGACAAAGTTGAGGAGGGCTACGTTTTAAGAAATATTTATTAAATGAAATTAAAAATCACCAACGCCACCATCATCACCCCCTACCGCTACATCCGCAATGGTACTGTAATCGTGGAAAATGGTGTGATACTAGGCATACATCAAGGAAACATCGATTTCCTTGATGCCGAAACCATTGATGCTGCCGGCAACTACGTTGCCCCTGGCTTTATCGATCTGCATATTCATGGTGGTGGAAACCATGATTTTATGGATGGCAGCGTGGAGGCATTTTTGGGAATTGCTGAGACGCATGCGAAATATGGCACGACGGCCATGGTACCCACAACGTTGACCAGCGAAAAAGAGGATCTGCTGGAAACACTGGATTTATACGAAAAGGCAAATGCATTGAATACGAAGGGTGCCCAATTTCTGGGGATGCACTTGGAAGGCCCTTATTTCGCATTGAGCCAGCGGGGTGCGCAGGATCCCCGCTACATCCGGAACCCTGATCCGGCGGAGTATGAAGAGGTGCTTGCCTACTCGTCGTCGATCGCCAGATGGAGTGCCGCCCCAGAGCTGCCGGGGGCGATTGATTTTGGTAAAAGGTTAAAACAAAAAGGCATCCTGGCCGCTGTGGCGCACACGGATGCGATTTATGAAGATGTGCTGGAAGCTTACGAAAATGGCTATACGCTGGCGACACATTTATACTCGGCCATGTCGGGCGTGACGCGGCGGAATGCATTCCGGTATGCGGGGACGATTGAAAGTGCTTTTTTGCTGGATATGGATGTAGAGATCATCGCCGATGGCTTGCATTTGCCTGCTCCGCTTTTAAAATTGATTTACAAAATAAAAGGCCCCGATCGCATTGCCCTGATCACCGACGCCATGCGCGCCGCCGGGATGCCCGAAGGTGAAAGTACACTTGGTTCGCTGAAAAACGGCCTGAAAGTGATCGTGGAGGATGGCGTGGCCAAGCTGCCCGACCGGACGTCATTTGCAGGGAGTGTCTCCACCGCCGATCGGCTTGTCAGAAATATGGTGCAGATGGCGGATGTGTCGCTGCTGGATGCCGTGCGGATGATGAGCGCTACGCCGGCACGCATCATGGGCGTGGACGGTAGCAAAGGTACACTGGTGGCCGGGAAGGATGCAGACATCGTCATTTTCAACGAAAATATTGAAGTCCAGACCACCATCGTGCGTGGAAAGGTCATTTACCAGAAAGAAAAAAATACCATTTAACTACACTACAAAATGAAGGTTGACCAACTGGAAATAAGGATATTCGAAACCAGAAAAGAAATGGGTGAAGCCGCGGCTGTGACGGTAGCGGGCAAGATCCGTGAACTGCAATCGGGAAAGGAATTTATCAACATCATTTTCGCTTCTGCCCCCTCGCAAAATGAGTTTCTGGCTGCATTGAAACAGGAACCCGGCATTGCCTGGGAGCGGATCAATGCATTTCATATGGATGAATATGTGGGCCTGCCAGCCGACGCGCCCCAGACTTTCGGTAATTTTCTGAAAGTAAACCTGTTTGATTTCGTCCCGATGCATTCCATTCACTACCTCGACGGTAACGCTACCGATCCGGAAAAAGAATGTGCGCGCTATGCCGGTCTGCTGGAACAATACCCGACGGACATTGTGTGCCTGGGTATAGGGGAGAATGGTCACCTCGCATTTAACGACCCGCATGTCGCATTTTTTGATGACCCCCTGACCGTAAAAATCGTGGAGCTGGACGATGCCTGCCGCAACCAGCAGGTAAACGACGGCTGCTTCCGGACCTTCGGCGAAGTGCCCGCCACGGCGCTGACTTTGACGATTCCCACCCTTTTGAAAGCAAAATACGCCTATGCCATGGTACCCGGCCCAAACAAGGCGCAGGCGATTTACAATACTTTGAATGAAGAAATTCAGCAGGATTATCCGGCTACGATCCTGCGGATGCACCCGAATGCCGTACTTTTCATTGACAAGGCGAGTTCAGGGATGCTGAAAGAAATTTCGTCGTACAGTAGGGCCTAGTCGCAGACGGGCTATCTTGCAAGTATTACCTCAATCCATTCAAATGAGAAAAGAAATCCTGACCATCGCTTTATTGGGTGCAATGACATTGAACCAGGGATGCAATTCGAAGAAAGAGGGGGAAGAAAAAAGTGCGGAAGACAAAAAACCATTGAGCCTGATCATGGTCGAGCCGGGGCATTTTCATGCGGCTTTGGTACAAAAATCCATGTACCCGGACGTGGACTCGGTGGTGCATGTGTACGCCAGCGAAGGTCCCGACGTGAAGGCTTACCTCGACAAAGTGGAGAAATACAATGCCCGGCCAGACGATCCGACGCACTGGAAGGAGGAAGTATATACAGGAACGGACTTCCTGCAAAAGATGCTTTCTGATAAAAAGGGCAACGTGGTGGTGCTCGCGGGTAATAACCAGAAGAAGACCGACTACATCAAACAATCCGTGGACGCTGGTCTTAATGTACTGGCTGACAAGCCGATGGCGATCGATGCGGCGGGATTTGAGAAACTGAAAGCTGCATTTGAGAGTGCAGAAAAAAATAAGGTACTGCTGTACGACATCATGACGGAGCGGTACGAGATCACCAATGCATTGCAGCGCGAGCTGGCTGCATTGCCGCAGATTTTTGGCGAGTTACAAAAAGGGACGCCCCAGGACCCGGCCATATCGAAGGAAAGTGTGCACCATTTTTTCAAATACATTTCGGGCGAAGCATTGGTACGTCCTACGTGGTTTTTTGATGTAAAACAGCAGGGTGAAGGCATGGTTGACGTGACGACGCACCTGGTGGATTTGGTGCAATGGAGCGCTTTTCCGAACGAGTCGATCAACTATGAAAAAGATGTGAAAATCCTCAATGCCAAACGTACTGCCACGCATCTTACGCCTTCGCAGTTCAAGCTCGTCACCAAGACCGACAAGTATCCGGACTTTTTGAGCAAAGATTTGAAAGACAGCACATTGAACGTGTATTCGAATGGTGAAATGAACTATACGCTGAAAGGTGTGCACGCCAAAGTGTCGGTGCTATGGAATTTCCAGGCGCCGGAAGGCACGGGCGACACGCATTATTCGGTGATGAAAGGCTCCAAAGCAAACCTGATCATCCGCCAGGGCAAAGACCAGAATTACAAGCCGGTACTCTACATCGAACCCACCGACAAAGGCGACCGATACGCCGAGGGCCTGGCCGCGGCTTTCAAGCGGGTGCAGGGCGAATACCCGGGCATCGAGCTGAAAAAAATCGGCACGGGCTGGGAAGTAGTAGTGCCTAAAAAATACGACAACGGCCACGAAGCGCACTTCGCGCAGGTAGCGAATAAGTATATGGAGTATTTGAAAGTCGGCAAGCTGCCGGCCTGGGAAGTGCCGAATATGCTGGCGAAGTATTGGATTACTACTGAGGCGTTGAAGCGGGCGAAGGAGTAGCCCTTGTTGACTTTGTCACCCTGAGCGGACCGGGCCGCCGGGCGGTCGAAGGGCGAGGTCGCGACCGCGTTGGCCCCTCGGCCGCATTTGGTACCGCATCAGCCCTTCGACTCCGCTCAGGGTGACAAATGTGAAGTGAGCAGCGTGGTGGCGCTGCTCATTTTTTTTGTTTAACTGATGCAAATGTTGCTTCTATCAATTTGAACTGGCAGACAAACTTTCCACCTTCTCAAAAAACCTCAACAACTCCCTAAAACAAAAGTAAGTATGATGCAAATCCGGGTCGTGGCCGAGCTCCTGCAAGGCCATAATGTACCCGTCGAACATCGTCCAAAGCTCCTCCTTCCACCGCCCGGCGCTACTGCTGCTCAGCAGGGTATTCACTTCTTTGCCGTAAGCTAACAGGACTTCGTCGGAAGGTAGGGTAATGTGTGTTTTTGTGTTCATGTTTTTTTGAGGTTTTTAATGTGTGAAAATGAAATTTGTTACGCTGAACTCACCAACCTTTGTCACCCTGAGCGGAGTCGAAGGGCCGACGCGGCAGCCACAAAGCACTTCCCGGCGACCTTCTTGCTTCGACCGCCCGGCGGCCCGGTCCGCTCAGCATGACAAAGGTGAGCTAGCTCAGCCGCTACACCGCAAAACTTGCTTCTTCACACCAGGTAACCAACCACCACCCCATGTAAATTACCCAAAAACTTACCGACGGATTTATATAAATTGCCCCTTTAACCAAACACCTTTCCGCATGACACATACTACCGCCAACCCGAAGATTCACGAGGGACGAAACCTCAAACGGTTCCGCGAAATGCTCGGAATCAAACAAGATGTGCTCGCTTTCGAGCTCGGCGACGAATGGAACCAGCAAAAAGTTTCGCTCCTCGAACAAAAAGAAAAAATCGATGCCGACATCCTCGAACAAGTTTCCGCGATTCTTAAAATCCCCGCTGAGGCAATTCGGAATTTTGATGAAGATCAGGCAATTAATATTATTTCAAATACATTTCACGATCAGGCTTATCTAGGTAACCCGCATTCAACATTTAATGTAAATCCAATTGCAGAAATAAGAAGATTGCATGAGGAGAAAATGGAGCTTTATGAGCGGATGTTGAAGGAGAAGGATGAGATGATGGGGAGGTTGGAGCGGTTGATTGGGGGGAAGTAGATTATTAACACATAAGCTGTATACCGTCAATGTATTAATATCATGGATAAAAGCGAAAAGGATTTCAGAAAGCAGATTCAAAATGACCTGCGTAAAAAAGCCGCGGAAGAATTTGAGGCAAGTTTACCGATGAGCCGCGCAAAATTTGAAGAATTGTTCGACTACTTAGACGAAGAACTGCAAGAACAATCATGTGATGACACACCTGCATTAACCAAAACTTTCCTCGAAAACGAAAACATCGCGAACATAGACGAAGTCGTGAAATGGCTAGCCGACGAAGGAGGTTATTGCGATTGTGAGATACTTGCGAACGTTGAGGAGCAGTTTGAGTAGCAATCATACTCAATATTCAATCCACTTGGCTGAATACGCGAGCAACGCGCCGTCGAAAGAAACATTTAAAATCATCGGCGAGGCGATGAACCGCATTATCAAGAAGGACAGCACCATCCAAATCACTAATTCCCGAAAGCTTGTCGATGTTCGAAATCGGATCATTGATGGTAATGATTCGATTTCGGATGATATTGTTTGGGGGATTGTTATAAAGCACTTACCCCTTTTAATGATTGAAGTTGAAGCATTGATAAATTCATCAAACTGCTCTCGAGAAATTTGACTTATTTACAGTTAAGAGAGTGTTACTTCTGGTCAATTGAATATACTGTAGTGAATTGATTATTTTGGCGTCTAAGCTACTAAACAATTTAATTTAACAAAGTATCTTACTTAAATGAAGGCAATTTCAAAAACCAAAGTATAGCCCGTTTTGATCGAACCAGTCCATTGCTGTTTGCTACAAATTAACTTCTTACCGTCAATAATGTATTCCCTTTTATTTTCGAAATTTGAAATACTATACAGATCAGCAACGGAATATTCACCTACTGTTTTCTTCACTAGTAATTTCATCATTTTAACGAATATTTCTTCTGATGATTCAGCATACTTCACATCATAGATATTCAAATGCAATTTCACACGAGTCACTATCTGTTCGCCACCTTCGATATAGTATGATATATTATTGTGGAGAAAAGAATCTCCTGTATCTAAATCCAAAGGGTCCGTTGATGCAAACCAAATGTCATCTGGCTGCCAGTGGTAGTCACGAGTCTTCAAATTAAACTCCTCTAAAAAATTTCTTGCTAGATGCGGAGTCCAGCCAAGATCAGCAGGCACAATTAATGTCTGAGTCTCCCTTTTTCTTACCTGCTTGATCTGGCTAATTGAATTCAGAATATCTTCTTTATTATTAATATCTGACAAATGAATTAATCTCGCCCATCGATGAACAAAATCCAGATTAAACTTGAAAGTTTTTAAAACTTTGAATAAAGCAAGCTTAACCAGTTTCTTGTCTTTAATTTTGGATTTAATTCCCAAAAATATCGCTTCATACCGGACAAAGATGTGTAAGAGGAAGATAAACGGCAAGAAAGAGACAGACATAACAATTGGCAACAAAAATTCTATCAAATTGGCAGTTGTAGCATACTTTTCTATATCAGCTAACACATAATATAATCGGTAGAACAAAAATATTAAGGTTATCAATGCGATAATAATGCGTAACAGTTTTTCTACGTGCGAGTATTTAATGTTGCTTTTTGATGAATAATAAAGTATTGACAAGAAAGTCATAAGAGGAATCAAAACTATCTCAGTAGATATGCTTAAATCAAAAAGCTCAGCGGTAAACGACACCAATCCAGAGAATGCAACCAATTCTATTATCTTAGCTTTGAAATAGTCTTTTTGTTTGCTAATACTATTTATGTCAAATATTTCAAGAAAGGCGAATGAGACTACCCATAAAATTGTTGTTTTAAGATTTTCAAGCTTCCATAGTCCTATTCCCGACAATGCTCAAATCCATACAACGATATAGATTGACGCAATTAAAATGGTTACCAAAATACCTAATACAAAGAGGGACTGTATTACCTCTGCAAGTGCTTTACGAATTGATTTCTGCAATAAAGCCCATACAGAAACAACACTAAACCAGATTAAAATGGCAATTTCATGATTATTAAGTGCCATGGATTTTGCTACGCTACACTAGTTTTTGATGCTCAAATCCGAATCTTCTAATTCATAGATTATCAATCATTTTGTTTGCGTAGGCCTTATATATATTAGGCATTCATCTCCACTCCAACTGCACCCCTTTCCTAACTAAAACCCTTGAAATACTTCAATAATCCTTTTTCCTTCCGAACTTCTGGACTCGCTTCTTCTGTGAAGCATAGATCATGAGCAGCCCCACAGATTCACCGTAATTCATTCTACCGGGAGCATGCGGTAGCAGCCGTTTGTTTGATATGTTTGGGTTTTTGTTGGCGGGTAAATGGTTTCTCATTCTTACGAGCAGCATGCCGCCGAGTGTGCGACGCCCGCAGGATTTGGAACAGCAAGGAGGCGAAATCGGTGTGGTTGTAACCTACTTTGTTATGCTTTCGTGAAATTGCTTGCCGCTTCCTCCTTAAAAAAACAAAAGAAACCTTCAAAGCTTAAATCTTCATCAAGTTTTTCCCAATGAATTCCGAAAGGAGATAATTCGTAGTTTTCCCTATCATCGCTAGACGCATTCAATAATCTCGGAAACCACTTTAAAGGATGGCTGCGCTCTTCGCCGGATACGGTTTGGATAAATATATGATCATCCTCGAACCAAACTTTTTTTACTTCAATTTCCATGATACTCTTTCCATTTAGCAATGATGATTTCCTTGTTTTCTTCAATTAGGGATTCTGCTAAACTAATGTCTTTCCTCTTGATGCCTTTATTATCGATCAGCTTAACAGGACTTACCTCAAACTTTGCTTCACCGTCTGCATTCTTAACATGAACATGAATCGGTAAGTGCTCATTGGAATAAAAATAGAATCTCAACCCGAAGACTATAAACAATGTAGGCATATCGTCTTTTTTCCTAGTGGTGTTATTTACTTATCACAATCTATGAATATTTTACCTAATTCATTTCAACCCTTCCACGCCAACTCCACCCCTTCCCCCACCAAAAACCCCTGAAACCCCTCCAATAACCCTTTCTCCTCTCGCACCTTCCTCGGCACAACCTTCTTATCCAAAGCAAACTTCACCAGCAGCCCCACAGCCTCCCCAATGCTCCATTCAACCGGATGCAGGCGGTAACAGCCATTTGTAATGTGCGTGGTGCCGATGTTTTTGTTGGCGGGAAGCAGGTTTTCCATGCGTATGGGCAGCAGGGAGCCGAGGGGGATTTGGAATGGCAGGGAGGCGAAGTCGATGTAATTGTCGCCAGCGCTGCTGGGGTGGAGGTCGATGTGGTAGTAGCCGATGCCGACGCTGTCGGGGAATGTGGCGGCTTTGGTTTTGTCGCCGGGAGCGCCATTTGCGACGGCCATTTCGCGGTTTGCGGCGCCGACGTGCTCTTCCTTGATGGTGAAAAGTGCCTTGATGCGCCGCGATTCGCGGACGTACGGGTATTTGGCGAGGCCGTCGTCGGTGCCCATGATGTCTTTTCGGAGTCGGATGCCGGGCCAGCCTTTGCCGCCGTCGGGGCGCGGGGCCTCGGTTTGCAGCCAGTAGAGGAGCGAGAGGCTGAGCTGTTTGGCGCGGTCGATGTGCTTTCGGGAATCCTTTTCGCTGGCGCCGATGAGGTTGCCGAGCACATAATCGTTTTGCGGCCAGTTGACGATCGTGATGTCGCCCGCATAGGTGCCGGGCGTGAAGTTCTGGCGGCTGATGATGCGGCGGTACAGCCAGAGGTTGAGCGCGTCGCCGGTTTTGATGCCCTCAGGATGAAAACCGAGCGTTTTCGGTTCGAGGGTTTTGGGATTGGAGTACGCCAGGTCCAGCAGCCTGCCCGACCAGGGTTTGCTCATTTTGGGGACGTGGTTTCGCCAGAAATCGTACTCGACGGGCTTTTCGATGACGTGGTTTTCGCCCGGCCGATAATCGATCGCGAAGCACATCGTGAATGCCTGCACATTATCGGGATTACCTTTTTCGGGGGCGTGGAGTTCGCCGGTTTCGGCTTTTGACTCGGTGCCGGTGACAAACTCGGTGCCGGTCATCGGCAGCAGGTCGCCCAGCTCGGTAGCATCCGCAAAATACGGCGCCGACAAGGTAACCCGCCTCCCCGTGCGCGTGCTCACGACATCGAGCGACTTCACGCGGTTGCCCTGCACTTCGGCGGACACGGATTTGTGCTCGGTAAGCAGCGTAAGCCTGCCGGAACTGAGGTAAGGCGCCAGCATTTCGTTCAGCACCGCCACCGCCACGCGCGGCTCGCAGCAAATCCGCGAAACGGACCCATCGCCGGGATTGAGGTATTTGCGGCTTTTGGCTTCATCGGTGAGGGGGTAATGTTTGATATAATATTCGCGGATCGCATTGCGGAAATCGCGGTAAGATTTTGGTGCACCATGCGTTTCGATCCACTGGTGCTCGTCGGGCGGGACGCCTTGTTGAGAAATCTGCCCGCCGAGCCAGTCGGTTTCTTCGGTTAGGATGACGGTTAGTCCATTTCTTAATGCGGCGAGCGAGGCGGCGCAGCCGCCGAGGCCGCCGCCGGCTATGATCAGGTCGGCTTTGAGGGTTTCTTGCGGTTTGTTTTTATGCAGAGAAGGTCTGGATTTTTGGTCCAGACCTTCGATGTTTGTTAATGCACTAGTTAGTGCTATGTTTCCTAGAAAACTTCTTCGCTTCATTTACTCTTATCAACTTGTTAGTATTTGCATTTGTCATGCTGAGCGGAGTCGAAGCACAGATGCTGCCTTAACAACATTGTTCCTGCCGTATCGCCCTTCGACTCCGCTCAGGGTGACAAAAGTAGGAGGTAGCTTAGGATGTAACGTTTAACTCACCTTCCCCATCACCACCATCTCCTCCATCGTAGGACTCGGCACACCACCTTCTTTCTCCAAAGTAATTGCAAAGGCTACCGCTCCTGGCTGAGAATCTTTCATTTTCAAAACCTTTCCGGAAAACTGATTATCCAGCATGCCCATATCTACGGGCTGGCCACCTACGATGGTCCAGAGCTGATATTGCTTGCCAGCAGGTGCTGATGGAAGTTTTTGAACGTCCAGCATCACTTCGTTGGTTTTCTGATTCCACAATGCGGCTACTGCACTTTCGGGTGATTTCGGCAGACCGGCCATTTTTACCACTTTGTAATCCGGATTACGGTACATGGCAGCGAGGGCTTCGTTGTATGCGAGGTTGGTTTTTATTCCTTCCATTTCCCCTTTTACACTTCCCAATTCGGCTGCGAGCTGCTCATTGCTTCCTTTGTACTCCGTCATCTGTACGGCTGACCAGCCTGCAAAAATGGCGAACAGGATTGCCGCGGCCACTGCCAGTTTGGACCAGAATGGAACAACCTCGCGGGTTTCGACGCGCTCAAATGCGTCGTTGACAACAGCCCGCCGACCATCATTGTCTGTTTGTGCCGGAACTACTGTTTTTTCCTCTGTTTCTGCCGGGACTACTGACGGCGTTTCTATATGCTCTTCCTTGAATTCCCGGGGAGCGTCAAAGTTCATTTGTGCAAAAAGCGATTCCTTCAATGAGGCAGGCGGCGGAGTCTGGTGTTTCAACGCATACTCCTCCAACGCTTTTTCAGTCCTTAAAAGCTCTTCTTTTATTTCAGGGTAAATATGAGACATACACTCCACCTCCTGTTTTTCCTGGGGAGAAACAGTGCCCAATACATACTCTTCTAGTATGCCGGACTCTATGTATGCTTGGATGTTCATGCTGCAAAGTATTGTTTTAACTCTTGTAAGGCAGTCCGGATCCTGGATTTCACAGTACCGAGCGGAATCTTCAGTTCTTCCGAAATTTCCTCATGCGTATAGCCCTGAAAGTAGGCCATATCAATGAGTACCTTTCGCTCCGGTCTGAGCATGTCCACAATTGCTTTCATTTCCGAGCTCACCACCACGGAATCTTCATGCAGGTCCCTTTCATTCAGGACCACCTTGTTTTCAATATCATCCATTGCAGGTTTTCTTCCTTCCGCCCTCGCCGCATCAATCGCCCCATTACGGGCAATATTCATGATCCATGTAAACAGTCGGCCTTTCCCGGCATCATAGGAAGAAATGTTCTTCCATATCTTGAGAAAAGACTCCTGCAACACGTCTGCCGCTTTCTCTTCGTCCCTTAATGTTTTGGAAATGATATTAAACAATGCGCCTGAGTAGTGATCGTACAGGAACTCAAAGGCTGCCCTTTCGTTGCGTTTAAGAGCCACCACCAGTTCCTCTTCCGAGTATTTAACCTTGCTAGTCGCCAAGAGTTGCTTAATATGGATTGGTATGTTACGTACCGGCAAGCTAATAAAATTTCCGTAGAACCTGTAAAGTGCCCCGGATTTAATTGACGGCTCAAAAAAGGACCTTCTGAGCCAGGGCAGGTAGTTGTTGTAATGGTTTTCTAAAATAAAGACAGAGGCGGTCATGTTCTTGTGTTTTAAAGATATACGACAAGTCCTGACCATTTGGATTTACATCAGCCCTACTCTTTATTTTTACACATAAACACTTATACAACAATGCTTGAAACGGTTACAAAATTACCTGGAAAGTACTCCTAGCGGCGCAGTTTCTCCACCTGCCAGAAAGTGAGCATCAGGAAAAAGCCCATCAGTGAAATAAGGTAAATGACATTGCGGGAGTCTATCAGACCTTTACCCAGCGCACGGTACTGCTCGTCGAGGGCAAGCCAGGACAGGATTTCGCCCAGCGGACCGGCACCCGCCAGCGGCACCAGCGAGCCGAACCCAATGTACCATACGAAAGCCAGAAACACGCCAAGAATAAAGGCGACGATCTGGTTTTCATTGAGCGAGGAAGACCAGATCCCCATTGCTACCAGCACGCCGCTCAATAGCAGCAATCCGATGTATGATCCGGCTACCGCTGCTGAGTCTACGTTGCCGGGCGGATTGCCCAGCTGGTACACGCTAATGTAATACAGTAGTGTTGGAAGCAGGATGATTAGTATGAGCAGCCAGTTGGCTAGAAACTTGCCCAGGATCAGGTCTGCATTGCGGATCGGCTTGGTAAGGAGGAGTTCCAGGGTACCCGCCCGACGCTCTTCAGCCAGGGAGCGCATGGTTACCGCCGGGATCAGGAATATGAGCGTATAAGGCGCAAGCATGAAAAACGACCCAAGATCGGCATAGCCGTAGTCGAGGATATTGGAGTCAGGAAAAACCCACACGATCAGCCCGACAGCCGTAAGAAACACCACCATCACGATATACGCGATCAGGGAATTAAAGAAACCGGCTATTTCCTTCTGAAAAATTGCTAACACTGTACCCGTTCAATTTGCAAGAAAATAGTACCTCATTCGAATACGGGCTTTTCGCGGCGCATGATA
This sequence comes from Dyadobacter sandarakinus, assembly GCF_016894445.1. NCBI lineage: Bacteria > Pseudomonadati > Bacteroidota > Cytophagia > Cytophagales > Spirosomataceae > Dyadobacter > Dyadobacter sandarakinus. The sequence continues at coordinate 3,849,196 of NZ_CP056775.1, forward strand.
GCAGCCACGATCAAAGATATAATCAAGCCCATGAAAACATACAGCAACACACCCGATACAAATACAATCCCGGGCGACATAAACCTTTGTGATACTTCCATCGTCTGGTCGATCTGAGCATCATCCAGACCTCTTTTTTCAAGGTCGCTCCGCATTTTGTCCAGCCCTTGCGTGATGAGCGTCGGATCAATAAACTGCATGTAAAACAATGTAAAAGCTGAGCTCAGCAGCCCTACAACAGCCGTCAGCAGCGTCCCTACGCCCAATCCTTCGCCATAGGACATGTAGCCTTTATTCTGCTCGCGGAAGTCTTTCATGCCTAACACAATGGCCACAATCACAAAAACCGTAGAAAGGGAAGTCAGAAGCTGGTTTTGGGAAAAACCGGTAACATTGATGATGACCGTGTAAATCATAATCACTACGGAAGCAAGCAGGCCGTATTTGAGCGCAATGCGGGCTGTTGATACTTTTTCTTCCATGTTCAGGATTTGTTTAGGTTAGCAAGCAAGACGTGAATCTAAGATTTATTCTGAAATACGCCGTAGTCCTGTTTTCTGAAAATAAGGGAGATCACCAGGATGGGTATGATCATCACGAGCAGGCGCTGGGTGATCTCATTTGATATCAGTATCGAGGGTTTGTTGTTCTTAATTGAATTGTAAAGATCCAGGTACTCTTTGTCAGTCAGGTACTTGGTATTCGTAGTCCTGCCCTCTGCAAGTACGGCCAGTCCTGCCTGTATGTACTCGGTAAATACGCTGTAATCCACATAGGATACAAAAAGGTAAATCAGCCACCCATTAATCATTGCAGCGACCATTGTAATGAAATACCCCATGGTCAGCCCTTCCCACAAATGCAGGAATCCGTTTCCATATTTCCGGCGGTAATACCAGCAGGCACTTGCGACAAGGATAATGTAAATACCGGCATCAAAGATATGCCCGCTGCCCAGCGGCGGTATGCCGAGAAGATAAAGCGCAAGAAAAAACAGGAATGCAGCTATGCCGGCAACCGCTGCAAAAATCAGGGAAACTTTCAGGATAGGCTTACTAAAATATGCTACAATCGGATTCATATATACCACTCAAACTTGCCATTATTCGCTACCCCCACAACTTTTCCCTTCATAACCTTCCCTAAAAAGGGCGTATTCTTAGATTTTGAAAGTGTTTTATCGAAAGTCCACATTGCATCGGGATCAAAGAATGTAAGATGGGCCGGAGCTCCTACTTCTATAACATTTGGTTTCAACCTTAAAATACGCCTGGGTCCGGCTGTAAACTTTTCAACCAGCGCACCTGCACCTAATCCTGCATACATATTGGCCACTGCAAATGCGGTCTCCAACCCGGTAATACCGAAGTCTGCCTGATCAAATTCAAGGTTTTTGCTTTCCTCATCGTGCGGGCTGTGGTCAGAAACAATTGCATCGATCGTACCATCTGCCAGCCCGCCCAGCAGCGCGGCAAAGTCTTCCTCGGCCCTGAATGGCGGGTTCACTTTCAGATTGGTATCAAAACCCAGCAGATCATTGTCCCGGAATGCAAGCTGATGTGCCGCTATGTCGCACGATACGGGCAGGCCTTTTTGCTTAGCCTCCCTGATCAGCGCGACGGCCTCTTTGGTGGAAATCAGTGAAACGTGCAAAACCGGATTACCGGAATTGTACGGACTTTTTTCCAATGCATATTCCAGCAGTTTCAGGTCGCGCGTGAGCATCATTTCCTCGGCCAGCGAGGGCAAGCCTTTCATCCCGGTGAGGGTGCTCGCAACACCTTCGTGCATTTGCCCGTACAATGTTAGCTGGTGGTCCTCCGGACGGTTCATCAGCAAAGCATCCAGCGGCTGCAGGTACTGTATCGTTTTCAGTAACAAGTCGGCATTCTGCACAGAATGTTCACCATCGGTAAACGCGATGGCTCCTGCTTCATGCAGGTCAATCATTTCCGTAAAATCAACGCCCTGTGCCTTGCGCGTCACTGCGGCTGCCACATGCAGGTTCACCAGGCCTCCTCTACCCGCCTGGCGGATATAGTTGAGCGTGTCTTTGCTGTGTACTACGGGCTCGCTGTTCGGCAGAAGTACGATTTCAGTAAACCCGCCCCGGGCCGCGGCCTTTCTTACCGAGTTAAGATCTTCCTTGTGCTCAAATCCAGGGTCACGCGATGCGACACGCATATCCACCCATCCGGCCGATGCATGCAAGCCTGACGCCTGCAGTACCTGAGCTTCACCGGCTTCCAGATTTTCACCGATCTGCCGGATCAGACCGTCTTCAATCAACAGGTCTTTGATCTGACCGTCATACGGAGAAGCAGCATCGGTAATGCGTACGGAACGTATTAGTAATTTCATGTAAAAGCAGGCTTGTGCCTGATCGTTTATGTATTCGGGTTTCAAAAAAAAAGCTCCGAATGGAGCTTTTCACCTAGTATCAGGCACCTATAAATTTTTGGTAATCTTCTGCTGACATCAGCCCGTCTTCTTCACCCGGACTTGCAAGACTGATCCTCACCATCCAGCCGTTGCCGTAGGGATCGGAGTTGACAAGCTCAGGCTCACCATCGAGCTGCTCATTTATTTCCAGTACTGTACCTGCAATCGGCAGGAAAAGGTCAGACACTGTTTTCACCGCTTCAACAGAACCAAACACATCACCCTTCTGCAATGCTTCGCCTACTGTATTGATGTCCACGTACACGATGTCACCCAACTCGTTCTGTGCATGGTCCGTAATACCGATGATCGCTGTATCTCCTTCTATACGAATCCATTCGTGATCTTCTGTGTACTTAAGTTCTGACGGAAAATTCATGTCGTGTACGGATATGTTTTAAAAGCTTTGAAGCGCAAATTACAGTATGCAGGCTGTATTTTCCAAATTACTCGGCGAGATTGAACTTTAACTGCACGCCGCCCGACGTACTCGACCGGTAAAACGAATTGGACACCAGCGGATCGTTGAAAGTACGGTCAAAATAGAACTGTACGCTCAAACGGTTATTCACGGTATAGTTCACGATCGGATGCAGCTGGAAGTTGATGTTCCCCGAAATCGGGATATTCTCACCGTCAAATTTCCGCTGTATCGCCCGGGTATCGACAAACTTCAGTCCGAGCTGCATTGTCATGTCATTTTTAAGCTTCTTCTTAACCCCATTGATCTTGAAAGGCAGGGGTACATTGTTTTTTGTAAAACCAATATTTACCGTAATGTCCTGATTGAACAATTCCGCTACCTGTGCATTCGACAAGTTCAGCGCCACGGTCCGGTCACGGTTATATTCAAGCCGGGCCGTAACACGGCTCTGCGTCCTGAACTCCATTCCTACCAGCGGCTGAAACCTTTCGGAAAGCGTGATGGTGCTCATGGCAAATACCGGCACATACTGACCCAGGTCATTCAGGCGGGAAGATAGCGGATAACCCGTCACAGCCAGGTTCACGTACAATGCCTCATAGTCCAGCGATGAAGTAAAGTTTCCTACACTGTAGTTGGACATGTATTTGTGCGACAAGGTAAACGAGCTGAAAAGCCGCTTGAAAGCCGGAAGCTGCGAAAGTCCGCTGTATTTCACATCCCAGTTGGGCATCGGGAATTTCAGGAACGGATTCGTACGTACCGTATTGGGATCCTTACCGCGGTAGGCGGCAAAGAAGGACGATATCAGTACATCCTGTGAGTTCTCGTTGTACTCGCCGCCACTCAGGTTTTCGCGGTTCATCCGTTCACGTAGAATGGCCCTGTACTCCCGGAACTTGTCAAAAACAGGAGAGGAATTGTCTCTCCGCATTTTGGCAAATGCAGTTCTGAATGAAAGGAAAGACATACTGAACTGTCCGTTCCGCAAAGGGTTCTGAGATGCAAAACCGCCGGTGGAATTGGGTCGGTAAAACTCCTGGTATGCATCCTGGCGCGTCAGCCTGGCCTCTATAACCATCCTGAAATCCTTGAAAGGTTCGAGAGTTGTATTGGCAGAGAAGTTTTTGGCAATTGTTTGCTGGAAAGGCTGGTTTTGCTGCTCACTCTTGGTAATCCAGCCACGCTGCGCCGCCCTGACCTGGAAGTCACGATCCTGCCTTCCGAGTACGAAAGGAAGTCCGGGTGCATTGGAGTTATCCAATCCGAAGTACTTGGGTGCTTTCAGGTAACCTGGCAGCGCCGTCGTTTCCAGAATGGAGTAGCTTACGTTAATACCCCGTACCGTCATCAGTGTTCTCGCCAGTGTTTTCAGCAGGTCTGTTGAACGCATATCAATGTCCTCGATATCACCCGGGCTCCTTGCGAAGTTTTTGCGCACGGTATTGGGCGTATTGGCAAACTTCAGATACCGGAGCTTATTATAAAGCAGTACAAAATCCACTTTTCCCGTAACACCACGCTCGCGGCTGTTTCGGATGATATCCCCGAAAGGCAATCCCAGCGTATCTTTCAATCCCAATGCATTGGCCTGGTACTGGTATCCAACTGAATGCTTATAGTCCGCACTCACCCAGTCTGTAAGCGGAATTTTATCCAGCGGAAGGCGGTAAGTAAGGTCAATTTTCTGATCAAAATTCTTGATACGGCCCAGCTTTTTGAAGTTGTTCCATAGAGAATCCTTCTTGGCTCCCGTATTAATGTCACCTTCCGGCTCATCAATGATCGAGTTGGCTGACGCCGAGTAGGTCAGTGTCATGTTGCGGGTCAGGTTCCAGCCGAAATCATAGTACCGGTTAAACCAGAAATACTTTTCATACAAAGGCTGAATGCCGTCGGTGGTCAGGTCCGCATTGCGCAGCTGCGTTTTCAGGAACCTGCGGTCGACGTCGGTCCTCACGGAGACCATATTGGGCAGCAAAGTCAGGTTTACATCTTTGATAATGTCTGCCCACCGGCTTGTTGCTTTCCAGTTTTTAAAAGGTTCCAGAGGCTTGGGCTGGCTGCTGTATACGTAAGATATTCCCGCCTTATACATGCGCTGGTTATATTCCTGCGTCAGGATGTTCCGGCGTTTGTCATCGCTGAAGGCATACGTAAACGAGAAGTTCTCAAAATCATAGAAATGGTTCCGCGCGCCCGGCCTGGTCTTGGTCTTTCGCACATTGGAAAAATTGATTCCCCGCTTCACCTGGTTCTCTTCGACCATCCGCCTGTAACCATCCCTTTCCTCATCGCTCCGCAGGTTATCCAGTGACGTGCTTAATGGCGTATCCGGATCGAGCGGATTGAAGTGCGGCTTCACATTCCGGCGGTCGTAGCTCAGAAACAGCGGGATACTGAAACCCCAGCTTTGCGGCAGCAACTTATCCAGGGCTACATTGGTAGAGATGCCATATTCTGTCGTAAAATTCCTTGACCGCTCGCCGATTCTTTGCTGAACACTTCCAAATCCAAAAGTCTCCATCCTTCCCGACGCCGTCAGCGTTGCAAAATCAGCCAGCTTGGCATTCAGCTGAGCAATAGCCGCCATACCACCCGTATCATCAAAGCCTTCAACGTGCATTTCATCCACCCAGATACAGAACGTCTTGGTGCGCTCGTCATTGGTTTTCGGATTGCGCATTCCGATCATGATCACCTTAACTGCACTCAGGTCGGGGTTACCGACTACCGACAGGTTGTACCGTCCATCAGAAGTGCGGATTGTATACGGAATGCTCAGGTTACGGTCCAGCTGCCTGTTCCGCTCCGATTTGGCCGAAATCAGGTCTGCCAGTGCAATATTAATCTCATTCTGCTCCGGCCAGATATCCTCGGAAGTGGAAGCCGAAGGGAGCGTTGCTTTGAGGGATGCAAGGTCGATCTCGTAATAGTTTTGTGTAAGGTCAGTACCGATACGCATGAATGCGCCCACCATGTTGTCTTCGCTGAGCTCATTCTGCATGTGGACGTACATTCTGAGGCGCTTGCGGAAAAGCAGGTCAAGGTTTACGTTTTTATAGACTGCACGCGAATCACCATCACGAAGGTCGGTCACGCAAAGGCTCATGGATTGTTCATTGAGCAGCAAAGGAGGGCGCTGGGTATTATCCTGGTCGCGCACCCATCCCGGGGGAATCTGGTAGAGGTACTTGTTGGCACCGCCGTTATTCTGGCTGTTTTCTTCAATGCTTACGGTTCCAACAGTAAACTTGGCATCATACGGCTCAGGTACCTCCTGCAATCCGGGTGAGTCCAGGTTATAGGTGTATTTACGATATTGCTGACCCACCATTTGAAGCTGTGCAAAACGCAGTACAACCGGCTGCTGGAAATCGGTAAGGTACATACGCATAAACCGGATCGACTTAAAGCCGCTCATATTACCAACTACACCCGAAAATTCCTTGATAGGAACCCTGAACAAGTACCAGTTCTGACCGTCGGCTTCGGTCTTATCCACAATATATCCATTGCCCACGGCGAGCTGGCCGGGACGCAGGTTTACTTCGTACTCGTAGTATGACTCATTATCATTGATCGTATTATCAACGTTCATATCCTCTCCGTCGGGCACATTGGTAGAGGCGGGTGTTACGTCGGTAGCTCTTCCCTGACTTTCCGGAGAGTTGTTCTCCATGCCCATATAGTTTTTATATCGCTGCAAAACCTTTGCATCGGCAGCATCCAGGTCAGGTCCCAGAAAAAACTGAAAATCATCACCGGAAGGGTCATTCAGGATCAGCTGCCTTGCTTCGGGGGTAAGGTTTGCGGGCAGGCGGTTGATATATTGCTGGAAAAATGTCCGCTCGTCGGCACTGTTCAATCCATCCAGACCAATATCCTGCCTCTCGCGGGCACCCGACTCATTACTGAATGCATTGATCAGGTACTGCGACTTGGTAACATATCCCCAGGCTGTGGAATCCACATTTACACCGATCTGCCTGTCCACAATCGGCAAGCCATTTTCAAAATTGTAGCGCTCATCCGGAATAACATCTTCCGAAATATCCCCGAGGTTAAATACCAGCTTACCACCGGTTGTATTGTTCCGGTCTTCGGTACCATCGCGAACCTTGCCGTTTTCTCCTGCAATGAAAGGATCCAGCATCCAGAACTCAATGCTTTCAATGTTGGCATTGTCAAAATCATTATCCGAAGTAATAGCCCGGCTGATTGCCCCAAAGTTCTGACGTGGGTTTTTAAGCCGGCCATTCTGATCAATGTCGGTATTATAGTTATACATCCCCTTTTCGCTCGGATAGTAAGCAATGTCCAGGATGTTCTGGGGGTATGTTACCAAACCTGCAATCGGCCGGTTCGGGAAGATTTCGTTAGGGAGGTAAAGTCTCTCGTAAAAATTCTTGCGGTCGTTTTCATTAATATTGGCAGGTGGCTCATATCCGCCTCCCAGTCCCTGCGCTCCACCGAAAATATTGTCTACGGTATAAGCAGATATTTTGGCGCGCTTGTAACCGTAGTCGAGGTTTGTCGCGCTTGCATTGGTACGGAAAGATGGCGGAACAGACGCAAGCCGCCACTTTTGTGGCTGACGCGACAGGTCATAGATGGTACGCGCCGCTTCAAAATCGTCCACCAGCGAGCGGTTATTCACATCTTTGGAAACGCCCGGCAATAATTTGGCAAATTCACCCTTGAACTGGATGCTCGACATTTCTTTAGTTTGCAGCAGGGGCAGCTTGTCAAGCAGCTTGGTCAGGAAAGGCACATCTTTCCGGAAATTGATATCGAAACCAAGCATGGTATTGTTCACCGGCTCATTGCCTATGGATACCCGGCTCAGGAATCCTGCGGTACGTTCCCGGTACTTAATGGCTGTCAAGCCTATGCTCATATCCCGGTTAACCACATAGTCCAGACGTGTACCCAGCAGTGAGCGGATCTGGTTCTGGAACATATCAGGACGTTCGTATTCAATCACGATCTCCCTGCCCGAATTAAGTACACTGCTGTTGAGCAACCTTACACGACCTAATTGGGCTTCCACGATATAGTCCGAACCTGCGGCCAGCGGCACGCCGCCGGAAGTTACCGTTACCGAAGTTTCGAGTACGCCAAAAGGCAGCTGCACCTCCGCGCCGCCGCTGGACTGATAAGTACCTTTGAGATAAAACTTATTGCGCTCGGTCACCTGCTGCGCATCGATCATGGTAGTCCGGTACAGCTCATTGAAGACATACTTACTACGGAACTGGTCTTCACCGGCACCAAACTTGCGGGAGAGTGTGGAGCCGAAGGGTTCGAGCACCGGGAATATGATGCGGCCGGATCTGCTGTCTACCGTAATGCCATCCACGAAGTCAAAATTTCCATCCGGTTGCAGGTCATTTACCGGATTTAGCCGGTCTAATCCCATCAGACGGACCAATGGAATGTTGGCAATACTACTTTCCTGAAGGTTAGGGTTGTCAATACCGGTAATATCATCTTTATAAATGATGCGCAGCTGGAAACCCTGTTTTTCTATGGAGCTCGTACCGAGCGAGTAGATGTTTTTCATCATCAGATCCCACATCGGCAGTTTGGTATTATTGCGGATCGTCGATGATTTCAGCAATTTCAATGCAATTACTTCATCGTCCTGACGTGCCTGGTAATCCTCGGTCAACTCCCCTACTTTAAAGGACCGGCCATTAAGTGTATATTCATAAGAAACCCCCAGTACTTCGTCGTTCCGCAATGCATTGGTCAAAGAAATATAGCCTAACTGCGGATTGAAAGTATAGTCGCGGTCGGCTACAAGGCGTTTGGCTCCGCGCAATAATTCATAATCCAGTGTTTTCTCGAAACCCAGACTGATAATTGCCGCATTGGTATTGTCCACATTCCTGAAAGCGGCATTGTCCGTCAGGCTTTTGTATAAACCATTGGCTGCATTGTCAGCCGGCGATGTCGAGCGGATCGGCTGCACGCTCGGATTCGCAGCCTTGTAAGGTGCGGGCTCCCCCAGATCCGCAAAGCCTACCACATTGCGCAGTGATTCCGTCGTTGTTGTGCGGTTTGTTACATACACTTCCAGGCGGGTTACGGTAACACCGGAAGTAATGGTAGGGGTATTCTGCAGGGATGCTTCGTATTTGTTCCGGAAATACTGCGAAAGGAAGAAGTTCCGGTTTTCGTCGTAAGTATCTGCTTTAAGCTCGAAGTCACGGCTTTGCGCGCCGCCCCTCAGTACAATCCGCTCTTTGCTTGACTTTTGCTGGGAGGCAACAAATGTTGCATTCAGACGGCCGAACTGAAAGTCCGTTTTCAGACCGAAAAGGTTTTGTACACCGGGAATCAGCTGGCTGTTGATGGCCCAGTTGATGTTACCCGCCTCAATTTTCTTAATGAAGCTCTCTTCGGGATTCTTATAATTCAGCTTGATTGCATTTTCAAAGTTGAAGTTGGCCTTGGTATCAAAGTTGGTTTGAAAACCCAGCATATCGCCCAGCCTGGCGTCAAAATTGATGCTGATCTGCTCGTTGAAAATAAACTGCGTGTTCCTGCGCTGACGAATCGGTATCGCAGGGTTATCCAGGAACTGGTGCATTAGCCCCAGATCCAGGGACACAAAGCCCGTGGGTTTAAAATCAATGAAATCATCGCCCAGCAACTTGGAAATTGCGGGCGGTACGTCAAGCTTGGGAAGCAAGCCCCGCGCACCCATTGCACTGGTACCATCCTGCCTGCTGGCATACTCCCGCAACAAGCTTCTGAACGCACGGTCCTCCTGAATTTTGTCATAGGTATTCAGGTCCATACGCTCCGGGGCACGGTAATTAAGCGTACCCGAGGGAGTCTGTATTTTCTCGGTAATTGCAACTTTACCGGTACTGTCCAGCGTAATGTTAGTTGAGATATTGGAAGGATCGCGCAGGTAGAAAGGCGACCTTGGGCGGGGGGCTACTACCTTATTGTTGTAATAGTCCTTCCAGCGCATAATAAGCTGGCTTCCGGAGCGGTCTATGCTCCTTCTGGTGGTGTCACCCACAGTATCTGCTTCGGCTGCCCACTCTATGGGTTGGGCGGAGGAAGTAGTATCCCCTTCACCGGAAACGTTAGCCAGTAATACTGCTCCCGCCGAAACTGTGAGTGTCTTGAATAAAAATGAGTAAATCGTTGACGACAAGGTAGTATACTAATTAAAGCAGGTTGGCTACATTTAAATCTATCAAAGCGATTTTACTTTCGTAAAGTTTTCCCCAATGTCATGTTAATTCCGGTTAACGAAGTGCTAGTTTAATCAAATTCTCTACTGTAAGCTCATGCCCCTCGCGCTTGATAATTGCGTCGAGGCTTTTCTCGGCAGTGGCCTTCGGGATACCTAAGGTTACCAATGCAGCGAGTGCTTCACTTTTTAATGTTCCGGCATGATGATCCGCTGGTTTCAGACCTGTTGAAGTAAGGTCTTCCCTGCGGATTTTGTCCCGCAATTCGAGGATAACACGTTGAGCAGTTTTGGATCCGATTCCTTTAATCGACTGGATCAGGCGCAGGTTTTCGTCTAAAATACCTTGCCTGATTTCGGACGAAGAAAGTGAAGACAGCATGACCAAAGCGGTCGAGGGACCTACCCCGGAAATTCCGATCAGATCCAGGAACAACTTCTTTTCGTCGTTCCCCCAAAAACCATAAAGAATGTGGGCGTCTTCCCGTATACTAAGGTACGTCACAAGTTTGCAACGTTCGCCCAGCTCCGGGAGTGATGTGTAGGTTTGCAACGAAATACGAACCTCATAGCCCAATCCATTTACGTCGATGATCGCGTAAGCCGGATCTTTGTAGACTACTGTTCCGTTAACGTAAGCAATCATAAAAATAGTATGTGTGTGTAATACGCTTGTTCACTAGGATGATATGATGAGTCGCTGACCTGGTTTAATGGAGTTTCCACGAATTCTGTTCTTCTTTTTCAGCTGCCCGATTTCGAGCCCGTAGCGCTGGGAAATGATCCAGAGTGTATCTCCCTTCTGTACGGTATGATAACGCTTTTTAGTATGCCGGTTGTGCGAAATGGTTGCTACTTTCGGCTTTTCGGGCTCTGCCGAAGCAACTCTGGTGCGCGGCTCGGCCACTTTTACTTCTTTCCAGAGCACAAGCCGCTGACCGCGGTTGATAGAGCTGCGGCGAAGGTGGTTCCATTTTTTCAGTTCAGATACCGTTACATGGTACTTTCTTGAAATGGACATCAGTGTTTCGCCCCGGCGCACTGTATGTGACGACTTACGCGTTCTGCTGACGGCGGATGGTTCATCTTCTTCCTCATCCACATCAGCGGAGGCTACGGAAGCATAAGGAAATGCAGTTGCAGCACGTCCCAGGGAGTCTGTCCCGGTACTGTCGGCACGCGCCAGCATCACAGCAGGAAGCAGACCGTTTTTCCTCGTACAAGCACTCATGATGGTATCACGGTTGCTCACAAAGTAAGTATACTGCACGCTGGGCACTTTCAGAATAAAATCACGCGTTTGCTCCGGAAGGCTTGTTTTGGTAATTTGCGGATTAAGCTTCCTGATTTCCTCGAAGTTCATGCCGCTCTGCTGGCAGAATGATAACAGGTCAATGTACCCGTTCACATGAATCGTATCATGCGGGACCGGAAACTCGGTATTTTCAGGATAAATACCGTGGTCTGCACCATAGTTCATCATATAGTTCATGGCCACATACTGAGGTACATACGACCGTGTCTCACGTGGAAGAACATTATAGATCGTCCAGAAAGTAGTGCCACGCGAGCGGCGCATGGCCCTTTTTACATTTCCCGGGCCCGTGTTATACGAAGCGAGTGCAAGTTCCCAGTCACCGAAAATGTTATATAGCTGTTTCAGATAAAGGCAGGCAGCTTCGGTGGCCTTTGCAGGTTCAAAACGTTCATCTACATATTTATCCTGGTACAATCCGAACTCCCTGCCTGTCGCTGGCATAAACTGCCACAACCCGCCTGCCCTCGCATGAGAAATGATGGTCGGGTTGAGCCCCGACTCAATCATGGAAAGATACTTCAGCTCAGTTGGCAGACCATGTTTCTGAAGGGCTTTTTCAAACATCGGGAAGTATAGGGGCATACGCTCCATGACCATCCGCGTAAAATGGGCCTTTTTATAAATGAAATATTCTACAAACTCGTGGGAAGACTTGTGGTAAGTAAGAGGAATGGACTTTTCAAGCTTGGCAAAACGTGCCCTCAAAAGCTTTTCGGGTATAGCCGGGTTTTCACCAATCTCTTCAACTTCCGGGAGATAAGGCATAATGGCCGTTTCTTCCTGGCTTACTGCTTCAAATGTATCGGGCTCAACTTCCAACTGCTCCTGCGGAACAAACGCCCTTGCCGGCATATTCCAAACTCCAACACAGATGGCCCCGAGCCACAACACTTTTTTTGAAATCCTCATCAATAAATGTTTTTTGAAGGTTAATCAATTTCCGGTTTTTCGATGGCTACTACCTGCTGACGACTTACAGATAAAAATTCCGTCATAATTTTCGGCTTCCCGAGAATTTGTTCGTGAAATAGAATAATCTCTACTACATTTCTGATTACCCTGTAAAGCTATTTTTACGCGCTTTGTGGCTTTTTTATCACACCTATATGCTGGCATGATTATTTTGTTTAATGCAGTGTATGTTGCGTGTGTACTCAAATTTGTCAAATGAAACGTTAGCAGTTTGGTGATCTGCTAACATGATTCTATCAGTGCTTTAAGCCGAGACTCTCCAGGTAGCTGGCAAATGCCAGCATGTTTTTCTCGCCAAAATAAGGAGCCATGACCTGAATTCCAATAGGAAGGCTGTTTTCTCCGGATCCGCAAGGTATTGCAATAGCCGGATTTCCAATCACATTAGCCTGTACCGTAAATATATCAGCCAGGTACATTTGCAAAGGATCTTCCGTTTTTTCTCCTATTTTAAATGCAGTTGTAGGTGTTACCGGGGATATCAGAAAATCAAACTGCTTGAAAAACCGTTCTGATTCTTCCCGCACCAACCTTCTAACGCGCTGCGCTTTGGTATAGTATGCATCGTAGTAATTTGCGCTCAATACAAATGTCCCGAGCAGGATACGCCTCCGCACTTCTTCTCCGAAACCTTTCGTACGTGAGCGCTTGTAAAGGCTTTCCAGATCGGTTGCTTCCTGGCTGCGGTGACCATAACGCACCCCATCAAACCTGGACAGGTTTGAACTTGCCTCTGCGGTGGTCAGAATGTAATAAGTTGGCAGTAAAGAGTGCAGCAAGGGCATTTCAATAGGCTCTACCGCATGACCTTTGGCTTTCAGCCGGTCAAGCAATGCCGTAGTTTTTTCCCGTATTTCGGGTGCTATTGCAGTACTTTCCACTGATTCACGTATGTAGCCGATTCTGGCTTTGCCGGACCAGGCAAGTGATTCACTGTATGCAGGTACTTCCCGGGTTGAGACCGTGCTGTCAAAATCATCGGCACCGGACATGATTTCGAGGAGCAGCGCAGCGTCCGCTACACTTCTGGTAATGGGCCCGATGCAATCAAATGAGGAAGCGTATGCAATCAGTCCATGACGGGAAATCCGCCCGTAAGACGGTTTCAGGCCGACTACGCCGCAAAATGCCGCAGGCTGCCGTACAGATCCGCCTGTATCACTACCCAGTGAGGCATGGCACAGGCCCGCCTGAACTGCCGCAGCAGAACCTCCCGAAGATCCCCCCGGAACCCGCGTATGGTCGGCAGCGTTCAGCACTGGCCCGAAGGCCGAGTTTTCATTGGATGACCCCATGGCAAACTCATCGCAGTTTTGCCTGCCGATTACAATAGCATCTGCGTCCAGCAGTCGCTGAACCGCCGTCGCCGTATATGGAGCTGTATAAGAATTAAGGATTTTGCTTCCGGCCCGAACGGCATGGCCCTGATGTGAAAGTACATCTTTGAGGCCTAGTATCAGGCCTGCAAGCCGGCCCGCTTCTCCCCGGGCAAGTTTCTGGTCGACTACCTCGGCGGCGGCAAGCGCCTCTGCGGCATACACTTCGACGAAAGCATTGAGATGCGCATTTTCCTGAATCCTGTCCAGGTAATGCTTAACTAAGTTGACGCAGGTTAAAACACCTTCACGTAAATCTTCCTGAATTTGCGTCAGCGTCAGATACTCTTTCAATGTAGGATCTTTGTGGGGGTTGTAAAAAAATCAGAGCCATTAAGTGGTTGCTTAGTGGCTCTGCCAATATTGTCGGTGTGAAAGTGAAAGCGTTATTTGGGATCTTCCATGCTTTTTTCAATATTCTCTTTAACGTCTTTGGTAGCATTCTTGAATTCATTGATGCCCTGTCCCAAACCACGCATCAGTTCTGGAATTTTCTTCGCACCGAAGAACAGTAAAACGAACAACGCGACTAAAAAGATCTCCTGTCCTCCTAATCCCATGATGCCCAAAACGGTTATTGATTCCATATCGTTTATTTTTTAATGTTTACAAAAATACTGATTATAATTTTAAACAACTATACCTGCAGGCCACTTTATCCGATATTGATCGTTTTTTCACGCTTCTCCCAGGCACTGAACTTTTGGATGTCCGAGGACATGGTCTTGATGAGCCAGAGTACCAGCGCGACATCATCGGTGATCCCGATAAAGGGCAGAAAATCAGGTACCAGGTCGATCGGTGAAACGAAATATACGAGCACGGCGACGATAGAGATCAGACTTTTCCAGGGCAATGCACGATAGTCGCCCGAGGCATAGGCCCGTACCATCCGGATCAGCAGCTGAACCTGCGTCTGAAACTCACTGAGATTTCCGCTGAAACCTACCTTTTGTAACTTACCTACCACATCTTTGGCAAGCTGCAGAAGCTGGGCCGAGTTGCGGGCGTACTTGCCGGCCTTGCCGGTCGCCTTCTTAAAAAATACCGACTTTAATACACGGGAAATCATCGATTCGTCATTCATGTTAAAGGCAGGAAAAATAGCTCGGAAAAGACAATATAACCATTAAAACAGGCAAAAAGTTGTAATTACCGCAGGGCTTGTTACATTTCAGGCAAAAAATCATATTCCACTTGGTTTAAACAAATTATGTATCCTATTTTAGGAAAAAAATTTAAAAAGCATCATTTTCTATACAATAAACCATATTTTTTATGAAGATTACTGTTGTAGGTGCTGGCGCTGTCGGTGCAACCACTGCCGATAATATCATACGTCGTGAACTGGCTGAGGAAGTTGTACTGCTGGACATTAAAGAAGGAGTAAGTGAGGGCAAAGCGCTGGACATGTACCAGACTGCCGCATTGCTCGGCTTCAACACCAAGCCTGTCGGCACCACCAACGACTACGAAAAGACCAAAGGCTCGGACGTAGTAGTAATCACTTCGGGGCTTCCCCGCAAGCCCGGCATGACCCGTGAAGAGCTTATCGGAATCAATGCAGGCATTGTTAAAGGTGTTACTGAAAATATCCTGAAGTACTCCCCGAAAGCCATCATCATCGTGGTTTCCAACCCTATGGACACCATGACTTACCTGGCACTTAAAGAATCAGGAATTCCTAAAAAACGTCTGATTGGTATGGGTGGTGCGCTGGATAGTGCGCGGTTCAAAACCTACCTCGCTCTTGCCATGGACGTTTCACCGCTGGACATTCACGGTATGGTCATTGGCGGCCATGGCGATACGACCATGATCCCGCTTACCCGCCTGGCAACTTATAACGGAATTCCGGTAAGCCGCTTCCTCTCGCCCGAGCAACTCGAGAAAGTCGCTTCGGACACCATGGTGGGTGGCGCAACGCTAACCAAGCTCATCGGCACCTCTGCCTGGTACGCCCCCGGTGCAGCTACCCTGCTGCTGGTTGAAAGCATTGTGCGCAACCAGAGGCGCATTGTACCCTGCAGCGTTTCCCTTAATGGTGAGTACGGTCAGAAAGACATCTGTATGGGTGTGCCTGTGGTACTGGGCCGTCAGGGCTGGGAGAAGATCATTAACCTGCGCCTGAGCGATGCCGAAAAAGCAGCTTTTGAGAAGTCTGCCGAAGCAGTGCGGTCGATGAACGGCGCACTGACACTTACCCAGCAGTAAGTCATTTTTTATAAATCGTAAACAACAAAAAAGGTGACTGATGAAGTCACCTTTTTTGTTATCCCTAAATGGAAACCTGGTACTGCAGCGTAAACGAACTGCGACGACCATCTTTTGAAAGTTCGTTTGCCACTGAGCCTGGCTTGTAAAGCGGGCGGTTTTCCCAGTTCAGTGTAAACTTCCCGTTGTGTCCTTTGATCAGCCAGTTTATGCCGGCCGAGTATACATCCATTCCATCCTGAATGCGATCATAATCAGCATATTGTAAGGAAGCATAGGGCATCAGCGTGCCTTTCCGGCCCAGTAGTCCTTCTTTAAGCTTATATCCTGCCTGCGCATAAATAACACTGCCGGTTCCGAATGTAGGAAAGGCATTACCATGGTTGCCACTCACGCCTGCAATGGTACGTGAAGTTGCCGTAGCCGGGTTCATCACGCCGTTGTACCGCAGGTAGCCTTTTCCATAATCCGTGCTGAAATAACCCAGATAAGCCGAAAATGCCTTCTGGTTATTGAGTGGAATGTCCAGGTAAGCCGCCACAGACCACAAGGTCATATTGTTGTAAAGCGTGTCCGAACCCTCCGTCCGCCAGGTGGCATTTTTTTGTGATATAATTCCGGCTTCAATGTTAAATATTTCCTTTTTGCCAAGGTAAGTACCTGCCATGTAGCCAGGCGTTGTATTATCTTCAGTATCTAAAATGTTGTAAATAAGCAATGCCTGAAACTGCTTGCTGGCCTTACGCTGGGCAAAAGTCGAATTTAGTCCGATGGGTGGAGGTACCAGGCCGCTGGTCTCAACCGGAAACGGATCTGACACCCCCAGGCGATAGTTGACGGGACCGATCTGACCCCTGCTGTATGCCGTCAGCTTGCGTGAAAACTGGTCTGTCTGATCCACCGTAGCCTGGGCAAACAACGGCACATCCATGGTCATGATCGTTGCAATACCGGGCTGTGAAAACCGCGACAATCCATTGAGAATCGTAAGTCCCCCGCCAAAGCGTACGAAGCTGGTACCTTTACGGTAAACTTCATACTCTCCCAGTGCATCATGAAAAAACGCGCCGATCTTCCTGTTGGATAGCGTTCCGTTTGTATTGTAGGCCGGAAATGCATTCAGCTTGTTGAAGTTGTTCATCCCGAATTGTGTATAGAAAAACAGTCCGTCGGTGATTTGCCCGAACAACTGCATGCGGGTGCGGCGCAAACCGATATCGAACGTAGTGCCTTTCGGGTCGCCCAGCACGGTTGTGCCCGGGTTACTTTCGTTGAACCGGAACCATGCCTGGTTGGTAAATGTCATCTTTACATAATGTGAGCCGGATTCGTTAAGATTGTAGCGGATATCGCTCTTCGTGTTTTCGTCTGCGGGCGTCACCTGCGCCATGGCAGTTGAGGCAAGGAACATCAGGGAAAGTACTCTTTTCATTTAACGGAATTCAATCAGGTGAGCAGCTATTCCAGCGTTAAGCATTTTGCCTGCGACTGGATCGGGATTAAAAGTATGGTAAAATGGTTTTTGGGAAAGAACTGGAAGAACTTAAATTTTCAGCTATAAAAAGAGGAGTATGCGCATACAAGGCCTTTTGGGCTTTGACTTTACTCATAGCAGGCATTACTTTCTTTCCTGTAAAAGCACAGGAAATACCGCCGCTGATCAACTATCCTGCTTCTGCCTATAAAGCCCACAACCAAAACTGGTCTATCGACGAAGGCAACGATCACCTGGTATACGCCGCCAATTCCGACGGCCTCCTGGAATATGACGGAGGTACCTGGAAGCTCTACCAGCTGCCCGACCGTCAGATTGTCCGGACCATCCTTTTTGATCAGGTAAGCATTGCATCCGTACCCAGCCGGGTCGTGAATATGCCGGCCAGAAAGGAATACCGGATTTACGCAGGTGGGTTCGGTGAGTTCGGGTACTGGCGCAAAGCGCCGGAGGGACAGCTGCAATATGTGTCTTTAAGCAGGAATGCGGGCTTTGCCAGTCTCAAAACCGAAGAGATCTGGCACATTATCAAAACCTCCCGATACATTTACTTTCAGTCATTCTCGCGCATTTACAGGTACGACGGGAAACATCTGACCGAAATTAATCCGCATAACAACTTCATGTTCCTGCAGGAGGTCAACCAGCGCGTGCTTGTTCCCGTGATCGGAAAGAGCCTGTACGAGCTGAAAGGCGAGCACCTGGTTCCGGTGGCCGGTACCGAGCCGCTGGCGCAAAGTATCGTATCCTCCATCCTGCCATTTCCGGGTGGACGAATGCTCATCAGTACGACCAAAAACGGTTTGTTTATCTGGGACAACAATCGCCTGGAACCCTGGAACATCGCGATTTCAGATGAGCTGAAAAGGAATATGATCAACCGTGCCATCCTGCTGGGCGATGGCAGCTATGCATTCGGCACCATTCAGAAAGGCGTGTACATTGTCTCACCGGAAGGAAAGTTGCTGCATCAGTTTAACAAGAAAAACGGACTTCAGAACAATACCATACTCGCATTGTCCGAAGACAATCGTCGTCAGCTCTGGATCGGGATGGATCAGGGGATTGACCTTGCGCAGCTCTCCGCCCCCATTGTGTCGTACCGGATCAATGATAACCCGCTGGGCTCAACCTATGCAGCAGCACTGTGGAAAGGACAACTGTATGTAGGTACCAACAAAGGTGTTTTTGTAAAAAAATGGTTGTCAGATGAAGCTTTTCGCCCGGTACCGGGCCTGGGAGGTCAAACCTGGACATTGACGGTGGTCAATAACCAGCTGCTCTGCGGCCACAATGATGCTACTTACCGCATTACGGACCAGGGTGTCGTTAAACTTTCTGATGTGACCGGCGGCTGGGTCATGCTTCCTGTTACATCAGGTGCGGATACATTATTGCTTCAGGGATCGTACACCGGTCTGCATGTGTACCGGAAAGACGCGGCCGGCAACTGGTCCTATGCCCACCGGGTAAAAGGTATTCCTGCCGTACCCATCAAACAGATTGTCCAGGATGCGAAAGGACAATTCTGGCTGGGCCACGCCTACAAGGGTCTTTTTGTTGCCCGCCTTACGCCAGCCCTTGACACTGCATTGACGCTGAAAGAATTCAAAAGTCCGGAAGACATACCCAGTGAATTTTCTATAGAAATCCAGAAATGGCGTAACCACATCGTTGTGCGCTCGGGTACTGCCTTTTTTGAACCCGATGCACAAAATGTACTGCAGCCCGCGCGTGATTTCACAAAGCACGACGACAGCTTCAAGCTCAGGTCAGGGATCAATGGAGAGTGGTTTAAAGTGTATATGAACCGGGTATCCTTTATAAATGCACAAAATACGTCACGTATGCTGGAACTCATGCTCGTGCGGAATGATGAGACAATTATCCCATTATCGCCCGACTACTACTTCTTCTGCCTTGATAACGGATATGCACTTTTTAACCGGCGGATGACCGGCTTGTCCCAGCCTGCAGACGAACCTCCGCTGATCAGGAAGGTGACCAACCTCCGGAATGTGTCCGAAAGTTTTGCCGTGTTTGGGAGCCCTCGGCTTCCCGCAGATGCCCGCTCGGTGCGCATTGCATATGCGCTCCCGGTTTACGGAAAAAACATTCAGTATCAATACCGACTGCAAGGACTCACCGACCAATGGTCTGAATGGACTGACCAGAACTTTGCGGAATTTACCAACCTGGAAGCCGGTGACTACACCTTTGAAGTACGCAGCAGCCTATCCGAAGTAGCTACGTCCTACAAGTTTGGAATTCAGCCTTACTGGCGCGAAACCGTGATGGCAAAGCTCCTGCTGGCGGTTGGTATCCTGCTGATGCTGGCGGGCCTGGTTGTGTTTCAGGAAAAACGCGCGGCCCGGCACCGGCAGCGGCTGATCCGGGAACAGGAGGAGGAGCTGAGCCAGCAGCGCCTGCAAAGCGAGCGCCAGATCATGGAAATTCAAAATGAAAAATTGCAAACCGAAGTTCAGAGTAAAAGCCAGCAGCTGAGCAATGTAGCCATTAACGTAGTACGTAAAAACGAGATCCTGGAAGAAATCAGGGATGAGCTCAAACAGGTGAAGGCCGAAATGGGTAACCAACTCCCCAACATTCATTACCAGAAGCTGCTGAACAGCATTGAGCGGAACGTTGCCGGCAGGGACGACTGGGTTCTTTTTGAACAGAATTTCGACGAAGTACATGAGCAATTTTTCAAGAGGCTCCGCAGCATTTATCCGTCTATATCTCCTTCTGAACTGCGGCTTGCAGCCTGTTTGAGAATGAACTTATCAACAAAGGAAATGGCCCCGGTTCTTGGTATTTCGGTCAGAGGCGTAGAAATTAAACGCTACCGCCTGCGTAAAAAGCTCGGACTTGACGCAGATTCCAACCTTGTTCAGTTTATGATGGATATTTAGGTCAATTGTACTAATCCGATAAACGACCAATTTATTCCAACTATTCCTTGCATTATTTTCATTGATGTAGTGGTGATGTAGTACAGAATTTGATTAGTGGTCGGCTTCAAGCATAAATTTGAAGTCAATAATTTCTTCTAATAATTCAATCACTAACGAATCATCAATGAAAACGACTGTACGACTACTGTACATGCTGGTTTTTCTTTTCGCTGCAGCGAGTTCCTATGGCCAGGGAATATCTGTAAACGGAAAGGTAACCTCAGGCTCCGACGGCTCGGCCTTGCCAGGGGCCAGCGTACTGATAAAGGGAACCACCACCGGCGTCCCTACCGATGCAGAAGGTGCATTCACCATCCAGGTACCTTCATCCGAATCTGTGCTGGTATTTTCTATGATCGGGATGACCCCTCAGGAAATTACCGTAGGATCCCAAACCACCATCAATGTCGCCCTGGCCGAAGATGCCAAAGCTTTGAATGAAGTAGTGGTAGTGGGCTATGGTACGCAGCGCAAGCTGGACGTGACCGGCTCCGTGGCGCAGATCAAAGGAGCTGAAATTGCTGCCCAGCCTTCTATGAACGCTGTGAGTGGTTTGCAGGGAAAAGTAGCCGGTGTGCAGATCAACAACTCCGGTAAACCCGGTGAAGCACCGCAAATCCGCATCCGCGGCGTAGGTACTGCTTACGGCAGTCCCAATCCCTTGTATGTAGTAGACGGTGTATGGTTTGACGATATCAGTTTCCTCAACTCGGCGGACATAGAGAGCATGAACATCCTGAAAGATGCTTCAAGCCAATCAATTTATGGGGTACGCGCGGCAAATGGTGTTGTGCTGATTACCACCAAAAAAGGTAAGTCAGGTAAGTCTGTGATCGATTACAATGGATTTGTGGGTTTTCAGCAGGTGACCAACCAGATCAAAATGGCCAATGCCAATGAGTATGCCACAATGGTCAATGAGCTGAGTGCGATCAATGGAAAAGGTAATATCCTGAATGCCGGCTCTTACGGCGAGGGTACCGACTGGTATGGTCAGATCCTGCGCACCGCCCAGATCAACAACCACCAGCTTTCCATCAGTGGCGGAACGGACAAGTCTACTTACAACCTTTCGCTTGGCTTCCTTAACCAGGATGGTATTGTTCAGAAAAACGATTTCAAGCGCTACACTGCCAGGCTGCAGAACGACTTTCAGGTTTTTAAAGCCTTGAAAGTGGGCTACACAGCTACCGGTTCGTACAGCAAGTCGCGGGACGAGGCAGGCGGCATTTTCCGGCAGCTTTATGCCGCCGGACCAGTGGTGCCGGTTTACAATGCAGACGGCTCCTATGGAGATCCTAATACTTTCAACCTCGGTGATGCCAATAACTTCAACCCGCAGGTCACTATTGATTATTACAATCAGATTACGAAAAGAACACTGCTCACGGCCAATGCGTATGCTGAACTTTCACTCTTCAAGGGTCTGACATTCCGGACAAGCCTGGGTGGAAGGTACGCGCAGGACGAAACACGCAGCTACGTTCCGGTATATGAGGCAACATTGAAACAACGCAACAATATCAGTTCGCTGCAATTTACGCGTCCTCAGACCCGGTACTGGATTTTTGAAAATACCCTGACCTATACCAAGGAGTTTGGTGACCACAGCCTGACGGCACTGGTGGGACAATCGGCACAGCGTGATCAATCCTACACGCTTACTGCAAATGCATTGAACGTACCCTATTCCAGCGAAGGCGATCTTTACCTGGCACTCGGAAGTGCTAACTCCCGCAACGTTACCGATGTTGGGGATCTGGGAACATACGCTTCGTACTTCGGACGGGTTAACTACTCCTTCCAGGACCGCTACCTGCTGAATGCATCACTGCGTGCGGATGGTTCATCCAAGTTTTATGAAGGCGGTAATGCATGGGGATATTTCCCGTCGGTAGGTGCAGGCTGGGTGATCAGCAATGAGTCTTTCATGAAAGGTCAGTCTTTCTTTGACAACCTGAAAATTAGAGGTAGCTGGGGTAAAATCGGTAATGCATCCGTGCCTTCCAACCTGTCGACGCTCACTGTGGCAACCGGCGGCGGTCTGGGAGCTATTTTTGGCGGACAACTGAATACCGGTGCCAGCATCAACACGATTATCCCTCCAACCACTGTTTGGGAACGTGGAGTAGGTACTGATATAGGGTTGGAAGCTGCATTCCTGAAAAACAGGCTTACACTTGAACTTGATTATTATATCAAGAAAACAGAACAGGCTATTTTCGACATTCCGGTACTTACTTCCATTGGTACCCAATCAGGCCGGATTGTAGGCAACCAGGCTGATTTCGAGAATAAAGGCTTCGAATTCAATGTGGCCTGGCGGGACGAAATCGGTGAGAATCTCACATACAGCATCGGCGTAAACGGAGGTATCAATAATAACAAAGTACTGGCCGTGACCTCGGGAGCCAACTCCATTTATGATGGTGGTGTGGGACTTACCGGCGGTGCCCTCGCAACAAGAACGCGTGTAGGCGACCCGATCGGTTCATTTTACGGACTGGTAGTGGATGGTATTTTCCAGACTCAGGACGAGATTAAGGCTTCGGCTCAGCCTACTGCAAAACCGGGTGATTTCAGGTACCGGGATATCAGCGGTACAAACGGTACACCGGACGGAACCATCAGCGGACTGGACCGCCAGGTTATCGGCAACCCGAACCCCAAGTTTACTTACGGGATCAATACCAGCTGGAATTACAGCAACTTTGACCTGATGCTCGATTTTCAGGGTGTATCCGGTGTGGATATCTATAATGCAAATATGGGCTGGCGCTATGGTAATGAGAACTTTACCAAAGATTTCTACGACAACCGCTGGCATGGAGAGGGTACTTCCAATACGTATCCTTCTGCCAACATCGGAGGAGGTTCCAACTATTTGGCCAGTACTTTCTTTGTACAAAGCGGCAGCTACTTCCGTGTGAGAAATGCACAGCTGGGCTACACGCTGCCACAAGCAGTAGTTGAAAAGCTTAAAATCAAAAGGCTAAGACTGTATGCCAATGCACAAAATGCATTGAACTTCTTTAAATACAAAGGGCTGTCACCGGAAGTACGTGCTAATGAAAACAAGCCGACGCAGGCAGGAATCGATGCCAATGTGTATCCTCTTTCGGCGACCTACAACTTCGGTATCAATGTGACCTTCTAAGCGATCCAAACGAATGAAAAATATAACCAACAACAAGATCAAGAACGCCGGCCTTTACCTGGGATTGATGTCCCTGCTGATTGTCCCTTCTGCCTGTAAGGAAAGTTTCCTGGATGTTGATCCTCAGGGAAAGCAGGCCGGCACTATATTCTGGCAAAGCCAGGATGATGCCACCAAGGCTGTGAATGCCATGTATGCCAACCTGCGCACCTGGAATAATACCGCCTTTGCTCCCATTGCACTGGAAAGCATGGGATCTGACGATGCCGAAAAGGGAAGTACACCCTCTGATGCAACGTTCTTCAACAATTATGACAATTTCACGGTTGGTTCAAGTGATGGACAGCTCGGAGGTTTCTGGGAGGGTCAGTACCAAAACATCAATTACGCCAATCAGGTGCTCGACAATGTTCCGGGCATTACCATGGACGAAAGTCTGAAAGCCCGCTACCTCGCTGAGGCTAAGTTTGTCCGTGCTTATTCGTACTTCCGGCTTACCCGGGCATTTGGTGCAGTTCCTTTGCGGCTTGCGGTACCTGCCAATACCACGGAGTACAACCTCCCGCGTACTCCGCAGGCTGAGGTGTATGCTGCTATTGAGAAAGACCTTACCGAAGCTGAAACTGTACTTCCGCTAAGCTATGCTTCCGCAGATCTTGGCAGGATTACTAAAGGCGCAGCCCAGTCGCTGCACGCCAAGGTAGCCATGTACCAGAAAAAGTGGCAGCAGGTATTTGACCTGACGAGCCAGGTCATCGGGTCGGGCCAGTATTCCCTGGTACCGAATTACGAAGCATTGTTCCGCATGCAGAATGAAAACTCTTCTGAATCGGTTTTCGAAATCCAGAACGAGCTGATTGCTTCCAATGTTGAAGCATCGAACTCACAGTACTCGCAGGTACAAGGCGTACGCGGCGTACAAGGTGGCGGCTGGGGCTTTAATGTACCTACCGAGGAGCTGGCAAACTCTTACGAAGCCGGCGACCCGCGCCGGGATGCTACCATTATTTTCCGTGGTGAAACAACACCTCAGGGTGACAAGATTCCGATTGATACAAACAGCAACTCTATGTACAATCAGAAGTCTTATGTGCCCTTTAATATGTTCATTAACGGTTTTCCGGAAGGCGTGCAGCAGAATGTGCGGGTGATCCGCTATGCGGAGGTATTGCTGATGAATGCGGAAGCTGCCAATGAACTGGGCAATACTACCAAAGCGCTGGAATCGCTGGAACTGGTGAGGGCACGCGCAAGAGGAACCAGCAAAACCATCCTGCCAAAAGTTACGACTACCAACCAGGCTGCATTGCGGCTGGCGATCTGGGAAGAACGTCACCACGAGCTGGCGATGGAGTTTGACCGCTACTTTGATGTAATTCGTCAAGGCCGTGCGCAGGAGATCTTCGGGCCAAAAGGCTGGAAACCGAACAAGAATGAAGTGTGGCCGGTGCCACAAACCGAGATTGACCTGAGTGGAGGCGTATTGACCCAAAATCCAGGCTACTGATCATCATAATGTTGCGTAAAAGCCTCCTTCTATTTATACCGGCCGTCTGGCTCGGGTTCTCCTGCGACAGTAAAAAGCAGGAGCCCGGGCCGGTAAGGCCGGTTACTTTAATTGACTCAACCGATAAGTTCCCGCGCATATCAGATGATGCTTTGCTCACGCTTGTCCAGCAGCAGACCTTCAAGTACTTCTGGGACTTTGCACATCCCATAAGCGGGCTGGCCAGAGAGCGCAATACCTCAGGTGACATTGTAACTTCAGGGGGCAGCGGATTTGGTATCATGACCATCCCGGTGGGGATTGAACGCAAGTTTATCACCCGGGAGCAAGGCCTGGCCAGAATGCAGCAGATCGTTGATTTTTTGAAAACAAAAACGACAACCTACCACGGCGCTTTTCCACACTGGATCAACGGGGCTACCGGGGCTACGGTACCTTTCAGTGACAAGGACAACGGAGCCGATCTGGTCGAAACCTCGTACCTGATCCAGGGCCTGCTCACGGCGCGGCAGTACTTCAATGCAAACAATGCCGCAGAAAATACCTTGCGCGCAGATATCCAGACGATCTGGCAGAACGTGGAATGGGACTGGTTTACGCAGGGAAACCAAAATGTACTTTACTGGCATTGGAGCCCAGCCTTTGGGTGGGCGATGAACCTGCCAGTTCGTGGATGGAATGAGTGCCTGATCACCTACGTACTGGCGGCATCTTCACCGACACACGCCATTTCAAAGGCAGTTTATGAAAATGGCTGGACCCAAAACGGTGGCTTTGTGAATGGGCAGGCTTACCAGGGCGTGACGCTACCGCTGGGTGAAGCTTCCGGTGGTCCCCTCTTCTTTGCGCATTATTCATTTCTCGGCATTGATCCGACCGGGCTGACGGATCGTTTTACCAATTATTTTACCCAAAACAAAAACCACACGCTGATCAACTATAACTATTGTGTGGCCAATCCCCTGGTACATGCCGGTTACAGCGACCAATGCTGGGGACTCACAGCAAGTGATATTCCGGATGGCTATACCGCTAGTTCGCCAACCAACGACAAAGGTGTAATTGCACCTACCGCCGCGGTATCATCGATTCCATATACCCCCGTCGAGTCGATGAAGGCGCTGAAGTTCTTTTATTATAAGCTTGGCGATAAACTTTGGGGAGAGTACGGCTTCCGGGATGCATTTTCCATTGAGCAGCGCTGGTATGCCAGCTCCTACCTGGCTATTGATCAGGGACCGATGGTGATTATGATTGAAAATTACCGCACAAGCCTTCTCTGGAAACTGTTTATGAGCTCGCCTGAGGTCAAAACGGGTATGAAGAAACTTGGATTTACGAGTCCAAAACTCAATTAGATTCCAACAAGCATTACGCTGAAATCTTATCACAACGTCATGAAATATTCCTGCTATTACATCATAATGGCCTTTCTGATGCTTTGCAGCGCGGAAAGCAATGCACAGAAAAAGAAGGCTGCTGCTGTTAAACCCGCAGCATTCAACCCGGCAAGCCGGCCCAAAAATTTATCCGATACAGCCCTGCTTGAACTGGTACAGAAGCAGACTTTCCGCTACTTCTGGGAGTTTGGACATCCGGTGAGCGGTATGTCGCGCGAGCGCAGCAACATTGCATTCGATTATGGCGACGAGGTAGTTACTACGGGAGGTACCGGATTTGGTGTGATGGCCATGATCGTAGCGGCAGATCGGCAGTGGCAGCCCCGTGACTCGGTAGCCACGCGCCTGCTTAAAATGGTTAAGTTCCTGTCCAAGGCAGATCATTATCATGGTATTTTCCCGCACTGGCTCAATGGCGCAACAGGCCGGACAGTACCCTTCGGCCGCAAGGACGACGGCGGCGACCTGGTCGAAAGTTCATTCCTGTTTTCGGGTCTGCTCGCTGCACGCCAGTATTTTGACAAGGACAATAACCTGGAACGTGAGCTGCGGAACCGCATCCAGTGGCTGTGGAATGAGGCTGAATGGGATTGGTACACGCGCGGCAACCCCAATCAGCTTTACTGGCACTGGAGTCCGAACCATGGCTGGGCAATGAACTTTGAGCTGCGCGGCTATAACGAAACACTCATTACGTATGTGCTCGCCGCATCGTCGCCGCGCTATCCGGTTTCACCTCAGGTTTATCATAAATGCTGGGCGCAGAGTGACCATTTCAAAAATGGGAAAGAGTTTTACGGTGTGCGCCTTCCACTGGGATTTGACTATGGAGGACCGCTGTTTTTCACACACTACTCGTTTGTAGGACTGGACCCGCGCAACCTGAAAGACCAGTATGCCAACTACTGGGAACAGAATGTGAACCATACACTGATCAATTATAAACACTGCGTGGCGAATCCCGGCAAGTTCAAAGGATATGGCGAAAACAGCTGGGGACTTACTGCCAGTGATACTTACGACGGTTACAATGCACATTCCCCTTCCAATGATTTCGGTACGATCACCCCTACTGCGGCATTATCGTCCTTCCCGTACACACCGGCCCAATCCATGAAGGCGCTGAGGCATTTTTATGATGACCTTGGAGACAAAATATGGAGCGAGTACGGCTTCACCGATGCATTCAATGAATCGCAGAACTGGTACGCTACGTCCCACCTGGCCATTGATCAGGGACCGATTATCGTGATGATCGAAAATTACAGGACTGGATTGCTCTGGAAGCTTTTTATGAAAGATCCTGATATTCAGGCAGGATTGAAAAAGCTTGGGTTTGAAAGCCCGGCGCTGCAGGCCTCCGCAGGACAATAAGTTTAAAAACAGAAAAGACCGGCCAGTACACTGCACTGCGCCGGTCTTTTCTGTTTTTTGAGATATAATTGTATTTTAATGAAGTTTTGAATGCATTTTGCTGGCAAATCCATTTAACACAGAATCATGAAGGTACTTTACAAAAAAAGTGCATTGCTGCTGATTTTCAGTGCATTATCGCTCGCTGCACCTGCACAGATATGGACAGTTTCGGAGCCGGAAAATAACCCCGGAAAGCGGCATGAAAACGCCATGGCAACTGCCAACGGTAAGCTTTACCTTCTGGGTGGCCGGGGTGTAAAGCCGGTGGATGAGTATGATTTCAAAAAAGACGCCTGGAAGTCGCTGGCAGAAACCCCGCTGGAAATGAGCCACTTTCAGGCGGTTACTTACAAAAACGAAATTTACGTACTGGGTGCATTTACAGGCGGATACCCGCACGAGACGCCAATCCCCGACATTTACATTTTCAATCCGGTAAAAAATGAGTGGCGGAAAGGAGCTTCCATTCCTGAAAACCGGCGCCGGGGAGCTGCGGGTGCATTTGTAATGAATGATAAAATATACCTTGTATGCGGCATTCAGGATGGACACTGGGATGGGCAGGTTACCTGGTTTGATGAGTATGATCCCATAAAAAATACCTGGAAAACGCTTGCCGATGCACCTCGTCCCCGCGACCATGTGCAGGTAGCCGTACTTCATAATAAGCTGTATGTTGCCGGCGGAAGACTTTCCACAGCCCGTATTAACCAGGTACTTAATACGGTGATCAGGGAAGTGGATGTGTACGATTTCAAGTCAGGTACATGGTCGACAATGGACGAATCCAACAATCTTCCTACGCTCAGGGCCGGTAATACTACGGTGGTTTACGACAATAAAGTGCTCATTATAGGCGGTGAAAGCGACGCACACGTGGAAGCGCACAACGAAGTTGAAGCTTTTAACCCCCAAACAAACAAATGGGAAAAGCTGCCCTCACTGCATCAGGGCAGGCACGGTACACAGGCGGTTTCGCTCAATAAGAAAGTGTACATCGCGGCCGGCTCGGCCAACCGGGGCGGTGGTCCCGAACTGAATGACTTGGAAATCCTTGATAAATAAAATGAGAAGTTACCTGGTGTGCCTGTGCCTGCTGGCGGCAGCAATGCCTGCCCTGGCACAAAAAGAAGAGAAGATCACTCGTGCCGATACGCTGCGCGGGTCCATTACCCCGGAGCGGAAATGGTGGGACCTCACCTACTATCATCTTCGTGTGAAGCCGGAGGCCAGCGATAGTTCACTCAGCGGGAGTACGCTCATCGGGTACAAGGTTCTGGAACCGGCCCAGCGTATGCAGGTGGACTTACAGGAGCCGCTCAACATAGAGAAAGTAGTGCAGGATGGCTCCGAGCTCACGTTTACGCGGGATGGTAATGCTTTTTTCATCAACCTGACTAAGAAACAGGAGCCTGGCCAGAGCGGGCAGATAGAGGTATTTTATTCCGGCAAACCGCGACTGGCTAAAAATCCTCCCTGGGACGGCGGTGTTCAATGGGTACCGGACGGACAAGGTCATACGATCATTGCTACTTCCTGCCAGGGACTTGGAGCCAGCGCGTGGTGGCCCTGCAAAGACCATATGTATGACGAGCCGGACAGTATGCTGATCAGCATTACCGTGCCGAAGGATCTGATGGACGTTTCCAATGGTCAGCTCCGGTCCGTGGAAGAGCATGCCGACGGGACGCATACCTTCAACTGGGCAGTCAGGAACCCGATCAACAACTACGGTGTCAACATGAATGTTGCCAACTACGTGAGCTGGAAAGAGGTGTACAAAGGTGAAAAAGGTGACTTGCCGGTGGCTTACTATGTGTTGCCGCAAAACCTGGAAAAAGCAAAGCAACAGTTTAAGCAGGCCCCCCAAATGCTGAAAGCTTTTGAGCATTGGTTTGGGCCGTATCCCTTTTATGAAGACGGGTACAAGCTGGTTGAAGTGCCTTACCTGGGCATGGAGCACCAGAGTTCGGTAACTTATGGCAATCACTACAAGCAGGGATACCTGGGCCGCGACCTTTCCAATACAGGCTGGGGATTAAAATGGGATTTTATCATTATCCATGAAAGCGGGCACGAGTGGTTTGCCAACAACATTACCTACAAGGATGCAGCAGACATGTGGATTCACGAAAGTTTTACCAACTACTCTGAGAATCTTTTTACCGAATATTACTTTGGTAAACAAGCGGGCTCAGACTACGTGATCGGCACCCGTGCATTGATTGAAAACAAATTGCCCATCATAGGGACTTACGGGGTAAACCGCTCGGGATCCAAAGACATGTATTACAAAGGCGGTAATATGCTGCATACCATTCGTCAAATCGTGAATGATGATGAAAAATGGCGGCAAATCCTTCGCGGACTAAATGAAACCTTCTATCACCAGACGGTAGAAGCAGCTCAGATCGAGCAGTACATCAGTGAAAAATCAGGAAAAGATCTTTCCGGATTTTTCAATCAGTATCTCAGAGATACACGCATTCCCGAGCTTGAATATGCATTCGGAAGCAAAGGCCTGCAATATCGCTGGACCAACACGGTCGATGGTTTTGATATGCCGGTAAGAGTGATGATCAGCGGTAAGGAGCAGGTTATTTCGCCTACCGGCAAGTGGCAGGCTTTGAAAACAAAAGGAGCAAAAACGCTCACAGTGGATCGTAACTACTATGTAACTGCCAAGGAAAGCAAGCAGGCACCGCTATAAATCCCAGCATTCCATAATCAGCATATCCCCTTTTTCCGCTGAAATCTTCACCATACCGTCGGTAGCCGCTTCATTGCTGTTGCCTGAGCGGTAGCCCATGATCAATGCTTCATGGTGCAGGTTGTATTTGAGGCCGGTCGTTACAATTCCTTCCACAGTTCCTACGGGAATGAGCGAAACGGGCGTACCGGCCGTATACCACTTCTCAAATGTACCGGACAGCGGGAAAATTTTGGAATAATCATCAAACATCACCAGCCTGATGCGGTCCTTATAGCGTACCAGGTTGGTCATATTGGTAATCGCATGATCAGCCCGCCGGCCGGTAGACCATACAATATTCGCAGCCGGAAATCCGCGGTCAATCAGAAATTGGATGGCTTTTTCAAGATCGGTGTAGTCGGGATCGGGCGTATGGACGATTTCCAGCGGATGCTGCTTTTGCCTGATATCGTCAAAGTCATGACTGTTATCAAAGTCGCCCATCCAGACGTCAATTTTGATCCCAAGTTCGAGCACCCGGTATATCGCCTGGTCGAGCACGACAATAAACGGGCTCCATTCGAGCAGCTGGCCGAGCAGTTCCTCGCTGCACGACGCACCATTGGCGATGATCAGCGCCGGTTCCTGTTTTTCTTTTACAATATGATGAGAAGACATGCGCAGCTACTGATTACCCGGAAGTACCTTGGCCTGGTTCCAGTATTCATCCATCTCGGCCAGGGTCATTTCGGACAATGATTTCCCATCGGCTTTCGAGGCTTCTTCCAGGTATTGAAAACGTTTTATAAACTTCTTATTAGTCCTTTCCAGCGCAGTTTCAGGGTTGATATCTACAAATCTGGCATAATTCACCAATGAAAACAGCAGATCTCCAAACTCTCCCTCAGCCCCTGCCTGATCGGTGGCCTGGCCATTTTCGATATTGAAATGCTCCTTAAACTCCTGCATCTCTTCCTCTACCTTTTCCCAAACCTGCTGTTTTTCGTCCCAGTCAAATCCTGCGCCGCGGGCTTTTTCCTGAATGCGCATGGCCTTCACTAATGCAGGAAGCGAGCCCGGCACACCCGACAACACCGATTTGTTTCCCTCTTTTAGTTTGAGCTTTTCCCAGTTTTGCTTCACAGCATTTTCATCCTCGGCCACAGCATCTCCGTAAATATGCGGGTGGCGGGATATCAGCTTTTCACAAATTCCATTCAGTACGTCTTTGATATCAAACCGGGTTTCATCCGTGCTTTCGGAGCCGATTTTGGCATAAAAAACAATGTGCAGCAGAAGATCGCCCAGTTCTTTACGGATTTCGCCTTTATTATTTTCAAGAATGGAATCGGAGAGCTCGTAGGTTTCCTCAATGGTCAGGTGCCGCAGGCTTTCAAGCGTTTGCTTGCGGTCCCAGGGGCATTGTTCACGAAGCTCATCCATAATTGTCAGAAGCCTGTCGAATGCCATGAGCTGCTCCTGCCTGCTCCCGGTTAGTTTGCTGAATTCTTTTTCCATAAAAACAAAGGTAAGACATCGTCATGCCCTGAAATTAAAAATAGTAATTATCTCAGATATATACATTGTAATCAGGCAATCGTATGGATTTTATTGCTGCGAATCGGAGGTAATTGTTACCTTTACCGGAGTTTTTGCAAGAGAAAAAGCGTACTCATATATGAATTTTACGTTATCGCAAGTTCCCGCCCGCACCGCGAAGCCGAGAGAAAAGGGAGTCACGATGGTAATGGATAAGGGGTTGAGTGTGAGGGAAGTTGAGGATATGTTATCGACGTCTTCCCCATATATCGATATCGTAAAACTTGGCTGGGCCACCTCCTTCGTCAGCACCAATCTTAACGAAAAGCTTGCGGTTTATAAAAGTGCCAACATTCCTGTCTACTTCGGCGGAACGTTGTTTGAGGCATTTGTAGTCCGAAATCAATTCGAAGATTACCGCAGGCTGCTCGACAAGTATGACCTCAAATTTGCCGAAGTTTCCGACGGTTCCATTGAAATGCCTCAGGATGTAAAATGCGAGTACATTAATGTGCTGTCCAAGCAGGTTACGGTACTTTCCGAGGTGGGTTCCAAAGATGAAAATAAGATTATCCCTCCCTATAAATGGATTCAGCTGATTAAATCCGAGCTGGAAGCAGGGGCATGGAAAGTTATTGGTGAAGCCCGGGAATCGGGTAATGTAGGCTTGTTCCGGGCCAGCGGCGAAGTTCGCCAGGGCCTTGTGGAAGAGATACTTACGCAGGTAGCCTTTGAAGATATGATCTGGGAGGCTCCACAAAAGTCACAGCAGGTATTTTTCGTAAAACTGCTGGGAGCGAATGTCAACCTGGGCAACATTGCACCCGCCGAACTCATCCCGCTTGAGACCATCCGACTCGGGCTGCGCGGAGATACTTTCAACGACTTCCTGAATACCAAAACCAAGCAAAAATGGAAAATTGATTCCAAATAGGCTGGTTTAGCGCATACCATTTCACACGTATTTACCCGATTAGCTATGGAACTCCTTACTCAGTTCATTGACTTCTTCCTGCATTTGGACAAGCATTTGTTCAACATCGTGGAGGAGTATGGTACACTCACCTACATCATTCTTTTCCTGATTGTTTTTACGGAAACCGGGTTGGTGATCATGCCGCTGCTCCCGGGCGACTCACTGCTTTTTGCCGCGGGTGCCATTGCTGCCAATGAAAGTGCAGGCCTGAATGTTTGGCTGATCATTATCACACTGATTGTTGCCGCATTGCTGGGCGACAACCTAAATTATTTTATCGGTAAAAAATTTGGCGGTGAAATCAAGCGACGCGAGCGGATACTCTTCCTGAAACGTGAGTATCTTGAAAAAACCGAAGCATTTTATGAAAAGCATGGTGGCAGCACCGTAATCATGGCGCGCTTTATCCCTATCGTACGTACCGTGGCACCGTTCGTAGCCGGTGCAGGAAGTATGAACTACTCCAAATACATCATTTACTGTATAGTCGGGGCGATCTTGTGGGTGCCTACGCTTACTTTACTTGGATACTTCTTTGGGAATATGGATATCGTGAAGAAAAACTTCGAACTCGTGATTTTCGGAATTATCGGATTTTCTATCCTCCCGATGATTTTTGGCTATCTGAGAAGCAGGTTCGCGAAAGCGGCAGTTTAGCTGGGCGATCGACTTTCGGCGATCGGCTCTCGGCGGACTTCCATTGAATACAATATCATAAAAAATGCCTCACATTCCTGTGAGGCATTTTTCGTATAACTTGACTTTCCATTTTTTCGAAAGCCGAAAGCCGAAAGCCGAAAGCCAACAGCCCCCTACCCTCTCGAATAATTAGGTGCTTCCTTCTGGATCATAATATCATGCGGGTGGCTTTCTTTTACGCCGGCTGAGGTAATTTTTACAAATTCCGCCTGCTGCAATTTGGTGATATCAGCAGCACCGCAGTAACCCATTCCAGCTTTCAGCCCTCCTACCATCTGGTAAATAATTTCAGAAACTTTGCCTTTAAACGGAACACGTCCTACGATACCTTCGGGAACCAGTTTTTTCACATCATCCTCTGCATCCTGGAAGTAGCGATCCTTGGAACCTTCTTCCATGGCTTCAACGGAGCCCATTCCGCGGTAAGCCTTGAACTTACGTCCTTCGTAAATAACAATCTCTCCCGGAGCCTCATCACTTCCCGCCAGCATGGATCCGATCATGATCGTACTTGCTCCACCTGCCAGTGCTTTGGTCATATCCCCCGAAAAGCGGATACCACCGTCGGCAATTACGGGTACATCTGTACCTTCCAGACCCTGTGCAGCCCACATTACAGCAGTAAGCTGAGGTACGCCAATACCGGCAATAATCCTTGTTGTACAAATACTTCCCGGGCCAACACCTACTTTCACGGCATCCGCACCCGCATCGGCGAGCGCTTTGGCTGCTGCACCAGTAGCAACGTTACCGGCAATTACATCCAGTTTGGGGAAGTTTGTTTTGATAAGCTTTACGGCATCGATCACACCTTTGGAGTGCCCGTGGGCCGTATCCAGGCTGATAACGTCCACACCGGCTTTCACGAGTGCCTCTACGCGTTTGAGCAAATCAGCGGTAACACCCACAGCCGCACCTACCCGGAGCCGCCCGAATTCATCCTTGCATGCATTGGGATGCGACTTGCGTTTCAGGATGTCCTTATAGGTGATCAGTCCGGTGAGCCTGTAATTGGCGTCAACGATGGGTAATTTTTCAATTTTATACTCCTGAAGAATTTTCTCGGCATCGTCCAGCGACAAACCATCTGAGGCGGTGATCAGGTTTTCCTTGGTCATGATATCGATGACCGATTTACTCATTTCCCGCTCAAAGCGCAGGTCGCGGTTGGTAAGGATACCAATCAGCTTGTGATCTTTGTCAATAACCGGAATACCACCGATTTTAAATTCACGCATGATCTGGTGGGCATCGCCAAGTGTGGCAGTATCTGAAAGCGTGATCGGATCGAGGATCATGCCGCTCTCCGAGCGCTTTACTTTTCTAACCTGCTCGGCCTGAGCTTCAAGGCTCATGTTTTTATGGATTATACCGATACCGCCCTCTTGTGCCATGGCAATGGCGAGCTCGTACTCGGTCACGGTATCCATCGCAGCGGAAACGATAGGAATGTTCAGCTCGATGTTTCTGGTGAGCCTGGTTTTTGTTGAAGTATCGCGAGGAAGAATTTCTGAATAACCCGGTAGCAGAAGAACGTCGTCGTAGGTGAGTGCCTCAAAGAGGACTTTGGAAGATGGGTCTGTGCTCATAGCAAATAAACGATTGTTATTTGCCGGGTAAAATTAGGAATTACTTTGCAGTAAATAAAATGGATTGGATTTTTTCTTTATGCCACAAGTACCCTGACCTTCTTGATCCGCTTCTTGTCCGCTGATTGTACCTTGAAGGTAACATTGCGGTGGGAGGTAATTTCGCCGGTACGGGGCAGGCGCGAAAACATTTCAAGCAACAAGCCTGCAAGGGATTCACTGTTTCCCCTGATCTCATCAAAATAGTCACTTTCCAAGTCAAGCAGCCGGCAAAGGTCATTGATCAGCACACGGCCTTCAAAGACGTAGGTATTTTCATCTACCTGCGTATAATTGACTTCTTCGTCCTCATCATACTCATCATTGATGTCTCCGAATATTTCTTCGATGATATCTTCCAGTGTGATCAGCCCGCTTGTTCCGCCATACTCGTCCACAACAATGGCCATATGTACCCGCTTGTTCTGAAAATCCTTCATCAGATCATCCAGGCGCTTGCTTTCCGGTATGAAATAAACCGGCCGCATGAGCTTCTGCCAGGCAAAATGTTCATCCAGATGAATATGCGGCAGCAGATCTTTTACATTCAGAATACCTTC
Source organism: Dyadobacter sandarakinus (assembly GCF_016894445.1). Classification (NCBI taxonomy): domain Bacteria; kingdom Pseudomonadati; phylum Bacteroidota; class Cytophagia; order Cytophagales; family Spirosomataceae; genus Dyadobacter; species Dyadobacter sandarakinus. Next base: position 3,885,184 of record NZ_CP056775.1, read on the forward strand.
AATATGGTCCAGATCATCCTTGAAAACGGGCACACGTGAGTAACCCGACTTGTTGATCCTGTCCATTAGTTCATGAAAATTAAGCTCAACATCAAATGCGGTGATGTGCAGCCTTGCCTGCATGGCTTTGCGTGCATTGGTCTGACGGAAATTAGCAAGGCCGCGCAGCAAATCACTTTCCTCTTCACTTTCTGCCTTTGCTTCCAGACTTGCAGCGGTTAATTCTGCACCTTCCCGGACCAGCACGCCGGCAGCATACCCTACCCTGATCACAGGCCGGGTCAGAAAAGCCGCTATTCTTACTACCACCCGGTTTGTACCGGCAAGCCTTGCCAGTATTTCATGCGCTTTTTTGGCACAGAAAAAACGTACGAGTGCATCAGCCCAGATCCAGAAAGCCAATACGGCCAGCGCGATCCATTGGGCAGTTTCGTAATGCTCGCCCTGCGTCCCTATCCAGGCAAGACGTGCCGCCAGCAGCAATGCCAGCATGGTAACTGCACGCTGTACCAGGGACAATGCAAGCTGTTCGCGCCGGTTCGGAAGATTGCTTTCCGCATCCGTTTTGCGCTCCCATGGAGTTTCAAGCGCATTTGTAGCAGCATAGGCTGCACGGATACCGGAAATAAAAAGTGAAATAAAGAAAAGCAGGGCTATGACAATGAAGTCATAAGGTGCGAGCATATCAACAGGTGCCAGTATCCCTGCAAGCAAATTGCGTGTTAAATGTCGGGGAAGCAATTTCCCCTGACGCGTTCGGGGAAGGGGATCGTCGCTGTCAGCAGTTTCTTTCACAAATAACAAATGCTCGTTCGAACCAGGTTTAATTAGTTAAATGTAGCGATTCTGTCAGATATATACCGGATTTTGAAAAACCTCTATTGAAAATTCCGGTTTCTGACAGAATCACATGCATTTCCTTACTAGACACATGCATTTCCTTACTAGAATGGAAGATCATCATCGTCATTTCCGGCGAGCGACGGTGGAATCGGGTCCGGTTGCCTGGGTGCCTGCCCGCGCTGAGGTGCAGACTGTGCATAACCTTGTCCAGTGTCACCGCCCGTATTGCCCGAAGGTCCTCCCAGCAGCGTCATACTATTGGCACGGATCGTGACCCCGGTTTTTTGCTGCCCGTCCTTATCTGTCCAGTTGTCTGTCCGGATGCGTCCTTCTATGTACACCTGATTGCCTTTTTTAAGGTACTTTTCAGCAACTTTTGCCAAACCTTCCCAAAGTTCAATGCGGTGCCACTCCGTATTTTCCACACGTTCACCATTTTTGTTGGTATAGCTCTCGGTGGTAGCAATATTAAACTTAGCCACGGCTGAGCCGCTTTCCAGGTAACGCACCTCCGGGTCACTGCCCAGGTTTCCAATCAGGATTACTTTGTTAACACTTCCTGCCATAAGTTTTGATGTTGGTATGGATGATGGTAAATTAAATATAAGGTTATTTCAAACAAGATTTCCCAGGCTTAACAAATTCCTGCCTACCATTCAGACGCGGCTTTATAATCCCGGTCACGTTATTTTAAAAAAAATTCATCCAGGCAAATACCCTTCTTCTTTCAATACAGTATCAATCAGGATCGGCTTTGGCAGCATTTCAATTTCACTTTCCCGGTAAAATGCAAGTCCTGCCGGAAGTACCGAATCAGCGTCAGTGGTGATATGGATCCACCAAAACCGTACGTTCAGTTTCTGATGTGTAAGAATATGAAAGTAGGTTTTCGGCACCTCCCGGATCATACCTGCCCGCAGCAGGTGCTGTACCTCCGGCTCATCTTCCAGGATGTCGGGGGAAGTTACAGGCTCAGCTGTTTCGACCAGATAAAAATCGTATAAGCCAGTCCAGATATCACGCGCACGCCGCTCTTTCATAGCCAGTAAGCCATTTTTTTCAATGATAAAATAGTTGAAATGGCGTTGCTTCACTTTCAGCTTTTTGACCTTTACCGGCAGCTCGTTCTGAGTTCCCGTAGCGTAGGCATAGCACAGGTCGGAGAAAGGACAACTCCCGCATTTGGGCGAAACAGGCACGCAATGCAGCGCTCCAAACTCGATCATAGCCTGGTTATAGGTAGCAGGATCATCCCTTGAAACCAGCTCGGAAGCCAATGCAGCAAATTCCTTTTTACCCTCATTTCCAAGCATATCCGCACGGATGCCAAACAACCTGGCCAGCACGCGGTACACGTTCCCGTCAATAGCCGCTACTACCTCACCAAATGCGAAGGATGCAATAGCCGCAGCCGTATAGGTACCCAGTCCTTTGAGCTTACCGAGCTGTGCCGCACTAGACGGAAACTTCCCTCCAAATTCGCTGACAACCTGCCGGGCCGTATAATGCATGTTGCGCGCGCGCGAGTAATAGCCCAGTCCCTGCCAGAGCCGGAGCACGTCGCGTTCGTCCGCCTGTGCGAGGTCAAATACCGTGGGATAATGCAGAAGGAACTTCTCGTAATAAGGCATTCCCTGGGCTACACGGGTTTGCTGAAGGATGATTTCTGAGAGCCAGATTTTGTACGGATCATGGGTTTCCCGCCAGGGCAGCGGACGGTGGTTGAGCACATACCAGGCTTTCAGCCGTTGATTAAAATCATTTACAGGAAAGCCGTCCAGCCTCATATTACAAGCCCTTTTGTGTCCTGTTTGTTAGTCATTTATATAAAAAATGAAATTCCCCTTTTTTTAAATTCTGGTAAAATTACCGTACCTTTGTGTTCCCAAAACTCAGATGAGTAGGTAAATAAATGAAATAATATCCACTTAAAGTAAACAATCAAAGTGACTAAGGCAGACGTAATCGCACAGATTTCTGAGAAAACAGGCGTAGACAAGGGCGACGTTCAGCAAACCCTCGAATCATTTTTCACCGTGGTTAAAGACTCGCTTTCTGAAGGTGAGAATCTTTATGTAAGAGGTTTCGGTAGCTTCATCAATAAAAAGCGTGCGCGTAAGGTTGCCCGTAACATTTCAAAGGGTACTTCCATGATCATTGACGAGCACTTTGTTCCAAGCTTTAAGCCTGCAAAAGTTTTTGTTGAACAGGTTAAAGAAAGCGACAAGCTGCGGGCCGTTGTTGAGAAATAAATCATCTGAGGTCTGGGTTTATAATTTATGAAAAAGTCCATTATTCTTTCCTGTGTATTGGCAATCGCTCTGGTCGGAACGCTATTCAGCCTTCCCAAGGTCGTTGTGAATAATAAGGGAAAAGACGTGGACAAAGAGAGAAACCAGAGCAACGTGGCGGCTTCCACGACACCTGCTGCTGAAAGTTCCTCCCCTTCGCATGATGGAGCCACTTTGATTCCTGATCAGCAGAAGATCAGCCGGTTGCGAAGTGGCTTCATTCAGGCCGACGATAAAAGCAAGATTGCTGCGGGCATCAAACTGTCTGACAAATTTGCGCAACTGCAAAAATTTGACAGTGCGGCTTTTTATGCAGAGAAAATTGCCGCATTATCTCCGTCCATTGAAAATCTGATGCGTACCGGTGACCGGTACTACGAAGCATACGGGTTTGCAGTAGACGATCAGAAAGCCAAGAATCTGGGTGTGAAAACCCGGGAATATTACCAGAAGGCCATTGACCAGAATCCCGGCCTGCTAGCCGCAAAAGCTAACATGGCCATGACTTACGTGAACACTGAAAACCCGATGCAGGGAATCATGTTGTTGCGTGAGGTGATCGACACAGATCCGACCAATGAACTTGCACTGTTCAACCTGGGGATCCTGTCCATGCGATCAAATCAATATTCAAAAGCTGCTGACAGATTCAGACAGATTTTAACCAACAATCCTGCCAATACAAAAGCGAAATTTTACCTGGGGCTCACATTGGTGGAGCTGGGTGATAAGGAGCAGGCCAGGAAAGTTTTGCAAGAGGTTAAAAAAGAGGAAAAAGACCCCGTGATCCAACAGGCAATCGGAGAGTTGGAAGCCCGTCTGAATGAATAAAGCAGAGGCAGAAGCAACTAATTACTTATTTAAAACGATATAATTTATGCCTTGCGGAAAAAAAAGAAAGAGACATAAGATTTCCACTCACAAGAGAAAGAAACGCCTCAGAAAAAACAGACATAAGAAGAAATAATTATTATGACCGGATTTTATATAAATTCGGTCATAACTTCTTACCCACTTAGGTAAACCCCTTTTGTCATAAAAAGCGGGAGGTTAAGTATCCACATTTTTATAGCCATTCAGTTGGTTGAACATTGAGTAACGAGTTACTAATCAATTCTACTCAAAAGGGAGAGCGTATAGCCCTTTTGCAGGATAAACGTCTTTTAGAGTATCACGTCGAATCACCGGACCAAAGCTTTACCGTAGGAGATATTTACCTCGGTACAGTCCGAAAGCTGGTGGCAGGGCTCAATGCAGCCTTTGTAGATGTTGGCTTTGAAAAAGATGCGTTTCTGCATTATCTGGACCTTGGACCTAACATCAACTCGCTTAATAAGCTAACCAAAGACGTTATTGCCAAGCGTGTCAATTCAGGGAAGTTGAATAACTTCAAAATGGAGCCTGAAATTGAAAAGCTGGGTAAAATCGACAAAGTCCTCTCCAAGAACCAGCCCATTCTGGTTCAGATTGTAAAAGAGCCAATTTCTACAAAAGGCCCTCGCCTGTCCTGCGATATTTCTATTGCCGGGCGTTACATCGTACTCGTACCATTTGCCAATTCGGTCAATCTTTCCAAAAAGATTACTGATAAGCAGGAAAGAACGCGCCTGCAGAGGCTCATGTCGTCTATCAAGCCGCAGAACTTTGGTGTGATCATCCGCACTGTTGCCATGGGCAAGGATGTGGACGAACTCAACAAAGACCTTCAGGATTGCCTGGACAAGTGGGAATCGGGCATTAAAGCACTTCGTGATGCGAAGCCGCGGGACCGTGTGATCGGTGAGATGAACCGTGCCTCCTCCATTATCAGAGATATGCTGAACGAATCATTCGACAGTATTACTGTAGATTCGAAGGAAGTATACGACGACATCAAAGCCTATATCCACAACATTGCTCCCGACAAGGAAAACATCTTGCGGTTGCACAATGGCAAAAACAAGATTTTCGAACAGTTTGGTCTTGAAAAGCAGATCAAATCCTTGTTCGGACGTTCCGTAAGCTTGCCAAACGGTGGTTACCTGATCATCGAGCATACCGAAGCGTTGCACGTGATCGATGTCAATAGCGGTAACAAATCCAATTCTGAAGAGGATCAGGAAGCTACGGCATTAAGCGTAAACCTCGAAGCAGCCAAGGAAATTGCCCGTCAGCTCAGGCTTCGGGACATGGGCGGCATTATTGTCGTCGACTTTATCGACATGAAAAAAGCGGAGAATAAACGTACGCTTTTTGATGTCATGCGCGACGAAATGAAGGGGGACCGGTCGAAGTATACGGTTCTTCCGTTATCGAAATTCGGACTGCTGCAAATTACCCGTCAGCGCGTTCGTCCGGAAATGAATATTGTTACTCGTGAAACCTGCCCTACTTGCGGTGGTACCGGTACTATTCAGGCAAGCATCCTTGTGTCGGATGTTATTGCCAATAATCTGGATTACATTCTGACCAAACAGAATGAGCGCGGAATTACCATTTCACTGCACCCGTTCCTGCATTCGTATTTTACAAAGGGATTGATTTCTGAGCAGGTTAAGTGGTTTTTAAACTACAAAACCTGGGTGAAATTGATCAAAGACAGCTCACTCGGCGTGACTGATTTCAAATTCCATAATCGCTATGGAGAAGAGATCGAGATCGTACCGGGCAACTAGCTACTGAGCGCGCCAGTTTGGCTTGCGTTTTTCCCCAAATGCCCGAATGCCTTCGGCAGCGTCCTGGCTAAGCAGCAGCTTGTCAAGCTCTGCTTTGAGGTAAGTATGTTGCTGATCTTGCGGCATATTTGCCAGCATACTATATGCTTCCAGACCTTTTTGTATGGCAAGTGGAGCATTTTCAACTACTTCTAAGGCAAGCTGTTCAGCCTTTTCCAGGATTTCATCATCCCTGAAAACATCCGTTACCAAACCCATGGATTGTGCTTCCAGGGCATTATAACTACGTGCTGTTATAGCCATTTCCAATGCTCTTCTGGGAGGCAGGATTTTTAGGAGTGAAGCCATGACTTGCATCGGCCACAAGCCCCGCTTCACCTCGGGCAGGCTGAATGTAGCTTCCTGTGTACTCAGCACAAAGTGACATCCGCAGATTATCAGGAAACCGCCCGCCAGCACCGGTCCTTGTACCACGGCCATGCAGGGTTTGTGTACCTCAGAAAAGGCATCTCCCAAACGCACTTCCTCTCTTATCGCCGGGAGTTTCGGGTTCACTGAATTTGCCGCATTGTCGTGGAATGCACTCAGGTCGGCACCGGCGCAAAATACAAGTCCCTCCGCATTTATTATAACACAGCGAACATCCGCATTGTACTTTGCAAAAGCCAGCGCAAACACGATCTCTTCGGCCATGGTATTATTGAAAGCATTGCGCTTTTCGGGCCGGTTCAGGGTAATCCGGAGCATATGCCCCGCAAAGCTCACCCTGATGTACAGGAAGTCAAAGGTGCCGAAGGCTGCTACATCGTCCCTGGTGTAAAAGCGCATTATTCCTGCGGGTTGTTTTTTGTTACGACGGCTTCGAGCATGGTAATGTACTGCCTGATTCCCGCCTTAATTTCGTGCAGGTAAATGAACTCGTCGGCACTGTGCGAGCGTGCAGAGTGGCCTGGTCCCATTTTCAACGATGGGCAATCCAGCAGAGCCTGGTCGGAAGTGGTCGGCGAGCCGTAGGTAGTTCGGCCAAGGCTTACACCTGCCTGCACAATCGGATGATCCACCGGAATGCTCGAAGGGCGTAGACGGATGGAGCGGGGCGAAACTTCCGACGAAATATTAGAACGAATGATCTGTACCACTTCTTCAAGCGTGTAAGCGTCCGTAACGCGAACGTCAATCGTGAAAGTACAGGCATCCGGGACCACATTATGCTGTGTACCCGCATTGATGATCGTTACTGACATCTTGATCGGCCCAAGCGTTTCGGACACTTTCGGAAATTGGTATGATTTCACCCAGCCAATATCCTGTAATGCTTTGTAAATAGCATTTTCTCCTTCTTCTCTTGCCGCATGCCCGGAGATACCTTTTGCGGTACAGTCCAGTACCAGCAAACCTTTTTCAGCTACGGCCAGGTGCATTTCTGTTGGCTCGCCCACAATTGCGAAGGCAATCTCGGGAAGTTCAGGAACAACAATTTCCAAACCCTCCTTTCCGGATACTTCCTCTTCCGCGGTTGCTGCTAGTACGATGTTATATCCGAGGTTCTGCTGATCGTAGAAGTAGCAAAAAGCGGCTATCAGGGAAACCAGGCAGCCTCCTGCATCATTGCTCCCCAATCCATATAATTTACCATCTGCCTCGCTTGCAACGAAAGGGTCAAGTGTCCAGGACTTATTGGGCTTTACCGTATCGTGGTGCGAGTTAAGGAGTATAGTAGGCTTAGCAGGATCAAAATGCAGATTATACGCCCAGATGTTATTCTTCTTTCTGTTAAACGAAATACCGCGAGCCTGTAAAAAGGCTTCAAGCAAAGAGGCGGTATGCGCTTCCTCCCGGCTGAAGGAAGGAGTTTCTATCAGCTGTTTCAATAAGGCAATTGCATCTGCCGAAAGTGTTTGCAGCATTGCCTCCTTTACTGATGAAGCTGTCAGCATGGAATTTGTATCGCTTACCATCTTACCTGTCCGTTTCCTGTCACAATCCATTTTTCGGTTACCAATTTCTCCAATGCAAATGGGCCTCTCGCGTGCAATTTCTGTGTAGAAATCCCTATTTCCGCTCCCAGTGCAAATACCCCTCCGTCTGTAAAGCGGGTAGAGGCATTGGCATAAACAGCAGCGGCATCTACTTCATTCAGGAATTTATCTATTGCATCCTGATCATTTGAAATAATTGCTTCCGAATGCCGGGACGAAAATTCCTCGATATGGTGCAGTGCCTCATAAAGGTCAGCTACTACTTTAACGGAGCATTTAAAATCCAGAAACTCACGCCCAAAATCATCGGCAGCAGCCCGGTTCAGCAATGCAAACCCGGCTTTTTCCATGATTGCGTAAGAAGTTTCATCTGCATACACTTCAACATGCCATTTTTCAAATCCTTCTTTCAGCTTTGGTAAAAAAACCTCTGCTACGTCCGAATCTACCAGCACGGTATCCAATGCATTGCATGCCGCCGGCTTGGAAACTTTTGCATTGACTACAATTTCCGCAGCCTTATCCAGATCTGCTGTACGATCCACATAGGTATGGCACACTCCGGCACCCGTTTCAATAGTAGGTACCAGCGAATTTTGCCGCACAAATTTGATCAGCGACTCCGAGCCGCGCGGGATAATAATATCTACAAACTGGGTTGCCGTAAGCAGCTCTCCTACGTATTCGCGCCCAGCAGGCAGCAAAGTGACAGCAGCTGCGGGCACACCGAAATCGGACAGCGCCTCGTGGATCAGGCTTACCAGGTAAGTATTGGAATAATGCGCCTCTTTTCCGCCCTTTAAAACACAGGCATTTCCGGACCTTAGGCAAAGCGCGGCAACATCAATCGTTACATTGGGCCTTGATTCGTAAATAACCCCGACTACGCCCAGCGGCACCGCAATCTTGCGTAGATGCATGCCTTGCTCAATGGTTTTGTCGAGGTATATGGTCCGGGTAGGATCAGGCAGACCGGCCACATCCATAAGACTTTGCGCCAGGTCGTTAATTCTCCTGGTATTTAAAAGAAGACGGTCTTTTTTCGGGTCGGCATCATCCATCAGCGCCAGGTCTTTCTGGTTTTCAGTCACGATATTGTCACTGTTAGCCAGGATGACGGCTGCAAGTTTCACCAGTACATCAGCACGCTGCTGATCGTCCAGCCTGCGGACAGCTACCGAAGCTTCCCGCGTCTCTTTCAGAATAGGTAAAATGGAGTCCATTATAATAAAACGATATCGTTGGCATGCGCCACTTCAAAATTCATTTTTTTCAGATTTTCGCGGATGGCCCCAGAGGTTTCACGCGCGCGTGCCACTGCGATCATCTCCTGGGCGGGAGAATAAATCTCAATGATTTCGCCTGCCTCAAAGTCACCTTCCACATCAGATACCCCTACTGCAAGAAGACTTTTTCTTTTTAACAATGCTTTTGAAGCACCTTCGTCAATCTGCAGTCGTCCCGAAACCAGTCCGCCGCTGCCAAGCCAGCGGTTGCGGGCCGATAAGGTGCTTTTGCCAGGTTTGATCAGGGTACCTGCATTTCCATGCAATGCGTCAAGCAGCTCATCTTTCCTGTTCATCCCGAATATAACCACCCGTATGCCCATCCGGGCAGCCAGCTTGGCAAAGGTCAGCTTGGACGCCATACCACCCAGTCCGAGAAAAGATTTATCGGTTTTTACAAATTTAAAAACCTCGTTGACATTGGACACATTTCTCAAAACTGCTCCTTCCCCATCGAGTAATCCGCCTACTGACGTACAAAACATCAGTGACTCGGCTCCGAAGCCTACTGCAAGCAAGGTAGCCAGCTCATCATTGTCCGAAAATTTCAGCTCACGGTCACTGACTACGTCATTTTCATTGACAATAGGAATAATGTTGTTTGCCCAGAGTTCCTCAAAGGTTTCTTTGAGCTGTAAAAACTTCTTGCGGCTCGCAAAATGCTGCCTTTCGCAGAGTCCCTGCGCTATAAATATGTTGGTTGGTGCGAAGCTGGCTGCATACAGTCCTACGAGGAGCGGGTTCCCTACTGACGCAGCGGCTTTACGCTGGGTCATTGTCCCTTTATAATCCTGAATATAGGCCTTTCCTGCACCGACCGCACCGGAAGAAACAATGATGATCCGGTAACCGGCATGTATTTCCGAAACCTGCCGGGCTATTTCTGCGATGATGCCGGTATCCGGCTCACCTGAAGGAAGCGTAATCGAGGCGGTTCCGAACTTGATAACAAGAATTGGTTTAGACACTTTCACAGGGAATTATACGCATTTACCAGTGCGTAAAGAAGCAACTGCGCCAAAATTACAGCATTCAAAGGGCAATGCAAGCATCAGGAGCGCGGGCGGCGGGCATTATTACATTCCCTGCAGCACCTGCGGATCAAAGGTGCGTTTCATCTTCAAACCTTTATGCAGCTGCGTAAGGTAGTCGAGCCTCGGGATTTCAATGGCGCCGTAACGCAGCACATTATCATTGATAAACTGCGTATCCAGTAAAACAAAGCGGTTGAGACGGAGCATCAGCATGAGATAATGAAAAGCGACTTTGGATGCATTGCTTTCAATCGTGAACATCGATTCACCAAAAAACACACCGTTGATCGCTACACCATAAAGGCCTCCCACGAGCCTGTTTTCACGATAGGCTTCAATACTGTGGGCGTAACCGAGCTGGTGCAGTGCGGTGTAGGAAGAAATGATTGTTTCCGAGATCCAGGTGCCGTTTTCTTTGGCCCTCGGCAACGAGCAGCCGCGCATGACGCCTTCGAAATCAGTATCGACCCTGATCTCAAAATGATGCCTGTTAATCACCGGCCGGAGGGAGCGGGGCGGTTTGTAAGTATCAATGGGAATCACAGCCCTGGGATCGGGCGAGTACCAGTAAATACTCCCGTCTGACTCCGCCATGGGGAATATGCCATTAATGTACCCATAAATCAGGTCGTCAGTGGTAAGTTCCGACATTGGTAAAATAATGTTAAGCGTACATTCCTTGCCTGCATTTCGGGTAAAAGTGCAAAAATTTACGCACAGAACTTTACAGGCAGCCGAACCATAAAAATATATCTTATGTTACTTTGGCGTGATAAATTTTTTTTCAAAATTTGTAGCTACCAAGACACATCACCTGTCAATGAATTGTAACGGCATACATACTGTCCTTCATACTACGCCTTTCCGATTCAGGTCCACAAGGACCGCATAATTCTCTTTTACCTACGTGGTAAAGCTTTTTCATCCCCGATTTTCTTGAAGTACTTTCCAAAACGTCCCATCGTTTATTCTCTGGGTATAGTTATTTTTTGTTTCGAACATTTTTGTCAGTACATACATCAATGAAAAATACCGAAGTAGTGGGCAGTAAGTTTGTTGTTCAGACTGCCAATGAAAACCATCTCCATTTTGCAGACGTAATTTGTGCAGAAATGGAGGAAAGCGCCAAAAAGCGTGGTACTGGTATTGCCAAACGTTCTCCGGTGTACATTATGGAAAAAATGGTGGAAGGAAAAGCCATCATTGCTACCACTGAGGCCGGTCAATGGGTGGGCTTTTGTTATATAGAAACCTGGGAACACGGCAAGTTTGTGGCTAATTCGGGCCTCATCGTACATCCTGATTACCGTAACAGCGGTATGGCCAAGGCTATCAAGCAAAAGGCTTTTGAACTATCACGCACCAAATATCCTGACGCAAAGATCATTGGCATTACGACCAGTCTGCCGGTGATGAAAATCAACTCCGACCTGGGCTATGAGCCGGTAACGTTCAGCGAGCTTCCTGCTGACGATGCCTTCTGGAAAGGCTGCGCAAGCTGTGTAAACTATGATGTACTCACCCGCACCGGCAGAAAACACTGCCTTTGCACGGGGATGATGTACAATCCGGAAGACAAGAAGATTGTAAATACGGAAGCAGCAGAAAAAGGATCCTGGGACTTTCTGAAAGAATCAGGTCTGTATGAACGCTGGATGCGGATCAAGCAGCGCATTTTGCTGCGAAGGGAAGAACGTGCGAAAAAGAAAAACGCCGGGGCCGCGCTGGTACACTAGTACCGCATCAATTCACAGATAACAAACATTCTGAGTACCTCGCCCGGCAGCCTTTTCAGGCCTGAGGCGAGGTATTTTTTTGTTTTACGATAAAACCCAACGAACTCACAAGCTTTTCCCAAAACGGGAATATCGTTGTCTGAAACTTATGTACTTTTGTTCGCAACATGCGGATTTTTACCAGAGGCACACTACGATCATTCTGGAATGATCATCCCGACGCTCGTCCGGCACTTGAATTTTGGTATGACTCCGTGGAGAAAAACCGGTTTGATGGTCCGAATGGGGTAATTAAGTTTTTCAAGAATGCTGACACGGTCGGGAATGGACGTATTGTATTTAACATCGCACATAATAAGTACCGGCTGGTAGCCAAGTTCGAGTATGAAAGACAGCTTGTATTTGTAAGGTTTATCGGAAACCATGCAGCATACGACAGCATTACGAACATCAAAGAGTTATAATACCAGAACTTATGAAAACGCACTCGATCAGCATTGATGAAATTAGAATAAAGCCGATCACGAGTCAGGAGGATTTTGAGGAGGCCGGCAAACTCATAGAAGCTTTGGTAGATGCTGACTTGCTGGAAGATCCTGAGGAGAAAAAGAAGGCATTGGACATTCTGGAAGCCATTACAGTGCTCGCAATTGATTACGAGAAAAGGCATTTTCCAATTCCAAAGCCCGATCCCATTGAAGCGATCAAAGAGCGAATGAAGCAGCTTCATCTGACAAGAAAAGACGTAGCGCCATACTTTGGAGGTGAAAACCGTGTTTCGGAAGTTTTAAGTAAAAAAAGAAGTTTAACCATTAAAATGATCAGAGAACTGAGCAGAAACCTGGGAATACCAGCCGAAACTTTACTCGCTATTCACTGATTTTCATTCCGTTTATCTTGTATCCATACCAACAATAATGTCACAGCCCAAAGTAGTTTTAGCGTTCAGCGGAGGCCTTGATACCTCTTTTTGTGTAAAATATTTAGCCGAAGACAAAGGTTACGAGGTCCATTCCGTGCTGGTAGACACCGGTGGCTTTTCAGATGAAGAGCTCAGAACCATCGAGGCAAATGCCTACGCGCTGGGCGTGAAACAACACGCTACCATTTCCAAAACCAGCGAATATTACAATGATTGTATCAAGTACCTGATCTTTGGTAATGTGTTGAAAAACAATACCTATCCGCTCTCGGTAAGTGCGGAGCGCGTGTTTCAGGCGGTTGCTGTGGCGGAGTATGCCAGGGAAATCGGTGCGAGCGCCATTGCGCATGGCAGTACGGGAGCCGGCAATGATCAGGTCCGGTTTGATATGGCATTCAGGATCATTATTCCCGATGCCGAAATCATTACCCCGATCCGTGACCTGAAACTTTCGCGCGAAGCTGAAATCGAGTACCTGACGCAGAAAGGCGTGGGTCGCGAATGGACCAAGGCTGCATACAGCATTAACAAAGGCTTGTGGGGAACATCCGTGGGCGGAAAAGAAACCCTGACTTCCGAAAAATACCTGCCCGAGTCAGCCTGGCCTACTCAGATCACCAAAACGGAACCCGAGAGCATTACGCTGGAATTTGAACAAGGCGAGCTGAAAGGTGTAGCCGGAGAGAAGTTTGAAAATCCGGTGCAGGCCATCCAGAAACTGGCGGCCATCGCACAACCTTTCGGCATTGGCCGGGATATACACGTGGGTGATACCATCATCGGGATCAAGGGCCGCGTAGGATTTGAAGCTGCGGCTCCGCTCATCATCATCAAGGCACATCATACTCTGGAAAAACATGTGCTGAGTGAGCAGCAGCTGTACTGGAAAGAGCAGCTTTCCAACTGGTACGGCAGTTTGCTGCACAAAGGACAGTTTGTAGAGCCTGTTATGCGCAATATCGAGGCATTTCTGACGGATACCCAGTCGCACGTGACTGGTAAAGTTCACGTCTACCTGGCTCCCTATCGCTTTCATGTGGAAGGTATTGAGTCTCCGTACGACCTGATGTCGGCGAAATTCGGCAGCTACGGAGAAATGAACAATGCCTGGACGGGTGACGATGTACGCGGTTTCTCCAAAGTAGCATCCAACCAGGTGATGATCTATGCCAAAGTAAGCGAATCAAACCAATAAGCGGATGACAGCAATAAATATAGGTATCATTGGCGCTGCCGGATATACCGGCGGAGAGCTGCTGCGGATACTGATCAGCCATCCGGAAGCTTCCATTGCATTTGCCCACAGCAAGAGTCAGGCCGGTAAGCCTGTTTATGCCACGCATACTGACCTTCTTGGCGATACCGACCTGGTTTTTTCGGGTGAAGATGTTCAGGAACTGCTGGATAGTGAGAGTTTGCATGTGATTTTCCTTTGCTCCGGGCATGGCGAGTCTCAGAAATTCTTGTCAGAATATACTGTCCCGGGCACTGTAAAGATCATTGATCTGAGTACCGATTTCAGGGATGAATCCGAAGGATTTGTATATGGATTGCCCGAATTGCAGCGGGATACTATCAAGACTGCAATGAAAGTAGCCAATCCGGGCTGCTTTGCAACCAGCATTGAGCTGGCATTGCTGCCACTGGCTGACGCGGGGCTGATCAGGGATGATGTGCATGTAAGTGCCGTGACAGGCAGTACAGGTGCAGGACAGTCACTGAGTGCGACTACGCATTTTACGTGGAGAAACAACAATGTATCTGTTTACAAAGCATTTACGCACCAGCACCTGACCGAAATTAAAATGAGCGTCGGGAAGCTGCAGGAAGGTTTTAAGCAGAACGTCAGATTTATTCCGTACCGTGGTGATTATACCCGCGGCATCATGGCCAATGTTTATACCACCTTTGACGGAACACTGGAAGAGGCGAAAAGAATTTATAAGAGTTACTATCAGGAGCATCCGTTTACCCACGTCAGCGATGCACCGATAGACCTCAAACAGGTTGTAAATACGAATAAATGCCTGGTGCACCTGGAAGTCCATGATGGTCAGCTTCTGATCAGCAGCATCATTGATAACCTGACTAAAGGTGCGTCTGGCCAGGCGGTACAAAACATGAACCTGATGTTTGGTCTGCCGGAAAATACCGGCCTCAGATTGAAGGCAGCAGCATTCTAGGTTGCCAAACGTATTTGCCAGCCTGCGCTGATATTTGTTGATAAGGTTTATACATGATAATGAAAGCAATCAAAAGCGACAAAAGCAAAGAGATGGAATTACTGCTGAGCGGTATTCCTGTATTATCCCGCACGCAAGGTATTTCCAGACAATCCTCCGGATTCAGCCAGCATTTCCGAAGGCGGAACCTGATATAGCGTTCCGGGACATTTTTGCTGCCGCTGCTGCTACGATTTTTCAATTACCAGTTAAAACCATCAATACCGGGCACTTTCAGCACATATCCAACCTGAACTTCGCCCTTTAACAAACAACAAGATGTCACATTTATTTGATGTTTATCCGATTTACGATATAGAGCCGGTGAAGGCGCAGGGAAGCTATTTATGGGATTCCAATGGTACCAAGTACCTGGACCTTTATGGCGGCCATGCAGTCATTTCCGTAGGACATTGTCATCCTTATTATGTTGAGAAGCTGACCGTCCAGCTCAATGCAATCAGCTTTTATTCCAACTCGGTTAAAATTTCCGCTCAGGAAGAGCTGGCCGAAAAACTGGGTGACCTCTCCGGTTATCCTGACTATAAACTGTTTCTCTGTAACTCGGGCGCAGAGGCCAATGAAAATGCATTGAAACTGGCCTCCTTTCATAATGGCAGAACAAAGGTTGTCGCATTTACCAAATCATTCCATGGCCGTACTGCCGGCGCAGTAGCCGCTACTGACAATCCCGCCATCGTAGCCCCTGTCAACAACAACAAACACGTTACTTTCCTGCCATTTAACGATGTGGAAGCACTTGAAGACGGCATTACAGAGGAAGTATGTGCCGTGATTGTGGAGGGGATACAGGGCGTGGGCGGTATCCACGTTTGTACCGACGAATTCCTGAAAGCACTCAGACGCAAATGTGACGAAACAGGCGCAATCCTGATCCTCGACAGCGTACAATGCGGTTACGGACGTACCGGAAAGTTTTTCTCGCACCAGTTCAGCGGCATTGATCCGGATATTATTTCCATGGCCAAAGGAATGGGCAACGGATTTCCGATAGGCGGTATCCTGATCTCTCCAAAGTTCAAGGCCAGCTACGGATTACTGGGTACTACCTTTGGCGGAAATCATCTTGCCTGTGCAGCCGGGGTGGCAGTGTTGGACATTATGAAAAATGAAAATTTGCTGGACAATGCAGCTCATGTCGGTGCGTATCTTTTTGAAGGATTAAAAAGCATTGGCGGCTACAAGGACCTCCGCGGCCGGGGACTGATGATCGGGATTGAATTTGATTTTCCTGTAAAAGACCTGCGTAACAAACTTTTATTTGAGCATAAGATGTTCACTGGAGTAGCCGGTACCAGTACGATCCGCCTGCTGCCTTCGCTGGCACTGGGACGTGAGGAGGCTGATATCTTCCTGGAAGCTTTGAAAAAAGAGCTGAGTGTAGCAACCGTTTAACCATAAAACCATAAATGCGCCGGTCGTAACCTAACATGCCCGGCACCATCATTGATGAAAAACTTCCTTTCGATTAAAGACGTTACTGATCTTAATCAACTCATCACCAGCGGAATTACAGCCAAGCGCGATCCATTTGCAGATGCAGCACTGGGAAAAAACAAAACCATTGGACTGCTGTTCTTCAATTCGAGCCTGCGGACAAGGCTGAGCACGCAAAAAGCGGCGCAAAATCTTGGTCTGAACGTGATTACCATGAATGTGGGCCAGGATGGCTGGGGATTGGAAATGGAGGAAGGCGTGATCATGAACGGTGATAAGGCTGAGCACGTGAAGGAAGCCGCGGCCGTAATCGGAAGCTATTGCGATATCATTGGTATCCGTTCTTTTGCAGGTTTGCAGGACAGGGAGAAAGATTATGCTGAAATCGTTTTCAGCCAGTTTCAGAAATACGGCGGGGTGCCGATCATCAATCTGGAATCTGCGACAAGGCATCCGCTGCAATCGCTCGCAGACTGCATTACCATCGAAGAATTCAGGATCAAACAGCGCCCCAAGGTAGTACTCACCTGGCTTCCCCATTTCAAGGCACTGCCGCAGGCCGTAGCCAATTCTTTTTGTGAATGGATGAACCCCATGGATGTAGAGCTGGTCATTACTCACCCTGAGGGCTACGATCTTGCGCCGGAATTTGTAGGTAAAGGTCAGGTGATCTATGATCAGGATAAAGCGCTGGAAGGTGCGGATTTTGTATATGGTAAAAATTGGTCGTCGTACCGCCAGTACGGGCAGGTGCTCACCCATGATCCCTCGTGGATGATTACAGAAGCCAAAATGTCGCTGACGGATAATGGTAAATTCATGCATTGCCTGCCGCTGCGCCGCAATGTGAAAGTTGCCGATGAGGTACTCGATGGGCCGAGGTCCATTGTAATTGAACAGGCCGCCAACCGCGAATGGTCGGCACAGGCAGCATTGAAGGAAGTGTTGATTGGGTTACAGTAAAATGGAAGGAGCGTAAATCTCCTGTCAATAAATTGAAAAAAGAAATGAGCAGTGCGACATTGGCCCGGCCAACCACTATAAAAGACGAGGATTTTACCAGAAAAACGGGTGTTCTGATCGTTAACCTGGGAACCCCCGACAGCCCGTCGGTGCCGGATGTACGCCGCTACCTGAGGCAGTTCCTGATGGACGAGCGTGTGATTGATATCCCATATCTGAACAGGTGGTTTCTGATCAACACGATCATTGCCCCTTTCCGGGCTCCCAAATCAGCAAAGGTTTACAGGCAGCTATGGCGGCCGGATGGTTCACCCCTGAAAATTTATGGTTATTCTGTAAAGGAGAAACTGCAGCAGCGCCTAGGCCCGGGCTATGTGGTTGAACTCGGCATGCGCTACCAGAATCCGAGCATTGCGTCAGCGCTGGCAAAGCTGCGGCAAGAATGCTTGTCAGACATCATTGTAGTACCATTTTTTCCGCAGTATGCTTCTGCGTCCACCGGGTCAGTGTATAAAGAGGTAATGCGGCTGGTACAGGACTGGGAAGTACTGCCTGAAATCCGGTTTGTCAACAGGTTCCTGGATCATCCAAAGTTCATTGAAGGGTTTGCCCAGCTTGGCCGGAAGTATATGGCACAGCACGATTTTGATCATTTTGTGTTCAGCTACCACGGAATCCCCGAGCGGCAGATCACTAAGGGAGATGTTACCGGAAGCTTTTGTCAGTTTGGAAGCTGCTGCAACCAGCTGGATCATCGCAACCAGCACTGTTACCGCGCCCAATGCTTTGAGACAACCCGCCTCCTGGTAAAAGCAATGAATATCCCCGAAGGAAAATACACGACCTGCTTTCAGTCAAGGCTTGGCAAGACGCCCTGGATTAAACCCTACACGGATGAGATCATACCCGAACTGACTCAGAAAGGGATCAGGAGCGCGCTGGCTTTTTCACCTTCCTTTGTAGCCGATTGCCTTGAAACTACCATCGAGGTAGGAGAAGAATATAAAGAACTTTTTGAGAAGAATGGCGGCACGCACTGGCAACTGGTCGAAAGCCTGAATGACAGTGATATCTGGGTGGAAGCCGTCCAGGATATGGTAAAAAATCCGGCTTAACGCCGGATCTTTTTATTTAAAAAGCAATGCTTTCTTTTTTATAAATGTCTGCCAGCGTTTGTACCGCGTAGTCGATTTCAGCTTCCGTATTATATTTTCCGAAAGAAAAACGCACATTGGCCCGGTCAGCATCGATCGGCAACTGGCCGAGTACGTGTGAGCCAATCTCCGTGCCGCTCGAACACGCGCTTCCACCCGACACAGCAATGCCCGCAATATCCAGGTTAAAAAGGAGCATGTCGCTGATATCCGAAGATGGTAAGCTCACATTCAGCACGGTATAAAGACTCTTATCCAGGTCGCCCGAATTTCCATTGAAAGTGATTCCTTCAATCTGCTCACGCAATTTCGCGATCATTCTGGCTTTCAGTCCTTCGATATGACTGCGATGCGCGTCCATATCCCGGTAGGCAATTTCAAGTGCTTTCGCCAGGCCGGCAATTCCATATACATTTTCGGTACCGCCGCGCATGTTACGCTCCTGGGCACCGCCGTGTACAAAAGGCGCAATCCGGATGCCGGGTCTTACATATAGAAATCCTACACCTTTCGGGCCGTTGAACTTGTGTGCGGCACCGACGATGAAATGTGTTTTCAGCTTTTGCAGATCGTGCCGGTAGTGCCCCATGGTTTGTACCGTATCACTATGAAAAATAGCATCGTACTTTTCACAAATATCCCCCACAGCTTCCAGGTCCAGCAGATTACCGATTTCATTGTTACCGTGCATGAGTGAAACCAGCGAGCGCGGATGACTTGCCAGGAGACTTTCCAAATGGGCCAGGTCCACTTCTCCTTTTTCATTCAGGTCGACAAAGCTCAATGCGATGTGTCCTGATTTATGCAAATGTTCGAGTGTATGCAGCACGGCATGATGCTCGATACGTGAAGTAATGGCATGTTTGAGTCCGAAGGTTTCAATGCTGCAGCGGATTGCCGTATTATCGGCCTCGGTACCTCCGGATGTAAAAAAGATTTCTGCCGGAGCCACATTGAGGATACCTGCGATGGCTTTGCGGGCACGTTCTACGGATGAGCGCACGGAACGTCCGTAGGCATGGATTGAAGAGGGATTGCCAAACTGCTCTTTCATGAGCGGGATCATCACATCCAGTACTTCGGGATCTAGTGGTGTGGTAGCGGCATTATCCAGATAAACTTTCATATCTGTAAATATCAGATTGGTAATTGCCCGGAGGCTTATTTTTTAGGCTCCGAAATAATCTCCTTGATGTCGGAAATAATCTTGTTGGCCAGGTTGGTAGCAGTAGTCTGTGTTTCAGACTCTGAATAGATCCGGATAATAGGTTCCGTATTCGATCTGCGCAGGTGTACCCACTCGCGGTCAAACTCAATCCTGACGCCATCAACTGTATTCAGCGGCTGCTTGGAGTAGCGGGTCTGAATGCGGCTCAGGATGTTATCGACATTGATATCCGGCGTCAGCTCGATCTTGTTTTTTGAAATATAATAGTTCGGATAAGAGCGGCGCAATACGGAGGCTGTCTTTCCGAATTTGGCCAGGTGCGTAAGGAACAGCGCAATACCTACCAGTGCGTCACGGCCGTAGTGGCTTTCTGGGTATATGACGCCTCCGTTGCCCTCTCCCCCGATCACTGCACCATTCTCTTTCATTGCATTCACTACATTCACCTCTCCTACTGCTGATGCAAAGTACTTGCCGCCGGCTTTCAGCGTCACATCACGCAATGCAGCCGTAGAGGAAAGATTGGATACCGAGTTGCCCGGCGTATTTTTAAGTACATAGTCGGCAACTGCGACCAGGGTATATTCCTCGCCGAAAGGCGTACCATCCTCGCACATCAATGCAAGTCTGTCTACATCCGGATCCACAACGACACCCAGGTTATAAGAACCATTGTTCAGCTCCTTGCTGATTTCCCTCAGGTGTTCGGGAAGCGGCTCCGGATTATGGGCAAAATTGCCTGTCGGGTCACAGTTCAGCTTTTTAATATTTTTTACCTCTACACCCAATGCTTCCAGCAGCATGGGCACCACAATGCCGCCGGTAGAGTTTACGGCATCCACTACAATCTTGAAATGTGCATTCCGGATTGCCTCGGTGTCTACCAGTGCAAGTCCGAGAATGTGGTCAATGTGCTTTTGCAGGTAAGTATCGTCTGTGCTATATGTACCCAGTTTTTTAACGTCAACAAATGCAAAATCCTCTGCCTCGGCAATAGCGAGTACTTCTTCTCCTTCCGATCCTGAGATGAACTCTCCCTCATGGTTAAGCAGTTTCAGGGCATTCCATTGAATGGGGTTATGGCTGGCCGTCAGGATAATTCCGCCTGCGGCTTTTTCTGCAGTGACAGCAAGCTCCACGGTAGGCGTGGTAGAAAGTCCCAGATCGATCACGTGAAGCCCTACTCCCTGCAAAGTTCCGGCCACGAGCCGGCTCACCATTTCACCGGAAAGGCGGGCGTCGCGGCCAATGATAACTTTTGCATTCTGGGGAGTGGTACGCCTGAGCCAGGTTCCGTATGCCGCAGCAAATTTGACAACATCAATCGAAGTCAGTCCCTCGCCAGATTTCCCACCCACTATACCTCTGATTCCTGAGATAGATTTGATTAACGTCACGATATAAAAATCCTCGGTTTGATAGAAAGCAAAAATACTAATTTCCCTCTTTGGAGTGAGGTTTTTTCTTCATACAATACAGTATACGGACCGATAAATATACATTTACCGCCTTACGCATTTCACTGTACTAAAGGAAACCTCAGCGCCGCCGGGATCGTTTCCCGGACTACCAATCTTTTACTGCGCGGCCTGCTCCAGTTTACTGAACACGGTCCCCATCCATTCCATAGGCAGCTTGTGCACAGAGTTGCTCAGCAATGCGCTCCATTGCTTACCCACATAGTCGAGGTCATCTTTTTCAAACCGGTGCTCCACGATCTGGAAAGAATCACGCTCATACAGTACAACGTCAATCGGGTAGTCGACATCATTGGAACTGACGCGCGTAGAATCAAAGGACAGAAAACCTATTTTTAATGCATCCTGCATGGAGCTGTCGAATTTGAGACTGCGGTACAGCAGCGGTTTTCCGTAGCCCGAATTGCCTATAATGATAAAAGGGGAACCTTCATCGCCTACCTCCACCCAGTTACCTTCCGGGTACAGCAAAAAAAGCTTGTGCTCACTGTCATTTTCAAGCTGGCCGCCTACGATTGCAAACAGGTTGAAAGCCAGTCCGGCTGCATTCAGCGCGCGCCGGTCTTCTTCGGCAACCCGCCTGACCTGCTCACCCAGTGCATTCACGGCCTTGTATATCTTGTCAAATGATGCTTCACGCTCTTCCAGCACCTCCTTAAAGTACGTAATTGCCTTGTCACGCACGGACCGCAGCCCCGAGGTCATGATGAAGATGGAGTGCTTGTCTGACTGATAAACAGAAACCTTCTTGTTGGTAGATACTTCCGTTCCGGAGGTGAGGCGGGTATCTGCAATGGCAACCAGGCCGGTCGCCAGTTTAATGCCTAAGCAATAAGTCATTTCTATGCGGCTCTGATGGATAGGGTCGCTAAGATAGAAAAGATTATCAGTTCATCCACTGGCTTCTTGAGTGCCCCATGGACTGGCTTTGGGACATGCCCGTTTCAAGTCCGAAATACACACCAAAAATGGCATTATCGACCTCATTATTCCTGATTTGGAATTTGTCCAAATATTCGTGCAGGCCCATTTTGAATATCTCGTCCACCTCCACAAATTCCAGCTCGCTGCGGATTTTGCTCAGTGCGCGCTCGGCAGGATTGCTGTATCCACGCTCGGGAATGGAGCCGCCGATGGCATACAGCGAGAGCTCCGCCTGGCGCACGCAATAGGCAATTGAGCGCGGAAAAAGCTTGTCCAGGATCAGGAAAGCCACAATATTCATGGGCGTCAGCGCACTGTGCGTTTGGCGGTACATGTTGTAGGCACTTACTGATTTGAGCACGGCGGTCCAGAGCATCAGGTCGAGCGTGGAGCCGGAAGTACCCGAGTCCTGCAGAAGTGTGAAGTACTTGACATCCAGGAACCGCGAACATTTATCGGCACGCTCGATATGGCGCCCCAGCCGGCCAAAATGCCAGGCTTCATTCCGGGTGATGGAGGTATCGACCACGCCGTGGAACAGCTGGCAGTTTTTACGGATATCGGTAAAAAATGCCTGCATATGGTCCATATTGCGGAAATCCTCAGGGGAAGTGCTGCGCAATGAAAGATAGAAGGTGTTGATCGTCTCCCACATTTCCTTTGAGATTGCCTCGCGGATGGTACGGGCATTCTCGCGAGCCTCATACAGGCAGCTGATGATAGAATTAGGATTACGCTTATCGAACGTCATAAAATGAATAACGTCCTCTTTGGTAGGTTTTTCGAAGTATTTATAAAAAAGAAAATGATCCGCCGTAGCAATCAGCAGCGGCTCCCATTGTTCGTCAACATCCGGTGGCAGGTCGAGGGCCAGGTTAAAATTAACTCCTACAAAGCGGGCGTAATTTTCAGCACGCTCCATGTAACGGTTCATCCAGTAAATTGAATTGGCAACTCGGCTCAGCATAAACGCAATATTGACTTTAAATATCTAAATCAGAATAAACATTAGGCGATCAAATCAAAATACCTAATAAAATTTTGCAAATACAAGAACATGCGAAAAGTCCCACATCGTCTTTGAATATTATCATAGGATAAAAAATCGAAGTGCAACTTGCTTTATGCCGTAAACTTCTAATTTTTGTAAAATAACAATCCATCCCATAAACCGGTATTTCCGTGTCACAAAAAGAAGATTTTGTCGCCGCTATTCAGAAGTCGTACAACACTGCGCAACCTGTGATACACCTCGGCTCCGCCATACTCCATGGTGAGATCATCGGGGAAGCACGGGTGAACCTGCCGCTTCGCATGATGAACCGCCACGGACTGGTAGCAGGTGCCACAGGGTCGGGAAAAACGCGGACTTTGCAGGTATTTGCCGAGCAGCTTTCGGCGGCAGGTGTTCCGGTTTTTATGTCGGACATCAAAGGTGACCTGTCGGGCATTGCACAGCCCGGTAAGGCCAGCGCCATGCTCGAAGAACGCTCCCGGGTACTCGGAACCGTGTTCGAGCCACGCGGATACCCGGTGGAACTTTACTCGCTGAGTGGCGAAAAAGGCGCCCAGATGCGCGCCACCGTGCTCGAATTCGGGCCGATTCTGCTTTCAAAGATCTTTGAGCTGAACGAAACCCAGGCTGGTGTACTCGCGATCCTGTTTAAGTATGCAGATGATAAGGATTTGCCCATGGTCGACCTGAATGATCTGAAAAAAGTGCTCAACTACCTGTCCGACGGACCAGGCGCAGCGGAGATCAAGGCGGACTACGGAACAATTTCGTCCGCAACCGCGGGTACTATCCTCCGCAAGATCGTCGCCCTGGAACAGCAGGGCGTGTCCACGATTTTCGGGGAAAGGTCTTTTGACATTGACGACCTGATTAATAAAGTAGACGGACAAGGTGTGATCAGCCTGCTCAATGTATCCGACGTGCAGGACAAGCCTGCATTGTTTTCCACATTCATGCTCAGCCTGCTGGCCGAAATTTACCAGAAACTTCCCGAAGCCGGCGATCTCGACAAGCCAAAACTGGTCTTCTTCCTGGACGAAGCTCATTTGCTTTTCAAAGATGCTCCCCGCGCTTTTCTGGACCAGATTGAGCAGGTTGTGCGGCTGATCCGCTCGAAGGGCGTGGGTATCTTTTTCTGTACCCAAATGGCACAGGACATCCCGGTTTCGGTGCTGTCGCAGCTTGGCAACCGGGTACAGCATGTGCTCCGGGCATTTACGCCCCAGGACGCGGATGCGCTCAAACAAACAGTTAAAACATACCCGAAATCCAATTTTTATACGATTGATCAGGTACTTACCACGCTGGGGATCGGGCAGGCACTGATTACCGTCCTGAATGAAAAAGGGATCCCCACCGAGGTTGCTGCCACCCATTTGCTTCCGCCAACCTCCGTGATGGGCCCCATGACCCAGGCGGACTATGATAAGCATGTCACCAGCTCAGACCTTTACCTGAAATACAAAGATCCCGTTGACCCGGAAAGTGCATACGAAATACTGACGCGCCGCATGGAAGACCATGCAAAAACTGCTGCGGCCCAGCAAGAGGAAAAGGCTACCTCCAAACCGGCAGGAAGGGTCAGGGAAGAAAAAAGCGTGATTTCAGAAGCACTAAATTCACCCCTCGCCAAGCAGATCGGGCGGGAGGTGGTACGGGGTGTTTTCGGGATGCTTTTTGGTAAAAGTACCGGCAGCACGCGCAAAAAGAGTGGTGGACTATTTGGTTTCTGACAGTTTACTGAAGATAAACGGTCTTGCCTTCGCTGGCCGATTTTCTCGCTGCTTCGAGAATTTCGACTACTGTCACATTGACCGGCAAACCGTACAGATCATTCTTTTCGAGCTGCAACCTACCCTGCACAACATCCGCCAGTACTGAAAAAGGGTCGGTAAACGGATCGGGCCTCGGGGAGATCTTCAATGTTTCTTCGGGCGATTTTTCCGACAGCCGCTGGCGGATTGTGGTGGGATTTACGGCAATGGCGTAACCTTTATTGCCGTAAACTTCCATATCCTTGCGGGCAAAAGACCAGTTCCAGGAAGCCTGAATAATGCATTGCGCTTTGGGGTATTGGAGAATGATGGAGGCTTCGTCGTCTACGTTCTTGTATATATCCGGCTTGTTTTGGTGCGCTACGGCGGTAACAGAGGTGGGCCGCTGACCGTTCAAAAGCCAGGTCATGAGGTTGGCCCCGTAACATCCGAAGTCGGTGAGTGCACCGGCACCATTCTTTTCAGGGTCGGTTAAAATGGCAAAAAACTCCTTGCTGACCCCGATTTCCTTGGGGCCCTGATGGCCATCATTGACCATTACCTTCCTGATTTCCCCCAACTTTCCTTCTTCCACAAGCTGCCTGACGTGCTGGTTACTTGCATACCAGGATGTTTCATAATTTGTCAGCACCTGAATTTGATGTTTTGAGGCCAGCTGTGCAATTTCTTTGGCGTCAGCCAATGTGGTTGCAAGCGGCTTTTCCACCATCACATGTACTTTCCGGGGAGCACATGCGCGTACTACCGCCACATGGTCGCTGATCGCCCCGAACGCGGAAACTGCCTCAGGCTTTGTTTCTTCCAGCATTTTGGCCAGGTCATTGTAAAAGAGCTTACGATCGAGCTTGTATTTTCCTGCAAATTCGGCGACGAGCTCCGGGTTGGTTTCATAGATACCTACCAGCTGAATATCTTTTTTTTCTTTCCGGTTAAAAATCCAGCCCACATGTCCGTGGCTCAGGCCGGCTACTGCAACACGTACAGGAGCTTGGGCAGCTGCTGCAAAGCTCCAAATCCCAAAAGTCAACAGGAAGAACCACTTCATAATCAGGATAATTTATCAATGATATCAATAATGACCTCCTGCAAGTAAGCACCATTGTAAGGACCGTACCAGTTCATGGTTTTTGTTTCGTAGGAGTCTTTTTCAAAGTATTTATCATGGGTAATATACCCGATATACCCTCCATTAAAGCTGGTTACCATCAGATTCATGCCCTTGGTTTTGGCATAGGCATCCAGTCCGGCCACGAGCTCTCCCGAAAAATCGCAGGGCATGCCTACCATAATGATATTGCCTACCCGTAATGCCTTGACAAACACGGGATATTCGCCGAAAGCTTTTTTGAATGCCCAGGGCCTGAGGACCAGGTCCATGGTAAGCCGCGGAGAAGGATTGCGCAGAGGCAGCGGCAACGTGATCGTTTCCAGGACAGCTCCCCTCGCCGGCTCCTTCACTGCCTTTTCCGAAAGCAATGCCCGCTGGACGCCGTAGGCCTGGTTTTTCATTTCGTCAAAATCGTCGGTACCCTTTTCGATCGGGGCCATGCTGCCTACTGCTCCGGCCATGTACATGGCGAAGTTGTACCTGCCTTTTTCGAGTGAATCCACCAGCACGCCGGGATAATCGCGGGAGAGCACGATATTGCCCGAATTGATAATGGTAGAATGGGCTGCGTACGAACTTAAAATGGCTTTTTTGCCGCTTATGGTTTCAAAAGCAGCCGAACGTATTTCGGGGTCAATACCGCCTTCATTTCCTACCAGCCTGTTTTTGATGTCCACCGAATCCACCGATTCCATGTAGGTGAGGGTGGCAGGTTCCAGGTTTTTCTGTGCCGCGGTGACGGCATTGAAGATGGCATCCGATAATCTTTTTACCGTAGCGTCATCATATTTACCCGAAAAGAACAAGGCTGAAATACCGGTACCCCATGCACCCACGCTGTTGTGGCTGTGGGTAGCACCGAAATACACCTGGTCAAATGGGATATTATCTTTGGTAAGTCGTGGTTTGAGGCGGCTGATGACGGTAGGCGGTATGATCAGCAGATCGGCCGCAACGATCGCTGCCTGCGTTGTTCCATTGTCGATCACCATGGCGCGCACATACACCGAGTCGTGCACGGAAGTATATTCCTTGCCTTTCCGCTTGCCGTAACCGGCCGTGGGGGTGGGAGCCGGCGGAGTAATGTTAACCTTGGCCCACCCTACTCTGAGGCTGCCGGACATATTGGAAGTATCGGCCTTTACACCCGCAATAAGCTGCTTCCATTGCCTGTAATAAGGCATTTCCTTGTACGGCGTGCGGTCCATAGTCGTTACCATGGAACCTATCGCCAGTACCAGCAGCAGCAGCAACACGCCGAGTGCTGATAACAGGATTCTGAAAAATTTCATTAAAATCTGATTTGAGGGTTTGTTTGTAAAGATAAACAGATAACCGATTACTGCACTTGCGGCCGCAGTTTTTACCAAAAAACCCGACAATGCGCTGGCAACCGTCGGGTTTGAGGTCAAAATATGGTTGATAATCAGCTTTGGCGCACGAGCTGGATGTTGGCAATGAGCTTAACATCCTCACCGATGACGAGTCCGCCGGCGTCAGTCAGCTGCATGTAGTTGAGGCCGAACTCCTGCCGGCTGATGCGCCCCTCAACTTCAAAGCCGATGCGCAGCTTACCGTCACCATCGCGCTCACTGCCGCCATACTCGGCATCGAGCTCAATGGGCTTGGTAATGCCTTTCAGTGTAAGCAAGCCCGAAAGCTTGTAATTATCGCCTTTGACTTTATGAAAATAATTCGATTGGAACGTGATATGCGGGTACTGCTCGGCATCGAAAAAGTCGGCTGAGCGAAGGTGTTCATCCCGGGTTTCCTGATTGGTGTCAATACTGTT
The DNA here is from genome assembly GCF_016894445.1 of Dyadobacter sandarakinus. NCBI lineage: Bacteria > Pseudomonadati > Bacteroidota > Cytophagia > Cytophagales > Spirosomataceae > Dyadobacter > Dyadobacter sandarakinus. The sequence goes on from NZ_CP056775.1 coordinate 3,912,986, forward strand.
TACATCCAGAGAAAAATGAATCTCTGCGTTTTCAAAATCGTTCATATCGGAGGTAGCACCTCCCTCGAAATTGTTGAAAGAACCTGTGATCGTGGAAATTACCAGGTGCTTGATCTTGAACTGAACATCAGAGTGAATAGGGTCTACAATCCATTTTGTAACTGCCATAGGGTTTTCAATTTAAATTCCACAAACATTTGACAAATCCTAAATCAGGATTTTGGTTGGTAAACGTGTACAATGGGGTTTTAATTCGTATAAAGGCTATATTGTTGGATGTAAAATATGGCATGCAATTTTAAGTCAGTGTATTGATTCTCATATTTATCCAAAAAACTAAATCGACTTAATACATGAAAATGAAGGGAAGAAGCATATTTACGTATGACGTGTATGCGCCCACCACAGTAACGACCATGCTCCGGCCCCGCCGGCAGGACGGACAGTCTATCATACAGGAAGGATTTAATGTAGAGCCTTCTGTATCATTTTCGGAATACACGGATTTATACGGAAATCCCTGCCAGCGGATGATCCTGCCGGTGGGTAAGGTGACGATCACGACGGAAGTACAGGCACAGGTAAACCCTACCAAACCGATTCCGGACCCCAAGCCGGGCTATATGCTCGTAGGCGACCTGCCCGACAGTGTGATGCATTATATTCTGCCGAGCCGGTATTGCCAGTCGGATTTACATGAAATTAACATGCTCGCAATGAATATTGCAGGTAATCTGACGCCGGGCTACGATCAGGTGGAGGCGATTCGCACATGGATTCATCAGAATATCAAGTACCAGTACGGTGTGACCAATGCCAGCACTACTGCACTGGACGTAGCGCGCAACCGCATTGGCGTGTGCCGTGACTTCACGCATCTGGCCATCTCATTGTGCCGTAATCTTTGCATTCCTACGCGCATGACTGTGGGCTATCTGGATCGGCTTAAAGTGATGGATCTGCATGCCTGGTTTGAGGTATACATTGGCGGAGACTGGTACACCTTTGACGCCGTACAGGAAAAAACCGACGGCTACCGCATCGAAATCGCCCACGGACGCGATGCTGCCGATGTGGCAATGGTTACCCAATATGGCAATGCAACACTGCAATCATTGCATGTGGAGGCGGAGTTGATGGAGGCGGAGGGGAATTAGGGAGAGTAAGGTGTTCTATGGGGTAGTCAGGTTTGGTCAGGTGTTGTTTGGGGTAGTCAGGTGTTGTCAGGTTTAGTCAGGTGTTGTTTTTTAAGGGGTTAGGAATAAACAAATTTTGATAAATAGACCTATTTACAATAATTCACAACACAAGCACACACAACCACATCTGTCAATACCTGACTACACCTGACTAAACCTGACCACCCCAGCCCCCTACACCACCCCCAGCTCCTTCCCTGCTTTTGTGAATGCTGCTACTGCTTTTTCCAGATGTTCCTGCTCGTGGGCGGCTGAAATCTGGACTCTGATGCGGGCTTTGTCTTTGGGAACGACGGGATAAAAGAAGCCGATCACATAAATGCCTTCATCCAGAAGCCGCGCGGCAAATTCCTGGGCGAGCTTCGCATCGTACAGCATGATCGGTACAATAGGATGTTCACCGGGCAAGATGTCGAAGCCCGCTTCCTGCATGGCTTTGCGAAAATAAGCCGTATTGGTTTCCAGCTTGTCGCGCAGGGCTGTGGATTGGGAGAGCAGGTCCAGTACCTTAATGGATGCACCCACGATGGAAGGCGCGAGGGTATTTGAAAAAAGGTAGGGACGCGAACGCTGCCGGAGTATTTCAACGATTTCTTTTTTGGCGGCCGTAAAACCACCAGATGCGCCCCCCAGCGCCTTGCCGTAGGTTCCTGTAATGATATCGATCCGCCCCATCACATTCCTGAACTCATGCGTACCCCGGCCCGTCTTGCCCAGAAATCCGGTTGCGTGGCACTCGTCAATCATCACCATGGCAGAGTTGGCCTCTGCCAGATCACAAATTTTGTCGAGCCTTGCAATGGTACCATCCATAGAGAACACGCCGTCGGTGACAATCAGGATGCGGCGGCTGCCACGGGCTTCCTGCAAACGTGCTTCTAGATCTGCCATATCATTATGCTTGTACCGGAAGCGTTTGGCCTTGCACAGGCGTATGCCGTCGATCAGCGAAGCGTGGTTGAGCTCATCGGAAATGATGGCATCCTGCTCATTGAGTAAAGGTTCAAACACTCCAGCATTGGCGTCAAATGCTGCCGCGTACAAAATACAATCTTCCATCCCCAGGAACTCAGCTGTTTTTCGTTCCAGCTCCTTGTGAATATCCTGGGTTCCGCAAATAAACCGCACCGACGACATGCCGAAGCCATGCGTTTGGATGGCTTCAATGCCTGCCTTGATCACGTCGGGATGTGATGACAAACCCAGATAATTGTTTGCACAAAAATTGAGCACTTCCCTCCCGTCTGTCTCAATACTGGCGGACTGCGGGGTGGTGATTACGCGCTCTTTTTTATATAACCCTGCCGAGCGGATCTCGTCCAGCTCGGATTGAAGGTCGGTTTTGATGGGGTACATGGTAATGACTGAATGGTTATGTGATTGAATGATTGAATAAGAGAGAGGCTCTTGTCTTGGCTTATGATAACTAGCGCTTTATGCTGAGATCCTTTTTCCTGAGTTCCCTGATCATTTCCTCTGTCATTTTGTCGAGGGTATAGGAAGGACGCCAGGACCAGTCTTTTCTGGCTATGGAATCGTCGATGTGGCTGGGCCAGGAGTCAGCGATTTTTTGCCGGAAGTCGGGGTTGTATGTGATGGTGAAGTCGGGAATAAACTTTTGGATGCTGGCAGTAATTTCCGCAGGCGAGAAGCTCATTCCGGCCAGGTTGTAGCTGGTACGCACAGTAATATCCTCCCTGGCAGCCTCCATCAGTCTTATGGTAGCGTCCATGGCGTCGCTGATATAGATCATCGGCAGGGTTGTATCTGGATTCAAAAAACATTCAAATGCCTCCCCTTTTACAGCTTTATGGTAGATATCGACGGCATAGTCAGTAGTTCCGCCGCCGGGCATAGACTGGTGCCCGATGATGCCAGGGTATCGCAGCGAGCGGATGTCCAGGCCGTATCGTTTGAAGTAGTAGTCAGACCAGTTTTCGCCGGCTGCCTTGCTGATGCCGTACACGGTGGCTGGTTCGAGGTATGCCCACTGACCCGGCTCATTTGAAATGTGGGCTCCGAACACTGCGATCGAGCTGGGATAAAATACTTTTTCCACTCCGCGCTCCCGCGCTGCTTCCAGCACATTAAAGTACGTGCCCATGTTCACCTGCCAGGTTTTCATCGGTTCCTGCTCACCTCTGGCAGAAAGAATGGCCGCAAGGTGGTATACCTGCGTGACCTTGTTTTTGGAAACGATCTGCGCCAGTGAAGCGGCATCTGTCACATCCAGCTTCTCAAAACGCCCGGCTGCTGTCTCCGGCTCTCTGATATCTGTGGCAATCACCTGATCGTCGCCGTAAATACCTCTGAGATAGCCCGTAAGCACCGAACCAATCTGACCATTGGCACCGGTTACCAGGATACATTCGCGTTTCAACTTCATAGTGACATTCCATTTAGATCTCTGGCAAATTTGACAAAACAGCCTACTAATTTCAATTTATAGGACCATTTGCAGTAAATATTACCAGACATCACCAACTCGGGAGTAAGATTTCCTGCAAAAAGATTTAACTTGATCCTATCACAGAAAATATTATTGCACCATGGAACAATTGGACAAAATCGATACCAGAATACTCCGCATTTTGCAAAAAGATGCAAAAAAAACTACCAAAGAGATTGCCACAATGCTCAACCTGACCGTGTCGCCGGTTTATGAGCGCATCCGCCGGCTGGAAAGCCTGGGTTACATTAAGCAGTACGTGGCTATTCTGGATAAAAAACTCATCAACAGGCAGGTCACTACCATTTGCCAGGTATCCATGCGGTACCACAATGAGGAATTCATCGAGAAATTCGAGCAGGAAATTCAGAAGCTGGAAGAAGTGCAGGAATGCTATCACATGGCCGGTCAGGTAGATTTTCTACTTAAAATCCACGTAGCCAGCCTCGACGACTATCACGATTTTGTCAAGTACAAACTATCCAAAATCGATAATATCGGCGTGCTCAACAGTACTTTCGTTTTGAAAGAAATCAAACACACCTCCGAGTTTTACATCTAAAAATTACGTCGGTTTACATCAAATGTAAAGGTGTGGCTGCCGCTCACGCCCGCCGGGTTCATTCCCTGCACCACCACCCGGTAATGCCCATCCTGATCGGAAGTGTAAAAGTCGACATGCGCCTTTCCGTCCGCACCGGTCGTAACACCGGGCGACCAGTATAGCAGGTTGCGGAAGTCGGGAATGCGGCTGCCGGCATTGGCGCTGTCGTACCGGGGTGCATAAAACTCCCGCTCTGCCTGTATACCGTCATACGGCATAACCGTGACACGGGGATCCAGTTCAAAACCGCCGAGATTACCCTGGTAAGTGGAGAAGCTCACAATGCCCGTGAACGTGGATAGGCCCAGGAAGTACCGGGAGCTGATGAGTTCGATTTTCTTTACCTTAAGCGGATCAAATTCAATGATTTTGCCTGCATTGAACACCGGTATACCATCCAGCAGGATCAGGGGATCGGTATTGTAAAGGGTATTCGGAATAAGCTTATCCACCATCCAGAAATGCCACTGCTTTTGCCTCCTCCTTACCAGAACACCTTTCACATACTCACGCAGCACTTCCTCCATGGTCGGGAAACGGGTGTAATCGTCCAGGAAGTACTTCTCATCAGGCATACCAAAAAACGGGAGCGAGTCGGTAAGCGTGGAGTTGCGATCGACATACTTCACGGGCATAAATGCATTGCTGGTCTGCATGTTGATTGCCCGCGTCAGTAGCTGGTTTTCCATTGTTTTATCAAAAACAAAAGGAGGAACCTTACGATCTGAAAATTGCCTCGGGAATGGGCTTGTGAATTCAAAGCGGTAAAGTGAATCCCTGCTCAGATTGGTTTGCAGCGTGATTTCCTTGGGTCCGGTAAACTTACGCACCTCAAACATCAGATTGCCTTTCGGATCGCTGTGCGCCACATACAACCGCGCAGGCACATCGAGCGAGGCCAGGAAAGCTTCCACGCCTTTGGCAGGCGTACTGTCATTTTTGTTCAGCAGTTTTGCAAAAATAAAATGACCGTCGTACTCGGGTAAGTAGTCAAATGCAAGCGGCTTGTTGGAGAAAACCTGCTCCCATTTAAACCGCCTCCAACCATGCGTCAGCATCAGGTTATCGAGCTGGCGGTCTTTTTCAGATGAAGGATTTTCAAAGTAGTAGCCGGGATCCTCGACGGTACCTTTCAGGTCGGAACTAAGCCAGAAATAGCTGGAAATATCCTGCTGTGGCCTGGCCTGTATGGAATCTTCCCTGAAAATGGAAATGGAGAGATCAGTCAGCGGAGCCGGTGCATTACCGAGTGCAGCCGTGAGTTCAAGGCTGACTTTTTCCCGCGTAATGTAATTTTTACTGCTCGTAGCCGACACCTGCAGGCGCTGAGTGGGGCGCTTGAAATACAACCTTTCACAAATGGGCCTGAGCTTTTCATTGAAGACGGTGATCTGCGAAATACCTTCACCCAGCTGAGATTTATCAATCTGAAAAGTAACAGAACCTTTCCTCCAGACCTTCTTGTCGGCCAGTACATTTCCCTGCCGGGTGTGGCTGAGGAGGTAAACCGTGGAGGGCTCATCTTCATCTTCGCGCTTGCCGGATACTACCACATCCATCATGGTACCCTGCCCTTCCCGCAGCCGCATTACATAACCCACCATTTCCGCAGCAGGAAATTCGTAGGCAGACCATTGTCCCCGCTTGTTTCTGACCGCAGCCTTGTACTGTTCATCTTTTTCAGGGGTAAAAACAAAAAAACCGATGCCGCTGCGCTCCGGCGTGAACCTGGCAACCGTATCATTGCGGCTATTAACCAGTGCCCCCTGGAAGGTAAGCCCTTTCCCGTCGGGCCCTATCGCCCTGAATGCCACTTTGCTTTCAATACCCTGTACCAGGTGCCCGCCTTCCGGGAAAAACTGGACATCGTAACCTTCATCTGCAACTTCCTCCGTGCCGGGATCAAAGCGTACAAACGGATTAACAATTGTGACGGGTGTTTCGAAAAAGTAGTCGGGACCTGCATTTTTCATCCAGCTGGTGTAGCAGCGCACCTTGTAACTTCCGCTGATTACGCCCGCAGGAATAAGGAGGGTACCATTTCCCTTGCCGGCAGCAATGGAAAATTTTGTTTGTGCTACTGCATTGTTATCCTGGTCAAGTACTTCCAGGTACCCTACTTTACTGAGGTCGAGTGGCAGATGTGTGTTTCCATCCAGGTTGTAGGCTTTAAACCAGATCGTCTCACCGATAAGATACAGGGTACGATCCAGGTGGACGTACATCTTTTCCTGCACCGACTTTTCCCTGAAAAGATCAAACCGCTGCCGGATTGACCGGATCATTGCATCTTCCTGCGCGGTGACGAAGAGTGGCAGACTAGCAAAAAAAACGACAATGCTAATGAATGTTCTGGTTTTCATACGAATGTGTGGCTATCTGTCCCAGTACGAAGGCTTGTTGGTGGTACCGCCCTGCAGGCGGCAGTCGGCGCAGTCCGGCGTGGTTGCAAGTACAAAGTCCGAGCGCGGTCCGTAGTAATTCAGTAATAATTTGGCCGTTTTAGCTGCACATTCCACATCCGTTGCAGGTGTGCATAAAACAGGTAATGTGTCAGGCAGCGCACATCTGGGAAAATTGCCCAGTCCTGGGGAAACCGTAAGTCGCTTCTGATCTTCGGTACCCGCCCGGAAATAGCCGAAAACCAGGTCCTGAGGATCCGACGTATTCTGAAAGTTTCCTGTGACCTGACCGGGCTGCGGATCAAAAAGCCCGCCGGTGATCTGTGTCGATTTAGAGAGGCTTGTCCAATACTCAAACTCCGGCCGCGAGAGTGCATACTGTTTTACCAGAATACTATAACGGGAATACAGCTTGTTGGTGGAAACAGGCACCTTAATCAGTGGCAGGTCCCGGATGATGTCGGCACTCAGCTTTACAGTACTTCCCAGCGATATCCCTCCTGAAGGCATGGTACGCCAGCACCGGCTGATCTGCTGCCGGCGGGTCACTACCTGACTGTCTACAACTTCCAGGTTGGAGGCATAGGCGGTAAAGTACTCCCACGTTTCTTCAAATTTCCAGCGGTAAAACTGTGTTTTGTTTTGTGCGTCGTGCGTGTTGACATAAAAGACCATTGCATCCTGATTGGGATCGTACTTGTAGGTAACACTGTCAATCGCAGGCGTTTGGGTCACGTCTACAAACTCCGACAAGTATTCCAGGTCTGCGCCCAGGCTGACACGGAGCCGGTACCTCGTGGAGCGGTTAAAAGGGTACGGCGGCAGGATGTACTCGCCGCTGCCGGTTTCTGTAAAGTTGTACGACTCGCCGGTTTCGCTTTCGGCCACAATCGCTGCTCCAGCCACCACGGCAGGGAATGTATTTACATTCACATTTTGCGTCCTCCTCAATGTGATCTTGCTGCTGTCATTACCTACATTGAGAAAACCGTCCACCACCAGGTAGCCCTGGTCGGAATTTACTTCGGGTGGCGAGAAGGGCTCAATGCAGCTGTCAAGCGCAAGTATCAGCGCAAAAAAGCTGATTTTCAACAACCAGTATTTCATATCTGCATTACGTTAAAATCTGAAATTGTAAGTAACCGTGGGGATCGGCTGACCAAAAATAGACAGCTGGTACCCGTTCACACGCCCGCCAACGGTTTGGAAATACACTGATGTAGGGTTTTTTCGTCCCCAGAGATTGTATACCGCCAGCGTCCATGAACTATGGGCGAGCTTCCTGATCTTGTGATTGCCCTCTATATTCATAGACAGGTCCGTCCGGTAATAATCAGGTATCCTGAACTGATTACGATCAGCATAATACACGCGCTGGGCGCCATCAATCATATACTTCCCGACAGGCGGCGTATAGGGGCGGCCTGTGCTGTATGTGAAGTTGAGCGATAAGCTAAAACGGTGTGAAAGACGATAATTGGAAATGAGGGTGAAATCGTGCGGCTTGTCGTAGTTACTCGGATAAAATGCCCCGTGATTGGGCGCGTCGGGCGAGTCGCGGTCTATGGCCCGGAGCAGCGTGCGGGCATAGGTATAAGCCAGCCAGCCATTGAGTTTTCCGCTCATTTTTTTAACCATAAATTCCACCCCGTAAGCCTTGGCCTTGGTATTGATCACGGCGGCCTCAATGTTGTGATTCATAATGAGCGAGTCGCCGCCTTTATAGTCGAGGAAGTTGCGGATGTTTTTGTAATAACCTTCGAGTGAAACCTCAATTTTGTTACCCCTGAAATTCCTGTAAAAACCCAGTGAAAACTGGTCCCCTATCTGCGGCTTGATGTAGCTGTCGCTCAGCTTCCAGATATCCGTCGGAGAAATGGTCATCGTATTGGTAAGCAGGTGGATATACTGCCGCAAACTGTTGTAGCTCGCTTTCATAGACAGGTTATCGAAAATGCTGTACCGCACAGACGCCCTGTATTCCGGACCGCCATACCCTTTTATCTTTTTGCCCGATCCGTAATGCTGCACGCCTTCCTGGTAAATGTAATCGACAGGAAGCCCGGGCAGGTAGGTGTTCACATTCCTGGGACCAAGATATTGGTAAAAAGAATAGCGGATACCGGCTGTAATGGACAGTCTCGGACTTACTTCAAACTTATCCTCTATGTACAATGCATTTTCCATGGCCTGCTCCGCCTCCAGGGTATCCGGCACGATCAGCGACTCAGTGCTGGTAGGTGTAAATTTGCCGGGATGCAGCTTGTAGTACAATGCACTTGCGCCAAAGTCAAGCGTATGTTTCGGGTGCAATGCATAGCTGAGATCGGCCTTGAAGTTGGATTGGTTGATGTCAAATTTCAGGTCAAATGAATTCAGCGGCAATCCCTTTGCTTCCATGGTGTACTGGTACTTGCTGTGCGAAACCGTAAATACACTGTACAGCCTGTTGTTGAATGTATGCTTCCATTTCAGGGAGCCAAGCTGATTCTGATAGGTGTAAAGCGTATCGCCATAAAGCCTGAACCGGTCGTCGCTGATATATCCGGTCAGAAAAAGACTGTTTTTTTCATTGATCTCGTGACTGATATGCAGGTTGACGTCATAAAAGGAAGCGGAACTCTGGTTATAATTTTCATTATCCAGTGTCCTGATCAGCCAGTTGGAGTAGGTAGAACGTCCTCCCAGCAAAAATGACGTTTTGTCCTTTACAAGCGGACCTTCGAGCGTAAGCCTTCCGGTAACCAGCCCTGCACCACCAGAGGCTACAAATTTCTTCTTATTGCCGTCCCGGCTGTTGATATCAAGCACCGATGCCAGCCTTCCGCCGAATTTGGCCGGGATCGCGCTCTTGAATAATTCAACGTCTTTCAGTACATCCGGATTGAAAGCCGAGAAAAAGCCGAACAAATGGGAAGGATTATAAATGGTAGCATCATTATAGAGGATCAGGTTCTGGTCTGTAGAACCTCCGCGTACATTGAGCCCGGTACTGTTCTCTCCCACTGACTTCACGCCCGGCAGCGTCATAATGGTGCGAAGCAGATCGGTTTCACCAAAAACCGTAGGTACCTGTTTCAGATTTTTGATGGTCAGTTTTACGGTCCCCATCTGTGTACCCACTACATTCCTGTCCATTCCGGCCTTCACGGATACCTCTTTCAATGCAATAACGCTTTCGCGCATTTCAATGTCCAGCTTACCGTCTGAGTACAGCACCACCTGCCGCTGCGTTTCGCGCATGCCGGTACTTTTTACCCGCAATATCTGCTTGCCCCGCGGAATGGTGATGGAAAAGTACCCGAGTGCGTCCGTGGTAATACCAATGTTAGGTTTATCTATAAAAACGGCTGCACCTATCACCGGCTCGCCCGTGGCTGCATTGCGGACATACCCTGTGATGGTACTGTTGCCAGGCACAATGCGGTGTTTCCTGATTCCGATTTCATGCACCTTGCTTTCGGCAGTGGAGAGCAGTTTTTCCTTGGCGTCATTCTCCGCTCCGGCATATACGACGTTTTCGTCTGTGACGGCGTCGGGCTCAAAAAGCCTGGGGGGAAGCTGGGTGATAATGCGCTGGCCCTGGGTAATGTAAATGCGTTTTTGCAGATCGATGGAATACTCAAACTCGGAGCCTCTGAAAACCTGGTCAAGAACTTCCCTCACACTCAGGTTTTTTACATCAAGATCAAGGGTAAGACTGTCAAACCGGGTTGCATCGTAGTAAAAATAGTATCCGGTTTGCGACTCCATTTGTTTTACAAAGTCACCAAACCGCGCGGAGTCCAGGCGCATGGTTATCTTCTTCTCCGCTGTGCCCTGGGCAGCAGCAGTCAGTGAAAATAACAGAAAGCAAAAGAGGGGTAGCAGTTTTCTCATGGTCTGGCTGTTTTGTCGTAGGCTGTGGCCAGGCTGATAATCGCCATTTCCCGGTCTCTACGGAACCTTAGGTTTTTCTCACGCAAAGTCCGCCGGAAATCCCTTTTATGTTCAGGAAACAAGGCGAAGAATGATTTCCTGGAATGCACGGGATGGTAGGTACTGTCTTTCCGGACATAATAGAAATTTTTGGGCGGAAAAAGTGCTATGACACGCTTATCCTGTATTTTCTCCTGTCTCGATTTAGAGCGACGCGCAATAGCCTGCGTTTTTCCCTCATACAGTAAATCATAAAAGCCGCTGCGCATGGATGCATTAACATCCTTGCCCGACTCCATTCTTTTAAAGTGATGATCCAGAAGCCAGAAATTCGCGACCTTCTCTGACTGAAGCAAAAGGTGATCACCGTACACATGCCGGATAACCAGCTCGTCGCGAACGATGTCGTACAGCATGGGAATACTGTCAAAAGCCTGACCGTCGTACATGATCACACCATTCCGCCACTTGCTCTGCTGGAAAAACTGATGCTCGTCGTTCCGGGCATCGTACAGATAGTACTGCCGCCCATTGTACAGGTTTTGTGTCTGGGCGGTGGCTGTTTTATAAAGAGAAATGGGGTATGCTGCCGGATTAACCGCAGATACACGGATGTCGCTGTCCTGGGCAAACAAATTCCCGGAGAGGCCGATGCAGAAAAAAAAGACAATGGTATTAATGCGCATGGAGTGCGATTAAAGTTTACAATACTTCTCAAATTTGTCTGTTTTCCGGTTCGGGGCGCGGGAATGTATACCCAAAGTTGTAATCGCGGGTTACTTACTTTGTACGCTTCCTATTTTTTTCCGGGATTTATTTACCGGAATTCGGCGGATGATTGAAATATAAATATTTTACACATCAAATTGCAGCTCCTGCCTGTTTTTGGGATAAATAACTGCACTTTTCCTGGTTTTCTTTTCACTTTTCAAAATATCATGAAGATACTAATTACCGGCGGTGCCGGCTTTGTAGGGTCATCTCTGGCTATTTCATTGAAAGCTAACTACCCCGGCTACGAGGTATTTGCATTGGATAATCTTAAACGCCGCGGGTCGGAGCTCAATTTGCCCCGCCTGAAAAAGAGCGGAGTGGAGTTTGTACATGGCGACATCCGCAGCAAAGAGGACTTTGACGGCATCCCGGCGGTGGATATGGTCATAGAAGCCTCCGCGGAGCCTTCGGTACTGGCAGGGCTGGATGGCACGCCGGACTACCTGATTAATACCAATCTCGTGGGTACGATCAACTGTCTGAACTTTGCACTGAAGCACAAAGCGGGTTTTTTGTTTCTTTCAACCAGCCGTGTTTACCCGATCAAAACCATTGAGACACTCAACTTTATTGAGGAAGATACCCGGTTTGCACTGGCCGACGAACAACCGGTGCCGGGTGCTTCGTCCAGGGGTATTGCCGAAGACTTCCCACTGACCGGCGCCCGCTCGCTGTATGGGACTACCAAACTTGCCTCGGAGTTGATCATTCAGGAATACAATGAATTTTACAATCTGAAAACCGTCATTAACCGCTGCGGCGTACTCACGGGCCCGTGGCAGATGGGTAAGGTTGACCAGGGTGTGATGGTACTTTGGATTGCAAAACATTACTTCGAGCAGCAGCTCGGCTACTTTGGCTATGGTGGAACGGGCAAGCAGATACGCGACATGCTCCACGTAGCCGACCTGTACCGGCTGATCGACTGGCAACTTCATCATCTCGACCAGGTAAACGGAGAAATACTCAATGCAGGGGGCGGACTTGAAAGCAGTGCATCTTTGCAGGAGCTCACGAAAATCTGTCAGGAAGTCACCGGAAAAACCATCCCGATTAAAGTAGTACCCGAAAACCGGACAGCTGATATCCGCCTGTATGTTACTGACAACACCCGCGTAACCCAGCTCACCGGCTGGAAACCTGAAATCGGCATCCGCCAGATCGTAGAAGAAATCGCCGCCTGGCTCCAAGAAAATGAAGCTGATCTGGCGCCGATACTGAAGTAAGGCATTGATCCATTAAATCACTAATTAACATGGTCCTAACCGAATGCCCCCGCGACGCCTGGCAGGGCTTTCATGCATTTATTCCAACAGCCGATAAGGTCCGGTACCTGAACCAGTTGCTGCAGGTTGGATTTGATATGATTGATTTCGGAAGCTTTGTGTCGCCCAAAGTAGTTGCACAAGTGCGGGACACGGCTGAGATTGCAGATGCACTGGACATGGCAGGATCCGGAAGTTGCCTTCTGGCGATCGTAGCGAATGAGCGGGGTGCGCGGGAAGCCTGTGCATTCAGGCAGATCACGCATGTAGGTTACCCGTTTTCCGTCTCTGAGACTTTTCAGAAATTGAATACAAATGCAGGCATAGCAGCATCCCTGCAACAAGTGGAAAGCATTGCAGCAATCTGTCAGGCGGCAGGAAAGGAGCTGGTAATTTATATTTCAATGGGATTTGGTAACCCCTACGGAGATATCTGGCATCCTGAACTGGTGCTACAGTGGATTGACCGGCTTTCTGTTTTTCATGTAAAAATATTTTCTCTGGCCGATACAGTCGGTGTAGCCAGGGAGGAGGATATCCGCTACTTGTTTACAAACCTGATCAGTTCACGACCCGGAATTGCATTCGGAGCGCATTTTCATTCCACACCATTAAACTGGAAATCAAAGCTGGAAGCTGCTTACCAGGCTGGGTGCAGGCGTTTTGATGGTGCATTGCTGGGATACGGAGGGTGTCCCATGGCTCAAGACGAGCTGGTCGGAAATATGGCAACAGAAAACCTGGTTGCATTTGCAAAGGAACGGGGCGAGCTGCTCAGCCTGGACCTGACCAGACTGGAAGCAGCACGAAGCATGTTCAGGGAGCTGGTTGCAGCATAGCAACAAACAAAAAAGGTGTGGTTTCCCACACCTTTTTTTCATGCAAATTTTCTTTTTACAAATGACAGCAGTGTCGTCACTGCCTCGCCATTCACATCCCATGCATACTTGGACGCATAGCGGTGCCAGATCAGATTTTGGGCTTCCTCATAACTTTTGACGGCATCCAGCTCGTAAATGGCCTTGTCAAAGTGCTCAGTATTTTTATTAAAAAGCTGATTGATGAACATAAACCGCTGCCCCAATGGAATCGCGCTGGCCAGGTTTTCTACACGCATGGGTACTTTGGCATAGGCATCCTCCTCTTTGGCCTTCGGCAGCTCTACCTTAAAGCGGCTGTTCAGCGTATCACGTTCGTAGGTGTTGGCTCTTGGCGGTACTTCACTTGCTACGGCAGTACCGGCTTCTGTGCGGAATTTATTGACGGGCGGGGCAGCTACGGCATCAGCCTCACTGAATGCACTGTCAAAAAACGATTTTGATTCCTGTTTTTCGACCGGCGGCACAGACTTGCCGGCCTCAGTTCCCTGGATCTCCGCAAGGTTCACGGGAAATATATCTGAGAATTCAATCAGGATTGTTTCGGTATCGTCCAGCAGCTCCGGATTGTTTTTGAGTTCATATACCCAGCCCACAGCCTGCGTCTGATATACCGCATCCGAGCCGCTGTCAGACAGGCGGGCGAGCAGTGCTTCGGCCATAGGTTTGTGGATGTGCGTGTATTTGACCAGCTGTTCAGCACTGCCCGTAGTAAATTCCACATCTCCGCTCCTGATCTTTTCTTCAAAGTATTGCTGGGGAGTGAGCAGGAGAACAAGCGATTCTTTCACCGATGCCGACAGCAGTGGTTCCAGGTCTGACCGCCTCACGGCAATGTGCTGTGAAGCAGTGTTCATAAAAGCCTGCAACGCTTCCTTTACCTCTTCATTGGAGAAGTCAAAATAAACGCTTCTGAATGCCTCAGCATTCTGCTTCCACTCTTCAAAAAGCCTGTTCAAAATACCCAGGTTAACCTGCCGGACTGGTGTCAGTTTCAGCAGACCGGCGCCGGTTACAATATCATCCGAGCGGTAAACTTCGTTCAGGACGGTGGTTGTAAACCGGGTAGCATACTGGTTAAGCGCGTTTGAATTCAAAATATCCGGCATAACGAAGATGAGCTTTTGTCAGCAATTGTGTTTGAGAAAAATGTGTTTGATTTGTAAATATATATAAAATAGGCATTAAGCCTGACTGCTCAACACCAAACATGTTTGTAGAACCATCGCACCAAAGAGGAAGCCAGAATATCAGAAACGGGTGGATCGAAGTAATCTGCGGATCTATGTTTTCCGGTAAAACCGAAGAACTGATCCGCCGGCTCAACAGGGCAAAAATCGCGAAGCAGAAAGTTCAGATTTTCAAGCCAGCTTTGGATAAACGCTACCACGCTGAGAACATTGTTTCGCATAATGACAATTCAATTTCGTCTATCCCGGTGGTTTCGGCTTCCGAAATAGGTCAGCTGGCAGGCAACTGTGAGGTCGTGGGGCTGGATGAAGCGCAGTTTTTTGACGAATCCGTAGTCGCCGTATGTGACGAACTGGCAAATGCAGGAAAGCGTGTGATCGTAGCAGGGCTGGATATGGATTATCTGGGTAAACCTTTCGGGTGTATGCCGCAGTTGATGGCTATTGCGGAATATGTAACCAAGGTGCATGCGATATGCATGGTTTGTGGAGAGGTGGCTTCTCATTCGTACCGCCTTTCACCTTCGAGCGAGCGAGTACTGCTGGGCGAGACAGACTTGTACGAAGCCCGGTGCCGGAGGTGCTTTAACCTGGGAGAAGCTGCATATCATTCATTGTAGTATTTAGTTTAAACAAAAAAAGAAGGCTGCCCTACCGGACAGCCTTCTTCTATATATCGCAATGCTAGCGTCTAGGCACTCACCTGGTTCATCACTTCGGTTTGTTTCCGGATGGATTCCATATGCACCAGCTTGAACAGTTCGTCCACAAGGTTTGCATACAGGTTCATGCTTTTGCCCCAACCCGCGCGTGTTTCCAAAACTTCACGGAAACGGTCTACCTGGTAAGCAGCTACATTATTATCTCTTTTATATTCCGCAAGTTTCTCAACCAGTGACATACGTGCAGCCAATGTTTCAAGCAGTTCACGGTCCAGGTTATCGATTTTGCCACGGATAATTTCCAGCTGTGACTGGTAATCACTTCCGTATGACTCTTTACGAACATGCAGGTCGTGCAACATTTGTCCCAAAGAGGCAGGTGTAAGCTGCTGTGCCGCATCAGACCATGCTTTGTCCGGATCACGGTGCGATTCGATGATCAACCCGTCGTAATGCAAATCAAGCGCACGCTGTGCCAGCTCGTACAAGTATGCACGCTTACCCGCCATGTGGCTGGGATCGCCTATTACCGGAAGCTCAGGGAATAATGTTTTCAGCTCGATAGCGATGTTCCACATCGGGGAGTTACGGAACTTCGTTTCCTGCGCATTTGAAAATCCACGGTGAATTGCACCGAGTTTTTTGACGCCAGCCTGGTTCAAACGTTCCAGTGCACCGATCCATAGTTGGAGATCAGGATTCACAGGATTTTTGACCAATACGGGAACATCAATGCCTTTCAGTGCGTCGGCCAGTTCCTGTACATTGAAGGGGTTAACCGTTGTACGGGCACCTACCCACAGGATATCAACACCATATTTCAATGCAAGCTCAATGTGCTGGGGCGTAGCCACTTCAACAGCAACCGGCAGACCGGTTTCTTTTTTTACCTGCTGAAGCCACGGCAATGCAGCTTCTCCCATTCCTTCGAAGCTTCCCGGCCGGGTTCTCGGTTTCCAAATGCCCGCGCGGATCACATGGGCAAATCCTTCTTCCCTGATCTGGCTTGCGGTTTCTAACATTTGTTCCTCGGTCTCTGCGCTGCAAGGCCCGGCGATTACCAGCGGCTTACCCCCGGTATTGATCCAACTGCTTAACGGAAGGATATCTAAAGAAGCGTTCATATTCAAAAACTTGTCCTTGATAATAATTGATAACTAATAATTTTGAACCCTGTAGTATGTGTATTTATATGATTGACCGTACATTTGATATAAAAACGGTTCGCGTTACCTGTTCAAACGTATTGTTCTGGCTATGATTCGCAAGTGAAATTTTCAGGTAATCATGCAGAAAAACGTGCAATAAAAATGGCTTCTTCTTCACCAAAAGATCAAATACCTGTATTTTTTGAAGATACTTCAGTCGCTTTCGCTTCCAAATCCGATGCTAAACTGAGGAAAACGTATTGGCTGTTCAGCCTCATGAATCAGGCCCGGGTGGTAAATTTAGGCACTTTTTTTATAAAGCTCGCACTAAAACTGAACTTACCGGTAAAAAATCTGATCCGCGCCACCATATTTGAACAATTCTGTGGTGGTGAGACAATTAACGATTGCGACCCTACCATTGACATGCTTGGAAGGTCCGGAATCGGCACCATTCTGGACTACTCGGTGGAGGGTGAAGACAAGGAAAGCAGCTTTGACGAAACGACGGCTGAAATCCTCAGAACGATAGAAAAAGCAGCCGCTTCCCGCACCATCCCGTTTTCGGTTTTTAAAGTTACCGGCCTTGCCTCTTCGGAGATCCTGGAAAAGGTACAACGCCACGATTCGCTTAGTGAAAACGAGAAGGAAGCTTTTGAACGCGTTCGCCAGCGCGTTGAAAAACTTTGTGCATTTGCTTACGAAAAGAACGTACGCATTTTTATAGATGCGGAAGAAAGTTGGCTGCAGGGCATCATCGACACACTTGCCTACCAGATGATGGAGAAGTTCAATCGGGAAAAAGCGATTGTTTACAACACCTATCAGCTTTACCGGCACGACACGCTCGATGGCCTGAAAACGGCATATCTTGTGGCGCGCCAGCAGGGTTATTACCTGGGAGGAAAGCTGGTGCGGGGAGCTTATATGGAAAAAGAGCAGCTGCGGGCCCGTGAAAACGAGTACTTTAATCCCATTCACGTCTCGAAAGAGGCTACTGACGACGATTACAATCTGGCGATCGACTTCTGCCTTGATCACCTGGAATATATCTCCATTTGCCTGGGTACCCACAATGAATACAGCTCCCAGTACTGCGCTGCAAAAATGCTGAAATTAGGCATTAAGAAAGATGACGAGCGCATCTGGTTTGCACAATTACTCGGCATGAGTGATAATATTTCATTCAATCTTGCCAAGGCCGGCTACAATGTTGCCAAATATGTACCCTATGGCCCCATCGACGCAGTACTCCCCTACCTCATCAGGCGGGCCGCCGAAAATACCTCCATTGCCGGACAGAGCAGCAGGGAGTTTTTGTTGGTTAAAAGTGAATTGAAACGGAGAGGAATCAGTTCTTTATAACTAACTTGTTACCTTCGCATTGAAAAAAATATTGCAAAACACCCGATGATCAAGTCGAGAAACCCGCTTCCCTTTTTGCTATTTAGTCTGCTGCTGATTGTAATTGACCAGGCTTCCAAGCTGCTGGTGCACCATTATATGCAGCCGGGCTTCTCCGGACAGATCGGGTTGATAGGCAACTGGCTGAAGTTGCACTATGTACTGAATCCGGGAATGGCTTTTGGAATGCAACTGGGGCATGAATACGGCAAGCTGTTCCTGACACTTTTCAGGCTGGTTGCCATGTTTGCAATCGGCTGGTACCTTGTACATCTAGCCCGTACCGGAGCTGCACAGGGCTTGCTGTGGGCATTATCTATGATCCTGGCCGGAGCTGTCGGAAACGTGATTGACAGTACCTTTTATGGTGTCCTGCTCGACAATGCTCCTTACGGCTCGCCTACACCCTGGTTTCACGGACAAGTTATTGATATGATTTTTGTGGATTTCTGGGAGGGCTTTATTCCCGACTGGGTGCCGGTATGGGGTGGCCAGTACTATTCTACGCCTATTTTTAATATTGCGGACTCCTGTATTTTCCTGGGTGTGTGCAGCATCTTGATCTTCCAGGGAAGCTTTGCTACGCATCATGATCAGGACCACGAAGAACACGAAGCAACCTCGGAGCAGCTGGGCGAAGTTAATGAGACACTCGCCGGAACTTCCATGCATCACCCGGAAACAGAAACTCCACTTCTGCCATCGACGGAAGTGGAGAATGAAAAAGATAAGCGGGACGAAGTCAGGTAATATGACTAGCTCTCGTCTTTTGCAAGTGGTATAAAATCTCTGAATGATTTCTTCAAAGCGGCATCTGTCGCTTCTTTTTTGCTCTCCCAATTCGCGTCCAGTTCCAGTGCAACCAATCCGCTCAGGTTCATCAGTGACTTAAATTCGTCAAGCTTACGTATGAAATCCGGCGACCTTCTGGCCGATTTCTGGCCGTATTCTCTCGCAAAAACATCGCCTTTGTTCTGCAGTTCATTTTTCTTTTGCATTACATAATTGAAGCGATCCAATAATCCGTTTACAGACTTTCCGATTACCTCAGTAGCTTCCAAGGTACCCACAGTAGCGACAGTGGTACCCCCGATTGTTGTGATATACCCGCGTACATTCTGGTCTGTTTTCGCAATTACAGGTGCTAAACCCGTAGTTGCACCTAATGATGCATTGACAAGCGAGCGACTACGTTTTCCTTTTTTTGCCCTGGCATAAGCCTTTTTCAATTCCCCCTCTTTCTCGGTCATTTGTTCCAAAAGGTTCCAGGCGTTTATTAATGCACCACGATACAGGTTGTACACGTAAGCGTCACGCACACTCTCGTCCACGGTGTTTTTTATAACAAAGCGCACAGACTTTTCTTTTTTGTTCTGCGCCTTATCAAGCACATAAAAGGTAATGTTGAATGCAAGCGTATCAAAAGGATCCTTTACAAATTCAAAACCCGGCTCCCATATAAACTCGTAGCTTGTTGGTGTGTTCTTTACCAAAGCTTCGGCAGGCACTCTCTTGTTTTCCGAAATGAAATTGAAAGTCGAGATATCGTCTTCCCCATTTGGGTCCGACAATGTAAATCGCAGATTGATCCGGTTGTTTTCGGCACTCCGTATCACTGTATTCTGCGGAATGATCGTAAAGTCGGGTGCGAGGTCCATCTGCGTAATTTCCAATTTCAGGCGACCTTTCGTACGGGTTTTTGAAGGCTGATCTTCAACATAGAATTCCATGTACTTAGCCCCTTTCCTAAGCACAGTAAATTGATTCACCGACGGATCCCAGATGATCTCACCCGCGGCACTCAGCTTCATCCCCTCCGGCATTTCTTCCAGGATCGGCACAAAAACGATCGGATCGCCGTCGGGATCACGTACGGCGGCCATGTCGATTTTATATACATTCTGGGTTTTATACTGGACGTAAAATGGGCGGAGCTCATCCACTTGCGGTGGCTGGTTTACGTGCATTACTTTAAAAATCACTTCGCGGGAAGCGGTTTCTCCGGCCGTATTTTGCGCCTCAAAGATCACCGGAAATGATTTAACCGTATTAATGCGGTCTGCAATCTCATATCCCGGCGTCCATACGAAATGCCCGAGCGAATCGAATTTCATATCCTTGGCAAGCCCGCTGGCAATGGAGTACCTGACAGAGTCACTTTTGCCGCCTTTAGTTTGTAAATGAAAGTTGATCTCCTTTCCCTCCTGCAGCACATTCCATTCCGACTCTGTGGGGAAGATAATTTGTAATGGTCCTGACGTCGTGGTCTTGATATTATCCTGCGCGTGCGACTGATTGGCGAGAAGAATACCGGCAAAAAATATCAGTAATTTATGAATATCAGTAATAGTCATAACGTCGATAATGTAATTAATCCAAAGGGTTGAAGAATGCTTCGATCAGAACGCAAAACTAGTAAATAGCGTATAGAATGCGCTGTGATCGCCTTTAAAATTGAACAATGCACGTTTCAAAAAAACTGCGCCTGCATGCCTTGCACTTTTCCAGCGAATGCAACTTTCCTGAAAATATGATTTAAGCAGGATATACTTTTCTTTGCTTCTAAAAAGCAAATACCGGCAAACTGTCTTTGGAAAGACCGTTTGCCGGTATTTTAAGTTCAGCTGACTGTTCCTTATTTTTTCTTAGGAGTTGCCGCCGGAGTAGTAGCCGGCGTTGTTGCTGCTGGCTTTGTAGCTGATGGTGTTGTTGCTGCCGGAGCGGCATCCACCTTGTCAGGGTCCACACCCAATTTTTTCAGGATCAGGTTGCTGGCATTCAGCTCTTCGGATGCTGCGTAAAGGATGATCGGGGTTGAGCCGGCACCTGCGTCCATGTTCAGGATATACAGGAAACCATTTTCTTTACCAACTTCCTGGATTGCACCATTGATTTTATTCAAAACCGGTTCAAGCAATTGGGATTGTTTGGTTTGAAGCGATGTCTGTGCATTTGACTGCATTTCCTGAATACGGGTTTGCAGATTCTGCAATTCCTTCTCCTTATCAGCCCGGATTACGTCCGTCATATTGGCTCCATTTTTCTGGTACGCCTCGTATTTCTCCTGTGCTTCCTTGTAAGTTTCCTGCAATGCTTTATCCAGCTGTGCTTTGGTTACTTCGAGTTGATTTTGGATCACCTTGCTTTCGGGCAGGCGGCCAAGAATATAGTCCACATTCGTATAAGCAATTTTTGAACTTCCGCTTGCAGGGGTGGTCTGAGCTAAAAGAGGGGTGGAGATGATGGTCGTCAAAACCAAAATAGCCATCAATTTTTGTTTCATTGTTTTGTTACTTATTTAAGTTTATTGGTTGTACTCTTTTGTTTTGATTTCGGTGCGTTGCTTTGCCTGGTAGTAGTGCCCGAAGCAGGTTCAGGCTGGTCGGCCGGCACTACTTTATCATTACTCGCCGTTTTGTTTCCTTTCAGATCAATTCCAAGCTCTTCGAGCACGTAGTCAGAATAATCGTGCTTGGGATTGGTAAACAACATGCCCACATCACTGGATTTGTCAAACATGAAATCCAGCCTCCGCTGACTGCAGACTTTGGTTACTGCACGCTGTACCTTCTCAAGTACCGGCTTCATCAGCTCCTTTTTCTTCTGAAATAACAATCCCTCCATTCCGAAGATCTTGCTGTTGTACTCCCCGGCTTCCAGCTCTTTCTCCCGGATTTCGCCCTGACGTTTCCGTTTCAGCTCCTCAGTAAGCAGTATTTCCTCTGCCATGTAGGCGCGCTGCATGCGGTCAATTTCAGCAAACTTATCCTGGATTTCTTTTGCCCAGCTTTCCGAAAACTTCTTCATTTCGGCCTGTGCTGCCTGGTACTCGGGCATTTTACTTGTGATGAACTCCATATCAGTGTACCCGATTTTCTGAGCGGATGTCACTGATCCATATAGAATTGACAAAACTAGTAAAATAAAAAACTTATTCATGCGAGGCTCTTCATAATTTGCAAACTTCTTAACGAATACGCCGTGAACAATATTATCTGATCTGCTGGCCGATTGTAAAGTGGAACTGAGGTCCGCTGCGTGTAGGCGAACCCTGGATTTTATCAAATCCATAACCCCAGTCGATACCCAGCAAACCAAATGCAGGCATAAATATCCTGGCTCCTACCCCTGCTGAACGTTTCAGATCGAATGGATTGAACTCCTTGTAAGTTCCCCAGTTGTTACCCCCTTCGGCAAAACCCAGGATGAAAATTGTAGCCTGCGGATTGAGGGAAACCGGATAGCGAAGTTCCATTACATATTTGTTGTAGACAATACCGCCACCCGATGCCGGATAACCATTCGCTGCAAGCGGTCCTACTTTCTGATCCTGGTAACCTCTTAATCCGATGATATCCTGGTCAGCCAGTGAGAACGAACCCTGACCTGCCAATCCGGACCCACCCACGATAAAGCGGCCGAATGGACTATACCCAACCTTGTTGCCATAAGCCCCCAGGAAACCCATGTGCGTTCTTGCGCTCAGTACCAGCTTTCCGGTAATCGTTGCATAGTAACTCGCATCAAACATCCATTTATGATATTCTACCCAGCGATAGGTATCGGTTACGTCGCTGAAATCCTTTTTCCGGAATATAGAATAAGGTGGCGTGAAAGTTGCGCTCAGAGATATATTGCTACCATTTCTCGGGAATTGGAAATCGCTCAGCGTATTTCTTGAAATGGTGGTATTGAACGATATGTTGTTTGAGATACCCGAACTATAACCGATCCGGAATATATCAAGGCTGTCCAGGCGGTACCGCTGCAATGAAAGCGAGTGCGACATCACCAGGTAACGATCCGGTTCTTTCAGACGACGACCCAACGAGAAGGTGATACCATTGTTATAGTATCCGCCCCGGTAATTGATAGACCGTGAATTAGAACCATTTCCATAAAGGTTGCCGTAAATAGAACTGTAATCCGTCAGACGGTATACAGTACGCTGCAGTGAAACCCCGAAATTAATGGGTTTCTTCCCGCCCAGCCATGGCTCACTGAAAGACAAAGAGTAGGTCTGGTACTGCTTACCATTTGCCTGGAATCGCAACGACAGCTTCTGTCCGTCACCCGAAGGCAGTGGCCGCCAGGTTTCCCGGTTAGGAATGTTTTTCAGAGAAAAGTTATTGAACACAAGTCCCAGCGTACCTACAAATCCGATGTATCCACCCCATCCACCGGAAAGCTCGATCTGGTCAGAAGGTTTTTCCTCAACTGAATATTCAATATCTACGGTACCGTCACCCTGGTTGGGGATAGGATTGATCTGGATTTTCTCCGGGTCAAAATAGCCCATCTGGGCAAGTTGCCGCTGGGTGTTGATGATTTCAGTTTTACTAAACTTCTGGCCCGGCAAAGTGAATAGCTCGCGCAGTACCACCCGGTCGCTGGTCTTGGTATTTCCATTCAGCAAAATGCGGTTGATCGTAGCCTGCTTGCCCTCAAACATCCGCAGTTCGATATCGATAGAATCACCTTCCACGGCTCTTTCGACGGGATCGATGCGGAAGTACAGGTATCCGTCGTCCATGTACAAGGAACTCACATCCGAGCCCGGAATACCATTGATCTTTTTATCCAGCTCTTCAGGGTTGTAAACGTCGCCCTTTTTTACCCCCAGCCTTTCGCTCAGCTGGGCATTGGTATAAAGATAATTACCCGACCAGCTGATATCGCGGAAATAGTACTTGGGACCTTCATCAATGCGCATGTCAATGCTGATGGTCTCGTCACCATTTTTAATGGTATCAAATTCTATGGTAGCATCGCGGTAACCATTTTTGCGGTAGTAAGCGATCAGTTTTTCCTTGTCCTCATCGTACTTTTTGGGTACATACTTGGAAGGATTAAAAAGGCGGCCAATGCGTTTTTGCTTGGTACCTTTCATCTTGCGTTTCAGCATTTTATCGCTGATCGCAGTATTTCCTTCAATACTGATTTTCGAAATCTTAACTTTTTTGCCTTTTGTAATAGCAAAGTTCAGCGTAGCCTGTCCGCGGGTGGAATCGGGAATCTGCAGCACCTTCACTTTGGTGTTGTAAAAACCTTTATCCATGTAATATTTCTTGATGACAAGCTGCGTGTTCTTGATCACCGTAGGCGTGATCACGCGACCTTTGATCAGTTTCACCTTATCATTAAGTGTCTCCCGTTCTCCTTTACGAACTCCTGAAAACGAAACCTTATAAAGACGCGGCCGTTCCTTGATATGGATGTTCAGCCATACTT
Organism: Dyadobacter sandarakinus; assembly: GCF_016894445.1. NCBI lineage: Bacteria > Pseudomonadati > Bacteroidota > Cytophagia > Cytophagales > Spirosomataceae > Dyadobacter > Dyadobacter sandarakinus. The sequence continues at coordinate 3,937,110 of NZ_CP056775.1, forward strand.
TATCATCCTGCACTTTCGTAGCAAGAATCTCAACATCATCCAATGTTCCGAAATCCATCATTTTCTTGATGGAAGATGTAATACCCGGACCCGGCACACGAATCTTGTCACCCGGTTTAAGTCCGGAAATGGAGATCATGGAGTTGGGATCAAGGAATTGTGTACCTGATACAGTTACTTCTGCAATGGTATACTCTTTGGGATTTTCCGGGTCAATGCCGAGGTTAGTGGGCGCACTGGCACCCCGGGCTCCTGTACCGATTCCCACGCGCTGAGCCTGCGCTCCCATACAGGTGAGCAGGAAAATGGGAAGGAAAAGCTTAAAATGTGCTAATGCTTTTTTCAAATTAATCAGAAGGTTCATGTTGTTTTACTCTTAGCACTATTTGCTTTTACCTGATCTCCGGTTTTGCCAAAACGCCTTTCCCTGTTCTGGAAAGAAACGATGGCTTCATAAAGATGTTCACGCCGGAAGTCCGGCCAAAAAAGATTTTCATAGAAATACAGCTCGGCATAAGCCAGCTGCCATAGGAGAAAGTTGCTGATCCGATGATCCCCGCCGGTCCTGAGCATCAAGTCCACGTCGGGTCGCTGGCCGGTCGAGAGTTGAGCCGCGATCATTTCTTCATTGATTTCACCAGGTAAAAGTGTTCCGGCCTTCACTTCGTCTGCCAGCTTGCGGGTTGCCTGGGCAAGGTCCCATTTACCACTGTACCCCAATGCAAGGATCAGATTAAGCCCTGTATTGCTTCGGGTTTCATCAATTGCCTCAGCCAGCTGGTTGCGGCAACTTTTGGGCAGGCTGTCCGTGTCACCGATCGTATCCAGTTTTACATTATTCTTCTGCATGGTAGGCAGCTCATTCCGGATAGACTGCACGAGCAGCTCCATCAATGCCCTGACCTCATACTCAGGGCGGCCCCAGTTTTCCGTTGAAAATGCGTAAAGCGTTAAAAAAGAAACTCCCAGCTCTGCACAACCCTCCGTCACTTCCCTCACAGCTTTGATTGCGTTGCGATGACCAAAAACGCGGGCAGCTCCCTGGTTCTGGGCCCACCTTCCGTTACCGTCCATGATAACGGCGATGTGCTTTGGCAGATTGCCCGTATCGATGAGCTCCTTCATTATTCGTGATCCCTTTTAACCTTTTTTAACAAACAAATGAACAATATAGTAGGATCTTTTCAATTCCATTGGATTTCACCTTTGGTACGGCTAAAAGGAATCAGCTTGCTCATCTCCCAGTTACGCACGGGACGGCCGAAGTGTGCCGGGAAACATGCCAACCCAGGAAAAAAAGTTGAAGCGATGCCACGAAGTACTTGATGAGCAGCAGTTTAACCTCTTTTACTTGTAAAGGTAAACGAAACAAGGGCGCAATTTAGGAATAAGTCTTGCGTCTTCAAAATCCTAAATTCACCCCTTTTGCCATGCTAAGATGATTAATTATCAAGGAGATGACGAATAACTTCGCTGTATGTACTGCCGCTGGTGAGCTGCGAAGCCTTGCGGTCGCGCATGGTGACCACGTATTTTCCATTGAAATGCTTTTGGACTTCGCGGATGTGGTGGGTGTTCACAATGCCGGCGCGGCTGACTCGGAGATAATGTCCGGGAAGTTTTTCTTCAAGAGAAGTAAGCGTAAAATTAAGCAGGTATTTCTGCCCGTCGAGGGTATTAAGGAATACGTACTTTTCTTCTGCTTCAAAGTGCGTAATTTCTGTGAGGGGTATCAAAAGGATTCTGTCGCCTGTTTTTACAGACAATGAAAAAATCTCCTTTTTAGGCTTCATGGCTTCCAGGAGCTTAAAAAGGTTTTCAGAATACGGGTTTTCGGCAGAAGCATCCCCGGCCCTCGTGATGTTACGGATCTTCTCGATTGTTTTCAGCAGGCGATCATTTTCAACAGGTTTCAAAAGGTAGTCGACGGAGTTTTCTTCAAAAGCCCGGATCGCGTACTGGTCGTATGCTGTGGAAAACACGACCAGTGGCATTTTGGTGAGCTTGGACAGCATTTCAAAACCGTTCAGCAGCGGCATTTCAATGTCCAGGAAAATAACATCGGGATTATGCCGGTCGATTTCCAGCAGACCCTCTGCCCCGTTTTTCGCTTCGGACACGATATTGAATGTTTGGGCGTGCTTTTCAAGTAACCTCCGCAGCCTGCTGAGGGCAAGCGGCTCGTCGTCGATGAGAATGGTTTTAAGAGGGAACTGCATGTTGGCTGGATTGTTGCTGCCGCTCTATGGCGTGTTTCTGAATGCAAATATTGACCGACTTGGAAGGAATGTTGTGCAGTTCGAGGGCGGCATGTTCGCCGTACAGCAGTTTGAGCTTGTCCTGAATACTTCTCATTCCATAGCCTGCTCCCATATTTTCAGGAAAAAGCGGTCCGTTGTCGTGAACACACAAATGTAAAGCCCGGGCTTCTTCATATATCCTTACTACGATATTGCCCTGGTCGGCTACCTTCGCGATGCCATGTTTGATTGCATTTTCCACAATCGGCTGAAGAATGAACTTGGGCACCTGCAGTTCTTTCAGGCTTTCATCCGCAACCTCCACCGTAAACCGCAGCCGGTCACCAAACCTTACCTTTTCAACCTGCAGGTAAGTTTCGACCATTTCCAGCTCGTGCTGGATGGTATTGAAGTAATCATTCGTCTTGCGGCCGGTCGTATACCGGAAAAGCTTGGAGAGCAGCAGTGTCATTTCTTCTGCCTTATCGGGATCCTCGTGTACCAGGCTGGCAATACTATTGAGGGCATTATATAGAAAATGCGGGTTAATGCGAGCCTGCAATGCATCCAGCTCCGCCCGGGTTTTGGATTTTTCAAGATTGAGCAGCTGGAATTCCTGATCAGATATCTTCCGGGAAATCTGCTTGCCTTCGCGGCTTAGGTAGTAAAATACATTGGCGATGGCCAGCGGGCCGATCATGTACCAGCACCAGGGTGCGCTTTGAGCTCTTTCATTGGGGTACTTTAATACATAATCCTGCACAATGTCGCCGAAGAAGTAGTACATCGCCAGGCTCAGGCAGATATTCAGTAAAACCACGGAAACCGACAGCAGCAAATGCTTTACCGGAAAACTCCGGAGCAGATGATCAAGCCAGGCAGTAAGGCCAAGCGTCAGGAAAACCGTAAATAGTCCGGCTACAATATTTTGCCCGATCAGGTACTGGTACAGCCTGGCCCGGACGGGTTCGTGGGTATAGTAGATTTCGGCAGTAAAGTAGACGATTGCATTGATACCATAAAGTATAATCGCCCCCAGAACCGTAGCTACCACCGTACCTATCCACCCCTGGTTCTGGATCATACCAATAAGGCTGAAATCCTGCCACGAAATAGCTTTGCCCTGCGATGTAAAACTGAAATTGGCTCCTTCTACCCTCGCACCGCCCATATCTGCTCCTGCCATACTGCTGAAACTGAGGTCGGCATTACGAAGGTCGGTGTTACGGAACGTGGTACGGTCCAGCGAGGCAAATCGCAGGGTGGCACTTTTCAGATTGGCACCATCAAAATTTGCGCCCTGCAGGCTTGAAAAACTGAAATCAGCACCTTCCAGGTCCATGTTACTGAAGTCCCGCCCATTCAGTGAGGATGCTGTCATGCGCAGCGGCCTGGTTTTCTTCTCTTCCATACTCACGGCGATTTCGGGTTACGTTTCTGGTTTAAATAAAAAAGCTTCGTGGCTGACAGCCTACTGTGACGGGCACAATACAAAGCTATCCACCACGAAGCCTGTCTTTATCTAAATTCGGACAAACTATCCATTATCGGTCATGAACCGCGGCGCCATGCACATGAGTATGCGCTTTACAGCTCCTCTACCTCAATGTTTTTCCAACGTACGCGGATACCGCCGCCATCGTGGATCTGCAATGCCAGCGAACCATCGGCAGCACCTATCTTTTCATCTTTGAAGTCAACCATAGGATGACCATTGAGCCAGGTTTGAACCTGATCGCCATTCACCCGGATTCTCAGGGTATTCCAGGTTCCCATTTTCAGGAAGCCTTCCTTTTCATCGGGGATCTGTACCAGCCAGCCGCGACCGTAAGATTCATACACGCCTCCGGTATCATGGTTAGGCGGTGCTACTTCCACCTGCCAGCCTGCCACTTTGGTACCATCGACCGTGGAGCGGAAAAACACACCGCTGTTTCCATTGGCTTCCTGAAGAAACTGCAGGGAAAGGTCAAAGTTTTTATAGAACTTGTTAGTGGTAAGATATCCGTATCCCTTATCAGGGCCGCTTTCACAGATCAGTTCGCCTTTTTCCACGAACCATTTTTCAGTACCATTGATTTTCCAGCCGGTAAGATCCTTCCCGTTGAAGATTTTGACGGGCTTTTTTGCAGCTACGGGTGCCGGTTCGTTCATCACGACAAAGGCCGAATTGACCAGCAGCATGCCTGCAAGGATTACAGACATTTGTTTAAATTTCAACATAGTAAGTAAGAGATTAGGATTAAAAAATACGGTTGAAGATGTAGTCAAAATGCATTTTCCATTAGATTTGGGAAAATTAACCACTTGGAAAGCTATGAAAAAATATGGTGCTGTAAGGCTTGGAGGGGCATTTTTTTTGGTGATGGCCCTTTTTTCGATGACCATGGTATCGTGCCAGGAAAAGGATGAGGACAGGGTGAAGCCAAAAACAATTACCGATGTGATTCTGGAAAATGAACAATTCAGCATCCTCCGTGATGTAGTCCTTTATACCGGCATGAAGGATGCGCTGCGCACCACTGAGCTGACGTTTTTTGCTCCCAGTAACGCTGCTTTTCTGCGGGCGAACATACTCGGTTCTTCCGCAATCACTGCTTTACCCAAGGACTCTGCAATGCTTTTCCTGAAAAGTCACCTGGTAGGAGCAAATGCCCTGGAGTTCAAACAGCTTGCAGCGGGAAAACTGAAGTCACTGGCCGGGCGGGAGATTTTCATTACTAAGATCGACAGTACCGTGTCCGTGAATGCGGCAAAAATTATCATTCATGATGTGAATGCCGATAATGGCGTGATCCATGTGATCGACAATGTGGTAGTGCCACTCCGGTAAATTTTTGTTATAAAAAAAATAGCCCGGCTGAGCTTTCAGCCGGGCTATTTTCATTTTTATCAAATATCAATACTGCTCTGTACCGCTGAAAAAGAAGCTGCCTTCGATGGTGGCATTTTCATCTGAGTCGGAACCATGGATGGCATTTGCTTCCATTGATTTGGCAAACAACTTGCGGATTGTGCCATCTTCGGCATTGGCCGGATTGGTTGCACCGATCAGCTTACGAAAGTCAGCAACTGCATTTTCCTTTTCAAGAATCATCGGGATGATCGGACCTGACGACATATATTTACACAAAGCCTCATAAAACGGGCGCTCTTCGTGCACAGCATAAAACTGGCCCGCCTGCTGCTGACTGATCTGCGTTTTCTTCAAAGCAACGATCCGGAACCCGGCCGCTTCTATCATCTGGATAATAGAACCGGAATTACCATCCTTTACGGCATCCGGCTTGATCATGGTAAATGTTTTATTCGTTGGCATACTTGCTGATTTTATTTTGCTGCAAAACTACTACTTTAATTTGCAACACCGATTATTTGAGATCCTATCTGCCCCTGCGACAAATCGGCGCTGAAAATCAGCCTTTATGATGCCTTAGTAAGCAAATCCCAACACTTTTGTTAATTTTGTGGACTCAATGAAGTCCAAGTAATTCCTTTCCGTAGTAAGCAACTGTGAATCAATCTCTTGAAGAGCTTTGCTCTTTTTTGTCCAACCCGCAGAAAATCATCGTTACGATGCACCGGGACCCGGACGCCGACGCGCTGGGCTCGTCACTTGGCTGGGCCAGCTACCTCACCCGGAAAGGACATGAAGTAACAGTGATCAGCCCTACGGAGTATGCTGCCAACCTCAAATGGCTTTCCGGCATCGAGCATGTCATGATTTATGAAAAGGCTGGCGAGCAAGTCAAATGCAAGCGCAAGATTGAGCAGGCTACCCTTATTTGCTGCCTCGATTTCTCTGCACTTTCCCGGCTCAAAGATCTGGGCAGGGTGGTAGCAGATGCTGCTGCCCCCAAGCTGATGATCGACCATCACCTTGAACCGGAACATTTTGCCAAATGGATGTTCTGGGACACGGCGGCCGCAGCTACCGCACAACTTGTATATGAGCTGGTTTGTGAAATGGAAAACCATGCACCGGCAGAAGAGATTTTTGACATTCCGATGGCTGAGTGCCTGTATGCAGGCATTATGACCGATACCGGATCATTCCGGCACGGGAATGTTACGCCGGCTGTACACTTGGCCGTGGCTGCGCTGATGCGTACAGGATTTGATTCGAGCAGGGTACACAGGATGATTTACGACAATGCACCTTTGTCGCGCCTGCAGTTCCTGGGCTATGTACTTTCACAAAAACTAACTGTGCTCCCTCAGTTCCGGACAGCCTACATGGTGCTTACGGAGGCCGAGTTACAGAAATTCAATTCCAGTACCGGAGAGACCGAAGGCATTGTCAATTATGGCCTGCAGGTCGAAAACGTGGTCATGTCGGCCATGTTCATTGAGCGTAAGGGAGAGGTAAAAATATCGTTTCGCTCAGTAGGTACATTCTCGGTAAGAGACCTTGCCAGCGCTCACTTTAGCGGAGGCGGCCATAAGAATGCATCCGGCGGAAGATCTGAAAAGCCGGTAAATGAAACACTCGACTATTTCCTCAGCATTCTTCCGGATTATCAGCAAGAACTTTTAAATGTAGATTAACGTAGACAATCCACTTCAATTTTTATCCGTATTACAAAATTCAAAAAAATGAAATTTAAAACAATCGGTTATGCGATCGGCATAACTATCCTCGCAGCCGCTTGCAACAAATACCGCACACAGGTTACCGAAAACGGACTGAAGTACCAGCTTTTTGAACACGACGATGATGCCCGCAAAGCAAAGCTGGGAGACATTATTTCTTTTCATCTTGTATTGAAAAACGGAACAGACTCGACACTGCGCGATACTTATAAAGATAAAAACCCTGTAAAAATGGTATTGCAGGCTGGTCCGTACAAAGGAAGCTTTGAAGAGGGACTTACTTTGCTTTCAACAGGTGACAGCGCCAAGTTCCTGATCAATGCAGATACTTTGTTTTCAAAAATCGGGCAGCAGATGCCTCCTATGATCAAAAAAGGCTCTGAACTGAGTTTTACAGTGAAGGTATTGAGCATACTGACATCTGAAGAATTCCAGAAGCAGCAGGCTGATGCAGGAGTGAAGCAAAAAGCGATCGATGCCAAAATTATCGACGAATATCTTACCAAAAATAACCTGAAAGGCAAGGCACGGAAAACAGCTTCGGGCCTTACTTATGTGCCGCAAACCGAAGGAACAGGCCCAAGCCCGACTGCTGGTGACAATGTGAAAGTACATTACACAGGCAAGTTTCTGGACGGAAAAGAGTTTGACAGCTCTAAAAGCCAGGGCAAACCACTGGAACTTCAGGTAGGTACAGGAATGGTAATCCCAGGCTGGGAAGAAGGCATTATGCTGATGAAAAAAGGTGAAAAAGGTCTTTTGCTGGTTCCTTCCGGGCTCGGCTACGGACCTGAGGCTTACGGCCCAATTCCGGGTAACTCTGTACTACAGTTTGAAATGGAACTGATCGATTTCAGCAAAGGCCAGGCTCGTCCAGCTGCTCCTCAGATGCCGGCGAGATAATCCATTATAGCTTTATAAGAGCGGCTGCTTTACCAGGCAGCCGCTTTTTTTATGTAAAATGCACCAGGATTAAACCAGAAGATCAAGTATGAAACTTTGCTTTGCAACCAACAACGCCAACAAACTACAGGAAATACAGGCTATGCTCGGACAGGAGTTCAAGCTGGTAACACTTGAACAAATCGGCTGCTACGATGACATTCCGGAACCTTACGAAACCATCAGTGAAAACTCGGTAGGAAAAGCAAGGTACGTCTGGGAAAACTTTGGCATTAACTGCTTTGCGGACGATACCGGCCTGGAAGTGGAGGCGCTTGGCGGTGAGCCGGGCGTAATGTCTGCCCGGTATGCGGGCCCTCAGCGTATGCCCGACGATAACATGAACCTGCTGCTGCAAAATCTGGCACCATTCGACGATCGTAGCGCTCGCTTTATCACAGTAATCACATTGTGTATCAATGGGGATTATCAGCAGTTTGAAGGAACTATCAACGGAACCATCATTTCAGAGAAAAGAGGCGACCAGGGATTCGGATATGACCCTGTTTTCATGCCGGAAGGTTTTGAAGTTACTTTTGCACAGATGAGCATGCAGGAAAAAGCTGCATTGAGCCATCGCGGACGTGCCTTTGCAAAGCTGGTAGAGTTTTTGAAAGACAAACAGGAAAACTAGAAGTTCATCAACAAACCACGCCAGTTATGTCCAAGTTTAATCTGGAAGATCACCGCTACGACGGTACCCGCAAGTTTGATATCAAAAAAACAAAAACCCGCTTTCCCGACATTTATGAGAGCAGGGAAGAATACGAACAGATGCAGGAAGATGCAGCCAAAGAGCTCGATGAGCTGCAAAGTAAAATGTATGCGCACAACCGCTACGGCTTGCTGGTCATTTTTCAGGCTATGGATGCAGCGGGAAAGGATGGCACCATCAAACACGTATTGTCGGGCGTAAATCCGGTAGGCGTTAAAATCCATTCATTCAAAAGACCTACTGAAACCGAGCTTTCACATGATTTTCTGTGGAGAAGCAATGTAGTGCTGCCGCAGCGGGGAACGATTACCATTTTTAACCGCAGCTACTACGAGGAAGTACTGGTCGTGAAAGTTGACCCCAGCATCCTGATCAATGCACAGCGCCTTCCTGCAGAGTTGACAAGCGATCTGCCGAAACTCTGGAAGCAGCGCTACTCAGACATCCGGCATCTGGAAAAATACCTGCACCGGAATGGTATCAGGGTCATTAAGTTCTTTCTGCATGTATCAAAAGAAGAGCAGGCCGAGCGGTTGATTGAACGTATTCAGGACCCGTCCAAAAACTGGAAATTTGAAGAGCAGGATGTGAAGTTGCGGGATAAGTGGAATGAATATATGGAGGCATATCAGGATTGCATTAACAGTACTGCCAGCAAGAAGGCTCCGTGGTACGTCATTCCCGCCGATGACAAGAAAAACATGAGGCTGACAGTTGCAAAGGTCCTTACCGCCGAACTCAAAAAGATGAAGATGGACTTTCCGCCGGAAGATCAGGCACGTTCCGAGGAACTCCATCACTTTATTGATGTCATCAATGCACAAAATGAGCAATGAAAAAAGGCAACCGTAAAGGTTGCCTTTCATAGCTATGCATGGTGTGAATTAATCTCTATTTCTTGATAGTGAAGTTACCGCCACCGATTTTGTAACCTTCCGCATAAAGCTCAACATTGTATTTGCCCGGGCGGAACTGGGTAGAATTGTCGTATAGCAATTCCACTTTCTGGTTGTTGTTCTGGTATGCAATCGACTCACGTGTTGTGAACTTCGAAGGTGCACCGTCTACTTCAAACTCGCCTGAACCAGTTGCATCGTCAGCGATCACAGCACCGTCCGGATCAAGAACGCGCACATAAATATCTTTGGGCTCCTGAGCAGTCAGTTCGTTTTCAGGAAGATTGAAAACCAGTTTCAGTTTGTCTACACGGCTGGCTTTGTATTCTTCTCTTTCTTTGGTTTTTCCTCTTGAATTAACAGTGAGGATTTTGAGGTTCTGAGCACGCAATGCAGCTGCTTTGCTCACTTTGTCACTCAGTTCCCTGTTAGAAGCTGTAAAAGTTACAACAGAATCAGTCAGTTCGGCCTGGCGCTGGATCAATCTTTCACGCTCGCTGGTCAGTGAACCTACGTGTGTACTAAGTGAATCATTGGAAGCAACTAGCTGCTCATTCTCGGCTTTCAGCTGAGCAATCATCTCATCTTTTTCAGTCAGGAACTGCTCGTATTCCTTGATTTTGCCAAGGTACTTGCTTACTTCGATCTTTTTGCTGCGGCTGAAAGCAAGTTTGTCAGCTTCCAGTTGCGCTTTCACCTTGGTCAGTTCGGTTACATCACCGCCAAGTCTTTCCACTTCTGCAATTTTCGCGTCGAGTACGGTCGAGATTGAGTCGAGCTTCGTTTTGGTAACAGCCAGTTCCCTTGCTTTTTCAACTACCATGGATTCCTGCTGCGACAACTCCTGCTTCTGAGTTGTAAAAAGATAGCCGAACATGGCCGTAGCAAGCCCCAGGACAACCACCATTGCCCAAGCTATGCTCTGCTTGTTTTTCTGTTCTTGTTGCATTGTAATGGATTTAATTTGCTTGATTTAGTTTGCATGTTACCAGGTTAAAAATGATTTCCGGGTTTACATGGTATGTTGCAGAAAGTCCAATATTCATGCCTTAGAGGGGAAATGGGTCAAATACCAGGGTTCAGACATACTTCTGCCGGCTGCATTGTAAACAGAAAAGGCCTTGCAATGAAGCAGAGCCTTTTTCCTGTACGTATAATTATCACGAGTCAATGTTTGTAGTGGCTCGGCCCGGCACTTTCGCTGATCAGGGTTTTGGGTAATGTTTACCCAAAATATGGTGTTACACTACAAACAGTTTTTTGAAACAAACCCGCTATAATCCTATTTCAGCTGTAATATTAAATTCCCGTTTGTCCATTAAAACCAACTTCTGATAGCCGGTAACAGCGTACCCGCTAATTCCCCAAAGGTTGTTTTTTTTGGTACAATGCAACTGAATAGTTTTCTCAGACTTATAAATCTTGTTTTCTGACTGAAGAAGCGCTTTTACAAATACAGGTACCCGGGTCACGCTATCCAGTTGAATTTGCAGGTCACGCACCGGCAGCTTTTCAGTTGTTTTTAAAGAATAGTGCAAAAAATTTGCTCGTGAACTGTCCACCGAATAGCTGTTGTTATAAGCAGGTTTATTGATATCTGCCTGCATAAACAATTCAAGTTCCTTTTTCCAGTCCACGACTTTAATGGTATGGTCCTCCTGCGTTCCATCGAGCATGGCATGTTTAATCAGAGGAGGTTTTTTTTCAGATAAGTAAACGATCTGATTATCAATAAATCCTTTCAGATCGAAGTATACTTTCTTTTGATCGGTGCTTTTCTCATGCTTTTCACAACCAGAGAGGATAATGAAGGTAAATGCCAGAAAAACCAAAAGTCGGGGAATCGAATGCATGCAGGTAATTTTCACAAGTCTTGCCAAAACAAAAACAGAGAGCCATCGGCCCTCTGCATAGAACATGGAGTTCAAAAGTTAAGTTTACAGGATACTCGTTCCTGTCATTTCTTCCGGCTGCGGAATACCCATCAAATCCAGTATTGTAGGTGCAATATCAGCCAGCTTACCATCTTTCAAGATGTTATGACTGTCTTTGTCCACCAAAATACAAGGTACCAGGTTCAATGAGTGGGCAGTATTAGGTGATCCGTCATCATTCGACATGTAGTCGGAATTACCGTGATCAGCGATGATGATAGATGCATAGCCATGTTCCAGACCGGTGGTCACAACAGCCTGTACACATTGATCGACCGTTTCGCAAGCCTTTACTGCCGCTTCAAAAACCCCGGTATGGCCTACCATATCCGGATTGGCAAAGTTGAGGCAAACAAAATCTACTTCACCTTTTTGCAGCTCAGGAACAATGGAATCGCGGATGCCGAATGCAGACATCTCAGGCTGGAGATCATACGTGGCAACCTTCGGTGACGGACACAAAAGCCGGCTTTCGCCTTCAAATGGCTGCTCGCGTCCTCCTGAGAAAAAGAAAGTAACGTGGGGGTACTTTTCTGTTTCGGCGATGCGGATCTGCTTTTTGCCTGCTTTTTCCAATACTTCGCCCAGGGTATTGTTCAGGTTGTCTTTATCAAATATTACATCAACACCTTTGTAGGTATCGTCGTAGTTGGTCATTGTAATGTACCGGAGGTTGAGCTTATGCATGTTCTGCTCATGGAAATCCTGCTGGGTAAGTACTTCGGTTATTTCCCGGCCACGGTCTGTACGGAAGTTAAAGCAAAGGACCACATCACCGTCTTCAATCACTGCCAGCGGCGCTCCATGCGCATCCACTGAAACGATCGGCAAGATAAATTCGTCAGTTACTCCCTGCTCGTAGGACTCGCGAACGGCATCGAGCATACCGGAAGCCGGCACATGCTTACCTTCACCATGCACCATGGCGTCGTAAGCCAGCTTCACGCGCTCCCATCTTTTGTCTCTATCCATGGCATAGTAACGCCCGGTAATGCTCGCAAGCTGGCCGGTCGTATGCTGCATGCTTTCGGTAAGCTCGGTTAAGAAACCAAGTCCACTTTTAGGGTCGCAGTCCCTGCCGTCTGTAAAAGCATGAACAAACACTTTACTGATTCCATGGTCCGCTGCAATCGCACAAAGACCTTTGAGATGTTCTATATGAGAGTGCACGCCCCCATCTGACACAAGTCCGATGAAATGCAGCTTTTTGTCATTCTGTTTGGCATAATCCAGGGCGTCAACCAGTGCTTTTTCATGTGCAAGGGTTCCTTCGGTTACTGCCAGGTTGATTTTCACCAAATCCTGGTACACCACACGTCCTGCTCCCAGGTTGGTGTGCCCAACTTCTGAATTCCCCATCTGTCCATCGGGCAAACCCACTGCCAGGCCACTTGCCTGAAGTTTGCTGTGAGGATATTGTTGAAGAATGCTGTCGTAAAATGGGGTATTGGCCGCAATGATAGCCGAACGATTTTCCTCGCCTTGCTTGGCGATTCCCCAGCCGTCCATGATGATGAGGATTACTTTATTGCTCAATGTATGATGAATTTAAATGTCTGTGTTTTCACGAACCGGCTACTTTTCGCTGCTGCTTTCCACCGGCTTGTTATTTGCGTCCACAATGACGTACACCTCTTCGGTAGGCTTACGCATTTTGAACTTCTCCCTGGCCCACTTTTCAAGCATTTTCGGGCTTCCGAAAACCTCATTCCGTTCTTTTTTCTTTTGCTTGATCTTTTCGGTTAAAACCGCCTTTTCATTTTCAAGCTCTTTCATTTTCATCCGGTTTGACAGAACAACCCGGATGTTGTTATTGTCCAGGAACAATATCCATACAAGCCAGGCGACCAGCGTAGCTACATAAAAGTTACGCAGCGCCGCTACGGAAAAGTTGGATGGTTTATCTGGCATCGACATAGCCTTAAACGAAAACCGGAGCTTATGGCTCCGGTTATTCGATCAGATTTAGAATTTGAGACCCGGAAAGTATGCACTTTCACCCAGTTCTTCTTCAATACGTAAAAGCTGGTTGTATTTAGCCATACGGTCCGAACGTGAGGCCGAGCCTGTTTTAATCTGTCCTGTGTTCAATGCAACTGCAAGATCAGCAATCGTCGAATCTTCAGTTTCGCCCGAACGGTGAGACATAATGTTTTTATAACTGTTTCTTTTTGCAAGGTTAACCGTATCAATGGTCTCAGTCAATGAGCCGATCTGGTTTACTTTTACAAGAATAGCATTTGCAATCTGTGATTCGATACCTTGTGCAAGGCGGGTTACATTTGTCACAAACAAATCATCACCTACCAGCTGGCATTTTTTACCGATCGAATCTGTAAGTGCCTTCCAGCCCGACCAGTCGTCCTCGTCCATACCATCTTCGATGGACATAATCGGATATTTAGCAACCCATTGTGTCCAGTAGTCTGCCATTTCTTCAGACGACAGTTTACGTCCGTCTGATTTTTTAAAGTGGTAAAAACCATCAGAATAGAACTCGGAAGAAGCTGCATCCATAGCGATGAAAATTTCTTCGCCTGGCTTATATCCTGCTTTTTCGATTGCCTGAAGTACAACTTCGATAGCCTCCTCATTGGACTTGATGTTAGGTGCAAAACCACCTTCATCTCCTACGTTAGTAGAATATCCTTTGGATTTAAGAACTGATTTCAACGTATGGAATACCTCTACACCCATTCTTAGTGACTGAGAGAAAGTATCGGCTTTGGCCGGCATAATCATAAACTCCTGGAAGTCGATTGAATTATCAGCATGGCTACCCCCGTTAAGAATGTTCATCATGGGTACTGGCAGCGTGTTTGCGTTAGTACCTCCCACATAGCGGTAAAGCGGCAGATTAGCTTCCTGCGCAGCAGCTTTCGCAGCAGCGAGGGATACGCCCAATATTGCATTTGCCCCCAGTTTCGCCTTGTTAGGAGTACCATCCAGTTCGAGCATGATTTTGTCAATCAGGTTTTGCTCAAAAATGGAACATCCGATCAGCTCAGGGAAAATAATGTCGTTTACATTTTCAACTGCTTTGAGCACGCCTTTGCCCACATACACACTCTTGTCGTCATCGCGAAGTTCAACAGCCTCATGTTTACCTGTAGAAGCTCCGGAAGGCACCGCAGCACGTCCCAAGTAGCCGTTCTCTGTACGTATATCTACTTCTATCGTCGGGTTTCCTCTTGAATCCAGAATTTGTCTTGCATGTACTGACTGAATCGTACTCATTTGCAGCTTATCGTTTTGATTAGAAATGGTATTATGTTAACGCTACAAAATAACACAAAAAAATCGTCATCCATAAGCCGTGGCCCATTTACGATGGATTAAAAAAGTATGAAGCCTGCATATACACGAAATAAAAAAAGGCTCCCCGAAGGAAGCCTTTGTATCAGTTGGATGCACGAAGCAGTCTGACAAATTCATCAAATAAATACCTGGAATCATGTGGCCCGGGCGATGCCTCTGGGTGATATTGCACAGAAAATGCCGGGTAGTCTTTCCTGCGAATTCCTTCAATGGTATTATCATTGAGATTCACATGCGTAATCTCAATATCCGGATGATTTGCAATTTCATCAGGATCCACTGCAAAACCGTGGTTCTGAGAAGTAATCTCGCACAAACCGGTAATCAGGTTTTTCACAGGATGATTCAGGCCCCTGTGACCCTGGTGCATTTTATAGGTATTGATTCCACTGGACAGGGCGAGTAACTGATGACCCAGGCAAATACCGAATAAAGGCTTCGCTGTTTTGATCATCTTATTTACATTTTCCACTGCATATAACATCGCAGAAGGATCTCCGGGACCATTTGAAATGAAAAACCCGTCGGGCTTCCATTCCATCACTTCTTCAAAAGGTGTTTTAGCCGGAAAAACCTTGCAGTAACAACCTCTTGAAGTAAGGTTTTCAAGGATACTCTTTTTAATACCGTAATCCATCACCGCAATCCGCCACTGGCTGCCCTCTTCCTGTCCTACATAATAAGTAGAATCTGTGGTAACCTCGGACGAAAGTTCCAGACCCGACATGGAAGGAATCCTATGAAGCTCATCCATAAGTGCCTGCTCATCCAGAATTTCCGAGGAAATAATCGCGTTCATCACACCACTCTGCCTCACGTGACGAACGAGGTGCCGGGTATCCACATTGCTGATACCCACAATGTTGGACTTTTCGAAATACTCCTGCAGAGAAAAGTCGGCTGTGTGGCGGGAGTATACTTGTGAAAAGGTGTTACATACCATTCCCCGGATCTTCACCGACGCAGACTCCTCTTCATCTTTCAGCTGTACACCGTAATTTCCGATGTGGGAATTGGTGTTTACGATAATCTGACCATAGTAGGATGGGTCAGTATAAATCTCCTGGTAACCGGTCATGCCTGTATTAAAGCAAATTTCCCCCCCGGTGGTACCCGTTTTACCCAAGGCAAAACCTCTGTATGCTGTACCATCTTCCAGCAACAAAAGCGCTTCCTTTTTCTGAGTCATAATATGTTTTTACTGTTAAACGCTAGGACCAGCTTTGTAAACCGGACGCAAAATTAGTAAATCCAATCCATAAAAAAGGGTTAAACGTAAACGTTTAACCCTTTTGAATATAATGTGATACTATCACTTAGTTAATTACTCTTTTTCGGTTCCTTGCTCAGCACCATTAGATTCTTCTGCTTTGGGCTCCTCAGGAGTAGATTCACTCTCAGCAACGATCGGATGATCTTCTTTTTTAACAGCTACTGTCTCTGCGGCAGATAGCTCTTTTTTACCACCCCTTCTGCTGCGACGAGTTCTTGCAGGTTTGTCTGCATTCGCAAGCAGC
Organism: Dyadobacter sandarakinus; assembly: GCF_016894445.1. Lineage (NCBI taxonomy): Bacteria > Pseudomonadati > Bacteroidota > Cytophagia > Cytophagales > Spirosomataceae > Dyadobacter > Dyadobacter sandarakinus. The sequence continues at coordinate 3,953,265 of NZ_CP056775.1, forward strand.
AATGCATCATTGAAATCAACCAACTCGATCAATGCGGTTTCAGCAGCATCACCAAGCCTGTTTCCAAGTTTGATAATCCGGGTATATCCGCCTGGACGTGCAGCTATTTTGTCTGATACTGCTCCGAAAAGCTCTTTTGTAGACTCTTTATCGTTTAGATAAGAAAAAACGATACGTCTGTTGTGAGTTGAATCTTCTTTCGCCCGTGTCAGCAGAGGCTCAACATATTTGCGGAGCTCTTTCGCCTTTGCAAGCGTAGTTTCGATTCTTTTGTGGATAATCAATGAAGAAGCCATGTTAGACAGCATTGCCTTGCGGTGCGAGGCAGTTCTTCCCAGGTGATTATCTTTTTTACCGTGTCTCATTGTTTTGTTGTTTAGTTGCTTCGAGCTGCGGCTGGCGCGCTACAGAATACATACTTGATATAGGAATTTGAATTAATCCTCTTCGAGACGGTACTTAGACACGTCCATGCCGAATGTCAATTGCTTGTCGGCTACAAGCTGTTCCAACTCTGTTAAAGATTTTTTACCAAAGTTGCGGAACTTCATCATATCTGAGATTTCGAGCTTAACAAGATCTCCCAATGATTTAACGTCAGCTGATTTAAGACAGTTATAAGCCCTAACTGAAAGATCCAGCTCTGACAAAGATGTTTTAAGCAGCTTACGCATACGCAGCATCTCCTCATCCACCTGATTATCCTCTTCCGCTTTCTGCTTCTCGAAGGTCATTGTCTGATCCGAGAACAACATAAAGTGTTGAATCAAAATATTGGCAGCACCTTTAAGAGCCTCTTCCGGATGGATGGAACCATCTGTTTGTATATCGATCAAAAGGCGCTCGTAATCCGTGCGCTGCTCAACACGCGTATTTTCTACGCTGTATTTTACATTTTTAATCGGTGTGTAAATGGAATCCACTGCAATGTGCCCAAAAGGAAGCTCATTAGCTCTTGGCTCATCAGCCGGAACATATCCGCGGCCTTTGTCCAGAAGCAATTCCATTTCAAATTCCTTCTGATCGTCAATATGGCAAATAACCTGATCCGGGTTTAATACATCAAAAGCATTGGTAAACTTGCCAATATCTCCTGCTGTAATCACTGAAACATTTTTCAGGTTAACTACAATTCTACTTTCACTTACATCAGAAACTTTCTTAAAACGAACCATTTTAAGGTTCAGGATGATTTCTGTAACATCCTCAACTATACCTTCGATAGACGAAAATTCATGAAGTACTCCAGGAAACTTCACACTGGTTATAGCATATCCTTCCAGAGATGATAAGAGGATCCTACGAAGGGCGTTGCCTATAGTTACTCCATATCCTTTCTCCAAAGGCTTAAACTCAAACAACCCGTGAAAGTCGTCTGCTTTTTCCATGACGACCTTATCAGGCATTTGGAAAGCTAATATTGACATAGTATTTGCTCCTTTTATAGTAGTAAATGATAGTTGATCACGCTACCGTTACCTTTGCGATCGCAAAATGCCGTTTCCGGCTAAAAAGCACATCTGAAACCAGATGTGCTTAAAATGAAGATTATTTAGAGTACAATTCAACGATTAGCTGCTCGTTGATATTCTCTGGAATTTGCTCCCTTTCCGGGTAAGTTACAAATTTGCCGGACAATTGCTGTCCATCCCATTCGAGCCAGTTGAAGCCGCGTGCACTATGGCCTGCAAGGCTGTCACTAACTGCCTCCAATGATTTCGATTTTTCACGAACTGTAACTACCTGACCTGGACGTAGCGAGTAAGAAGGTATATTTACAATCTCTCCATCTACCAGGATATGCTTATGTGATACCAGCTGGCGGGCCGCACGGCGAGTGGGAGCAATGCCCAGGCGGTAAACTGTATTGTCTAAACGAGCTTCACAGTATTTCAAAAGGTTCTCACCTGTGATGCCATCTTTAACAGAAGCCTTTTCGAACAAGTTACGGAACTGTCTTTCCAAAATACCGTAAATGAACTTAACCTTTTGTTTCTCCATCAACTGCAAAGCATACTCGGACTTTTTCGGTCTACGACCTTTTCCGTGAACACCTGCAGGATAATTCTTCTTTGCAAGCGCTTTACTTGGACCCAAGATGGGCTCTCCGTAACGTCTTGCGATTTTGGTTTTGGGACCTGTATAACGTGCCATTAACTATTAATTATTATTGAAATTGAAAAACCATTCAGTAACCCCAGTGTCCAAATTACCAATGGATATATTATACTAAACTCTGCGACGCTTTGGAGGACGGCAACCGTTGTGAGGAAGCGGCGTGATATCGCGGATGGTTGTCACCTCAATACCCGCATTCTGGATTGTCCGGATTGCAGATTCACGACCAGATCCAGGGCCTTTTACAAACACTTCAGCCTTGCGCATACCAAGGTCGAATGCAACTTGAGCACAGCTTTGTGCAGCAGTTTGTGCAGCATATGGAGTGTTCTTTTTAGAACCTCTGAATCCCATCTTACCTGCGGAACCCCAGGAAATTACCTGCCCGTTGCTGTTTGTAATGGAGATGATGATATTATTGAAAGAGGCCTTGATGTGCACCTGTCCGACAGGTTCAACCACTACAACTCTCTTCTTGGCTTTATCTTTCCTTTTGTTTTGTGCCATTTCTTAAAATAGAAGGTTCTCGGTGAGAACTATGTCTAACTCCTGTTATTTAGTTGCTTTTTTCTTATTAGCAATTGTTTTACGTTTACCCTTACGAGTTCTGGAGTTATTTTTTGTTCTCTGACCACGCAATGGCAATCCCTTTCTGTGACGAAGGCCGCGATAACAAGCAATATCCATCAAGCGCTTGATACTAAGCTGTACTTCGGATTTCAAAGCACCTTCTACTTTATACTCTCCCGCGATAACGGAACGGATCGCTCCCGATTCGTCGTCAGACCAATCTAGTACTTTCTTATCCAGATTAACACCAGCTTTTTCAAGAATCTTCTTAGCAGAACTACGTCCGATACCGAAGATGTATGTTAAAGCGATCTCGCCTCTTTTTCTGTCGGGAATATCTACCCCTGAAATACGTGCCATAATAATTATCCTTGTCTTTGTTTATAGCGAGGGTTCTTCTTGTTGATCACATAGACTTTACCCTTGCGGCGTATTACTTTGCAGTCCTCACTGCGCTTTTTAACCGATGCTTTAACTTTCATGTTAAAATAAACTTATATGTTAATTCAGTATCCGTAACCTATTTATACCTGTAGGTAATCCGTGCTTTTGAAAGATCATAGGGAGACATTTCAAGTTTAACCCGGTCGCCAGGTAAGATTTTAATGTAGTGCATTCTCATCTTACCCGATATATGTGCAATTACTTCATGCTTATTTTCCAAAACCACCCTGAACATTGCATTGGAAAGTGCTTCTAAAATTACTCCGTCCTGTTCAATCGATGCCTGTTTTGCCATTCGTAGCGCTAATTACTTTATTGTACCATCAGGCTAGTATCAGCCGTAACACTTTCAATATATTCAAAGGTAGTAAGAATCTCAGCCTTGCCTTTTCTAACAACTATGGTGTGCTCAAAATGAGCTGAGTACTTCCGGTCATTTGTCCTGATGGTCCATCCATCCCTCTCCTGACTTACTGAGCGAGCTCCGAGGTTGATCATGGGCTCAATAGCAAGTACCATCCCCTCTTTCAACTTAACTCCCTTACCCCTTTTACCATAATTTGGAACTTCAGGGCCTTCGTGCAACTCCTTCCCTACCCCATGTCCAACCAACTCCCTAACAACAGAGTAGTTCCTTACTTCAACGTAGTTTTGTATAGCAAATCCGATGTCACCCATCCGCAATCCATCCACAGCTTGCTCAATGCCTTTATAGAGTGATTGTTTGGTTGCAGTGAGCAATTTCTGAACATCACTTGATACATCACCAACCGGGTAAGTATAAGCACTGTCACTATGGAAACCATTTAACTTCACACCACAATCAATTGATACGATATCACCCTCTTGCAGTACGTACGATCCGGGAATACCATGGACTACAACATCGTTAACTGAAATACACAATGATGCAGGAAAATTATTGAATCCTTTGAATGAGGGTATACCACCATTATCCCGGATATATTCTTCAGCAATCAAGTCTAACTTTCTGGTTTCGACACCAGGCTTAATCCCCTGTGCAACTTCGGCATGCGCTTTACCTAAAACCTGAGCACTTTCTTTTATGAGCTCAATCTCGTTTTCAGTTTTCAGATAAATCATTTTAGTAAATTAAATCGCAACGCTTTCAGTCCTACCCTTTACACGGCCTGATTTCATCAACCCTTCATACCTACGCATCAACAAGTAACTTTCAACCTGCTGTAATGTATCAAGCACAACACCTACCATAATCAGTAGAGAAGTTCCGCCAAAGAAATGAGCAAAGTCAGTCGAAATCCCAAGCAGACTTGCAAATGCAGGAAGAATCGCAACAATCGCGAGCATTAACGCCCCTGGAAAAGTTATTCTGTCCAGGATAGTACTAATATATTCCGAAGTCTGCTGACCTGGCTTAACACCCGGTATGAATCCACCCCCTCTTTTCATATCATCAGCAATTTGCTGTGGATTTACTGAAATAGCGGTATAGAAGAATGTAAAAACAATAATCAAGAAAGCAAACAACAAGTTGTACTGCCAGGTAGTATAGTTCGCAAAAATTGTTGCAATGTTACTTGCGAAGTCGCTCTTCTCAGCAAAATATGAAGCTCCGAGAGACGGAATAAACATTAACGCCTGGGCAAAAATGATAGGCATTACACCCGCAGCATTCAGCTTCAAAGGAAGGTACTGACGCTGTCCACCCATAACACGATTTCCTACAACCTGCTTTGCATATTGAATCGGAATTCGTCTAACAGCCTGCGTCAACATAACTGCACCCATAATCACAAAATACAAGGCGACAATCTCTAACACAAAAAGCAGAATCTGACCGCTACCTCTTGAAACGAATTCCTTGTAGATAGCTCCTGGAAATCTTGAAACGATACCAATCATAATTAGCATAGAGATACCATTTCCAATTCCTTTGTCAGTGATTCTCTCTCCAAGCCACATACAGAACATTGTTCCGGCGGTAAGAACAAATACGGATGAAATCGAAAACAGGTTTCTTGATACCAATAAAGCTTCGTCAGGTACGGTTGTATTCAAGTAAGCCGTTCCTTGAACAAGCGTCACAAGGATGGTTAAAACACGCGTAATCTGATTAAGTTTCTTTCTGCCAGACTCGCCCTCCTTTTGCATCTTCTGAAAATATGGCAAGGCCATAGTTAACAGCTGAATAGCAATTGAAGCAGAGATATAAGGCATTATGCCTAATGCAAATATGGAGGCTTTACTAAAAGCTCCACCTAGAAAAGTATCAAGCAAGCCTAGCAATCCCTGCGCAGATACGTTCATTTGGTCTGGCTCTACACCAGGCAATGCAACATAGGACCCGAGACGAAATATCGTTATAAACAACAGAGTGTTGAGAATTCTTGTTCTCAACTCCTCTATTGAAAATATATGCTGTAATGTTTCAAAAAATCGCTTCATGTCTTGGGCTTACATTAACATTCACATCAACCAGCTAAGCTGCTTAACTAAAGGCTACTCAAAGTTGAACAGCCTTTCCTCCCGCTTTTTCGATAGATTCGATAGCAGATGCAGAAAAACCATGCGCCTGAACTTCCAATGAAGAAGAAATTTCTCCACGATTTAGTACTTTAACCAGGTCTTTCTTCGCACACAAACCATTTTCACGCAGTAAATCAATGCTGATAACCGTTGCACCTAACTTCTCTGCAAGCGCCTGAATAGCATCTAAATTCAATGCTTTATATTCAACACGGTTGATATTGTTAAAACCAAACTTAGGTAAGCGTCTTTGAAGTGGCATCTGCCCACCTTCAAAGCCTAGCTTGCGACTATATCCTGAGCGCGACTGTGCACCTTTATGTCCACGAGCAGCCGTACCACCTTTTCCAGAACCTTGTCCGCGTCCAACTCGCTTCCCTACCTTAACAGATCCTGCGGCAGGCTTTAAAGAACTGAGATTCATAACCTATATAGAATTAAATTTCTTCAACTTTTACTAAATGATTAACCTTACGGATCATACCCGCAATAGCCTCATTGTTCTCCTTTTCAACCGATCTGTTAAGCTTTCCAAGCCCCAGTGCTTTAATAGTAAGCTTCTGATTCTCGGGACGATCAATTGTACTTTTGATTTGTGTGATACGAACCTTCGACATAATATGATTAGTAAAGATGCCCTTCGGGACTATCCGTTAAATACTTTATCCAATTTCACACTTCTCTGGAAAGCAACCTGATGCGGAGCTCTCATTTTTAGAAGCGCGTCAATGGTTGCCTTAATAACATTGTGAGGATTAGACGAACCTTTCGATTTGGCTAACACGTCTTTGATACCAGCACTTTCCAGTACGGCACGCATTGGTCCGCCTGCGAGTACACCTGTTCCCGGAGCTGCCGGTTTTATCAAAACAAAACCGCCGCTAAACTTGCCTTCCATTTCGTGAGGCACAGTATGTTTAAGCATTGGAATTTGAATCAGGTTTTTCTTGGCATCATCAACCCCTTTCGCAATTGCGTCAGTAACTTCGTTGGCTTTACCTAAACCATAACCAACTACACCGTTACCATCACCAACAACCACGATTGCAGAAAAACTGAAACGACGTCCTCCTTTTACAACCTTAGCTACACGATTGATTGCAACTACTCTTTCTTTCAAGTCAGACTCGTTGACCTTTGAAGGTCTTGCATTTGTAGACATAGTCTTTTAGATTCTTAGAATTTGAGGCCACCCTCACGGGCTCCGTCGGCCAATGCTTTTACCTTACCGTGATACAAGTATCCATTCCGATCAAACACTACCGCCTGGATGCCTGCTTCCTGAGCTTTCTCAGCTATTTTCTTTCCAACTTGCTGAGCGATCTCTATATTAGTATTCTCTTTCTTTCCTTCCAAATCCTTAGAAGAAGCACTCGCAAGAGTAATGCCTTTGATATCATCAATAATCTGGGCATAAATACCCGTATTTGAACGAAACACCGACAATCTTGGACGTTCCTGACTACCCGCTACTCTCTTCCGGATATGATATTTAAGGCGTTGTCTTCTATCTGCCTTTACGCTAGCCATTATATATAACTTTTGTTAAATGGTACCTGTTTACTTCTTAGAAGCCGATTTACCCGCTTTGCGACGTACAACTTCACCGACAAAACGAATCCCTTTACCTTTATAAGGCTCAACCTTACGTAACGACTTGATCTTGGCTGCTACTGAACCCAGAAGCTCCTTATCAATACCTTCCAAGATTACTTTGGGATTCTGACCTTTTTCCGAGGTTGTAGTAAGCTTTACTTCCTGCGGAACAGCCATAAAAATATTATGTGAATAGCCCAATTGCAGTTCCAGCACATTATTGGCTGCGTTTGCCTTGTAACCAACACCTATAATTTCAAGCTCCTTCTTGTAACCACTATCCACTCCTATTACCATGTTGTTCAACAAAGAGCGGTAAAGGCCGTGCAGTGCTTTGTGTCTTTTCTGTTCAGTAGGCCGTGAAACTCTAAGTTCATTGCCATCAACAGCCACATTAATGTCGCTGTCAACAACTTGCGTAAGCGTTCCTTTTGGTCCTTTAACGGAGATGATATTACCCTCCCCAACTGACACCGAAACTCCCGACGGTATGATAATTACTTTATTTCCTATCCGTGACATTCTTAATTATCTTTTACAGATTAGTAAACGAAACACAATACCTCGCCGCCGACGTTTAATGTCTTTGCCTCTTTATCCGTCATTACACCCTTCGATGTCGACACTATAGCTGTGCCCAAACCTCCCAAAACCCTTGGCAGTGCAGTCGAACCCGCATATTTACGCAGACCAGGCTTGCTAATCCTTTCCAGCTTTACTATAGCAGATTGCTTGGTAACTGGATTGTATTTCAAGGCAATTTTAATGGTACCCTGAGGGCCTACTTCGTCAAATTTATAACTCTGAATGTACCCCTTATCGAATAGTACCTTCGTTATTTCTTTCTTAATATTGGATGCAGGTATCTCGACAACCCGATGTTTCGCTTTGATTGCATTGCGAAGCCTGGTAAGATAATCTGCTATTGGATCCGTTAACATCTTTTGACTAGATTTAAACACCCCCTCAAAATGGGAGTGCAAAGTTAAGTAATTGAAATCAGAATTGAAAGTATATTACCAACTTGATTTTGTCACTCCGGGGATCTTGCCATCGGACGCCATATCACGGAAACATACTCTGGAAATACCAAACTTACGCATGTAACCCCTTGGGCGGCCAGTGATCTTGCACCGGTTATGCAAACGCACCGCTGAGGAATTCCTCGGCAACTTATCCAGACCTACCCAGTCACCTGCTTCTTTCAACTTTTTACGCTTTTCAGCATATCTGGTAACCAAGTCTTGTCTTTTTCTCTCCCTAGCTTTAACTGATTCTTTTGCCATTGTCAGTAATGTCTTGTATTATTTATCCTTGTTTCCCTGAATTAACGAATGGCATGCCTAGGGCTTTGAGCAATTCGTAGCTTTCTTCATCAGAATTCGATGAAGTCACAAACGTAATGTCCATGCCAGTGATTTTACTCACCTTTTCAATACTAATCTCAGGGAAGATGATTTGTTCTTTAACACCAAAAGTGTAATTACCTCTTCCATCAAATCCTTTGTCGCTGATACCTTTAAAGTCGCGAACACGCGGCATTGCGATGGTAGTCAGACGGTCAAGGAACTCATACATTCTGTCGCCGCGAAGAGTCACCTTTGCTCCAATCGGCATATTTTCCCGAAGTTTAAAGTTCGAAACAGCCTTCTTGGATAATGTAGCTACAGCCTTCTGGCCTGTGATCAAGCCTAGCTCTTCAACTCCTGTATCTACCAATTTCTTATCAGCAACTGCCGCGCCAATACCTTTGTTGATCACAATTTTAGTCAGGCGAGGAACCTGCATACTTGACTTGTACTGGAACTTGCTCTTAAGCTGTTCAACTACCTCGTTCGTGTATTTTTCTTTTAATCTAGGCTGTGCCATTGTCAATTGAATTAGCGTGGATTTCCGACCCACTTTTAACTCTTATATAAAATTTCCCGACTTTTTAGAAAACCGTTGCAGCTTTCCTTTGTCATTAGCTTTACGCCCGGTTTTTGCTGCTTCACCGGTTTTAGGGTCAACCACCATCAAATTACTGATGTGAATTGCGCCTTCACGTTTTTCGATGCTCCCCTGGGGGTTCTGTGCATTAGGCTTGATGTGTTTTGTGATCATATTCACATTTTCCACGGTAGCTCTAAGCTTGCCCACCAGAACCTGCTTTACGACACCAGTTTCACCTTTTGCGTTTCCGGAAATTACCTTTACAGTATCTCCTTTGCGGATATGCAGCTTGGCGGGTGCCCCTTTAACTTTACTTTCCATTGAGGTATTCTCTTATATTTTGAAGAAATACTGCGACTTCCTTATTATAGCACTTCCGGAGCGAGAGAAATAATCTTCATGAACTGCTTTTCACGCAACTCTCTGGCAACAGGTCCGAAAATACGCGTTCCGCGAGGCTCGTCATTGTTGTTGAGCAACACAGCTGCATTATCTTCGAAGCGGATGTAAGTACCATCCTTTCTTCTAACCTCTTTCTTGGTGCGTACGACAACAGCTTTGGACACTGTTCCCTTTTTCATGTTACTTGAAGACAGGGCTGACTTAACAGTCACTACTATCTTGTCGCCAACCGATGCATAGCGTTTGCCTGTACCTCCGAGTACTCGTATAACAAGTACTTCTTTAGCACCGCTGTTATCTGCTACTGATAATCTTGATTCTTGCTGTACCATTATTACTTAGCTTTTTCAAGGATTTCTACCAACCTCCAGCGCTTGTTTTTACTCAGCGGCCGAGTCTCCATAACCGAAATTGTATCACCGATACCAACTTGGTTAGTCTCATCATGTACCATAAGCTTGGTAGTTTTTGTCATAAACTTACCGTACTTGGCATGCTTTACTTTACGCTCAACAGTAATCACGCAAGACTTATCCATCTTGTTGCTTACTACTTTGCCTACTCTTTCTTTACGTAAATTTCTTTTAGTTGCCTCCATTTTTCAAAGTGGTTTACTGCTGGTTCTCTTTTACCGACAGCTCGGTTAACAGCCTTGCAATTTCCTTACGTGAGGCGCGAATCCGAAGAGGGTTTTCGATGGGTGAAATTGCGTGGGCAAATTTCAACCTCAACAGACGCTCTCTCTCCTGAGCAATTTGCTCCTTCAATTGATCTTGCGACAGGTCTTTTATCTCTTTATTAGTCATTGCTTCTTTATTAAATATTCCTAATACGTGAATTCCTATTCCTGATAATCACGACGTACTACGAATTTCGTCTTGATTGGCAGTTTTTGGGCAGCCAAACGCAATGCTTCATTTGCAGTATCCAAAGCAACACCTGTCGCTTCAAAAATGATAGTTCCCGGTTTAACAGGAGCTACCCAATACTCAGGAGCACCCTTACCTTTACCCATCCGAACCTCAGCAGGCTTCTTTGTAATCGGCTTATCAGGGAAAATTCTGATCCAAACCTGGCCTTCCCTCTTCATAGCTCTGGTAACAGAAATACGAGCTGCCTCAATCTGGCGAGCGGTCAACCAACCTGGCTCAAGTGCTTTAATTGCAAATGATCCAAAAGCGATTTCATGTCCGCGTGTTGCCAAACCGTTGTATGAACCTTTTCCTTTCTGTTGCTTGCGAAATTTCGTTCTTTTCGGCTGTAACATGATTCCTATCTATTTAAACCGGTTAATCCGGAAAATATCTTACTACTTCTTCTTGTTCTTGTTCCTTTTACGACGGTCTGCATCACCACCGCCCTCAGCTCCTGAACGAGGTGCGTCGTTACGACCGCCTCTTCTGTCCCGGCCACCGCGATCACCAGAACCTGGTCCGCCACGCTCACCAGAACCTCTTTCACTTCTGTCAGAAGCCGCAGTTGCAGCGCTTGGCGTTAAATCACGTTTTCCGTAAAGCTCTCCTTTGAAAATCCAGACTTTAATTCCAATTTTACCGTAAATGGTTTGAGCTTCTGAAATAGCATAGTCAATATCAGCGCGAAGTGTATGCAGAGGAATCCTACCTTCCTTATACTCCTCAGTTCTTGCCATTTCAGCACCACCCAGACGACCTGCAAGTCGGATTTTTATTCCCTGTGTTCCAACACGCATGGCAGATGCAATTGATTGCTTCATTGCCCTACGATAAGAAATACGTGCTTGCAGCTGTTGAGCGATCGCCTCACCTACAAGTTTCGCATCGATTTCAGGTCTTTTTATTTCATAAATGTTAATCTGAACATCTTTACCTGTAATCTTTTTGAGCTCTTCCTTGATACGATCGACTTCACTTCCTCCCTTACCAATTACAATCCCAGGACGAGCCGTGTGAATTGTTAATGTGATACGCTTAAGTGTTCTCTCGATTACTACCTTAGAAATTGAACCCTTTGGAATACGGGCTTTTATATAATTTCTGATCTTTTCATCCTCAACGAGCTTGTCAGAGAAGTCCTTACCTCCATACCAGCTGGATTCCCATCCTCTGACAATCCCGAGTCTTAAACCTATAGGATTAACTTTTTGTCCCATTCGATATAAATCGTTTACTTATGATTCGGTAATAACTGACTGTTCAACTACATTCTCAGACGCGTCATCCACAACAATTGTAATGTGGTTTGAACGTTTGCGAATCCTGTGAGCTCTACCTTGAGGTGCAGGACGTAACCGTTTCAACATACGACCGCCATCAACGAAGACAGTTTTTACGATAAGATCTGCATCTTCCAATTTGGCATCTTCGTTCAGTTGTTGCCAGTTAGCTACCGCAGAAAGCAGCGTTTTATGTAAAAACGGCGAAGAAGCCCTTGGTTGAAATTTCAGCAACGCTAATGCCTTGCTGACCTTTTGGCCACGAATCATGTCTGCTACCAACCTCATTTTGCGAGGCGAAGTAGGGACATCTTTTAATATAGCTTTTGCTTCCATGTTCTTTCAGGTATCCGCCTTTACGAAGTTCGGTCAGGCGTTCTTTTAATATCTATTTTCTACCTTTATCTTTCTTCGCTGTGTGACCGCGGAAGTTCCGGGTTGGCGAGAACTCACCTAACTTATGCCCTACCATATTTTCAGTCACATAAACCGGAATAAACTTATTTCCATTGTGAACCGCAAATGTGTGTCCAATAAAATCAGGAGAGATCATTGAACGGCGGGACCAGGTTTTAATAACCGACTTACGAGCTGAGCTATTCATTGCCTGAACCTTATTCTCCAGACGAAAGTCGATATATGGGCCTTTTTTTAATGAACGTGCCATTTAGATCTTATTATTTTTTACGTCGGCTTATGATTAATTTCTCAGAGTACTTATTCCGGTCGCGAGTCTTCAAGCCTTTCGCAAATTGACCATTTCTAGAACGAGGTTGTCCACCTGATGAGCGGCCTTCACCCCCACCCATCGGGTGATCCACAGGGTTCATTGCAACACCTCTTACTCGTGGACGGCGTCCCAGCCAACGTCTACGACCAGCTTTTCCAAGAGAAACATTCATGTGGCTTGCATTAGATACCGTTCCCACAGTAGCGATACAAGTAGAAAGAATCATCCTCATTTCACCTGATGGCATTTTCAGAATCGCATATCTGCCTTCCCGAGCCACAAGCTGCGCATATGAGCCAGCACTACGGGCGATCTGACCACCTTTACCTGGTGTAAGTTCAATATTATGAACAATGGTACCAATCGGCATTGATCCGAGTGGAAGAGCATTACCCACTTCAGGAGCAACACTGCTACCCGCCACAACTACCTGTCCAACCTTAAGGGCGTTAGGAGCTATGATATATCTTTTCTCACCATCCTCGTACTGCACCAAAGCAATGCGGGCTGAACGGTTAGGATCGTACTCAATTGTAGTAACGGTTGCAGAAACATCCTGGCGATTTCTTTTGAAATCAATCACACGGTACTTTCTTTTATGACCGCCACCTATATATCGCATTGTGCGATGTCCCTGGCTATTACGACCACCTGTTTTCTTGATGGTTTCCAGAAGACTCTTTTCAGGTTTCGCTGTTGTGATCTCGTCGAACACAGGAGCTGAGCGAAAACGCTGACCAGCACTTGTAGGTTTTAATTTTTTAACTGCCATTTGCTAAACGCTTCAAAGATTTGAATAACTCAACTAATTAAGCTTCGCCGTAGATATCGATGATCTCACCTTCTGCTACTGTCACGATTGCTTTTTTAATCGTTGAAGTTTTTCCACTAACAAATTTTCCTCCCGAAGTACGAGACTTACTCTTACCGATGCTACGCATGGTGTGAACGCTTTCTACGGTAACCCCAAACAGCTTTTCAACAGCTTTCTTGATTTCCACTTTATTGGCACCAAGGGAAACTTCGAAAGCATATTTTCCCTGACCTCCCTGAGCCGTAACCTTTTCGGTTATAATCGGACGTTTCAGTACACTCATCTTTATTTGTTCAGTTGGGTTTCCAAAATAGACAAAGCAGATTCACTTATTAACAGGCGGTCTGCATACAGAAGATCATAAGTATTAACCGCCTCTACGGTGGTCACTTTTGCCTTAGGAATATTACGGCTAGACAAATAGACATTGTTGTCAATTGCTGGCAAAATCAACAAGGTCTTTGTTCCTGTAAGAGCCAGTGAATTCAACACATTCAAATATGACTTCGTCTTAGGTGAATCGAAGTTGAATGCTTCCAGAATCGAGATTGAATCAGCCTTAGCTTTTGCTGCAAATGCAGACTTCCGTGCCAAGGATTTTACTTTCTTGTTGATCTTGAAGCCGTAAGTCCGTGGTCTCGGTCCGAAGATACGTCCACCACCTACAAATACAGGCGACTTTACGCTACCTGCACGAGCACCGCCCGTACCTTTCTGGCGCTTGATCTTTCTGGTTGAACGATTTACTTCTGCACGTTCTTTCGATTTGTGAGTTCCCTGACGCTGATTCGCGAGATACAATTTCACATCGAGATAGATAGCATGGGTATTGGGCTCAATGCCGAAAACGCTCTCGGGCATGCTCACTTTTTTCCCGGTATCCTCTCCTTTTATATTAATTACAGACAGTTCCATTGGTGCTATTTCTCAATAATTAGAAATGAATTTTTTGAACCAGGTACTGAGCCGCTCACTACTAAAATGTTTTGCTCAGGAATCACTTTCAGAATGCGCAGGTTCTGAATTTTTACACGATGGTTACCCATACGTCCACCCATGCGTATTCCCTTGAAAACACGCGATGGAAAAGAACAAGCACCAATTGAACCTGGGTGACGAGCTCTGTTGTGCTGTCCGTGCGTCTGACCGCCTACACCACCAAAACCATGACGCTTAACAACACCCTGAAAGCCGCGGCCTTTGGCAGAACCGACAACATCCACGAATTCGCCTTCTTCAAATACATCCTGTACCGAAAGAGAAGTGCCTAACGCATGCTCAACATCAAACTCCTTAAACTCAACTAGCTTTTGCTTAGGAGTCGTACCGGCCTTTTTAAAGTGACCGATCAACGGTTGTGAAGAGTTTTTTTCTTTTTTCTCTCCAAACCCTAACTGAATAGCCTTATAGCCATCCTTTTCATCAGATCTTACTTGTGTAACAACACAAGGACCAGCCTGAATAACTGTACATGCCAGAGCCTGCCCGTCAGCATTGTACAAACTGGTCATTCCGATCTTCTTACCAATTAAACCAGACATTTTGAAAATAATTTAGCAGGGTAAAAACTAATCTTTTAAAACGGACTGCAAAGGTAGGAAATCAAATTCCAGCATCCAAGCAGCTTATTATTTATTCTTACTGATAATCAGCAAAAAAGGTCAGACGTTACATAAACATCTGACCTCGGGTTTTTACATATCAAAGGTCTAAACCTGACAAGTAAAAGAGTTCAGATGTGGTTTCCAGATGGAACCTAGACCTTCATCCAATTATGTAATGGCTTATTCGCAAGCCGACTTTCTAAACCTTAATTTCTACATCAACTCCGCTCGGCAATTCAAGCTTCATCAATGCATCAACTGTTTTCGCACTTGTAGAGAATATATCTACCAGACGTTTGTAAGTACAAAGCTGGAACTGCTCACGTGATTTTTTATTAACGTGCGGAGAACGCAATACAGTGAACTTCTCAGTCTTTGTAGGCAAAGGAATAGGGCCACTTACTACCGCACCAGTTGCCTTTACAGCCTTTACAATTTTCTCAGCCGATTTGTCAACCAAGTTGTGGTCAAATGACCGCAGTTTAATTCTGATTTTTTGATTCATTTGAATGGATTGTTTCCGGTTCAGAAAAATTAATCAGAGATAACCCTGATCATCTGCCAGTGAAAGAACCATTTACTTCACTGACTTAATTTATATAAAGAATCCGCTACCCGATTACTCAGGCAGCGGATCATTCATTACGCTTTAACCAAACCTTTTGCTCTTTCAATAACACCGTCTGCGATATTGTTAGGAACAATCTCGTAGTAAGCAAATGTCAGAGATGCAGTCGCACGGCCTGAAGACATAGTACGAAGATCGGTAACATAGCCAAACAATTCTGAAAGAGGTACATCAGCTTTGATAACCTGAGCTCCATTGCGAGAGTCCATACCCCTCATAATTCCACGACGACGGTTAAGGTCACCAGTAATTGGACCGGTATACTCATCAGGAGTCAGCACTTCAACGTGCATGATCGGTTCCATCAATTTCGATCCCGCATGGCGGGCAGCCTCTTTGAAACCAATTTTGGCAGCCAATTCGAAAGAGAGTGAATCTGAATCGACATCGTGGAATGAACCATGGAACAAACGCACTTTCATCGAATCCAAAGGATAGCCTGCCAATGCACCATTAACCATTGCTGCTTCAAAACCTTTCTGAACAGGAGCGATGAATTCGCGGGGGATAGCACCACCCACAACTTCGTTCACAAACTGCAAACCAGTTTTTGGTTCTTTACCTTCTTCGTTATCATCACGTGGTCCGATTTCAAATACAATATCGGCGAATTTACCACGACCACCCGTTTGTTTTTTGTAAACCTCGCGGTGTTCAAAGTTCTTGGTAAGGATTTCCTTGTAAGCAACCTGAGGAGCTCCCTGGTTTACTTCCACCTTGAATTCACGACGCATACGGTCAATGATAATTTCAAGGTGCAGCTCACCCATACCTTTGATGATCGTCTGACCAGTCTCTTCGTTCGATTCAACCTGAAGTGTCGGATCTTCTTCAATCAGTTTAGTGATTGCTTTCGAGAAGTTGTCGCTGTCCGCGGCTTTCTTAGGCTCGATCGCATAACCAATTACAGGCTCTGGAAACACCATTGATTCGAGAACGATCGGTGATTTTTCCTCAGAAAGTGTATCTCCTGTTTTAATATCTTTAAACCCTACTACCGCACCAATATCACCTGCTTCAAGCTTATCAATCTGATTTTGCTTGTTAGCATGCATTTGGAAAATACGTGAGATACGTTCTTTGTTACCTGACCGGTTGTTCAATACATATGAACCTGATTCAAGCACGCCCGAGTAAGAACGGATGAAGCAAAGACGACCTACGTAGGGGTCAGTCGCAATTTTGAACGCCAGTGCGCAGAAAGGATCTTTTTCTGAAGGTTGACGGCTGATTTCGTTACCGGTGCGTGGATCTGTACCAATGATGCTTTCGCGATCCAATGGTGAAGGCAGAATAGCCATCACGTAATCCAGCATCGTCTGAACGCCTTTGTTTTTGAAAGAAGAACCGCAAACCATCGGTACAATCTTCATGCTGATCGTTGCAGCGCGCAATGCAGCGAGGATTTCATCTTCTGAGATCGAATTCGGATCTTCAAAATATTTCTCCATCAAAGTATCATCGAACTCAGCAACTGCTTCAAGCAATTTTTCTCTCCATTCGGTAGCTTCCTCGATCATATCGTCAGGAATAGGCACCTCAGTAAAGGTCATACCTTTGTCGGCTTCGTTCCACTCAATACCACGGAAGTTAACCAGATCAACCACACCACGGAATGAATCTTCAGCACCAATCGGCAATTGAAGAGGCACAGCATAGCTGCCCAGCATTTCTTTAACCTGAGTACAAACTTTCAGGAAGTCAGCACCTGAGCGGTCCATTTTATTTACAAACCCGATACGTGCTACATTGTAGTTGTTAGCAAGACGCCAGTTTGTTTCAGATTGAGGCTCAACACCATCCACTGCACTGAAAAGGAATACCAATCCATCCAGAACGCGCAAAGAACGGTTTACCTCAACTGTAAAGTCAACGTGTCCCGGCGTATCAATGATGTTGATATGGTATTTTTCATCACGGTAATTCCAGTTAACAGTAGTGGCAGCGGATGTAATTGTAATACCACGCTCCTGCTCCTGCTCCATCCAGTCCATGGTAGCTGCACCATCATGCACTTCTCCAATTTTGTGGCTTACCCCTGCATAGTACAGGATACGCTCCGTTGTCGTTGTCTTACCGGCATCAATGTGCGCAGCAATACCAATGTTTCTTGTTAATCTTAAATCACGTGCCATGACAGATGGTGATGTGTTATATTATATTCGATGTGCAATCCGATAAAGAAGCGGCAAATCCCGGTGCTATCCTGCGGACATTCCGAAATTCGAAGCGCAAAAGTATAAATAGTTGATTATAAAAACAATCAGTGCGTGTTATTTTTTGGATTGTTAACCTTTTGATTTCCGACAAAAAATAAGCCGGTCGCCTGCAGGAGGCAACCGGCTTGAAGTACACGCAAGATCCGAATTAAAATCTAAAGTGTGAGAATGCTTTGTTTGCATCCGCCATACGGTGCGTATCGTCTTTCTTTTTAACCGCAGCACCTTCACCCTTAGCCGCTGCAATGATCTCACCGGCAAGACGGTCTACCATTGTTTTTTCACCGCGTTTACGGGAATAGTTGATCAGCCATTTCATACCAAGAGACTGCTTACGCTCAGGACGAACTTCAGTTGGTACCTGGAACGTAGCACCACCCACGCGGCGGCTTTTAACTTCCACAGAAGGAGTAACATTGTTCAATGCCTTTCTCCATGTTTCCAGACCATTTTCGCTGGTTTTTTTCTCAACCAGTTCCAATGCATCATAAAAAATAGTGAAAGCAATGCTTTTCTTTCCTTCAAACATCAGGTTATTCACAAACTTGGTTACCTGAACGTCCCTGAACTTAGGATCCGGAAGAATATATCTTTTCTTAGGTTTGGACTTTCTCATTGTTGTTAAATGTTATACGAGGTTTCGTTTTGCAACTTATTCACCCGGCGCCACGCACCGGATTACTTCCCTTTTATCAATTAAAATCTTAATAAAAGCAGAGAGAGTTACTTTTTATTTTTTCTTACCTTTTGTTGGTGCTGCCGGAGCCTGACCTGGTTTCGGACGTTTTGCACCATACTTCGAACGACGTTGCTTACGTCCGTTCACACCTGCGGTATCCAATGCTCCACGAATAATGTGGTAACGAACTCCCGGCAAATCCTTAACCCTTCCGCCACGGATCAGAACGATCGAGTGCTCCTGAAGGTTGTGACCCTCACCCGGGATGTAGGCATTCACCTCTTTGTTGTTTGACAAGCGAACACGCGCAACTTTACGAAGAGCGGAGTTCGGTTTTTTAGGCGTAGTAGTGTACACCCTTGTGCACACGCCCCTGCGCTGAGGGCATGAATCCAAAGCCGGAGACTTGGATTTCCATGTAATGGTCTCTCTACCTTTACGGACTAATTGTGAAATAGTAGGCATTTAATAGTTTGATTTTGATCCGGTTAGTACACCAGACTTTGTCTGTTAAACAGTTTTCCCGAAAAATCGGACTGCAAAAGTAAAATACTATCCTTGATTTCCAAAACGTTACTAATTCTTTTTTGACCAACTCCGCGTTACGGGAATATAAAAAATCTTTGTGGCCTGTATCCGGAATTTTATTTACAAGCGTTCTTTATTAGTATTGTCTTTTCTGATAATCGATGTACGCTCCAAATTCATTTGATTTGACATTTTACTCTATGAAACTTTTGAGGAGTTGCTTTACCCTGATCATCTATCCGGCTACTCTTTGTTTTGTGCTAACCAGTTGTAACTCTGCCATGCAGGCCTACAAGGACGGGCAGAAGAAGTTTGCAAATGGTGAGTACGAACTTGCAATAAAAGGATTCCAGAAGGCTGCGGAAGCTAATTACGAACCCGTACAAACCAACTTCCTGATCGCCGAATCCTACCGCCTTTCCAACCGCTTTAAGGAGTCGGTACCTTACTACAAAAAAGCTATTGAAGGCGGAATTACAGATCCCAATGCACAGTACCAGTATGCCTACGCTCTGAAAACGACCGGTGCGTATGAAGAAGCTTCCAACCAGTTTTCTGCTTATGCGAAGGCGGCCAACACGCCGCTTAACTTACAGGAAAGGGCCTTACGTGAGGTAGAAATCCTGAGAATAGCGAATCTGCTCAGGACTGAAAAGATGCAGGTTGAATTGAAGGACATTCCCCTGAATACAGCAGGCTCTGAGTTTTCACCCGCCATAGTCGGTAATGAGCTTGTTTTTTCTTCGTCAAAAAAAGAGAAGGTTTACAAGAATAATGGCCAGCCCATGCTGGGTTTATACAAAGTAACACTCGCAGAAGATGCAGGTGCTACTCAGGGCAACCCGGTACTTTTTAGTGGGGACATATTTGCACCGGATGCCAATGAAGGATCACCTGCCTTCTCGCCAGATGGAAAAACGCTGGTATTTGCAAGAGGAAACACCGGCAAGAAAAAAGGTACTGCCGATGTCGATCTTTATCTCAGCAGAAATGTCAATGGGCAATGGACGGCGCCTGCGATTTTGCCCGTGAATGATTCGCTGGCCTGGGACGGTTCGCCCGCTTTTTCAAGAGATGGAAAAACATTGTATTTCGCATCTAACCGCGCTGGTGGTGCAGGCGGAATTGATCTGTACCGCACCAATATGGATGCTTCGGGCAGGTTTAGTAAACCTGTAAACATGGGTCGCGATATCAATACCTCCGGAGACGACATGTTCCCTTATGTCGCCGAAGATGGTAAACTTTATTTTGCCTCCGACGGGCATCCGGGGCTTGGTAAACTGGATCTCTTTTCCGCAACGCGGTCACAGGGAGTTATTTCCATAGAAAACCTGGGAATTCCGTTCAATAGCCCGCAGGATGATTTTGGTATTGCTTTTCTCAAAGGTCGGAAAGCAGGATTTTTCTCGTCAAACCGGGAAGGTGGAAAAGGAGATGATGACATTTACTACTTTGCCGCACCGGAGGAGCCGGATAGCACCGAGATCGCCCGGAACAATGATCCGAATGATCCCATGAATCCGAAAAACCCGAACTACATCAATGGCAAGCCCAAGAAAGTACGGTATTTCCTTGCTGGTAACGTTCTGACCAACACAGAAACCCCTGCTCCTCTCGATTCAGCGATTGTTCATATACTAGCCGATACAGCAGATGTCCAGATCAGCCAGCTGCCATCAAATACAGAGGGTAAATTCGGGAAACAACCCGTAGAGGAAGGAAAATCATATGTACTGCTGGTAGAGCGGAAAGGCTATATCACCAGGCGGGAGCCGTTTTCGATGGATGGAAAAAGCATTCCTCCCATTTTCCTGACCAAAGAACTGACGGATACAACATACAATGTGACGGTCAAGCTGGACAAGCTTGAACTGAACAAGACATTTGTGCTGGAAAATATTTACTACGATCTCGATAAGTATAACATCCGCTCTGATGCCGCCATTGAACTCGACAAGCTGGTGCAGATCCTGAAAGATAACCCGACCATGAAGATCGAGCTCAGCTCTCACACGGATGCAAGAGCCACAGACGCATACAACATGACGCTTTCCCAAAACAGGGCTGAGTCTGCGGTAAGTTATCTTAACTCCCGTGGCATTGATGCAGACCGTATGGTAGCCAAAGGTTATGGTGAACGTGAGCTGATCGTACCCAATGCAAAAACCGAAGAAGAGCACCAGCGTAACCGTCGAACAGAATTTACGATCCTGAGCTACTAGCTTCTATCCGTTTTCTGCACAAGCCCGCCATGGAACAAGCGTTCACTGGCGGGCTTTTTGTATCATTGCACCTTTAACGTTCATATATATAGTTTGAAATTAATGGCTAGACGCATCATTTATTGGTTCAGAAATGACCTGCGGCTGTTTGATAATGAAGCACTTCGCTCAGCAATTGATGCCGGGGACGAGATCATACCGGTGTATGTTTTCGACCCCAGGCAATTTGAAACTACCAAGCTGGGTTTCAGGCGTACCGGCACTTTAAGGACTCGTTTCCTGATGGAAGCTGTTGAAGATTTGCGCCGGAACATTCGTGAAAAGGGCGGAGATCTGATGATCCGTGTGGGGGAACCTGAGAAAATCGTGTCGCAGCTTGCCGAGCAGTACCAGGCATCCCATGTATATGCCAGCAAAGAAATTGCCCCTCAGGAAACCCGCATTGAATCATCCCTGAGCAAAAACCTCAAAGTAGGCAATGTGGATATCGAGCTCTACTGGATGGATACACTGGTTCCGGCCGAAAAGCTGCCTTTTACCATAGCAAGACTGCCGGTTTGCTTTGACGATTTCTACCAGTTATCCAAAAATCAGGTAAGCGGCCGGAAGCTTTTTGAAGAACCTGCCACTTTTAACATTCCGGCCGATTTTGAAGCAGGTGAAATGCCTTCGTTTTCAGAGCTGGGTGTATCCGATGCCGACCTGGCCAATGCTCAGGCTTCGTCCAGAGGAGGCGAACTGACAGGCCAGGCTTTATTGAAATCCGTCCGGGAAGATATTTTGCTGGGCAGGTACCACCACGAATCGCCGGAACTGCTCATCGACACGCACCTGTCTGACTGGCTGTCTGTGGGGTGCTTGTCTGCCGCTACGATCTATGACGAACTTGGCACATTAGATACTTCCTCTTCCGCCACGGCCATGCTGATTCGCAACTTACTTGCCCGTGACTACTTCAACTGGATTCTCCTGCGCTACGGGCCCAGGCTGTTCAAGCCAAGCGGCGTGACCCATACTTTTGAAAAACAATGGTCGAATGATCGGGAAACATTTGAAAAGTGGATACAAGGACAGACTCCTGATGAAGAAATCAACCATCTGGTTACGCAACTGAACCGCACCGGACATATTACCCTGCCGGAACGGGAAAAGCTTGCGGCTTACCTGGCCGATACTCTACAGGTGAACTGGACATGGGGTGCTATGTACTACGAAAGTTGCCTTATAGACTACAAAGTTGCTGTCAACTGGGGTCGCTGGAACAATATTTCAGGGGTTGGTAAGTGCTGAAATCAAATACCAGCCAGCCCTGCAAACAATAGCAACATGGCCAGTGCCGACCGGCAATGTAGTTTTTAGTACGGTTTTTGCTAGTTTTGGTCAACTTCGAATACAATTTTCATTAACTCTAAACTGAATAAACAATGTCAAAAGGACTGATTGCAGTTATCGTTATCGTTCTGATATTTGGATTTGTCGGATGTGGCAAGTACAACGGGCTCGTCGGCAAGGATGAAGTAGTAAAAGAAAGCTGGGCAAAAGTGGAAAGTCAGTACCAGCGCCGGGCTGACCTCATTCCGAATCTTGTAAATACGGTAAAAGGTGCCGCTGAATTTGAAAAAAGTACACTGACCGGCGTAATTGAAGCACGTGCAAAAGCTACGCAAACCACCATCAGTGCTGACCAGCTTACTCCTGAAAACATCGCCAAGTTCCAGAGCGCACAGGATCAGCTGGGAGGTGCATTGTCACGACTGCTGGTTTCCGTGGAACGTTATCCGGAATTGAAGGCTAATCAGAACTTCCTGGAACTGCAGGCGCAGCTGGAAGGTACCGAAAACAGGATTACGGTGGCCCGAAATGATTTCAATACGGTTGTTAAAGACTACAACCAGGAAGTGAGAACTTTCCCGACCAACCTTTTTGCAGGCATATTCGGATTCTCCCAGAAAGGATATTTCACCGCCGCAGCCGGCGCAGACAAAGCTCCGACGGTACAATTCTGACCATCAGAAAGCCTGTCGCGCTGACAGGCTTTTTTCTTCCTCATTTGCTATGTCCGACTCACTTCTTTTTAATGACGAGCAGCAGGAGCGCATTATTGCTGCAATCCGGGAAGCCGAAAAACAGACCTCCGGCGAGGTAAAAGTGCATATTGAGAAAAAATGCCCAGAGCCTGATGTCATGGAACGTGCCAGGCAGGTATTTGTTAAGCTTAATCTGCACCAGACGTCTGAAAGAAACGGAGTGCTATTTTATCTCGCCTACGAAGACAGGAAGTTTGCAGTGCTGGGTGATGAAGGCATTTACAAGAAAGTCGCCCACAACTTCTGGGATAGTACCAAAAACCTGCTGCGTGCCCGGTTCAGGAACAATCAGTTTACAGAAGGCCTTTGCGAAGGCATTGAAGAAGCCGGTATCCAATTGAAAACACATTTTCCTTACCGGTCAGATGATATCAACGAACTTCCGGACGACATCTCGTTTGGCAACTGACATTATGAAAAAGTACCTGCTGATATCATTCCTGTTTTGCCTGTTTATAGTACCGGTGTTTGCACAGGATATTCCGAAAAGGCCGAATCCTCCGCGCCTGGTGAATGATTTTGCAAAACAGCTGAATGCCTCCCAGATCGGGCAGCTTGAACAGAAGCTTGTTGCCTACAACGATTCAACTTCTTCACAGATCGTAATCGTGGTGGTACCTACCACGGGCGAGTACCCCATCGGGGATTATGCCTTCAAGCTGGGCCGTGAATGGGGTGTGGGGCAAAAGGATAAGGATAATGGGATTGTACTGCTCTGGGCTCCTTCCGATCGGAAGATTTTCATAGCGACGGGGTACGGCCTGGAAGGAGCTATCCCCGATGCAGTAGCCAAGCGGATCGTTTCGCAGGTAATTACGCCCGAGTTCCGTGAAGGCCGGTTCTATGAAGGATTGGATAAGGGTGTAGACACCATATTCAAATATGCGACCGGTGAGTACAAGGCCGATCCACAGCAGGAAGAAAACAATGAAGGCATCTCCCCCATCTGGATCGTTGCCATTGTGATTATTATCATTATGCTGATGGCTTTACGAAACCGCAATAACCGTGGCGGAGGCGGCAGAGGCGGGTTCGGAGGTTTCGGCGGACCTATTTTCTGGCCTTATACGAACTACTCAGGCCGCGGCAGCTCTTCCGGAAACTGGGGAGGCGGCTTTGGCGGCGGTAGCGGCGGCGGGTTTGGAGGCTTCGGAGGCGGAAGCTTTGGAGGTGGCGGCGCCGGAGGCGATTATTAGAGACAAATATATTTTCGGTTGTAAGTTATTATCTGCCGGTTCCTTGTCAGGGCCGGCTTTGTTTTTCCCGTTAAATAAAGTGACGTATAGTGTGGCATAGCTTTTTCAAGAATGCTGAAAAACCTTTTATTTAACCTAGATGAACGTTTATGGAAAACAAAAATAATACCGGCCTGCTGATCGGCCTGATCCTGATGACCATTGTAGCTGCCGTGTTCGGGTACCTTTACTACAACGAACGTACCCTCACCACCAAACAGGAAGGAGACCTGGAAAGACGTGTAAGCGAACTGGCTGAGGCCGAAATCAAACTCGATTCCATCTCAAAGCAGCTTGATGCGCGCATTCTTGAAGTACAGGGCCTGGGCGGAGACATTGAAGAGCTGCAGAAAGTAAAGGCTGCCCTCGAAAATGACCGTATTGCCCTGCGCAAAGGAAATGTGACCATGGGCAGGAAAGTGAAGCAATATGAGGAGTTTCTAACCAAAAAAGATGCGGAGATCGCTCAGCTCAGAGAGGAAAACCAGCAGCTGCTGAGTCAGAATGAAACATTAACCCAGACCAACACCGAGCTGGAAACCAGCCGGCGGGCTGTACGCGACTCCCTCAGCGGCGTGGTTACCCGCAATACGGAACTGGAATCGAAAGTGAGTATCGCCTCGGCACTCCGGGCCCGGAATGTTAAAGTATTTGCAGTATCCTCAAAAGGAAAAGTGCGTGAAGGCGAGAACATCAAGTCCAAAAGAATTGACAAAGTGCGGGTTGATTTTATCCTTGAAAAAAACCCGCTTACTGCCACGGATCTTAAGACAATCTACATGCGGATCATCGATCCGACCGGTGCCACGATCTCCGATACCGGCACAGGCTCCGGTGTATTCCAGCTTAATGGAGAAGAACAGGGTTACACCATCAGCAAGGATGTGACCTATGGCAACAACAACCAGGACGTAAGCATCCTGTACGATCGGGCAACACCTTTTACTTCGGGAAAATACACCATTGAACTCTATGCGGAGGGTTACCCGATCGGCGAAGGCTCGTTTTCAGTGAAGTAATCCAGTATTTACAAAATTGTGTTTTCGGGCGGCAGCCGGGTTTTTCCCAGGTTGCCGCTTTTGTTTTACCCGCTCGGAAAGTTTACCCCTTTATTCCTATCTTGCGCAATAAATCATAACACAAGCGACAAAAAACCAAATAAAAAATTATTTTTATATGCCCTCACAATTATCACAAAAACATCCCCGCGGTCTCTATATTCTATTTTTTGCCGAGATGTGGGAGCGTTTCAGTTATTATGGCATGCGCGCCATCCTGCTCCTTTTTTTACTGGATAATATCAGCGGCGGAATGGGCATGAATGCAGCCGAAGGTACCGCTATCTACGGCTTGTACACTGCTTCGGTATACCTGCTGTCACTCCCGGGCGGCTGGCTGGCAGATAATATTTTCGGGCAAAAAAAGGCGATCTGGTATGGAGGGATCATCATTATGCTGGGGCACATCATTCTTGCCGTACCGGCCGGCGGATTCCTCTTCTTTCTCGGGCTTGTCACGGTGGCTATGGGTACAGGCCTGCTCAAACCCAATATCAGCTCAATCGTAGGTGAGCTTTACCCCGAGGGCGGCGCACGGCGCGATGCAGCGTTTTCCATCTTTTATATGGGCATTAACCTTGGTTCGTTCTTCGGCATTCTGATTGTCGGGTACCTGGGACAAAAAGTAAGCTGGCACATGGGCTTCGGCGCAGCTGCTATCGGTATGTTGCTCGGATTGATCGTTTTCAAATACGGAAGTGCCCGCTACCTCGTAGGTCTGGGCGAAGCTCCGAGCCAAAGACAACTTAAGGAAGAGTCGGTGCCAGTTTCCGGCACCAATAAAGCCATCGGCTACGGCCTGATTGCGGCATTGGTCATATTCCTGATAGCACTGCAGATCAGCGGCAAGCTGGACATGACAACTGCCCAGGGTCTTGCACAGGGAGCAGGTATCATCATCGTAGCCATATCGGCATCCTACTTTCTGTACATCCTGATTGCCGGCGGTCTTAATTACGTTGAGAAAAGGCGGGTTTTTGTTCTGATCATCTTCTATCTCGCAGCAGCTTTGTTCTGGGCCGGTTACGAGCAGGCCGGTACATCACTGCAGATTTTTGCAGACCGGCATACCGAGCGTACCGTTGCCGGCTGGGAAGTTCCTTCGAGCTGGTTCCAGAATTTCCAGCCGTTTTTTGTGCTGGTACTGGCCCCCATCCTGGCCAGCTTGTGGATTTACCTGTCGGCTCGCGGCAAAAACCCTACTGCTCCGGTGAAATTTGCATTTGGTCTTACATTGCTTGGATTAAGCTTTTTCGTGATGGTAGCTGCATCCAACATAGCCATCACCGGCGAACTTGCCTCTCCGTTCTTTCTTACATTTACCTACTTCCTGCATACTGTCGCCGAGCTTTGTGTGAGCCCGGTAGGACTGAGCTCCTACACCAAGCTCGCACCCCGGCGCTATGTGAGCCAGCTCATGGGAATATGGTTTGTAGCCGCCTCACTCGGCAACCTGATAGCAGGATTATTTGCAGGGGGATTTGATGAAAAAAATATCATGCAAATGCCTGCACTGTTCAACCAGGTGGCCATTTTCACGACTGCATTCGGCCTGCTGCTGTTTGTATTCTGGAAGCCCGTGAAAAACTGGATGGGCGGTATCCATTAATATTGCATTTCATACTTCAAACACAAATATTTCCAAGATGAAATTAGCCAGTCTACGTTACCCGGCCCTCGCGCTGGCCATGATGGTTGCAGGTTGCAAAAAGGAAAGTGACGAATCGGAAGCAGCCAAGGTACCCGGCTTCGATGTGTCTTCCATCGATTCCACTTCCAAAGCCTGCGATGATTTTGACGCCTATGCCAATAATGGCTGGAAAAAGAAGAATCCCATTCCCGGTACCGAAAGCCGCTGGGGTGCATTCGGAATTCTTGATAAAGAAAACAAGGAGGTAAGGCTCAGAGGGATTATTGATGAAATCGTTAAGAAATCGGATCTCAGGAAAGGCTCCGAAGAACAGCAGATTGCCGATTTTTACCATTCCTTCCTGGATACGGCTACCATTGAAAAGCAGGGATTGGATCCGTTAAAATCATATCTCAATAAAATTGACGACATCAAGGCCCTGAATGATCTGCCTGCCGTAGCAGGGGAATTGCAAAAGATCGGCGTGCCGGCTGTTGTTGGCTTTGGGGTGGAAGGCGACCTCCGCAATAGCAAGATCAATGTACTGTATGAAGGACAGGGTGGGCTGAGCCTGGGTGAAAAAAGCTACTACGAACGGACAGACTCCAGTACGGTAAAAGTGCGGGAAGAGTTTGTAAAACATGTGGACAAGATGTTTTCACTGGCTGCCTGGGCCGATCCTACCCCCGGACAGACGATCCTGGCATTTGAGACCAAGCTGGCCAAATTACAGCTCACCAATGTGGAACTGCGCGACCCGGTAAAGACCTACAACAAAATGGCGTTTGACGGATTTGTAAAGCTTGTGCCCGACTTTGACCTGAAAACGTATGCAGACAAGCAGGATATCAAGGCCGACAGCGTTGTGGTACAAAATAAAGCGTATTTGCAAAACCTGAACACCCTGCTGAAATCAACGCCGGTTGCGACGTTGAAAATGTATACAAAATGGCAGCTCCTGTCGCGCTTTGCGGGTTACCTGCCCAAACGGTTCGACCAGGAAAACTTTCGTTTTTTCAGCACCGTAATGCGCGGTACCAAGCAGCAGAAAGCCCGTACCGAAAGAGCGATCCGCTCTACCGACGGCCTGCTGGGCATGCCGCTCGGCAAGCTTTTCTCCGCCAAGTATTTCCCCGAAGAGGATAAGAAGAAAGTCTCTGAAATGATTGAGAACGTGCGGACGGTATACGGTGAACGCATTGACAAGCTGACCTGGATGAGCGACTCCACCAAGGCCAAGGCCCGGAAGAAACTCAAAGCATTTACCTACAAGATCGGTTATCCCGACAATTGGAAAAATTACTCTTCAATCAATATTGTCCCCAACAAACTGATCCAGAATGTGGTGGAAGCTTCTTTGTTTGCCAATGATGAGCAGGTGAAAAAGATCGGTAAGGAAGTAGATAAAAAAGAGTGGCTCATGACACCCCAGACGGTGAATGCCTACTACAATCCGCTCAACAATGAGGTGGTGTTCCCTGCCGGTATACTGCAGCCGCCATTTTATAACCGCAATGCGGACGATGCGATTAACTATGGCGGTATTATCGCGGTCATTGGTCATGAATTCACACACGGTTTCGACGATCAGGGCTCGCAATTTGATGATGAAGGAAACCTGAAAAACTGGTGGAATGCAGCGGATCGCGCCAACTTCGACAAACTCACCGGAAGGTACATTGAGTATTTCAACGGAATTGAAGCGCTGCCCGGATTCAAGATCAATGGTGCATTGACGATCGGGGAAAATGTGGCCGACCTTGGCGGACTTACCCTCGCCTACCATGCACTCGAAAAATCGTTTAATGGAAAAGAACCTGCACCGATTGATGGGTTCAACTGGAAACAGCGCTTTTTCCTGGGCTGGGCGCAGGTTTGGCACATGAACACAACCGATGCCGCATTGCGGAACCAGGTACAGACCGACCCGCATGCACCGGCAAAAGACCGGATTAACGGCCCACTGCCACATTTGAAAGAGTTCCAGGCGGCCTGGGGCTGCGGAGCCGGCAGCAAAATGGCCCTGCCCGACTCTTCCCGCATTACAATCTGGTAAAACAAAATGGCCGGCATTACTTGCCGGCCATATATTTATTTCTGTAAGCACTGGGTGTACACCCCTTAGCCTGCCTGAATTGGCGGGCTATATTTTTGCTGTCTGTAAGTCCCATATCCAGCGCGATCTCAAAGACTGACATGTCGGTATCCAGCAGTTTTTGCGTAAATTTTTCAATGCGCAGGTTGAAGATATATTTGTAAATGGGATACCCTGTAATTTCCAGGAACCGCTTTTCCAGCGCCCTTCTCGACAAGGGTACCTGCCTCACAACCTCTTCCACATGCAGGTTTTTATCAATATTCTGGTGAATGTATTTCAGTGAGGACGCAATATGATCGTCATTGGTCGCATAAATGTCCGTCGACTGCCGGGTAATCACCTGCATCGGTTTTACAACAATGTCGTAGTACCCGGAAGTACCGTTGCGGATCATCTGATCCATGAGCCGGGCCGCATCGTAGCCGCCTTTTTCCGCATCCAGCGCAATGCTCGATAAAGGAGGATCCGAAAGGTCGCAGATCATTTCATCATTGTCCACGCCAAGTACAGCCACTTCTTCCGGAATCCGGATTCCCACATGCCGGCAGGCCTCGGTGATGTGCTGCCCCTGGTTATCGTCGCAGGACATCAGACCGATGGGCTTGGGAAGCGATTTCAGCCAGCGGCTCAGCGAGCTCGGCTTATAAAACCAGAGTTCGGTAGAGCGGGATTTTTTATGCTCAAAATAATGAACCTTATGGCCCTTCAGGCGCAATTGTGCCTCAAAACCCTCAGCCCGCTCCCGTGACCAGACAATGTTATTAAAACCGTAAAATGCGAAGTTGTTAAAACCTTTTTTGAGGAAATACTCAGCGCCCATCTGTCCGGCTTCGCGGTAAGCACCCGTAATGTTCGGGATTTCGGTAAAACGTTCCTTAAAATCCTGCGCAATCACCGGGATACCGGCCTGCACGATTTTTTCAATCTCGTTATTATACAGCTGACCGATGATTCCGTCGGCTCCCCATTCCAGCGCCCATTTCAGGATTCCCTCCATACCCACCGTTTCCCGATGAAAAAGAGGCATGCGGCAAAAAATCCAGGGACCGAATTCTTTGGAATAGGCATTGATCCCACGCATCAGGTTTTTACTGTAAGCTTCGGCAAAATCGAGCAGGAGGATGATCTTGTGCATTGCTGATTAAACTAGCTGAACAGTTCCCGGAGGCTGGAAACCGTTTCATTGTTGACCAATGGCTTGGACCAGAAACCAATGCTGAAAATATACCCCAGCGGAAGCAGCAGGAACAGCATGGCCAGCCGCAGCCCGGTCAGCTCTGCCAGGCCACCCACAACCAGAGGTACTACCGCTCCGCCCGCAATGCCCGCGCACAAAATCCCCGAGAACGTTCCATGATGACGCGGCACCGAATTCAGCGCCAGTGAAAAAATTACCGAGTACATCACCGATGCGAAAAAGCCCGCCAGCGGAAATGCATACAACGCGATTTTGACAGGACCAAACAATGCAGAGAGCAGACAAACTGCGGCACATGCTGTAAAAATTGCAAGTACCCGGCGGCTGTCGGCCAGTTTGAGCAGCAGTAGTCCCAGTAAACATCCCACCGTAAGCAGGCCCCAGAAGTAGGATATTACCGAGGCGCCCGTGGTTGCCGGATCTACCGAATGGTACGTTTGCAAAAACTGGGAGATCCAGTTAGCAATACCCTGCTCAGTACCTACATAGGCAAATATGCCCAGAAAAAACAACCATACTGTCCGGTTGGCAGCAAGCTCGGAAAATGAGCTGCCTACGTCCATACGCTCATCCTCCCGCAGATCAACCTTGGGCAGGCGTACAGCCGCAATCACCAGGATCATCATCAGCGCAATTACCGCAAAAACCCAGTACAGCGACACCCATTTCAGATCGGCTGGTACCAGGTTATTCAAGATATTTATCAAAAAACCTGACTCACCCGAATGCACATGCAGTACAAGGTAACTATACAGCAGCGGGCTCAGAAACGATGCAGCTCCGAAAAAAAGTTGGGCGAGTACCGAGAAAAACGCGAATTTTTCTTCCCCGCCTGCCACCCGCAGCAGCGGGTTGATGACCACCTGTAACATCGCCATTCCGATCCCGATCAGAAAAAGTGAGAGCAGGGCGATACCGAAGCCCGGCAAAATGGCAAACAGCAATGCACCTCCGAATGCAAGAAAAAAGGCGGTGACCAGCACCACCTTTTCTCCATATTTTTCAACCATCAGCCCGGCCGGGATCGACATGATCCCGTATGCCACAAAGAATGCAAAAGGCAGGAACCCCGCCAGCCCGATACTCAGACCAAAGCTCCTGACAATATCCGGGATGATAGGTCCCAGGATATTCGTCAGAAAGGAAATAACAAAAAAGATCAGCAGAATCAGGACGACGATAAGCGGGTTTCTTCTCATGAGGGCTTTTCGGCTCGGATAGTTACAATGGTTACTGCGCCGCGACTTCGCTCGTCCGGCTCGCCCAGCCCGCCATGTCAAAAGCTTTCAGCTTGATCGTACCTGCTGCTTTCACGGGGTCCTTGTACAAAGCAGATTTTACGGTCGGCTCGGAGCCGTCGGTGGTGTAGCGAATTTCCAGGCCAGGCAACTCAGTATTGGCTTTAAGCATACCGCCTTCAACGATGGCACCCGGCATTGGAAGCCTGTAGTTGTAGCCGCCATTGATGGTCTTCCAGCGTGGTAGATGCCGCTGTGCAATGGAATTGGCAAAAACATTCCAGCCTTGATCGGTCATTTTCTTGAAACTTGCATCATCCGTCACGTTTTCCCAGTTCCGCTCAGTCCATGCACTTTCCGAAAAGCCGAACAATTTGGGCAGGATCATGTATTCCATCATTTCCCGGCCTTTGATCGTTTCGCACCAAAGCTGGCATTCCACACCGATCACATTTTTGCGGGCTTCGGGCTTCATTGCCTGCTTGCCCGCAAACTCCTCCTTCATCGGCTTACCCATCGAGGTTTCCTCTGTAGTCCTGAACATGTTGTAGGGCGAGAAAAGCCAGTTGTCGCGCGTGTCCACAAACCCGCCCCAGTACAGGCCCGGCTCTTTCGGATCATTGTCGTACGACATGTCAAAGTAAAAGTTGGTCACATTACAGAGTACGACCTGGTAGCCAGCATTGGCGAGCCTGTTGCCAAGGTCTACATCATACACATTATTCCAGACATAGGGCACCACCTGGTGACCTACAAACTCCGGGTTGGCCAGGTATGCACCCTGCTCGGTTTTGGTGAGCGCTACTTCTTCCCAGCCATGTACTTTCAGTTTTCTTTTTTCCAGAAGCGGCAGCAGGTTTCTGAAAAAGTAGGTCTGCATGTTGCGGTAAGATTTGATTTCCGGATGTTCCTTCATCAGTTTGGCAGCCATCGGGGATTTGGTCCAGGCACCATCAGCTACCTCATCACCACCCGTATGGAAGGTATCCAGCGTAAGCCCGGCCTGCTGGTAAAGTTTCGTAATTTCGTCTACTACTTTTTCGTAAAAATGATAGGTAGAAGGCCGCGCGGGACTTACCACATTGTTTTTGTAAGCCTGTGCAGAAAGGTATACCGACTTGTCCTCTGGATCGATCAGGCGGTACTCGCTGGCTTCCTTCTCCTTGCCTTCCTTCATGAACTTTTCGTACCGCGCCTCCATAGACTTGATCGCCGCCAGCGCATGTCCCGGAAAGTTTAGCTCGGGGATGATCTTGATGTGGCGCTCATTTGCGTATTTCAGGATTTCGATAAAGTCGGCCTTGGTATAATATCCGCTGCCATATTTGCTCTTGTCTTTGGCAAACGGACCCGATCCGTAGCTTGGATGCAGGGCAGATGCTGCCATACCCGAGGTATGCTGGCGTTGCGCGCCTACTTCGGTCAGCTCCGGCAATCCGTCAATTTCCACGCGCCAGCCCTCATCTTCAGTAATGTACAGAAGCATGTGGTTCAGCTTATAGGAAGCCAGCAGATCCAGAATTCGCTTGACGGATTCCTTCGTCTGAAAGTTGCGCGCTACGTCCAGGTGCATGCTGCGGAAATGAAAGCGGGGCGCATCTTCTATTTGCACATAACCCAGTCCCAGAGATGGTGTTTCTTTCAGGTAAGCTTCCGTAGGCACAAGCTGCAGCAGGCTCTGGACACCATAAAAAACACCCGCAGCATCAGCGCCTGTGATGGCAACTCCTTTTGCGTCGATGTTCAGCTTGTAGGCTTCGGCTGTAATTCCCTTTACATTCACAGCCCCTTTTTGCAGGATAATGGCATTGGCATCAGGAGCGCTGGTCTGCGGCAGCCCGGCCTGGATCGGCAGGTCGGCACCGGTTAATGTTTTTAGCTTTCCGATCAGGTACTTCGCTTCATTTTCAAGACCATCCTGGTAAAATACCTGGGTTACACCGCTCAGTGCGAATGTTCCCTCACCGGCTTTCATGCTCACCGGAGTCGGGATAATTTTATGTAACTGCTCCTCACCAACCCTGCTGAATTTGAGATTGGCTGCATACCGGGTTGCCGGCGTAGGTACCTGCCTCAGATCACGCTTTCCGCGCAGGATCTGCTCTTTTGTAGTAAATGGTTCAACCTTGTAATCCGTTACCTCTACGATGTCTTTTTCTTTTCCTTCTTTATCATAAAAAACAAAATACAACCCCATGGGCGCATCCGTCTCTTTGATCACACCTTCGGTTCCTCTGTAATTGATGGTAATGGAATCACCCGGTGCAAGCTTGAAATCTTTCCCTGCTACGATCCGGTACCAATCGCCATTGATATGCTCCACAACGGCCGGCTGAGGTGTTTTGTTAGACTGTATTGGCCGTGGCGACATGTTGAAAAACAACTTCCAGTTTGCCGCATCCAGCGTGATGTTACTGCTGTTTTTAAGAACAAACCGGGCATCAAAGCCGCCATCGGGCTCGGTAAAGTTGCTCACAAGCTTCCAGGAAACCCCGATCTTCTGAGCTTGCTCTTGGGTGACATCTCCCGAGCGGCTGCACGCGGCCAGCGTCAGGATAAAAAGGAAAACAAACTGATAGTAAAGTAGCTTCTGCTTCATTTTGAATGAAAAAACGGGTTATGAAATGGTAAGGAGCAAGGCAAGGCCGGGTTCAGGAATAATACTGGTGTTTTTACAGATCATACCAGTAATCCCCTCCAATGCCTTAATATTCGCTTAAACTACGCAATTTAAAAGGAGTTTTGCGAGATCGAAACGTTTACAGCCATGCGGGTATCAATCCGGAACCGGATAGTATGCTGTATGCAGTGCGTTCTTCAGGCATCCACATTTTTCCAGGCGACTTTCTTTTCCCAGGAATAAATGGAGCAGACCGTCATTCCGGGACTGACGGTTAATGTACTTTCAGCACTTTTAAAACATATTTTTCCCTTCCTGCAAGCACTTCCAGCATATACAATCCTTCGGGACAATCCGCACCGGTCAGATCCATACGAAAGAATTGCCTGCCTCCCAAAGCTGTAAACTGCTGCTTCCTGCGCTGCTTTCCGGCGGCATCATATACCTGGATCAGCACCTTTTCACCTGCTTTTGCCGTACCCTGCACAAAAAACTCACCCGATGCAGGATTGGGCAATGCTATCCACTCCGGCGTGCTACGGAAGTCGAGCACCCGCACCTGCGAATAAGCGCTACTGCTATCCTTATCCACCATTTGCAGGCGGTAATAATTACGTCCGCTCTGCGCCGTGCCCCTGTGTTCAAATGCATAAGCTGACCTTCCGCCCGCGACCCTGCCAATCACCCTGAAATGCCCTGCCAGGTAAGCAGTATCACCCGCAGCCACTTCCACGACAAAATGATCAAAGTTTTGTTCCTGAGCCGTTTGCCATTTCAAAAAGGCAGCTTCTCCGGCCTCGGACAATTTCTTTTCAGCCGTAAATGCAAGCAGGTTCACGGGCAGGGCCGTATTGTTGTAAACCCGTATATCGTCAATTGCCACCCCTTCATAACCGGTATACCCATCTGAATGGAACACAAAGCGGAACCGGATGCCCGACAGTCCCTGCGGGAGGCGCATGCCCGCCCTGCGCCACTGCACTTCATCCTTTATGCTCCATACACCTGCTCCTGAGTACGTTTTATTGTACCAGTTTACACCTGATCCTTCCGTGCCCAGCCTCGTCCATGCGCCCCCGTCGCCTGAATATTCCAGGTAAAGAAAGTCGCAGGGATCGGGGTCACAATCTTCAATATCGAGCGCCAGATTGAAATCAATGTAAGGATACTGCATACCCGCAATGTCAAAGCAGGGCGAGTACAGGTACGAATCTTCACGATCATTGTATTTCCCCGTGAGATTGGTTTTCCAGGTCTTTGTCCCACTGGCAGCTTGGGTGATTTTGGGCGAACCCGGCGTGCCGTACGCCCAGGAACTGTTGCGCCCGGCACTGTGCCAGTAGCCATCGCCGCTTTCAAAAGATTGCTCATAGGGAAATGCAGTTACCACAGGTGCATTGTACAGCTCCACTCCGGTACTGTCATTATCCGCGAAAGTATCCGATCCCAGCGATGACCACACCCGCACCCTGTGTTTGCCGTAGGCTGCCAGATTGGCTTTGGCACTGAATGTAAATGAGATCGTTGTCCTTTTCGGGATAGACGGGACCAGCTCGCTGATTACCTGCCCGTCGTCAATGCGGTAGCTGACCGGAATATTGGTCAGGTCGGTTGCCGAGCTGTTTCTTACCTGTACGGTAATCTCCGCTGCATTGTCCAGTGCACAGGCATCTGCCCCGGGATGCTGTATGGCCAGCAGCTGTATGTCGTTTGTGACCGTGAAAAGTTCAAAATCGTCAAAACTGTAACCTGCACCGCTGCTGCTGTCTGCGGTAAGGGTATTGCCCCACTGTCCCAGCCTGACCTGGAAGCTGGACGAGAAATTTTGATTATTCTGAAAAAGCAGGTTACTGACTTCAATGCCCGGCGAAGTCTTATAACCATCGGCGGGTGTATTCTGGCTGGCAAAGAGGTCGTATGCCTCAATCCAGGGATCGGTATCCTTTCCGCGGATCCATACTTTATTGGCTGCATTGGACTTTTGTCCGTGGTTTTTATACTTAAAACCAAAACGTACATCACTGCCCGCAATGCTGTAGTTGCTCAGATTGAATGTCCCCCACAGGTACCCGGCATTACCGGCACTGTAAAAACGGTTGGCATCAAGGGTCAGCGCCCTGCTGCCCGACGCAGCAATGCCCGTATTTACAAAAGTCCGCAACCGTCCTGCATCCGTAGTGGCCGTAAAGTCATACCGGTCGGAACCCGCCAGCCCCTGCTGTCCCGCCCCGACGGACTGCGGTGCAAGTGCCTCGAAGTTATCCGTAAAAGGCAGCACGACTGCAGGGTTGCCGAGCTGCCTGAAAATGCGTGTCAATGTATCATTAACTGCTACTGCATCCCCTGCTTTTTTCACATAAACTTTAAGTACATACGTGCCTGCCGCCGCCAGGTTCACACTGGATGCAAAAGTGTGATCGTACGTTTTTCCTTTTTCAATTGCCGGACTGATCGTTTCCAAAGGTCCAGCCACGCCATTCAGGAAAAAACCCGCTTGCACAGGCCCCGCATGGTCTGCATCATCCAGGTTTTTGATTTTTATTTTGATAAATGCATTGCTACTCAACGCAGAAGATGTCAGCAGCCGCCCTGATCCCGCCGGGAAAATGACCGCACTGACCGCCAGATCATTATCCGAGATAGTACCCGTACAGGTTCCAGAGTCAGGCTTGCGGGAAATGGCCAACGCCCGCCTTCCCGGCTTTCCATTGAGCCTCGCCCGCACAGCAAAGTAATAGGTGGAGTCTTTGGACAAACCACTGAAAACGTAGCTGGTACCCGCGGTGACGGTTACGGGCAGCATCTCGCCCTTGTTCAGGAGCATTACCTCATAGTCTGTTGCGCCGGCAACCTGGGTCCAGTCAATAGCCGCATACCCTTCGCATTGCCCGGCTGAAAGTGTTAATGTAGGCACACCAAGAATGGTAAAGGGTTCGCTTACTGAAGTATTGCCTGATCCATTGTCTGTCACCCTTACACGTGCCTGGTCACTCCGGGTATTGGCCGGAATGGTCCAGGCAACCTGCCTTATTCCGGGGGCAAGATTTTGAGCGATGGTTGTCCATTGTGCCCCGTTATTGAGTGAGTACTGGACTGTAAATGTGCCGTTTCCGTTTCCATTGGCATCCCAGGAGATGTAAAATGCATCGCCATCTTTCAGCCGCTCGTTCCCGATGGGATAGGTAAGCCGGGTAACATTGGGTAAAATATCATAAACGACCACATATTCCTGCATAGGATGCTGAGCCACAGATGTACCTGCCACTTTCACAGTGTAGGTGCCCGACGCAGGATTGTCGATCACCACCTGCTCCATATTATTGATATGGTCGGCGCCGGTTGCAGCCACATTGCTCACATTTCCAGGTGCGGGATCGGGCAGGCGCGGTAATGTCGTGGCCGAATATGGATCCGTTATGCTCAGATCGAGATCGTGAACAAGATTTTGTGCAGACAGCAGGTTACCCGCGGGATCGTTCCAGTACAGCATTACCTTCAGCTGGGCTGTCCCCACGGGTACGGCAATCGTGTGCACCTGGGTTTGCTGATGAGCCACCGAGTCATTCCGGTACCATCCGGCTTCCATCATTTCCAAAGCCCGGGCCAGGTTCAGCCACCCGTACCCATATCTGAAATCCGGACCTTCGTTTCCCTTATCTGTCCCTGCATTGCAAATGAGTGCTTTCATCAATGCATTTCGCGGATCGGCACCTTGGTGCAGCTGGCGGTATCTCTGGTACAAAAGCCCCAGTCCGCCTGCCACAGCCGGCGCTGCCATACTGGTTCCGGTTGCATTACCATACAAATTGACGGGAATGGTGGACGTGATATTGATTCCCTGGGCAGTAATTTCAGGCTTTAATCGTCCGTCGCGCACAGGCCCGCGGCTGCTGCCGGATGCCACTGTGCCGGTTTCGGAAGTACTGCCTACCGTGATCACGTTTTTGGCCGTCTGGTAGCCGCTCAGGATGTTGCCGAAGCCTGCGGGATAAGGACTGCAGGTGATATTTCCACTATTCCCCGCCGCAAATACATGCTGCAGATGCGGGAACCGGAATGCCTGCTCATCCAGCATTTGCGCATACAGGTCGTAAGTACCGAATGTAGAACAATCATTGTCATCCCCGCCGTACGAATTGTTGGTCACTACCATGCCATAATCCTGCACATAGGCGGCGGTATTGGCCAGGATTTTCGAAAATTCCTGCACTACGAGGGTCGCCTTGGGTGCAAAACCCGTGTAACGCTCGTTCATAATGCCCGCACCTGCCAGCGTTCCCATCACGTGGATACCATGTGAGCCGCCATCCGCAGGGTTGCGGTTGATTATTCTTCCATTAAAATCCACGTGCTGCAGCGGATTGGAATCATCCCCGATCCCGATCACCACACCTTCTCCATGCAGGTTACGGCCGCCGGGCAGGGATGAGCTCAGGATATTGGCCCGGGCATTGGCGGTGGTCTTATTGTTAAAACCTTTATCCGCCGATGGTACCGGCTGAACGTAGGTTACCAAGGGCAATGCAGCCAGTGCGCGCAGCCGGTCGGCGGGCACGCGTAGTTCAAGAATGTGGTAGGCCTGGTGCTTGTCCGACAATATGGTAAAGCCTGCCGCCAGGAGCCGGCTTCTGACCTGCATGGCGGTATATATTTTGGGAAAACTGATCCATACATCCACCTGCCCGGGCACGCTGGCTGCATGCGGCGGAACCTGGCCGGCCACCAGCGCAGGAGCCATTTTTTGTTCCGGCTGCAAAGGTACTATCGCCCTCCCGCGCATGGTTGTGAGAGTATTTGCGCTGGTATTGGTACGTACCAGCGCGGAATAGGCAAGGTTGGGAATGTAGTCGAGGATGTAGACTCCCGAAGCTGCCAGGCTGCTTTTTTCAGCCTGCGTCAGTATTTTTTCAAATTGTAAAATGCAAAATGCAATGGAATCTCCGGGACTTTGCAAACTCGCCAGCCGCAGGCCAGGGGCATTTACCAGGTTATTTTCAGGCGTGAATGTGCCGCCCCTCAGGTGGATGGAGTAGTCTGCGGGTGCCTGCGCCCGGGTGGGTAGCTGTGCCAGCATGCAGGTAATCAGTGTGTGGTAAATGTACTTCCAATTCATACAGCTCAATGCATTCCATAAAAGGATAATTCTACTTTAATTTATAAAATTTTACAAATTAAATATTACATCTGCTTGGTCGCGCAGCCTTTTCAAATGGAGGTATGCTTCAAAATCTTGTAAATGCCTGCCTGCTGGACTAACTTCGCGCCTTCCCGAAACATTGACCCACATGAATTTATACGGCCTTATCGGATACCCGCTCACGCACTCGTTTTCCAAACGCTACTTCACCGACAAGTTTACCCGGGAAAAGATCAGGGAAAGCAGTTATGAACTGTTTGAAATGAAGTCACTGGATGAGCTGCCTGCACTCCTGAAAAAAAAATCAGGGCTGCGCGGCCTCAATGTAACCATTCCCTACAAAAAAGACGTAATTGCGTACCTCGACGACCTGGATGACTCCTCGGCTGAGCGGATCGGGGCTGTGAATACCATCAAAATCTATGCTGACGGCAGTACCAAGGGCTTTAATACAGACTATTATGGCTTCCGGCAGTCGCTCGTGGAATGGCTCGACCGGCGGGGCGAAACATGCAGCAACTTTCAGGCACTGATTCTGGGAAACGGAGGCGCTGCCAAGGCGGTACAGGTTGCATTGCAGGATCTGCATGTGGAATACCTCACCGTTTCCCGGCAAAAAAGCGACGATTCAATCCTGTACGAGGCATTGACGGAAGATATCCTCAAAAGTCACCTGCTGATCATCAATACAACTCCACTGGGTACTTTCCCCAAAACCGAAGAATGCCCGCCTGTGAATTACGACTGGATCGGGAAAGGTCATTTCCTGTATGATCTTGTGTACAACCCTGCCGAAACCCTTTTCCTGAAAAATGGCGCCGCCCATGGTGCAGTGGTACAGAATGGCTTGAAAATGCTCGAACTTCAGGCAGAGAAAGCCTGGGAAATCTGGACTACTGAGGAGAATATCTGGAGTGTGTAGCTGCCGAGTAGAAAGACCATAAATCACCCTGTACCTGCTCACTATGCCAGAGCGTACCGGCCGGTACAGGTGCCTTGACCCCCTCCCCGATTGCAAATGATCCCTGGCACCGCCGGATCTCGTCCCAATGCCCGGATTGCAGGAAACTGTTGATGACGGCCGCTCCGCCTTCCACAAATACGGAATGTATTTTTCTTTTGACAAGCCCGCGCAGCATTTCGCCGATCTCGTCCATACCGGGTTCCACTTTCAGGTAGCCAACAGTGTGGGCAGTGGCGTACCGCTCGGGTTCGGCCGGCAAAGGCGTTGCTTCCCGGCGATTGACCACCAGTGTAGGCTGGGACTGATCGAAAAGGTTCAGGCTGGCAGGCAGCTGCAGGTATCTGTCAAGTACAATGCGTACTGGATCGTGCCCTACCCATTTACGGACATTGAGCCTTGGATTGTCCATCCACGCCGTCTTGTACCCCACCAGGATTGCGTCTTCCTCGGTTCGCCACTGGTGCACGCGCATGTTGGAAAGTTCGCCGCTGACCTTTAACGGAAGTCCATTGTCATACCCGAGGAACCCGTCTGCAGTTTCGGCCCATTTGAGGATTACATAAGGCCTGTGCTGCCGCATGGCGGTAAAAAATCGCACGTTCAGCGCTGCCCCCTCTTCCGAGAGCAGCCCGCTCTCCACCTGAATGCCCGCATTCCGCAGTTTTTGCATTCCCTGGCCGGCCACGAGCGGATTGGGATCTTCATTGCATACGACCACCCGTCTCAGCTTTCTGGCGATCAGCAGGTCGGCGCAGGGCGGGGTTTTACCAAAATGAGAGCAGGGTTCGAGCGTGACGTATGCAGTAGCCTCGCCCAACAGATGCGCATTGCCCTGATGATCTGCATTTTCCACGGCACGTACCTCTGCATGCGGCCCGCCATATTGCCGGTGCCAGCCTTCGCCGATGATCCTGCCGTCGTGCACAATCACACAGCCGACCATGGGGTTCGGGCTCACATTTCCCATTCCGTAGGCAGCCAGCTGCAGCGCCCTTTGCATCCATTGAACATCCGATTCCATATCCCAAAAATACAAAGGGCTTACGGAATGCAGCTTTCGGGAGTTCCCATAATTTGCTAACTTTCCGACATTGCATTAAAAACACCTGAAAATGACTTCGGCACGTCAGCTTTATCAACATATATTAAAAGCCATTCAAGTTTATCCCGAGAAAGAAGCGCAGGCCATCACCTTTATGCTGCTGGAACATTATATGCGCCTGCGGAACATTGATGTGCTGGTCGACCGGCCGATCCCGCCTACTACTGCGCAGCCCGATTGGGAAAGCATTATCTCGCGACTGAATAACAATGAGCCCGTGCAGCATATCATCGGCTCCACGGAGTTTTGCGGACTCGAATTCCGGGTTTCTTCGTCGGTACTGATTCCCCGTCCGGAGACTGAAGAGCTGGTGAGGATGGTAACCCGCGACTATGCTGAGCCCGATAAGGATATATCTATCCTGGATATCGGCACCGGGAGCGGCTGTATCGCCATTGTGCTGGCGCGCTTCCTGCCGCATGTGACCGTACATGCGTGGGACGTATCCGACGAAGCATTGGAAGTAGCCCGCGAAAATGCCCGCCAGCTGATTGCCGACGTGAAGTTTGCCAAGCAGGATATGCTCAATGTAACTTTTCCGTTGCCGGGAGATATTATCAAGTTCGACTGCCTGGTAAGCAACCCGCCTTATGTGACCTACTCCGAGCAGGAGCATATGCGTCCCAATGTACTGCGTTTTGAACCCCAGGTAGCGTTGTTTGTGGAGGATAGTGACCCTTTGCTTTTTTATAAGGCCATCGCCGACTTTGGTGTTTACCATTTAAAAGAAAATGGCAAATGCTATGTGGAAATCAACGAGCATTTCGGGCCGGGAACAAAGGAGGTATTTGAGGAAAGGAATTACAAAAACGTTGAGATCCTGCGTGATATCAATGGAAAAGATCGCTTTGTGCGGGCGATATGGGCGTCGTGATCTACCCTGAAAAGGGTTTATGTTAAACATTTATCCATGTATATAGAGAAAATAAGGGAAGTACTGGACGAGATGGGTAAGGTTGTAGTGGGCCAGGATAAGCTGCTCAACCGCCTGCTCATCGGGCTCTTTACCGGCGGCCATATTCTGCTGGAAGGTGTACCGGGACTTGCCAAGACATTGACCATCAATGTCATGTCGCAGGTACTCCACCTCGACTTCAAACGCATACAGTTTACGCCCGACCTGCTGCCTGCCGATTTGATCGGGACGATGATTTACAAACCTAAGATCGGTGATTACGAGGTTAAAAAAGGGCCGATTTTCTCCAATATCATCCTGGCCGACGAGGTCAACCGGTCGCCGGCAAAGGTGCAGTCCGCACTGCTGGAAGCCATGCAGGAAAAGCAGGTGACCATTGGGGATGAAACCTACCCGCTCGATAAACCTTTTCTGGTACTTGCCACGCAGAACCCCGTGGAGCAGGAAGGAACCTATCCCCTGCCCGAGGCTCAGATCGACCGATTTATGATGAAGGTCTTTGTGGATTATCTTGACAAGACCAATGAGCTGGAAGTCATGCGCCGGATGTCGGATATCAACTTTGACTACCAGATCCGCGCGATCCTGAACAAGCAGGATATTTTTGCGATCAGGGAAAATGTGAACCGGGTAAATATGTCCGATACGCTGGAAAGGTACATTATCGAGCTGGTATTTGCCACCCGCCGCCCGCTCGACTATGGTCTGCGCGACGAAGCCCGCTACATTCAGTTTGGCGTGTCCCCCCGTGCCACGATCAACCTTAACCGTGCCGCCAAGGCGCTGGCCTACCTCGAAGGACGGGATTATGTACTTCCTGAGGACATCAAGGAGCTCGCGCCCGACATCATGAACCACCGGATCCTGCTCAACTACGAGGCCGAAGCCGACAATGTGCGCACCACCACGATCATCGATTCTATTCTCCGGAAAGTAGCAATCGGGTAAGTTCAGGGGACGGGGTCATGCCCGTGCCCGCCCCAGGGATGGCAGCGCGAAATGCGTTTCAGCCCCATCCAGCCGCCTTTGACAGCGCCGTATTTCTGCACAGCCTGAATCATATACTGGGAGCAGGTGGGCGTATAACGGCAGGCATTGGGAAGGTACGGAGACAATACGCCCTGGTAAATCCGCACCAGTGCCACGAGCAAAAATTTCATTTATGTTCTTGCGCTAAATAGTATCTTTGAAAGTAAACATTCCGATCGCATGATTTCGTATATTCTCTGGGATGCCAGTCCCGAAATCCTCACAATCCCCGAATTTATAGGTTTTGGTCCGTTTCCGGTGCGCTGGTATGGTCTGCTGTTTGCTGCCGGCTTCCTGATCGGGCAGCAGATCATGATCCATATTTTCAGAAAAGAGGGCAAAACACTCGAAGATATTGATGCGCTTACATTATATATGGTGCTCTCCACGGTCCTCGGGGCACGGATCGGGCATTTTCTGTTTTACGAGCCGGAGGTGTTATTTAAAAATCCATTGGAAGTGATCCTTCCACCCTATGCGGGTCTCGCCAGCCATGGAGCTGTGATCGGGATTATAACCGGATTATACCTGTACA
This sequence comes from Dyadobacter sandarakinus, assembly GCF_016894445.1. Taxonomy (NCBI): domain Bacteria; kingdom Pseudomonadati; phylum Bacteroidota; class Cytophagia; order Cytophagales; family Spirosomataceae; genus Dyadobacter; species Dyadobacter sandarakinus. The sequence continues at coordinate 3,997,303 of NZ_CP056775.1, forward strand.
GCCGGTCCCGGCAGGCAAAGGGACAAACGTTTTTCTGGGTGGCCGATCGTATGGTCATTACCATTGCACTGGGCGGTGCCTTTATCCGCTTCGGCAACCTGATGAATTCCGAGATCGTGGGAAAACCGACAGATGTACCCTGGGGCTTTATTTTTCTGCGCAATACAGAGTTTCTGAAAATTCCGCGGCACCCTGCGCAGCTTTATGAATCCATCTCCTGCTTTGTGCTGACATTCATCCTCTTCGCCATCTGGAACAAATACAAAGCCGCCACGCCACGCGGGCTGATGGTAGGTGTTTTCTTTGTCTGGGTATTTACACTGAGGTTCCTGTACGAATTCCTGAAAGAAAATCAGGAGGCATTTGAAGCTAATTATGCCCTCAACATGGGACAAATCCTGAGCATACCCGTGGTATTGCTGGGCATCTACTTTATCTGGCAGGCCAAAAGTCCCCGGATACCTCAGCAAACAGCTGTACACTAGGAATGTAAACAAAGAAACAGAAGCCTGAGCTTCTGTTTCTTTGTTTATGGCCGGGTAAGGTTTCTTTCTTGTTCAGACAGCTGCCAGATCTACCTTCTCCCTCAGGATCTGTTTTGCCTTTACCAGCTGGTTTTTTACAGTATTCTTGGAAATACGCAGAAACTCCGCGATTTCCTGGTATGATTTCCCCTCTTCCACATTCAACCGGAGGATGAGCTTTCTTTTAATCGAAAGTGACTCTACCGCTGCCTGCACCAGGCTGATCCTTCTTTCATCCTCCTCCTTACCATCCTCTGCTGCAAGGTTCATGTTTTCCATATAATGCCTGCGCAGCTGCTCGCTCTTTTCCATCTTCTTGAAATGGTCAAATGCCATATTCCGCAGACACGTAAAAAGGTAGGAGTTGAAATTATAGTCAGGCTTGATCTGGGCGCGCTTTACCCAGATCTTAATAAATACGTCCTGCACCATGTTTTCGGCTTCTTCCTCGTCTTTCAGCAGGGAAAAAGTAAACCGGAGCGCAGGCGCTTTGTAATAGTTGTAGAGTTCCGCAAAGGCAGCTTCGTCGCCTTGCGTTACTTTGGTGAGGGTACATTCATCGGGATAAGCCACGGCAGTAGTTTTTTACGGTAAGAAAGGGTAAGAGTTCAAGCGTAATCAGTATGGACATTCTGGAAAATTCCTTGGTAATGGATGTCGTAACTTGCTGATGACAATTGTAAATTCCGCGAATACGGTTTCTACTAATAAATCCTTCCGTGTGGCGTTGAGTCGATTGGCTTTTTAAATCTACACTGATTATTCCCGTGCAACTATCGCAACTTGCGTAAATCTATCTTCAATTTGCGCAAAACCTGTGGATTTAACCATTCTATAACAATAATTTTTTGATCCCTTCTTAAACGGGCATTTCCAGACTGTTTATGACAGACATTCGGGCAAGTCTGAACAGATGCGGCCTGCATTTCTTTACGATTTTTAACAATCAGGCTGAATCGCCCTGCCTTCAATAGCCTGCCCGCAAGTGCCGGGAGTATAATAGCCGGAACAGCCCCGTTTGCTTCCCGAACTTCCTAATGCCTTTTTTCATGGAACAAAGCCAGATCACCAGCATTCTTGAAAAGATTTCATCCGTTCGCATTGCCGTGTACGGCGATTTTTGTCTGGACGCTTACTGGGTCATGGACGAGCGCGGATCCGAAACTTCCATTGAAACCGGCCTGCCCGCCGCGGCTGTATCCCATGATTACTACTCGCCCGGGGGTGCAGGTAATGTGGTAGCCAACCTGGCGGCACTCTGTCCGGCCGAAATCAGGGTGATCGGGGTGATCGGGGAAGATATGCACGGACGGGAGCTGGCACGACAGCTGCAAAATCTGGGAGCGGATACCACATCTTTGTTTACCCAAACCGAACATTTCAGTACATACAGCTACCTCAAAAGACTTGATTCGGGAGAAGAGCAGCCGCGCATCGATTTCGGGGTCTACAGTAAAAGGAGCATTGAGACAGACCACTTGCTGCTTGCCGCGATGGAAGATGCCCTGCGTGCGTGTGACGCGCTGATCTTTAATCAGCAAATTACCGGCAGCATCAACAATGAATCCTTTATCGAGGGTGCCAACAGGCTTTTTGATAAATATCGACACAAAATCGTAATGATGGATTCGCGGCACTTCAATGCCCGGTTCCGGAATACGTTCCTGAAAGTCAATGACCATGAAATTGCCGCACTCGCTGGTGTGGTTACCAGCCCGGCTGATCACATCCCCCTATCCGATGTGCTTGTGTATGGAAAACAAATGCAGAACCATACGCAAAAACCCGTCTTTGTAACCTGTGGCGAGCGGGGCATTATTGCATTTGACAACCTCGGCCAGCATACGCTACCAGGCCTGCAGCTGAAAGGAAAACTGGACACCGTAGGTGCCGGCGATACGGCCATCAGTGCGATTACCCTGTGCATGGCTGCGCAGGTGCCCGCTGCCGAAGCTGCTGAGTTTGCAAATTTTGCGGCCGCAGTTACCGTACAAAAGCTGTTTACGACCGGTACTGCCAATGCCGGAGAGATCCTTCACATCAGCCGTGAACCCGATTACATTTACCAGGCCGACCTGGCTGCCAATGACCGTGCCGCGGTTTTCATGCCGGGTACGGAGTTCGAGCTTTGCGTACCTGAGGTCCTGGGCAGGCTGGGCCACATTCGCCATGCAGTTTTTGACCATGACGGTACCATCAGTACGTTCCGGCAAGGCTGGGAAGAGATTATGGAGCCTGTCATGATGCGCTCCATCCTGGGTGCGCACTATGAGACGGTAGATGCTGCTGCGTTTCATAAAGTCCGGCACCGGGTAAAAGAATTTATTCATGCAACCACGGGGATCCAGACCATCTATCAAATGGAAGGTTTGGTGGAGCTCGTGCGAGAGTTCGGTTTTGTCCCTGAAAACGAGATCCTGGACAAGTTCCGGTACAAGGAATTGTATAATGAAGGCTTGATGGAAATGGTGAACCTTCGCATCGCAAAACTGAACAGCGGGCAGCTTGGGCAGGAAGATTTTACGCTCAAAGGTGCCGTAGCTTTTTTGCAGGAGCTCAAAAGCCGGGGAGTAACCCTGTACCTCGCCAGCGGCACGGATGAGGAGGACGTCAGACGCGAGGCATCGGCACTCGGCTATGCGCACTTGTTTGACGGCGGCATTTACGGCGCACTCCGCGACTATACCAAGTTTTCCAAAAAGATGATCATTGAAAAGATCATCCGCGAGCACAACCTGCATGGCCGCGAGCTGGCAGTTTTTGGCGACGGCCCCGATGAAATCCGTGAGGGACGGCGGGCAGGTGGTATTTCCATTGGTATCACCAGCAATGAAGTGCAGCGCTTCGGCCATAATCCTGCCAAACGCCCCAGGCTCATCAAAGCCGGCGCCCACCTGCTCATCCCCGATTTTTCACAGTACCACAGCCTGCTGCACATGCTTTTTCAGGAAAGTAAAAACTTTACCACCGCATGATCCGGCTATTCTCCCGCTTTCTTGCCTGGACATGCCCTTTTCTGATCATCGCCACGGCTTGTGAGCAAAAGCAGCCTGACGATACGAAAGACAATGTCTGGCAGGACAAACCTTTCTGGCAGGAGTACCACGATGCTTATCCGGTAAGTGCCGGGGCCGGCACGAATGAGGTGAGAAGCATTGCAGCAGACCCGGCCGGAAACATTTGGATCGCCACGGCAGCAGGTTTTTTTACCAAACAAAAAACAACCCGTACCTGGACAGGCATTCCGCTAGGCAATGATCCCGGCCCTGCCTACCGCGTCGCAATCGACAGCAAGGGCATGGTGTGGCTGGGCGCGTGGGATGGATTATATCGTTATCAAAATGGAAAAACGATAAAACATGATGTCCCCAAAGGCCCCATATCCATGCTATGTGCCGCGAAAGAGGGTATGTATGCCATGGGCCCTCAGGGAATGTGGCTGCAAAAAGGGGATCAATTCATCCCGCAGAAAGGGCTGGCTGCCCGTTCCCTCCGGGACGTGGTTTCTGATGAAAAAGGCGGGCTCTGGATTGCTACCGACGCCGGCCTTTTTCATTGGCAGGATAGCAGTAGCACCCACTTTTACCAAACAGATCAGCTGATCAGCGGATACACAAAAGGACTTGCATACGATGCCGGTCACAAGCTTTGGGTAGGCGGACTCGGAGGCGTGACCGTGCGGAACACTAATGCCAGGGAAAAGGAATTGCGTGTAGCAGACGGCATTCCTTCGGTGTTCGTCACGACCGTCCGTCATGCGCCCGACAGTACGATGTGGGTCGGGACTGAAACCGGAGTTGTCCGGTACCTGCCCGATGGTTCGCACTCCCTGCGTTTTTCGAGAAGGTGGCTGCTGGACGACCATGTGAATGATATTGCATTTGACCGGGAAGGTACCGCCTGGATTGCGACACCTCAGGGCGTAAGTGCCATCAGGAAAAAGCGTATGACGCTGGCGGAAAAAGAGCTGTACTTTCAGGATGTACTTCAAAAAAGACATATCAGGGCGCCCTGGATTGCCGGGCAGGCGCATTTGCGAACTCCCGGCGATACCGCCTCCTGGGAGCCCGAAGACGATGATAACGACGGTGAGTATACGGGCAACTACCTCGCTATGGAAAGTTTTCGGTATGCGGCTACAAAAGATCCGCAAGCCAGGACCAATGCGCACAAGGCATTCGGATTTCTGAAACTCCTGCAGGAAGTGACCGGTACCGAAGGCTTTTTTGCAAGAACCATCATTCCCTCCGGCTGGAAGCAAATGCACGATGGAAACCGCACCTATACAAGGCAGGAACTGGCCGATGAGCTGGTCAAAGAGCCGCGCTTCAAGCCCGTGGAGGTCCGGTGGCACAAGTCGGCTGACGGGAAGTGGCTTTGGAAAGGCGATACCAGCAGTGATGAAATGTGCGGCCACATGTTTGGCTATTACTTCTACTATACCCTTGCTGCTGATGCCGCCGAGAAAAAAGTCATAGCCGCCCACGTCAGTCGCATTGTTGATTACCTGATCAAAAACAAGCTTAACCTTGCCGATGTGGATGGCAAGGCTACACGCTGGTCGGTATGGTCGCCTGACCAGCTCAACCGCGATCCCGAGTGGCTGCCCGACCGCAACCAGAACTCCATGGAAATGCTTGCCTTTCTGAAACTTGCCTATTTCATGACAGGCTATGCCCGGTATGAGCAACAATACCTGCATCTGATCAAAAAGGAGCAGTATCTCAAAAACATGTCCGCCGTCACCAGCCAGAACCCGGCTTGGCTGATCTATTTCGACCTGGTTCTGCAAGCCTATGTATACCCGATTTTGATCAAATGCGAGAAAGATCCGGAGCGGGTGTCCTTTTATAAAAAGCATATGGAACAATGGTATCAGCTCCGGCGCGGTGACCAGAATCCCCTGATCAACTTCATTTATAACTATTGTACAAACCGGCACGAAGAGGTTCAGCAATCTGTGAACTTCCTCGTGGATACACCCCTCGACCTGATCGACTGGCCAATTGACCACAGCAAGCGCGAAGATGTGACCATGACGAGAACGCCCGTGCTGGACGACCGGCAGGTAAGTCCGCTTCAACCCGCTAGCCTGCGTATGACTGTCCGGTGGGATAAAAATCCGTGGACGCTGGCCGGCGGGAATCCGCAGGTTGAGCGCGAGCCTGTGTTCTGGCTCCTACCCTACTGGATGGGCCGGTACCTGGGGCAAATTTCAAAATAACAATCCGTGTACATCCGTGCATTTGTGGCATAAAATGAAAAACCTGATTACGCTTCTCACCGCAACCATCCTGAACGCCCACCTGCTCTATGCACAGCGTCCGGCCATCACACAGGAAATGAATATTTTCCCGCATCAGGAGCAGCACGTTCACGGCAGCAGCCTGGTAAGTCTGCCCAACGGAGATATGCTTGCAGCCTGGTTTCAGGGGAGCGGCGAGCGCAATGCAGATGATGTGCGGATAATGGGTGCAAGATTGAAAAAAGGCACAATCAAGTGGTCCGAACCGTTTCTGATGGCCGATACACCGCATATTCCTGATTGTAACCCGGTACTTTTTCTCAATGCCCGGGGCAAAATTTTTCTGATTTGGATTGCCGTGCAGGCCAACCTTTGGGAACAATCCATCCTTCGCCTCAGGACTTCCACCGACTATGCCGGTGCGGGTGCGCCGGTCTGGAACTGGCAGGATAACATTTTACTGAAACCCGACGCCCGCTTTGCCGAAGAGGTTGTCAAGAAATTCAAAGAACTCCCTGATGACCACCATGGCTGGGCCGGGTATGCACCACGGTACGATAACCTGATTGCAGAAGCCGCCAAAGATCCCGTCAAACGCAGCATCGGCTGGATGACGCGCATCAAACCGCTTGTGGAACCCACCGGAAAAATCTTGCTCCCGCTTTATTCCGATGGCTTCAATATGTCCATGCTCGCCATTTCGGAAGATCACGGAAGTACCTGGCGGCCCGGTCTGCCGATTGTAGGTCGCGGCCCTATTCAGCCTGCACTTATCCGCAAAAAGAATGGAAATCTCATTGCTTTCATGCGCGACAGCGGAGATGCACCCTGCCGCGTGCATCGGAGCGAGTCAGCCGACAATGGTGAAACCTGGACTGTTTCTCGAAAAACAGAAATTCCTAATACAGCCAGCGTGGAAGCGCTGACGCTGCAAGACGGCAGATGGGCATTTCTGGGTAATGATATCAGTGAGGGAAGGTACCAGCTTACCCTCATGCTGTCCGATGATGAAGGCAAAACGTGGAAATGGAAGACCTATCTTGAAAATGATCTTTCCCGGCAGGGCAGCTTTTCATACCCGTGTATGATCCAGACCGCAGACGGATTGTTGCGGATCACCTACTCACACCACCCTGCCAAAGGAAAAAAGACAATCAGGTATGTTACCGTTGATCCTTTACAGATTTCTAAATCCAATCTTTAATTGTTTTATCATGCAAAAATTTACCCTTTCACTCTTTATCCTGATTACCCTTCCCTACCTGCTTCCGGCACAAAATACCGGTCAGCCTGTACATAGTGACAAGCCTTTCTGGCAGGATTACAGCATTAAGTTTTACGCCGATACCACCAAAACTTCCCTGCTGGAAGTCGCCGCCGACCGCAATGGAGTGATCCAGATGCTGGCAGCGGAAGGACTGCAGAATACGCGCGACGGGCGGTTTCAGTATCCCGGTACAGTAGGTGCGGATAATCAGTACCGGTTTATGAAAGACAAAAAGATCACTAACCTGACTTCCTACAATGATCAGCTGATATATCTGACGGATCAGGCTGTCATCAGCAATGCATGGGCCGGGTCTTTGTTCTGCCATCATCATCTGAAAGGTGCAAATCTCTTCGCCGGCAGCAGGGACTTTACTTTTCTGGTGTCTGACGGCAAAGCTTTGCAGCTGGTACGCGACTCCAAAACGCTGTGGAGCGGAAGTATTCCCGATGACGCCATCGTGGGCCTGCTTGGCAGCACTAGCGCAGCAGACTTCTGGATTTTGGGTAAAAATGCATTGTACCTCTTTACTACGGCCAATCAGAAGTTATCCAAAGTGCTCAGTGGCAGCAATTTTACAGCATTTGATCAGCTCGACCAAAGTATCTACATCGGGACCACGGATGGTTTTCTTGTTTTTGATATACTAAAAAAGCAAGGTGGCAACCTCATGCAGAAACTCCCCGTGACAAAGATTACCGCAGTCAGGAATGTAGGAGGAAAAATGTGGTTTGGGACAAATGAGGGCGCATTTGCGCTACGTACGGACGGCAGGTTTGATTACTACTATGGTGAGCGCTGGCTTCCGGGCAATGCGGTTTTGGATATAGAAAAAGGTCCTGCTAACTCGGTACTGGTGCTCACAAGCAAGGGACTGGGGCAAATTTGTTTTCAAAAAATGACACTGTCCGAAAAAGCTGCGCGTATGGAGCAGCAGGTCCGGGCCAGGCATATTCGCAATGGATTCAATGCAACCGTGGTCAATATGGAGCATGGCAAAATCGGTACGGGCTTTCTGGAAGACTCCGACAATGACGGATTGTGGACGTCCATGTACCTGGGTGGCGAGATTTTCCGGTATGCGGTGACCAGGGAGCCTGAGGCACTGCAAAACTGCCGGGAGTCGCTGGATGCCCTGGAACGGTTGTACAGCATTAATCCTGTACCCGGCTTTCCGGCCCGCTCTTTTGAACGTAGCGGGCACATTGCCGAACTTGGTGATCCCGAGCGCTGGCAGCATGCACCCGACAAGGAATGGGACTGGAAGTCGACCACGAGCAGCGACGAAGTGATTGGTCACATATTTGCATTTGGTGCGATGGCAGAGCTCGTGGATGATGCCGCTCTGAAAAGCAGGGCTGTGGTGCTGATAGATACCGTTATGTCGCACATCCTGAAAAATGATATGTACCTGATCGACTATGACGGGAAACCGACCATGTGGGGCAAATGGAACCCGAATTATGTCAATTCCTTTCCGGTGAATGTGGGCGACCGCAAGCTCAACTCGTCCAATATCGTGGCCATGCTGCAGACGGCTTACCATTTTACCAAAAAAGAAAAGTACAAGGCCAAGGCCATGGAGCTGATGACCCGCTATGGCTATCTTGAAAATATGATGCGCCCTATGCGTGTGATCGGGATGGCACCGGATGATGCCGACGAGCATGCCAAGCACATGTCCGACGGCTGGAACCACTCCGATGACGAAATGTACTTCCTGGGCTACTGGGGATTGTACCGCTATGCATTGAATGATTCGCTGAAAACGAAGTACAGGCAATCCATCATTGACCACTGGCAGGCCGAGCGTCCCGAAAAGGAAGGAGCCTGGAATATTTTCACGGCGCTCACGGGCACGCGGGAGTTTGACCTGAAAGAGGCTGCCTGGTACCTGCAGGAGCACCCGCTTGACCTTATCGACTGGGAGATCAGGAACAGTCACCGGAAGGATATTGAAAAGATCGAAATGAACTTCCGCAAACAAACAACCAAAGAAGTGCTGCCTCCGGACGAGCGGCCCATACAGCGCCATAATGGAAACATGTTTGCACTCGATCACGGAGGCAATGGTCAATCGGAGCACAGTGCCGGGGATATCTGGCTGCTGCCTTACTGGATGGGCCGGTACCTGGGCGTGATCAGCGCACCTCAGCAATAGTTTTTTATGCAAAATGTATTTACCCTGCTTTGTACCTTAGCAGTTACTTTATCTATGCCTGCCTGCAACTACGACCATCTCCAAGAAACCCAGGTCACCCACGACCTCTCCTACCACCATGACCTGGACAACAATGACAATTTTTCTCCGGATGGCAAGTGGCTGGCGTACGACACCCGCACGGACGAGGGCGGCATTGCAGCTTCGGGCAGGATTGAGCGGGTGAATATCGAAACAGGAGAAAAGCAGGTACTTTTTGAGATTTCCGGAAATACACCCTGGGGCCCGGGCGCGGGAGCAGTGAGTTACAGCCCTGTGCAAAATGCGGTGGTGTTCATCCATGGATTGCCGGCCACGCAGGACAATCCGTACCAGCAGTGGAGGCGCACAGGGGTAATTATTGAAGATTCCCGCCCTAACGTACCCATCTATATGGACGCGCGCGACGTCACGGATCCGTTTACGCCGGGAGCATTGCGCGGAGGCACTCACCGGCATGAATGGAGTGGAGACGGGCAGTGGATCGGGTTCACTTACAATGATGCTGTTTTAAAAGCATTGGAGGACCGCACCGGGCAGCGGCGCAACCTGCGGACAATAGGTGTTTCAAAACAGATACGAACGGTTGAGGTTGATAAAAATACGGAAAATGTGTCGGGAGCGTGGTTCAGTGTGCTGGTAGTGCACGTGGTGCCGGAGCCTGAACCCGGCAGTGACGAAATCAGTCACGCGGCGGGAGACAGCTGGATGGGTACGCATGGCTACCTGCTACCCAATGGAAAGCGCCAGATAGCCCGGGCATTTCTGGGTACGGTCCGGAGCAGGAGCGGCCGGGAAGTGAGCGAGGTATTTATTGTAAATATTCCCGATGATATCACGCAACCTGGCGAAGCTGGTCCGCTGGAAGGCACGAAGGATGACTTTCCGATGCCACCAAAAGGCACAGTCTGGAAACGCCTGACGTACACCGCCGAAAGCCTGCATCCCGGCTGCAAAGGCATTGTCAGGTCGTCGCCCGATGGCTCGCAGCTTGCATTTATTGCTGCCGATGTGCATGGTGTTGACCAGATTTTCCTGCTGTCACCATTTGGAGGACCGGCTACCCAGCTCACCAGGCACGAAACCAGCGTGACGGGGTACCTGCGCTGGCATCCCGATGGAGAGCATGTAAGTTATGTATACGAAAACAGGATTGTACTTTGTGAAACTGGCGAAAAACCCTTTGCGGACCGAATTGAAATACTTACCGAACCTTCGGCAGCTGCACCGGTAAGCCACGTCTGGTCGCATGACGGAAAGGTACTTGCATTTAACAAGCCTGTAAAAGACGAAAACGGGAAGGCAACCCAGCAGATTTTTGTGAAGCGCTTTGAATAGTAATTACTAAACGAACCTATGCCTATTAAAAATCAACATCAGCATAAATCTTGCTGACAGGCAGTTCTGCTTTGAAATATGGCAGAAGAATTACCTGATCTATCTGATCATAGAATTCAACATACCAGCGATTTCCTTCACGGATGTAAGCCTCAACCAGACATGTCTCCTGCTCAACAATAAGGTAGTATTGCAAAGACTGTATCGTGCGATATTCATTCAACTTAGTCGTCTTGTCCATTTTAGCAGAGCTTTCCGAGACAACCTCCACAATAAGAAGTGGTTCAGTAGCAAACTTGTGCTGGTTCCCCGATTTTTTAGCGATAAAGAAGTCGGGTATCCGAAAGACCTTTTCTTCCTCGACTCTTAGTTTGACAGCATTTTGCATAAATAGGTATGACCCGTTTTGCAAAAGACCGCGCATGTAGAAATGGATGTTTCCAGCTATTTGATTAGCAGTAATAGTTTCTCCTGACATCTCGAAAATTTCTCCGTTTACGAATTCAAATTGCCCTTCGTGGGTCTCACAGTAGGTGAAATATTCTTCGGGAGTGTACAGGACTTTGTCGATTACCGCTTCCATATCAAATTGTGTTTTATCAAAAATAACGATTTTACACTAAGAAATCTGCCCAGTTATCCTGCGGCAGCCAGCAATTATTCTGCAAAGCAGCATACCCGGTGTATTCCAAAGCCTGTCAGGGAAAGCTATCAGGATCGCGTCTCATGTGTATTCACGAGATTCCAGCATTTTCCTATGATTCATACCATGCGTTGGTTTGGGCCCCACGATCCGGTATCCCTGATGGACATCCGCCAGGCGGGTTGTACCGGCGTGGTGAGTGCGCTGCATCAGATTCCCGTGGGAGATATTTGGTCTGTGGCAGCGATCCGCGAGCGGATTGCATGCATTGAGGCTGGAAACGACCGGTATACGCCCCTGCATTGGCTAGTCGTAGAGAGTCTGCCTGTTCATGAAGCTATCAAAAAAGGCCTGCCTGCCAGGGATTCATACATCCAAAACTACAAACAGTCTCTCCGGAACCTGGCTGCATGCGGCATAAAAACGGTATGCTACAACTTCATGCCCGTGCTCGACTGGTCGCGTACGGCATTGGATTACACCCTGCCGGAAGGACATAAAACCCTCCGGTTTGTGTGGGAAGACTTTGCGATTTTCGACCTGTACATTCTCCGTCGTCCGGATGCCGCCGGGGATTACGACACTGCTACGCAACAAGCTGCTTTGCTGAAACTGAACAGCATGACGAGAGAAGAAACCGAAACCCTTACCAATACAATCCTGCTTGGACTCCCCGGCTCCGAAGAAGCGTTTGAACTGGCCGGATTCCAGGCATTGCTTGATGAATACAGGCACATCGGCGAGGCAGGTTTAAGGGAAAATCTGTATTATTTCATTCACGAAATAGTGCCCCTGGCCCAGGAACTTGGCATGAACCTGTGCATTCATCCCGACGATCCGCCCCGGCCGCTTCTGGGTCTTCCGCGGGTTGTGAGTACTGAAAGCGACCTTATGCAGCTGCTGAAAGCCTGTGATCTTCCGGCCAATGGAATTACTTTCTGCACGGGCTCACTGGGTGTAAGGCCGGATAATGACCTGCCGGGCATGGCAGTGCGCCTCGGCAGCCGCATTCACTTTGCACATTTGCGCGCTACAAAAAGGGAAGCCGACCCGCGTAACTTCCACGAAGCGCCGCATTTGCATGGTGACGCCGACATGTACCGGGTCGTCAAAGCTCTGGTACAGGAGGAACAAAAAAGGCAGCTTTCCGGAGTAGCAACGTCCATACCCATGCGTCCTGACCATGGCTTTCAAATGCTCGACGATTTACATAAAAAAACATATCCCGGCTACTCGGCCATCGGCCGGCTCAAAGGGCTTGCCGAACTGCGCGGCCTTGAACTGGCAATCACCCGCGAATGCTCATCCGCTCAAATGATCTGATCCCATGCTTATGGAAACAAATTCCACCACTCACATCCGCCCGGCTGCCGGTACTACCCTGCAATTTCCGCATGTTTTTTCATTGGAAGGCAAACTGGCCGTTGTTACTGGCGGGGGGAGCGGAATTGGCTTTTACATTGCCCAGTCGCTTGCTCAGGCCGGTGCGCGGGTAGTGCTTACGGGCCGGCGCGAAAGCGTATTGCAGGAAGCAGCAACCGCTCTGGGCAATCATGCGCAGTATTTTGTCAATGATATTACGGACCTGAAATCGCTGCCGCAACTTGTGGAGGATATTGAAAATACGGCGGGAGAAATTGATATACTGATCAACAATGCGGGTGTGAATATGAAAAAACACGCACTGGAAGTGACCGACGAGGATTTTGACCGTATCATACAAACCAACCTGCATGCTGTATTCACGATGACACGTGAATGCGGGAAAAAGATGATTGCACGCGGGCGCGGCTCCATTGTCATGATCACCTCTATGGCTGCATTGTACGGAATCGACAGGGTAGTTGCATACACCGCGTCCAAGTCGGCCGTGGGCGGGATAGTCAAAGCGCTGACTACCGAATTTGCTCCCTACAATGTCCGCGTGAATGCCGTGGCACCTGGTTTCATTGAAACGCCCATGATGCTTACGGCCATGAACGGCGACCCGTCGCGCCGCGACAAGGCAATGGACCGCACACCAATGGGCACCTGGGGCAAGCCGGAAGATGTGGGTTGGGCAACCGCTTTTTTATGCTCGGATGCAGCCCGGTTTATTACCGGCACCACCTTGCCCGTGGACGGTGGAAATTCAATCGGGTTTTAAGGTAGATCACTTTCCCGCCAACGCTTTTTAGCAAACTGACCAAGTATCCACAAGTTTTAGTTGATTCCAAAATGAAAATTAGTATCCCCTATAAGCTGCTGGTTCTTCTTGCCTTAGCATTTTCCCTGACCTGCGCACCTTCCTCTTTTGGACAAAAAATCAAATGGAACAAGGTGCGGGTGCTGGTTTATACTAAAAATGGAAAAGGCTATGTGCATGACAATATCGCAAGCTCGGTGAAAGCGATACAGGAACTTGGCCAGCAAAATGGCTTTGCCGTGGATAGTACCAGCAACCCCGCAAAGTTTACCGACGAAAATCTCAAGCAATACGATGCGCTGATCTTTTCCAATACCAATAATGACGTTTTCGACACCGATGACCAGCGCGTGGCATTGATGCGCTACATACAGGCAGGCGGCAATTTCGTGGGGCTGCACTCGGCCTCAGGTACCGAACGCAAATGGCGGTGGTTCAAGAATATGCTGGGCGGGACGTTCTTCTGGCATGAACCCGGGCAGGCGTTTTCAGTACAGGTACTCGATCCTAAAAATCCCTCGCTGGCACATTTGCCCGCTACCTGGAAGCGCGAGAAAGACGAGTTTTATTTTGTAAAAGAAATGGCCGTAAACCTGACCGTACTGGCCGTAAATGACCATAAAACCATTCAAAAGCCTGAGGGTAAGGCGCTGGATACTTTTGGGACGGTGTTTCCCTCGGTGTGGTGGCATACGTATGATGGCGGGCGGGCATTTTACAGTTCGCTGGGCCATCAGAAAGAAGACTATGAGCGTGAGGATCTCAGAAAGCACATTCTGGGTGCAATTGAATGGGCAATCGGCCCGCAAAAATCCCGCAATTACAGCAAGGCATATGCAAAAACACCCAATGATCCTGTTCGCACAAACTGATCCTGAACATTCACTTTAACCTTTACACACCATGAAATCCACTGACGAAGTAAACCAGCCAAGCCGCCGGTCATTCCTGAAAACCACTGCGGGCGGTACCGCGGGCATTATTGCTGCCTCCATGTTCCCGGCCATTGTACCGGCGAGTGTTTTTGGTAAAAATGCGCCCAGTAATAAAATCCAGATCGGTCAGATCGGCATCGGCCGCATTGCTACCGGTCACGATTTACCGGAGGTCATGAAAAATGATATGGCGCATGTGATGGCCGTAGCTGATCTCGATAAAAACAGGCTTGTGCAAGGGAAAGCCTGGATTGAGAAAAAGTACGCGGATAAGACCGGGAAAGCGGATTATGTGAATGTTAAAACTTACGACAACTATAAAGAACTGCTTGCCAATAAGGAGATCGATGCCGTGATCATCAGCACGCCCGACCATTGGCACGCACAGCCTGCGATGGAAGCCGCAGTGGCTGGCAAGCACATTTACATGCAAAAACCCACTTCGCTCACGATTAAGGAAGGCCGGATGATGGCCGATATGATCAAAAAGAAGAAAGTGGTGTTTCAGCTGGGAAGCCAGCAGCGGTCCATGAATCCCTGGCCACAGTTCAAACGCACCTGCGAGCTGGTCCGGAACGGCAGAATCGGGAAACTGACCAAGGTATACGTGGGTCTGCCAGGCGATCCTGCGGGTGGAAATACCGCCAAAATGCCTGTTCCCGAGAACCTCAACTATGATATGTGGCTCGGCTCGACGCCGGAAGTTTATTACACGCTCGATCGCGTACACTCCCAAACCGACATTAACGACCGTCCGGGCTGGCTGCGGCTGGAACAGTTTGGCGCAGGAATGATCACCGGCTGGGGATCGCACCACATTGATATTGCACACTGGGGCATGGACACGGAGCTCACAGGCCCGCTTGAAATTACGGGCAAGGCCGGCTTTCCGGCACCCGGCTCCGGCTTATGGGATGTTCACGGCGATTTTCTTGTGCATGCTACTTATGCGAATGGAGTGGTGATGGAAATAGGCGGCACCAATCCCAATGGGATCAAGTTTGAAGGTACCGACGGCTGGATATTTGTATCCCGGGGCAATGTGGGAGTGACAGCCTCTGATCCTGTGGCAGCCCAGAGCAGTTCGAAAAACGAAGCTTTCTATGCCAGTGACCCAAAAATCCTGGGGTCGGTGATCCAGCCTAACGAAGTACATTTATACGAAAGTCCCGAGCAGCACCAGAACTGGCTCGAATGCATCCGGAATGGCAAGCAGACGATCAGCCATGCCGAAATTGCCCAACGTTCCTGCACGGCCTGCCTTATTGCGCATACTGCAATGAAGCTTGGCAAAACCTTGAAGTGGAACCCTGAAAAAGAAGAATACATCGGCGACGCGGAAGCAAATGCAACCCTCTCGCGGGTACAGCGGGCACCTTATGGGACGAATTATGTGAAGGGGTGAATAGGGGGGATGGATGAAGGGAGGAAGGATAAAGGGAGGATGGATGAAGGGAGGATGGATGAAGGAAGGATGAATAGAGGGAGGAAGGAGGAAGGGATGAGGGAGGAATAAAACAGGAAAGAGCTTTCGGGGTGGAAGCTCTTTTCTGTTTTTAATAATTACCCTTGTATTCGCGGGGGGTGTGGCCAATGTATTTTTTGAAGTTCCGGTTGAAGTTGGAGAGCGAGTCGAAGCCGCTGTCGTAGGCAATCTGCGCGATCGTCCACTTATCTTCCAGCAGCAGCTTGCAGGCATGCCCAATGCGGATTTCATTTACAAAATCAATGAAGGTCTTGTTGGCGCGTGCCTTGAAGTACCGGCAGAAAGCCGCCTCCGTCATGCCGGCCAGCGATGCAACATCCCCAAGCCTGATCTCCTGAAAAAAATGCTGCAACACATAATTATGGACTTTCTGCATGCGCTCCGTCTCGGACACCTTGTACGTATTGACGTACCCGTAACTCGAAATAGGCTGCCCACTACTGTTGTCGTGTGCGAGCAGATCCAGCAGGGAAAGTAGGCGGATAATGTTTTTAAGTCCGTCTGACCGGGTAAATGCGAGCAGTTGCTGACGGATGTGCTCCCGAAGCTCCCCGCGGTACTCAATGCCTCTTTTTGCCTCTCCCAGGAGCTGCCGCAAGCTCAGCGTTTCAGGCTTATCCAGAAAATCCTTTCCCAGGAAATCTTCCTGGAAGTACACCACAATACCATGCGTCCCCAGGGCCGATCCCGCCTCGAAATAAGCCGGATCGCTCCGCCAGAGATGCGGCACGTCGGGTCCGAGGAATACCGTATCACCCGGCCCGAAAGTCTGGATAGAATCACCGATGAGGCGCTTGCCGGTACCTTCCATTACGGTGAACAGCTGGTAGTGCGGGTGAAAGTGCCAGTTAGGGTCAAAGTGCGGCTCGCGGAGTTCCTGTACCGTCACGGTATGTACCTGGCTTTCTATATTCTTATGAATGGGCGCCTTCATAGGTATACCCTATTTTACCTGAAAATTTAAGATCGTACGCAATATTACATCAAAATACAGTTAATTCCCATCAACAGTACCTGTACTTCGGGCTGTCGCACGCCGCTACTCCATCTGCGGCACTCTGAAAAACGTATAGATTAAACAGTACTGCGGATTTTGTAAAAAGAAAGCAGGCTGATGTGTATGATGCTGCCGCAGGCTGGTATGATCTTTTTACAATATACTGCCCGCTCCGGTTCGTTAACCCGTACCTGAGTAAAATTCCATGCTCTAACCTCTATTTTGAACATTTTGAAAGAATATGAAAAGACTTGTGCTACCGTCGATCTTCTTAGCTGCCTCAGCAGGCATGTTCAGTTGTGGAAAAACAACTACGATCAACAGCAACATGGAGCTTACCGGAAAGTGGGTTCTGGAAAGTGTGGTACAAAATGAAGATACCATCCGCAAGCCAGGCCTGACCAAGGGGCAAATGGAAGTAAGCCTGCTGTTTAAAGACAAAGGTGAGCTGGAAGCCACCTCTTCAACCAACTTCCTGACCGGATATTACGAAACTTCTCAGGACAACGAAATTCAGCTGGGCGGCGGCGGTACCGAGCGGGCCGAAACTTCCTGGGGCGACCTTTTTGTAAATGCCCTACCTGCTGTAAACCAGTACGATCTGTCTGCCGAGAAACTGGTTTTATATTATGAAAACAACAATGCGCTGATTTTTAACAAAGCACGTTTACGATAGCGGGAAGTCAATTTTCAGCCAGTACAAGTCAAATGCAATGAGGTGAATGGTGCTGTTTTATTGTACCATTGCAATCATCAATTACCCTGGCCGCAGCCCGGATCTAATTTGCGCGTAAATGAAATACAGCATGAACCTCCTGCTTTGGGGGAACCAGATTGACGACACTCTTTTTCCTACCCTTGAACTGATCAAAGAAATTGGATTTGACGGCGTAGAGGTACCCATTTTTAATACCAATCCCGAACACTGGTTCAGCTTCCGGAAAAAGCTGGATGATCTGGGCCTGCAATGTGAAACAGACACGATATGTGGCCCGGATACGCACCTGATCAGTCCTGATCCTGCCATGCGCCGAAGCACGATCGATCACCTGAAGAAAGTGCTCGATTGCTCCCTGGTACTGGGTGCCACACGGCTGATGGGTCCCTTCCACTCTGCGCTCGGGGTTTTTACCGGCAGTCCGGCAACGCAGGAAGAGTGGCAGTGGGGCATTGAAGGCATCCGCGAAGTGGCCGACTATGCCGAGTCGCTGGATATTACGCTGGGCCTCGAATACCTCAATCGGTTTGAGCTGTACCTGACAAGCTGCGGCGATGAACTGATCCGGTTTGTAGACGAGGTAAACCATCCCGCCTGCAAGATCATGTTTGATACATTTCATGCCAATATTGAAGAAAAGAACATTGGCGATACGATCCGCAAGGCAGGCGACCGCATCTCATTTATCCAGCTTTCCGAAAACGACCGCTCTACGCCGGGCAAGGGAAATGTGGATTGGGAAGGTATTTTTAAAGCGATCAAAGACATCCGGTACGATGGCTGGCTGAGCATTGAGGCATTCAGCCCCAAGCTGCCGGTAGCCAATATATGGCGTAAAATGTTTGATTCCGAAGAGCAGCTTATGCGTGACGGACTGGCATTTATCAAAGGAAACACCCTGCATTAGCAGGAACCATAAAACATTCGGAAGCCGGCTTCATGCCGGCTTTTTTGTTTATCACCCTTTAAGTTCTTTTCACTTTCTGAAGAGATCATGCTGTTTTTCTAAGGAAATAGCATTGTTCTCCATCTTTCCAAATATGTCTATTTGGCATTAGTCTAAATAGGACTAGATTTGTCCCAACATATTCTTTTCCTGTTTCGGTATAATGAAGCACTGTCTACTACTTCTCCTTCTTCTTTCTGCATTTTCGGGTTTTGCACAAACGGGCGTGATTAAAGGTCAGGTCAAAACCGGGGCCGGCACGCCTGTCGAGTTTGTAAACCTGGTTTTAAAAGGCACAGGCAAAGGTACTGTCACTTCGGTGTCCGGGGATTTTGAGCTTACAGGCATTCAGCCGGGCACGTACCAGCTTGTGGGTACAGGGCTTGGGTTCAGACGTATAGATAAAAGTGTTACTCTCGCATCCGGTGAAAACGTTACAGTGGAACTGACCGCCCTGGAAGACTCACAGGAGCTTCAAACCGTGGAAATAACAGGAAGGCGGGAGACTACTTACAAAAATGACCTTTCATTCATTGCCAGCAAAACAGCTACGCCGGTACGCGAGGTACCGCAGGCAATCAGCTACATCACCAAGGAAGTGATGCGCGACCAGGGGACTTTCCTGATGGGCGATGCAGTAAAAAATATGAGTGGCGTCAACCAGTTTACCTTTTACGACGACCTCACAATACGTGGCTTTCGCATGAATGGGGGCAGTACAACACAGCTGGTCAATGGACTGCGTACGTTTTCGGGTTTCTGGAAGCAGCCGCCGGTCAATTACCTGGAAAGAGTGGAGGTGATTAAAGGTGCAGCCTCCGCATTGTACGGCAATACTTCGCCGGGCGGGACTATCAACCGGGTCACCAAGAAGCCACTGACCACGCCACAGAAATCACTGACATTTTCGACGGGCAGCTTCAATACGCTCCGCATGCTGGCCGACTTTACAGGTCCAATGAATGATAAGGAAACTTTATTGTACAGGATCAATGTGGGCTACAACAATGCGCAGAGCTTCCGCAACCTGCAATTTGACAAAAACATTATCGTAGCACCCTCGGTGTCCTTCCTGCCGACTACCAAAACCCGCATCAACTTTGACATGGTGTACAGCCGCTCCAACAGCCGCCTCGACCGCGGACAGTCGGTGAAAGGCAATGACCTGTATTCGAGCTCTATCAAGACTTCGTTGAATGCGGTCAATGATTATCTGAATGAAGAAACTTACCTGATCACGACTTCGCTCAACCATCAGTTTACCCAAAACACCTCCTTCAACCTGGCCTACCTGCGCACCGGCTACTCCGAAGATCTTCTCGAACACCGCAGCAGCAATGTCAATGGCGTGGACTCGGCGGGAGCACCCATTGAAAACCTGGTGGCCCGGCAGGTTTTTGTGCGCAAAACCAAGTCGTTTATGGATAATGTTTCGCTCTTTTTTAACCACAATTTCAACACGGGTATTGCCGAGCACAAGCTGGTGGCAGGATACGATTTCATCCAGTCCGAAACGCCCAAAGGCTCAGGACAACAAACCGCGAGCGGGTACCTGCTCAAAGCCGGAGGAGCGGCGGCCTACAATGCCAAAACGCCCGAAAAATATGTTTTTTACAACTATACAGAAAATGGCGTAACCCGCAGCATCCCCAGACCGAACATCTCGCACTATGACCTGACTTTGCAAAACAACAACCTGGAAGATCCGACCAAGTACACTTACAATGTTACTGCCAATGCCGCAACTACGCCGGTACAGTACCAGCTGCACGGGTTGTATTTACAGGAACAGGTAAAGATCAACAGGCTGCATGTGCTGCTCGGGCTGCGTTACGATACGTACATTGATAAGAAAAACTACACCAAAACGGATGAAACCAATGTGGTGCAGCACGCATTTCTCCCGAGGATCGGGGCTGTGTACTCCGTCAACAGCCACATCAACCTATACGGAACTTACACCAAAGGATACAATCCGCAGGATGCGACCGTGCAAAGCGATCCACTTTCAGGCGGGCCTTTTGACCCGATCCGGAGCAGTCTGGCAGAGGCTGGCCTGAAAACCGAGTGGCTCGACAGCCGGCTGACTGCCAACCTGTCGTACTATCAGATCAGGCAAACCAATACGCTGTATTCGGCCAATGCAGCCGACAACCCGAACCTTATGCAGCAGATCGGTGAAGAGCAGTCGAAGGGTGTGGAAGTGGATGTTACCGGCAACATCCTGCCCAACTGGAATATCATAGCAACATACAGCCATAACGAAGCCAAAATCACCGATGCCGGAACCCGCGCTGCCGACCAGGTGCTTGTCAATCTGCAGAAACCCAATGCCCCGAAAAATCAGGGAAGCCTGTGGACCAAATACACCTTCACCCTGCCGGCCCTGCGCGGACTCGGGCTGGGTTTGGGAGGAAACTTTGTGACAGAACGCAACCTGTCTATCAACTCTGCACAAACGATCCCTGGCTATACCCTGCTAAATGGGGCTGTGTATTATAAAATCGACAAGTTTCAGTTTCAGGTCAACCTGAACAACCTGACCAACAAGACGTATTGGGTAGGCGGCTATGACTATCTGCGGCTGTTCCCGGGCTCGCCGCGCAACTTTATGGTGACTGTTTCCTATACCTTTTAACCACTGCATGCAAACTCCTGAACCGTGAAAAACATACTGAAACAAATTGCTGCGCAACTGCATTTATGGCTGGGGATGATCTCCGGCCTTGTGGTTTTTGTGGTGGCCCTGACGGGCTGCCTGCTTGTGTTTGAAGAGGAGCTGGAACCGGTGCTTTATCCCGACTTCCATCTGGTGGAGGCGCATGCAACCGAGAGAAGACTGCCTCTGGACCACCTGGCAGGTATTGTTTCGTATAAATATCCCGAGCAGCAAATCCAGCGGATTACGATGGAGCAGGAGCGCGACAGGACGATTGTTTTTAATCTTAAAACAAAGGAAAAAGAGGGCTTCTCCGTGGCGATCGACCCATATACCGGCCGGATCACCGGCGATAGGGATGAGCATGAAGCCTTTTTCAGCGTGGTACTGCGGCTGCACAGGTACCTTTGCCTGGAAGAAACCGGCAAGGTGATTACGGGCATTTCGTGCGTTTGTTTCCTGGTGATCATGATCACGGGACTGGTACTCTGGTGGCCCAACCGCAAAAACCGCAAGCAACGGTTTACCATTAAATGGGGTGCAAAGTTCAAGCGCCTCAACTGGGACTTGCACGCAGTAGCAGGCTTTTATGTACTTCCCTTTATTTTTCTGATTGCATTGACAGGGCTGGTATGGAGCTATCCCTGGGTCAATGAGCAACTGCAAATGGCTTTTGACGGCAAACCTCCTACCAAAAAAGAAGCTCCTGATAATCTGCCGCATGCTAAAAAGGACCAGGCAGTTTTTGAAAAAATATACGCCCAAACGATCCGCGAGCTTCCGCACCGTGGAAGCATCGCGATGACTTTCGGGAAATCCGGCAAGCAGGCTGTTACCGTATCCCGCCGCGACGATGAGGCGGCAGTAGACAACATTGTCAGCTTCCTGTACTTCGACCAAAAAAGCGGCGCGCTGATCAGCCGCAGGCTTTACGAGAACGAAAGCCGCGGCTTCAAAGCCCGCAGACTGGTATTCCCGATCCACACCGGCAGCCTGCTGGGCTGGCCCACCAAAATCCTGGCTTTCCTGGCGGCCCTGGTCGCGGCAACCCTGCCGGTCACGGGGATTGTGATTTGGATTGGGAGGAAGTTTAAGAGTAAAAAGCCGAAGAAAGTGAAGGCTTTATACGGGAAAAAGCGCGTGCAAGCCAAGGTTTTAACCCAGGAGTGATTGTTGCCCGGCAAGTAACCTTTTGATAGCTCCAAAAGCTGGCAGACAATAATACTGTCACCCTGAGCGGAGTCGAAGGGCTTTCAGCGACCACGTTTGTCCTTCGACAGCCCGGCAGCCCGGTCCGCTCAGGGTGACAGTAGCTGATTCTAATTTTTTAGAGCACATTTGAGTTCTTGTGAAAAGCCTTAAAACCAAGCTCAGCCAAAACTCAGCTTAATCGTAGTCTCATTCAAAGATAAAGGTTGGCAGACAATCACACTGTCACCCTGAGCAGACCGGGCCGTCGCGCGGTCGACGGGCAAACGCTGTCGCCAGGTCCCCTTCGACTCCGCTCAGGGTGACAGTGGCTGATCCCAATTTTCTGAAATAACATTTGAGCTCTTGTGGAAAATCTCCACCAAGTTTGTACTTTTGAAGCATGCAAACATTTTCCTCTGTTGAGGAGACGTTTGATTGGTGGCTAAAAAACATCTATCCGACACTTCCGGCAGAAACAAAGGAAGGTAAGTATCGAAATGCATGGCGTGATTACACTTTCAAAAAAGGTATTTCACAAAAGCGTATGAAGGAGATACTGGCTGACTTTGGTGAGATTACTGAAAAGACCATAATCACCTTTAAGTTGAAATAAAAAAATTTGCAAAATTTGTGTGGAGTTTTCCCACCATAACTTCATAGAGGCTACGATATCCTAACTCAAATAAAAGTTAACGATGAACACACTGCAAGATCTGAAAACGAATGCTCATACTCGTATGAAATCTACCTTTGATTGTAATGAAGATGTAATGATTGCACAACAACAGATTATTAAAGAGTTTTTTAGGACAGATAGCAGCGCCGAGATCATCGAGTCGCTGCACATGATGGTAGAAGCATTTCTATTTACGGACAACCTAACACAGGTCACGCCCGAAATGCGCGAGCATATTGTTAATCAATTACGGGTAGCAACATTGATTGCCAAGCTTGACAGAACTTGTACATAGCAGGAAGAGTGTTCCTCTATTTGCATTATGGTAATGTAAAAATCCCCTCTCGGGGATTTTTACATGCTAGTAAACCTTCGCCAGCAAATGCGGGCGTTCCTTTTCTAATTTCAAAATCAACTCCCCAAACAACGTATTCACCCAGGCAAACCAGCTTCGGGTAAATTTTGCGTCGCTGTCTTTGTCGAAAGATTCGTGCATGAAGCCGGTATGGTTGTGCGTGGTTTTGAGCTGTTTGAGCTGCGCCTCGATTTCCTTGTCGTCCGTTGATGTGATCGCGCGTGCAATAATGCCCATCGGCCAGATCTGATCAACCAGCGTGTGCGGACTGCCCAGTCCTTCTCCCGCTTTTCCTTTGAAAAAATACGGATTGGAGTCACTCAAAACATACTTTCTTGTATTAATATAAACCGGATCTTTCACATTCACGGCTCCCAGGTAAGGCAGGCTGATCAGACCGGGAATACCCGCATCGTCCATCAGCAGGTAATTTCCAAACCCATCCACCTCAAATGCATAAATGTCCCCGAACTTCGGATGCGGGTATACCGCATACTTTTTCAATGCACCTTCCACCTCATCGGCCAGCGCCTTAAAGTCCGAGGCCAGCTTGGCATCCTTGCCCGTTTTCTGCAGCATTTCACTGACCTCCCGGAAAGACACCACCGCAAAAAAGTTGGAAGGAATAAAAAACGGATAAACCGCCGCATCGTCGGAAGGCCGGAATGTACTTGCTATCAGACCATTAGGCTTGATCGGATTTCCGTACCCATTGCCCGGTACCGTATCCGTAGACCAGGCCGTCACCCGGCTGAAATGGTACGGACCACGATTTTCCTTGCGCTGCTGTTCTTTGCACGTTTTCAGGATCAACCCCATGGCCTGCGTCCATTCTGCATCGAAAGGCTTGGTGTCGCCGGTCGTTTTCCAGTAATTGTAAGCCAGGCGGATCGTATAGCAAAGCGAATCCAGCTCCCACTTGCGTTCGTGCAGCATCGGCTTCATATCGGTCTGATCCTTGGTCCACTCGCTTTCCTTGGGGCGGTCGTAAAATGCATTCGCATAGGGATCAATCAGGATGCATTTGGTCTGACGGTTGATCAGTCCTGCGACCATATCTTTCAGGTGCTCGTCTTCTTTCAAAAGCGGCAGGTAGGGCCAAACCTGCGCGGTACTGTCGCGCAGCCACATGGCATCAATATCGCCGGTAATCACAAAAGTGTCCGGTTTTCCGTTTACAGGATTGTAGTGGACCGTCGTATCAATAGTATTGGGAAAACAGTTTTCGAACAGCCACGCCAGCTCGGGATCCTTGATCACCTTTTTCATGCGGGTAATGGTGGCTTCCACGGCCTTGCTGGTAAACTTGCGCTTGTCGGCAGCGATGCGCACCACTGGGAAAGTATCGGCATTCCGGGCAAAAGACCATTGCGAGATTGCCGCTCCTGCAACCGCCAGTGCCCCTGTTTTCATGAATGTTCTCCTGGGAACCATAGAAAAGGAAATGTGAGTTTTTGAAAATTTGAATGGGGCAAGTTAGGTAAAAATCAGGCACACAGGATTTCTGCCAAATCCTTTCTTTTTTATCATTATTTTGCTTTAAAAATAGAAGAACACAAAAATAGTGGTCAAAATAAAGTCAGTTCTGATCAAAACTTATGCAATTTTTAGCACTATTTTACTTTAAAATTGTATTGCTGATTTCATGCCTGTACCAGCACCAAAGTAACAGACCTCTTATTACCGAATTTTAAATAAACCTTTATGTCCCAAAAAATTAATGTTGCGATCGTCGGACTTGGCTTCGGAGCCGAGTTTATCCCCATTTACCAGCAACATCCCAATGCCAATATGTACGCCATATGCCAGCGTACCGAATCAAAATTGAATGAAGTTGGTGACCAGTATGGCATCAAAGTACGTTACAGCAACTACGACGACCTGCTGGCCGATCCCAATGTGGATGCCGTGCACATCAACTCCCCTATCCCCAACCATGCCGAGCAAACGTTGAAAGCATTGCGGGCGGGCAAGCACGTGGCCTGTACCGTACCCATGGCAACGAGCGTGGAAGATTGCATGGAGATCGTGAAGGCGACCAAGGAAACCGGCAAAAAATACATGATGATGGAAACCGTGGTATATGCCCGCGAGTTTCTTTTTGTGAAAGAATTATACGAAAAAGGAGAGCTCGGCAAGGTTCAGTTCCTGAAAGCCAGCCATCAACAGGACATGGAAGGCTGGCCTGACTATTGGCCTGGACTGCCCCCGATGCATTACGCTACGCACTGTGTGGGCCCGGTAGCCGGTTTGCTCAAACTAGAAGCAGAGTATGTATCGTGCTTCGGCTCGGGTACTATTTCCGAAGACCTGGCCAAGATCCACAATTCACCCTTTGCAGTAGAGTCTGCACATATTAAGTTTAAGGACAGCGATTTGTCAGCCTATGTGTACCGCTCCTTATTTGATGTGGCGCGCCAGTACCGCGAAAGCTTTGAGGTGTACGGGAGCAAGAAATCCTTTGAATGGCCTCTTATTGAAGGCGAAGATCCGGTGATCCACACCGCTAAAAAGCCTGAGCACGAGATCCCTGAAAAGGTGACGACGCCGGATTATGCACATTACCTTCCCGAGGAAATCCGTCACTTTACAGGACACGGCGTGTACAACCTGGACGACAATGCGCATTTATCGTTTGTACAGGGCGGCGGCCACGGCGGCTCGCACCCGCATCTGGCCCACGAGTTTATCAGCGCCCTGATCGAAAACCGCGATCCGTTCCCGAATGCATGGCAGTCGGCTAACTGGACCAGCGTAGGGATTCTTGCGCACGAGTCGGCTTTGCAGGGCGGTGCATTGATACAGCTCCCGGATTTTAAGAGCGTGTAGTGATAATAAAGGTGCAGCGCACCGCAAGAGTTGTAGTAGCAGTAGCATGCGAAAGTTCATATTCAAAAGGTGCAGCGCACCGCCCGAGTTGTAGCAAAAGGAGTGATTTTGTTATTTAAAGGTGCGTAGCACCGTAAGATTGACCAGCTCAGAAATGCGAGTTTATAATCATATTCTTGCGGTGCTACGCACTTGCTTTGTTGATATAATGTGCTTTTAGTGCTACAACTCTTTTGGTGTTCTGCACCTGTTTAGTTAAGGAAGCTATTGCGACCATACTATAATATTTAAACACACTAAAAATGGCAAATACCTATACACAGCTATACGTGCATCTTGTATTTTCCGTCAAAGGCCGAGAAAGCCTGATTCGCAAAAATTGGAAAAAACGTTTGTACGAATACATTGGCGGAATTATTAATCACAAAAAGTCGAAGCCTCTGGCGATTAATGGTATGGCGGACCATATTCATATTTTTATCGGATATAACCCATCAACCTCTTTGCCTGACTTTGTTGAGGAAATCAAGACTTCTTCAAACAGGTTTATCAAAGAAAACTTTGGCCTGTCCACATTTGCCTGGCAAAAAGGCTACGGTGCTTTTTCTTACAGCCGTTCGCAAATTGATGCCGTAATCAAATACATTGACCGACAAGAAGAACACCATTGCACCAAAACATTCAAGGAAGAATATATAAAAATGCTGAGCGACTTTCAGGTAGATTTCAAGCCGGCATTTTTATTTGATTTCGTTGAGCAGTAGTTACTCAGACCTTATATTTTAATACCAAACACCAAATGAAAACCAAAATCCTATCCTTTTTCCTTGGCCTTGTAATTCTGGGATGTGCTTCACAGCCTTCTTCCCGGAATGCAGCGGTGAAGAGCTCCTCGGCCAAGAGCGAGGCCGGTAAGGCGCGCCGCCTTGAAATCCTCTTTCTGGGTGACAACGGGCACCACAAGCCTGCCGAGCGTGTTCCGCAGATCATGGCCGCATTGGGTCCCAAAGGTTTTAATTTTACCTATACGGACAACCTGAACGACCTGAATGCCGAAACGCTGAACAAGTATGATGCCCTCATGCTTTACGCCAACTGGGACTCCATCGCACCGCAGCAAGCCAAAGCATTGCTCGACTACGTGGCCAGCGGAAAAGGTTTTATCCCGGTACACTGCGCGTCGTACTGCTTCCGCAACAATCCTGAGGTGGTGAAGCTAATCGGCGGCCAGTTCTGGCGCCATACTTTTGATAGCATCCAGCCTGTATGGACCAAGCCCGATCATCCTGCCATCGCGGGTGTGAAGCCGTTCAAAACGGTGGACGAAACTTACCTGCATACCCTATTGCAGCCCGATAACATTGTTCTCACCGAGCGTACCATTCAGCCGGATCAGGAAAAAGACAAGCCCGGACAAAAAACCGAGCCTTACACCTGGGTCAGGACGCACGGCAAAGGACGCATTTTCTATACTGCCTACGGGCACGATGAACGTACCTGGTCAGTGGCCGGATTTCAGGATCTGCTCGAAAAAGGTATTCTCTGGGCAGTCAATGATGATGCACGCAAGTCGCTGGCTGCATTGAACCCTAAACCGTTTGAGTACCGTGCAGTCAAGCTGCCCAACTATGAGCAGCGCCCCGGCCCGCAGATGCAGCAGCTGCCGCTTTCGCCCGAAGAATCTGTTAAACATATCCAGATCCCTGTTGATTTTACGCTGGATGTTTTTGCGCACGAACCCGACGTCATGCACCCGATTGCAATGACATGGGATGAAAAAGGAAGACTTTTCGTGCTGATTACCAAGGATTATCCCAATGAACGCAAGGATACCGGCGGAAGCGACTACATCCTGATCTGTGAGGACACCAACAATGATGGCAAGGCCGACAAGTTTACCCGCTTTGCAGACGGATTGAGCATCCCGACCGGGCTTGTATTTGCCAATGGAGGGTTGATCGTTTCGCAGGCGCCGCACATGCTGTTTTTGCAGGATACCAATGGTGATGACAAAGCCGATGTGAAGAAAATCCTGTTTTCGGGTTTTGGTACCGGAGATACGCATGCAGGTCCTTCCAACCTGCATTATGGTTTTGACAACTGGGTTTACGGATCCGTGGGATACTCCGGCTTCAAAGGCAAGTTCGGCAATGCAGATTCACTGGATTTTGGTCAGGCATTGTTCCGCTTCAAACCGGATGGTACGGATATGGAACTGGTTGCAAAAACTTCCAATAACACCTGGGGACTGGGCTTCAACGAGGCCGGTGACCTTTTTGGATCTACGGCCAACAACTCGCACGGCTGGTACAGCGCCATTCCGAACCGCTACTTCGGCAAAAGCCGGGTAGACAATGGCAGCCGCAGTACCGATACCCATAAGGACATGCAGCCCATTACTCCGAAAGTGCGTCAGGTAGACGTTTTTGGCGGATTTACAGCAGCAGCAGGTCATAACTTTTATACCGCACGTGCATTTCCGAAAAATTACTGGAACAAGGTTGCATTTGTATCCGAGCCTACCGGCCACTTGCTGCACCAGAATATTATGGCCAAAAAGGGCACCGACTATGAAGACGTTCTGGGCTTCAACCTGCTTGCAGGTGCTGATGAATGGGTATCTCCCGTGTTTGCAGAAGTTGGTCCGGATGGTGCTGTTTGGGTAGCCGACTGGTACAGCTTTATCATCCAGCATAACCCTACACCCGTAGGTTCGCAAAATGGTCAGGGTAATGCCTACGAAACCGACCTGCGTGATTTTACACACGGACGTCTGTACCGCATTGGCTGGAAAAATGCACCTAAGTACACGCCGATCAAGCTCAGCAAGGATCGTCCGGACGAGCTGGTAGCAACTTTGAAAAACAACAACATGCTTTGGCGCCAGCATGCACAGCGGTTGCTGGTAGAAAGGGGCAATAAGGATGTGGTCGCTAAGCTGGTTGAACTTGTAAAAGATAAATCCATTGACGAGCTGGGACTGAATACGGCTGCAATCCATGCTCTATGGACCCTCGAAGGCCTGAATGCGATTTCAGATCCGCAGGTACTCAGCGCTGTGACCGATGCTTTGAAACATCCGTCGGGTGAAGTACGCAAAACTGCCGTAAAGGTACTGCCGCGTACGCCGGCTACTGCTCAGTCGCTGCTGGCAGTGGATGCATTGCACGACAATGAGCCGCTGGTTGTTCTGAACACTTTGCTGGCTTTTGCTGACATTCCGCTTACTCCGGAAACCGAAAAAGCAGTTCTGTCCTTGATGGATACGTACAAACAGGCCGATGACCGCTGGATGCCCGATGCTTTCGCAGCGATCCTGAACTCTCATAATGGTGTCTTGCGTGAAAAGTACCTTGCACAACGTGTCAGCAATACCGGCGGAAATGCAGCTGCCGGCAAGCCACAGGCTGAGAAGCCGGTAGACCATGCATCCATGCACCACGAACATCAGACTGCAAACCAGGTGACCGTACAGGGATCCGCAGAGCTTGCGATTACGAATATCCGCATTGAGCCGGTAACTCCGTATGTACGTGAGTATGCCAGGGTAGTAGTTGAAATTACGAACCAGGGAAGCGTAGCCGTTCCCAAAGAGCTCGTACCTGTGGTAAACGTAGGTATCAGAAGCCGGTCTTTGAACACCAACTACATCAGCCGCCAATTGTCCAAAGGCATTGCTCCGGGCGAAACCATCATGCTCACCGAGGGTAACAACGGTCCGTGGCGGAGCTCTTTCGGATTTACGTCCGATGAAGCAGGCAAGGTGAACATTACCGCCACCATTGACGTGGACAATGTAGTACCCGAAAAGGATGAGATCAAAAATAATACGTTGAGCAAAACCTTCGAAGTACGCCGCCTGGATCGCCTGTCCGACTTTGCACTGGAAAGATCTGTACGTGGATTTACATCATTCGCAACCGGCGATGAGGTAGTTGCATTGGTAAAAACATCGCAGACACTCGACCAGCAGGCACGTAACGCAGTACTCAAAGGCATGCTCGGTGCCTGGAACCCGAAGAGAAAGGAAACGCTGAAAGAAGCAGACAAGCCTTTGTTTGCATCTCTGAAAACCAGTGTATCCGACGACCTGGGCGACAAGCTGACCACGTTCCTGGAATCATATGGCATTAAGGAAGACGTTGCAGTAGATCCGAACGTGCAGATCGTGAACATCAAGGCGATTCGTGAAGAAATGAAGTTCAGCCTGACGGAGTTCAAGGCTGTGGCCGGTAAAACCGTGGAGCTTGTATTTGAAAACCCGGATGCCATGCAGCACAATGTGGTGATCGGAAGGCCCAAATCCACGGAGATCATCGGCGCAGCAGCGGATAAGATGATTACTGCCAAGGATGGTGCCGAGAAGAACTACGTTCCCAACATTCCGCAGGTACTCGCCGCAACCCCGCTTGTCAATCCCGGACAAACTTTCCGCCTCAAATTCGTGGTGCCGGATCAGGTAGGCGACTACCCGTTTGTGTGCACCTTCCCCGGCCACTGGCGCCTGATGAAAGGGGTGATGAAAGTGGTGAAGGATAAAGAAGGATTGTAATATTTGAAATAGTAAAACAAAAAACCTCAGCGATGGCTGAGGTTTTTTGTTTTATATCACAATGCCATTTTTCATGATTTCTTAAGCTACCAGATTGGAAAGCTGAAAATCGCCAAACGTAAATGGGTGCGGCTCAATGCGTAGATCTATCTTCCTGCGTAGCTTCATCATGTCGATCTGCGTTTCAATGATATCATTTGAATAGTCCAGCACCATAGCAACATCAATGTCGCTGTCGGCATGAAAGTTACCTTTTGCAAATGACCCAAAGAGAAATGCTTTGCTCACCGGGTATGACTGGCGCACAAATCTGACATATGTTCTCGCAAGCTCTATTGCTTCTCCTTTATCCACTGATATAATTCCTCCATTACATCGCTGTGAAGAATAGTCCTGTTATTTGCCAAGTCATCTTCCGCGAGGCTCAGCCTTTCATGCATGTTCTCACTGAGCTGGTAAGGCTTAATGCTTGCTTGCAACTTAGTGTGTCTCTCTTTATCCATTATCTTGTTAATAAAAATTTTTCCTGAACAATTTACATTTTAAAACTCATATTCCGAATTAACTTGTCGACCTGATCATTCCTGACTATAACCCCATCTTGAAAACCACTGAAACCCCGCACTGGAAGATCTTTGCCGATACCGGGGGAACATTTACGGATTGTCTGGCAGTATCTCCTAAGGGTACCTTGCAGCGGATAAAAGTGCTCAGCAGCTCCTGCCTGCGTGGTAAAATCACCGGAAAGGCGGGCCCGTCGCAATTTCATTTTCAGGCTGGCTGGACTTTCCCGGATGAGCTGCTGGCCGGTTTCCGGTTCCGGCTCGTGGGGCAGGATGTGTACAGCACCATAAGCAGTACCGACTTCCGGTCACGCATTTTCACGCTTGAAAATGACTTTCCACTTACCAGCGAAGCCGATTTTGAAATCAGTACCGGCGAAGAAGCCCCAGTGCTTGCAGCACGTTTACTTACCCTTACACCCTTCCCAGACCCTCTCCCGCCCCTCGAAATGCGGCTGGGCACCACGCGTGCGACCAATGCATTGTTGGAGCGGAAAGGTGCAAAAACATTACTGGTAGTTACCAAAGGTTTCAGGGACCTGCTGTACATCGGAACACAGCAAAGACCTTCGCTTTTTCAGCTTAATATTCCCGAACCCAGGCTGCTGCACTCCGGCGTACTTGAAATTGACGAGCGGCTGGATGCCGGAGGAAATGTGATCACAGCATGGGAGAAAACCAGCTTACCTATTGATGCTACATACCAGTCGGTAGCCGTGTCGCTGCTGCATGCGCATCGCAACAATGCGCACGAAGTGGCTGTGACAACCCACCTCAAAGCTGCCGGCCAGCATTATATATCCGCCTCGGCAGCATTGTCCCCGTTTGAACATTACCTCCGCCGCACGCAAACAACGGTCGTGAATGCCTACCTGGAACCTGTACTTGATTCGTATTTGCAAAATATCAAAAATGCTTTGCCGGAAGGCAGCCTCAAAGTCATGGCAAGTACGGGCAGCCTGGCAGAAGCAGCTGGATTTCGCGCCAAAGACAGCCTGCTCAGCGGGCCCGCAGGCGGAATGGTGGCAGCAGCAAATGCAGCAAACCGGCTCGGGTTCCGCAAAGCGATCACCTTTGATATGGGTGGTACCAGCACGGACACAGCATTAATAGATGGCCAGCCCGAACTCAAATACATCACCGAGATCGATGGTATCGAATTTCACAATCCAACCATGGCCATTGAAACGGTTGCAGCAGGCGGCGGGTCGGTGTGCTGGTTTGATGGTTTTTCATTGCAGGTCGGACCCGAAAGTGCAGGTGCCAGTCCCGGCCCGGCTTGTTACGGTGCCGGCGGTCCGCTCACCATTACCGACGTAAACCTTCTCCTGGGCAAGCTGGACGCATTCCGGTTTGGGATACCGGTACATCCCGCAGCTGCACAGGATGCCTTGTCGCAGCTGCTGGACACGGTGGCTGCTCACACCGGCAGGTTACCCACCGAAGCCGAAGCACTTGCCGGGCTGGAACGCATTGCCAATGAAAAGATGGCCGATGCCATCCGTAAAATCTCAGTTGAAAAAGGCATTGCACCCCACGAATTTGCCCTCATTACCTTTGGCGGCGCAGGCGGGCTGCACAGCTGTCAGCTGGCCGAGCTCCTCGGTATAGCAACAGTGATCATCCCATACGATGCAGGTTTGTTCAGTGCAGTAGGTATGGGCGAGGCGGTCGTCAGTTTTATTTTATCAAAACAAATACTAAAAAGCTGGAATGAAGCCGGGCACGAAGTTACCCTGCACATGCAAACCCTTATGCAGGATGGTGCTGACCTTCTGAGAGAGCAAGGTATCAGTGATACTGAGCTTGCTTTTTGCCACGTTTACCTACGCTTTTCAGGACAGGAAAATACCATTGAAGTTCCTTTTGAAAACGATCAGACCCTGAGCCGCTTCCGTGACCTGTACACCGCACAATTCGGCTACTTTCCGGAAAACCTGATCATTGAGCTGGAAAGTATCAAGGTGAAGATGCAGGCAAAAACCAGTCAGCAACCTGCATTCACACTCCTGAAAAAAGGTACTCCTGCAACCTGTTTCCGCATGGTAAAGCAGGCTTTTCAACAAAATACAGATCAGAAAACGGGCCTGTACGACTGGGACGAGCTGCAACCGGGGGCTGAGCTGGAAGGTCCGGCAGTGCTGCTCAACAGTACATCTACCGCTTACATCCCAGCCGGCTGGAAATTGGTTATCCAGGAAAACCGCGATGCCGTTTTATTCAGGTATACAGACCAGTCAGCACCTGCCGGGGTTTATACCGAAACCGTCGCCCTGCAGCTTTTTACCAACCGCTTCAAAGCCATTGCCGAAGAGATGGGCGTACAGCTGCAGAGGACTGCATTTTCAGTCAATGTAAAAGAGCGGCTCGACTTCTCGTGCGCGCTCCTGGATCCTGATGGTGAGCTGCTCGTCAATGCACAGCACATTCCGGTGCATCTGGGAAGTATGGGAATCTGTGGCCGGCTTGTCCGGGATGCGATCAGCATCGGGCCCGGCGACGTGGTCATTACCAACCATCCCCGGTATGGCGGCTCCCATTTACCTGATATTACGCTTATTTCGGGTGTTTTCACAAATGATGGACAATGTGCAGGCTACCTCATCAACCGTGCCCATCATGCCGAGGTAGGCGGCAGAACGCCCGGCTCCATGCCGCCGGATGCCACCTGCCTGGCCGAAGAAGGCGTGGTGATCCTGCCGCAGTACCTTGTCCGCTCAGGTGAATTTCAATGGGATACGCTCCGGCAGCTGTTTTTAAATGGCCCCTATCCTACCCGGTCGTTCAATGCCAATGAAGCCGATATTGCCGCGGCGCTTTCGGCATTGAGAAAGGGCAGCGAACAGCTGCTGCGGCTCGTTAAAGTGCATGGCCTGGATGAGGTGCGCAGGTACATGAAGCTGCTGAAAAACAGGACCAGCCAGCAACTGGAACAAGCCCTGCAATCATTTTCCGGGCAGGAGTTTTCGGCTACCGAGATGCTCGACGATGACCATTGCACTGCGGTACGCATTACCATATCCCCGGAGAAGCAGGTGTTTGACTTTACAGGCACATCGCCCGTTCACCCCAATAATCTGAATGCCAATATTTCCATTATTCACAGTGCGATCCTGTATGTGCTGCGCCTGCTTACAGGAAAGGAAATTCCGCTGAATGATGGACTGATGCGCCATGTTGAAATTATTTTACCCGACAACAGCTTCCTGCACCCGAACTTTTCTGATGATCCTTTGCAATGTCCGGCGGTAGTAGGCGGCAATACCGAAGTCAGCCAGCGCCTGGTCGACACCCTGCTGAAAGCCCTTAAGCTGGCAGCGTGCAGCCAGGGAACCATGAATAATTTCCTTTTTGGCAACGAAAGTTTCGGCTATTACGAAACCATTGGCGGAGGTACCGGCGCGGGGCCGGGATTTCACGGACGTTCGGCGGTACACCAGCATATGACCAATACCCGTATTACGGATGCTGAGCAACTCGAACGCAAGTACCCTGTCCGCCTGCTTGAATTTGGTGTACGGCAAGGCTCGGGCGGCAGTGGAAAGTGGCAAGGCGGCGATGGTATCATCAGAAAAATCCGGTTCCTTGCTCCTTTGCAGGTCACGCTGCTCGGGCAGCACCGGAAGTATGCTCCCTATGGCCTGGACGGCGGAAGCCCCGGCCTCACGGGAGCACACACGCTCACCGGTACCCACGGCGAACAAACCCGCCTACCCGGCATCTGCAGTATCAGGGTACAGGAAGGTGAAACGCTGACCATCGAAACCCCGGGCGGAGGCGGCTTCGGCGCATTCGTGTAAATTCGTGTATCCGTGGCAAGAAAATGATTCAAAAACGTAAGTCTAATGCACTGCTGGGAGCAGCCTTCCTCATGGCGACATCCGCCGTCGGGCCCGGTTTTCTTACCCAGACCACTGTTTTCACCGAGAGGCTGACTACCAGCTTTGGCTTTGTGATCCTGCTTTCGGTGATCATTGATCTCTGCGTGCAGTTTAACATCTGGCAGATTATCGTCGTATCGGGCAGGCGCGCTCCCGAGCTGGCCAATGCATTGTTCCCCGGACTCGGCTGGCTGCTTGCTTTTCTGATCGTTGCCGGCGGGCTGGCATTCAATATCGGCAACATTGCAGGCGCAGGATTAGGGATCGAAGCCATGACAGGCATACCCATCGAGACAGGTTCTATCATCAGCGCAGTGCTCGCAATCGGGATCTTTCTTTTTAAAGAAGCCGGCAGTGCCATGGACACATTTGCCAAAATACTCGGCATGCTGATGATCCTGCTCATCCTGTACATTGTTGCAAGCTCGCAGCCTCCGCTGGGTCCGGCGCTTTTACACACCATCGCACCGAGGCAATTTGATGCCATGGCTACCCTCACGCTCGTAGGCGGCACTGTGGGCGGATACATTTCCTTTGCCGGGGCACACCGGTTGCTCGACTCAGGATTACTGGGCATCAATGCATTACCTAAGGTAAACCGCAGCGCGGCTACGGGTATATTGCTCACTGCTCTGATCCGCTACCTGCTCTTCCTGGCTACATTGGGAGTGGTATATGCGGGCGCCACACTCAACCCCGATAATCCGCCTGCATCTGTGTTTGAGTTTGTAGCAGGGAGTGCGGGACGTAAGTTGTTCGGGCTGATGATCTGGGCAGCGGCAATCACTTCGGTGGTCGGGGCGGCCTACACTTCCATTTCATTTGTGCGTTCATTTCATCCGCTGCTCGACAGGCATCACCGGTTGCTCACGATTGCATTCATCCTTCTTTCGGCAATTATTTTTTTATGGATGGGAAAGCCTGTGCAGATACTGGTGTTCGTCGGAACACTCAATGGATTTGTCCTGCCAGTCGCGCTGAGCATCCTGCTTGTCATTAGCCGCCGGTCGCGCCTGATGGGCACCTACAAACATCCGCTGGCCTTACAGTTAGCAGGCTGGATTATTGTTGGCGTTTTGCTGGGGCTGGCTTTTGCATTTTTTTAGAGAAAAACTGTTACTTCCTAAAAAAGTCACGTCTAAACGGAGATGCTATTCTTCGTCAGACCTGATGCATGAAATATCCCCAATATAATTATTGCTCAGACGAGCAAAAGCTGATTTTCACATTTGAGAGTGTAGGGCCAAGGGGCGTCATCAAAAAGATTGTAGAATTTTCTCATACGAACAACCCTACTGTTTTTACAATGGCTTTGGGCGATTACGACCCATCACTGAATGGGTTAAATGACAGCATTGTGAGTGATAATCGCGATATAGGGAAAGTTTTTTCCACAGTCGCAGCTATTGTTTATGCATTTACCGACAAACATCCTTATGCCGAGATATTTATCACAGGTAGTACCATGTCCAGGAACCGGCTCTATCGTATGATTTTCGCGAACTACAATGCAACGTTCAGTGCGGATTTTGCTATATTTGGACACATTGCATCCGGAGACTGGGAAAGATTTCAGGAACAAAAAGAATACAATGGCTTTTCGATTATCAGGACAACTAACCACTATTTCACATGAAAAATGCCCAAACATCAAGCACTACTTCTAATCCTGAATTTTCATTGGAGAACTTAAAACCTGTGGATGGCAAATTGCTGTTCCCGGAAAAGTTAAAAAGAGCCAACGAATTCCTCGAAAAGCATCCATTCCCAAAAGAACTGCTGCCACAGCGCTAGATCATCAGATTTTACAATCATATGAAGGACTCGGCTATACCGCGTCCTTTTTTGTTGGACTGAAACCCACATGCATTCCCCGCCAAACCACTATGTTTGCAGATCGGGATTTGAAAAGAAAAAGCAACTTTATGTTTTCTAAAAAAACCTACACTATCCGCCGGCAACAGCTAAAAACCCAGGTCGGCAACGGACTGATCCTTTTGCTTGGCAATGAAGAGTCGGGGATGAACTACCGCGACAATGTGTATCCTTTCAGGCAGGACAGCAGCTTTCTGTACTTTTTTGGTCTGGATGTACCAGGTATTCACGCCGTCATCGACATTGATAACGATCGGGAAGTGGTTTTCGGAAATGAGCTTACACTGGACGATATCGTATGGACCGGCCCCAAGGAACCTCTTGCCGATAAGGCCGCACAGGCTGGCATTACGGAAGTGAAGCCTCTGAATGCGCTTGAAGGATACCTTGCCAATGCCGTAAATTCAGGCCGGGAAGTACATTTTTTGCCACCTTACCGTGCCGAACACAGCCTGCAATTGCAGGAGTGGCTGCATATCGCACCTGCCGAGGCTTCTGCCAGAGCATCGGTAACCTTCATCAAAGCCATTGTTTCCCTGCGTTCGTACAAGTCGGAAGAGGAAGTGGCAGAGCTTGAAAAAGCCGTGAATACCTCTGTTGACATGCACCTGGAATTCATGCGCAGCACGCGTCCCGGCATGACCGAAAGGGAAGTCGCCGGCCGTCTTCAGAGCATGGCCATCGGCCGCGGAGGCGATGTTTCGTACCCGATCATTTTGACAGTAAATGGAGAGATCCTGCACACGCATACGCGTGACCTCGCCATGCAGGAAGGGCAGCTGGGCCTGTGTGATGCCGGTGCGGAAACTGCCATGCATTACTGCGGCGATCTCACGCGCACCATTCCCGTGGGAAAGCATTTTACAACCCTGCAAAAGGAAATGTACCAGATCGTACTCGATGCGCAGGAAGCGGCTATTGCTGCCTGCAAACCCGGGGTACTGTTCCGGGACGTGCATGCGCTGGCATCCGTAAAGCTGCTCGAAGGGCTCAAACAGCTCGGTGTGGTCAAAGGCGATCCTGCCGAAGCTGTCGACCAGGATGTGCATACGCTCTTTTTCCAGTGCGGCCTCGGGCATATGATGGGCCTGGATGTGCACGATATGGAAAATCTGGGCGAGCAGTATGTAGGCTACTCTGATGAGCTGAAAAAGGGCACCGCTTTCGGATGGAAATCACTGCGGCTTGGGCGTGCGCTTGAACCCGGATTTGTACTTACCGTCGAGCCTGGCTTGTACCTCATTCCAACGCTCATCGACCGCTGGAAGGCCGGGAAGAAACACGCGGACTTCATTGATTATGAAAAGCTGGAAAGCCTGCGTGATTTTACAGGAATCCGTATAGAGGACAACCTGCTGATCACCGAAACCGGCCACCGGATCCTGGGAAAACACCTGCCCAAGACCATCGCAGAAATAGAAGCATTGCGTTAGGGGCTGTCATAAACCATCCCCTAACCTGCGGAAAATGCATGCTGTAAAGCCTTAGGGCACTATCTGTTTTTTACCTATAAAATAATAGACTGGGATGCCCAGCAGCACAATGATGAGCCCGGGCCACGTATACTCAGGTTTGTAAATAATAAGCAGCACACAGAATGCTATGCCCATGATAATGTAAATAACGGGCAGAAAAGGATACCCGAATGCCTTATACGGGCGCTCGGCATCAGGCCTGCTTTTGCGCAGGATAAAAATGCCAATAATGGTGAGCATATAAAATACCACGACCACGAAGGAAATCATATCCAGCAGGTTGCCGTATTTGCCACTCAGCGCCCACAGGGATGCAATTACGCATTGGATCCAGAGACCAAATTCGGGTACGGCATTCTTGTTAAGCTGTCCTACTTTCGGGAAAAAGAGGCCGTCTTTGGCCATCGAGTAATACACCCGTGCACCCGACATGATGAGCCCATTATTGCAGCCGAAGGTCGAAATCATGATCATGACCGCGATGATAATGGTACCCGCACTTCCAAAAATCTCGTGGGATGCTGTGACAGCCACGCGGTCTTTGTCCGAGGACGCAATGTCCTGCAAAGAAAGCACGCCGGTATACATGATATTGGTAAGTACATAAATGACGGTAACGATGATCGTGCCCAATGCCAGGCTCAGCCCGATGTTGCGCTGCGGATTCTTGATCTCCCCCGCAATGAAGGTCACGTTGTTCCACGAATCGCTGCTGAAAATCGAGCCGACCATGGACGCAGCGATGGCACCGAAAGCTGCAATGGTTGTATAACTTTCTACCGAGCCGTCGATATTGAGCTTGTGCAGATCCCACATGGCAGCGCTGTCCCAGTTTTGAGCCCACACTTCCGGTTTCAGGAAAGCAAATCCAAATACAATGAGACCAAGCAGGCTCAGCAGCTTTGTAAGCGTAAAGGTTGTCTGGATTATTTTTCCGCTGTTTACCCCGCGCGTATTAATAAATGTAAGCAGCACAATGACGACAATGGACAGCAGCTGGGCGGGGGAAATCTGCACGATGCCGAGATTGAGTGCAACCAGGTCTTCACTGAACTGCGGAAGAAGGTAGGCGGTGAATTT
Source organism: Dyadobacter sandarakinus (assembly GCF_016894445.1). Classification (NCBI taxonomy): domain Bacteria; kingdom Pseudomonadati; phylum Bacteroidota; class Cytophagia; order Cytophagales; family Spirosomataceae; genus Dyadobacter; species Dyadobacter sandarakinus. Next base: position 4,036,923 of record NZ_CP056775.1, read on the forward strand.
GGCAAAAGCCACGGCCACGGCAGCGATTGTGGCGGTTTGTATTACTGTGAAAAAACTCCATCCATAGAGAAAGCTGATCAATGGATTATAAGCTTCCTTAAGGTACACGTACTGGCCACCGGCCTTTGGGAACATGGCGCTCAGCTCGCCGTAGCTCAATGCAGCAGTGAGCGTCATGAACCCGGTAACCAGCCACACGAAAATGAGCCAGCCGGCGCTGCCGGTATTGCGCGTAATGTCTGCACTGACAATAAAAATGCCCGACCCGATCATACTACCGGCGACGAGCATTGTGGCATCTATTAATCCTAGTGAGGGTTTGAAGGAAGTGTTTTCCTGCGACATAAAGGGCTGTTTCGTTTTGAAATCATAATATATGGAAAAATACGATCAGCCAGGCGGCAGGCAGCCCTGTCCCGAATCTAATTGTACCTTTCAGGATCGTAAAGTCCTACTTCTACCGACACAGGCGCTTTACCGGCCAGCTCGGCGACGATTTTACCCGTAGCAGGCCCCAGGCTGATACCCATCATCCCATGACCTCCCGCAACGATTAGATTACTGACCTTTTTGCTGTATCCCAGATAAGGTAGGCCATCGGGAGAGCAAGGCCGGAAGCCGTACCAGATGTTCTCTTTGGGAGGTACGGGCACAATCAGCTCGGGATAGTATTGCGGAATGGCATTGACAATCCCCTCCACCCGGTTCATGTTGATCCGGTCATTCAGAGGTGCCAGCTCCATGGTACCGCCGAAGCGTACCTGCCCGTTCATAGGCGTTACTGCCACGCGCGCTTCAATGAGCAATGCAGGATGCTGGATCGGATGCGCCGTATTTTCACGCATGAAGGAGTACCCCTTGCCCGGCATCACGGGAATCGAGAGTCCGGCCTTCCGGGCCAGCTCAGGCAGCCACGAGCCGCCAGTCATCACAACCAGGTCGGCGGATAACCTGCCCTGCGAGGTTTCTACGGCTTTGATCTGCCCGCCCTGCATATCGTAGCCGGTTACGGCTGCATGCGTGATCACCTTGGCACCTTTGTCTTTGATGTTTGTTAAAAGCTGCTGAAACAGGGCTGTGGGATATAAATGCGCATCACACTGGTAATGCACTGCACCTGCCACATCCAGCTGCACATTTGGCTCAATGGACTGCACCTGCTCCCTGGAAAGCATTTGTACATCCAGACCCAGTTTCTGTGCATCCTTGCCCACATGGATTTCCTCTTCTCCGGCCTTGGCCGTTTTATAGAGCATGAGAATGCCTTTTTCTTCCAGGCCAAAATCAAAATCCTCATCTTTTACCAGGTCTTCATACAGCGCCTTGCTCAGCAAGTGGTAGTCGCGCAGATGCGGGGCGGCACGCTCCACATTTTGCGGGGTAGCCGCTTTCATAAACTTCAATCCCCAGGAAATCAGCGACAGGTCGAGTGAGGGTTTTACGTAAAACGGACTTCTGCTGTTGAACATCCATTTGATTCCTTTCGATATCATTCCGGGCGCTGCCAGCGGGATAAAGTGACTGGGCACGATCATGCCCGCATTGCCCTGCGAACAATTGTCCGACAAATCACCTTTATCGATCAAGGTCACCTGCCAACCACTTTTAAGCAAATAATAAGCCGAAGAAAGCCCCATAATTCCGGAGCCTATTATCAGCACAGTTCCTTTTTTAGTCATTTTCTTTAAAGTTTGGGAGAAAGGAAGGTGGAAGTAGGGAGGAAAGGAGGATGGAGGGAAGGAGGATGGAGGAAAGGAGAAAAGGAGGATGGAAAAAGAATAATTTTGTAAATGCAATTTCCTTCCTCCATTCTCCCTTACTCCCTTCTCCTTTCCTCCCTACTCCCTTACTCCTTTTTCCCCTAAATTACCTGAAATCCATACGCATACGGATCTTCCTCGTCGTCGATGAAAATGTTGTTGTAACCTGTAACAACGGCCCAGCCTTCTATACCGGGGATGATGGCGGGTTTATTGCCGATGGTAACCTCATCCTCCACGGTACCGATGAACTTGGAACCAATAATGCTTTCGTGAATGAACTGATCACCTTTTTTGAGCTTGCCACGCGCATGCCACTGTGCCATGCGGGCTGAGGTACCGGTACCACAGGGAGAGCGGTCAATGGCTTTATCACCGTAGAACACTGCATTTCTGGCTGTGGAAGTTTCGTCCAGCACGGCACCGGCCCAGAGAATGTGGCTCAGGCCGCTGATATGCTCATTTTCAGGATGTACAAACTTGTACTGCTCGTTCATGCGGCTGCGCAGCACACGACTCCAGCTGATCAGCTGGTCGGCGGTGTAGTGCTCCAATCCCTTAAAATTTTCCTGCGGATCGATAATCCCGTAGAAATTCCCTCCATAGGATACATCCATCGACAATTGTCCCAGATCAGGACATTCTACCACCAGGTTTTCGGCGGCCAGAAAGGACTTGATATTGACCAGCTTCACCGAAGTAACACGTTTACCTTCCTGCCTGTATTCCACCAAAACCAGACCTGCCGGTGTTTCCAGCCGGAGCTTTCCGGGTACTTTCGGAATGACCAGACCTTCCTGGATGGCGATGGTTACCGTACCAATGGTCCCGTGTCCGCACATAGGCAGGCAGCCACTCGTTTCAATGTAAAGGACACCAATGTCATTGGCGGGGTCAACCGGCGGGTACAGGATGCTCCCGCTCATCATGTCATGGCCACGGGGCTCAAACATGAGGCCTTTCCGGATCCAGTCAAACTCTCTTAAAAAATGAAGGCGGCGCTCCATCATGCTGTTGCCCTCGAGCAACGGACCGCCGCCTGCTACTACACGTACCGGATTCCCGCAGGTATGGGCATCGATACAGAAAAATGTTTTGCGCATGGGTTATGTACTTTGGCTTCCGGCCACCAGTCGTCGGCTTTTTATTGCGGGAGTTGGATTGTTGGTTTTATACTTCGGCTGTCGGCTTTCGGCTGTCGGCTTTCGATCCAATCATGAAAGAAAAGCCGAAAGCCGATAGCCGACTGCCGACAGCCAACTCCTAATTCCCCACTCCCTCTTTCGTCACTTCATTATCTACTGTTCTCCAAATGCCCAGCGGATTTGCATTTTGCAGCGCTTCGGGAAGAAACTGGTCGGGCCAGTTCTGGAAGCTGAGCGGACGGGTAAAGCGCCTGATCGCGTCGGGACCTACCGAAGTGTATTGGCTGTTACTCGATGACGGGAACGGACCACCGTGATGCATGGCTTTGCATACTTCCACGCCCGTAGGAAAGTTATTGAAAATGATCCTGCCGCACTTATCCTGCACTACCGCTATCAGATCTGCATAAGTTGCGAGGTCTTCATTGGTAGCCAGTAAAGTTGCGGTCAGCTGTCCGTGTATCCTGGAAGCAACTTCTACCATTTGTTCGGGCGTCTTGCATTGGATGATCAATGCAAAAGGACCGAACACTTCACTTTGAAGATCATCGTTGAGCAGAAAATCAATGGCCGAAACCGTGGCTACGGTTGCACTTCCCTGACCTTCTTCTGCATTTGTACCCGCTTCTGCAAGCACTTCCACGCCCGCTAGTCCGAGCACTTTCTCACGGCTGATCCCATAGGCTTTTGCAATGCCTGCATTCAGCATACTGGCCGGCAATGCCTTGACGATTTCTTCTTCCAGTGCATGGATAAACTGTGAAAGTCCGGCGCCTTCCTCAGCGATGACCAGGCCGGGATTGGTACAAAACTGCCCGACGCCCAGGGTCAGCGAGGCAGCATATTGCCTGGCTTGCTGGTCAGCTTCGTTTTCCAGTTTTCCAGGTAAAAGAAAAACAGGATTAATGCTGCCCATTTCTGCAAAAACCGGGATCGGCTCCTTGCGTTTGGCGGCAATTTCAACCAATGCCATACCACCCCGGTTGGACCCTGTAAAGCCAACGGCTTTGATGACCGGGTGACTGACCAGCGCCTGGGCTTCTTCATTGGTTTCGCACACAATATGTAAAAATGTGCCTTCGGGATAACCGCTCTTTGCAACACCTCTTGAAATTGCATCAGCCATAAGCCGGGATGTGTCGGGGTGACCGGGATGTGCTTTTACCACAACCGGACAGCCGGCGGCAATGGCACTGGCCGTATCGCCGCCCGCTGTTGAAAATGCAAAAGGAAAGTTACTGGCGCCAAATACAGCCACCGGCCCGAGGGCTACATTCGTTTTACGGATGTCAGGCTTGGGAGGAGTCCGCGCGGCATTGGCGGTATCAATGGTCGCGTCGAGGGAGTACCCCTTTTCAACAGCCTCGGCATAGCTCCTCCATTGAAAGATCGTCCGGCCTTTTTCGCCCGTCAGCCTGCCTTCCGGCAGGTTTGATTCGCGCGCGGCAGTTGCTATCAGCTCAGGACCAAGTGCTTCGATTTCGTCAGCGATGGTGCGCATAAGATGTACGCGGCGCGCCACCGGGTATTTTTGTATTTCAACAAATGCCGCCTGTGTCTTCTGCAGCAAATTGTCGAGCTCTGTTTTGGAAATACTCATAATAGCAGATGGATTTTTTGCAGACCCGGTTTACGCCAGATAGGAGTCGGCTGTCAGATTCAGGTAATCGGGTAAGGTCGGCTGGGTTTCGATGGCTTTATCAATGATCGCTTCTACCTTTTCGCGCTCAGCTCCCTGAAGAACAAGGCGCGGCGCACGTACATACTCGGAACCGATACCTGCTTTGGCAGCAGCAAATTTGATGTTCTGAACCAGCTTGGGATGAATGTCAAGTTCCAGCAAAGGCAGGTACCAGCGGTATACAGCAAGTGCTTCCTTGTACATGCCCGCTTTCACCAGGTTATATATTGCGACGGTTTCTTTCGGAAAAGCATCTACCAATCCACCTACTACGCCGTCTGCGCCCAGCATCAGCTCTTCCATGATCAGCGTGTCCACACCACAGAAAACCTTGAAGCGGTCGCCGAAGCGGTTGAACAAACGCGTCACGTTGCTCACGTCACGGGTAGATTCTTTGATAGCATGAATATTCGGCTCTGCGGCAAGCTCCTCAAACATATCCAGCGTTACCTCGATCTTGTAATCGACCGGGTTGTTGTAAATCATCAATGGAAGGGAGGTACTTTGCGCAATGGTGCGGAAATAAGTGACCGTTTCCACGTCATCGGCTTTGTAGCGCATGGGAGGCAGTACCATCAGGCCGCTTGCACCGATACTTTCCGCTTCTCCGGCAATGCTGACAGCCTCGGCAGTGGACTGCTCGGCGATGCAAAGTACCACGGGAATTGAGGGTGAAAGTGCTTGTTTGGCATATTTCACGAGCTCCATTTTCTCGGACCGCGTGAGGGTACTGGCTTCTCCCAGCGAGCCCGAAACGATAACGCCTGCGATCCCGGCCTCTACCTGTGCGGCGAGGTTTTTACCAAACATCTCAAAATCAATGGTATCATCCGACTTGAAGGGGGTAACCAGCGCCGGGAATATGCCTTGCCATGCTTCCTTGTTCATATTGCTTTTATTTTAAAAATTTAAAATATACAATTTTCAACAAAGATAGCAGCCTCCGGACTCTAATTTGCCCGGAGGATTGACCAGATCTGTCTGGATTTTAGCATTTGTAAATGAAAGGATCAGGTCTTTTTTTCTACAAACACGACCTGCGCACGGTCGGCTTTCCTGATCTTTTTGAGAAAATCAACCCAGGCTGCAAAATCTTTCGAAGGATAGCGCCCGCCGTTGATCACAACTTTCCGCCAGCAAACGAGCTGGTTGTTTAAAAGGCTGCTTTTCATTTCGTACAAACCGAAGGTCGACTCGATTTTGAAAGCAGGCAGACTTGTTTCCAATGCATAATCCGCCGGGATCGTGTAAGCAATGGTATCCACATCCGTAAAGTTGTATGCAGAATGCGGCAGGTAAAAATCTGTCGCCCGGTCTGTATCCGCAGGCAGCTCAAACGAGCGGGCCATAAGGCTCGGTTTTACAAACAGGCGGGTGCCCGTTTTGGTAGCACAATTGCGCACATTCATGCTGAGCTTCTCGGTTACTTCGGGCTCGCCGGCCATGCTTTCGCTCAGCTCAAAACGCAGCAGGTCCATGCTGGGCAGGTTGATCTGCTGCATGAGCCATTTTTTCTGCTCCTCCTTGTTGATGCCGTGCAGCACCGCCGAGCGCAGCTCCTGCTGCAAACCCGTATAAAGCACCTGTGTTTCGATTTGCCCGGTGCCTGTCTGTTCCAGATTCACCCGGACACGGCTGGTGCGGGTATTCTGTGCAGCTTTGTAATCAGGCGTTCTTACGAGCCTGCCGCCTTGCGGCATTACCAGCAGCGCAGACCTTCCGCCGGTAAATGTTCCCATAAAATTGGGCTGCACCTTCTGGCTGGTACATTCCAGCCACAGGGTATCCTTCCCGGCGAGCGCGCAGGCGATCACGTGGTTGAACTGGCTGCTTGGGAAATCTTCCATCATGCTGGCCTCCCGACCTGAGCGGATCAATGCCGCATAGGCAGGAATACCCGCTTGCTTCAATGCAGCGATGGTGAAGTTGGTCAATGCTTTACAATCGCCATACCCTTTGCCGGCAACTGTAAGCGCATCTATCGTCTGCCAGCCGCCGATACCAAGCTGAATGCTCACATAGCGGGAGCGCGCCTGCATCCATTTGTAAACCAGGCGGATTTTTTCATGGTCTGTTTTGGCATCCTTTACCAGCTTGTCGATCTCGGCAATCGTTGCGGGCGGCAACTTGTCGCGGCCGGCATTGAGCGTGTAGTAAAACCGGCTCAGGTCCTCCCAGCTGTTGAAATTTCCCTTATAGTCCTGGATTTCGAATTCGGCAGGCGCGGCGATGACCATCGGAATACGGTCAGTCAGTGGCAGCGGATACATATCATCCTTTTTCTCGACAGGCTGCTGCGCCATTTGCCACTCGTACAGATCCGCATTATCTACATTTTTGGTAATCACCACCTTGGGAGCACCATTGTATTCCTTGTACCGGAACACAAAACCGGCCGGGGCTTTGATCACAAAACGCGAAAGTTCGACAGAAGCTTTGGGGTTTGAGGCAGGCATCCACCTGGGGTAGAACATCATATTCCTGTCCCGGGTCTCATAGGAAAACTCCACGGTATACGGGTACGGGTAACTTTTGCGCCCAAAGTCCGCCGACTTCATACGGGAATCGGTAATGTCGTCGGCCCCGTCGCCTTGTCCAAAATCAGCGATTTCATTCGCGCGAAGCTTTTTTACAGACTTGCCGGATGCGTCATACAGGTTTCCGCTGATGTCAGTGATTTTGGTAAACTTGTCGTATCCTACCTGAAAGCTGTTGTACTTCTCCTCCCCTCTTTCGTTCAGGATGGTCACGGCAATCCGAACTTTTGAACGCGCCTCGGCCTTGGAAAGAATCTCCCACTGCGTTTCTGAAAAGCGGATGACCGCATCGGCACCTTCGAGAAGCGCAGGGTTTATTTTGGCGATACTATAGTCTTGCTGGGCGAATGCAGGAAACATACATACACTGCAAAAGAGTACGCTCAACAGTATTTTGAATCTATTCTTCATGATTATTTGCTGGCTGTGCTTTTGCGGATGACAAGCGGCTCGCTATGCTTTTTCACTGCACGCTCAAAAAATTCCTTTACATCGTGGTACTCCTCTGAAGAGAAGTTGGTCCTGTTTACCAGCAGGGTCGAGTGCACCTGGATCACGTTTTCCACCTGCCGGACCTGGTACGAAAACCTGCCGGCTTTTTCGGGGAGCAGGATCACCTCTGCTTTGGGAGGGTCTACCAGCACATAACCCGCCGGAAGAGAGAAATTCCCGATGTACGAAGAGGAAATGCCCGTAGTCAGGTCGAGCGGATAAATGCGGTCGCTTGATTTGAGCGGGTTGGCTTTCCAGCCTCCGGTCATCACAGGATTGAAATAGAAGAGATCTTCGGAAGCATTCTGATCTTCAAAAACGAAATCACAGTTCACACCAACCGCATCTGCAAGGCTTTCTACCTTGTTTTTGACAACGATATTTTCAAATTTCCACTCCGGCAACCCGCTTTTCAGGTCAACATGGTACTTGTCATCCGGCTCGGTAGAGTACTTTTCGCGCCAGCGCAATGCTTCATAGCCGCCGTACGAAATGTTGTAACTGCCTTTGAGAATACCCTTGTCCGGATCAATCGAGGCGGTCACAATTTCCAGTTTACTGTCTGATTCCTGTGGTTTTACCTCAATAAACCGGCCCCGGCCATTGCGTGGCAGCAGCCTTCCCAATCCATTCAGTGCACGTTCGGGCAGCATGCCGGGCCGGGCATACCGCTGCGTAGCATCGAGCAGGTATTCTTTGCCGTTTATTTCCACTGATGCAATCACATAGTTGAAGATTTCCATTAACGGAATTTGTTCCCGCACACGGCCGTGGGAACGCGTACTCAGCACCACAGGGTTACACTCGATATCCAGCTCGCGGAGCAGTGAGATCAGCGACAGGTTAATTGCACTCACATTGCCCTGCTTGTTGTCAAATGCTTTTTTCACACCGTCAGCCGACGCCAGGCCATTGTTGCCGTTCCACTTCATATGCTGCTGAATGTAGGCGTATGCCAGGTTCATGCGTTCAAGCGGATCGGCAGAGGCCGCGGCAATTTCCTGTCTGGCGGGTTTCAGGTGGGAAGACTTGCGCAGCTCCCCACCAAACCACGACATATCGTTCAGCGATTTATCTACATTTTCCCACGTCTGTGAGTAGTTTTTGATCATTTCACCCGGCACTGCAATGGTGGAGAGCTCGAACGAAATTTTGGATATGTAGTCGGAGGGTGTCGTAATGTAAGGTTCATTCACGAATGCAGGCGAGTCTTTTACAGCAAACCGGTAGGCCACGCCATGACCGTCGAGCTTGGTGACTCCTACATTTACCGGCACGCGCTCCTGCTCGCTGATATCCAGCGGAATGTAGCCGCTCATGTGCGTATTGTACACGAGGTAATCCGGTATGGTGATCCGGAATTCGCTCCATTTCATGGGAATACTACCCTGGAAAGACCAGGGATCAGGCCGGTCGCTGACATTAATGGGAGTTGTGCGCTCGTAAGTGTACTCGATCACCGAGCCCTTCTTTACATTGGGTAAATTGAAATTGACCATTCCGCGTCCCTCTGCAGGCCGCTCGCGTTTAATCGATTTCCTGTCCAGCGGGGTACCGACGACCTGTCCGGATTCCAGATTGTAGGTACTGCCGCGAATCTCCTCGATGGTCTCCCTGCGTTCCACATTGCTGCCGTCAACAAACGGAATGGAAACAGAAGCACGATCCAGCGCAGACTCTTTGAGAATCTTAATGCGGGCCCAGCATTTCATAACCATTGAAAAGCCCCGGTACGTGTCGTATTTGAAATACACTTCCCCGAAATCGTACAGGTACACGGCCTCGGCAGTACTATCGCCGGGGTAGGCGGTCATTTCCAGAGCGGCTTTGTCGATGTTGCCGAACTTGGGTTTGAAATCTTCCTGAGCGGAAGCGGTGAGAGAGCTGATTAACAGCAGGGTGAAAACTTGCGCATACCAGCGCCGGACACAAGGCAGTGTGCGCCCAATGAAGCATTGAATCATGAAATAATTGATAGAAGGAGTAGTAACTAAGCCGCAGTATTGCGCATGAAAATTAATTTTCCGAAAAAATATTATTTAACGGTAAAGGTGATGCTACGGGCAAGCTTTCATAAATGGGCAAAACGGAGAAAAATGCCTATTTTTGACACAAAAGGGAGCTATTCTTTGTTGTTCCTACTATTCCTGTCAACCTATATCAATCAGATTCCCGGTTACTATGTCATCATTTGAAAACAAAAGCCCACTCCGCGTACTTGTCGTAGGTTGTGGCAACATGGGAGCATCCCATGCATTTGCATACCAGCTGCTCGACGGCTTCGAGATCTGCGGCATTGTGTCAACCGGCAAAAGCAAGGAAGTGCTGAATGAAAAGCTGGGTGGCGGGTACAGCCTGTACAGCGACTATGCAGCTGCGCTCACCGAAACCAAGCCCGATGCGGTTTGTATTTCTACCTACCCCGACACGCACGAGGATTTTGCCATCATGGCGCTCGAAGCAGGCGCGCATGTATTTATTGAAAAACCGCTTGCTTCTTCGGTTGAAGGTGCCAAACGGGTAGTGGAAGCAGCTAAGGCAGCCAACAAGAAAGTGGTAGTAGGCTATATCCTGCGCGTGCATCCCTCCTGGGAGCGCTTTGTGGCAGAGGCGCAAAACCTAGGCAAACCCCTGGTCATGCGGATGAACCTCAACCAGCAAAGCCACGGGTATATGTGGGGCGTGCACCGGAACCTGATGAAAAGCCTCAGCCCGATTGTGGATTGCGGCGTGCACTATATTGACGTGATGTGCCAGATGACGCGTTCGAAGCCACTGCGCGTGAATGCGATCGGTGCGCGGCTGACCGAAGATATTCCGGCTGGAAATTATAACTACGGGCAGCTTCAGATCTGGTTTGAAGATGGCTCGGTAGGCTGGTACGAAGCCGGCTGGGGACCAATGATCAGTGAAACGGCATTTTTTGTAAAAGATGTGATCGGACCCAAAGGATCTGCGTCCATTGTAGCCAAAGATGCAGGCGGCGCTGGAAAATCCTCGTCTGTGGAAGCACATACCAAAACGGAGTCTATCCGCATACACCATGCTGCCCTGAACGATCAGGACGAGTTTGTACAGGAAGATACCTGGATTAACCTGGAAGACGAGCCCGATCACCAGGAGCTTTGCAACCGTGAGCAGCGTTACTTTTTGAAAGCCATTCACGAAGACCTCGACCTTACGGACCACCTTCAGGATGCTGTCACCAGCCTTCAGATCGCATTTGCATGCGATGAGTCGGTGCGTACCGGACAAACTGTAGTCCTTGAACAGGGTATCCTGGTTTAGGCCGGATTTCTGATCGTATTTTCTTCTAAAGTCCCGGAAACAGGGTCCGCGCAGATGCGGATGGTGTTTCCGGGGCTTTTATTTTTGCAAACGTTTGCAATGCCTTTAAAAGGTTGTTTATTCCGCAGCCATTAAAATATTCCAGTTAATTGTCCTAATATTGCCAACCCTCCTGAATATGTCATAGAATCCATAAAATTGTCAATAAAAAATCCTTTAGTTTGATACTCAACTGTATGAACAATCAGAGGAGCATGTTTGAAAATTTTACTGATGAAGAGCTGTTTGCGGAGATAAAGCAGGATAATGCCGGGGCATTCGAACGCTTGTACCACCGGTACTTTTACCGTATCCTCAATGATGCTTACAAACGGATCCATGATCACACCCAGGCCGAAGAGCTTGTCCAGGAGCTGTTTGTCAATCTTTGGCTGAAACGCGCCCAGGTGAATATTGAGAAAAAAGTGGATGCCTACCTGCATACTTCACTCCGAAATGCCGTCATTTCTTTTTACCGTAAAAACAACAAGCTGGCCGAGCTCCCGGCAGATGTGAGTGAGCAGCTGTACGTGCATGCCACAGACGAGGAAGTAACCTATAATGAACTGAAAATAGCCTACGACCTGCGTGTGTCGAGCCTTCCGGAAAAGTGCCGGAATGTTTATACCTTATTTGAAAACGGCTTTTCTATCCAGGAAATAGCCGACAAAACCCACGTCTCACCCAAAACTATTGAGAGCCACCTGCTGAAAGCCCGTACTACCCTCCGGCAGCAGTTACAGGAATATTGCCTGTCTTTCTCGACGCTTCTTTATACACTCCTGGCAGTGCTTTGACAAAGCTTCTTGCTTCTTCTTAAATCATTTTCACTTTTTTTATAAACCCACTAAGGTATTGCCCCCTCTGCTGCGTCCTTGTAGAAAAAGGCACCAGTTGTACTTAACCAATTAATTATTATCCAAAATAAATAAGCCTATGGGAGACCGCTACATCTCGCCTGAACTTTTGGATAAATACCTCAGTGGAACCTGCACCCCTGACGAAGCCTTGCAGGTAGAGGCATGGTACCATGCGCAGGAAAACAATCCTGATGTGGACCAGGTATTTCCTGCCGCCGGTGAAGAGCAGTACGCGCATTCGGTATTCAGGAAAATCAGCAGCAAAATCACAGAGGCTGAATCCCGCCAGCCAAGCCGCAGCGTATTCCGATTACGCTCGTGGATATGGTATGCAGCTGCCTCGGTAGCAGTGGCTGCCACCATCATGTGGCTTCAGCAGCGTCCTGCTGCCATTGTAGCGTCGCAAAAACGCCCCGTAATATTGGCCGCGCTCACCAGTCTTGCCAATCCCACCGCCAGCATTGAACTGAAAGTCCTGCCCGACGGCAGCAAGGTCTGGCTTAATCCGGCATCCCGAATCAGCTTTGGGAAAGATTATGGTCGCTCCAGAAGGCAGATCGAGCTGGAAGGTGAGGCGTTTTTTGAAGTGAAACGGGATACAACCCGACCGTTCATTATCCGCACCGGCAAAATGACCACGGAAGTGCTCGGTACCAGCTTTAATGTGCAGGCCCGGACCACCAGCCGGCATTTTGAGGTTTCGGTGGTGACGGGCACCGTGGCAGTAAGCGGGCCGACGGACAAAAGGATCATTAAAGCGCGGCAGCAGGTGCGGTTTGATCCTGTATCAGGAAGGCTGGCCGACTTTGCGAAACCGAGCATTGTGCCTTATCAGCTCTGGGAACCGGTCACGATCAACTTTGATTGGGCTTCGATGAAGGATGTGACTGCGAAGCTCGAAGAAATGTTCGCGGTACATTTTGAATTTCAGAATCCGGGCATGAAAGACTGCTTTCTGCGTGCGGATTTTACCAATCTCCGGCTGCCGGTAATCCTCAACCTGCTGTGTGAGTCGATCGGCGCCAGCTACACCATCCAAAACAATGTAATCCGGCTTACGGGTCCGGGTTGCTGACCATTTGCATCCAGTAACATTTAACCCACATCGTTCATTACAAACAATTAAAACCCTGCGTGATATGATCAAGAACATTACGTGAATGCGCTTCGTGCCGGCTTCGGCTAATTCAGACCTGACCAACTAAGATGCTCAAAGTTTTATCTATTACAACCTAACATTATGAAAAGGAACAATTCCATGCCCAGTATGTCCCGGCGAAGGGACATGCGAAACTCCATCCTGCTCCTGCTCCTGTCGCTCGCCAGCCTTGGCGTACAGGCGACTGCTTTCGTGGAACAAAATTTCCTGAACCAGAAAACCGAGCTTTCGGTAAAGGACGCCTCGCTGCGCAGCGCATTGCTTCAGCTGGAACAGACAACCAAGGTGAAGTTCATTTTCAGCAGCCGTGTCGTTAAAAACGATATGAAGGTGACCATGAATGTACAGGGCAAAGCGCTGTCCGATGTACTGGACGAAATGCTGAAACCTCATGGTATCACTTACGGAGTGAAAGAAGATCAGATTGTGCTTTACAAAGGCAATGAAAGCAGCATGGGTACTTCCCTGCTCGTGAACAAAGCCAGCATGCTGGCCAGCTCTTCCATTGACAAAACAGTGAAAGGACGCGTAACGGACCAGCAGAATAATGAAGGACTGCCCGGCGTAAACGTAGTTGTAAAGGGATCCAGCAATGGTACTGTAACGGATGCTTCCGGTAACTATACCCTTAGTGTGCCGGATCAGGGCGCGACCCTGGTTTTCAGCTTTGTGGGTTATGTAGCCCAGGAAGTTCAGGTAGGCACCCGTACCACGCTCGATATTCCACTGGTTTCGGATACCAAAGCGCTGAGCGAAGTGGTTGTTATCGGTTACGGTACAGCGCGCAAATCTGACCTGACCGGCTCTGTAGGCTCCGTGAAAGAAGAGCAACTGAGAGAGCGTCCTGCTCCTTCATTGAACCAGGCTCTTCAGGGTAAAGTGTCCGGTGTACAGGTAAACGTAAACTCCGGCCGGCCGGGCGGACGTGCCAACGTGCGTATCCGTGGTTTCAGCTCGATCAACTCTTCCAACAACCCGTTGTATGTAGTGGACGGCGTAATGCTTCCGCAAGGAAACCAGAACCAGCAAAGCCAGGCAATCGACTTCATTAACCCGAACGACATTGTATCCGTAGAGGTTTTGAAAGATGCATCATCCACTGCAATCTATGGTGCGCGTGGCGCCAACGGTGTTATCCTCATTACTACCAGAAAAGGCAGATCGGGCGAGAGCCAGATCACTTACGGTCTTGACCTGAGCGTACCCACCGTGGGCCCGAAAAGAGCGAAAGTGCTGAATGCGCAACAGTACATGGATGTGGAAGACCTCTCCTACCGCAACATGGAGAAGTTTGATCCGGAAGGCTGGAAAGCAGGTAAATACAAAACCCACGATCCACTTGTACGCCGTGCACAGCTTGCAGCAGCTCACCCTGACGTATTTACTAAAAATGCAGACGGTACATTCTCTCCGAACTACGACACAGACTGGTTCCGTGAGTCAACGCAGAACCGTGTTTCCCAAAACCACCAGCTGGGTTTCAGCGGCGGAAACGAAAGAACTACCTACTCGCTGTCGCTTAACTACCGTGATGACCAGGGTCTGATCAAAACATCCTACCTGAAACGTTATGCAACACGGTTCAGCATTGATGATCAGGTGAAGAAATGGCTGCGCCTCGGTGGTACACTAAGCTATAACAGCCAGGCTGAAAACCTGGTCGATATCAACGACGCAGTACCCCGCCAGATGGTGGAAGACTTTCCGTTCCTGCCAGTAAAATGGCCGGATGGCTCCTATGCCAACAACCGCGACTATCCCGGTGCGGAAGGTTCATTCAGCTCGGTACACCGGCTGTACGGACGCAAGTACAACCTGAATACGCAAACTACCCTGGGTAGCCTTTACGGAAACATTACCCTGGCCAAAGGTCTTGAATTCCGCTCGGTATTGGGTGTGAACGTGATCAACCAGGAAGTAAACCAGTCGCAAACACGTACGTTGACGCCGAATGAATTGGGTACGGCAAGAAAAGAAACCAGAAAAGAGACTTTCTGGTCATGGGAGAACTTGCTGACTTATAACAAATCGTTTGGCATCCACTCCGTAAATGCCCTTGCAGGGATTTCATGGCAGGAAACCAATGTAGCTACCACGGGTGTAGGTGCACAGAATTTTTCTACTGACTACTATACCTATGACAACCTAGGTGCAGGTTCGGTAGCACCTTCGTCCAACCCATACGTGTCGGGTGCGCAGCGTTTTGCATTCAACTCGTACTTCGGGCGTTTGAACTATACCTTGCTCGACAAGTACCTGGTTACTGTGACAGGACGTGCGGATGGTTCTTCCAAATTCGGTGATAACCACAAATTCGCATTCTTTCCTTCTGCGGCTCTGGCCTGGAAAGTGTCTGATGAACCTTTCCTGAAAGGAAACACAGTTATCTCCAGCCTTAAAGTTCGTACCAGCTATGGTTTGACAGGTAACTCGGAAATTCCTCCCTACTCGTCACTGGGACTTCTGAGATCCAACTATGCAGCAGTTTACGGCGATACCCGTATTGGTGGAACCGGTATCAACAGGCTTGCCAACAATGATTTGCGCTGGGAAAAAACGGCCCAAACTGACGGTGGTCTGGAAATCAGCTTCCTGAAAGGCAGAATTTCACTTGAAGCAGATTACTACTATCGCAAAACCACCGACATGCTTTTAGATGCGCCTGTACCACGTACCAGTGGCTACGGTACCATCAGAAAGAACATCGGTTCCATGGAGAACAAAGGTTTCGAATTTGGTCTGAATACCACGAACATCGAAAAACAGAACTTCACATGGACTTCCAGCTTCAACATTTCGTTCAACCGGAACAAAGTATTGTCGCTGGCCACACCATCTGACATCTTCGGGGTGGGCGGTCCTTCGATCACCAACCAAACCAGCATCATCCGTATCGGTGAGCCGGCAGGTGCATTCTGGGGTCTGACCCGTCTGGGCACATGGAGCACAGCCGAAGCTGCACAGGCTGCTGAATTCAAGAGCTATCGCGGTAACTTGACCATGCTGCCAGGCGATATCAAGTATCTTGACAGAAATGGTGACAAAGCGATCACAGATGCTGACCGCAGCATTATTGGTAACGGTTCTCCAAAAGGCTGGGGATCATTTGCCAACAACCTGCGTTTCGGAAACTTTGACGTGACCTTCGATCTGCAGTTCTCGTACGGAAACGATCTGATGGACATGAACCTGCACGCAAGCGAAGACCGCCAGGCACTGGCCAACAGCTACACCACGGTACTTGATGCATGGACTCCTGAAAACCAGAATACGCCTATTGCGCAAATCCGTGATACCAAAGCCGGGTATGTAACCAACGTAGATACCCGCTGGATTTTCGACGGTTCATTCATTCGCGGCCGTAACCTGTTGCTGGGCTATAACCTGCCTTCGGAACTGGTGAGCAAGATGAAACTGAGCAAGCTGAGACTGTACGTTTCTGCCCAGAACTTCTTTATCATCAGCAAATATCCGTTTGGTGACCCTGAACAGACTCCGATCCGCGGTGGTGATTCCGACAACGTATTCTCGCAGGGGATGATCTGGCACAGCTACCCGAAACCAACCACTTACCTGGGAGGTATTCAGATCGCATTCTAACAACCTGAACCGTTGTATCATTTTATTATGAATTTCAGCATGAAACTAAATAACAAGAATTTCTATAAGCTAATGCTCTGCGGGGCAATCCTGCTGGGCCCGACAGCCTGCTCCGACTTCCTCGACGAGCAGGACCCGTCCAACCTGCAACCGGATACCTTCTACACCATTCCTGACCACGCCGAAGCTGCAGTGGCTGCTGCCTATGCCGAAACCCGCTTCATTGGTGACGGTGCGGGTATCTTCTCGGCCAACTGGCAAATGCTGGAAGCCCCAACCGGAACAGCTACTACTGAAACAGGCCAGAATTCGGACCTGAACAACCTGTATGCCCTCATTTACGATGGCAACACAGGTCATATCAGCAACTGGTGGAACGGCTTGTACCGCGTAATCGCGAATGCTAACCTGGCCATTGAAAAGATCCCGACGATCCAATTTCCTGCCGGGAGTGGTGAACAGCAGAAAAACCGCCTGATCGGAGAAGCCCGCTTCCTGCGTGCATGGGCTTATTTCTACGCCGTAAGATTATGGGGAGATGTGCCTCTGGTGACCAAACCGCAAACTGCCGAGTCGGAGGATTTCTTTCCGCCGAGAGCACCGCAGGAGCAGGTTTACAACCTGATCTTAGAAGACCTTCAGGCTGCGGAAGCGGCCGGACTGGCGGATTTTAATAACGATGGACGCGTGTCCAAAATGGCTGTAAAAGCATACCTGGCGAAAGTGTACCTGACGATGGCAGGCTTCCCGCTGCAAAAAGGAGCATCGCATTACAAGCTGGCGGCTGATAAAGCACTGGAAGTGATCAACTACTCCAAAGCCAACCCGTCGACGCTGAACCTGTTCGGTACCTACAAGGAACTGCATCAGGAAGGTTTGAAAAACCGCGTGGAGCACCTGTTCCAGATTCAGTACAATTCTGTAGTAGCTGGTTTCCCGCTGAATGACTTCTTCCCGAACTTTAAGGCGGTTACCTACGCGGGACCAAGCGGAACGGGAAGTACAGTGCCTACGCTTTCATTCTACAACTCTTATGAAACAGGCGATCTTCGTACCAAAGACCAGGAAGGCTGGTTTTACACGACGTACTATACCAACGGTACCGGTGAGAAGTTTGACCTGGGTGCTCCGTATGTGTTCAAATACTTCAACGTCAATGCATTGGGCGGCCCGGGCATTACCCCTACCCGTCTGAACAACCTGAATGTAAACCAGATGCGCTACGCAGAAGTGCTGCTGATCTATGCAGAAGCACAGAATGAAGTAAGCGGCCCGACTCAGGAAGCATACGATGCTTTCAAACGCATCCGCGACCGTGCACAGCTGAAAACACCGGCACTGGGTACTTACACGCAGACCACGTTCCGCGAAGCGGTATGGAGAGAGCGCTGGTATGAATTCGCTTACGAAGGCATTACCTGGTTCGATATGGTACGTTTGCGCAAGGTATTCAACGAAACGACCAAAGGGTTTGACAATTTTGTCGGACATCGTAACCTCAACGTAAGTGGCGGCGCTGCTTTGGAGGAAAAACATTTGCTATTCCCGCTGGGTATTCAGGAGATGAAAAACAATCCTAGCCTGTCCCCACAAAATCCCGGTTATAACTAGTAACAGGTATTGAAGCAAGGTCCGGGCGGTATCCGTCCGGACCTTTTTGTTTTGAAGGGTCTTGGTAAGATAATGTGTATTCTGTTTGAGCCTATCTAGGAAGGCTTTCAGGATGTCCTGGATCTCCATGCGCGGTAGCGCATTTGTTAAGTTGTTCCAGATTTGGTTATAGGCATCAGTTTAGTTTGTGTAAAAATGCTTCTGTTTTTTCACAACTTACACTTCCGTTGCTTATGTTGAAAGTGTACGCTTTGCTAATGTAGGTTTGTCATGTACCTACATCCTTTTTCGATTTTTACATTAGGGTTAAATTGTATAGTTCCGTCTGCCTTGATAAATCAATCTAAACCAAAGAGGTCAATATTGGACACCGGATTGTTACCGGCATGATTGTAGGGAGACTCAAAGGGATACTTTTCACTTAATGGATCCATGCCATTCCACTGTCCAACCTCTGGCATATACATCCTGGCCCATCATCCAGAAACCCACTCCCGACCTGTAACTCCTTGCCATTGTACAAATACCGGTTTACGCCATTGCGCACTTTGGGCTGCGCTCCATCGAGGTTGATGGCGAGCCCAAAAGGATAATAATTCGTCCGCTGCAACCCATTCCCTTTTTGATCAAAAACAATGCGGATGTTGCCCAGATGATCTTTAAGGTAGTATTTAAAGACCAGCTTACCATTCCGCATCACGGCCTGTCACTCGCTTAAACTAAGCAGGTAGAAGCTGTTAGCAGCGTCCACCTGCCGGTACTCGAAGGCACCTGCATATTTAAGCGTCAGGGTGTCGGAGGTATACTTATGCTTCTTTGCTGAGGCATTTTAATCAAAGAGATAAAACTACTACTCTGCTCAATACACAGAAAATATATTCTAATCAGGCATTTTATGGTGTTTGGAGAGCGCCTTTTAAGTATCCGCAAAGCCAAAAAATCCTCTCAGGAGGAACTGGTAAAGGCCATTGGTGTACATGCCCCCGTGATAGGCAGGTATGAAAGAGGGGAAGTAAAACCTTTGATAGAGGTGGCCATCAAGTTGGCAGATGCGTTGCAGATGTCGGTGGATTACCTGGTGGGGAATTCAGATATGGAACTCGACAAGCAAACGCTCAATCGTATGCAACAGATGGCCAAGATGCCCGACGCCGACCGCATGCAGATCTTTATGGTCATTGATGCACTGATACGTGATTTTAATGCCAAAAAGCAGTACGCCGTGTAGCTGATTTCCACTTTGCTACAATACGAGAAGCCCTCAAAACCCATCCGTCAGGACACGCTTTGAGGGGCTTCTTTTTGATCTCAACAGAATTTCTTTACAAGTAAACCCCGTTTCTGAACCGTATGGGCACTTTACGGGTGGAGTCGACTCTTAGATAAACCTATAAAGGCTCCGCTCCGCCTAGTCAGATCGGATTAATTTCCTGACTTATCGCTCTAAGGATCGATGACAACCTATCTAAGTCAGCACTAGCTACTTGTCTCTTTTCGTTTATCAATTGACTCAGAAAATGCCAATCGTCCGTTAGTGAGCCGACATCCGCTGGCACATCCTTGCTAAAATCTGTCCAGTTATCGCTTCCTATAAGCCAATAACTATCTTCCGATAAATCGATTTCAGAAGGTAGAAAATCCACTATTTTTTGAAAAAAATAGTTCAGTTGCTCTTTTTTTACTTTAATCATTGATTTCTGCGGTCAATTTCCTGATTAATTTTATTTAGCTCCCCTTCTTGCTTCTTTATTTGCTTATTTAATGATTCAACTCGTCCCTGCAAAAATTTTTTAACTGCATCTGCCCCTCCCTTCATCGCTTCTTTTAGCTTGTTTGGATCACTTTTACCAAGTGGATCTGATTTAAAGTCATTTAGTTTTTGCTTATGTTCCGTTATGAGCTTTTCGTAGCTTGATTTAGAACTTTGAAGTTGTTTGTCTGTTCGGTCAGAATATGCATTCGCATTAATCCTTCCTTTGTCATTTTTAAGATTATCAATGGCACTTACGGCGACCTTGTTACCTAGAGCAGCCAAACCAGCCGATCCAGTCGCTACTACCGCCGCCACTGGAATCGCCGCACCGCCACTGCCGCCCACTATGCCTCCTGATGCCGCTATTCCAGCAGCTCCCCCGGCAACTCCGGTTGCTCCAATCACTATTGAAGCATAGTGCCCAACTGTTCTTCCAGCATTGTAGGAATCTACATAGCCAGGCTGGGCAGTCATCGGGTTGCCCCAGCCCATATTTTCATTGATTGCCTGCCCTACACCTGTCAGAAAATCACCAATTCCCCCGCAACATTCCGGCATATCCCCGTTAGGATCACTTCGCAAGATAGGATTATTCCATCCATACTGGTAGACCGAAAGATGTTCCTGCGTTTCGATGACGGGGTCGATCTGGATAAAGCGGCCAATTGTAGGGTCGTAGAACCTGCGGACAAGGTCGATATAACCAGTGCCGACCTGGTTTTCCCGTCCCAGGAAGTTGTAACGGTTGATCGCATTTCTGACGGCGGGCATTTGCACCGGGTTCTTCCGATCTATTTCGAGCCCAAAAGGATAATAATCCGTCCGCTGCAACACATTCCCTTTTTGATCAAAGACTACCCGGACATTCCCCAAATGATCTTTAAGGTAGTACTCAAAGACCAGCTTACCATTCCGCATCACGGCCTGGCCTTCGCTTAAACTAAGCCGATAGAAGTTGTTATTAGCACCCACCTGCCGGTACTCGAAGGCACCTGCGTATTTAAGCGTGATCGTATCTGCGGCATACTTGTGCTTTTCACCACTTGCATCATAATCGTAGACCTGCGTTTTGCCAGCGATGGTGACACTCTTAGGCTGATCAACCTGGTTGTAGGTCAAAGCCGCGCCGCGGGTGCCATCGCTGGTCATGTTCCCGTTCAGATCGTAGGCAAAGGTGCTGCTGCCGGACTTCACCCCGGTGTTACTGGCCGAGTTGTCGCTGACGGCCGAAAGCCGATTGCCGGTGTAAGTATAGGCCAGGTTGTCAGTAGCCGCTCCGGCGCGGTTCAGCGTCTTGATGTTACCGTTCTTGTCGTAAGTGATGCTACTTTCTGTATCGGCATAGCCGTTGATTCCTGTCGAGCCCGTCAGGCGGTTTGCCCCGTCGTAGGTGAAGGTGAGCCCTTTGGTAAAGCTGGCTTCATCGGGGTTGGCCCATTGCATTTGGCTAATGTTGCCGTTGGTGTAGGTGTTTGCTTTCTGGTAGGTGAGCCCAAAGCCAAAGTAGGGCAGCTCAGGGCCGTTTTCGTTTTTCTTGTAGACGGTTTTCCCTTCTGAAAGCCAGCCTCTAATATTGTGGGTGTAATTGGTTTTTCGCAGGTAATGGATGCCGTCTGTGGAATGCAGCCACTTGCTTTGCAGCTGCCCCAAGGCATTGTAGCGCTGGGCGGTGGTGTAAGCCTCGGCTGTACCAGCACCCGCAGTTACTTTTTCTTTCACGTCCAGCAGCCGGTCTGCATGGTCGTAGGTGTAGCTGGCAAGGTGGGTATTGACGATATTGCCCGAAAGTAGCTGCTCGGTTTTTTGCTGGGCAGCTATGGGGGCCAGATCGTACTTGTACTGGGTTGATGCCCGCTCGACAGCGCCAGCGCCCAGCTCATACAGTTCCCGGCTCACCTGGATAGGCCGGTACTCGGTGTCATAGTAGGTCACAGCAGTCAGCCAGCTGCCTAGGTTCCCACTTCCTGAAAGCATCCGGGTGCGGCTGCCGGTCAGCTGTCCTTTTACAGCCGGGTTGCAGGCGGGATAGTAGACAGGGGTATAGGCCAGTCCTGCTGCTTTGGAAAACTGGTAATCATCATAGAAGGTAATGGAAAGCAGATCAGCCTCACTGGCCGTCTTAGGCGCAGTCTTATCCAAAGTATAACCTGCAATGCCTGCATTCGCGCGCTCTTCATGGTGCTGGGTTAAGGCATCCACGATCACTGACCAGTCGGTGCGGGTGGCTGAAGAAGTAATCTCCCCGGAGGCAATGGGCCTGTCCAAAGCATCGTACTTGGTAAAGCCCCACACGCCCCGGCCGAGCTGGCCCGGATCGCGCGATAGTGCCAGCCGGTCATACTGGTCATAGACCAGCTCGGTAGCGCCCTGGCCGGGCACACGTTTGACGATCAGCCGCTGGCGCTCGTCATAGTCGTAGGTGAATGCATGATCAGTGAGCGAGGCTACATCCTGGTAGGCGGGCTGCAAAATGCCCCGCAGCAGGCCCAGATCATCAAAGACGTAGTAGGTCGAAAGGTGCTACCCGCCGCAGCGATCACCTGCCGGCAGATCATTTGTCCCAACAGGTCGGTGAACTCGTTGACTACATTGCCCTGCTCGTCAGTGGTGTTCAAATACACCAGGGTCCCGGGTGCATATTGTCCCACCTGGATGATCTTGTTGGAGGCCACATCATAATCATAGCGGTTGACCTGATTGGCGCTGTTCACCTTGCGCTTGACGATGGAAGCTGCGCTTTTATCGCCAGGCAGCCGCTGGCCTGAGACCCGGCCCAGAGCAGAAGGCTCAAAGAAGGTCTCAGCATATGGCCTTCCCAGATCTGTCCCCAGCAAGCCAGCCGGGTTTGCCGAATACCAGGCCGTGCCGCTGGCAGCGGCATTGGGCTGAAAGGCACCTTTGCCCGAAACCGCATAAGGCAGATACTTCTTAAACAACCTGCCGGCTGCATCGTACTCAGAGGTTTCTACCAAATCCTGGCCCGAAGGGCTCTGGCCAACCAGCACGCGCTGGACAGGCCGGCCCAGCCCGTCAAAGTACTGCACCTGGGTGACGACTTTACTGACATCATCGGGCGCAGCACCTGACTGCTTGAAGGTGCGATGAAGGATGTAGTTGCGGGAGTTCGTCTGCTGGGAGTGGGCGGGAAAGCAGGCCAGCAGGAGGATAAAAACGAAGTAAAATCGCTTCATATGGAGGGATTACCGTTGAAAAAGATTTTTCAAAAACAAAAAATCTTTTTCAACGCCTACAAAGCGATGAGCAAGCGGCAGCACAATTTTCTACCGGTATAAAACAAAAAAGGAGGCATGTAATGCCTCCCGATTTTATCAAATGCTTGTTTCTAATCTTCAAAAAGACTGCCCAGTCCGCCGATCACCGAGCCGCTTTCCTTGCGGGCATTAGGCCCCACAGCCGAAAGCCGCTGGATGAGTTTGGATATCGGCATGGATTGGATCCAGCAACGGCCGGTTCCGCGCAAAGTAGCCAGGAACATCCCTTCTCCCCCGAAAACCATCGATTTCAAACCTCCTGAACGCTGGATATCAAAACTCAGCGACTGCTCAAATGCTACCACGCAACCAGTGTCAATGCGCAGGGTTTCATTGTTGAGCTGGCGCTCCATCACGACGCCCCCGGCATGTACGAATGCCATACCGTCGCCTCTCAGTTTTTGTAAAATAAAACCCTCACCTCCAAACAAGCCTGACCCGAAACGCTGGTTGAAATGGATTTTCATGCTGGTACCCATGGCGGCACACAGAAATCCGTCTTTCTGGACGATCAGCTCGTTACCGTAAATTTTGGAAAGGTCTATCGGCATGATGGTTCCGGGGTACGGAGCCGAGAATGCCACTTTCCTTTTCCCGATGCCGCGGTTTGTAAAATGGGTCATAAACAGCGACTCGCCGGTCAGCATGCGGGTTCCTGCCTGAAAGATTTTACCCATAATGCTCTGGTTAGGCTCTGAGCCATCGCCCATTTTGGTTTCAAACTGAATGCCGTCTTCCATAAAAAGCATGGCACCTGCCTCTGCAATAACAGTTTCGTTTGGGTCGAGCTCAACTTCAACCACCTGGATATCGTCGCCGATAATCCTGTAATCAATTTCGTGAGAGATCATTTCGCATAAGCGTTAAGTTGACGATACATATTGAAAAAGGTCAAAAAAGGCTACTCCTCTTCCTCCTCCGAAGTCTTCCGCTTGGTTTTGCGGGTTTTCCTGCCTGGAATATCCTCCCGGTCGCGGAGCTTCTTATCATCCACATTCTTGTTCAAAAATTCATTGATACGATCCATATCAAAGCTCGTGGTAATTTCCCCGAACGAATTGATCTGAATGTCAAAACCTTCCAGGTCTTTGTGGACCCGCGGCTTCTCCGTGTCCGGGCGGCTTGTATCGGTTGGTTTCTTTTTAGCCATGTGTATGGAAGCTGTGAGACAGCCTGTTTTCAATTGTTACGAAAATATAATACGCCTGCTCTGCATTCAACTCATTTTGACGTGGACGGCACAGGAGGGATTATGCCAGGCGAATCTGGGCAGGCAAACGGTTGAGCGAAGTTTCGAGCCGCGCAATTACCTCGGTTTTCCCAAGAATCTCCATGATGATCATCAGGTCGGGGCCGTGGCCTGCACCTGTGATCGCCAGGCGCAATGCCTGCATTACTTTCCCCATTTTAATACCGAGCTTTTCCATTGTACCCGAAAGTACATGCTTGATATGCTCGGCCGCAAAGTCACCGGTGTCCTCCGCCAGTGCATCCTTAAAACCGGTTATGGCCGTAACTGCCTCCTCGTTCCACTTTTTAACAACAACATCCTGATCGTACTCCTCAGGCGCATGGAACAAAAAGACGGATTCGTCGGCAATCTCATGTACAAAATGCACACGGTCTTTCAGGAGATGCACGATCTGTGCCAGCTGCTTGGCGGACACTTCTATATTGCGCTGCTGAAAAATAGTCCCCAGCTCGCCGGCAACCTGGTCGTCGTCAAGTTGTTTCAGATATTGCTGGTTGAACCATTTTGCTTTCTGGATATCAAACCTTGCTCCAGCCTTGTGTACGCGGTCAAAACTGAATGATTTGACCAGCTCATCCATGCTGAACATTTCCTGCTCAGTACCGGCATTCCAGCCGAGCAAAGCCAGGAAGTTGGCCGTAGCAGCCGGCA
The DNA here is from genome assembly GCF_016894445.1 of Dyadobacter sandarakinus. NCBI lineage: Bacteria > Pseudomonadati > Bacteroidota > Cytophagia > Cytophagales > Spirosomataceae > Dyadobacter > Dyadobacter sandarakinus. The sequence continues at coordinate 4,062,023 of NZ_CP056775.1, forward strand.
GGTATCCCTCTTCCCGGAAGCCCCTGGCTCTTTCGCCGGTAAACGGATCTTTCCATTCGAGCGGAAAAATCGGGAAACCGCCTAAATCCGCATCCCGCTTCGAGAGCTTGCCGTTCCCGTCGGGTTTGAGCAGCAGCGGAAGGTGTGCAAACTGCGGCATGGTACTCTCCCAGCCCAGATATCTGTACAACAAAACGTGCAATGGTGCCGAGGGGAGCCACTCTTCACCCCGGATCACGTGGGTAATGCCCATTAAATGGTCGTCCACGATATTGGCGAGGTGGTACGTAGGCATACCGTCAGATTTCAGGAGGACTTTATCGTCAATTTGTGATGAATGTACCACTACCCAGCCGCGGATCAGGTCGTTAAACCGTACATCTTCCTTGGGCATGATCTTCATCCGGATCACATAGGGATCGCCACTTTCGAGCCTTTTTTTCGTTTCCTCAGCCGAAAGTGTCAGCGAATTGCTCATTTCCAACCGGGTAATCGCATTGTACTGGGCAGCAGCTACCTTGGCAGCTTCGAGCCGCTTGCGCATGGCGTCAAGCTCTTCGGCAGTGTCAAATGCATAATAAGCCTTGCCTTCACTAATAAGTCTTTCAGCATACTCCCGGTACATTTCCTTCCGCTCAGACTGGCGGTAGGGTGCGTGCGGGCCGCCTTGCTGCGGGCCTTCGTCAATCTGTATGCCCAGCCACTGCAATGCTTCCAATATATATGCTTCCGCTCCGGGCACGTAGCGGTTCTGGTCGGTGTCTTCAATGCGCAGCAACATTTGCCCCCCTTGCTGACGGGCAAAAAGATAATTGTACAAAGCAGTTCGCACGCCTCCCGCATGCAGCGGCCCTGTCGGACTAGGGGCAAATCTTACCCGTACTGTTGGTTTGGTCATTTTGATGATTTGATCGAAAGTTGAATTAGAACTGGGGGTTGGGGGGTAGGGGTGGTCAGGTGTTGTCAGGGATTGTCAGGGGTGGTCAGGTGTTGTCAGGGATTGTCAGGGGTGGTCAGGGATTGTCATTTGTTGTCATTGATAGTCATTTGTAGTCATTGGTTGTCATTGGTTGTCATTGGTTGTCATTGGTAGTCATTTGTTGTCATGTATTGTTTTTACACCAAATGACCATCAATGACAATGAATGACCACTCCTGACTAAAACTGACTACCCCTGACCACCCTGACCACCCCTGACTACAAATGACCACAAATGACTATCAATGCCTACTCCACCGCCACGACTGATATCTCAACATTCACATCCTTTGGCAGGCGGGCTACCTGGACGGTTTCGCGGGCGGGTGGGTCTTTGGTGAAAAAGCTGCCGTAGACTTCATTGACGGAGGTAAAATCGTCCATGTTTTTCAGGAAGATGGTTGATTTTACCACATTGGAAAACCCGAGACCTGCTGCCCCGAGGATATGTCCGATGTTTTGCATTACCATGCCGGTTTCGGCTTTGATATCTCCGGAACCGGCAACATCAGCGGCGATCTGGCCGGAGACGTACAGGGTTCCGTTCACCTGCACTGCCTGGCTGTACGGGCCGATGGGTGCAGGTGCTTTATCTGAAAATATGATCTTTTTAGGCATGAGCAATAAAGGATTGTTGTCGCAAAATTACCAAAATATGGAGGCAACAACGATTTATTCTGCCTTAAATAGCGCTCTCAGCTCAGTAGCATCTGCCGGGCTCATGCGCCCTCCAAGCACAAGCCGGAGCTGGCGACGCCTCAATGCACTCAAATAAAGATCATGCTCCTGCTCCGTTTCAGGTTCCAGGCCGGGCACCTCAATGGGCCGGCCGTTCTGATCCACGGCTACGAAGGTGTAAAATGCCCGGTTGGTGCTCACGCGCTCGCCAGCCGGAATATCCTCCGCCCAGACTTCCAGGAATACTTCCATGGACGAGTTGAATGCGCGCGTCACCTTGGCGTTCATGGTCACAATGTTTCCGAGCCGGATCGGCTCTGCAAATGAAACATTATCCACCGAAGCGGTCACAACGATCCGGTTGGAATGCTTCTGGGCTGAGATGGCTGCGCAAATGTCCATCCAGTGCAGCAGCCTGCCTCCCATCAGGTTGTTGAGGGTGTTGGTATCATTGGGTAAAACCATTTCAGTCATGGTTACTTCTGACTGGCGCGGGGATTTCGGCTTTAACATATTGCAGGTTTAAGGGATCAGAATTTCGGGCAGCGCGTTTTTTTTCTTTCCAATGCCTGCTGCCGGTTCCCGATCAGGTAGGTAGCGCGCATTTGTAAAAAAAGATAACTATCCTTGTTTTTGGCACTTCCCCGGTTCCAGCCGGGCTGGCGGGGCTGTTCGCCGATTTCAGGGGCACGGTCGGAGAGCCTTCTGGCCAGGTCGCCGGGCAGCAGATCAGGATTGGGATAAACGGTGCTGACATCGTCAAGATAGTCGGAGTTGACAAAGTTGTTACAAAGCTCTGCACCCAGACTAAGCCTGTTCGTCGTTTTCACAGAGACACCGATTCCGGCAGTAAAAACAAGTGGAAGCCGGCTGTATTTCACCCCTTCCGTCCGTAATGGTGCCAGCTTGTACCATTGGTTATCCAGCTTTGCCTTCGGGTTTAACAAGGTAAAACCGAGTCCGCCGAAGAGATAGGGATTTACTTTGGGTTGATTATTGAAGGAAAAAAGCTCTGCCTGGATCCCAATGTTCAGGTCGGGATTGCGGGTACGGAAAGAAAGGTTGTTCTGGTAGTTTTTGGAATATTTCTGATCAGCGGATACCTGGTAAAACCGGAGCTCGCCGCGTGCACTGACATGTTCGGTAAGGCGGTACAATGCGCCCAGTGAAATCGAAGGGCCCAGGCCCAGGTGCTTCATATTCACCCCGTCCCTCAGGTCGCCGGTATAGTAGGCGATCCCCAGCCCGCCTGTGAGACTCAGTACGCCGAACGGGTTTATGTATTTATGGCCAGACAGGTTTCTTTTTTGAGCCGAAACATTTACGCCCGACAACATCAGCAAGGCCCATAGCAAGGTATAATTTCTCTTCATCATATAGCGCGTCGTTCCGGTTAGTCCATGCAATTTGTAAAAGAAAGCCTTTTATCCCAAATTGTAAGAATACGCAAACTCCGTTCCTGTTATATACAATTATGCAGCATTACTCCTTCCGAAGTATTTTTAAATGGACAATCATTTTCCTTTTCAACACATCTACTTTTTTTTCCTGTACAACCGAAGATCATCCTGAGGCTGCGGCCTGCCGCTACACGGGATTTCAGCGAACCGAAAACAACGGGGACGGATCGGCCAAGCAGCAGTCATACAAAAGTGTGAAACTGGACGAGGAAGGCAAATTAGCGGAAGCGGAGTATGGAATTACATATACCTTCTCGGACAACAATTCACAAGCCGGAGACGTATCGTCCGGGAATGTTCAAAAGTATGTGATGAACTATGATGGAGACGATTTTCTGAAAACCGCAACCCACACAGCTTTCCAAAGCAACAAGAATAAAAGGCGGTTCAGCAGAGGCGACTTTGGGCCATATTATGAAATCAGTGTTGAAACTGTTTCAACAACAAGTTTCGTGTATGAGGCCGGCAAAGTCGTGTCATCATCTACCAAAATTGTTGAAACATTAATCGGCGACAAAGTCAATAAAAAGGTGACTGAAAGCGAAAGCTCGAAAGTATGGAAATACAGCGGGGGCACACTTGCCAGTACCATTGAGACAACTTCATCAGGAGGTGTTTACACCACTGCATTTGCAGCGGACGGAGGCTACACACGATCTAATGCAACAGGTTCAGACGTCACAATTTATGATCCGGTGAGCAGAACCAGGACGATCAAGCTGATCCCTTTTGCAGAGTACACCATTGTTTCTGACGCCAATGGAAATGAAGTTTTTGTAAGAACAGTCAATGCGAGCAATGTTTACACTGATACATTTAAATATGATCAGCAGAAAAATCCTGACTGGCTGATACCGAAGGATTTTAAAGGAATTCCTGAACCGATTATCACAATCCAGACGTCTGCCGGACAAAATAATCTTCAGGAAATTAATAGTGTTAGTACCATCGGCGGATCTGAGCAGCGGTACAATACCAAGGTTTCTTATACTTTCAACAGCTCAGGGTATCCAACCGGGGATACCTGGCAATCGCTGTCATCGTCGGGCTTTGTCCGTACAACAAGCTACATGTACGAAAACTGCCCATAAACACAAAAGCCGGCCCAGGTGACCTGAGCCGGCTTTTGCACGCTTGACAAACGATGGATCACTCCCGCTTTACCGAGCTTGCACCCGAGGTATTTGAATGCACGTCTCTGGCATCGCCGGCATAGCGGATGCTGCTGGCGCCGCTGGCATCAGCGTGGACAGTGTTACTTGCCATGACATGCGCACTGCTGGCACCGGAAGCTTCAATATTGGCGGTTTTGCTTGAAAAATCACGGCCTTTGAAGGACGAAGCCCCCGACACTTCACCATCCAGCACGTCTCCTTTACCGGTCAGTACAAGCGAAGAGGCACCCGAAAGATCAAAGGTCACCTTGGGGGCCGATACTTCCATGGTTACCTGCGAGGCCCCTGAAACTTCAATATCCATACTTTTAACACCTGAGAATGGTGCTACGGTCGCTTTGGACGCACCCGAAAAATCGACACCTTCCAGCGAAGGCATGGTAATGCTGACATTCACCTGCTTGCGGCTTTTGGTCCAGCTGTTGTTGCGGTAACCCAGGTGCAATGTGCCGCCTTTTACAGACGCTTCCAGCTCTTCCAGGTCTTCGCGGCGGCCGCTGGTATGAATGCTGAATTGTTTTCCCTGTTTCACGTCAATCCGGAAGGCACTGCCCATGGACACCTTTGTAAAGCCGGAGGCAGAAAAACTTCTGGTATCCTGGGCATCGCATGCAATGGTGATGATCAGGGCAAAAATGGGAAGTAAGAAAGCTTTTTTCATCGTATTCAAAGATTAGGTTTTTTACAAGAGATGGCGTACCGGTGACAAAAGTTGCACGAGCACGTTATTGCTGTGCATTAATCTTACTGGCGCCATTTGCATTACTGTTCAGCTGCGGAATGTGGCCGAGCTCGATTTTGGAGGCGCCGGATGCTTTTACATCTGCCTGCTCAATGCGCATATCGGTAGCGGTCATTTTGCACGCGCCGCTGGCTTCGAGGTGCGCATTGCGTGCCGAGCCTTTCAGGTACAGTTTGGATGCTCCCGACATATCCACGTCCAGTTCTACCGTTTCCACACTTACCTCTACTTTGGACGCTCCGGAAACATCCACGTTGAGCTTGTTCAGCCCTGTGAAATCAACGATCCGGGCGCGGTTTGCTCCTGTAATGGCAACACCTTCCACCGTGGGCATTGTAATAACCAGCCCTACCCGCTTCCATTTGTTGCTGTCAAAAATGCTGAACTCGTCTTTCCGCTTGATATGCAGCTCACCATCTTCCGTATAAACCGAAAGGTTATCCACGTCCTCCTGACTGTCCGAATCGGCACTGACATTGAACTCGGAGCCTGGCCGCACAATTACTGAAAATGCACCCGCAACCTGTACTTTATTGAAGGTACCAACCGTGAACTGCTTGATGTAGTTGCCTCTTTCGCCCAGGTCCACATTACTGTCTTCATTGTCATAATTGATTGACATATCTTCATTTTCCTGATTTTCCTGATTGCTTTCCGTATTCAGAAACTGGGCAGGAAGGTTGACACATATCAGCCCTGAATCGGGACGCATGGTCCACAGCAGGTTTTTCCATATCACTTCATCGCCTTCCAGGTTGTATTTGGTGAGGGCTTTATGATTGTCTTCCCAATGTGAAAGCTGATAGTAGAAGTCACGCGTGATCCTGAATGTCTTATTATATGGAATGTTCAGGTTAAGATCAATGTGCTGGTCGCGGAATGGTCCCTTTGTGCCCAATGCAGGACCTTCCGCAAAAATCATGAGCGAATCCCTGAATTCAGGATTGTACTGGATACCCTCGGCATTTTTGCGGGCATCTTCTCTTGTTCTTCCTCTTGCATAAATTGTTTTTTCAAGACGCAGACTGTCTGTGGAGGCATTGTACCCCGTGAGCTTGATGCTGGTCCCGATGTTTTCCTCCTCATGATCCTCCCTCCTGTCGAGTGTGAGGGTGCCCTGTGGGAAGGCATAGTAGCTTGTCTGCAATATTTCTCCCCTTTTGGCAAAGTTACGCTGGTAGCTTACGCCACCAATCGTAGCCCCGATGATGCCCACGATCCAAAGTCCCAGGAGGGTCAGCCATACCGAAGCTGTTACAACTCTCTTGTTGGACAACAGGGTAAGTCCCAGCAGCAGGAACGTGATTAAAGGTACTGCTGCCACGAGCAGTCCTGAGAAGACCACCACGCCCGGCAGTTCCTGGAAGATCAGGAATGGAGCAGGCAGATCGTCGAAAGTAGCAAAGCTGGCAAGCCCGAATGCTACGCTGCCCCCAATCAGCAGTCCCAGGAGCGACATGACGGCCATTGCCACAAGCAACACACCAATAAAGATGCGCAGTACTGGCCCTACTCCCCTCAGCAGCTTACCTACTGCCGTAATGATCAGTGCAATCGCGCGAAAAGGAAAGAGCAGGATTTTGGTTACAATATGCTCTTCTCCCGCTTTTTCATCCAGATTAAGGCTTTGCTTGATGTTGGATTCGATATTGGAGAGCGTAATCGGCTCGCCCTGCATTTCCATTTTCTCGGTCAATGTTTTTGCAGCCGGCGCAATCACCCAAAGTACGATGTAAATGATCACACCTGTACCAAACAGCAGGATCGACAATACCCATATAAAACGTACAACACCCAGGTCTACCCCAAAGTATGAAGCCACACCCGCTGCCACACCGCCTACAACCTTACGGTCCGGATCACGGTAAAACTTCTTGATCTTGGCATCTTCTTCCAGGGTAACCGATCCTGGAAAAGCTATCCACATGGCAATGTATACCAGCGTTACAAAAGCTGAAAACGGCCCAAATGCATCTTCCATGTTCAGGTCCAGCATGCCTGAGCCTGCGGGCAGTCCGATTACTGCAAAAAGAAAGGCCAGGCGCACCCAGATCGGATCTATCGTAAAATGGTGCGCAAGTCCTGCCGCCACACCACCAATCAGCTTGCGCCGCAGGTCACGAAAAAGCTTTCTGGGAGCTGCTGATGTCCGTGGGGCCTCCGTTTTGGGCGGAAAAGGCGCTGCAGAAGGTTCCTCACGGGGAATCTGCGTGTGGGTATGAGCAGTCCTCGCTGCGGTTTCCAGCGGATCGGCAAGGATATCTTCGGCTTGTTCAATGGCTTCAAAATCAGCCACGGTACCCATCGCCGCAATGAGCTCGTCTACGTCGGCCAGGGATATTACCTGCTTGTTTTCGGCTTTTTGTTTGTTGTAAAAACGTTCTGCAATCCTGCTTTCAATGTCTGAGATGATTTCTTTGCTGTCGGCAAAAGAAGAGAAGTAGCGCTGCACGGACGAAAGGTAAACTTTCAATTTCTCGTAGCCATCCTCTTCGATATGGAATATGACGCCGCCTATATTAATGCTGATGGTCTTTTTCATGATTGAAATAATCGAATGTCTTTAATGAAATCAGTTAGGGTCGGATAAATCATGCGATGCAGCTTTTCCCATGTCTTCCGTGCGTTTGATCACGGTTTGCACCGACTCGGCCAGCTCAAACCAGGTTGACTGCATGGCATTCAGGAAAATCTTCCCCTCTTCCGTCAAAACATAGTATTTCCTCGGCGGACCAGACGATGATTCCACCCATTTGTAATCCAGCCAGCCCGAGTTTTTCAACCGGGTAAGAAGCGGGTACAACGTACCTTCCACCACCATAATGTGCGCGGACGTCAGTTCATCCAACATATCGGAGGCATATACTTCGCCCCGCGATATGATGTGCAGGATGCAGAATTCCAGAATTCCTTTGCGCATCTGCACCTGGGCATTTTCAATATTCATGTGCTTTCATGTGTTAATTAAAATGACTCGTTCATGGCTAATAGATAGATGCTGAGATCTAACACTACAAAGGTATACACAGGTACTTTGTGATGCAAGGTACCATGTTAAAAAAAAGTTACCATTGTTATGAATGGCAACTTTTAGGTATGACCGGCTATATTCCTGGAAAGTCTTTTGTCAGTGTGCTACTACCACTTTATGGAGCTGGCTAGTACCATCTTTCCGTACAACCCTGGCGAAGTACAACCCTGGCTGCAAGCGGCTTACATCTATACTCCTGACCGGTTTTGCAGATGAATAAACAACTGCCGACCGGCTGTTGATCAACTCCACCTTGCGTACCTGTTTCCAGTCAGAGCCCTGAAATGACAGTATTTCGGAAGTGGGATTGGGATATATACTTACCCTTTCTACTTCCCCGAATGTCAGGCTGATGATTTTACTATAGGTAAACTTTCCATCCGCATCCACGATCCTGAGCCTGTACAGGTTTTTGCTGCCTGCTGCTATACGGGCATGTGCATACTGGTAGCTGACAAGACTGTTGCTCTCTCCTTTTGCATTTACGATGCCAAGCTTGTTCCAGGACTTACCATCGGTACTTTGCTGTATTTCAAAAAAGCTGCTCTGTGTTTCGGAAGTAGTAGCCCAGCTGAGCTCAGCCATGTTACCCTCTGTATGGCCTGCAAATGTTATCAGGGTTACAGGCAGGGGTGGCTGGTCTGCTTCGAGCTTTACAATCCAGTAGTCGTAGCTTCCGCGGGACACCTGGCTTTTCTCTCCGCCTGCGCCTGCATCCGTATATCCACCCAGCAGGTAACCTCCATCCGAAGTAGGTGCCACAGCCCGGAGGTTATCCGCACCTTTGCTACCCACTGTTTTATCCCAGATTACAGTAGTACCGTTCATAGAAAGTTTTACGACCCAGTAGTCGAAGCTCCCCCGGCTTTTTCCCGTTTTATCACCACAGGCACACGACTCCGACGATCCAGCAAGTATGAATGAGCCGTCCGGCGATTGCAGCAGGGCATGCAGCTCGTCACGGCTGGCACTGCCTATGGTACGGTCCCACTGCTTTTCTCCTGCCGGCGACAGCTTTACCACCCAGTAGTCCGAGGCTCCTTTGGGCTCTTCGGTTTTATCGCCGCTCGCTATGGCTTCGGACTGGCCACCAAGGATGAACCCGCCGTCTGAAGTCTCTTTTAATGCACGCAAATCCTCTGCTCCGTCTCCACCCAGCGTCCGGTCCCATTGCTTGGTACCGTTTGCAGCGATTTTAACAATCCAGTAATCACTGTCATATTCATATTCTCCGGACAGCTGGTTGGTTTCCGACTTATCGCCCCCCATACCTGACGTGGAGGTCCCTCCCATGATGTAGCCACCATCCCTGGTTTGCTGGATTGCGTAGAGCTGGTCATTCAGGCCTCCGCCGAAAGTCTTGTCCCATTGCTTTGTGCCATTGGCGGAAATTTTTACCACCCAGTAATCATTTGTTTGCATGGTTCCCCGCCGGTCTTCTGTTTTATCCCCGCTGATCCCCGAATTGGAATACCCGCCAAGAATATAGCCACCGTCGCTGGTCTGCTGCACGCCCCTGAGAATTTCAAAGGAATCACCGCCAAACACCCGGTCCCACTCCTTTGTGCCGTCTGCAGAAAGCTTGATAACCCAGTAATCCGACCCGCCTCGTACCACGCCCGACAGATCGCCGCCTGCGCCATAGGTGTACCCGCCCAGGATGTACCCTCCGTCACGCGTCTGCTGGAGTGAATAAAGTACATCTTCGCTGGATGCACCAAAAGTTTTGTCCCACTCCTTGCTGCCATCCGGTGCCAGTTTCAGAATCCAGAAATCCCTGTCGCCCTGGGTAATTTCCGACTTATCGGCACTGATCCCTGACTCCGATGCACCACCGACAATGTAGCCGCCGTCAGCGGTTTGCTGCAAGGCAAAAAGCTGATCCAGCCTGCTTCCTCCCCTTGCGCGCTCCCATTGTAAATTGGGAGTAGTTTGTGCCCGACAGGTAGTCAGGACCAGCATCCCAATCCCCAGAATCATCCCTGAACACCTCACAACTGTCTTGATCCCGGACAGAAAAGGGCATAATGCGAATTTCATATGTAGTTGTTTTGTTTGCCTTGGAATTCAAATTTTAGATAGCCCTTTCTTTCTTTTTTGCATAGCAGTCCGAAATACTGCGCTTGCGGAAAGGTTGTTTTTATTTGGAAATCAGACGGGTATAATGTCTGAGTGTGCGGAAAGCCGGCAGGTGCGATACACCTGCACACGTTTTACGAAGTGAAGGAGAAAATATCAAAAGCGGAATTTTGGTAAGTGAAAAGCCTGTAAATCAGTCTGAATACTATTTTCTGCTCGGAAAATTGAAGGTACGTGCATACTGATAGTTGATGATATTTTGAAAGTGCAGGGAGTGTAGTTGATACCGCTGTGTGCAGCCTTTCCAATTAATACTATGCTGAACATTAAACCTGTCGGTTTTTGTTTCAAATGTAATCGACCATTTACAAAATGCTTCGATTCTGATTCTCAAAGGCATAAATATTTGCATTTTTTTAGCATCTGGCCTGAGTGGTACCTTCAGGAAAAAGGGCTTGTCGCAGGGATTCGTACCCGCAACAAGCCCTTGACCATACCAATCCGGAATACTAATTCTTAGGAGTCGTAATCTTTCCTGCTCCCGTACCTTCCTGCTGCATCGGATTGGGCGTACGCCTCATTTGCTGCTGCTTGAAAATCTGGAACCTCGTAGGTTTGGCAACTCTCGGGAATGCATTATTTTCAGTATCAATGTCGGCGATCTGGAAGTATGGGTCCAGTGTCCATTGTACCACCTTCTTTTTGGTTGCAATCACCTTGTTGATCTGGGCATCATTGAAGCGCCAGATCTCCGCAGGAAATACGGCCACAGAATCCGTACCATCCTCAAAGTCCATTTTTACGATCACAGGCATGGGAAGTCCGCCTTTGTTTTTGACGGACAATGTATAAAAGTTGGTATTGTTCCGGATCAGATCTTTCTCCGACTCGGTCAGGGTTGACAGGTACTGCTCGTATTTCTGGCGGTCAGCATCGGTCACTTTAAACGGATCATACCGGTTGTAAAAGTCGGCCATGGTCGAGTCCTGAGCTACTACGGTTTCTCCTTTGGTTTTGGCATCCTGGATCTTGCTCATCGTCGTCTTCCGGCGGGCATCTTCCTTGCGCGCCAGCTCTTTTTCGATCTCCGGATTTTGCGTGTCGATGTTAAACCAGTCGACACTCACCAGATCCTGGTCCACAGGCTCGGTACCATAAAACCAGCCTTTCCAGAACCAGTCCAAGTCCACGCCGGAAGCATCTTCCATCGTCCTGAAAAAATCAGCAGGTGTCGGGCTTTTGAAGCGCCATCTTGTTGCGTACTCTTTGAATGCATGATCAAAAAGCTCGCGGCCCATGACCGTCTCGCGCAGGATGTTCAGTGCCGTAGCTGGTTTTCCGTAGGCATTGGGCCCCAGGCCGATCACATTTTCCGCGGAAGCCATGATCGGTGTCAATACGGATTTATCCGAAGACATATAGTCCGTGATCTGATTGGGCTCGCCCCGCCGTGTAGGGAAGTTGTAGTCCCATTCTTTTTCAGCAAGGTACTGGCAAAATGTATTCAGACCCTCGTCCATCCAGGCCCACTGGCGCTCATCGGAGTTCACGATCATCGGGAAAAAGTTGTGGCCGACCTCATGGATAATCACGCCGATCATTCCGTATTTCGTGGCTTCGCTGTAAGTACCGTCCTCTTCGGGCCTTCCGCCATTGAAGCTGATCATGGGGTACTCCATTCCTCCGCCCGCAATCGAGTGACATGATATGGCCACAGGGTAAGGGTACTCAAATGTACGCGCACCGTAAGATTTGAGGGTATGTGCTACTGCGCGTGTCGAATATTGCTCCCATAGCGGGTTACCTTCCTTTGGGTACACCGACATACACCAGATTTTGCGGCCGCTTTTGTAAACATCCTGCTGCATCGCATCCCAGATAAACTTGCGGCTGCTTGCAAATGCAAAGTCACGCACATTGTCAGCCTTGTAAATCCAGGTCTTCTTGCCCGGATTTTTATTTTCACGCTTTTCTGCCTTTTCCGCCTCAGCCTGCGTCACGATCATAACCGGTGTTTTTGAAGTCTCGGCTTGTTTCAGGCGCTGCTTCTGTGCGGCAGTAAGTACCTGTGCATAGTTCTGGCATTCGCCGCTGGCTGCCACCACGTGGTCAGCAGGTACCGTAATCGCAACTTTATAGTTACCAAAGATCAGCGCAAACTCACCCTGACCCAGAAACTGCTTGTGGTTCCAGCCATTTACATCATCATAGGGAGCCAGGCGGGGAAACCAGTGCGCAATGAAATAGTTGGCATTTCCGTCTTTTGGAAAATACTCGTAACCGCTCCGGCCATAGTACTCGGTAATATTGTAGCTCCACTCCACCGAAAACACGATGCTGGTAGCAGGCTTCATGCCCGCTGGCAGATCAATACGCATCATGGTATTGTTGATTGTAAAAGGAAGTGCCTTGCCGGCCTTGTCTTTTACGGATGCGATTTTGTAACCATATTCCTTATCAGCGTCCAGGGACGAGCCGCGGCCATTGTTGAGCGCCTGCAGCTGGCTGGTGCTCATTCCTTTTTCATTGATGGTACCGGTACGCGACATAGCCCCGATCCCGTCTTTCTTGAAAAGGTTCTGGTCGAGCTGCATCCAGATGTACTTAAGCTCATCCGGGGAATTATTAAAGAAAGTAATGGTTTCCGTGCCTTTGATGCTGCGGTTCTCATCGTCAAGCTCGGCTTTGATATCGTAGTCGGCGCGTTGCTGCCAGTACTCGCGTCCCGGTGCGCCGGAAGCGGCACGGGTTGAGTTGGGCGTTGGGAGCACAGTGCCCAGTTGTTCAAATCGGTCGTTGGCCTTGTAGTTAGGCGACGTAGGCAGCTGCTGGGCATAGGATGCCACAGTGATCAGCAGGGTAAGTAACGGGAGCAGCGTTTTTCTCATCATCATGGGTATTGGTATATGCTAGGCTTGCGGTAGTTGTGTTGACTGTGGTCAGACTTCTGAAAAATTCGTTGTTTAAAATAAGGGACAATGCCATTCCTGCAATAATGCCCGAAAGAATGTTCACCCAGCTCATGCGCTGTACCCGCAACAGCTCAATGGCCACAAATGCAATGCAGAGTACAATGAAGACGATGATCAGCTGGCCCAGCTCGAGGCCGATATTAAAGCCCAGCAAAGGACTTGTGATCTCCGCTTCCTGACCGAGCAGTGCGCGCAGGTAATTGGAAAATCCCAGTCCATGGATCAGCCCGAACACCAGTGCAATCACATACCTGAATGAAGAAGTACGTTCCGGCTGAGCAGCATGGCTCTTGGGGGTTTTGTAAAAAAAATTAAAAACTGCTGTAATGACAATCGTTACCGGGATCAGCAATTCTATCCAGTCTTTATCCACATTCACCAGTCCAAGCGTGGAGAGTGCCAGCGTAACGGAATGCCCGATGGTAAATGCTGTCACCAGAATAACTACCTTTTTCCAGTCTACCAGCGTGTACACGGTACACAATGCCATAATGAAAAGAATGTGATCGTAACCCCGGGAATCGGTAATGTGGTTAAACCCGAGCAACAAATAAGCCTGAAATTCTGACATCAAGATTTAATAAAAGGTGCATTGACTGACAAATAATTGTCAAGACAAAAATGCCAGTCCGAAGATATTCTTTTCAATGCATGATTGCAAGGCGGGTTACTCAATGATCCCCTGGCCTTTGGTACCATCAAACTTTTCGAGGTCGTACACGAATCCGTTGACTACTGCATATTTAACAACAGCTCCTTTTTTAAGGATGAAAGTTGCGGTATTACCAAGTCCGGGCGTACCCGAAGGTGCCGCCTGCCCACCCCGGAGCACGTGCAGGGGCGTGGTCGTAAAATAGAGTCCCAGGGCGCGGCTGTTTCCGTCCGCAGCAAGCCGGACGTAGGTGTACCCCTGTTTGAGCAGGGTCAATGCATTGAGCTTGCCGATTTCACTCACATTCCGGTATGCCGTCGGATAAACTTTTCCTTTTTCAATGGTGAGGCCGGTAGCATCCAGCTCTTCACTGCCATACTGCGGATGCAGGTCGCCGAACTCCTCGATTTTACTGTAATAAAAGAACTTCGTTGCATTGGAATAATTGACCTCATTGCGGTTGATACCCAGGTCGGCCGTAAATGCCTTCCCCGACTGCCGTACCGTTGCATTCCTGACCACCAGGTCATACACCCATTTTCCGTTTTCGGGTATTTTCTGGTAATCGTCCCGGTCTTCTTTGGCCAGAGAATGATCGGCTATCCTGCCCAATGCGGAGAGGATTGCCATAAAATTCAACTGTCGGATGTATTGCTTTTCGGGATCGCCTACGTATCCGCCGGACTCGATCAGCACGAGTGTGGTCCCCCATTTCTGCACATTGTCACCAAAACCACGCGGCTCGTGATCGTCCGCATAGCGCGCTACCTGGCCGGGAATGTACCTTTGCAGTACCTTATTCATGCCCACAATCAGCTGCATGGAACGTTCCCGCACATCATTCACGGACAGTTCATAGTTGTAGGAAGTAGCCAGGAACGAAATCGTTGCCACCTTAGGGCTGCGGCCCGCAGAGTACCGCGGACTCTGGTCGTGCAGGTTAAAGCCGTAATCGGGTTTAAGCCTGTCGACCAACCCTTTTAGAATGGCTCCCTCAGGTGTTTGCCGGGCGGCGGCGTCGCGGTTCATATCAATGCCCTGTACGGTCCGGCGCTGGTACCTTTCGGCACCGTCGGGATTGAGCATTGGCACAAAGTACAGGGTTGTTTTTTCAAGCAGCTCCTTCCGGAAATCGTCGAAACCGTCGTTTTTACCTTCCAGGAAATTAAAAATATCGAACGTGGCCATGGTGGCAGTAGGCTCATCCCCATGCATCTGCGACCAGAGCAGCACCTTCTTCTTGCCTTTTCCTACCTTGATCATGCGGATTGTGCGGCCTTCAAACGATTGCCCAACTTCCTCAATGGCGTACAGCGGATTTCCCACCCGCTTGCTGATCAGCGGAATAATGTCTTTCTGCTTGAACCTGCGCTGAACGAGCGTTGCTTCGCGATAGTTTTTGTGGGCTTTAAAGAGGCGGTCCGCCAGATCTTCGGACATGGCCCCGGGTTGTGTGGAAATCAAAATTGCAAAAGAGAAAAAGATTTGAAAAATGGATCTTGACATAGTTTTCCGTCCGATATGCCCTGCAAGGTACAAAAGGAATGTCTTACCGCATGGGCAAGGTTGATGGGCGCTTCATCAAAAAACAGAGAACCTGCCGGTTACATTTCATACGCTATTTGCGGATGTCTCTAAGCAAATTTTAATATAATATTTCAGATGGTCACGTTCCTTTTTTACGAAAATGGCTTACATTTGTAGTATGATAAACGCTCAAACACATCATCACTTTCATCAATGCCATACGGCTGTCGGACGAATTGGGTGATCTGTTTTTGCAAGTAGTGTTGTAATAAGGTTGAATACATAGTATCCCCAAAAAAGGCCCGATCTCAAATCGGGCTTTTTTGTTGCCTGAACACATTATTACCCTTTTTTACCTGAATGAAAACCGTCATAATCAAATACAACGCAGGCAATGTGCAGTCGGTCATGTACGCCCTCGACAGGATCGGCGCCGGCTACCTTTATACGGACGATGAGCAGGAGATCCGCTCGGCCGACAAGGTGATTTTTCCGGGCGTGGGCGAAGCCAGCACGACCATGCACTACCTTCGCAGGACCGGCCTCGACCAGCTCATCCCCTCCCTGAAACAGCCCGTGCTGGGAACCTGCATTGGTATGCAGCTCATGTGCCGGTTTTCGGAAGAAAACAATACCGAATGCATGGGTATTTTTGATGTGGATGTTAAACGGTTTCCGGCAGCAACGGGCATGAAAGTACCGCATATGGGCTGGAACAACATCGGGCATTACAACACAAAGCTGGCTGACGGGCTGCCCGATAATGCATTTGTCTATTTTGTACACAGCTTTGCCGCGCCGGTTTGTGAATATACCGTGGCTACCTGCGAATACATTCAACCGTTCAGCGCGATGCTGCAGAAGGATAATTTTTACGCCGCCCAGTTCCACTGCGAGATCAGTGGTAATGCCGGGCAGCAGGTTCTTGAAAACTTTTTGAAAATATAACCCTTCCCCCTGATGATTGAGATTATACCCGCTATCGACATTATTGAAGGCAAGTGCGTGCGCCTGACCCAGGGTAACTATGGACAGAAAACCATTTACAATGAAAATCCACTTGAAGTAGCTCTTCAGTTTGAAGATGCCGGGCTTACCCGCCTGCACCTTGTGGACCTGGATGGCGCCAAAGCCAAAAAGGTGATTAACTGGAAAGTCCTTGAAAAAATAGCAGGCAAAACCCGGCTGCATGTGGACTTTGGCGGCGGCGTACAATCCGATGATGATATCAGGATGGTGTTTGAATGCGGGGCAAAGCAGGTAACCGGAGGAAGTATTGCTGTAAAGCAACCCGACCTGTTTGAGCATTGGCTGTCTGCTTACGGCGGAGAAAAAATAATCCTCGGGGCAGATGCAAAGCAGGAGAAAATTGCGGTAAGCGGCTGGGAAGAAGGAACTTCGATCTGGGTGTACGACTTTGTGGAAGCTTATGTAGAAAAGGGTGTTAAATACACGATCAGCACAGATGTTGCCAAGGACGGCCTGCTTCAGGGGCCTTCTTTTGATTTATATAAAAACATGCAGGATAAGTGCCCCGACCTGAAGATCATTGCAAGCGGGGGCGTAAGTGAAATGAAAGATGTTGAAAAGCTTGAAGAAATGGGGATCTATGGTGTCATTATCGGAAAAGCGATTTATGAAAATCGTATAACTCTCAGCGACTTACAAAAATTTACAGTCTGATATGCTGACCAAACGCATTATACCCTGCCTGGATGTAAAAGACGGACGTACAGTAAAAGGGGTAAACTTTGTCAATCTGCGCGACGCGGGCGACGCTGTGGAGCTGGGTGCATTGTACGCCTCCCACGGAGCCGACGAACTCGTGTACCTCGATATTACGGCTACGATCGACGGTCGCTCCACCTTCATCGACCTGGTAAGGCGGGTTGCGCATACCGTTAACATTCCATTTACTGTTGGCGGAGGCATATCATCGGTGGAGGATGTATCCGCATTGCTGCATGCCGGCGCCGATAAGGTATCAATCAACTCCGCGGCCGTACGCAATCCCGACCTCATCAACCGGCTTGCACTCGACTTTGGCAGTCAGTGCATTGTAGTTGCAATAGATACGCGTTATATAGCTACCGAAAACGGTAGTGAGCACATCGTCCATACCCACGGCGGCCGCAAGGCGACTGAAATCAGGACGATACCCTGGGCGAGGGAAGTTGAAGACCGCGGTGCCGGCGAGATCCTGCTGACCTCAATGGACACGGACGGTACAAAAAACGGCTTTGCACTGGAACTTACGGCCAGGATTTCGGGTAATGCGGGCATTCCGGTGATTGCTTCGGGCGGAGCCGGAAATATGGAGCACTTCTATGATGTTTTTACAGCCGGCAAGGCTGACGCAGGACTTGCAGCCAGCATTTTTCATTTTCGGGAGATAGATATCCCCGACCTCAAGCAATATTTGCATGGCAGAGCGCTGCCGATGAGGATGACCCTTTAACCCACTGTGCAAACTGATATGAGCAACGAATTCAATACGATCAATTTCGAAAAATCAGCTGACAGGCTGGTTCCGGTTGTAATACAGGATACCAACTCCGACAAAGTACTCATGCTCGGCTACATGAACGAAGAAGCCTTTGAGAAAACCAGGCGCGAGGGTACCGTGACATTTTTCAGCCGTACCAAGCAAAGACTCTGGACCAAAGGTGAAACTTCGGGTAACTTCCTTTTCGTAAATGAGATCAATGTGGACTGTGACGGCGATACCCTCCTGATCAAGGCAACGCCCGCAGGCCCGGTTTGCCACACCGGGGCAGATACCTGCTTTGGGGAAAAAAATGTGCAGCATACCAAGATCGGAGAAGCTTCGTTCCTGAACTATCTTCAGAAACAGGTGATCCGCGAAAGGAAATTGAACCCTTCCGAAGCATCTTATACCAGCAGTCTTTTCAGGAAGGGAATCAACAAGATTGCGCAGAAAGTAGGCGAAGAGGCGGTGGAAGTTGTCATCGAAGCAAAGGATGAGGACAATGATCTTTTCATGAACGAAGTCTCCGATTTGCTTTTTCACCTCCTGATTCTCCTGGAACAGAAAAACATTGACTTAGATGAGGTAATTAACGTACTTCGCAGCCGTCACAAATAAATCGGCTGCGATATGAAATTACTCTTACGACTTGTAATAAGCACGTTGGCAGTACTGGTAGCGTCCAAATTAGTACCGGGCGTATTCATTGAAGATACCGGCACTGCCATTGTTGTAGCCATTGTACTTGGTATCCTCAATACTTTCCTCAGGCCTGTCCTGCAAATACTCGCGCTCCCTATCACCATCCTGACGCTCGGCCTGTTTTATTTCGTCGTCAACGTCTTCATTATTTACCTTGCCACCTATCTCGTCAGCGGGTTCGAGATTGATGGATTTATCTCTGCCTTATTCTTTGGCCTCATCGTTTCCGTTGTTTCTTCCATTCTTGGTATGTTTTTGGATTAATGTTGTGAAAAATGCTTCATACTGAGCATTACTGATGTACATGACAAGACCAATACTGCTATGATAAGTCAATTGGAAGATATCAAAGACACGCTTTTCAAATACTTCGAAACGCGGATCGACCTTTTTAAGATCGAAACCCGGGACAAGATTGAGCGGGCCGCCGTCATGGGCGTATATGGTGCAATTTTGCTCTGTATCGGCCTTACCGTACTGATTCTGATCATTATCCTGCTAGGTACGTTCCTCAACAAGTGGCTCAACAGCGACTATCTTGGCTTTGTAATCCTGCTCGGTGTTTTCGCGCTTCTGCTGGTTCTGTCCATTGTTTTCCGCGATGCAGTGATCCGTGTGGTGCGTAACGTTATTGTGAAATTTGTGAGTATCAAAGAAGGCTGAACCGGATGAAATAGTTGTAATGGGGAAAATTTTCCATTCAAATTGCTATTTTTGGGTTCCTTTTAAATTAATCCCGATCACAGTTTAAAAAGGAAAGAGATGAATTCTCCTATAGATTCTTCGGTTAAAATTACCAAACCGTTCTCTTCGGATACGGATAAAGAAAAACAGGATCTGATCCTGAATGCGGATCTTTACCGCGACAAGCTTGAAACACAGTGGACGGGCCTGAAAAGTGATGCAGGCGATTATGGAAAAAAAGCATTGGTAATTGGCGGTGCAATTGCTACCAGCTACCTGCTGATGAATGCACTGCTGCCCAAGCCCAAAAAGCCGAAGCCTGTATTTGACGAGTATGCATTGCGTCCGGTAGAAGTAGAGGTAAAGCCAAAGAAGAGCAAGCAATTTGCGGTAGGGAAAGCCGTTCAAAGCTTGGCCTGGACGATCGCACTCGAATGGGCACGTCAAAGGCTGAAACATTTAGTTGCAGATGATCAAAAACCGAATGAAAACAGCGGATCGTAAAATTGCAGACCTCCTTCACATCCGAAAAGCAGAGAAAAGGAAATCCTTCGCGGTGCTCCTGGATCCTGATAAAGTAAACTTTGATACTTTCCCGAATTTTCTGGAATACGCGGCTACGCACGGCGTCGACTTTTTTTTTGTAGGCGGTAGCCTGATTACCAACTATGCAATCGACCGCCTGGTAGCGGCCATTCACGAATACACGGACATCCCGGCTATCCTTTTTCCGGGCAGCAGCCTGCATATTGATCCTGTTGCAGATGCCATCCTGCTGCTTTCCCTCATTTCCGGCCGCAACCCCGATCTGCTGATCGGACAGCACGTTATCGCGGCACCCCTGCTCAAAAGCAGCGGCATTGAAGTACTTCCTACCGGCTATATGCTTATTGAAAGCGGCCGGCTTACCACAGTTTCCTACATCAGCAATACCACTCCCCTGCCCCGCGACAAGCCCGGCATCGTAGCATGTACCGCCCTTGCCGGTGAGTACCTGGGTCTCCAGTATATGTTCCTCGACGCAGGCAGCGGCGCTCAGTTTCCCGTCACTGCTGAAACGATTGCGGCGGTACGCGGCACGGTTGACACACCTATCATCGTCGGAGGCGGCATCGACTCCTACGAAAAAGCTGACCAGGCACTAAATGCAGGAGCAGACGTGATTGTAGTGGGAAATGGGATTGAAAAAAATCCGGAACTCCTGCCCGAAGTAGCTGCCTGCGTGAAAGCTTTCAACAGCAAGATAGAAGTTGCTTAATATATATAGCAGAATAAATTGGACAAATTGAAGAGCTTAAAGACTTTTCTAAGGAAATTTTAAGTTCTTGAAAAAATACAATCCTAAACGTTGGGATTGTTCAGAATATTCATTTTACCTTTGCAATGAACCTTAATTACACCCAAGAAATGAAAAAATTCATCGCTTTCGCGTTCGTTGCCGGGATGGTAACTTTCGCTGCTTGTACTAGCAAACCTGCTGACGAATCAGCTGACACAACTGCTGTAACTGTTGAAACTCCTGCAGTTGATACAATGGCTGTTGATTCAGTAACTACAGACTCTGCTTCTGCTGATTCAGTGAAGTAATTGTCCGTACGAGACGGAACTTCTGAAAAGCCCTATGAAAATAGGGCTTTTCTTTTTTTATTTAGGTATGAAAAATACTTCGATCGGCTCGTACATCCCTGCACCAGCCATTGACTATTGTGAAGCCCTGCGCAGACAGTATCCCTTTGATTTTTTGCTTTCCAGGCCACGTCGCACCAGATTGGGCGACTTTACGGTAAAGCCGGGAGTGCCCCCCCGGATCACCGTCAATGCAAATCTGAACCCCTATAATTTCCTGATCACTTACCTGCACGAAATAGCTCACTGCGTGGTGCATTACCAGTATCGCGGACGTGGCAAAAAGCGGCCCGCTCCGCATGGTAAAGAATGGAAGCAGGCGTTTTCGGCATTGTTGCAGCCTGTCATGAATGAAAGTATCTTCCCGGAAGACATTCTCCATGCACTGGTACGTTATTCCCAAAATCCGGGTGCTACCACCGGCGGCGATCCTGCCTTAATCCAGGCAATCCGCAAGTACGACGTACAATCCCTTACGCCAGGAAAAGTAGCATTGGTACAATTGAATGAAGGAACAAACTTTGTTTTTCAAAACAGACAATTCATACGGGGCTCGGTCCGCAGGACGAGGGTACTTTGTACGGACAAGATTTCCCGCAGGCTATATACCATCCCGGCACATGCCCTGGTGGAAGCATGCTAGCCTTTTTCTTGCACTTCTGGCAGGATTCCTGCTCACTGTACAAGCCGCATACTGCCAGGAACTTACCCCGCTTTCAACCGGGGACTGGTACCGGATAGGGGTAACTAAATCAGGCATTTACAAGCTGGATGCACCGTTTCTTCGCAAATTAGGCATAGAGCCGGGTGGCATTGATCCCAAAACGATACGCATACTGGGAGGACCAGCCGGCATGCTGCCGCAAAGTAATGCCGCCGGAATCTCCATGCTGAACGAAGTTGCTGTACAAGTCACCGGAGAGGCTGACAATCGGTTTGATGCCGGGGACGCAGCATTTTTCTATGCAGAAGGTCCGCACATTGTGACTTACGACACTGCCTCAGCTTCCCTCTCCCACCAGTTGCATGTGTATTCCGACACTGCTTTTTACTTTCTGAACATCGGCGCGCAAAATGGGCTTAGAATCGTGCCTGCCAACTATCCTGCAAAACCCTCAGCCCGCCTTGTCTCACATTTTGATGATTACTGGTACC
The DNA here is from genome assembly GCF_016894445.1 of Dyadobacter sandarakinus. Lineage (NCBI taxonomy): Bacteria > Pseudomonadati > Bacteroidota > Cytophagia > Cytophagales > Spirosomataceae > Dyadobacter > Dyadobacter sandarakinus. Next base: position 4,083,973 of record NZ_CP056775.1, read on the forward strand.
ATGAGCAGGAAACAACCAACCTGCTGAAATCGGGCCGGGAATGGTGGGGAGAATACCTGGGCTCAGGTACCATTACAGTAGCTGCTACAATTCCCGGGGTCATTCCGCAGTCAGAGATCAGGGTTAATACTTCGGCAGTGGGAGCCGCGCAGGTCACTACAAAGTTCAAATGGTCGCTGAATGGAACAGTCCTGGGCGAGGTTCCGATTGGTACCGTAAGTGCCAGTACTTACGACATCAAAGGCATCCGTGCGGACAAAACATTTACTACATCCGCCGGCGCTGTTCCTGCAACGGAATACAATGCAGGAATTACCTACGAGAAAAACGGGCAGAGTTCGGCTCAGGGTTACCTCAACTATATCAGTTTACAAACAAAAAGGAATTTCAGCTCCTACGACACACAGCAGCTTTACCATTTACTTCCCTCATCAGACACGGTAACTTACCGGTTCACCAATACATCAGCAGGCTGGAATCTCTGGGATGTTACGGACATGGTGCATCCTGCCATGATTGTCGACGCTATGCCGGCCGGCACGTTTGACTTTACATACCCAGGTGCGCCAGCCTCCCGCAAAGTTGCCGGGTTCAGCAGCACCCTGGCATTTGAGCCAGCCTCATGGGAGAAAATTACCAATCAAAATCTCACCTTCATAGATGTTCCCAAGCTTTTGATTGTAACCCCACCGCAGTGGCAAAATGAAGCTGCGCGGCTGGCAACATACCGGAAAGACCATGACGGGATTGCTGCCACCGTCGTAACCACCCGGCAGATTTACAATGAGTTTGCAGGCGGCAAGCCGGACGTTACTGCTATCCGGAATTTTGTACGGTATTTGTACGAAAAATCACCCGGCAAACTGCGCTACCTGCTGCTTTTCGGGGATGCTACTTACGATTACAAAAATAACCTGCTCAATCAGCCAGTACAGCAGCGCGGCAACTGGGTACCCGTCTACGAAAGCCGCGAATCACTCAATCCGGTGTACACGTATTCTTCCGATGATTATTTCGGCTTTCTTGAAAAAAGTGAAGGTACCTGGACAGAAGCCCTGACGGGCGATCACACGCTGGATATTGGTATAGGCCGTCTTCCGGCCAAAAACGCCGCAGAAGCCAAAACGATTGTTGACAAGCTGATCCGGTATGACCGCCTGGCGCCGGGTTTGTGGAAAAGTAAAGTACAATTTGTGGCTGACGATGGTGACGGTAACATTCACCAGCAGCATGCCGATCAGCTTGCAAATCTGATTCAGCGCGATTTCCTGCCCTCCCGCACGTTTATAGATGCATTTGAACAAAATACAACCGAGCAGGGCCCGAAAGCTCCGCAGGTAAATGCAGAAATCCTAAAGCATATTGACCAGGGCACATTGATCCTCAATTATATCGGTCATGGAGGCGTGAGTGGCTGGGCTGAGGAACAAATCCTTACCCTCGCCGATATGCAGGCGGCAAGGGGCATCAGCAACCTTCCGCTGCTGCTGACCGCAACCTGTGACTTCGGGCGGTACGATGATCCGGCAATTGTGTCAGGGGCAGAGATTATGGTATTAAGCCCGAAAGGAGCCGCTATTGGTGCCATCAGTACCACGCGGCCGGTGTATTCCAGTACCAATTACACTTTGAGCCGTGCATTTTATGAGACCCTGGTCAGTGACGGGCCTGGTGTCAGGATGGGCGATATTTTCAGGGACACCAAAAACAAAGCACTGGCAGGCAGCCTCAACCGGAACTTCACCCTGCTGGGAGATCCCTCCATGCGGCTTGCACGCCCGGAAAGCGGCATTCGCTGGACCACAAAGCCCGATACATTGCGTGCGCTTCAAACGGTGCTGCTAGCAGGAGAGGTACTTTTGCCAGGAAGTAACACCAAAGATTCACTTTTTAACGGAACTGCCCGGATGGTAGTTTACGACAAGGAAAGTCCATTCAGGACCTTGGGAAATGAAGGTGCCTCCGGGGAGTACAGGCAGTTTACCAGCAAACTTTTTGATGGTACGGCCAGTGTCAGAGGCGGACAGTTTTCGATGCGCTTTACCGTACCGAGGGACATTGATTACCGTACAGGCACCGGCCGCGTGGATGTTTACGCGTTTGCCGGCGATACGCTTGCAGAGGCTGGCAGTCAGCTGGATATCGTTGTGGGAGGCAGTGCTCAGGTAGGCGACGACACAACTCCGCCCACAGTCACTGCATACCTGGATGAGGAGGCATTCCGGGATGGCGACCGTACGGGCCCCTCGCCTATCCTTTATATCAAAGCTCGCGATAGCAGCGGGATTAATATTTCAAGTGCAGGAATTGGTCACGATATCACGGTCACACTTAATGATACACTCACCATTGTCCTCAACGATTACTTCACGGCGAGCCTCGATGATCCGGGCTCAGGTTTGGTTGTTTATCCCTTTCAGAACCTTCCGGCGGGCCTGTACAATGCACGCGTAAAAGTGTGGGATGTATATACTAACTTATCTGAAATAGCGTTCGCTTTTCAGGTAGGCGCAGCCGCCGGCATCAAGCTCAACAATCTGAACGTATTTCCTAACCCATTTGATAAAGATCTTTCATTTGAGATAAGTCATAGTAGGTCGGGAGAGGATGTAGAAATAATTTTTAACATTTTGTTGAACAATGGACAAAAACTTGGTGTTTTCCGTCAACAGTATTATAATAGCAGCGAAACGGTGCGGGAAGTCATGATCATACCGCCCGGAAGCCTGCCTCCTCGAAACTCCTTATTGCTATTTCAGGCTGAGGTCAGATCGTTAAAAGACAATTCCAGCGATCGGAAATCGGGCAAACTGATACGATCGCCGTAGTAATAAACTTTTCAATTTTCTAGTAAAAAATATCTTTCATCGTAATTTTGACGCATTAAAGGAGCTGATTTAAAGCACTTCCTACCGCAAATCCAACTTCTATGAAACTTACTTTTGTCACATTATCCTCTTTATTCGTTCTCACACTGGGCACCGTTAAGGCTCAGGACACACTCAGGAGAATTCCCGCATCACCACTATCATTCCTGACTTTTGCGCCCGACGCCAGGAGTGCTGCCTTAGGAGAAGCCGGCGTAGCATTAAGCCCTGATGCCAACTCTACCTACTGGAATGCTGCAAAGCTGCCTTACAATACCAAAGATTTTGGTGTTTCTGCATCGTACACTCCCTGGCTGAGAAACCTCGTAGACGATATGTGGCTGGGTTACCTGACAGCCTACAAAAAACTGGGTACCAACCAGGCTGTCGCATTGTCCGTCAACTACTTCAACAATGGAGAGCTTGACCTTCGTACTTCAACCGGAGCTCAAAACGGATACTTTACCTCACGCGAACTTGCTATCAATGGTACTTACTCCCGTCAGCTCGGCCGGAACTTTTCGATGGCTCTGACTTTGAAATATATCTCGTCCAATCTTGCAGGAACTGCAGTAATTGGCAATGTTTCGCTGAATCCGGCCCGGGTAGCGGCTGGTGACATCAGCGCCTACTATCGCAATGTGATCAAAAACGAAGATACGGGCAGTGAATTTACCTGGTCTCTGGGAGCAGTGCTTTCCAATCTGGGAGGTAAAATCAACTATGGTTCCGGAACTGATACTGAAAACTTTATTCCTACTACATTCAAGCTGGGCGGCGGACTGTCCTTTACCGCAGACGGCCGCAATCGTTTCAACTTTATTGTGGATGCTACCAAGCTGATGGTACCTACTCCTGATGGTACGGACATTAACGCCCGCCCACTGCTGAAAGGCGTCTTCGGATCATTCTCTGATGCGCCCGATGGTTTCAAAGAGGAGATGCAGGAAGTGGCCATCTCTACCGGTCTTGAGTACTGGTACAATGATATCTTTGCATTACGCGGTGGTTACTATGGCGAAAACAAAAACAAGGGTGACCGCAAATTCTTTACAGCAGGTGCGGGTATCAAGTTTGCACAAAAATATGCCATTGATTTTGCATACCTTTTTCCTGTAAAACAAGGAAGTCCGCTGGCACAAACACTTCGCATTACGCTCGCCCTAGGGCTGAACAAGGCCGAAAAGCTTGATGTAGGCGACGAAGAAAACTAGCAGAAAGAACAATAAGATTTCTCGAAACGAATGGCGTTATTGCAACGTCATTCGTTTTTTATTTTAGCAAAATTTCAAATGCCTCTCGACCGTACCGTTGCTCCTGATTTCAAAGTTATCAATACCGTAAGTCTGCCTGAACCCCAAAGCTATATACTTGATAATGGCATTGCACTGCACGTGATCAACATCGGCGAGCAGCCTGTAATCCGGCTTGAATGTATTTTCGAGGCTGGTACATGGCATGAGCAACGATCAGGTGCATCGTACTTTGCGATCAAAATGCTGCCGGAAGGGACGCGCTCAAAAACGAGCACCGCCATCCACGAAGCATTTGACAAGCTCGGGGCATTTACAGAAATGAGCCACAATTCCGATCGTATAGCGATTGTCGTGTACTGCCTCTCCCGGTTTCTGCCTGAGGTACTTGCATTGGTCAGCGAGCTGATTGGCGAAGCAACTTTCCCAGACAAAGAACTTGAAGAGCTGAAAAATATTACCGTCCAGAATCTGCGTGTAAGCAAGGAGAAGACGGCCTATCTTGCTACTACAGAGTTTAGGGCACAGCTTTTCGGAAGTTTGCACCCCTACGGAAAAAGCCAGGATGAGGCGGAGATAATAGCACTGCCTTCGGAAGATATCATAGCGCATTACGACCGGTTTATCAAAAATGGCAAATTCACCGTCGTGCTGGCAGGCCAGATCGATGACTCTCACATTGGTCACATTCAGAACTTCTTTGGCAAAAACCAGATCGTAGCACCCACCGGCCAGATTATCCACTCACTGGCTTCATCCCACCCAACCGAAGAAATGGTGATTGACCGTCTGGAAAGTGTACAGTCGTCTATCAGAATGGGGAAACGCCTTTTTAACAGGCATCATGCGGATTATTTTAAAATGCTTGTGACCAATGAAATCCTTGGAGGTTACTTTGGGTCAAGGCTGATGAAAAACATTCGCGAAGAAAAAGGACTGACCTACGGCATCTCGTCCCATGTGGCAACACTGAGGAATGCAGGGTACTTCATGATCGGAACGGATGTAAAAAAGGAATTCACCCAGCAAACGATCGACGAGATCAAAAAGGAAATATACCGGCTTCAAACCGAGGTCATCAGTGAAGAGGAGCTATCGGTTGTGAAAAACTTTATGGCCGGTGAATTTGCGGGCTCACTCAATACAGCGTTTGAAGTAGCCGACCGTCAGAAAACCCTGATCCTAGACAAGCTGCCTACTGATTTTTTCATGAATTATATCAGTCGCATCCATGCGACCACCAGTACGGATGTCATGGAAATGGCGCACAAATACCTGCGCCCGGACGAGATGACGATTGTGATTGCCGGCGGCAAATAATTATTTTTTGTCTGTATCCAATGCTCTCTTGTAAGCTGCAAGGCAACGGTCCCGGGCTTCCTTGTGATCAACAATGGGCTCGGGGTACGCACTTGTACCAAACTCGGGAACCCACCTTTTGATATATTCCATATTCGGGTCAAACCTCTTCTGCTGGGCATCCGGGCTGAAAATCCTGAAATAAGGCGCGGCATCATTGCCTGAGCCCACACTCCATTGCCAGCCGCCATTGTTGGCAGCCATGTCATAGTCGAGCAATTTTTCAGCAAAGTATGCCTCCCCCAGCCGCCAGTCGATCAGCAGGTGCTTGGACAGAAAGCTGGCTGTCAACATCCTGAGACGGTTATGCATAAAGCCGATTGCATTGAGCTGACGCATGCCGGCATCTACCATCGGATATCCTGTCTGCCCGTCGCACCATTTTTTAAATAGCTCCTGATCATAGCTCCACCTGATGTGATCAAAGGCCGGCTTGAACGATTTGCCTCTGCCTACATGCGGGAAGTTCCACAGAACTTGCTGGTAAAACTCCCGCCAGATCAGCTCATTCAGGTAAGTAGGACTGAGTTGCTGCGCTTCACGTGCAAGCTTCCTAATGCTGATCGTCCCGAAACGCAGGTGCAATCCCAGCCTGCTCGTCGCATCTTTGGCCGGAAAGTCACGGTTTTCCGCGTAGTGTTCGACCTTCTCGTCGGGTGTTTGGCGCGAGGGAAATTCCAAATCTGACTTCTCGAATCCCATGGATTTCAGACTGGGTATACTACTACTTTTCCAGTGCAGGAAGTTGCCGAAATACTTTTTGTTGGGATAGGAAGAGAGGTAAAAATCATTCAGCTTCTCTTTCCAGGCGCGACTGTAAGGTGTGTAGACGGTATAAACCGTATTCTGGCCCGTCATTACTTCCTTTTTCTCAAAAATGACCTGATCCTTGTAAGCTTTCAGCGTAGCGCCGCTGCTTTCCAGGATCTTGCCAACTTTTGTGTCGCGTTCAATTGCATATGGCTCGTAATCACTGTTGGTATATGCCTCCGCAATGTCCAGGGTTGCAGCCAGCCTTTCCCAGATCTCTTCCGGCTTTCCATATTCCACCATAATATCCGCCCCAAGCTCCTGCAACTGGCTTTGAATGGACTCGATTTCCTGATAGATAAAGGTTAACCGGGGATCATTTGCAGACAGATCATCAAGAATGATTTTATCAAAAATAAACAGCGGCACAACGGGATAGCCGGATTTGAGTGCGTGATAAAGTCCTGCGTTATCATGCAGCCGCAGGTCACGGCGAAACCAGAAGATGCTTACTTTTTTCTTCGTTTTCAAGCTCATAGAGAAATTGGAACAACCTTGTTACAAACGCCAGCCCGGAAATCAGTGCGCCAATCGTATATTTACCCGGCCGCGCTGCTGTAAACGTATAGTAATATAATGCCAGGTACCGGCCTTCATCATTATCTGTTTCTGTTTAATTGATCCATTCAATGAAAATTCTTTTCACAATTCTGCTGAGCCTGATCTGTGCAGGCGCTTTTGCACAAAAAAATACAGACAAACAAGAGTGGAAGCAGCTCTTCAATGGTAAAAACCTGGATGGCTGGGATATTAAGATCCGTGGCTACGCACTGAATGATAATTATAACAATACGTTCAGGATCGAGGATGGGAAAATGGTGGTACGTTACGACCAATATGATGATTTTAAACAAAAATATGGTCATATCTTCTACAAAGGGGATTTTTCCTATTACCGGATTGCTGTGGAATACCGGTTTGTAGGTGAGCAGGCGCCCAAAGGTGAAGGCTGGGCATGGCGCAACAGTGGTGTCATGGTTCATGGGCAACCCGCTTCAACCATGGGCAAAGACCAGGATTTCCCGGCATCCATTGAAGTACAGTTGCTGGGCGGCAATGGTAAAGAACGCACTACCTGCAACCTGTGTACGCCCGGTACCAACGTGGTGATCGATGGCAAGCTGGTTACGCAGCATTGTGTAAATTCAAAATCAAAAACCTACAATGGAGACCAGTGGGTACGCGCCGAAGTACTGGTTCTTGGCGACTCGCTGATCCAGCATTATGCCAATGGAGAAATGGTGCTGGAATATAACAAACCTCAGCTTGGCGGCGGGAACGTGAGTGGAAATGATCCTTCCCTGATGGTTGACGGCAAACTGCTCGATCACGGATCGATATCGCTGCAAAGTGAAAGCCACCCTGTCGAGTTCAGGAAAGTAGAGCTCCTGAACCTGAAAGGATGTATGGACCCGAAAGCTGCCAATTATAAGTCGTACTACGTAAAAGCAGATAACAGCTTGTGCAGCTACGGTAAAAAGAAGTAGTTACAAGCGAACAATTTCAGCGCCTATGGCATTGAGGCGTGTGTCGATATGCTGATAACCCCGGTCAATCTGCTCGATGTTATCGATTATACTCACGCCTCTTGCCGACATGGCTGCAATCAGCAGCGCCACTCCGGCACGAATATCGGGTGAAGTCATACGAATGCCGCGCAGCTGTGTTTCGCGGTTATGACCAATAACAGTAGCCCGGTGCGGATCACAAAGGATGATCTGCGCTCCCATTTCGATCAGTTTATCTACAAAAAACAGGCGGCTTTCAAACATTTTCTGGTGTACCAGCACAGTACCCTGCGCCTGAGTGGCGGTTACCAGGATAATGCTCAGCAAATCGGGTGTAAAGCCCGGCCAGGGTGCATCAGCGACAGAAAGTGTAGAGCCGTCGAGATAATTTTCAATGCGGTAATGCTCCTGTGACGGAATGTAAATGTCGTCGCCGCGGAACTCCATCTCAATTCCCAGTCTCTTAAAAACATCAGGAATAATGCCAAGTTGCGGTATCTGGCAGTTTTTGATCGTTATTTCCGACTTTGTCATGGCAGCCAGCCCGATAAAACTGCCGATCTCAATCATGTCGGGAAGCATGGTGTGCTCGGTACCATGCAGCTGGGTAACTCCTTCAACGGTCAGCAGATTGGATGCAATACCTGATATTTTCGCCCCCATCCTGTTCAACATCTTACAAAGCTGCTGCAAATACGGCTCACAGGCTGCATTGTAGATCGTGGTGGTTCCCTCGGCCATCACCGCGGCCATCAGAACGTTGGCAGTTCCGGTTACGGATGCCTCGTCCAGAAGCATATAGGTACCCCTCAGATTCGCTGCATCAACACGGTAAAAACCGCCATCCTCCTCATCATAGCTGAATGCCGCACCAAGTTTTTCAAAACCCAGAAAATGCGTGTCCAACCTCCTGCGTCCAATTTTATCACCACCGGGTCGCGGAATACGGCCTTTTCTGAAACGGGCCAGCATAGGTCCGAGCAACATGACGGAGCCACGCAATGCAGCTGCCTTTTGCCGGAAAGAATCGGATTCGAGGTAATCAAGGTTAATATCATCGGCCTCAAAGCGGATTGACGATTCGCTGAGGCGGGTGCGGCGGACACCCAGATCGCCCAGGAGATTAATCAGCTGGTTGACGTCACGGATGTCGGGAATATTATGAATCGTTACCGGCTCTTTGGTCAGCAGTACAGCACAGATGATCTGTAATGCTTCGTTTTTGGCACCTTGCGGCACAATTTCGCCTTTCAGACGTCTGTCTCCGGTAATTTTAAATGAAGCCATATTTGAATGCAGTGGGCAGTAGACTGGATAAAATTAAACCTGGATCAGTTTCCAGGTTTCTTGCGGTTTCGGTTGTTATTATTATTGTTGTTGTTATTGTTCCGGCCTGAAAACTTGTTGTTCTGCCGGTTGCGGTTGGCATTGCCCTGGTTGTTGTTACCGCCCTGCCTGTCGGTATTGTGGCCGGCCTGTGCCTTAAAGTTTCCGCCCTGCATATTATTTCCGCGGCCACGTTCCTGGCTCCCTCCGTTGTTCCGGTCTTTGGGAGCAGCCTCAACAGGCCCGTTAGTACGAATGTACTCGATTTCTTCGGTAAGCTGCCCTTTGCTGAGTTGTTCCAGCTGTCCGAGCAGTACGTTATCTTCGGGGTTATCCTTGTTCCAGGTGCTGAAAAATGACCGCATCAGCCGGAATATGTAGGAAACAAATGCCAGCCTGTCTTCCTGGTTCTCAGTTTGAACCGCTTTTTCCAACAGCAGGTCTATATTCCGGCCATAGTGCCTGTACATCAAATTCTGCTGGTTGTAGCCCACTTTGAGCGGCTTTTTTCCCAGTGCCTCCGCAGAGGGTGGCGGGAATGGACTGTCCACGTCAAGCTGAAAACCGGAAATAATGTACAGGTCGTCCCAGAGCTTATTGGTATAGTCCTGGTTGTCCCTCATGTTTGGATGTATCTGCCGCATGAGCTCCACAAGGATGTGCGCATATAGATTGCGTTTCGCCTTATCCTCCATCTTCACGATGTGCTCGGCCAATTTCTGTACGTTACTGCCGTATTCTTTCAAGGGATTGAATTTTAATCATGAACAAAAATAACAAGAATTTACGTAAACCAAAGGCGGCTATTCCCTTACCCGGTCCATAACAACCGCCCGGTCATCATTCGTGCTGCATCAGGAGTGACACGCAGCAACTTCGGATTACAATCCATACGGTACAGCAAAGTACCCGCAGGGGCCAGTCCCGGATCCCAGAAACATTCATTCCGCCCGTTTTGAAGCTTCAAAAAAAGCGAAGCAACCGTATGTCCTTTTAAGTCGGTAACAACGATATGTAAATCCGCGGGATGTGTAAGACCACTGCATTGGACTACAAACCTGTACCAGCTGGCAGAAGGATTGGGCGAAACCTCGATAAGCCTAATTTCAGCAATTTCACCTACTTCGAAAAGAACATGGTACGGTGCCGCAAAGTTGTAGCTGCCATCCCGCACATCTGCAAGCAGCTCGTACGTTCCGGGAGGCAGCGGACTTTCAGGCGATAGTTTAATGTTCAGGTTTTTGTCCGACAAAGTGGTCAGAACCGATGTTTTCATCGGAATGCTGCTCCATTCGCACCCTGTACATTGCCGCCTCAGCCATACCGACAAGCAGGAAGTATCTGTCGGCAAGGTCCGGTCGTCTGTCAATGTAAAGGAAAATACAGGCATACTGGCTGCAAAATCATGATTGGCCAGCCTCCTGTCATCTATCAGAACGTCCAGTACAGGCGCAATCCGGTCTTCTCCGGTATCTGTATGTAATTTATCTGCTGTTTTTACAACGATTTTATTGTTTGTCTCCTCCTCTTCGGCCAGCAAGCTGTCCGGATCAATCGTGATTTCCCAGGTTTCAATGCTTGTCAGCCTGCTGCCGGAAGGAATCAGCATCCGGACACTGTCTGTAATTGGCATAGCTGTAAATGGAGCCCGGAAAGTCTCCCGCGTCTGCTGCCTCCTTACTTCCAGTATGCCCTTTTCGTGCCGGTACCTTCCGTCATTGCGTATTTGCACAAGCAGGCTGATGCTGTCTTTCTTTTCCAGTACCTGTGCGGAAACAGGCACATAGTCGGGTAGCCTGGCAGGAAAAATACGGATCGCAGGATCTCCGTGGAGGAGCATTTGCTGCATTGTGATTTGATCAAAAATATCGGAATTGCGCGCCTGATTACGGATCATCGCCTCCCGCAGTATCACTCCGAAAGGCTCGCTGGTAAAAAGCGGATCAGCCAGTACCTCGTAAATACATTTTGTGTAACGCATCAGGCTGTGGGCCGTACCATTAAACGTATGTGCCAGAAAAAGCACAGCTCCTGAGCCCGGCGCAAAAATCCAGTGCTGGCTCAATGTATGATCCGAATGAAATATACTGCCTGCCGCACAACCATTCACGATCACGGCTGGGTAGCGGGGGTGATTGGCATACTTTGCTCCCGGGGCACCAGCCAGGCCAATATCAAAATCGGTGACGTCCAATCCCGAATGTCCGAAGTAGGTAAGCAGGGATACGCCCCTGTTTACAGGATCAAATGCACCTGCCGGCTCAGTATAGCTCATCGTTTGTTTTGCCATATGCTGAACTGCCGCACCAGCCGGCGACAATCCGATATTCCAGCTCAGCGTATCCATAAACTCCCTGAATGCCCTGAGCTCTTCCGGAGAGCGGCCCCCGCTGAGATGGAGTACGTTTTTGCGCCACTCAGCATTGCTGGCCTGAGCTTCCATGGCCTTCACTTTTTGCAGATAATCCCATACCTGCTGAGGACTGACAGCATTGAGCCGGCCTACGGGTACCAGCGGCTGGCCATCGCCATTTTCTACCAATAGCCAGTCGGAACCGGGCCAGCCTGCATTGGGCACCATATTGAGCTGGCTGGCCTCCGGGGATTTACGCGCTGTCTGAGGATCTGTGGCATGCCCGATCAGGAAAACAAACTTTAACTTACCTCCTTCCTGAAACCACCGGACCATTTTCCGGATCCCCGCCGGTCCCGGATCACCTGCATTGAACGTATTGTACACATCTTCAATGGAAACAATGCAAGGCCGGTAGCTTCCACCCGCTGCGGAGGCACGGTACCCGGCATAGGCAAGCACCGGGTCCTGGTTCTCCCCCAGCCTCCTGAGCAAAGGATGCGTGATGATCAGGTAATCCGTATGATCACGATCCCAGGAGGAAAAATTAACTAGCGCGGATTTAGGAATTGGTCGGTAGCTGCGTACCGCTACAATTGGCCCTTTGCCCGCAGGAATATTACCGCCGGCAGGCAGCAGCCGCCTGGGTGCCAATGGATTGGTACAATCAAAATAGGCTTGTTCTTCACCCGATATTTTCAATGCATGATAACCAGGGGGCGGAAAAATTGCCTGCTGTGATGTTGTATCACCCGGTGTTGAATGCTGCGGGTACTGCACTTTGAGCCAGGAAACCGACAAGCTGCCTGTACTTTGAACAGGAATAATGGTGAGACAAACCTGAGTGGAACCGGTAAGATCCTCAGCATTAAGGGAGAAGACCGTTTGCTTTGTTTCAAAATCAAAAAGCTCTGCCAACCCTAGTTTTCGTTTTTTATGGATCCCCTTTCCAGACCAGACTTCCACCCGGTGCATGCCCGGGGAGCGACCTGTAAGGCACAATGTTACCGTAGCTTCATCAAACCTCTCGATAGTGGGATGCTGCAAATCTGCCGATAGTTCGTGCATTTGGCCCGGCATGATCTCCTGGCCTGTCCAGCCTTCTCCATGGTCATATCCCGACAAGGCTGAGCCATTTTCAAAATTGGAACCCGGCGGGTAAAATGGGCCGGGAGCATAGTAACTGGTGTAAAGCTGCAATGTCTCTGCGAGATAATAACCGGCTGTATGATGCATGGCTACAACATCCGCAGTATCCATCCGCAATCCGGCGGGGCCATCCCAAGTCAGGAAATAGGCCGCAGTGTCTGTGAAGAGGCTGTAATGCACATTCGGTATAGCGGAAGGAGCCGCATAGAGCCAAGAGTCAGCAGCACCGTCATTTTTTTGACCGTAAAAAATAAGGTACCCGGTAGAATCCAGGAGCCCGGAAGGAGCAGCGTGGACTTCTATCGCAACTTCCCGGCCGCGCCGGTACATCCGGAATGTACCGGCCGGCACCGTAGCCGCGGGTACGCCTGCTTCCGCAAGCGCTGCGGCTGAAATCCGGTACATTCCGTCGCTGACAACCGGAATGCGCAGGTAAGTCCGGGCAGTATCAATCCATTCGTTTCCTGCCAACTGTTGCGCCGCCGACGCATTGAAGAAAGAAATGCCGATGTAAAAAAGTAGTGTGCGTGCGAAAAAACCTCTCATAAGCTGCATGAATGCAGCCGAAAGGCTTTGGGCTACTTTCCCGATCTACGAACGTAGAGGTTCATGGAAAAAGCGTACGCATGGGCCTCATCAACACCATGGTACTCAGAACTTATCAATTCCCAGTCTGCCTCGTGAATAGCGGGAAAGAACGCATCGCCTTCGAGCTGCGCGTGAACAATGGTTAGGTAAAGCCGGTGGGCCAGCGGCAGCATTTCCTGGAAAACGGTGGCACCTCCCAGTATAAAGACTTCCTCTTCGCCGGAAAGTAACGCAAGTGCCGTGGGAATATTCAGGGCGTATTCGATACCGGACTGTGGATTGTCCGGCTTTTTGGAAGATATGATGATATTGCGGTAGGAAGAATGCAGGGCATCGGGCGCTTCAAAACTTTTGCGGCCCATCACGAAGGGCCTGCCCTCGGTGACACTGCGGAAATGTGCCCACTCGTCGGGCAAATGCCAGGGTAACCGGTTCTGGATGCCGATTACCCTGTTCTCGCTCATTGCCGCAATCAGATTTATTTGCGTGGTAATGGTCAAAATTCTGCGCTTTTTGGATAGCGTGGGAAAGGGATTACATCCCGGATGTTACCCATACCGGTCACAAACAATACAAGGCGCTCAAAGCCAAGCCCGAAGCCGGAATGCGGCGCCGTACCAAACTGGCGGGTTTCAAGGTACCACCAGAGGTTTTGCGGATCAATACCAACCTCGTGTACGCGTCCCAGCAACTTTTCGTAGCTGTCTTCGCGCTGGCTGCCGCCGATAATTTCTCCAATCCCGGGAAAAAGTACGTCCATCGCGCGAACGGTTTTGCCATCTTCGTCCTGCTTCATGTAAAACGACTTGATTTCCTTGGGATAGTTGGTCAGGATGACGGGTTTTTTAAAATGTTTTTCAACGAGGTAGCGCTCGTGCTCGCTGGAAAGATCAATTCCCCAACCCACCGGAAACTGGAATTTTTTCTCTTTATGCGGCTTCGATTTAAGCAGGATCTCAATGGCCTCCGTGTAGGTAAGCCTTTCGAAAGGATTATCGACCACAAAGCTGAGCTTTTCGAGGAGCGGGATAGAACGTTCGTTCTGAGGCTTGCCTTTCTCTTCTTCCGCCAGGCGGTTTTGTAAAAAATGAAGATCATCCTTGCAATGTACCAGCGCGTGGCTGATCACTTTCTTGATAAAATCCTCCGCCAGGTTCATGTTGTCTTCCAGCTCGAAGAATGCCATTTCTGGCTCAATCATCCAGAATTCGGCCAGGTGGCGCGTTGTATTGGAGTTCTCGGCCCGGAAGGTCGGCCCGAAGGTATAAATCTTGGACAGAGCCAGTGCACCCAGCTCGCCTTCCAGCTGACCCGAAACTGTCAGGTTTGCCTCGCGCCCAAAAAAGTCTTCCTTGAAATTGATCTTGCCCTCGTCCGTGCGCGGCAGCTTATCCAGGTCGAGGGTGGTCACGCGGAACATCTCACCCGCACCTTCTGCATCAGAAGCGGTAATGATGGGTGTATGCAGATAGAAAAATCCGTTGTCATTGAAATACTGGTGTACCGCAAATGCCAGCGCATGGCGAATGCGCAGGATAGCGCTGAATGTGTTCGTACGGGGCCGCAAATGCGCAATTTCACGCAAAAATTCGAGGGAGTGCTTTTTAGGCTGAAGAGGATACTTATCGGGATCCGCAACACCATAGATCTCAATGTCGGTGATCCTGACTTCTGCCGCCTGCCCCGAACCTTGCGACTCGATCAGCTGGCCCGTAACTTTAAGACAGGCGCCGGTAGTGATAGCCGCAAGCAGCTCAGCGGAAAACTGGCCCGGCTCGGCCACTGCCTGGATATTATGAATGGTAGAGCCGTCGTTGAGGGCAATGAAAATGGCATTTTTACTTTCGCGCTTGGTCCTGACCCAGCCTTTGAGGGTAACAGTTTGTTGTTCAGGAGCGGTCTGAAGTAATTCTTTGATCTGCAACGGTCCCATTTTAATGTCAATCTTTAATTGCGAATAAATAGCCCCACTGGCGGGATTGAGGCGCAAAATTACAAATTAGACTACGAAAACCTACCGGTACAGCCAGTTACTTGACCCTGGTCCACCCTTTGGACAACGTGGTTTTTGAATTTACTTTTGTCTGTCAAAATCTGCCTTTAACAAGAATATCATTTTGAATAACCGCCTCGCGATCACCCTTTCAGTAGTTTTCCACCCTTTGCTACTGACCACCTACTTGTTTTTGCTGCTCTTTTTTGTGACGCCGGACCTGCTGGGTGTAAATGCATTTGAACTGACAGGCATGAGCAGTTTACTGCTGCTGATTTTTGTAAATACCTTCGTTGTGCCGGCGGTGACGATATTTTATATGCATAAAGCGAGGATAATCAGCAGTCTGCAGGTAGATAATCTGGCCGAGCGGCGCTTGCCGTACCTGATGTGCGTACTGGTTTATGCCCTGGCCACCTACCTGTTTGGCTGGAAACTCGAACCGATCGCAGAACTCGCCCCTAAAATAGCAGTGATCCTGGGCAGTGTAACAGTGTCACTTTTTGTAGTATTTGCGATCAGCCTGACGTGGAAAGTGAGTGCCCATGCGACCGGGATCGGCGGGGCGATAGCCATGCTCTCGGGGATGATAATCCGGTTCAACGAGACAGCCCTGCTGCCGTCCCTGCTTGCTACCATCCTGATCGGAGGCTGTGTGCTGAGTGCCCGCCTGCAACTCAATGCCCATAATTCCGGGCAAATACTGGCTGGTTTTCTGTGTGGCGCGGCGGTCAGCTCGGCTACGGTTTATTTTTTCTTTTGAAAAAACAGGCAATGATTTGCTTCAAATAAATTCTTACATATCTTTGCACTCCCATTCGGGAATTGGTTGCGTAGCTCAATTGGATAGAGCACCTGACTACGGATCAGGAGGTTTGGGGTTCGAATCCCTACGTGACCACAAGTAAGGCGCCTTTCGTGAGATGGGCGCTTTTTTTATGCCTAATTCAATCAGGCTGAGTACCTGAGTCGTGCGCGACCGCGGTACGGATCAGGAGGTTTGGGCCGGCGGCCGGTGCCGCGGGCCTCCGGGCGGTTCGAATCCCTACGTGACCACAAGCAAGGCGCCTTTCGTGAGATGGGCGCTTTTTTTATGCCGCAGGATAAACGCCTGGGCGGACATTTAAGTAAGCCTCTGTGAAAACTTTACTTTATGCATAATACAACCAACGTTCAAAAAGTAAATCTGAAAATAAAACTATGTACAGAATAGCTTCGTGGCGTTGTTATGAACAATACTTATCTGAAAAGGCATCGTGAGAATCTTTTAGCCGCAGAATTCCTGTTGACCGGCCCGGGGCACTTTTGCAGTAGCATACATTGTTCGTACTATGCTGTTTTCCAGCTTATTCTTCATATTCACAAAACCGAAAATACGTACATTTACCGTGATAGAGACAAGCTGGACCGGCAAGGCTCACATGACCGGATGATCAATGAAACCTTTGAAATGATCGAGTTACGGGATAAAGTCGGAGCCGGTAAGTTTATAAGGGAAATGCGGGCATTAAAGAAAAACCGTGTCACGGCGGATTATCAGGAAAATTACATGGATAAGGCCTGGGGCCAGGCTTCGTTTGGCCTTGCACGCAGTTTGACCACACTCTTACAAAACATATTTGAATGATTATGGCTACTTATTCAGATTCTCAGTCCCTGGTCATCGAGCTGATAGACGAACTTTATGCGGCTGATAATTCAATGTCGTTCCAATATGCGTTTGATGCACTATCAAATCAGCATATCATTGACGTTGCCCCTTCCCGGGTTTTTAAAGAAGCCGAATATATGCTGGCGGAAGTAAAAGCGACCAAGAAGTTCATTTCCAATTTTCCTGATGAGGGAATTCTTTTCGTAAGTAACGATCCCTATATAAAAGTTGAAAACCCGGTTTACAAAGTTGGTTCCAATGCGGATGGCCAGCTGCTATTTGCTGCACAAAACATTTAGTGATATTGTCAATGCGTTGGAGCTTAAAAGTGGCACTATATTTTCTTTGAAAGCTAAGGTTTTATTAACCTCTCCAACCGCCCCATCATCTCATCCTTCTCCTTCAGCATCCGCTCGTAAAGCGCAATTTTCTCTTCGTGAAGCTGAATAATTTTTTCGAGTGGATGTAAGTTAAATGTACCGAAGTTGAACGAGTTTTCAACTTTATCGAATGTATTTGAGATAATATTCACAGCTTGCTGCTCGTCAAAGTTTCTAATCGCCTCAGCAGGGATTTTCAGAATGGCCGCTACCTGCTCCAAAATACCGGATTCGATCTTTTCCTTTTGTTCGAGTAAAGAAACTTTTTGCTGGTTCCAGTCTTCGCCCAGCTCGAAGGCGAGGAATTCCTGCTTGATCCCCAGCATTTCGCGGAAGCGTTTCAGGTTCCGGCCTTCGTGGATCCTGGGGTTGGAGGTAGTATGTGTCATGCGGAAAGGTTTTTTGTTGAACCGACAATTTATATAAATGCCGCCAAAAGTTTCGAGGTAATTTACAGGCTTGCCGGTGTAAGCTACACGTTCCACCCAAACACCTCTTTCCCAATTGATTCCAGAATTGACCTTTAACATTGTATTAAAAAACAATTAAAAGGCATGAAAAACTTCATCATCACAACACTACTGATTACTTCCATCATGCTGCCAGCCCTGGCGCAGGTTGATTCTATCTCAAAACCAAAACCATTGAAAATTCGCCACGCGGAGCCGCTTTACATGGACCTGATCCGTGACCTGGGCGCCCGGAAGGGAGAAAAAGAATGGAACGTGGGATACGGCATTGAGGGCCACAAGGATTACACCGTCAACCATTCATTTGTCGAATACGAATTTTCACCCGTCAACCGGCTTGGTCTGGAAGTGGAGGTTCCCTTTGCTTTTTACCGCCCTGCCCAGCCGCAGGAAGGCGCTGCAATGCCGCGAAACCGCGTTGAGGGTCTGAAACTGGCTGCCCAGTATACTTTCCTGGTTTCTGATCAGCAGCAAATGTCGATGGCGGCGGGTTATATGCACGAATTTCGCGCGCATTCATTTTACTCCATCAATCGGGGCCGGGGAATGCTGAAAGGCAACTCGGTGAGCCCGTTTTTTATCGTTGCCAAAAAGTGGGGAGAGCGGATCAATACCATGATCTATACCGGCCCGGAATGGGAGTTTACGCCGGAAGAATCAAAACGGGAGTTGTTTTATCAGATCAATGCGAGCATGCATTATGTGCTTCCGGGTGGGCACTTTGTGGGCGTCGAGGTCAATGATGAATCTTCCGCGACAAGCAGTCACACTGTTATTCGCCCGCAAATGAAACTGGTACTGGCCTCTAACCTGGCGCTGGGCCTTGTCACCGGTATTCCTGCCAACTTCCGGGACAATGGTATGAGCTTTATGGCCAGGATTATCTTTGAGCCAAAACGGAAAAGGTAATCAGCTTTCCAGCTACTCCTGAACTTCCTTCTGAATCCGCTGAGTGGTTTCGAGGGCTACGTCAAGCTTTGCAGTCAGTGCGTCTTTTGTACGATCCTGAATGTTGCCGCTCATTGCTCTTGCGTCCATGAGTGCAGGATAAAGATTGTCGGAAATCAATCCCTGGATACACTCCCGCATGTCCTCCGTTTCCTGGTGGCGCAGCTCGAGTACCTTCTGCAAAACCTTCATCGAGCGTTGTACTTTCCTGTTCTCAATCAGGTTGACCACGTTTTTGGCCAGAATTTGCAATGCGCTAAGCTGCGTTTCTGACAGTGACTTTGGTGTGTGATCAATTACGCAAAGCGAGCCGAGCGCAAAACCATTGCTATCGATCAAAGGTGCGCCGGCATAAAAAATAACATGCGGATCACCCGTAACCAGCGGGTTATCCGCAAACCGGGCATCCTCCCGCGAATCGGGGACAACAAAAACCTGTGAGGGATTCAGTATCGTATGCGTACAAAAAGCAAAATCGCGCGGCGTTTCCCGGACAGAAAGTCCGTGATTGGATTTAAACCATTGTCTGGAATCGTCGATAAGACTGATCAGTGAAACCGGCGTCTGGCAGATCAGCGATGCGAGCGCTGTAATATCATCATATTCCTGTTCCGAGATCGAATCGAGTATTTCATATTCTTTAAGCGCCGCGATCCGATCCTGCTCTGCCGGCGTGTGTACGTTTTCTGACATGGAGTGTTTTCTAACAGTTCAAAGTTACGCAGAATAATACACGTGAGCAGGATCGTGACAAAGCATTGCTCTCAATCGCTGGATTGTATATGCCAATCCGCCAATACCGTGCTGCCGGAATAACAAGTCTCTGAGCAAGAAGCTTGTCATTTCCCGGTTTTGAAATCTACCATTTTCAACTTCCAGCAACTTGCAACCTTCCCGCCCTGTACTGTTCATTACCGGACACAGCACTGTCCCGGCGTGAACAACATTTTTTCCCGGAGTAAATCCCGAATGCATTATCAGCCCAATTTCGGCCTTTTTAAATATGGCATGCATTTATACGATAAAATATAAACTAATCATTTTCTGAGATGCGGAGGACGTATTTGGGTGAATTTGAAGAGCTCGTGCTTTTGATGATCGCGATCCTGGAAGGTGACGCTTACGGCGTGACGGTTTGCCAGGAAATTGAGCAGCAAACAGGCCGGATCGTCACTTTTGGCGCAGTACACAATACATTGATCCGCCTGGAAGAAAAGGGCTTTGTGACCTCCGGGCTGGGCGGCGCAACAAATGAGCGCGGGGGCAGGCGAAAACGCCTTTTCCAATTAACTACCCTCGGAAAAACCGCATTGACCGACATACAGGAGCTGCGCAACAAGCTCTGGAAGCTCATACCGGATGCCTCCCTCAAACTGAGCGGAATATGAACACGCCCCACCCCCCCCGCTGGGCAAAAGCATTGCTTCGCTGGCTGCATCCGGACAATACGATTGAAGAAGTAGAGGGAGACCTCGATGAGCTGTATGCCTATGCCTACCTGCATGCAGGAAAAACCCAGGCGCTGCTCCGCTATCTGCTCAATGTCGCGTCTGTACTTCCGCCCTTTGTACGCAGGCGCCGCACCTACTCAAAGTATGAACCATCATTTTCTCTTAGCCCTGATATGTTAAAAAACTACTTCAAAATCGCCTGGCGAAACATTGTCCGCCAAAAAGCTTATGCTGCCCTGAACATTGCCGGCCTATCCATCGGCATGGCCTGCAGTATTTTGATCCTGCTCTGGGTTCAGAATGAGCTGAGTTACGACCGCTTCCATTCAAAGGCCGATCAGATTTTCAGGCTTACCTGCAGTGCGGGGGATTTCAGGGCGGCTGTGAGTGCTGCGGGCATGGCGCCCAACCTTCAGGCTGCATTGCCCCAGATTAAAAGCGGGGTACGGATCAGCAAAAGGATACCAATGATTTTTGAAGCAGGTGAAAAGAAACTGGAAGAAAAACGGGTCATCTATGCCGACTCCAACTTCCTGACCTTTTTCTCCTTTCCGCTCCTGGCCGGCAACAAAGCCACCGCCCTGCACGATCCGGGAACGATTCTGATCACAGAAGAAATGGCTGTAAAATATTTCGGCACCAGCAATGCAGTTGGTAAAACCATCCGCATTGACAACAAAGAAAACTTTACAGTAGATGGCGTCCTGGCCAATACACCCCCTAATTCGCACCTGCAATTCGACTGCCTGATTCCTATGAAAACCCTGGCAAGGACGAGCACGGACCTGCAAAACAATACCTGGAACAACTTCATATTTTTCACCTATCTCGAACTGGACGCCCAAACCGCAGCATCAGCACCGGCCCGGCAAAACCTGATCAGGCAGATTTTCTCGATCTTCAAAGCGCATGGCCAGGTCATTAAACTTAATTTCGAGTTGCAGGCACTGACGGACATTCACCTGCATTCCAACTACCAGCTGGATGTAGCCGGACATGGTAACATCCAGTACGTCAACATTTTTTTCGTCATTGCAATTTTTATTCTGGTGGTTGCCTGCATCAATTTTATGAACCTGGCTACAGCGCGCTCTGAGCGGCGCGCCAAGGAAGTGGGATTACGGAAAGTGGTGGGTGCAAATCGCTATCAGCTGATCTTTCAGTTCCTGGGGGAATCGCTCATCTTCTCATTTTTGTCCCTGGTCATCGCGATTGGGATCGTGTTTGCGATGCTTCCCATCTTTAAAATGTTGACCGAGAAAAGTCTTTCCATCCATTTGCTCGACGGAAAATTGCTCCTGAGCCTGATCGGCATTGCGGTGTTGACGGGGTTGCTCTCGGGCAGCTATCCTGCATTATTTCTCTCGGGTTTTGCTCCGGTAAAAGTCCTGAAAGGAAAGCTAAGGGTCGCCGGCGGAAATCTGATTTTCAGGAATGCGCTGGTCGTTACGCAATTTGTAGTGGCCATCGTGCTGCTGGTCGGTACGGCGGTGGTTTACAAGCAACTCGATTTTATCAAAAAGCGGAACCTGGGTTTTGACAAATCCAATATGCTGTACCTGCCGATGAACGGCGACCTTTGGGGAAAACAGCAGGCTTTAAAACTATCACTGGAGCAAAATCCGCTCACAGCAAATTTCACCATCATCTCCTACCTGCCCACTGCCGTTGAATCCGGAAGTGTAGACGTTGTCTGGGATGGACAAACCATTGCCAATCAGGTTGTCTTTCCGTCTCTGGATGTGGATGAAAATTTCATTGGGGTTTTTAAAACAAAAGTGCTGGCCGGACGTGGCTTCGACAAATCATTTGCGGGCGACAGTTCCAGCTACATGATCAATGAAAAAGCCATGCAGATCATGGGCATGAACATCGGAAACGCGGTAGGAAAAAGTCTTTCTCTGGGCGGTATGAAGGGGACGATTATCGGGGTAATCAAAGACTTTCATTTCAAATCGCTGCAATATGCCATGGAGCCGCTCATCCTCCGGAAAAATACGTGGGGCGGTGTCGTTATGGTCCGCACGACTGCCGGTCGTAACGAACAAACAATTAAGGCACTCGAAAAAATAAACCAGGAACTCAACCCCTCATTTCCATTCAGATTCGGCTTTTTGGACAAAGACCTTGACAACCTGTACCGCAGCGAGCAGCAGATGGGTAACATTTTCAACCTGTTTGCCGGCCTGGCCATTTTCATCTCCTGCCTGGGCCTGTACGGATTGTCTGCCTTCATGGCCGAGCAGCGCACCAAGGAAATCGGCGTACGCAAAGTCCTGGGCGCAACTGTTGCCGGGGTGGTGGGCCTGCTTTCCCAGGATTTCCTGAAACTGATACTGGTCGCCATCGTAATCGCATCTCCGATCGCCTGGTACGCCATGAACAAATGGCTTCAGGGATTCGCCTACCAGACAACCCTTGAATGGTGGGTCATTGCACTGGCGGCGATCGCAGCGACGGGCATTGCATTGTTCACCATCAGTTTTCAGAGCATCAAAGCCGCACTGATGAATCCGGTGACAAGTCTGCGGAGCGAGTAAAGTACCTCCCAAGAGTAATAACAAAGAAGGGTCACTGATGCAGTAACCCTTCTTTGTTTACGTGGTAATACGGCCCGGCTATTTTCTACAATGTTCTTAGTGATGATCAGGTAATTATTCAACAATGTACAACCTACCGGGCTACAACGATCTTACGGGAAGTTTCGCTGCCATTTACATCTGTGATTTTTACAAAATACAAACCTGCCCCAAATGCCTCCGCACTCAGATGCTGTACAGGTTTTTTACCTGATTTGTAAACTACTTTTCCCTGCACATTCACAATCTCCACGCTTTTAACTTTCGTCCAGTCCGGGGTCTGCAGGTGGATCATTTCCGTTGCGGGATTGGGATAAACATTTACCTTAAAACCAAGTTTGAAGCTCACCCGCTCCACTTTTGAATATGCAAAAGTCCCGTCCGTATCGATCATTTTCAAGCGGTAGTAGTTGTCACCATTTGCAGGACTCGGATGGACAAACTGATAAGTATGCAATCCTTCATTTTCGCCCAATGCATTCACCGCCCCGATGTGGTTCCACGCTTTTCCATTCATACTGTGGTGAATTTCAAAATGATCACTATGGATTTCGGTGGCCGTTTGCCAGGTGAGCAGCGTGGTGCTGGTTTCTTTTTGGGCAGTAAAAGTGGTAAGTGTGACAGGAAGCGGACTATCAGGCGCAAGTTTCACGAGCCAGGGGTCAGCAAGTCCATTTCGCGGAACAGTCCGGTCACCGGGAATGCTCTGCAGGCCCGAACTGGACTGTCCCAGGAGCAGGTAACCGTTGTCAGCTGTTTGTACCACTGCGTTCAGGTAATCCCCTCCGTCGCCGCCGATGGTCTTGTCAAAAATCTTTTCCCATGCAGATGAGAATTTCATCAGCCAGAAGTCGCCAATGCGATCAGAGTCATCATGATACCTGAGATCTTCGGTTTTATCAAAACCTGCACCGGAACTTGTTGTTCCGCCAATCAGATATTCGCCGCTACCGGTGCGTTCGATGCAGGTAAGATAGTCATCAGCAGCTCCGCCGATGACCTTGTCCCAGAGCTGGTTTCCGCCATCATCAATCTTGATCAGCCAGAAATCGTATGCTCCATTACTGTCTTGTGATTTGCCCTGGCCTTCGGGAGAAGATGAGCTGCCGGCAAGGATATAGTTACCGTCTGTATAAGGAAGAATACGACTAAGCATATCATCACCGCTTCCCCCAAATATTTTTTGCCACTCCTGGGTTCCGGTTGATGATAACTTCATAACCCAGATGTCACGGCCGCCCCTGACCGTCTGGTCACCGCCGGTCATCGGAGCCGTGTAGCCGCCGACCAGGTATCCTCCGTCAGCGGTTTGCCGGATAGACCTGCAATAATCAAATGCGTCAGTACCAAAAGTCCTGTCCCACTCTTTCTCACCCAGCGCCGAAACTTTAACGATCCAGTACTCATCCAGTTCACCCTTCGAATCCTCGGATTTGTCTCCGCCTTTTGGAGAGCTATAAGTACTGCCTCCGATGATATAACCGCCATCGGCAGTTTGCAAAATGACGCTGGCGGCGTCATAGGATGGACTGCCAAAGGTTTTATCCCATTGCTTTGTGCCGTCCGCTGTCATTTTAACAATCCAGAAATCGCTGCCGCCCCTGTCGTTTTCACTTTTGTCACCACCTGCTGTACCCCCTGCAGTGCCAGCTACCATCAGGCCCCCGTCAGCCGTTTCAATGACCGAACTTGCCCATGAGTCGTTGTCTGCAATGAAAAGTTTTTCCCAGACGGTTTGTCCCTCCGGATTAATTTTCATCACCCGCATGTCGGGATGATCTCTCCCTGCGCGGGCGCTCGACTGACCGGCCATTACGTAGTTACCGTCCGACGTTTTGACCATACTGCTGAAATCCGAAACTCCGTCCTGCTGCGTAGTATTACCATAGGCTTTGTCCCATTGCACCACGGGCAATTTCGGGAAGCTGATCTCCGAAGAGTCGAACATCACCGTTCTGATCTCGGAATAGGTAACATTATCGTAAACGTCAATCATTTTGAGGCGGTAGCGGTTTTCGCCTGCTGCGGGCAGATTGTGCGTAAATGCATAGTCATGTATACCGGTGCCCTGCGATTTCAATGTCATGATGTGATTCCACGACCACTCATTTTTACCATGCTGTACCTCAAACCGCTTGTTGTAAGAACCGGCAGTAGTCTGCCAGGTGAGCCGGGCTGTGATGGCTGTCCCTGAGCCGTACAGACAAAATGTTTGAGCCGTGGAAGCAACTGGACGCAGGCTGGCGGATGTGATATTTGTATCATGAAAAACATCAGAAGAATCCAGCTGGGCCAGAATGGCCCGTCCGTGTCCAAACTTGGTTTGGGCTGTATGCGCATGTCATCCATCTGGGGCGGCTCCACGCCACACGAAACAGAAAGTATTGCCACGATCCATGAGGCACTCGATAATGGTATCAACTTTCTAAATACCGGCGACTTTTATGGTGCCGGCCATAATGAAATGCTGGTGGGCAAAGCCGTCAAAGACAGACGTGAAGAGGCATTCATCAGTGTAAAGTTCGGCGCCATTTTTCACAATGGTCAGTGGCTCGGGCTGGACCTGCGCCCTATCGCGATCAAAAACTTTATCAACTATTCGCTGACCCGCCTGGGCATTGAAACAATTGACCTGTACCAGCCCAGCCGGATGGATAACAGCGTGCCGGTGGAAGACATCATCGGAACCGTTGCCGACCTTGTGAAGGAAGGAAAGGTACGTTACATTGGCGTATCAGAAATTACAGCAGACCAACTGCGCAAAGCCTACAGCATTCACCCTATCAGTGCCCTGGAAATCGGGTATTCCCTGGCCGACCGGCAAATTGAAAGCGAACTGCTGCCCACAGCAAAAGAATTGGGAATCGGGATCGTGGCTTTTGCCAATACGGCCGAAGGATTGCTCACAGGCGAACTGAAAGCCCCGCTGGCGGAAAATGACTACCGCAATCATTTCTCGCGTTTTCAGGGTGAAAATCTGATCAATAATCTGGAAAAAGCAGCAGTCCTGAAGCAACTGGCCGACCGTAAAGGATGCACGCCTACACAGGCCGCCATCGCCTGGGTAAATGCGCAGGGAGACCATATCATGCCTTTGGTGAGCATGAGCCGCAGGTCACGTTTGCCGGAAAACATGGCAGCCATGGATATTGTATTTTCGCCGGACGAAATGAATACGTTAAATACTACTTTTGCAGCAGGTGCTATACTTGGCGGCACTTACTTACAGCGCTAAATGACCAGTCCAGCCGAAATCCTCCCGGGTGTAATCTTCTACTCGTACCTCTCCGCCGAGCGTAGGGAAAAGGTTTGTTTCTGGAACCATCATACCCTGGTATTGCAGGTTTCGGGACAGTTTACCCTCGAAACCTCGTCGCAGAAAATCTCGATGGCCGGGGGACAAATGCTGCTGATAGGCAAAAACCAGCTGGGTACACTCACCAAAACCCCGGTACCCGGTGGTCACTATGAAACAATCGTCATATCCCTGCAGGAAGACCTGCTGCGCAGGATTGTACTGGAAGAGAAGCTGGAAGCAGAGCGCGAATACATCGGTCCGCCCAATATGCTCATTCCATCCAATGAATTCCTGCAGGGGTACTTTCAGTCGATCGTGCCTTACGCACGAAGCTCGGGCGCGGCCATGACAGACGAAATGGGCATCCTGAAAGTAAAGGAAGGCGTCAAGTTGCTGCTGCTTGCCCTGCCAGGGCTTCAGAATTTCCTGTTCGGCTTTTCGGAACCCAGCAAAATAGACCTGGAAAAGTTCATGCTGAGCAACTACCACTTCAATGTTCCCGTTGAAAAGTTTGCACAGCTTACCGGCCGCAGCCTGGCGGCTTTTAAACGTGATTTTCTGAAAACCTTCGGTACGCCGCCCCGTCACTGGCTGCTGGACAAACGCCTGACCGAAGCAAGGCACCTGATCGAAACCAAACATCAGAAACCCTCGGCCATTTACCTCGACCTGGGGTTTGAAAGCCTCTCCCATTTTTCACATTCCTTCAAGAAAAAGTTTGGAAAGGCACCTACCGCGCTGCATCATGGTGTTTTGCAAAACTGATGTACGGACGCACCAAACAGCGTGAATGCTGCAGACTGGTGAAAGCCGGCTTAATCCGCTGAAATGCTTCATATTCAGGACTCAACATTTTATAATAAAGCTGCGTAATGGAGAGCAATGGTTTACCGGATATCTCATTTAATCCATCAGGATGCAGCGACTCTCCTACTTTCTTGTACTCAGCCTTCTTCTTGCGGCCTGCGAACCGCACCGGAAATCCGTACCATACGGTTCAAACCAGGGGAAATACCTGACGATACGCAACACCAGAATTTACTACGAAATATATGGAAAGGGCACTCCGCTCCTGCTCCTGCATCCGGGCCTGGGATCAATCGAGCATTTAGCCGGCATGATACCGAACCTTTCGGAGCACTTCCGGGTGATTGTCCCGGATGCGCCCGGACATGGCAGATCCGGGCAGGCAGACAGTTTGAGCGGTGAACTGCTGGCCGATTATTGTTCAGACATCATTGACCAGCTACAACTGGATAGTGCTTACGTGATGGGCTGGAGTATGGGAGGAAACACCGCATTGCTGCTGGCAGCAAAAAGACCCGACAAGATCAGGAAAGTGGTAAGCGGCGCCTCCAATTCCAAATCCAGCGGCCTGACGGACGAAGGCCGCGCCCTGCTCGAACAATATACCGTGGAAGCTGTGAAGGAAGATCAGGACTGGCTGCAGAATTACCAGCGCCTCAATCCCCAGTCCGATCAATGGGTTAAATTCTGGGAGGACAATCAGAAGATGTGGAAACGCGAGATCAAGATTTCAGACGATCAGCTTGCGGGCATTGACGTACCTGTCCTGCTGATCCGGGGCGACAGGGACATGATCAAACTGGATCACAGCCTTAATATTTATCGATTGCTCCGGAAGGGCCAGCTATGCATTTACCCGAACGTTGGTCACGAAATGCCGGATGAAAAAGGCGAGATGCTGTGCCGGACCGTTGTTGATTTCCTGAAAGAGTAACCCCGTATTACATACCGGGTATCATGCAGAAAGGTACTATTTACGCGTAGCAAGGTTCTTTTTGATACGGCTAAGGGTTTCCGGTGCAATGCCCAGGTAGGATGCAATCAGATTTTGCGGAACACGCTGTATCATCTTGGGATTGGAGGACATTAAGGCTACATACTTTTCTTCTGCAGAATGACTGATAGAGCTCATCAGGCGCTTCTCTTTGGTTACAATGCTGTTTTGATAAAGAATGCGAAAATATCGGTCCATCACCGGCACCGCCAGTGTAAGTGCTTCATAATCCTCCCGTGAAATCATGAGCAGCTCCGAATCCTCGATCGCATCAATATTGAATACGGACTGTGCACCCGTCAGAAAACTGTTGAAGTCAGACAGCCACCAGCCTTCCCAGCCAAAAACGCTCATGTGCTCGTCGCCCCGGCTGTCCACATGATAGGTCCTGAGCAATCCTTTGGCGATAAATGCCAAATGCCGGCAAACATCTCCTTCCTGCAGTAAGTACTGCCGCTTTCTTAATCTTCTGGGTACAAAAAAAGTTTGGATCGCTTCTTTATCATGCGCCGATAGCGGCACTTTATCCTCAATATGACTGAAAAGGACATGGATCATAAGACCGGTTGCATTTTTTGTACAACAAAGATAGGTTCTGATCCTGAGTGATGTATTACAAGATCCGTTGCACGAGTTGATCTGCATCAACCGCATTACTTGATGCAGATCAATCCGCCGCAGGTGCGGGCAGGGTACCTTTGCAGGGAAACAGAGGAAAGCCGTGAACTAACAAAGATGTTGAAACACAAAGCTTTATAAGTACTAATCATTTAATACTCAGCAGATGACAAACATTGCACTGGTAGTAGGTGCCACCGGCATAACCGGCAGCAACCTGGCCGAAACACTTATCAAAAAAGGTTGGACAACCTATGGCCTTTCCCGTAATGCCGGTACCGGCCTCAGCGGACTCATACCTGTATCAGCAGACCTTCTTAATCCCGATGACCTGAATGCCAGCCTCCAAGATCTCGCCCCGACACACGTTTTCATTACATCCTGGATGCGAAACGATACGGAAGCCGAAAATATCCGCGTCAACAGCGCTATGGTCCGCAACTTACTGAATGCACTCGCTCCCAGGAAGTCCGTACAGCATGTTGCGCTTGTTACCGGCCTCAAACACTATCTCGGACCCTT
Organism: Dyadobacter sandarakinus; assembly: GCF_016894445.1. Taxonomy (NCBI): domain Bacteria; kingdom Pseudomonadati; phylum Bacteroidota; class Cytophagia; order Cytophagales; family Spirosomataceae; genus Dyadobacter; species Dyadobacter sandarakinus. Next base: position 4,112,897 of record NZ_CP056775.1, read on the forward strand.
CGAAGCATACGCCCAGGCCGGTACTTTACCCGAAACGCCCGTGCGCGAAGAACATCCGCGGCTCGACCTGGAAAATTTTTATTATGCACAGGAAGACGAAGTGTATGCAGCGGCAGCCCGGGATGATTTTTCGTGGAGCATTCACCGCCCTCATTCGGTGATCGGCAAAGCTGTCGGCAACCTGATGAACATGGGAACCACGCTGGCAGTTTACGCATCTGTTTGCCGGGAAACCGGAAAGCCATTCCATTTCCCGGGCTCATCCGAACAATGGAATGGTTTGTCGGACGTCACGGATGCCAGGATCCTGGCTGAGCATATGATCTGGGCATCTACCACCAAAGCTGCTCAAAATGAAGCATTCAATGTTGCAAATGGGGATGTGTTTCGCTGGAAATGGCTTTGGAAGCAAATAGCCGGCTGGTTTGAAATTGAGCCTGTAGGTTTCGACCAGATGATTCATCCACTTGAACAAGCCATGGCAGGCGATGCTGAGATCTGGAAGGAAATTGCGCTGAAATATAATCTTAAGGAAACAAGGATTGATCGTCTGGCTTCGCCATGGCACACCGACCTCGACCTGGGCCGGCCGATGGAAGTGATGACCGACATGTCCAAAAGCCGCAAACTCGGTTTCACGGTTTACCAGGATACCCGTGACTCATTCTTTGATTTGTTTGAAAAGCTCCGCACAGAGCAGCTGATTCCCTAGTAAACTGCGCAGCCAAGCTTTCATATGCATGATGACCGGCAGCCGGGAAGGTTGCCGGTCATCATGCATATATATCAGGATAAAAATTCAACTTGGGCACGGCTATGCATTAATCCGGCTGACCTACGCGGCTTAATGGTTGCCTGCCCCCTTTTCTTTGTGAATCCTTGCACTCACCACCTGGCCGTTTGCCAGTACGACCCGCGCAAAGTGCAGGCCGCCTGACAGGTTTTCCACATTAATGCCTTTTTGATGATCGTAAGCACCCCTGTGGATCAACTTGCCTGCCTGTGTGTATAGCTCCACCTCCCTGACCTCCGAGTGATTGATGCCATGCATGAAAAGTTTGGATGATACCGGATTGGGGAAAACAACCAGTTGCACGGAAGGCTTAAAGTGCACGTTGGCAATGCTGGAATAGGCAAAGCTACCGTCCAGATCAACCATTTTGAGCCGGTACATATTGGAACCCGGAAGAGGTTGTTCATGGGAAAAGGAATACTTTTGCACAACGCTGCTTTTACCCTGGGCGGAAACAATTCCCAGTTTTTTCCATGATTTTGCATCCAGGCTGTGCTGCACTTCAAACTGCTTTGTATTGATTTCGGAGACGGTAGTCCACTGCAAAAGCACATGCTCCTCCCTGGCTGCCGCATCAAAGTTTTGCAAGGTGACCGGCAACGCAAGGCAGGCATAATACACGTCATTGTAGCTGGCACAACCCGGCGCATTTCCCTCGATCAGCATGAAATCCTCGCCCTGTTCCTGCTGGTAATTGCATACCGGCAGCAGACTGCAGGTTGCCAGCTGGGGGTTTTCGGTAATGGTAAGGAATCTGCTCACAAGGCCTTGATTCCGAGCTCCGATTGACACCAGGTTTTTTAAACCGGTGAGATTGGAGAGCAGGGGATTCTGGGTCAGGGTCAGATTTTCCCCGATACTGCTGAGCTGCTCCAATCCATTGACATTTTCCAGCAGGGCATTTTTGGTCAGATCCAGCGAGCCGAGCAATGTGGAAAGACTGTCGAGACCTTTGAGATCAGGCAGCGCAGTTTGATTAAATATAAGATCCTGGGCTACAAAAACCAGACTTTTCAGTCCCTGCAAGCCCGTAACAGGTGCATCCATGATCGTCAGGGATCCCTGGTAAATGGAAGGCCCGGGTATCGTACTGCCGATGCTGTCCAGCTTTTCCAGTCCTGCCAGATCTTCAAGCTTCGAGACTCCCAGGATGGAAAGCGAGCCGTCAATGTCGCCCAGGCTGGCAAATCCCTGTATACTGGTCAGTTCGTGGAGGGTATTCAGGAATACCGAACCTTTTACCGAAGTGATGTTTTCAAGTCCATCCAGATTTATTAACCCCAAATCATAGAGGTCAATGTTCCTGCCGATGCTGCGCAAGTTTTTCAAAGCTGCCAGTGTGGTGAGCCTGGGACTTGTATTCACGGTAAGATCCATTCCGATGGCGGTCAGGTTTTCAAGTCCGCTCAGATTAGTAAGCGCTGTATTATAGGTGTACAGGCTACCGCCAATGGTTTGCAGGGTTTCCAGGCCCAGGAGGTTGGGGAGTGTGGCATTGTCGTTAATTGCAAGGTCACCTGCAATGCTTGTAATTCCCTGCAGACCCTGCAAGTTACTAATGTCATCTTCCCTGATGACTAAGCTGGCTTTAAGGGCTGTGCATCCCGGATACGTCGTAGAAAAATTATTAACGGCACTCTGGGTTTCCAGAACGATGTCCCTGTCTGGGCATTGCGCGCTGAGCATACCGGCCCAGGAAAGTAAAGTCAGAACGAGTAATGTTGCTTTCATGATTGTGTAAGGTAAGTTTGAGACCCGAGTATGGCATTTTAGCTATAAAAGATTGACATTAACAGGCTTATACTGAAAATGTTACTTAAATAAGTACCAGGAATTACAGGCAGGATTAAAACGGAAATGGTTGCAGCAACAAGGATCTGGATTGTACATTCCGGATTACGGAGGTGCCCAATTATTACTCCGGAAAAAACTGACCACAGTTTTCAACAAGTTCGACGTGGGGCCATGGGTAGTCTGTTACTCACTTCAACATGGCTGCAGGAGCTCCGTCTCAATGTGCCTAATCATGAAATTTTTGCTGACCCCAGCCAGGAATAAACGCACCACTAAATTTCGGGCTGTTGTCCCAACCCGGGTGAAAGTGGCATTAAATTTCTGATAGTGTTTGAAAATTTTATCCGATTTTCTCGACGTTATTTGGAAGGGTGGCTCACAAGGCCACCTTTAACTATTTTACAAGCGCAGCCCGGCAGTCAGCTTCCCGGAAAGCAGCGGAAAACTGGTTTCTGATGATTTGTAAATGCAGAAAATAGCATTTATGGCACGCATTCACAAGGCTCTGGCACGGTATTCGCATATTCACCCATATCATCAAACTTAAAAATTGTTATGGCCGCAACAACAAACGCAACTGGCTTGATAAACGAACTGATTGAACTGAATAACGACCGCGTAGCAGGTTTTGAAAAAGTAATTGCAGACATCAATGATGAAAACATTGATCTCAAAGCGATATTTCAGGAATATGCACAGCAAAGCCGCAAAAACGGTCAGGAGCTGGCAGCTATCGTAGGATCGGTAGAAGAAGTAGAAACTGATAACAGCGTAGCCGGCACATTGCACCGTGCATGGATTGACGTAAAAGCACTATTTGGCGGCAGCGACCGTGCGAGCATCCTGTCAGAGGCTGAGCGCGGAGAAGACGCCATTAAAAAAGCTTATAAAGAAGCTCTGGAAAGCACCGATCTTCCGGTGGGGTCCGTAGACGTCATCAGAAGCCAGGCACAGGGAATCAATGCCGCTCACGATCGCATCAAAGCATTGCGTGACGCTGCAAAAGCCTGATTTCAACAATAATCAAGCAAAAGCCATCCTTGAAAAGGGATGGCTTTTTTTATTGGGTCAAGACCGGTAATCGGGATCTGATGATTGTAAGTGTGGGGAAACCGGATATTTATAAATACTGCCGGGCACCACTAGAATTACGCTTTTTTAAGACCATCAACAAGTAGGTCCTGGAAGAAATCCGTTCTTGAAACAACTTCCTCAACACGATTGTACATCACCAGATCCATCTCAATGCCATGTATGGCGCTTGTAATAACAAAGGATAACAGTTCGATCTCCGTGTCGGATAACACCTTGAACTCCCCACTCACGATGCCATACTGCAGAATGCTGCTGATGATTTTCACCAGCTTCTGGTCATATTGCCGGCGGTAATGTGCCACAGCATTGTCTGTACCGTCCCCCAGCGCCTGCAGAAACTCCCGGACCATTACATTATAAAGGTTTACCCAGATTTTGATGTTCTCAAACCGCATCCGGGTCAGTACACGCAGCTTTTCGCGTGCAGTAGGCACTTTTGATACTTCATCCTGAACCCTGGTAAAAAACTTGTCTTTTTCGGACTGCACAATCACATCAAAAATCTCCTCCTTGCTGCTAAAATAGTAGTAAAGGGTACTTTTGCCTTTGCCGGCTTCCCGGGCAATGTCCTCCATTGTCGTTTTTGCCAGCCCGTTCTCACGGAAAAGCCTGTCTGCTCCCGCAAGGATTTTATTTCGCAAAATTTCCTCTCTGGTACTTAACATGAGAAAATAACCGGTTTTAAAAACATCCAAATCACAAGTCTGACATTCAAATGGTAAAGCAAGCCTCAAAGTGACCATACTGCCGGTCTCAAAAAAATGCATGACCGCTACTTTGTAATCAAGGCAGCAGTCATGCATTTAATTAACTCTGAGTACGTGCGGTGAAACTATTTCACCAAAGGAATTGCCCAGAATATACTTGCCTGGATAACACTGTTTTTGAAATCAGGATTGATATTCTGTCCTGAGAAATCACCCACTTTCGAAAGTCCGGCAATGTACCTGATACCTGCGCCCAACCCGATCGGAGAATGGTAGCCAATGCCGCCAGCTGCTGCCAGATCAAGGTTTTTTGCAAAATTGTTGATCGTTTGATCCGGCACATTGGACGATGTCCTGAAACCAGCCTGCGGACCTACTTCTACAAAAAATCCGCCGCTCGTCTTGAATTTGAACATCACGGGAACCGTCAGGTAGCTGATCTTGAAATCACGACGGGCACTGCCGCTCTGCACTTTCGCTCCCTGCGTGGAGAACAAAACTTCCGGCTGAATGGAGAATACATTACCAAATCCGTAATTGAGCATTCCACCAATGTGGTACCCGAACAGGGCGTCGGAGTCAATATTTCCTCCGGTATAATTGCTAAGGTTGATACCAGCTTTTGGACCAATGCTGAACTTTTGTGAAAATGCGCTGACAGATGCCAGTACGAAAAACGAAGCTAGAATTAACTTTTTCATGATGGGATATTTTTAGACTGTTTTTCATATATAGTCTAAAAACCCGTTCCATGAGAATGGTCCATATGTAGACAGGATTATTCCTGGCGATTTTTAGACTATATTCTCATTATGGTCCAAAAACAGCCGAGCAGGCAGCCCACCTGGGTATATAATTACCGGTAAGTTGTCCGGCGGAGGGTTCTTCCTCACCAGACCCGCAGCGCATTTTTTTTGGCACAATTTTTAACCTGATGCTTCGATAATGAGGTTAACCAAGATAAACAGCAATCCTAATTATATGCATGCATCCACACTTTCCGGAAAAACCGGTTTTCTGACGCTGGCTTTTTGCCTGCTTGCCGCACTGGTACAGGCGCAGAACATCAGCATGACGATCTCCAATATTAAATCCCGGGACGGGCAGATTTTGGTTGCCGTGTTTACCAATCAGCAAAACTTTAAGGATGAGAAAGCTGCATTCAAACATCAGTTTTCCAAAACCTCGGTCAGTAATGGTATTTTAAAGGTAAATTTTGACCTGCCTGCCGGTACCTACGGCATTGCACTGATTGATGATCAGAATAAAAACGGGAAGCTGGACAAAAACTTTGTGGGCATACCCAAAGAAGGAGTCGGATTTTCCAACTTCTACCTTTCAGGAGTAAGCAAGCCTGATTTTGATGATTTCAAATTCGATGTAAAGACCTCTGCCGTGGCGGTAGAGTGCAAGCTCCGTAACTTCTAGCTACGGGTAATTCTATTCCTCTATCACGAAGTTTCCCAATTGTTTCAGCTTTTCCAGTCCGTCCTTCATAGCCCGGATTTGTTCAGACGTATGGCTTTGCCAAGTTGTCACTTCTCCGATTACCTTAAATGGATGCAGGGAGCGATATGACATAGTCGGATTACCGGCAAACTTCTTATCCGTCACATTGGGGTCGTTTTCGAGCGGACCGGTTGCTTCTACCAGATAAATGCGTTCACGCCCCTCTCCGGATGCCAGTTCCGCGCCCCAAACCGCTGCATTCAGGGTTGCGGACAAATAAATGTGCTTCAACTTTCTATCGACAAAGTTAGAATTGAACCCTACCGTTATCAGATCCCCGATTTTCAGATCTGCTTTTGTTCCATGAAAAAAGGTCTGGGAAAAAGCATTCTGGATTGGAGTCTGAACTTCATGCTGTGTGCTGGCCTGTTCCATAGTGTAAGTATTGGGATTGATCGGTGATACAGGTATTTCGGAAACGAGCTGCTAATAACTGGTTATAAAACAAAAAAGCAAGCACGACTTTCATCGTGCCTGCTTTTTTAAATAATATTTCCTGCAAATTAGGGATGTCCGCTGCCACCCGCCGCGCCGTAAATCTGGCCGGTAGAGTAGCTGGCATTCGGATCAGCAAGCTGCACGTATATGGATGCAAGTTCGGCAGGCTGGCCCGGTCTTCCAAGTGGTGTTGTTTTTCCAAATTCCTCAATTTTGTCCTGTGGCTGACCGCCGCTCACCTGCAGAGGCGTCCACACCGGACCCGGTGCTACTCCGTTCACACGAATGCCTTTCGGTCCGAGCTGCTTGGCAAGCGACTTTACAAAAGCCACATTGGCTGCCTTGGTCTGGGCATAATCAAAGAGGTTTTCGGACGGATCATACGCCTGCACGGATGAAGTTGCAATGATCACTGAGCCTGCGGGCAGGTGTGGTAAGGCCGCCTTGGTAATCCAGAAAGGCGCATAAATGTTGGTTTTGATGGTAGCATCAAAACCCTCTGAGGAAAGATCGAGCAGGGAATCCACTGCCTGCTGGTGCCCTGCATTGTTAACCAGAATATCCAATCCTCCCAATTTTTCCACAGCCTGTGCAATCAGCTCCTGACAAAAGGCTTCATGCGTGATATCACCCGGGATACCATATCCTTTGCGACCTTCCGCCTCAATGAGTGCAATTACTTCGTCTGCGTCAGCCTGTTCCTCCGGTAGGTAGTTGATTGCCACGTCGGCTCCCTCGCGGGCATAAGCGATTGCAGCCGCACGACCAATCCCTGAGTCTCCTCCCGTGATCAGGGCTTTTCTGCCTGCCAGCCTTCCGGCTCCCTTGTAGGTCTTCTCGCCGTGATCCGGCTGGGGATCCATCTTCAAAGCCAGTCCCGGCACCTGCTGAGGCTGCTTGTTGAAAGGAGGCTGAGGATACTTGCTTATTGGATTTTGTAGTGTTGAATTACTTGTTTCAGACATATTGATGAAGTTATAATAAGAAGTTGTTGATACAGACCAGGAAATTCCCGGCCTTTTTCACAGTTCACTGTTATGCCAGCAGTTTCTAATAAAACTTTGCCAACGTGAAATCAGGATACCTGCCGGCATACCGCAACTTCTCAGAAATCAGCCTGCGAACAATCTCTTTTTTATTTTGTCATGATCTTCATAACCTTACCTATTGTGCCCGCAGGTAATTGACGGGGTTGGCTGCGGCTGCCTTCAAAGCGTGGCCAAGAATGGTGATGGTTGTAATGACGGCCATCAGGAAAATGGTAGCCAGCAGCAGCCAGCCATCCACCTCGATCCGGTGTGCATACTGCCGGAGCCAGCCTGCAGTAAGCCACCAGCCCAGCGGTGCAGCAATGATAAACCCGATTGCCATCAGCCGGCTGAACTCTTTGCCGAAAATCCAGAGCATCTGGCCGGTGCGCGCGCCCAGTATCCGGCGTATACCGATTTCTTTTGCCCTGGTCTCGGCCATAAAGGTAACCAGGCCGTACAAGCCCAGGCAGTTCATGGCAATGGCAATGCAGGCGAAGATCTGAACAAATCCTGCCAGCAGACTTTCCATATTGGTAAACGACGCAAGCATGCCGCTGACCGACGAAGATTTGTACAGCTGGTCAGGCAAAACCTTATCCCAAACTCCTTCAATGACTTTTTCGGGTAAAGCTGCCGGTTTTGCCTCAAAGGAGAGTACGGCCATGGCAGTATGACCAAGGTCGTGGATCAGGGTAACCGGAACAACCGGCGAATGCAGGTCGCCGCTGCGAAAGTCTTTTACAACACCCACAATGGTACGCTCGGCATCTTTAACCCGCATCGACTTGCCGATGACCTGAGTGGGAGACGTAAGGCCCAGTCTTTTGACCAGATTTTCACTCACCAGCACCTGCCGGCCGGCAGTGTCAGCAGCATCAAAGTTGCGGCCTGCAACAAGGGTCAGCCCGAACACACTAAGGTAATTTTCATCCACTGCCCTGATCCGCGTTTCGAAAGATTCAGGCTCTGTGGCAGTGTGGTAGCTGAAAGATACCGGACGATTGTAAGGCGAAGCAGGGGGATCGCTCGCGAAAGAAACCGACCGGACGCCCGGCACGCCGAGCCACCCTTCGGCAAGCCGCTGATGCTGTGCAGGTACCTGCTGCGGCAACCATACTGCCAGCATGCGATCGTGACTGAACCCCCAGTCAGTCTTTTGCATATAACGCAACTGTGCGGTAATCACCAGCACCACGATCAGGAAAAGCTGTGTAAGCAGAAACTGGCCCGTGATAAGCGCCCGGCGAATGTTCAGCCCACCAGCCGCCCTGCCCAGCCGCCCGGCAAGTGCCCTGGCAGGATTAAAGCCGGACAGTACCAGGGACGGATACAAACCGGACAACAGCATTACGATCAGCAAAAGCGGCAAAAACCAGCGCAATGCTGCGGGATCCATCAGGTCGGCAATGGAAATGGTGGGTTTGAGTGTTTCATCCTGGTCATTGAGGACCTGATTTACAACCGGCATGGCCAGCTGCGTCAGGATGAGTGCTACGGCAACCGAAAGCATGGTGATCAGTGCTGTTTCGACCATAAACTGTTTCAGCAGCTGGTACCGGCTGCTGCCCACCACTTTCCGCACGCCTACTTCCCGCGAGCGCTGCAATGCCTGTGCGGTAGCCAGGTTGATATAATTGATGCAGGAAGCACCCACCAGCATCAAGCCTACGGCAATCAGTCCATACAGTACCGGCCGTGGCGCCATCCCGCTGCGCTCATGATTCAGATCCGTGAGGGGAAGTACATGGTAGGAAAAGTGATCCGACTCGGCGGGCGGCAAAAATTTCTTTCTCACCACTTTCAATGCATTGTTCAGCTGATCCACCGCTGCCCCCGGACGCATCAGCACAAAGCACATGCTTTGAAGACCCAGCCAGTCCTGCATTGCAGCTTGTGATTCGAGCGCCGGAATAGTGGCATAGGAAATCAGGCCGTCATAGCGGAGCTGGGTGTTGGCCGGCGGATTTTTGATGATGCCTGTGACGGTAAGATTAACGCGGTTGTCAAACCTAAGCGTTTTGCCAAGAGGCAGCGGTGTATTAAAATATTTCTCGGCGTAACGTTCGCTGAGCACAATGGTATTGGGAGAAGACAGGGCAGTTTCCGGATTTCCACTTACCCACTCCACACCAAACAAATTGAAGTACTCGGGCTCCGTAAAGCACATGTTCCTGGCTTCGTTGAATTTTTTTGCCCATCCTCCTTTGCCGTCAGGTACACTCATCATCCTGCCAAAGATCGTTTCCAGTCGTACAGCACTTTCGACAAACGGGTAAGTCCTTCTGAGCACATCCGCCAAGGGTCTGGGCGCAGCATCGGTTTGCATGGTCGACTCCCGGTGAATGTCCGTGACAATCCAGTAAGAGCGGTCGGCATGCGGATGGTACCGGTCGAAAGTAAGCATGTAACTGACGACCAGGAATATCACCAACCCGCTGGCCAGTCCAATGCTCAGATTTGCAATCCGGATGATGTTGACCTGCTTTTCACGCCAAATCCGGCGCCAGCCAAACGATAGGAAATGTATGAGCATAGGAAGTTTGTTTAGTCCTACACCTAAGGTATCAATTATATATAAATTTGTTATATATAACAGAAAGTATTTTTAACCAGATAAAATAGAGAAAATAGTTGGTGCTCGCAGCCATCAAAGTGATGCTCTTCCGCTGACTTTATATACATGACATTCATCCGCTCGGATCACGTAGGTTTCCCTGATCATGGAGTCACCCCGGATACCGGTAAACTGAAATTGTTCCTGCTGCCCGGCAATGACAGCCCGAAAAGAATCATCCAGCACTAAATAGTTATTACCCGTCAATGCATTTCGGACCGGCCTGATGGTATCCGAAGTGGCCAGCCGTACCGTATAGAAGCCGGTGAGCGGACTTCCGGCAACTGCAACCACAATGGCATTAAGATTTTCGGTACAAAGCGGCTTTCTTTCCGCTTTATCGTCACTGCAACCCATCAAACATACAGGCAGCAAAAAGGCATTTGCAAGATTCTTCAGATTCATTGTACTGCGGATTATAGCTTGCTTTTGGTAGCCGGCTCAGGCATTATGCCGGATCTCTACTTTTTCAGGATACCCTTTTCAACACTGTCATTAATAAGCTGCTCGGCATACTGCCAGATGGTTTCGGATCCCTGACGGATCACCTGTTTTTTGGCAAATACTTTTTCGTACGTCACACCGAACTCACTCCACGTACCACCCTGATTGGATGTATTCTGCAGCAAGGGTTCCAGCCGGTCCATGGCACGGGCAAACTTTGCTTCATGGGTTTCTCCCGCTTCAAATTCTTCCCAAATGGCGATCAGCTCACCGGCCTGCTCATCAGGCAGCAACCCGAAAATGCGATTGGCAGCCGTTCTTTCCTCCTCGGTATTGGTGTGGCTCTTTTGTGTATCATAAATAAACGTATCCCCGGCATCTATCTCAACAATGTCATGGATGAGCAGCATCTTAATAACCCTGAGCAGGTCGACCGGAAAGTTGGCATGACCTGCCAGCACAAAAGCCATCAGGCATAAATGCCAGCTATGTTCCGCATCATTTTCGTTGCGGTCGCTGTTGATCAGCTTGGTCTTGCGAAGAATGTATTTAAGCTTATCTACTTCTTTTATAAACTCAATCTGCTTCAACAGATCCGTAAATTCCATCGGCTTTATTTTTAATGATGATCAAATGTAAAATGCTGGCAGGAGATAATCGAGATTAAAGTTAATTCTTTTCAAGACTGGATTTACCAGCAAATACCCTGCTCATTTTTTACAAAAACATACCCCTTATTGTAAATTCAGGCAGGCTCGGAAAGTAAATAATCCTGCGCATCCTCTCCAAAATTGAAGATTAACCCGCCCGGAATGCGGTAACCGGGAGCACATCCTGTTTCCGGTAAATAAGCCGGCAAGTAGGAAGGAAACAACAGGTTACTTTATTCCCGTGAACAACCTGTACGGATTATGCTGAAACAACTTCTTCTCCCCTTTTTTTTAATCTTCGTCTTATCTGCTCAGGCGCAAACCAGTGATGAATTCAATCTTGACTTTGAACAGGTATTACGAGGCCAGAAACTGCCTGACAAATGGATGCAGTGGGGAGTTGGCTACCAGGTAACTACCGACAGTGCACAACATTTTGAGGGCAGGCGGTCGGTGCTTCTGAAAGCCCCGGCCGAGATCAAACCCGGCACTTTCGGCTGTGCTGCAAGTACGCTGCCAGCCATATACGAGGGAAAACAGATCGAACTGAGGGGTTACATGAAGTTCGACAGCGTGACGGGGAGCATCGGTCTGATGCTGCGGATCGACGGGAATGCGGGCACCCTGCAGTTTGAAAATATGCAATCGCAGGGCATCCGGGGTACCCGCGACTGGCAGCAATACAGCGTCAAGCTTCCCTATCCTCCCAATGCTGCAAAAATACATATCGGCGCTTTACTGGTTGGTCAGGGATCTCTGTGGGCTGATCGTTTCGAGGTGTTAATAGATGGTATACCCCTGGCCAGGGCTCCGCTCAGAAAACCGGCTGCTGCTTTGTCGGACAAGGAATTTGATGCAGGCTCCCGCTACACGGTGGGCAAACTGTCACCAGCACAAATTACCACACTGAGTAACCTGGGCAAGCTTTGGGGATTTTTGAAATACCACCACCCTGCGGTTGCCAGCGGCGACCACAACTGGGATTACGAGCTGTTCCGCATCCTGCCGCAGGTGACGGGCAACGTTCCGGCTGCCGGCAAACAAAAGGCATTGTACCAGTGGATATCCGGATTGGGTCCGGTCAGAGGCGGGTCGGACTACACCGTTGATGAACGCGCTGCTTTAAAACCCGGGCTCGGCTGGATCAAAAATGCAGGCTTCGGCAAAGACGTGGAAGCATTGCTCGATACGATCAGAAACGCCTCCAGAACCGCAGACAGCTACTATATTGGCCTGCAACCCGGAGTAGGAAATCCCGATTTCAGAAATGAACAACCTTATGCCGGTATGGCGTTTCCGGATGCCGGGTTCAGGCTGCTCAGCTTGTTCCGGTACTGGAACATGATCGAATACTACTTTCCCTACAAACACCTGATCAGGGAAGACTGGCATGCCGTGCTGACCGAATTTGTGCCCCGCTTTGTGAATGCAACCGACGAGACTGCTTACCAGCTGGCTGCTCTTGAGCTGATCACAAGGGTGAAAGACACGCACGCTGACCTGTACAATCAAAGTCCGGCGCTGGATGCATATTTTGGCCGCCGGTATGCCGCAGCATCGCTCTCTTTTGCAGAAGGCAAGCCGGTAGTGACCGATTTTTATGATCAATCGCTTGCGAAGCAATCTGGTCTTCAGGTTGGGGACGTCATTGAGCAGATCAATGAAAAAAATGTAAGCAACATCATCCGGGAAAAGCTGCCCTATACAGCCGGCTCCAACATGCCCGTCCGCCTCAGGAACATGGCACCCCACCTGCTGCGGAGCAATGATTCCCTGATTACCGTCCGGATCAGCCGGGCATCCAGGACGATGGATGTGCAGGTTCCTGCCTATGCGAAAGAGAAGATCAACATTTATGCCAACTTCAACAAGAAGGATACCTGCTTTAAACTGATCCGCCCGGACGTGGCTTATCTTTTTCCGGGCAGGTACAAAAACAGCTACCTGCCGGAGATTTTACCGGAAATCTCTAAAACAAAGGGCTTGATCATTGATATGCGTTGCTACCCTGCCGACTTCATGGTATTTACTTTTGCACCATTCCTGCTGCCCGAAGCCCGTGCATTTGTAAAATTTACGCATGGAAGTATGCAGGTGCCCGGATTATTCACCTTTACGCCCGAACTGAAAACCGGCAAAACGAACCCGGATTATTACAAGGGTAAAATCGTGCTGATTGTCAATGAAAGTACATTGAGCCAGGCTGAATATACTGCTATGACATTTTCCACAGCACCGGATATCACCATTATCGGAAGTACCACTGCGGCCGCCGACGGGAATGTATCGCCCATTGTGCTGCCCGGTAATATCCGTACCGGCATAAGCGGGATCGGTGTGTATTATCCCGACGGCCGTGAAACCCAGCAGGTCGGTATTGTTCCCGACATGGAGGTAAAACCCACCATTGCAGGCATCAGGGAAGGACGCGATGAATTGCTTGAAAAGGCTTTAGAAATTCTTAAATAGGTATTTCTTAATAAAGCAACACCAGCAGCTGTCTTCACAATCCGGGCAGCTGCTTGTACGCAGGGTTTTACTTTTTCAGTGACAATGCCCCCTGAAGCAGCTCCTGATTGAACCCGCCGATGCTGGTGGTATTCAGCAGGTCCCTGATCTGCCCCCTGATTACCTTGAACTGATCGTGCAGGGGGCAGGGCCGGATTTCAGAACATTGCTTCAGTCCCAGTGCACATCCCGTAAAAAGGCCATTGCCGTCCACGGCTTCAACAACATCGCTCAAAGGCCTGGAAAGTGCATTGCTATCCATGTAAAAACCCCCGTTTGGACCTTTAACCGAACTGATAATGCCTTTCCTGCTCAAATCCTGCAGGATCTTGGCCAGGTATACTTCCGGGGAGTCAATGCCCGCAGCTATATCCCTGATCCCGATCCGCTTTCCGTCGGCCGACCTGTGGGCAATGTACAGCACAGCACGGATCGCATACTCGCACGTTTTTGAAAATACAGCCATCGTTTACCTGAAAATTTAGGATCAAAAATAAATAAAGATATTCTTGTCCTCTAATAGATTTGATCTAACTTTGAATAAAAGATAAAAAGGTATTTATATATTTATCATCATGACAAATGAACAAAGAGAACTTGTAAAAGCTACCGTGCCGGTTTTGAAAGCAAACGGAGTTGCATTGACCACCTACTTTTACAACCGCATGCTGACACAAAATCCGGAGTTGAAAAACGTGTTCAATGCAGCTAATCAGCATACAGGTGCCCAGCCTACTGCGCTGGCGATGGCTGTACTGGCCTACGCGGAGCACATTGATAATCCCGGGGTACTGGCAGGGGCAGTAAACCGGATCGCCAACAAGCATGTAAGCCTGGATATCAGGCCGGAGCAGTATGCCATCGTAGGCAAACATTTACTGGCTTCCATCGGCGAAGTGCTGGGCGATGCCGCATCACCCGCGCTGATTGATGCCTGGGGAGTTGCCTACCAGCAGCTGGCGGGCATGATGATCGGGGTTGAGGCGGGATTGTACAGCAATGCAGTGGCAAAAGAAGGCGGATGGAGCGGATGGCGGCCTTTTGTAGTTCAGCAAAAAACCAGGGAATCGGAGGAGATCACTTCATTTTACCTGTATCCCTCCGATCATGGAGCCGTAGCCGATTTTGCTCCCGGACAATATATTACCGTACGCCTGTTTGTACCTGAACTTAACGTTTTCCAGCCCCGGCAGTACAGCATTTCGTGCGCGCCGAACGGGCGGTATTACCGTATTTCGGTCAAAAAAGAGCATGGAAATGAGCTGCGCCCGGAGGGGCATGTCAGCAATTTGCTGCATAGCTCCATAGCAGAAGGCGCGATCATTGAAGTGGCAGCCCCCTCAGGCGATTTTACCCTGAACCCCGACAAAACCAATCCCATCGTCTTCATCAGCGGCGGCGTGGGTGTGACGCCATTTATGAGCATGCTGGATTACCTCATCTCGGCCGGGAAGCAAAGACCCGTAACCTGGATACACGGATGCCGGAGCTTCCGGGTACACGCATTCAGGGACCTGGTGCGCGAGCTGGGTGAAAAGCATGGTGCGATGTCGGTACATACCTTTTACGACACCATGGAGCAGGACATGGAAGACGGGTACTACGAGGGCTTTGTTGACCTTGGCAAGCTCAGCCAGGTGCTGGCCCCTGATGCCGACTACTACATCTGCGGCCCGGGCGCATTCATTAAAAAGCACTTCGATTATCTAAGCGCAAACGGCATTGTCCGGGAGGCGATCCACTTTGAGGAATTCGGCCCGGCTACGCTGGTTGTCTGAGCTGCGTTACCCATGTCCTTTCTTTTGGGAAGGACATGGGAAAACCGGGTTATGGGCAAATCATTTAATCCGCAATATCAATCGAATATTCCGTTCATGGCTGTGAGTATCAGAGGGGCTTTGTCCGTGACGACGATCGTGTGTTCGTGCTGTGCCATAAACCCGCCTTTGTTTCCCACCATCGTCCACCCGTCGCTGAGTTCTGTTGCGTAGGATGATGTTGTTGAGATAAAAGTCTCGATAGCAACCACGGCGTTTTTCCTAAACCGTCTCTGGTCAGATTTGTTCCTGTAATTCATCAGCTCGTCGGGCTGCTCATGAAGCGCCCTTCCGATGCCATGACCAGCCAGATTCCTGATCACCTTGAAACCACGCTTTTTAGCCTCCGATTCCATCAGGTACCCGATATCGGCGATCCTGACACCCCCTTTTATGCTGCTGATTGCCTTAACCAGGATTTCGCGGGATGCGGTCACCAGGGCCTGGTGATGGTTCAGATCCGGACCCAGCACAAAAGAACCTCCGTTATCAGCCCAGAAACCATTCAGTTCTGCGGATACATCAATGTTGACGAGGTCTCCTTCTTTTAACTTTCTCTTACCGGAAGGAACGCCATGACAAAACTCGTTATTGACACTGATGCAAGTCCAGCCGGGAAATCCGTAGGTTGTGTGCGGAGCCGATTTTGCCCCGAATCCGCTTAATATTTTTGCACCAAAATCATCAAGCTCCCTGGTTGTCATACCGGGCTCCGCATAGCTGGTCATCTGCTTCAATGTGTATGCTACGGCTTCGCTGGCCTGCTGCATGCCTTCCAGTTCTGACTCTTTTGTAATGGACATAATGGTAATGTAATGTTGAATGTCTGTATTTCGGATACCAGGCTGCTGCACTTTTTGCAACCCGATACACATATAATGAATTTTGTAAAAATATAGTTTTCCCGATCCGGCTACATATCCCCTCAATTTGCATACACATCGCTGCTTGCATAAGAAGAACTTTGATGCATTGTTACATATCAAGAAACACAATGATGGAATCGCAAAATGAAAATACGGGACTACGGTCTGCTGTAACAACCCCAAAAGTCTGGTTTATAACAGGTACTTCCCGCGGATTCGGCCGCGTATGGACCGAGGCTGCCCTCTCGCGCGGCGACAAGGTAGCGGCCACCGCACGCAAGCTCGAAAGCATTGCCGACCTGAATGAAAAGTATGGCGAAAACGTACTGACACTCGAACTTGACGTAACCAACCGGGAGCAGGTCCGGGCAACCGTGGCCCAGGCACACGCACATTTTGGCCGGCTCGATGTTGTGCTTAACAATGCAGGGTACTCCCTGGTTGCTACCATTGAGGAGGCCAGCGCAGACGATATCCGGGCACTTTACGAAACCAATATACTTGGTCCGGTGGCGGTGATCCAGGCTGCATTGCCGCTGCTGAGAGAACAGGGAAGCGGCCATATATTGGGCACATCCAGTAACCTCGGCCATGTAACCCTGCCGGTGATCGGCTACTATGCTTCGTCAAAATGGGCATTTGAAGCCATTCACGAAAGTCTGGCGGCGGAAATCGAGCAGTTCGGAATTCACGTGACGATCATCGAACCCGGCGCCTATGCCACTGAATTCGGGAGCCAGGAATCACTCAAATTTTCACAGGGTCTGGACATTTACGGTCACTATAAGCAGGAGTTTTTCGGTACGCTGAGGGGATTGGAACGCGGCAATCCGAATGCGACCCCGGAGGCACTCTTCAAGATTGTTGACGCACCACAGCCGCCGCTGCGGGTTTTCCTGGGAAGCCACAATTTGCCCGGTGTACGGAAAGTCTATGCAGAGCGACTGGCTACCTGGGAGGCCTGGGAGGCTGTATCCATAGCTGCCCAGGGCTGATCCGGCCGCGAACCGGCAGGAAAGTAAAATCGTTAAAGAATCGCTGCTGATCACCGGCCCTATCAGGTTACCGGTGATCCTTTTCAAATCAGCCTCATGAACAAAGAAGAAAACAGCCCCAGGAAAATAGAATCGCTGGCCGAGGCGCACCGGGCATTTGGCCTGCTCAAACCGCAGCACCCGCTGGTGAGCCTGATCAATGGTACCTACACGCAGGTGAATGAGTCAGCGATACCGCATTACCATGTGCTGACTTTTTACAAAATAGCCTATAAACCCAAGCTGCACGGCAAACTAAGATACGGCCAGAGCTACTATGACTTTGACGAGGGCGGCTTGTTGTTTGCCGCTCCGGGCCAGGTAGTGGGCAACCACGATAACGATGCCAGCGCATGTTCGGAGTATACACTGCTCATCCATCCTGACTTTCTTCTGAGGTATCCTCTTGCCAAAAATATCAGGCAGTATGGCTTCTTTTCTTATTCCACCAGGGAAACACTGCACCTGTCGGAGGAGGAAAAGGCAACGATCTTTGACATTTTCAAAATGATTGAAAAAGAGCTCGGCAGCCGGATCGACGATTTCAGCCAGGATGTGGTGATTTCGCAGATCGAGCTCCTGCTCAACTATGCAAATCGTTTTTATAAGCGGCAGTTTATTACCCGGAAAGCAATCAGCCATGACCTCCTTCAGAAACTCGAAGAGGTAATGGATCAATATTTTGGAGATCAGCTATCCGTAAATCAGGGATTGCCCAGCGTCGCCTACCTGGCCGAAAAAGTCAACCTGTCGCCCAGCTACCTGAGTGATATGCTGCGCTCGCTGATCGGGCAGAATGCTCAACAGTACATTCACGACAAACTGATCGAAAAGGCGAAGGAAAACCTTTCGACAACCAACCTTACGGTGCGGGAAGTGGCTTACACACTCGGGTTTGAACATTCCCAGTCATTCAGCAAGCTGTTCAAAGCAAAGACGAACCTTTCTCCCCTGGAATTCAGGCGATCATTTAACTGAAAATACGGCTTTCCGGGTTGCGCTTCATGAATCAACCAGCCCGGCCAGCGTGTTTTCCGGAACTGGCGGGACTATGCTGCCGTTTTCCCGGGATTTTACTTTGGACAAAATGGATTCCAGCAGTGGCAGCATGGTGTTCAGACCGCCGGTTTTGATGATAAAATTCCAGAGCGGCTCAAACTTTTTCCAGCCCCCGGTATACAGGAAATGCTTGGCTATGTGCTTTACCGTATCGTGGTGCAGGCTGGACTTCGCAATGTTTTTCCAACTGTAAAAATTTTCGTAAGCCCACCAGTATCCTGCTTCCAGTTCCTCTGCACGTAGTATTTTGGTTTGATAAACAACCTGCCGCGTGTCGTAACGATCCCAGTCATGGGTGAGAATGCGGCCCTCGGCATCCATACTCCGGTACAATGCCGTGCCGGGATAGGGCGTCAGAATATGGTAGGTAGCTGTGGTAATGCCGTGGTTTACTCCCCAGTCCACGGTTCGTTTGAATACGTCGCGGTCATCGTCATCCAACCCGAAAACAAAGCTTCCGTTGATCATAATGCCCAGCGAATGCAGCCTGTTTACGGCTCTTGTGTAATCTTTTTCAAGGTTTTGCTTCTTATTGCTTTGTTTGAGATTTTGCGGTGAAAAGGTTTCAAAACCCACAAATAAGCTCCGTAACCCTGCATCGGCAGCCTTCTCGATCAGGTTTCCCCTCAAAATGGCGTCTACGGTTGACGCCCCCTGAAAAACCCGGTTCATGCCGCGCATCCCTTCAAAAAGCGCCGCTGCAAACTTTGTATTTCCAAGCAGGTGATCATCCAGGAAATACAGATGTCGGCCCGGCAGCCGGTCGATCTCGGCCAGCGCCTCGTCTACCAGCTGGGTATAGAAAGTTTTGCCTCCCCCGAAAAAAGCATCTTTATAACAAAAATTGCAGTGGTGCGGACAGCCCCTGGTAACCACGATGGAATTGGGAACCAGGTAGAGATGCCGCTTGATAAGATCGCGGCGGATCGGCGGAATACCCGCCAGGGTGCGGTTATCCGAAGTATACACCCGCTGCGGAGCACCTTTCCTGAAATCGGTAAGAAAGCGCGGGAGCGTGTCCTCACCCGGACCGATAAAAATACTGTCGGCGTGCGCCATCGCCTCCTCAGGCAGTGAGGTCACATGCAGGCCTCCGAGTATCACGTAGCAACCCTTCCGGCGGTAATGGTCAGCGATGCGATAAGCCCTGAATGCATTGGTAATATACACCTGGATCATCACAAGGTCAGGCTCGTCATCCAGGCGCAGCTGCTCCACATGCTGATCCTGCAGGTCGATCTCGTCATCGGGCGACAGGAATGCAGCCAGTGTCGCCAGGCCCAGCGGCGGAAAAAGCGAGTACTTGATGGGTCTCCAGAGCGGGCTTTCGGCTTCGGTCAATGCCGGCAGGATCATCTTTACTTTCATGAATTTACATAGTTTAAAAGTACTTTGCATTACAAAGTAAATGAAAGTTCTGTAAGAAATGACACCTTACATTCCAGGTTTTTTTTAGACCAGGGTTCTGCGGCGCATTTACAGGAAAAAGGAAAATCTGGTAAAGCTTAATTTTCAGGACATACAACCTTTGGGCACCTGGGCGGCCTCTTTAACCTGAATACCTTAAAGATCATCTATGACATCAGAGGCGGAACTGGTATCGGGTTGCCTGTTGCACGACCGGGTTGCACAGCGGCAACTGTATGACCGGTATAAAAAAGCAATGTATACGCTAGCCTACCGCATTACGGGCGACTTTGATGCTGCCAATGATGTGATCCAGGATGCATTCCTGGAAGTGTTCCGCCACCTCGATCAGTTTCGCGGTGAATCGACACTCGGTGCCTGGATCCGGCAGATCGTGGTGCGTAAATCGACCAAAAAGAAAAAGGTGGTTTTGTGGCAGAATGTGGATGATTATCCGGAAGAAAGCATTGACTGGGGCGATCACGATATCAATGCAGCCCATCTTGAAACCGCGATCTTGTCGCTGCCCGATGGTTTCCGCACCATTTTCGTGCTGGCCGAAGTGGAGGGATACACGCACCGCGAAATCGCAGTAATGCTGAATATTTCCGAAGGAACCTCCAAATCACAATTGTTTCATGCCAAAAGAAAGCTCCGGGGCATGCTCACCTCATACGGATACGGACATGGAAAAAAATAAGGACACACTGAAAAATGCGATCGGTCGGCTGCCTGCCTACGAACCGGGTCACCAGGTTTGGCTGGACCTGCGTGAAAAACTGAATGAACAACCATTGAAGCAGGCACTGGATACTTTGCCGGAGTATGAGCCCGACGGTATGCTCTGGGAGCTCATTGCCGCGAAAGCTCCTGCAAAAAAACCTGCATTGATATGGTGGTATGCCGCGGCACTCCTTGCAGGCGGCCTGTGCCTGGGATGGCTGACCTACGAGAAAGGATGGAACCGCGGCATATCGTACTCGACTGAAAAAGCGGATGTACGTCTTCAGCAAGGTGAACCGAGCCTTGCGGATGCCCAGTACCTGAGGCTCAAAGCTTATTGTGAAACCGAAACGATCGTTTGCAATACGCGGGATTACAGACGTTTGCAGGAAGAATATGAAAAGTTGAACGATGCTTCGGTCCAGCTGAAAAGAGCTATCGGGGCCTATAATACGGAAGCCTCGCTGATCAGGCAGGTTACAATCCTGGAAGAACAAAAAGCCGGTATTTTGAATGAAATGGCCAAGTTGATTTAAAACAATGCACATGAAACCGCACCTTAGTTTTTATAAATACATGCTGTGCGCAGTACTGCTCCCGGTGCTCTCGCTCTCCGGTGTTGCCCGTGCGCAGGGAGTATTGCAGGTAGCTACCAAAACCATTGAAAAAACCGTCCGGAGCCCGGCTGTACGCATGTTACACATTACAGCTGAAAAGGCCGACATTGAAATGACCACCTGGGACAAGGCCGAAATCACGATCGTACTCGAACTTTCGGCCAGGCATCCTGAAAAAAGCATGGCTGCCTCCGACCTGTCCAAGGTGCAGTACATCGCCGACGGTCGCGGAAGGGACTTTTTCCTGAGAAATTACATTGTGCTGAAAGAAGGAGAAAGCAAACCTGTTTCCAACATCAAGGCGCGGTATGTGATCCATTTGCCGGCTTCCTGCGGGGTTGACCTGAAAAATTCGTTCGGCACGATCACCCTCAAAGGTCTTAGCAACAGTATCCAGCTCAAAGCAGATTTCTGTACGACCAGCCTGCTGAACCTCAGCGGACAAGGCCAGCTGAATACCTCCTTCGGCGAACTGACGGCCACGGACCTTTCGGGTACTTTCAGCTTCACAAGCGACCACACCAGGCTGCGCCTCAACCAGGTGGCAGGAGTAGTGCGGCTGGATGCCGACTATGGTGACGCCGAAATATACCCGGCCGCCGCATTGACCAGCCTGGGTATCAGATCAAAAAAAGCAGAAATAACCTTGCTGGCCAGGAACTGGCAGACATTCGACTACACCATACAAAGTGCCTATGCTACCATGAAGCTGCCCAATGGTTTCAAATGGAAACGCAATACAGCGGACTTTAAGGAGGCATTTTTCAACCGGAATCAACTTGCCAACGTCAGCATCAACGCCGAATTCGGTCATGTGACCATCCGGTAGCTGCATTTTAAACCTTCTTTCATGAAAAACTTTCTGCTGGTGCTGCTCATCGGGAGCATGACCCCGCTGGCCCGTGCACAGGACAGCACACAGGTATTCTTTTCGCAAGACGCTGACACCCTGGTCAGGCAGCGCTTTATCGACCGGTATGAAAATGTATTTATGACCCGCGTGCCGACCCGGCAGATTTTCAAGCTTTCGGTTACAGGCTCCGAATTGCAGGGCGCAGGTTTTCACCTCGGCTATGAATACAAACTTACGCCCTCACTGTCCCTTGAAGCATCTGTTTTTACGGTGCTCAATCCCTATAATACCGGCCTGGTACATGAAATGGTCAGGTTTGACTACCGCAATGTGGATGTCTGGGCAAATGCAAGAATGCGCTGGTACTACAACATGAAAAAGCGGATCGACAAGGGACTCAATGCAAATAATTTCAGCGGCGCGTATATCGGAGCTTCGTACGAGCACTTGCTGCATAGGTCCGCACGGTTTCCAAATCCGAATACCGGCAGGGCGGCGCTCTTATTTGGTTTTCAAACCCGTTTCCTGAACCATGGCTTTGCAGACTTTGCGCTGGGTCTTTACCAGAGAGAACCCGGATACTTTTCCAACTATCAAAGCTCCTCAGCTTTTGTAGCCCCTGAGAACTTCGTGCTCGGAAGCCGGTTCAACATTGGCCTTGCTGTGGGTGATTGGAAAAAATCAGCCACAGCTCCGCTTTGTGATGTTATATTCTGTGATGAACTGGTTCGCGGACAGTGGAAAGTACAGGCACCCTACTTCGTTCTGGGACTCAGAAACCAGGTTGTACGGTCGGAGCTTGCCTATGAAAGAGCATTAGGAAAAACTTCATTTTCAGTGCAGGCAGATGCAGGCATTTACCTCGCTCACCAGGCTATTTTCCGTGAAACCTACAATACGAACACTGCTTTAAATGCAGGTTTAAGTTTACGGTATTATTTTCTTCAGAAGTTTCAGGCCCGCCGTGGAAAAGGAGGAAGCAATCTTTCAGGACCCTATGCTGCCTTTTCGGGAGGTTACGGCAGGAACAAAGCTCATTCAAGGAGCGACTTCCCGTCGGTTCCGGAGGTCAGCCGTGTAAGCACTGGTTTCAGTGTAACGCCGGCATTGGGTTACCAGCAGCGCTTGTTCGGGAAATTGTACATTGATGCTTCCCTGTTTTACCTGAAACCCATTGCTGCGGGCGCTGAAAGCTTCTTTTTTGCAAGACCTTATTTATCATCCAGAATGACTATCGGGTTTACATTCTGAGCAGGAATTTCCAGCCGGCTTTTTTTTGTCAGGTGCTTTTTAGCCATTTTTGAAAGCGCACCGGAACGAAAATCTGTTTCCCGGCTGCGATCCACCGTTTAGAAAAACCTGATGATACGGAAAATAGCCGCCCGGCATGAGCACACGCTCATTGAGAATAAAGACTTTGGCAGCAGCGACCTGGAAGCCAGCTACGAATATGTGGAATTCAGAAATTGTTCCTTTCTGAAATTAGCCGGAACCGACTTCATGGAGTGCGTTTTTCATTCCTGTAACCTGAGCAACGCCATGGTCAGAAACTGTAAGATACAGAACGTCAGGTTCAATGATTGCAAGCTCGTCGGTATCAATTTCAATGACACCAAGACATTCGGTTTCTCGGTTGCATTTGAAAACTGCAACCTGGATTATGCCAGTTTTGACAATCGGAAAATGAACCAGAGCACATTTGTGAATTGTAAAATGCACGGGGTCAACTTTTCCAATGCAGATTTGTCCAAATGTACCATAGAGCGCTGCGACCTGGATGCGGCGATATTTTCGTATACCAACCTTAGCGGACTGGACTTCACTACGAATTACAACTTCTCTATCGATCCTGAAATCAATACACTCAAAAAGACGAAGTTTACCGTACACAGCCTGCCCGGCTTGCTGACGAAGTACAATCTTGATATTCAGTACTGAGGTCCGCCGGAGGTACAGGCCAGCATGTACAGCGCTACCTGCACAATCAGAACCACGCTGAAACGCACCGGCTGCTGCAAAAAAACCTGATCCCGAGGCACAGACCATAGGATCAGGTTTTTTATTTGATTCAAAAATAACGATCGATCAGGGCTGACTGCCTTCTGCCATCATCAGCTTTAATACTTCCGTTGCTGAGCCCGACTGTATTTTCAGCATGTACACACCGCCACGCAGACCAAGATTTGAAATATCAAGCTGGGTATCATGCCCCGGTTTTACAGATTCTGAGGCGACGAGTTTACGGCTGATACCCGACAGGCTTACCATTTCAAAGGAAATATCATCACTATGTCCGGAGGATACGTGTACGGTAAACCGGGATGTAACCGGATTTGGGAAAACCGCCGAGCGCTCTGCCCCTTTCTCCGTATCTTCTTCCAGCACAGCTTCCACCGGCTCTTCCCCGCTCCTGGCGAGCGCATTCATCTGCTGCGTGGTCCGGATCACCAGCTGCGGCGGATTGGAGCCGCTTTCCCGGCTGTTGAAAACAAGCCTGGTATTCCGGTAATTGGGATCGTGCAGTAAAAAGCTTACCAGCGCGTCGCCGGTTTGCTGCTGGGATTTCACATAGCTTGTCACATCTATTTCATAGTACCTGTAAACATGATCCACGCCTGCAAAGCCCAGCGAAGGCGTAGATGCTTCCGGGGCAATTTCCTTTGTAATACGGTCTTCCAGCCAGCTGTCGTCGTCTACCCCGTACACGTGCAGGCTCACCACCTTCGTATCTTCCTGGTTATGACCATAAATCCGCAGTTTGGCCGACCCTACCTCACCCACTGTCCCTATGGGGAATTTCAGAAATGCAGACCGTCTTTGCACATAGCTTTTTTCCACATTCTTGACTTCAAGCGAAGGCTGGCTTCCATAGTTTTTGAAAGGCTCATTTTCATAAATGTAGGCATCGGCAACCACAGGTAGTATGGCACTGGTCACCAGTACTTCAATGGCCGACACTTTGGGCAGATCTGCAGAGCCGGTCAGAAAATCAATGTTGAGCACACCGTCTGTTACCATCACAGGGACCGTCCGCATGACGGCTTTCATAGCGCCGCCTGCTGCTGCAAAGATGTCATAGTCGGTCAGTTTGCGGATACCTTCCATGTTTACATGAAACCGCCTGCTGCCTGCGCCGCCCGCGCCCCGGCCCGGCACACCAAACCAGGTTTCGGCAAAATGCAGGATCACGCTGATATTACCGTTCGGGACAGGGATCTTATAGCTGAATGAAGGAGAGCACCGGCCTGTCTGATAAAGCTCGTCGTCCGTCGTCCTGAGAATATCGCCGCTGCTTACCGGGCTGGTACGGTCAATGCCCGAATAATACTGATCAGCCACAAACTGCCTGCCGCCGGATGCAGCAAAAGCTCCGCCTCCTGCATTGATCCGGAGTGTTGTATTGGCTGCCTCCTGGCTGGTTACCACCAGCTTTACGGGAAGTACCACCCGGCTGTAATCAGGTGCAAAAAGCGTCACAAGCACCTCGTAAATGCCAGCAGCAAGGCCAGTCCCATCAGCCCGGAAAGTCAGGTTACCGTCTGTGTTCTGCTGTACGGTCAGCCAGGGGCTGTTTGCTGATTTGAAAAAACGCAGTGCCGGCTTAGTTCCGCTGGTCTTCACGGCCAGGGTTTGCGGAGGCGTAGTGACACCGGGTTTGTATGTAAAAGAAAGCGACTGACTGGGAAGTGTAAACGTTTTGGTGGCTGCTTCCGCTGCATGTTTGATGATCCAGTAGTCCAGCCCGCCCCTTGAACTTTCGGTTTTGATCGCACCCGGCTGCGATGATGATGATCCTGCAAACAGGTAACCTCCGTCCGCGGTGCTCAGTATGCTGCTGTTGTCATACCCGCCGGTTACCTTATCCCAAACTTTGGTGCCTGCCGATGTCAGTTTTATGATCCAGCTACCCAATGCATCGCCTGTCTTGGTACTGCTGGCAAGCCCGGTGGATGATCCTGTCAGCACATAGCTTCCATCCGGATTTTGTCTGTTGAGCCGTAACTGGCTTGTACCCCGGTATATGTCGTACAGCTGGTATTTTTTCCCACCCAGGGTCCGCTCCCATTGTTTTGTTCCGGATGCACTGATTTTTACGATCCATGCATCCTGAATGCCCTGGGCTTTTTCAGACTTGTCGCCGCCGATGTTCGAGTTGGAAACACCTGTCAGCATGTACCCGCCATCGGCTGTGGGCTCAATGGCTTTCAGCTCGTCATTCTCCGGACCGCCGAAACGTTTGTCCCAGACTTTGCGGCCGTCGGAAGCAATTTTCAGTATCCAGTAATCACGGCCCCCGCGCCCGGCTTCGGATTTGTCTCCACCCTTTCCGTAATCGGATGATCCTCCGAGCAGGTATCCGTCTGCCAGTACCCTGAGTACCGGAGATGAAGTTACCGTACCTGTGCCGGTGCTTTTATACGTTTTCGTCCATTGCTGCACACCGGCTGCATTCAATTTGGTGATACTGAACCCGCCCGGGACAACATTAGCCATGGTAAACCCGCCGTCTGGCATTTCGATCTTACCTGCCCGGTCGCTGCCGATCGATGAAGTATTTGCGCGCTCCCACTCCTGCACCCCGCTGGCTGACAGTTTGACGAAATAATTACTTCCCCAAGCCAGGTAGCCACCTTCGGAAGTCCGCCTGATGTCACTGAGCTGCTCATCCCCCCGCCTCAGGATCGTTCTGTCCCATTGCTTTGCTCCGCTGGCAGATATTTTGATGATCCAGAAATCAGCCTGACGTTCGCCGGGAATGCTCTGGCCACCATTTCCCTGGGTTTTGTCCCCGCTGGCGTCCGAATAAGAGTAACCGCCCAGGATATATCCCCCATCCGGGGTTTGCCTTACCACCGAAAGGATATCGATATAATTTCCGCCGTATGTTTTGTCCCATTCTTTGGAACCATCGGCAGCCAGCTTGATGATCCAGTAATTGGTATTTCCGCGGCCTGCTTCGGATCGCTCCCCGGTTTTGCTGGAATTGTTTCCGGATCGTCCTCCGAGAATGAATCCCCCATCGGAGGTTGGATTGGCAGACATCAGGTAATCATCGTCTTTTCCGCCCAGGGTCTTGTCCCACTGGACTGCCGGCTGCGCCCAAATGCTCAGGGATGTGTACAAATTGATGATCAGTAAGGAACTGAGTAGGAGAAGTTTCTTCATAAAACATTAATTAACTGTAAATAGATACAAACAAAGAGATTTTCGGACGCAATAGACATGCATGGCAAACCCGGAGTGGGTCCATTGGTGTAAAACAGGCCATGTATTTACTAAGTGGTCATGAACGTACCGGGAAATACGTTGAGCAGATTAAAATCTCATTCCTTCCGAAGCGCGGCATACTGCGGGGAGGTCATATATCGGAGATAAAGGCGGCGCATCCCCGGCTACACCTGGGGGATTTCCTCATTCAGATTGCGGGTCGTGGCCACCCGGCGGTTGGGTTTGTTCTTCCGGAGGTAGCGCACGTGCAGCATACCGATGAGCAATGCCAGTATACCTTGTGCCAATACCGTAGCCTGTACACCGATATGCTGGGAAACATAGCTGACCACCAGGCTCCCGATGGGTACACCTCCTGAGTAAGCCATCACAAAAATGCTGATCACCCGCCCGCGCATGGCCGGCACTACCAGGGTTTGTATCAGCGTGTTGCTGATGGTAGTTTGCGACATCATCCCGAATGCACCGATGGCAATGAACACCAGCGCCAGGGCATACAGGCTGGTGTATGAAAAAAGAATCAGCCCCGTGCCGAAAACAAATGTATTAACGGCAAGTATCCTGCTGAGGTTGGTGCCGGGTGGCAATGTCGCCAGAAAAATTGCTCCGCCCAATGCACCAAAACCAATAGCGCTGTCGAGCAGACCGAATGTGGAAGCTGTACCCCGGAAAATATCTTTTGCGTAAATCGGCATCAGGCTGGTGAAAGGAAGCAGCAGCAGGCTCACCAGTGCCAGCATGATAATGATGTACCGGATCTCGGGGGTCTGCCTGATGTAAACCAGTCCTTCGGCAAGTTCGCTGAGGATGTTTTTGGTATGCTTTACCGGCGTAAACCTGGGCAGCCTGATCAGCAGCAGGGAACTGATTACCGCAATAAAGCTGAAAGTATTGGCGCCAAAACAAACCACCTCACCAAACCGCTCAATGGCCACGCCGGCAATAGCCGGACCGAGCAGCTTGGAAAGGTTGACCATGGATGAATTCAGCGCCAGGGCATTGGGAAGGTTCTTTTTATCATCCACCAGCTCGTATACCAGCGACTGACGGGCCGGTACATCAAATGCATTGATCAGGCCCAGCATTACACTCAGCGCAATAATTTCCCATATCGCATAATCCTTGAAATAAACCACCAGCGTCAATGCCAGCGCCTGTACCATGGACAGTACCTGCGTGACGAGCAACACCCGGTACCGGTTGTAACGGTCCGATACGACTCCCCCGAGCGGGGTAAGCATTGCAGACGGAAAAAGGGTAGCAAAGATGCTCACACCAAGCATGAACTTGGAGTGGGTCAGTGAGTAAACTACCCAGCTGACCGCAGTTTTCTGCATCCAGGTACCTAAAAGCGAAATCGTCTGTCCTGCAAAGTATAACCTGTAATTACGGCTTTCAAAAGCACTTAATGCGGCAATCTTCATGAAGTTTGTTGATGGGTAACAGCCTGCTGCTGCGTTTGCACCTGCTCACCGGGCCTGGTATCAGCTTGGATCCATCATCCCGACGATTGGAAAATGTCAGGGTTGTAAAAACCTTACCAGCAGCTGCGGACAGGCAAACACCATTTGAGCGACAAGTACACAGCATCAGCACTTCTCAGCTACGGCCGTATGGCTCTTGCCCAGTATTGGCAGATGATCTGCAGCTGCTCTTTGAGCTCGTCGTAATCGGATGGCTTTTGGTAAAATCCCTGCACAAGTGAAAGATAGGCCCGCTCAACGTCCCGCGGCGGCACGGACTCTGACAGGAAAATAAACGGGATCGACATGCTTCTCAACTTCCTGTCGTTGTTGATCTCCTCCCGGAGCTCCAATCCCGACATGCCGGGCAGCCGGAGGTCGCAAAGAATCAGAAAAGGCTTCGTGTGTGTTGTGCGCATGTGGTCCATTAGCTGCGGACCATCTTCAAAGTGGACGAGTTTGTTGGGAATACCAATTTCCGCAAGCGCACGGGTTACCTGATGCTGGTCTTCCTCATCGCCTCCTATGTAATAAATAGGTTCGTCCTGCATGGATGTCAGTTGTTAAAAAGTGATGTAATCTGACCCGCGGGTATGCAGGCCAGATACACCATCCACTGCATTAATACCATGCTAGCCGCTGCCGCGACCGGCGGTTTTTGAATGCGGTCCGGGACGAAAACGCGGATTGATATTTCTTTTAAAAAACAGATCGGCAATTACAAACCCGGCCCGTTATATGCGCCGATATTCGGAGCCGACGAAGCGGATACCGTATCCCCAAAATAATCCTTGCCTCCATTGCCCGAAATTACTTTCCCGCTCAATAAGCCGGCCGATCCTGCTTTCAGTTTGAAGCCGTTTGGATCCGGTATTCCCGCATTGACGAACCTGATATCTCCTGCAATAGGATGTACCTGCACGGGCTGGCCTGCTGCCTGGTTTTTGTAAAAAGAATTGTAGTCAAAAACATTACCGGTACTTCCGCCGAAACTGTAAGTGGTGCCGGTACCGCTGTTGTCAAAAATGTTATTGTAAAAATTCGTATTAGACGGCCAGCCGGCCCAGTCGTGGAAACGAACCATCTTTGTATTTGTCTGGCTCGGACCAATATCCACGACATTATTGTAGATCGACGTATTGGTAGCATTGCCCGACAATTTCAGCATGAATTTACCATCAACGGGGTGGCTGTATTTGCCATCTTTGATAAACAGATTATACCTGATAATGGTATTATCATTGAATCTCCCCGGACCGCCCGTAATCAGGATTCCGTAATCATTGTCGTGTATATAATTGTACTGGATAATGGTATTTTTAGTTTTATAGTCCGAATCAATCCCACCCGCATCGTCATCATCCACATTTGCCTTGGTATAGCGCGACTCATTAAACTGCCATACTGCATTGTCGGTATTGAAATTAAATGCTGCATTCCCTGATGCCTTGATCACGCAATGATCAAACACGTTATGCTCCATCAAAGGCCCGTCTGCAACACGAATGATCATGGCATTCGCACCTGTGTTGCTGAACGTGTTGTTTTTAAAAACCACATTGAGTGAAGGTTTCCAGTTGGTGTTTACGGTCAGCGTCCGGTCGGCCCAGGTCGACTCCGACCATAATCCGGTCCTGTCCACGTCATGGATGCTGCAATTATTTACGAGTATGTCATTGAACCAGGTCGGGGTGGCAGTGCCGGTGATGCGGAAGCACATGCCACCGTTATACTTGCTGTTTTCATCGGCCTGATTGATGTATCCGTTCACGCCGTGAACTTCGAGGTTATTGAGGTAAATGTGGTGGATCTCGCCCGCATCCTGTGCCGCAATCAGAATACCTATTTTCAATGCCGCACGATTGACTACCTGCTTCGGCCGGGCTGCATTGGCGTATTTGGTTGTATTATTTGACTCCCAGGTTTCCAGGCTCTGCCCATTTACCTCTGCCGGATCAAAATTGGTTACTTCGAGATCGTTAATTTCCCAGTATTGCTGGTTATAGAAATAGACAGCACCGTTTGTAACACCCGCGCCATTGATCCGGGGTTTTTTGCCCGATCCGTAGCTGCCAATGCTGATCGGATTTCCGCTGGTACCCGAACCCTGCGGATGCAGCTGCCTGGTCCAGCTGCCGCCTGCAACAAATAAAATGCGGTCACCCGGCTGAAACACAACCGAATTTACCTTTGAAACACTTTTCCATGCATTACCCTGGGATGTACCGCTCCGGCTGTCACTTCCATTGGCATTATCCACATAGTACGTCGTGCCTGCGGCTACACGCAAACCTGAATTTTCTGTACCGTCTGCGGCCGGAGATACGGTTTCGATGCCGGCATTCTTACAGGCTGCAATGCTGATTATCATCAGTACCGTAAAGGCAAGGTTTTGTAAATGATTTTTCATATTCTTCTTTTAGACAAACTGTAAGATTTACCGGAAAACACCTCGTTTATTAAGTGCTTAAACGGGTAATCTACCTGTGCATTGAAGTGAAAATGAATCATTTACTTACTATTCTGCCATGAATGTATGGTTACTTCACTTTTCCGGAAGCATCCATCAAAAATAGTTCGGCAAGCGCACCGAGTACAATGCCCAGACTATAACAAAGTAAGTCGCTCCAGACGAATGTAAAACCCAGTACCAGGCCGCCCAGTGGCATTCTTCTGATAGCATCAATCCAGGGCGCATGGTACAGCTGACTGAGCTCGATGCATACCGAAAACAACAATGCAGCGGCGGCTACCCTTCGCACCAGCCATCGCCGAAAAATGAAGGCCAATCCGAAAAACACCATCATGGCCCACAGTACATCGCCCACGTAAAGCCTGACAAATGAATACTGCCCCAACAACCGCCGCGACAAAAAACCAGCCAGCATGATGGCAATCGTGAGAGATCCGTAAACCAGCCGGCTCCGGAAAAAAACAGGTGAAGAAAAATGGTTGCGCATAAGTTCATAAACCAGGTGCATGCAATAAAACCGATAATCAAACAGGAATCACAATCATGATTAACTTTCTATTACCGCCGTGGGAAGGGTTCCTCCCCTGAGAATTTGCCAGACATCAGTCTGGATTTTTTAACTTGCCGTTACATAATCTCGAATTTGTGGAAAAACCATTCAATCAAAGCACCTATACCTTTTTCTCAGCTGATGACCGGATGAGCGAATTTGCCCGCCGGTACCACTGGCAGGATTCTCCTTTGGGAGTACCTGATCGCTGGCCTCAAAGTCTGCGCACATTGGTACAAATGATCCTGAACAGCCCGCTCCCGATGGCTGTTTTGTGGGGTACGGAGCTCATTACCCTCTATAATGATACATTTCACGAACTCTTCGGTGCACGCCGCCCCCATGCATTCGGGCAGCCGGCTGCCATGCTCGCTGAGGGCATCTGGCCGGAGGTTGTACCGCCAGCCCGCACGGTAGCTGCCGACGGCAGGGCCGTAACGCTGAGAAACCAGCCACTTGATTTTTACAAAATCGACCATACATCTTCGTCTTTCTGGGATTACAGCCTGAGCCCGCTGACGAGCGACGGGGGAAATATTGACGGAGTGCTGCTGACCTGTTCCGAAAAAACAAGTGAAATTGAAAATGCCCGGCAGCTCATCCTGTCGCAGCAGCGTTTTCAGAATCTGGTCAGGGATGCATCCATGGGCATTATCCTGCTGGAAGGTCCCGAAATGCGCGTGGAGATCGTCAACCAGGCTTATGCACAGCTGATCAACCGCAAGCCCGAAGAACTTCAGGGCCGCAGGCTGTTTGATGTAATCCCCGAAGCCCGCGATCCTTTTCATGGCATTATCGAGGAAGTCCGGTCAACCGGAAACCCCCTGTACCTTTTTCACCAGCCTTACTCGGTTGTGTCGGAAGATGGACCGAAAGAAGGTTACCTGGACCTTGTTTACCAGCCTTACAAGGAAGCGGACGGCTATATATCCGGCGTAATTATCCTTTGCCAGGATATGACCCAACAGGTATTGTCCCGGCAAAAGCTGGAAATCAGCGAGGCTAGGCTGCGGAGCGTTGTGGAAAGTGCACCTTTCCCGATCGGCGTATATGTGGGGCGGGAGATGCTTATACAGCTGGTAAACCAATCCATTATTGATGTTTGGGGAAAAGGTACGGACATCGTCGGCAAGCGGTATGCCGAGGTACTGCCCGAACTGGCCGATAAAGGCATTTACGAGCAGCTTGACCAGGTGTACATGACCGGGAAGCCGTACTATGCACACAATCAGCGCGTAGATCTGATGATTGAAGGGCAGCTTAAATCATTTTATTTCAAATATAACTTCACGCCCCTCTTTGATGCGGAGGGGAATGTATATGGCGTGATGAATACCGCTGCTGATGTGACCGACCTGGTGGTGGCGCAGCAGCAGCTGGTAGAGGCCGAGGCCAGCCTGAGGGATGCAATCGCACTCGCGCGCCTGGGTTCCTGGGAGCTCAACCTTGCAACCGGCCAGGTAAGCTACTCG
Source organism: Dyadobacter sandarakinus (assembly GCF_016894445.1). Lineage (NCBI taxonomy): Bacteria > Pseudomonadati > Bacteroidota > Cytophagia > Cytophagales > Spirosomataceae > Dyadobacter > Dyadobacter sandarakinus. The sequence continues at coordinate 4,146,043 of NZ_CP056775.1, forward strand.
GATACGATCCGGGAATGGTTTGGGTTCAGTGCCGGCCAGATTGAGCTGCCCGAAGTATATAACCCGATCCACCCCGAAGACCGGATGGATGTGGAAAGTGCCATACGTCATGCGCTGGAACCCGGCTCTACGGGTACCTATGATGCCGAGTACCGGCTCAATCCCTTTTCAGGCAGCCCCGAGCGCATTATCCATGCCCGGGGCAAGGTACTGTACGACATCGAAGGACAAGCTTACAAGCTGGTCGGTACTGCCCAGGATGTTACCGATGAGCGCCGCCGCCAGCAGGAGCTCGAACAGGTGGTTGAGATCAGGACCGAGGAGCTGGCAGCATTGAACGAGGAGCTCGCCGCTCAGAATGAAGAGTATATGGCGATCAATGAAGAACTGGAAGAAGCCAATCAGCAATTGCTGCGCTCGAATGAAAACCTGCAGCAATTTGCATACGTCGCCAGCCATGACCTGCAGGAGCCGCTGCGGAAGATCCAGCAGTTCAGCGATATACTAAAAACGCGCTACCAATCGCAGACCGGAGAAGCGGCCATATACCTTGAACGCGTACAATCGGCAGCCAGCCGGATGTCGATACTGATCAGGGATCTGCTCGACTTTTCAAGCATTTCAACCAGGCGCGGCATTCATCAGCCAGTTGCATTGAACAAAGTTATTGATAACGTACTAAATGTACTGGAACTGGCAATCACAGACAGTGCAGCGGAAATCAGGGTTGACAACCTGCCTACTATTTCGGGAGAGGCGATGCAGCTGGGGCAACTTTTTCAAAACCTGCTGAGCAATGCATTGAAGTTCCGCCGCCCGGGTCAGGCACCTTCCATTCATGTGAAGGCGAGCAAGGTAACATTAGCCGAGCTGCCGCGGACAGCTGCGCCGGCGCGCAGTGCCAGTACCTACCACCTGATTGAGGTGATTGATAATGGCATCGGCTTCGATGAGCAATACCTCGACCGGATCTTCCAGGTGTTTCAGCGGCTGCACGGTAAAAGCGAATTTGGCGGTACAGGCATAGGCCTGGCGATTTGTGAAAGGGTCGTAACCAATCATGGTGGTGCGATTACTGCCATGAGCCAGGTAGGACAGGGTGCTACGTTTCGGATTTATTTTCCGGTTTAGGGGAGGTTGGGTCAGGGGTTGTCAGGAATTGTCAGGTGTTGTCAGGGGTGGTCAGGTATGGTAGCGTACCGGCCTGGGTTGTTTTGGGCTGGTACGCTGTATTTTTTTAGTCTGATATCAGTACTTTCAGCACTTCTGATGCATGGTCTGATTGTATTTTGAGCAGGTAAATGCCTTTACTCAACGATAAGTTGGAAATATCCACCTCAGCTGTGGCTCCGCATCTTAGGACTTCTGTTGTTTTTAATGAAAATGTAAGGCCCGCTGCATTGATCAGGCTGAGCGAGATGTTGTCGTGGTGCTGCGGGCTGATTTTTACGGAGAGCTGTTTCTGGACGGGGTTGGGGAAAATGGTTGAGCTTGTCACTTCACTTACGGGCTTTTCAAAACCAGGGTTTGCGGCAAGGCGGATTGTGTTTAAAACAGGATCCGTCGTAGAAATGATTAGTTCGGGCGGATTAGAGCCATTTTCCTTACTATTAAAGACCATTCGCAGCTTACGGTTATCACTGTCCTGCAACACAAAGGTGATCATCTTATCGCCGGCAACCCACGATTTGGCATATTCAGTAACGTCAAATTCAAAGTAGGAAGCTGTTTCGGTGATGACACGCCTGTCTATTTCTTTCATACTACCGGCCGGCACATCATTCCAGGTGATTGTATTTTCGCTCCAGTCATCATTTTCAAGCGCAAAAACCCGGAATTGCAAAGGAAGGCCTGCTTCATGCTTGTACCCATAAATCCGTAGATATGCTTTGGTCACCTGACTGATACCCGCCAGCGAAAACTTCATGTAACTTTCCCGGTTCAGGTCGTTACGGCTCCCCCCTTTCACATCCAGCGTTGACTCCCTGCCAAAATTCTGATCGGCATAGCTCCCTCCCCTGACGTAGGCATCATCAGTAGGTTGCAAAGTCACTACCTGCAGGGGCTTAACGAATATAATTTCAAGTGCCGAAAGACGCGCCTTATCATCGGATGCATTGAAGTACAGATTGAGAAACCCGTCCGTTACCGCAACCTCCAGCGTCGCCTGGGTAGCCTTCAAGGCTCCGCCAGCCAAGGTGAAAATATCATAAAGATGCTGCTTCTGCTGACGCTCCATGGAAACATAGAACTGCCGGCTACCCCGACCTTCCCGTCTTTCCGCTACCCCCCAGTATGTTTCCGCAAAATGCATGACGATCTTGTAAATACCCGGCCTTTTTACCGGGATTGTGTAATCAAACTGGCGCGAGCAGCGCGCCACGCGGTACAGTTCATCATCTGCCGTGTAGGCAATATCCGGAACCTCCCGATCGCTGATTTCATCAATACCCGAGTAATATTTATCCGCCTGAAAAAACCTACCGTCGGCCGTCGTATAGTCGCCTCCGCCTGCGTTGATGCGGATCACATCATCAGGATTGCCGGCCAATGCTACTATTTTTACTTCGCGTTCCGAGGTAAGCACGGGCGTCCTGCTGGTACTTGCCTTTACACGAAAAATGTATGTTCCCGGCGTGGACGGCGTCCAGATAAATCTGCCGGAAGTATCCATCTGCGCGCCGGCAGGAGCATCTGTCAATGAAAAAATGGCGCGCTCCCCTTCACTCACGGCAGCCCTGGCCGTAAACATAGCGGCCTGATTCACAGGCACTGTAATGGTACGGATCGACGCAATGACCGGTGCAATACGCACGACCAGCTTCACGGAAACGGTTGCACTTGCATACCCTGCTGCGCCCACGGTCACATTCGCGGAGTAGCTTCCGCCAGCCAAACCAGCCGCATTGGCAGCCACCACCACATTATTACCGGTAACCGTGGCGCTCAGCCACGGACTGCTGGGCGGTGTAATGACATAGGGATCCACACTGCCGCTCACGGTCAGCGTCCGGGTTGGCGCCAGGCTGGAAGGGCTTGCATAAAAATTGACAATGCTGTCTGAAAGTTGGAGCTGACGGGTATTTCCCTCTGTCTGTAGTTTGAGAAGCCAAGCATCTCTCCCCGCGGAAGGCATCGGGATATCAGCTGTACCAGATTCAACTTTGGCCAGGCCGGCGAGCAGCAAACTGCCATCCGCGGCCAGCGTGATATCGGCAGGAACAGCAAAATCGGGGTAGTCGGAGGCTCCGTATGTCTGATTCCAGACCATCGTCCCACTTGCATCCAGCCTGATCAGCCAGACACAGTACAGTCCTTTCAGGGGCGCCGTTTTGTTTCCGTTCAGTCTTGAATAGGAATAGCCGCTCACTGCGTAACCGCCTTCGGGGAGCGGTATGACCGAACTTGCATAATCATAGGAGGTGCCTCCCAATGCATTATCCCATTGTACATTACCCAGCGCATCGGTTTTGACAACCCAGTAATCATCCAGCCCGAGGCTTTTTTTACTTTTATTTCCTGAAATCCCGGACCTTGAATTTCCGCATATGATAAACCCGCCATCAGAAGTGATTTCCAGATCGGTGAGCACGTCCGTATCATTTCCTCCGATCGTTTTATCCCAAATTTTATCACCATTAAAAGTAACCTTAACAAGCCAGAAGTCATTTTTACCAAATGCCTGACGCGTCTTGTCCGCTCCCAACGGCGAATCGGACGTTCCGCCAATAATAACCCCGTCGCTAGTCAGTTTCATGGCGCTCAACTGATCGTCACCTGTGCCGCCAAAGCTCTTATCCCACTGAACATTACCATTACCATCAATCTTCACAAGCCAGAAATCGTAAGACCCTTTCGATGCAGTTTTCTTTTCACCGCTGGTACCGGACAGGGTCGACCCTGCGAGCAGGTAACCTCCGTCGGGAGTTGGACTGACGGCTTTCAGCAAATCCTGATTGTCGCCGCCAATCGTTTTTTCCCATTGTTTAGTCCCGTCTTTTGACAGCTTGATGATCCAGAAATCGCCTGCATTGTCCGGTGACAGCGCACGGTCGTTCTCCGATTTATCCCTGCTTTTGTTGGACCGGGAAGTACCTGCCAGTAAATAACCACCATCCGGAGCAAGCGCTACACGGGTGTCCTGATCATGCTTGTTGCCTCCGAATGATTGCTCCCATTGAAGCGCGCCTGTTGCAGAAACCTTGGTCAGGCGGAAATCCAGATACCCCAGATCCCCCGGCAACTTACTCGTATTTTCTCCTGCCACCACGTATCCACCATCCGCAGTATTCATGATGGAGGTGAATTTGTCATCCCCCGGTTTGGAATACAATCGACTCCATTCAATGCCCGGCTGGGCGTGGAGCGTACCCGCACAGAGCAAGCAGGCGGTCAGTAATGATTTTTTAATATTCAGGGCTAATCTTCCCGGAAATTGTAATTGTTGATGCATCTGATTTACACATTATATTTTTTAAAATTTGAAAAAAGCGGCCCGGAACCACGCCCGGGCTGGTACGCTGTAAATCTTACTCCGCCACCAGCACTTTCAGCACCTCGGATGTATTATCGGAATGCACTTTGAGCAGGTAAATACCTTTGTGCAATGCCAGATTCGAAATGTCCGCCTCAGCTGTGGCCCCGCCACGCGGGGCTTCTTTGGTTTTTAGGAGAAATGTGCGTCCGGCTGCATTGATCAGGCTGAGCGAAATGTTGTCGTGGTGCTGCGGGCTGATTTTTACGGAAAGCTGCTTCTGGACGGGGTTGGGGAAAATGGTTGAGCTGACAGCTTCGTTTTCCGGCGTTTCAAAAGTCGCCGCTGCGGCTATGCGGGCTATGCCGGGCAAAGGATCCGTCGTGGTAATGATCAGCTGGGGAGGGTTGAGAGGATGCTCCTTGCTGTTGAAGATCACCCGCTTCTTTCCTTTGTTATTGTCGCGAAGTACCAGCGTAATGACTTTATCCCCGGCTGCCCATAGCTTTGCATATTTGCTCACGTCCACCCCGTAATACCCAGGCGTGCTATTTACCCCGAAAACGGCGATCTCCTCCATGGTACCTTGTGGTACCGTGTTCCAGGTAAGCGTATTTTCGATCCAGTTATCATTGTCGAGCATGTGGATGTCAATATTTGTAGATGCCCCCAGCTCCGGCTCATGATTATAGCCGTAGATGCGCAACCGGGCTTTAGTAATTCCGGTGATTCCTGCCAGGGAGAATTTAAGATAAGTGGCGCGGTTCAGGTCTTCGCGGCTTCCTCCTTTTACATCCAGCCCCGCTTCAGTGCCGAAGTTCTGGTCGGCATAGTTGCCGCCCCGCACATAGGCATCTTCCTCGGGTAGCAATGCCGCTACCTGTGTATTCTCAACACCCAATACCTCGATGGCTGAGAGCCTGGCTTTATCAGCGGATGCATTAAAATTCAGGTTAAGAAAACCGTCGGTTACAGCCACCTCAATGGTTTGCTGCACCATTTGGAAGGCGCCTCCGCCCGCAGTAAATATGTCAAAGCCCGAAAGCCAGGTTGTACCCTCCGCCGAGACATTGAAAACCCTGCTTCCCGGACCGGGCTGTCCTTTGACGGATGTACCCCAATAGGTCTCCGCAAAATGCAGTACCACTTTATAAACCCCTGGCTTCACCGGAATGGCATACTGGAACTGGGGCGAGCAGCGGGCGGTGCGGTACAGATCGTCGTCAATCGTATTGGCAATGTCTCCCTCTTTGCCATCACTGGTGCCGCCTTCACCGGAATAATATTTATCCGCCTGAAAAAACCGTCCGTCAGCTGTCGTGTAATCTCCGCCGCCCGCATTAATACGTATTACATCTTCCGGATCAGCTTGCAGGACTTTAATCTGTATGCTCTGCTCATTTTCAAATACAGGGGCTACACTGGTGCGGGCAATAATTTTAAATTTGAAAAAACCGGCTTGCTGGGGTGTCCAGCTGAAATTGCCCAAAGAATCCATAATGGCGCCAGCCGGTGCTCCGACTAATGATATGATCGCCCGCTCACCGGGGTTCGGCCTGACAATTGCCTTGAACCTGGCCGTTTGATTGACATTGACCGTAATGGGAGCAATGGGTGCGATAGAAGGCGCTCGACGTTGTGTAATCCGGACCGGAACGATCAGGCGGGCATATCCCGGAGCACTAATCCCAATGGTGGTCGAAGAAGCTGATCCATCCATATATATGATTGTCCCATTTGCGGTAAATTTAACATTGCTTCCGGAAACTGAGACTTTCAGCCAGTTTTTGTCAGACTGTTTGATTTTAAATGTTGGAAGTAGACCGCCGGTTGCTGTTAACTGAAGTGTCTTTGTCGGTCTGAAAGCATTGGTAGGATCTCCAACGAAATTGACCTCACTTTCCGACAGAAGCAGTTTTTTATCATTATCCTCTGCCAGCAGCTTGATGAGCCAGCTGTCTATTCCATCGGTGGTTTCTGCCATATCCACAGTCGCAGTCCTGTTCACTGCCTCAGCGGCGATCAAAAACCCACCATCTGCCGTGCTGATAAAATCACCCGTCTTTGTATAGTTCTGCTTCCCGTCGGATCCAATTGTTTTTTCCCAGGTTTTTTTACCCGCATCATCCAGCCGCACGATCCAGATGTTTCCACTTCCTTTCAAAGGTGCCGACTTATCGCCTGAAGTACCCGAGGTAGAGTAGCCGCTCAGCACGTACCCGCCTTTCGAATGCTGAATAATTTTTGCAGGCACGTCATAGCCGGAACCACCGATTGTTTTATCCCACTGAACATTGCCCGAACCATCCGTTTTGACAACCCAGTAATCTTCCCCGCCACGGTTATTTTCGCTCTTGTTCCCTCCGATACCCGAAGTTGAGTTTCCGCTTAAAACATACCCGCCATCGGAAGTTACAGCCAGGTCGGTCAAGCTTTCAGCAGACAAGCCGCCTATGGTTTTATCCCAGAGTTTGGTCCCGTCGGCGGCAAGCTTCACGAGCCAGTAGTCCGTTGCGCCTATTGCATTCTGGCTTTTATCTCCACTGACAGCTGAGTTGGAAGTTCCGCCTAATATAATGCCGTCCGCAGTCGGCTTCATGGCATACAGACTATCCTGCCCGCTTCCGCCATAACTTTTATCCCACAAAACCTTCCCGGCCGCATCGATCCTGACAAGCCAGAAATCAGAACCTCCTTTTGAGGCAGTACTTTTTTCGCCGCTGATCCCCGATGAAGAAGATCCGCCCAGGAGAAAGCCGCCGTCACTGGTAGCAGCTACGGCTTTCAGAAGTTCACGGTTGCTGCCGCCGATCGTTTTATCCCATTGCTTGGTCCCATCTGCGGCCAATTTGATCACCCAGAAATCGCCCCGGCTGTCCACTGACACGGCCCGGTCGTTTTCAGACTTATCACCGCTTTTGTTCGACTGGGAGGTTCCGGCCATGAGAAAGCCGCCGTCGGATATGGGTAAGACTTTGGGGTTTTCGTCCGGACTAATGCCTCTGAAAAACTTTTCCCATTGAAGGATACCCTGGGCAGAAATCTTGATTACCCGGAAATCGTTGTTTAAGTCATATCCATTAGTGCTACCTAAGCTATTACCTGCTGCTATGTAGCCGCCGTCGGACGTTGCAACAACGGACGTCAGCCTGTTGGCCGGTCCCGTTCCATACCCACCTCCCCACTCTATGCCCGGCTGGGCGTAGCTGGCAACAGAAAGAAAAAGACAACCTACCAGTGCTATTCCGGGTAGTTTAGAAATGAATTGTGAAAGGCATCGTAGTTGTAAAATCATTTGTTTGACCGGGATAAATATTAAGAATTAAAATACGGCCCGGAACCACGCCCGGGCCGGTATGCTGTAAATCTTACTCCGCCACCAGCACTTTCAGCACTTCCGAAGCATTGTCCGAATGTACTTTAAGCAGGTAAATGCCTTTTGCCAGCGACAGGTTTGAAATATCCGCCTCAGCTGTGGCTCCGCCTCTTGGGGCTTCTTTGGTTTTTAATGGATAGATGCGGCCAGATGCATTGATCAGGCTGAGTGAAATGTTGTCGTGGTGCTGCGGGCTGATTTTTACGGAGATTTGTTTCTGGACGGGGTTGGGGAAAATGGTTGAGCTGGCAGCTTCTATTTCTGACGTTTCAAAAGCCGGCGCTGCGGCTATGCGGGCTATGCCGGGCAAAGGATCCGTTGTGGTGATGATGAGCTGGGGTGGGTTGAGAGGATGCTCTTTGCTGTTGAAGATCACCCGTTTCTTTCCCTTATTATTGTCGCGAAGGACGAGGGTAATCACCTTATCGCCGGCTGCCCATGATTTGGCATACTTGGTCACATCGAGTTCGTAATATCTGGCAGTACTGTATGCCCCGAAAATAGCAATCTCCTTCATCATACCCTGCGGTGCTGTATTCCAGGTGAGCGTATTTTCATTCCAATCATCATTATCAAGCGTGTGAATATCGACAGTCACCACAGACCCCAGCTCCGGTTCATGATTGTAGCCATAGATCCGCAGCCGGGCTTTGGTCAGTGAATTGATGCCCGCTAGGGAAAATTTGAGATAAGTTGCGCGGTTCAGGTCTTCGCGGCTTCCTCCCTTTACATCCAGCCCGGCTTCGCTGCCGAAATTCTGATCGGCATAGCTGCCACCGCGGACATACGCATCCTCCTCGGGCAGCAAGGCAACTACCTGAGTACTTTCAACCCCCAATACCTCAATGGCTGAAAGCCGGGCCTTGTCAGCTGATGCCGTGAAATCCAGATTGAGAAAACCATCCGTCACCGCAATCTCAGTGGTTTGCTGCACCATCTGGAAAGCACCTCCGCCCACAGCGAAAATGTCAAAGCCTGAGAGCCAGGTAGTGCCTTCGGCAGAAGCGCTGAAGACCCTGCTTCCTGCACCCGGCTGTCCTTTGGCAGATGTGCCCCAGTAGGTCTCCGCAAAATGCAGCGTAACTTTATAAACCCCCGGCTTCACCGGAATGGCATACTGGAACTGGGGCGAGCAGCGGGCGGTGCGGTATAGATCATCGTCAATCGTATTTGTAATGTCCCCCTCCTTGCCATCACTGGTGCCGGCTATACCTGAGTAATATTTGTCAGCTTGAAAAAGACGTCCGTCTGCTGTCGTATAGTCGCCGCCACCTGCATTGATGCGGACGATATCTTCCGGATCAGCTTGAAGAACTTTGATCTCTACGCTCTGTTCGGACTCAAATACGGGAGCTGCACTGGTGCGGGATTTAACCTTAAACTTATACAAACCGGCCCGCTGAGGAGTCCAGCTGAAATTGCCCAGTGTATCCATGATGGCACCATCCGGAGCTCCAATCAATGAGAACAAAACCCACTCGCCGGGATTAGCCCGGGCAATGGCTTTAAACCTGGCGGTTTGATTGGCAATGACCGTAATCGGAGCAATCGGAGAAATGTAGGGTGCGCGGCGCTCAGAGATCCGGACAATGACAGAAACGCTGGCATACCCGGGGGCTGTAATCGTGATCGTGGTGGAAGACGTTGCGCCGGGATTCAGGATCCGCGAATTTCCGGAAAACTTGATGTTGGCGCCGGAAGCAGAAACGTTCAGCCAATTTTTGTCTGACCGCTGTAATGTAAACGGAGGAAGCGTTCCGTCGCTGGCTGTAAGTGTAATAACCTGTACCGGATTGTATTGATTAGTCGGTTCTCCTAGTAATTTGACCTCACTGGCTGAGAGAAGCAGCTTTTTATCATTATCCTCTGCCAGCAGCTTGATTATCCAGCTTTCTATGTCGTCGGTAATTTCAGGCATATCCGCAGTCCGGTTCCTGTTTTTTGCTTCCGCAGCGATCAAAAACCCACCGTCAGGTGTGACGATCAGGTCGCCGGTTTTTGTGAAATTATCCTTACCGGCAGACCCGATTGTTTTTTCCCAGACCTTTTTACCACCGCCGTCCAGCCTCACCATCCAGATACACCCAATGCCCTTCAAAGGCTCCGACTTGTCGCCCGAAGTACCCGAGGTGGAGTAGCCGCTCAGCACGTACCCGCCTTTTGGATGCTGAATGATTTTAGCGGGCACGTCGTAACTGGTACCACCAATTGTTTTATCCCACTGAACATTGCCCGAACCATCCGTTTTGACGACCCAGTAATCTTCTGCACCGCGGCCGTTTTCACTTTTATTTCCTCCAATATTCGAAGTAGAACTTCCGCTCAAAACATAACCGCCATCGGATGTGAGAGCCAGGTCTGTCAAACTTTCAGCAGACAAGCCGCCTATGGTTTTGTCCCAAAGTTTGGTTCCGTCGGTGGAAAGCTTTACGAGCCAGTAGTCCGTCGCACCCACGGCATTCTGACTTTTATCCCCACTCAAAACAGAATTGGAAGTCCCGCCCACGATAATGCCGTCAGCAGTTGGTTTCATGGCATACAGGCTATCCTGACCGCTTCCGCCGAAACTTTTATCCCACAAAACCTTCCCGGCCGCATCCATTTTGACAAGCCAGAAATCAGAATCTCCTTTTGAGGCAGTACTTTTTTCAGCGCTGATACCCGATGAAGAAGACCCGCCCAGCAGAAATCCACCATCATTGGTAGCAGCTACGGCTTTCAGGAGTTCACGGTTGCTGCCGCCGATCGTTTTATCCCATTGCTTCGTCCCGTCTGGCGCCAGTTTGATCACCCAGAAATCGCCCCGGCTGTCCACCGACACGGCCCTGTCGTTTTCAGACTTATCGCCGCTTTTATTGGATTGGGAGGTTCCGGCGAGCAGGTAGCCACCATCCTGGGTGAGTATAATCCTGGGATTTTCATCCATACGATCGGCTCTGAAAAACTTTTCCCATTGTACAGCACCCTGGGCAGAGATCTTGACGACCCGGAAGTCTTTCGATGAAAATGCCTGACCCATGTATCCATTTGCATCACCCGCTGCCACATATCCGCCATCTGCTGTGGCTACTACGGAGGTGAATTTGTTAGTCAGCGGATACGCATACGCTTTCCCCCATTCAATGGCGGGTTGTGCATAGCTGGCAGCAGAAATAAACAGGCAAAACATCAGCAGTAGCTGCCGGAAATCAATATAAAAATGTAACGTACCTCGTATTTGTGATGCCATATGTTTGATCAGGATAAATGTTAGAAATTAAAACCCGGCCTGGGCCGGTATGTTATGATTTTTACTCCGCTACCAGCACTTTCAGCATCTCCGAGGTATGGTCCGAATGCACTTTACCTTCCCGCTATGTACGATTAGACCTGTAAGCCCCCGCAATACTGCCGTTTGACAAACATTTTTTTATATTCAGGAATAAAGGCACTGGAAGCATGGTTCCGGCGAATTATAATGACCTGAAATACAGATGACAAAACCCACTGATGATGATCGCGTGCGGGTGCTGCCTGCTGCGGACATGCTGAAAATAATCCTGAAAAATACCTTTTTTGAAGACGGCCTGCTGGATGAGCCGGGCCGCATTGCATTTGGCTGGGAAGAAACTGCGGGTGTACCCGTATTGCATTTCGGGTTTACCAATCCGGGGTATGACCTGGCATTGCCATTGTGGAAAGAAGCATTGAAAAAAAGTGAGGCAGGCTGGCTCACCCGGCCCGAAATTACCATCCAGTTGCAGCTCAGTGAAACGGTCATTACAGACCGTATTGCAAGAAGAAACTTTACACTGAACCCCCATGAAAGCGAAAAGCTGCGGGCTGCGCTCCTTCGCTGAGGTTCATTTGTTTTACAGATACACAAAAACAAAGACACCCGGTAAAACCAGGTGCCTTTGCGCATTCATAACCAAACCCGGGCATTGCTGCCCTGGATTCTCAAACTCCCATTTACCCTTTTTATGAGGCTCTTTATAGCGGTGTTACAAGGTGGCCGGAGAAGTAGGTATTATAAGGTTCAGTATGTAGATAGATATAGTCTCCATTTAAATTGGTGACGACGACGAATATTCTTTCTCCCTGGTTCAGTTTCACATCTACAGACAGATTGTTGAAGAACAACGTTTGAGTCCCAAAGGAAGACTCGGCTGCTACCAATGAAATCGATCCATTTACATCTTTGTTTAGCTTCAACCCTACATAATGTTCGCCATCATTTCCAGTTCCATCGGGCATATTAGATAACAACTTGACATCAAAATGATAAATACCATTAACGGGTGCTATAAACGTACTATGTGGATTGCTATTGACATCATTATAGTTATTCCCTAAATCATACTCTTCGGATGCGAAAGGAATCTTAGTATCAAAATTACCACTTGCGGTCTTCTCACTCCCTCCACCTTTCACCCCACTCGCCTTAAAAGCAACCTTTGGAGCCACTTTCGGATCCTGCCACGTCGCATAACCATCGCTACCAACACTAGTAAGTACTTTTCCTGCAGCAGGATTAAGATTGCCTCCTGATAATTTAACATCACCATTTACAACCAATGCATATCCGCTTGGATCACTTTCGGCCAAAACACCAATTCCTTTGCCCGAACTATAACCTTTAATAGCAGCACTACCTAATGCACCATTATAATTATCAATCTGAAAAGCGGCTCCATTGTGCTCGGCGGCAACATAGTAGGGGATTTTAAACTGGTTGAGGTTGGTCCAGTTGGGTAAAGTTTTGGTGCCGTTGTTGTAGTAAAAACCTGCTCCATCCAATGCAGGATTGGTATTGTAGATCAGCAACCCGGGTGCGGGTGCGGGGATGGTTGTCTTGTCCGTTACACTCTGAAGGTTCACCTGTGGCAGCAGCAGGCCGCTGTTACTACTTTGGATATGCAGCGCAGCACTGGGGTCAGGCGTAGTGGTATTAATGCCCACGCCTTGTGCAAGTACCAGGCTGCCTGCCCCGGGCAGCACGCTCAGACACAGGCCGGCAACCATCATGCGCAAGCCGCGGAGCAGTTGTGTAGGGTTACTATTCATTTTTATTGCGGTTGATTTTTCTGTAAAAACTTTCGGGTAAGGTAAACCGCTGCCTTGCTCTCCCGCAAAACCAATGAACCAGCGGCAGGTTCGGGATAGCCTGCGGCAAATTTTGCCTTAACAGGCTCTGAGGAAGCATTTCCATGTATGTGACTCAACCAGCCAACAGCCGTCTCAATCCAGTCACCATTCTTTAATTCCGGATCATGTATGCATTAAACCCTTACGCTGGCCTGCTGGCCCTGCTCTGCCTGCTGTGCAGCAAGCCTGCAGCAGCCCAGCCCTTCCAGGCCAAATGGACCATGGACAACACCCAGGCCGGCAGCTCGTCGCACGCCAACTTCACACCCCAGGATGCCAGCCTGCTCGGCGGCCCCAATACCTACGCGCTGGCCTCCATTTACAGCCCCGACGGGCACGGCGGCATGGCCTACATTGTACGGCCCTGGCCCGCAGGATTTTCCGTCAGCCGCAGCATGGAGTTCGGGTTGAAGGTCAATGCATTCAAGTACGATATTACCAGTATTTCGTTCAGGCTGAGGCGCTCTCCCACGGGCACTACGCAGGTAAAGCTGCGCACCAGCGCAGACGGCTTTGCGGCTGATGTAGCCACCTGCAACCTCCCCAATGCGGATGTATTTTACAACTTTACCATCCCGGTTTCATTCCTGAACCTCACGGCTGCTAACTTTTCCATCCGCCTCTGCGGCTACAATGCAACCAATGCCACACTGGGCGTACTCTGGTTTGATGACGTCGTGATCGGCGGCCAGGTACTGCCCATTGTGCTGCCTATAAGCCTGACCTACCTGCGGGCTGCTACTGCAAATGATCAGGTGACATTATCCTGGGAAACAGCCTGGGAGAAAAACAGTGACTATTTTGCAGCAGAGCGCAGCGTAGATATGCAGCATTTTGAACCCATTGCCCGCATCCCCGCATCCGGCGAAACAGTCCGGCGTAACGCATACCAGTATACGGACAACCATCCGCTGCCGGGCACAAGCTACTACCGCCTCCGCCTCACCGACCGCGATGGTACTTTCACATGGTCCTATGCCGTCAGTGCAGCAACGGGCACGATGCGGAAACAGCTGGTGCCGGCGCCCAATCCGGCAAGCCCCGGACTGATCCGTCTTGCGGGTACCGACCTGGATATTTCAACTTTGGTGCTGAGAAATAAGGAGGGTCGCAGAATACCTGCCCAGGTGACAGCTAATTCTTCTGGTTACATTGATATTGTGCCTGTTAGCCTGCTGCTGCCGGGGATATACCTCCTGTCGCACGGAAATGGGGAACACAAAGAAGAAGTGAAAGTTCTGGTTCCTTAAATTATTGTCCTTTTAATTTGTAATATAGTGTACAAAAAGGTTTCCATCCGTAGCAGCGTTCCCCTATTAAAATAATATGGCCTTAAAGCCTATGTTCAGAAAAGTGCAGCCGAAAGTGGTGCTGGCGGTACTGGCCGTCATTGTAGTTGTGATTGTGTCATGGGGACTGGTCAGGAAAAACAAGTCGGCGCACGAGCTGGCCGCTGTCGATCCTGTAAAGATTGCAAAGCTTGACCCTGTCACCGTTAAAAATCCGGACGCAGCGACTGCCCTTAAAATTGCCAGAATCGACCATATTTTTCAGAAGAAAAGGCGTGCGGGTTTCAATGGAAACGTGCTGGTTGTGCAAAAAGGCCAGATACTTTACCAGGGCTCATTCGGCTTTGCACATTTAAAGGAAAAGGATTCACTTACCGCTGCTTCCCGCTTTCAGCTGGCATCCCTCTCCAAGCCATTTACCGCAGTAGCAGTCCTGAAATTGATCCAGGAAGGCAAAGTAAGCCTGGATGATTCGGTACAGCGGTTTTTTCCTGAGTTTCCTTATCACGGGGTAAAGGTGGACATGCTGCTGAGCCACCGCAGCGGACTGCCCAATTATATTTACTCCTTTCCCGACAGCATCCGGCACGGTCAGAAGTACCCCGACAACCTGGATATTATGGACTGGTATGCCAGAGTAGTGCCCACACCCCGGCCTTACAACCATCCCGGCCGCTCTTTTAATTATTGTAACACCAACTATTGCGTGCTGGCTGCGATTGTGGAAAAAGTGACGGGTGAGCCGTTTGGCGTGTACCTGCACAACCAGATCCTCGCCCCGCTCGGCATGCGCAACACCTACCTCGTCACCGATACTACGAGCGTGGCTACGCAGCTTCGTACCGTGGGACACCAGTATGGCCGCCGCCTTGAAAAGGATTACTATGATGATGTTGTCGGCGACAAAGGCCTTTATTCCACAACCAATGATATTTACCGTTTTTACAACGGGCTTATGCAGGGAATGCTGCTCGATAAAAAGCTGCTGGATGAGGCTTTCAAGCCGCGCAGCTTTGAGCATGCCGGTATCCGCAACTATGGATACGGATTCAGAATGCACATCAAGGAAGACAACTCGCCCCGGTTCATTTACCATGGCGGCTGGTGGAAAGGGTACAATACCATGCTCTGGGTGTGCCCTGAGGACGAGGCTGTGATCATTGTGCTCGGCAATACCTATAACCGCTCCACCTACGACCTGCGTGAGTTGCTGGAAGTAATCCATGGCCCGGGCAAGATCGAGGATATCGAGAAAGACGTTTAGGTTTATTTGAATTCGGCTTCGAATTCAGGATATTTGCCCGCAAACCAACGAATAGGAGTCCCAATGCCCGAAACCGCATACATTTTACCTGCTTGTCTGCTGTTGGGCTTACCATTTGCCGGTTTTCTCCTGCTCTGGCTCGGGGGCAAAGGTCTTAATCACGTCGCCGGCTGGATGGGCGCGGCACTTACGGCCGCAGGTCTGGCCGTCAGCCTCATTTACGCTGACCTTGAGGCAACCCATACCCTGCATTTCAACTGGGCTGTCATTGGCAAAACTTCCATTGAAATTGCCCTCCGCTTTGACCGGCTCACGTGCCTGATGCTGACAGTTGTGCATTTTGTCGCGCTTCTCGTGCAGCTTTATTCCACTGCCTACATGCATGGCGATCGTGCATTGCACCGCTACTTTGCATTTATCCAGCTTTTCCTTTTTTCCATGATCGGGATCGTGCTTTCGGGCAGTCTCATTGTGATGTATATTTTCTGGGAACTGGTGGGGCTCTCGTCCTATCTGCTTATCAGCTTCTGGTACTTCCGGCCGCGGGCGGTATGGGCTGCGCAAAAAGCATTTGTGCTCAACCGCATCGGTGATGCAGCATTCCTGTCCGGCATTTTACTGCTCTTTTACTATACAGGCTCTACCGACTTTGAAGTAATATCTGAAGAAATCACTGCGCTTGATCCAATGATCCTGACGGGCATCGGCCTGTGTCTGTTTGGAGGCTGTGTAGGCAAATCTGCCCAGTTTCCACTTTCCGGCTGGCTGCCCGATGCGATGGAAGGTCCTACACCTGTATCGGCACTGATCCATGCGGCAACCATGGTGGCGGCGGGTATTTTTCTGCTGGCCCGGATTGCATTCCTCCTTACGCCGCATGCACAGCTGGTCATCATACTCATCGGCACAATCACCATGCTCACCGGCGCCGTACAGGCAGTACGCGCCTGGGATATCAAGCGTGTCCTGGCCTACTCCACCATGTCACAGCTTGGGCTGATGGTTGTAGCGGTGGGCTTCGGCAGCTGGGAAACAGCCATATTTCACCTGACTACGCACGCGTTTTTCAAGGCCGGACTTTTTCTTTCCGCCGGCTCGGTGATCCATGCGGTGACGCCCGCTGATCCTGTTGCGGGCTTTGATCCGCAGGATATGCGCACGATGGGCGGGCTTCGGCGGGCACTGCCCATCACCTTCATCTGCTTTGCAGTTTGTGCGGCGGCGCTGGCAGGTCTGCCTTTGTTTTCAGGGTTTTTATCCAAAGATGCGATCATTACCGAAGGTTTTTTATGGGCTGAAAAGTATGGAGCGGCAGCTTACATTTTTCCTATACTTGTCATCTTTTCGGCCGGGCTTACTGCTTATTACATGACGCGCCAGGTATGGCTGGTTTTTTTTGGAGAAAAAAGGTTTACAACATTCCCGTCTGTTCACGCGCATGAGTCACCCGCTGTGATGTGGCTGCCGATGGCGCTGCTGGCTGCATTGTCATTCTTCATCTGGTTTTCATGGAACCCATTTGCTGCCGGCTGGTTTCTCGAATGGCTCGGATTGGACGAAGCCGTACACCTTGGCTGGATACCGGTAGTAGCCACATTGACTACGATCGTTTCTATTTTACTGGCTTACCGGGAAATTACTGCTGCGGATCCATTCAGCCTGCACGCACCTGCCACCGAAAAAGCTGCACGCAAGCGTACAATGTTTAACTGCCTAAGGGATTACTCTTCGGAACACTATTTCATTGCACCCTTTTCATGGATTGCCGGCAGGCTGCAAAAGCTCGAAAAACGTGGCATAGATGCATTCGTTGATTTTGTAGGCAGAGGTGCCGTGGTACTGGCGCATATGATTGCCACATTTGACAAATACATTGTAGACGGCGCAGTAACCCTGACGGTAGCCGCTATACGTTCATCCGGCCAGGTAGCACGCAGCATTCAGAATGGCCGGATACAATCCTATTACATTGCCACCGCGCTTGGCGTTTTTTTACTGATATTGTGGCTGGTAGTCGCATAAGCCTGTCGCATCCGCATTAATCCTGTTTTCATGCTCGACCATATACTTTCTTTACTCATCATTATTCCAATCTTCGGTGCTGCGGCTGTGGCTTTCTGGCCCACGACCCGCGATTCCGATTACAGGATCATTGCACTTACAGCCCTGGTTATTGAGCTGGTGGTAACCGCAGGAATGTATTTTCTTTTTGACAACCACAATCCCGGCTTCCAGCTTTCCGAAACCTCCGACTGGATTACCCTGCCTATCGGATCGCTGGGTGTCATATCTGTGGACTATGCGCTGGCCGTGGACGGGATCAGCTTTCCGCTGGTACTGCTGGCCGTGATCGTATTGTTTGCCGGCATCATCAGTTCCTGGAACATCAACCATAAAACCCGCGCGTACTTTGCATTGTACCTCCTGCTGAGCGGCAGCGTGATCGGGTGCTTTCTGGCACAGGACTTCTTCCTGTTCTACCTGTTTTTCGAGTTTATGCTCCTTCCCATGTATTTCCTGATCGGTCTGTGGGGTGGTCCGCGGCGGGAATATGCTGCATTGAAATTCTTTGTCTATACCTTTCTGGGCTCCTTGCTGATCCTGATTGTCATGATCGGCCTGTACCTTTCCGTGATTGATCCGGTTGAAACCGCCAGGCTGGTGGGCATGCTCGGCCTGGAAGACGTCATTCCTGTCGAAACAATCCCGCAGATACAGGCATGGCTTGCCGAGGGCAAAATTGCGCCCGAGCAGATGGTGCATACGTTCCGGTTTTCCTACCTGGCCGACGCCGATAATTACATTCCGGGCTCGCTGCTCAACCTGGCATCCCAGTACTTTATCCTTCACCTGCCCGTGCGGCTCATTGCATTCTGGTTCCTGTTCATCGGATTTGCGGTCAAGCTCCCTGTCGTGCCGGTGCATACCTGGCTGCCCGATGCCCACGTGGAAGCTCCCACACCTATATCCGTGGTGCTTGCAGGAATCCTGTTAAAGATCGGCGGGTACGGTTTCATCCGGATTGTTGACGGCTTTTTCCCACTGGAAGCATCGTACAGCACAGTACCACTGGCCATTTTAGGGATGGTATCCATTGTTTACGGCGGCTTCAATGCACTCGGGCAAAATGATCTTAAGAAAATGATCGCCTATTCTTCAGTATCACACATGGGCTTTGTGCTCCTGGGGATTGCAGCCTTTACCGCAGAGGGCATCAATGGTGCCATTTACCAGATGGTGAGTCATGGTATCCTGTCGGCGATGCTCTTCCTGCTTACCGGGGTACTTTATGACCGTACCCACGACCGCCGCATCGAAAACTACCGGGGTCTGATCAGCGTCATGCCGCAATTTACCGTGCTCACAGGCATTGCATTCTTTGCTTCCCTCGGACTACCCGGGTTTTCGGGATTTGTGGGAGAGCTTTTTACGCTGATGGGCGCATTCCAGTCTACCACGCTGCCGGTCTGGATCCCGGTGCTCTCCACACTTGGGATCGTGCTCGCAGCCGGCTATTTCCTCTGGACATACCAGCGCATGTTTTTTGGGTCGTACTGGTACCGGAATGAAACCAGTCACGTGCTGACAGATCTTACTCTCCGTGAAAAAGCACTGCTGGTTCCACTGGCCGTAATTACCGTGCTGATCGGTATCCTTCCGGGTATCCTCTTCAACATGACAGGCCCGGCCGTACAGGCCTGGCTGGAAGGATTGCGGTAATTACTTCCCGAAAATCTGATCCAGGCTGAACCTGCCCTTGCGTGACAGTTCCTGTAATTTCTGCTGCTGACCGGCTGTGAGTACCTCGATCATTTCCCGGCGTTTCTCTTCCTGAAGCCGCTTGCGGTCCCGGCGCCGGGTATCATCCTTTCTTCTCATTTTCCGCTCCATTTTTGCGTAGCGGCGATCGATCTTTTTCAGCTGTTTTTGCTGCCGCTTTGTAAGTTGCAGCTCTTCCGCAAACTGCTCCATGTTCTTTTCGAGCCGGCGGTTGTTGAGCTTGCTGTTATATACCGGCTCTTCAGTCTGGTAGTTGTCGCCCGTAGCAGAGGACCCGGATGTGGCGCAGCCGCCCAGCCACAGTCCGGCCAGTATGCATGCAATCGTCAGGAGTTTTTTCATTGAATTACAATTAAAAATTTGATGCTTATAACGCAGTGAGGCCGAAAGGCCATATACAGCCGGAAATTCTATTTTTGGAAGGCACGTTCATGGTCACTCTGCCGGATACTCATTCTTTGACTATTTTACTGACTTACAGGCTTATTTGAATAAATATATTTTAGTGACAAGGATGAAATAGTATTTTTTGCGAACTTTCGGGTACTAGCATTTAGATTTTATTCTAAAAGAGTTACCTATTCCCAAATTTTATTTCCCTTACCCCATCTTTTGTAATGAAAGAAAGTACCCCCTCTCACAGATTGCTGTCGCTGGATACGCTGCGCGGTTTTGATATGTTCTGGATCACGGGCGGCGAAGAGATCTTCGCAGTGCTGGCCAAAGTCACAGGCTGGTCATGGGCTATTTTTATGGCACACCAGTTTACGCACCCGGATTGGAACGGTTTCCGGGCTTACGACCTCATCTTCCCGACCTTCCTTTTTATGGCGGGTGTTTCCACGCCATTTTCACTGGGAAGCCGGCTGGAAAAGGGCGTTCCTCCCTCCGAGCTGATCGGGAAGGTAATCCGCCGCGGACTGATCCTGGTATTTCTTGGCATCATTTATAATAATGGTATTTTCCATACCGAGTGGGCCAGAATGCGGTACCCCAGCGTACTCGGCCGCATTGGTCTTGCAGGTATGTTTGCACAGATTATTTACCTGTATACCGGCCCCAAAGCACGCTGGGCCTGGTTTGCCGGACTGCTGCTCGGCTACTATGCATTCATGATGTTTTTCCCGGTACCCGGCTGCGAACCCGGCACCCTTACCATGGAGTGCAACCCGGCCAGCTACATTGACCGCCTGATTATTCCGGGCAGGCTTTACCTCAAAATACATGATCCGGAAGGACTAATTTCAGCGATTCCGGCAATTGGTACCGGGCTGATGGGCATCTTTGCCGGCGAGCTGCTGAGAACAAGCGACGAGATCATCGCCCGCAAATCCAAAGTCGTGTACCTGATTTTTGCCGGTATTGTAAGCCTGCTGCTCTGCGTGGTCTGGGATCATTTTTTCCCGATCAACAAAAACCTTTGGACCAGCTCCTTCGTACTATGCGCCGGTGGCTTCAGTACCTTGCTGCTTGCATTGTTCTACTGGATCGTGGATGTCATGAATTTCAGAAAATGGACGCTTTTCTTTGTCGTGATCGGGATGAACTCCATTGTGATTTACATGGTTGGACGCTTTATAGATTTCGCCTACACCGCGCATGCACTTTTCGGCGGCATCCTCTCCTACTTCCCCCACCCTGTAGAAGCCATGGGCGAAGTAATCGCGATTATCATGGTACAATGGGTATTTATGTATCTGTTATTCCGGAACAAGTTATTTCTGAAGGTTTAAGGAAGTCATTGGGTCATTGAGTCATTGGGTCATTAGGTCATTAGGTCATTGGACTAAAAATATTCAGTCATTCAGTCATTCAGTCACTAACTCATTAACTCACTCACTCACTCACTCACTAACTAACTAACCAACCCACCATGTCCATCCAAGTCACTAACCTCACCAAGACCTACGGATCGCAGCGGGCGGTTGATGGTATTTCATTTTCCTTGAAAAAGGGAGAGATCGTGGGTTTTCTCGGCCCGAACGGTGCGGGTAAGTCCACGACCATGAAAATACTCACCGGCTACCTCAAACCGTCTTCCGGTCAGGCGAGCGTTTCGGAGCATGATGTGGTGCAGAGTCCGATGCCGGCGCGCCGGGCTATTGGCTACCTGCCCGAGCACAACCCCTTGTACCTGGACATGTTTGTAACTGAATTTCTTCTTTTTTCGGGCAAGCTGTACGGCATGAGCGGGAAAGCGTTACAAGCGCGGGTGGAGGATGTGATTACGATGTGTGGCCTGGAAGCTGAGAAACGCAAGAAAATTGCGCAGCTTTCCAAAGGTTACCGCCAGCGCGTAGGACTTGCGCAATCTTTTTTGCACGATCCCTCAGTACTGATCCTGGACGAGCCCACCACCGGCCTTGATCCCAACCAGATCCAGGAAATCAGGGAAGTAATACGCAGTGCCGGTCAAAACAAGACCGTTCTTTTTTCAACGCACATCATGCAGGAAGTAGAGGCACTCTGCGACCGTGTGATCATTATCAATAAAGGCAAGGTTGTCAGTGACAGTACTTTAAACCAGCTGCGGGCAACAGGCGAGTCTCTGGAATCCATTTTCCGGAACCTTACTTCCCTGTAAGCAGCCCGGACTTACCTGCCTTTTATAGTTGTTAAAACAAATATTAGAATTGCCTTAAAAAAATATTTAATAGGATTTAAAGCGATCGCAATTTGTTATTATTGTAACTATCGATAAACTCCCTGAATTAGTGCATAAGTTGAAAGTGTTACCTAACAATCCTCTTTAACCCAGTGAAGATCAATAATCCTGGCCGGTTCTTCAACCGGTTCCGAATCATTTTGTCTGTCGTATTACTGGTGATTTTCAGCTCGGTGGTGTCCGTAGCATGGAAGCTCATGGGCTACCGCAAAGAAGTACCTGTGGCTGCGGAACACACTCCGGAACCAGTTACCCGTACGCCCAAAAAGCACCGGGAGCCTGTACTCGTACTGCCCGAAAATGAATGGGTGGACAGCACGCTCCAATCGCTGACCATCGAGCAAAAGATCGGACAGCTGTTTATGGTAGCCGCGTTTTCAAACCGGGACGAAGCACATTACAAATACATTGACAAGCTGGTCGACGAGTACCACATCGGCGGGCTGATTTTCTTTCAGGGTGGGCCGGTAGCGCAGGCGCAGCTTACCAACCGCTACCAGTCACACTCGGCAGTGCCGCTTTTCGTCGGTATCGACGGCGAATGGGGACTTGGCATGCGTCTGGACAGCACTATTTCCTTCCCCAAACAAATGGTACTGGGTGCTATCCAGGACAATGGACTGGTGTATAAAATGGGCAGTGATATCGGGCAGCAATGCAGCCGGCTCGGAATCCATATCAACTTTGCGCCTGTATCCGACATCAACAGCAATGCGGCTAACCCGGTGATCGGTATCCGCTCATTCGGGGAAGAAAAAGAAAATGTGACGCGCAAAGCGATCGCCTATATGAAAGGCCTGCAGCACAGCAGGGTGATTGCCACGGCGAAGCACTTTCCCGGCCATGGCGATACGGATGCCGACTCACATCTTACATTACCCGTACTCGACCATTCGGCCCAGCAACTGAGTGAGGTGGACCTGTACCCTTTCCGGGAAATGATTGCAGACAGTCTGATGGGCGTACTCACCGGCCACCTTTTTGTACCTGCGCTGGACAGTACGCCTAATACACCTACTTCCTTGTCGTCCAAAGCCATCACTGGTTTGCTTCGGAAAGAAATGAATTTCAGAGGTCTGGTTTTTACAGATGCGATGAACATGCGCGGTGTTTTGAAAAACGGAAAAGCCGCAGACGTAAACCTGAAAGCATTGATCGCCGGCAATGACGTACTGCTTTATCCCGAAAGCATTGCAGAAACGGTTACCAAAGTAAAAGACGCCATCAGCCAGCGCGTGATCAGTGAAAAGATCATTGACGATAAGGTAAAACGCATTTTGCAGGCCAAATACTGGGCAGGACTGGCCAGGTACCAGCCCATTGATGTAAACAATCTTTACGCTGACCTTAATAATGAAAAAAGCAGGGAGCTGTACCGCGAGCTGTGTGAAGCATCTGTGACGGTTGTTAAAAATGACAACAACCTCATTCCGGTAGGATCGGTAGCAGACGACAAAATGGCCGTGGTAAGCATGGGTGAAGGAAGCAACTTCGCCTTTCAGAAAACCCTGGCGATGTACAAACCCATGCGTGCCTATAACCTGTACAACGGTGTGGCCAGCCAGGATGACATGACGCAGATGCTGGGTTACCTGCAACCGTACAATACCGTCATTGTGGATGTACACGGCATTTCATCCAATCCTAAAAAGAACTATGGCGTAACACCGTCAATGACCGACTTTGTTACCCAGCTCAAATTGCAGAACAAGAAGGTTGTCCTGTGCATTTTCGGAACACCCTATGCCATCCAGTACTTTCCGGAAACTGATGTGCTGATCAATGCCAGTCAGGACGGGAACGAAATGCAGGAAACCGTGCCGCAGATTATTTTTGGCGCTCTGAGCTCCAAAGGCAGGCTGCCGGTATCGGTACTTAATTACCGCTATGGCAGCGGGCTGAGCACTACATCCATCAACCGCATTGCATTCGGTACGCCCGAGAGTGTGGGAATGGACGGTACCCGGCTCAAAAAAATTGATGAAATTGCTACAGCGGCCGTGAGTGACCATGTTTTTCCAGGCTGTGAAGTACTCGTGGCCAGAAGGGGGAAAATCATTTATGAAAAACAATTTGGCGCACTCAGCTACCGTACCCCGGAGCGTGTTACCAGCGAAACCATCTACGACCTCGCGTCGCTCACCAAGGTATCCGCAACCCTGCAGGCAGTGATGCTGCTGTACGACCGCAAGCAGATCGACCTCGACCAGAAAGCATCCTATTACCTGCCTGAGCTTGCCGGCACCAGCAAGCAGAATTTTACAGTGCGCGACCTGCTGCTGCACCGCTCAGGGTTACAATCTTTTTATCCATCGCTCTGGGACCGGACCAAAACCAGCGCGGGCGGACTGCTGCCGGAGTATTACAGCTCACGGCAGGATACCGCATACTATCTTCAGGTGGCACCCAAGCTGTTTGCCAAAGGGGCACTCCGCGACTCGGTGTGGAAGTGGGTGGTACAATCGCCGATGAACAACCGCCGGGAACGCTCGGGATCGTACGGCTACCTGTACAGCGACCTGGGTTTCCTGACTTTGCAAAAAATAGTAGAGCGGGTTACTGGTCAGGCATTGGATACGTTTGTGGCATCCAATATTTATGAGCCGCTGGGGCTCGCGTACCTGGGCTTCAACCCGCTCCGGCATTTTTCTGAAAAACAGATTGCACCTACCGAGCAGGACTACCGGTTCAGGGGCCAGCTGCTGCAGGGAACTGTGCATGACCAGATGGCTGCGATTGTGGGAGGCGTGTCAGGACATGCCGGACTATTTGGTACCGCTCGCGACCTGGCAGTGTTGTTTCAGATGAACCTTTGGAAAGGGAACTATGCCGGGCGGCGTTTTTACGAGCAGGAAACGGTGCCGCTGTTTGCAAGAATGTACGACGAAAATCACCACCGCGGACTTGGCTGGGACAAAACACCTTTTGATGGTGGCAGCTCCTATGTATCGCCCCAGGCATCGCCTAATTCTTTCGGGCATACAGGGTTTACGGGCACCATGGTATGGGTGGATCCTGACGAAAGCCTGGTGTTTATATTTTTGTCAAACAGGGTGAATCCGGACCCTGAAAACTCCTCCATTACTACACAGAGAACCCGCCGGAAAATACAGGATATCGTGTATACTGCACTCACAGAAAGGAAAAGCGAACTCCCCTGAGCACGTGGGAATGTATTGGGAAAATATCTCTAACTTTACCAAACGTTACGGTCAGGGAAAAGATATTTTGACGATTACATGAAAAAAACATTTATTAAAAAGGGAGTTTTTGCCTGCATTGCCATATTATCAGGAGTAATTTCTTCATTTGCCCAAACAATCACCACGGGAGCTGTGACCCCGGATCCGGTCTGTGTCGGCAGCTCTATTTCGGTTGCTTTTACCAAAACAGGGACCTTCCCAGCAGGTACAAAGTTTACAGTTCAGCTCTCGAACATACTGGGTGGTTACATCGGAAGTACCGACCTGGGAACAGGCACGACGTCTCCCATCAGCTTAGTAATACCTGCCAATGTGGTGCCCGGCGCCCTATACAAGGTACGCGTCATTGCAGAGTCACCCGATGTAGTCGGATCGGATAGTGAAACCCTGACGATCAATGCCACTCCTGCTGCACCCGCAGCTTCTGATGTAACTTATAAACAGGGTGACACCGCCGCGCCGCTCAATGCGACCGGTATTAACAAGAAATGGTATACCTCGGCAACCGGGGGCACCGGCTCTGCAACTGCGCCTGTACCTTCCACTGCAACTGCAGGCACCAAAAGCTACTTTGTAACCCAGACGCTGGGCAGTTGCGAAAGCGAGCGTACAGAAATTAAGGTTACCGTAACGGTTTGCAACACTGCAAAACCGGTTGTTAAAGATATTTCATATTGCCAGAAAGAGGATGCTGATGCGCTGACCGCTACCGGCACCAGCCTGAAATGGTATACCACAGCTACCGGTGGAACCGCCTCAGCAACTGCCCCTACTCCGTCGACCACTACCACAGGTACCAGGAGCTATTACGTGACCCAAACCATCAATGGATGTGAGAGTGAGCGCGCTGAAATTGAAGTGACAGTTAAAGCTATTTCGGCTGCTCCTACCCTTACGGCGGCCGAGAGTGCAGTAACACTTTGCCAGGGTTCAGATGCGAAAGCATTGACAGCCAGCGGCACCGGACTAAAATGGTACACAGCTTCCGCAGGCGGCACTGCACTGCTCTCAGCTCCCGTCCCGGACACCGACGATGAGGGCATTGCCACTTATTATGTTAGCCAGACCGCCTCAAACAGCTGCGAAAGTTCCAGGGTGAAAGTGACGGTAACTGTTAAAGAATCCCCCAAAGCACCTACTGTGGCAGACACAAGCTACTGTGTAGGCGAAAAGGCTGTGGCACTAACCGTAGAAAGTGGTAATCCTTACAAATGGTACACCACAGCAACCGGGGGAACCGGCTCAGCTACCGCACCTACCCCGGCCACAACGGCTGCCGCTTCTGTTTCCTACTACGTTACCCAGGCGAATACATATGGATCACTGGTGTGCGAAAGTCCGCGTGCCAAACTGGACGTGGTAGTAAACCCTACTCCCGCAACCATCCCTGCACTGATTGATTCGGTATGCCAGGACCTTTCCGGCAAGACCTACACGTTTGATGCCAAGGCGGCTCAGGGCAACACGCTGAACTGGTACACTGCTGCAACAGGCGGAACCGGTGTAAAAACAACACCCGCTGTTAATCTGAAAACTGCTGCCCAGGTAATTTATTACGTGACGCAGGAGTCGGCCAAAGGTTGTGAAAGCGTGCGGTCTTCACAAAAGGTAGTGGTAAAAACCTTACCCGCAGCGCCGGTCATTGACGCGCCCACGGTGGAATATTGCCAGTTTACACCCGCAAAAGCATTGACGGCTACTGCACTGAGCAAGGCAACATTGTACTGGTATGGTTCCAGTGCAACAGGCGGCACAGGTACCACCTCAGCTCCTGTACCTTCTACCTTGGTAGGCGGAACAACTTCCTACTATGTGGGCCAGACGCTCGCAGGATGTGTAAGTACACGTACGAAAATAGATGTTAAGATAAACACTACTCCAAAGCCGCAAACCAACACATCGCTGTCGTACTGCCAGAATGCGGAAGCCCCGATCCTGGATGCAACGGGAACGGTATTGAAATGGTACCGGGAGGCAAACAGCACGGACTGGCAGGGTTTCCCATTCACACCTTACACAGAGAAGGTGGAAGATTATTCTTTTTATGTAACACAAACCGGCACCAATGGCTGTGAAAGTCCAAAAGAAGAAATCAAAATCCATATCAAGGCGCGCCCTTCCGCTACGATCAGCGGCAATGCAAACATTGACCTTGGTGGCACAGCGACCATTACCCTGAACTTTACGGGTGACGGACCATGGGCTTATGCATTGTCGAGCGGCCAGTCCGACACGACAAACCAGGCGACCGTGCAATTGCCGGTAAAACCTACCAAGACCACCACTTACTCGGTAGCGGAAGTGTCAAATGACTGCGGTAAAGGCACACCGATCGGCAGTGCGGTCGTGAGCGTGCGCGTACCGACCATTTCTACAGGCAGTCCGTCCGCTTCGGAAGCGTGCGCGGGCAAATCGTTTAACGTGCCTTTCCAGCAATCGGGCGAGTTCCCGGCCGGTAACCAGTTCAGGGTTCAGATTTCGAGGGTAAACCAGGATGCCAGGTTCTGGACAGTTCCGTCTGTGACGGCGGGTGGCCTTATTACTGCCACATTTCCGGATACAACGACAGGCGGCAGCTATTTTGTGCGGGTGGTGAGTATCGGAGCCAATGCCGATTTTACCGTAAAAGGAAGCGTCAGCCCGATCAATATCACAGCCAGTCCGCTGCCTGTGGCGACACTTTCGGGTAACCAGACGATCATCGCAGGAGAAACTGCCAATCTGAAAGCCGAAATTACCGGCCGGTCGCCCTGGACTTTTGTGCTCAGCGACGGTGTGAAAGACTCGACGTTCACTACAAGTGCTTCTTCATTCAATTTCAAGGTTGCACCGCGGACGACTTCGTTTTATACCATTAAATCAGTTTCCAACAGTTGCGGTGTGGGCAAAGGTGCGGGTTCTGCCAGGATACAGGTAGATCCGATTCTGGGCGTAGAGCCGCCTGCTGCTGCTGCCGCATGGGTAAAGATATATCCGACGCTGGTTCAGGGCTCATGCACGGTGGAAATTACGGGAACACTTTCGGGCAGGCAAGCAAAAGCAGAGATCCTCGACCTCAACGGACGTCAGCGGTCATCAAGCACATTGCGGAGCAACATTACAGAGGTTAACTTCTCCAACCTGCCTTCGGGCCTGTACCTGCTGCGTGTGCAGAATGGTGACCTAAGTACGGTACAGCGGGTTTTGAAACCATAAATATTACAGTAGCAACCTCAACGGGGCATTTATTGGAAACAATGGATGCCCCGTTTTTTAATTTAAATAAACCTTGAACATACAAGCTGACATACTCGATCACTACTTTATGGCCGAAGCAATGCGACTGGCGCAACTGGCTTACGAAGACGGTGAAATTCCGGTGGGCGCCGTAGTCACAGCCGGAGAAAAGATCATTGGAAAAGGCTACAACCAGACGGAAAAACTCAACGATGTAACTGCACATGCCGAAATGATTGCCATCACGGCAGCGGCAGATCACCTGGGCTCCAAATACCTTGTGGATTGTACGTTGTACGTTACGCTTGAACCCTGTGTGATGTGTGCCGGGGCACTTTACTGGTCACAGATGAAGCGCGTGGTGTATGCGGCGCCCGATATAAAACGCGGATTTTCACTGCTGGGCAAGCCGATTTTACATCCCAAAACAAGGGTTACAACCGGTATAATGGGGGCCGAATCGCAGGATCTGCTGCTCAAATTTTTTAGGACATTAAGAACATAAAGCCCTGTTCTGCTGTTAGAAAAATGATATACTTAAATCATTAATCATTAAACTACACCAAAAATGGCGTTTACACTTGATCCCTTACCTTACGCAAATAATGCATTGGAGCCGCACTTTGATGCATTGACCATGGAAATCCACCACGACCGTCACCACCAGGCTTATGTTACCAATTTGAATGCAGCCGTAGCAGGTACTGAGCTGGAAGGCAAAAGTATAGAAGAAATTATCTCGAATATCAGCAAAGCTCCGGCATCGGTTCGCAACAATGGCGGCGGTCACTGGAACCACGCATTTTTCTGGAAATCACTTTCACCAAACGGCGGCGGCGAACCAACTGGTAAATTGGCGGAAGCAATCAATGCGAAATTCGGATCATTTGCCACTTTCAAAGACGAGTTCAAAAAAGCAGCTACGGGCCGTTTCGGTTCAGGCTGGGCTTGGCTGATCAAATCAGGCGATGGCGTAGCGATCACTTCGACGCCTAACCAGGACAACCCATTGATGGACATCGCCGAAGCCAAAGGCACACCGATTATTGGTCTGGACGTTTGGGAACATGCATACTACCTGAAATACCAAAATAAGCGCCCTGACTACATCGACGCATACTGGAACGTTGTAGACTGGAAGGCCGCTGACGCACTTTACTCGGCGTAATTAATCGCCTGATATATAGGCAAAGGGTTTGCAGCCGGTAAATTTTTCGATAAAATCTCTTGCAAGCTGTAAACCTTTTGCTACTTTTGTCTCCTCGAAAAACGGAGGTTGTAGCTCAGTCGGTTAGAGCGCTAGATTGTGGTTCTAGAGGTCGCGGGTTCGAGACCCGTCTCCCTCCCTTGAAAACAGTTCAAAGTCAAACAAAATGCCTGTAAATCAATGATTTGCGGGCATTTTTGTTTTTCAGATCATATCAAAAAATGCAAAAATTCCCATGTTTTCTAGCGTCATTCGTGTAGTTCAACGCTTGACGAAAAAAGACGCTGGAAAATGCCCGTAAGTTTCTGATTGACAGCCTGTTTACGCCGTAAACATCTTGTCTGGAATGGCTGGTAACGCGATATTTAACCACTTAAATGTTAGCGTCATGTTGGAAAAAACTTTCGGCCTGTTTTTCTATCTAAAACAAGCCAAGAATCAGAAGGATGGTTTACGTTATGTTTACCTCAGAATTACCGTCGACGGCAAGCCCGTCGAAATGTCCACAAAACAGCTTTGGAGCCCCGCCAGATGGAACGTGGATGCAGGCAGAGCCACCGGTCAGAAAGAAGACACCCGCACGCTTAACGCGTATTTGGACATGTTGAGCTCAAAAGTTTTTCAAGCGAAAAAGATTCTGATCGAGGATGACAAGGAATTAACAGCCGAAGCATTGAAGAATGTTTTGCTCGGAAAGAGTAATGAGACTCGCACTATCCTTGAAGTCTTCCAGCGTCATAACGAGCAAATGGAAGCACTGGTCGGCCAAGAGTTCGCTCCGCTCACCTTGAAGCGCTATAAGACGGCAAAGGAACACACGGCTTCCTTTATCAAATGGAAATACAAGAAGGATGATATGGCGATCAGGGATTTAAATTATGAATTTATCACTGAATTCAATTTTTGGCTCCGTAGTGCACGAGGTTGCAATCATAACTCGGCGATCAAATACATGAGCAATCTGAAAAAGGTTGTACTGATCTGCGTCAATAACAAATGGTTGAAAAAGGATCCGTTTCAAGGATTTAAGCTGACAAAGAAGGAAGTTGTCAAGAACCCGCTATCCAGGGACGAACTGAAACGACTAACTGAAAAGGTCTTTGAGGTGGAAAGAATCAGCCAGGTGCGGGACATCTTCCTATTCTGCTGCTACACCGGGCTAGCCTATGTGGATGTGAAGCAATTGAAGACGACTGATATTGTCATCGGAATGGATGGCGAGCCATGGATTGACACCACCCGCCAGAAAACGGATGCGCCTACACGTATTCCGCTGCTGGATACGGCACTGGAAATTATTGAGAAGTATAAGGATCATCCGCAATGCTGCGCGGCTGGCGTTGTGCTGCCGGTTTTGAGCAATCAGAAGATGAATGCGTACTTAAAGGAGATTGCGACTCTGTGCGGGATTTCCAAGACGCTGACTTTTCATATTGCGCGGCATACCTTTGCCACCACGGTGACGCTGAGTAATAAGGTGCCGATTGAGACGGTTTCGAAAATGCTGGGGCATCGGTCTTTAAAGCAGACTATGATTTATGCTAAGATTTTGGACGTGAAGATTAGTGAGGATATGAAGGGGTTGCGGGAGCGGTTGAAGGGGTTGTAGTAGGAGGAGCGAAATGTCGGGTTTTCCAACTCGGCATTTCGGTTACCGCAAATGACGCAACTAATGAATCTGTTTGTAAATTTACAAAGTCCAATTAAACGGAGGTATTACGAGATTGAGACTGAATCTATATTTAGCCATATTTCTTTATATATATCGTCTCAAAAAGTTACATCAATATTCAAAATACAATATCTTTGAAATACATGAGTCTTTGAGACAATTTTTGATCATAACAGCTCAGCATGAAGATTACGACAAAAATTAATATAAGTGCGAGTACGTATGGATTGGTTTTGGAAATTCTGGAAGGATTCTGTTTGGTCAAAAGTGATTGCAAATGTCATTTGGGATTATGTGCGCCCTTGGATTATTCCTCTAATAGCTAGTATTGGTGCATTCATTTGGAAATCGGTTGATAAAAAAGGTTTTTTGACGTTTATAGAATACCCAATCTCCTTTCCTCTTTGGGTTGGATTATTAACTACTTTGATTGTTTGGCTGGTTCTTCTTTTTGTGAAGAATTGGAGGAAGAAGCGGGCTGTTGTTCCCAGAAATCCGATTTGGGATACTCAAATCGGGGATTATACATTTGAGGAGCTGTATCGTGAGCTAAATCAGAAGCTAAGAGTCCGAACTTCAAAAATGGATAATTTAGGTATTGCTCCACCTGATACTTTAATAATTACTCAGTTCAAAGAACATTACGATAAATTTAATAAAGGATTATCCGGAGGTGAGACGTTAATGTTAATGGCAATGGGAGAGTTAAACATGAACGATGGCGGATACATTGTAGATGTTTTGGCTCCAAAATTGACAGAATACGGCTTATTAACCGAAACAAAAAATGAGCAAGTTCTTTCCGGGAAATCGTATTTAATCGTAACATATAGGATTTCTGATCTGGGATACGAATTCTATGATTGTTTACAAGTTGTTCATCCATTAGCACCACAATTAATTTATCGTGCAGATCATTTTTAATCTGCACTAGGGACAGTTGCGAATGCGAAATGAAGTGAGACAAATGAGCCTTTTTTTACATCTTCACTCTGAGTTAAGGGTAAGTAGTGTCTCGAAAACGAAAATTACATGACAAATAACGTTTTAAATTTCAAATCTGGAGAACTTGATCGTCCAATATACCGAGTTATCACGGAGGATAGACTATTTGAGCTATTTAATGATAAAATTAATGTACTTGTTAGGCCACAGAAATGGGATGATCCATTTGAAAACTTTATTATGAATTCAACGGGCCTGCTTCCAGACGGTCAAAAATTCTCAGTAAAATTTCGCGATCATTTCTACGGCCAATGCTGGACCAGGACCAGGGAAAGCGATGCTATTTGGCGGATTTATTCTCCGAATAAGTGTGGAGCCCGTATAACAACTACACCTAGAAAGCTGCTCACGGCACTTTACAGATCATTAGGTGACTATGCTTCGATTAGCTGTTTTATCGGAAAAGTTAACTACTATAATACAAAGGATCTTAAAACATTTCTTTTGGATAATGCATCAAATTTAATTTTAGACAGTACCGGAGTGGGCCAGGCACAAAGTTTGCTTTTTAAGCGGACGCCTTTCAAACATGAGAATGAAGTGCGAATCATATATAATTCTCAAGGCACTCACAACGATGATATTTTTTCATTCTCAATTGATCCATTCGATCTTATAAGTGATATTGTATTTGATCCACGAATGGATTATAACCATTTTTCAAAGTCAAAGGATGCTCTGAGAAACCTAGGATTTAAAAAGAGAGTAGTTAAATCTTTGCTCTATGATATACCAGAATTATATTTTAATCTTGATAGATAGGTCACTGAATATTTGCTTGATATCTTCATCAATTTATGCCTGTTGAAAAATCATCCTAACTTTTAGAACAAACGGTAGAATTCTAAATCAATCTCAAATAACAAAGATTTATTTTTAAGACAGATGGCCAATATCATACTGCACTTGACTGATCTACACTTTGGATGGAATATACAGTCGCAATATCAAAGAGCGGAAAGATTATTAACGCTAAATGGAATAATAGATTCAATAGAGCAACTTCCAGATATTTGGAAACCAACAATAATCGTTATATCGGGTGATATCGGGTGGTCAGGAGTAAAAAGTGATTACGAAGACGCTTCGATCTGGATACAGCGCTTGTTGAATGTTACTGGTCTTTCATCGAACGACATCGTAGTATGCCCTGGGAATCATGACATTGAACGAGCTAAATGTCTAAACATTATGGTGCCGACTTCGTCAGAAGATGCAGATAAAAGGCTGACGATTCCAATAGATCCAGTACTTGAAGCACCATTTACACATTTTGTCGAATTTTGTCAAAAATTAGGCATTCCCGCTTTCAAGATAGGAAGTTCGGATTCTTCTTTGGTTGGAGAGCGAATTCTGAAAGGCCTTAGATTTATTTCTTTGAATTCGGCTTGGTATTGCCGTGATTCAGATAGGGGCAAATTATGGATTGGATATCCATTCCTGAGATTACTCGAGGCTCAGAATCAGTTGCCTATCGTAAAGGGAAATGAAGATGCAGTCTTAACCGTCGCAGTTGCTCATCATCCATTTAACTGGTTAAATGAACATGAGTCCCACTCCTATACCTCTAGGCCAAACGTTCAAGATTACTTGGCTAACCGATGCCATATTCTTTTGACTGGACATGAACATGCAGAGATAAGGCATCCGGATAGGATTGCAAATGGGATGTATCATTTTGGTGGCCCTGCGACATACGCGGGAAGTAATTACCAAAATGGATTCAGGCTGATCAAGATTGAAGATATCTACAATATTCAACACGTATCATATACGTTTGATTCGAGAGAATCAGGTTTACAGCCCTGGAAGCAAAGTTTAGAAGGATCTCTTCCAATTTTTCTAAACAAAAAGCTTGATAATCACGAGTCCGAAAGCAAATTAGATCATCTTTCCACTAATTACCCAATGGAGGATATTGATGGAAAATCACTAGGAGTTGGAGATTTTTTTGAATATGTTACTATCGTTAACGGTCATATACCCCCTCGTGAAGATAATATTCATCTTATTTCACGAGTTTTGAAGGATGATGATTGTATCGTGACTTATGGAACCAAAGATGCGTATAGTGGAATATCCACATTTGTTTTAATACATCAAAGAATGAAGACAATCGTTCGGAGAAAACTGGATCCACAATACATATTAGACAACTTTCCAGAACAGTATCGAATTTTAACACATAAAGCAATGCAGCAAGGGCTCCACCCGTAGTTTACAGCGTTAGTTAGGCGGGTTATCAGCACAGTGTGGATATTAACGAGGCCCAGGTGCAAATGGACAAGATCAATGGTCGTATTGACTCCCTTATTAGTGCACGGAGATGTGACTAACGATACAATACTTAAGATCCCCCGTCCGGTGGAGAAGCGTAGATTGGGTATTCAACTAAACTAATGAGAAAACACGGAAAGGTCGCATATGTAAGGTGATAATGTCGCATAAAACCAACCTTACTATAAGTCATCATACTGCAGCAGATGCATTTTTTTGGAAAGTCTCTCGATAGACTTTTGCTGAATATCTGATAGTGACATCCAAACTGCTTTGATCAGCTCACCAGACTCATAAATGGTATCTTTCGACTGATATATACCTGATGTACTTAGTGCTGGTATCGAACAAACTCGAACATTTTCAAGAATTCTCAAACAACCACAGACAATTTCGACTTTTTTCGACCATTCTCGTTTTTTTTTGAACGGACAACTATCAGCCTGAAACCCTTCCTGATCCTAAGGCAAATTTACACAGGATAGGTAAATCCCATTTCAATAAACTAGATTCACAAATCGGCTCAGCATCTGGTTTCAAAGACTTTGAAATCCAAATGAGCCGCCTGCTTTGCGCGTCTGGCCAGATGTACGATTGTAATACAATCGCCGGTTGCTGCGCACCCGATCTGGCCTTCCCCTCCAAAGTCGGTTCAGGTTTTTGAAGGAGTTTTTAATGTTTGAAAGTGTAGATAGGATCGTGATGAAAGAAGAAAAACCGAACAAGACAAAGCTTGTAATCTTCCGGTTAACACCCAGAGAATACGCTAATCTGGAAGCCAAACGCAGCCGCACCACATGCCGGAAATTAAGTGAATTTTTAAGGCTCTTGATCTTCAACCGACCGGTAACTGTGATCGAAAGGAACGGTTCGCAAGATCAGATGATCGGTGAATTGTCAGAGCTGCGGGATGAGCTAAACCGGCTTGGCAACAACTTCAACCAGGCGACCAAACGCCTCAACGCGGTCAACCAAATCTCAGAATTCAGAAATTGGATCGTCAGCTACGAAGCTGAAAAGACATTTCTGTTTTCAGTCCTGGACAAGATCAAATCGCAAACCGATAAAATGGCAGATCGATGGTTGCAGTGATCCACACCAGCAGCCGACTTCGGTCAGTACTGCTATACAATGAGAACAAACTGGAACAGGGAAATGCGGAATGCATTTCGGCTATCAATTATCCCAAGGATGCGGATGCCCTAAGTTTTGATCAAAAGCTGAACCGGATTCAGTGGCAGCTGGCTTTGAACAAAAGGACGAAGGTCAATACGGTTCACGTGTCTTTGAACTTCGATCCGTCGGAAAAGTTGAGCAGAGAGCAGCTGGCGGAGATTTCGAAAACCTATTTAAAAGGTATTGGATTTGAGAAACAACCTGCCCTCGTATACGAGCATCGGGATGCGGGTCACCCGCATGTGCATATCGTGACGACCAACATCCAAGCTGATGGCAGCCGAATATCACTGCACAACCTGGGCAAAAATCAATCGGAAAAAACTAGGAAGGAGATTGAGATAGATTTTGGTTTGGTGAAGGCACAAGACCGAAAAGCGCAGGAGTTTAATTTGAAGCCCGTCAGCATCAAAGCAGAGTATGGAAAATCAGAAACCAAGAAGGCCATTACCAATGTGCTCGACAAGGTTTTGAACGAATACAAGTTTACCACAATGGGAGAATTGAATGCAGTGCTCAACCAATATAATGTTGCAGCGGATATTGGCTCAGAAGGTTCGCGGATCAGAAAGAACAATGGCATCTTATACCGTGTGCTGGATAAAGATGGAAATCGGGTTGGGGTGCCCATCAAAGCAAGCGACTTTCATTTCAAGCCAACACATAGGAAGCTAAAAGTGCGTTTTCTATATAATGAGATGAATTCAAACCGTATGAAGGATTCGTTACGTGTTAAGAATAGGATTGATTTCACATTGTATGGCAAACAAAACGTGTCATTGCCCAGGCTAATTAACATTCTTCAAAAAGACGGGATCGATACGGTGATCCGGAAAAATGAGGACGGCAAGCTGTACGGGATCACATATTTGGACCACCGTACTAAATGTGTTTTCAATGGAAGTGCGTTGGGCAAGCAGTATAGCGCGAAGGGAATTACCGAGCGATGCATCGAGGATCCTTTTTCTCTTCATCAGCAAAAGTCTCAAAAGATAGGAATGGATTTTGGCCAGGCTGCTAGTGCAAATAATGTTTATCATGTCGGAAATAGTAGGTCGTTGGAGAATGATAAGTCTCTTGATTCTTTGTTGTCTCCTGTTAAAGACGGCGAGTACACGCCGCATCAGTTGAAGAAGCCGAAACGGAAGAAGCAGAAAGGGTTTTCGATGGGATTTTGACTTATTGAAGAAGTGCGCTTGCACCACAGCGCAACGAAAGGTACAAAGCAAAAAGTGACGACGGCAAATCCATGCGGCTATTTACCGCGGCGAAAGCCGCTCCTTAAACCGCCTTATGGATTTGCAGCCAAGGGGTAAACCCCGTCACTTTTTACTTTGAGTGAGATGGGCGATTGCGCTGATGTAAAAACAATAATATTATAGTTAACCATGGGGGTACAGTCAACTATAAACCCGATTTATATAATACAGCTAAAACTACCATTTATACCTAGAAGAGTACAACATAACAAAACTTTTCAGCATTCTTGAAGCAACGCCTACGTGTAGTTGGTTTAATACAAGAGGAACTAGCTTCCAAAGCGAGAGTTGGCGTGATCTTGAGCAAGGTAAGAATTGTTTAGATTAGACAAGGTGAACCAAGTAAAAGCATTAATTGGTGAGGAGTAGGGTATCTCAAATCTTAGCACTTTTTTCAAGATCATCTAGCATTGTAGGTCGGCCAGCACCAGAATCTCCCCTTAGTCCGTCAATTGGTTTCGTTTACTGCTTTCACCAATGCTAACTATTTACCTTACAGACCCATCCAAAGCAAGTGTAAGGCGAAAGATTTACCGAATATCTTCTTAAAATTCTGATGGCATTGCAATCGCCAAGACAAACTTGCCATTTACTGTTAAACATATAATCGAGACTTCCTTCCGCAGTGTGGAAGACTACTTTTAACTGCCATTCCCGATATTCGGTATTTGCAACACACCGCTATTATAAAATTCGATTTTAAACTTGTTTTAAATCACTAAATCGCTCATATTAAAGGTGCTTTTCAGTAATCACTAACATTCTATTACAGGGCCAGCACAGTAGCAGAGGTCGGATGTCCGAATTGTCCGATAGGTGACATACGTCATCATGTGTCCATTTTCATATGAAAGCCAATGCTGACGTAATCCATATGGTAATTTTTAGTTCGAATGTCTTTTCAGAAAGTAAACTCAAACTAGCACAATGAAAGTATTTATTGCCTCCTCAACTATCTCACTACTATATGCTTCAAAAATAAGAGCTGAACTACGAAAAATTGCAAAACTGAATCAGTATGATTTAGACATATCGTTATGGAATGATACTGGAATTTTTGTTAACGGGACTACGACAATTGAGGAGTTGATTAAAGCCTCTAGGTCATATGACTACGCAATATTTCTTTTCTACGACGACGATCTAATTATTAGAGGAAAAAATTATCATTTTGTTAATAAAATAAACTCAGAGGGTGTTTTAAGTAACATAGAAAAATCTCTTGGAATACAAAACATAACAAGAGACAATGTTATTTTTGAGTACGGTCTCTTTGCTTCATATTTAGGAACAAAAAAATGCTTCGTTGTTGCGCCATCTAACGTAAATCTTCAAATATTAACTGACATAGGGGGTCTAACTACTATCAGATACACGAGAAGCTCGGATGAGGAACATGGAATGGGCATTACTGACACACAAATTAGAGATGTATCCGAAGAGATTTTTGATAACATCAAAAGTCATTCGCAAAACAAGAATATTGTATCAGAAAATAGATTTTTTTCTGATTTCATGAATCAGGAAGAACCCGAGATAAGACAAGGGAATCCAATAGAGTATAGTCGCTCGTTCAACCTACTACTACACATGTTTCAAAAGCAGAACTTCTCGGAATTTCGTGCATTTGATTTAGCCATACATAGATGGGAGGAGTTGATGGACTCTGTCGACACGCAGGTTCAAAATATATCTCGGCAGATACTTAGTAGTCAAGCTTCACTGCATAGAGAAAAGAGATGCAAATTATTTCGTCGAATCCTCGTGGTTTCTGGAAATAGTTTAAGTCCAAAAATCATTAAGATACTTCGCCATGTACTCGAATTTGAAGACAAGAATATCAATAAGGGATCCGAATGTATATCAGAAACTCGAATTTTCTGTATTGAGGATGAAGGGTTTGTAAGTTTGATTAAGAGAATGAACGACTTTGCCATGTTTAGTGATGGATTGCATGACTTTGCAATTGTGGAGAAAAGTCTAGTATCACCGATTCAACATATTAATAAAGAAGGCGGAAAAGTGTGCGTAATAGAATGCAACAATCAAAACCTTGAATTTAGAAGGTCTAGGTTTGATGATATTTGGTCAAATTATGCGCTTCCAATTAACAAATTTATTGACAAGTATTATTTCAAAGATTTATCTCGTACCATCGATGATATTTTCAATCACCTGCTTGTTGAAAGTGATCTACAGTTTGCTGCTATGTCTATAGCGATTGAGACCTCTTACGTTGAGATGCGTAAGATAAACAATCTGAATAGGCTAAAGACGGACTTCAGGGCCTTGGAATTTTTAACTAGGTTGCTTGAAAACGAAAGCTACAATAGTGTTAAATCGAATATATTTTTAAATGCATTCATCAATGATTTCAGGCCTGTAGATGGGAATGAACAATTCGTAAAGTGCTACGGAGATTGCGTAGAGAACGATATCGATATTGTAATAGACTTCAAAGAAAAAAGAAGACGAGTCGTAGAGGAACTTAAAATTAAAAATTTATCATATGACGTTCCAGAAGAAAATGTAAAATCATTTCTGCTCACCAAAACCAGAAATGAATCCAGTAAGCGAATTAAACAGGCGCTTATTGACGAATCCACAAAGGATAAATTCAGTGTTGACATTAATAGTGTTAATTCAAAGGTGGAATACAGAAATCTTAAAGGAGACCTGGTTTATCTTGGCTATTTGCGCGATGAACAGTTTATTCCGAATTGCACTTTACTTATGGCTCAACACTACTTTGATCTTTTTAGTTACGTTTATCAAAAAGATCCAACTAAGACCGACTTTTGGATATTTGATTTTGTTCTGGCTTCTGAGAAAGACGAGGTTTCTTCGGGTGCTAGCCTCGCTTTCGATTTATTTACTTGGCCAAAGGACCTCAAAGTTCATATAGTGAACTGTTGGTACTCTGATCATGGAAACGGTGAGGGTGGGGTAAAGGCGCACCATGGTCCGATTTATAGGAAATCTTAATCTCGATGAAATGATCTACATGGACAATGCTGCTAGTACACAGTGCGATGAACGAGTCCTAGCAGCCATGTACCCGATGTTCAACAGTCACTTTGCAAACCCTTCGAATACGAGTCATTCAATGGGAGAAGAAGCAAATGGTCATGTTAATGAGGCAAGAAGGTTGGTTGCTAAAAATTTAAACTGCCTTGATTCGCAAATTGTCTGGACTTCTGGCGCAACGGAGTCTAATAATTTAGCTATTCTTGGTTCGATCAAGGCCACACAGTCCGCAGGCGCTACTAGAAATATACATGTGGTAACATCTTCGATCGAACACAAATCAGTCCTTTCTCCTTTAGAAGCCCTAGCAAGGAGTGGTGTTGAAGTAACTTTTATTAATCCAAATAGCGATGGCCAAATTACTGTTGCAGATATAGTTGCCAGTATAAAGGATTCTACCAAACTAGTATCAATTATGCATGCTAACAACGAAACCGGAGTTATTAGCAATATCGAAGGTGTTGGCCAAATTTTAAAAGAAAGGAAGATATTGTTTCACACGGACGCCTCACAAACATTTGGTAAATTTAACTTAGATGTGCGTAAACTTGGCGTAGACTTTTTAAGTTTCTCGGCTCATAAGATTTATGGACCGAAAGGGGTTGGCGGGTTGTTTGTTAAGGATGAAGCTAAAATTCAGCCTATCCTGCATGGTGGTGGGCAAGAGCTAGGTTTAAGGCCAGGAACCTTAAATGTTCCTGGCATTGTCGGATTGGGAAAGGCTGCTGAAATTAGCTATGTTCAAAGAGAAACGGATGCTAATAGAATCTATGAATTTAGAAAAAGGCTTGAAGCTGCATTAATGAGTATACATCCGGCCATTACTGTAAATGGGCATCAATTAGAAAGGATCCCAAATATATCTAGCGTGAGCTTCCCTGTCAAACAAGGTCTAAGACTAACGGATTACATTAATAACATTGCCTTGTCAACAGGATCTGCGTGCGATAACCACGATCGAGCACCTAGCCATGTAATGATAAAAATGGGAAAAAGTGTGCATTCTGCAAGAAATACATTGCGCCTTAGTATTGGACGGTTTACTACGGAAGATGAGATTGAATCTGTGATCAGTGAGCTTAAATTGGTAACTAGGGGGCTATTAACGTGACTTTGTTTTGTCAATTTTGAGGTCTAATTAATGGCGTCGTTCAAAGTCATTTTTGGAGAGGTTAAACAGCACTTGCACCAAGCAAAATCTGGACCGAGCACCTTCAAAAAAACACTCGAAATGTTGTAACTTCGCCCAGCAACATCGCAGTCACCACCGCCAAAAACCACAGGCATTTTCCAAACTTTGAACACAAGAAACCACCCGAAAACTCACCCCAAAACCAGCGAAAATCACCGTTAAACCAGTCAATTTTCGCCAAAAGAATTATACATAACAAATATACTATTGTACTATATGTATAAAAAATAGTGAGTCTTTCGTGTAGTTCACTTCAAATACAGGAGACAAAATGTTGATTACGAGCCGATTAAAGGCAAAGTTCGAGACCCGTCTCCAACTCAGCAATCAAATACCTGAGTAATTTCAAAAAGTTGTGCTGATTAGCGTTAATAATAAATGGTTGAAGAAGGATCCGTCGGCCAGGTGCGGACATTTTTGTAAAGGATTAATTAGATCTCAACCAACCCCTAAGGCAATGTTAGCATAATGCAGATATGATGGTCTTCCACCAACTATCTTCAATTGCCAATTGCTATTTTCCTGGTTACACTACTTCCGTCACTCAGAATTATTCTCAGGAAATAAAGTCCTTTGGGCAACCCCTTTACACTGATGCTTTGTAATGGTATCGCCCCTGAGTGATACACGGAATTTCCTTGTCCGTTGATGATCTCGACATATGTCACTTTTGACCAGTCGGCCACCTTCAGGGTCAATATTTCGGCAGTGGGATTTGGAAAAACGTTGACCAAAAGATTTTCGTCAAAACGCAGGCTATTGATTTTACTGTAAGCGAAAGTACCGTCGTTATCGAAAATTTTGAGCCGGTAAAGGTTTTCACCAGACGCCGGACTGGTGTGCATGTATTGATAACTCCTAAGTTCATTGCTTTTCCCTTTTGCACTAACTGTGCCTAATAAACTCCAGCTTTTTCCATTCGTGCTGTGCTGCACTTCGAAACGATCGCTGTTAGTTTCCATAGTCGTTTGCCAGCTTAACAGCGCTGAAGTATTTTCGGCATAGACTGAAAAATTTGTTAAGGAAACAGGCAGGTTAATGTCTGCCGTCAGCTTTACTATCCAAAAGTCCCTGTTACCCCAGGCTGGTCCGGTTTTGTCACCGGTCGCTCCGGACTCTGACTGTACTCCCAGCACGAAACCACCATCCTCCGTGTTTATTAGCCTTGGAAAATAATCCAGGTTCTCGCCTCCTATGCTCATATCCCATACGATTGCACCAGTGGATGAAATCTTTACCAGCCACACATCCTTGTCACCCTTCGATGCTTGCGTCTTGTCATCATTGACAGCCGCGTTGGAATCTCCCGCCAGAATGTACCCGCCCTCGGCAAGTTGTCTCACAGAGTATAGGCTGCTTTCACCTTGTATTTCTGCATCAGCGTTGATAAATGTCGTCCCACCGATGGTCTTGTCCCACTCTACGGTGCCGGCAGCATTAAGCTTCACAACCCAGTAATCATTAATTCCACGTTTTCCTTCGGACTTATCGCCACTAATGCCTGACGATGAGGTTCCACCTAATATATACCCCCCATCTGCAGTCTGCTCAACAGAATTAAGCCAGTCAGAACCGTTCCCTCCGATGGTTTTATCCCACTGCTTTATTCCATTTGCATCCGTTTTCATCACCCAGTAATCAGATCCTCCTTTAGAATCCTCTGTCTTGTCCCAACTTGCATCAGATACAGAACTGCCACCGAAGATAAAGCCTCCATCGACAGTAGGTGTGATGGTTTGCAATGTTTCCGCATCACGTCCGCCATAGCTTCTATCCCAAAGTTTTGTACCATCCGCAGCCAGTTTGACGACCCAAAAGTCACCACCGTAATGAGCGTCTGTCTTATCGCCGCCCGGTCTGCTGGAACTTGAACTACCGCCAAGCAGATAGCCGCCGTCAGTAGTTTGCTGCACTTCCCTAAGTTCCTCAAAGAATTCACTGCCTATCGACCGGTCCCACTCCTTGGTACCGTCGGATGAAATTTTTACGATCCAGTAATCTGTTTCAGCTGAGTTATGGTTGTCGTCCGTTTTATCAAATCCGGCCGGAGAGTAGGAATGACCGCCCAAAATGTATCCCCCGTCGGCTGTCTGTTTAACTGAGTTCAAAGCGTCCCAATCAGAACCTCCATAGGCTTTATCCCACATTTTGGTACCATCAGCTGCAATTTTGACGATCCAGTAATCGGCACTTCCTTTGCTCGCAGCTGTTCTGTTGCCACTGATACCGGACTGGGATACGCCACCAATAATATAACCACCGTCCGAAGTGGGCTCAATAGACTGAAAGAATTCTCCCTGATCGCCCCCAAAAGTTTTATCCCACTGAATGTTGGTCTGGGCAGCAAGATTTGCAGAAAATAGCAACATCAGGAAAAGCGATAAGCCTCCCACCCCGCCCAGTGGTCCTTTTTTAACCAAACCAATAGACTTTTCGATGTTTTTTTGAAGGTATTTCTGTTCT
Source organism: Dyadobacter sandarakinus (assembly GCF_016894445.1). Classification (NCBI taxonomy): domain Bacteria; kingdom Pseudomonadati; phylum Bacteroidota; class Cytophagia; order Cytophagales; family Spirosomataceae; genus Dyadobacter; species Dyadobacter sandarakinus. Next base: position 4,189,715 of record NZ_CP056775.1, read on the forward strand.
TTTAAATGAAGCTGAACAGCAGAAATTGTAAATGTTTGCATGTTGATGAATGGTTAGATGAACTTACATATAATCGCTGCTTCACTTGTCTTTACTGTATTCGTTCTACCAGATCTTTAAAAAAGCAATATTTTAATCTCAGTACGACTTTGATATAGAATTACTTAGGAAAAATTTTGCTTCATAATAGTATTGTAGTTGATATGGATTTGCATGGAGATCATACTATTTGAAGTAATCCGGCTCCGGGAGTTTTCCACTTGCACGCGTCTCAATCCGCCAGAGAATTCAGGACCTTTTTTTGTGTCTTGACAAAACCAACTCCCTCACCGCGACTTCGTCCCATCACTTCCCGATATACAATATCTTGCTTCGCAAAATCTTCAACTAGTTAAACTTTTTCCTGCCTCCGTCAGGTGACCTTTGTGCTATGAAAAATTTGAAAAACATAGAACAACTCACATGAGAGTGGTAACTCTTCCGGACACCGTGCCAGGCACAGGACCGGTTCTGATGCTGAATATGCTTAAATTCACAGACCGCCGCCTGTACATTGAAGAATACCTGCCTGCATTTCACCGCGTGATGGGAATGCTGGGGATGGAAGCGAAAGTGAATCTGCTGAGCGATGTGCTGGTGAGCGTAATCGCTGATGAAGGCGAAGACTGGGACGCCATTCTGCTCGTGGAATATGCAAGCGTCGAGGCATTTTTGACCGTGGCGCAAAGCGATGCTTACCGCGATATTGCAGAACCATTGCGCCTGGCTGCGCTCGCCGATCTGAAATTATATATGACGCGCCCGTTTGCGTTGTAATGCTTATTTTTAGCGCATGCACCAGCTGATCCTGAATAACTTTGCCATGCATATAGCGCTTGCCCCCCATGAACAGGAGCAGGCGCTTGCTTTTTTTCAGCTCAAGGAATTGAAAAAGCGCACCTGGCTGCTGCATGCGGGGGAGATCGACCGGTACATTTATTTCGTGAAGCACGGCTGCCTGCGCATGTTTTACACCGATAAGAGCGGCGAAGACCATATCATCGGTTTTTACCCCGAAAACTGGTGGACCTGCGATATCGTAAGCTTTTTCAATGCAAAACCTGCGGTAAATTCAATTCAGGCATTGGAAGACAGCGTCGTATATTGCATTTCGTTACCGCAGCTTGAAGAGTTGTTTCAAACCATTCCAAAGTTTGAACGCTTTTTTCGTGTCCTTAACCAAAACGGCTTTGAGCTTTACCAGCGCCGCATCACCTCCCAACTTTACAAAACCGCCGAAGAACGCTACCTCGAATTCCGCAAGCGCCACCCCGGCCTGGAACAGCGTATTGCCCAAAAACACATTGCCAGTTATCTGGGCATCACGCCTGCATTCCTGAGCATGATGCGTAAGGAAAGCGGAGTCTGATTTTGTTAACAAAAAAGGACTGTCGTCAACAGTCCTTCAATCTCTACCATTTTTCTGAGAGTCCGGTAGAAACTCCGGCATTCTAACAAAAAGCATTTTTGAATTTTTACCGAAAAATGTACCGCTTCATCAGTCCAGTTTTTTCAACATCCTTTATTTGGTATGGCATAAACGACGTTGCCAGAAACCGATAAATTAAAGCCATAATTTTTTACGGCAGGAGGTGATAGTTGTTGCCATGTCTTACCGTTATCAGATGACCGGAATATGCCGTCGGTACGGCCACATATTAAATATTCACCCATTTGTTTGATCGATAAAATATCCGGGAACGATTGAGGCAAGCCCATTTTTTTCATTAATAAACTACCCCAGGAAGGTTGCAAATCTTCGCCTATGACATTCCAGGTTTTCCCGCTATCCAGGGAGATGTGTATGCTGTTTGTCTGGGTTACGGGGTTGTTTACGATGGCAGCAAATCCCCCATCAATACGTTCCACTGCAATGCCCAGACCGCCTTCACTCATCACACGGTCCCAGGTTTGACCATCATCCGTTGATCTCAATATTCCATCTTTGCTGGTAGTCAGGAGTACACCGTTTGACTCTACCAATCTCATTCTACCGTTCCCCACATGCAACTGTTTCCAGGTTTTTCCATTGTTAGCGGACCTGAAAAGACTGTTGCTGGAGCCAATGAGAACTGTACCCCGGGCAGTTTCAAAAACGGTGCGCACTTCTTTCTCTTTATAAGTCTTGTACACCCAATCATTCGTACTGTCCAGGCGTACAGCTTGCTCCTGAAAATTCGTGTACATGGGCGACCAATCACCCGTTCCGTTTATTTTTTTCAAAAATTGCCCCCGGATCGTATATGCAAGTATCCCATTCCTGCCAGGGACAATGTTACGTTGTTTACCAGGGAACATCTCCCTGGTCCAGAAAGCAGTTTTGGTATTGGGTTCATTGTAATAAACTGCATTTTCAGCACGTAAATAAAGCCCGCGGTCATTTGCAAAAAAACCATCTCCGCCTATACCTTCTTTCTGCAATTTTTCAGGCAATCCTTCACTGATATCCTGCCAGGTTTGTCCGCCGTCAGCAGACTGGAAAATGATGTTGGTAATTCCCGCTGTTCTGGCATTTTCAACTGGTTTCTTTTTTGCTTCCTTTTCTTTTACTACAAAAGAATTGAGCAGCAGTAATACAAGCACGATAGCCGGAATAAATACAAGTGATTTTTTCATTTCATTTAAATTGATTGTTGAAACTGACAGATTTCAATATACCTGTGATTCTTTGCGCTGCTTTCAACATCCCCCACTTTTTGGTATGGCATAAATCACGCTGCCCGAAACAACTAAATTGAAGACCTTATCCTCGATTGAATGAAGTGCCAGTTGCCATGTATTACCCTTGTCTGAGGACCTGTAAATACCTGCCGGGTGACCACAAAACAGGTATTCACCCACCTCGGTAATGGAGGCGATGTAGAGGCTGGGCGGAAGAGCAGCATCAACAGGCTGCCAGGTTTTACCGCCGTCATAGGATGTCCGCACTCTTCTTGTTTCCGTCTCTGTATTGCAGGTAATCGCGGCAAACCCACCTTTGATGCGCTCGATAGCAATGCCCACTCCGCCCTCTTCAATCACATTTACCCAGTTTTCACCCTGATCTATCGACCGGATTATGCCCGTCTGGCTTGTGGCCAGGAGCACTCCGTCTGACTCTGCGAGTTTCATTACCCAACCTCCGTCATAAACCCGATTCCAGTTTTTTCCATTGTCATCAGACTTAAAAAGTCCCCAGTCACAACCAATGAAAACGGATTCTCCCGTTTCAAAAATGGTGCGGACGCTCTTACCCGGGAAATCCGTATAGACCGGCGACCATAAACCCGTTTCTTTTGTTTTCTGCAGAAACTGGCCACCATAATTGAAGGTAAGCATGCCGGTTTTGCCGGGAACAATGCTGTTATGATTGTCTGGAAAAAGCTCTTTTTTCCAAAAAGGAGCAGTGGAATTTGGTTCGCTGTAATAGATTCCATTCCCAGCTCGCAGATAGATCCCGTGATCATTTGCAAGGAAGCCATCTCTCGGGATACCGTCCTCCGATAAATTCTCAGGTAACCCTTCGCTAATGTCCTCCCAGGTTTGTCCGCCATCAGCAGACTTAAAAATGAAGTTGGCGGCTTTTGATTTCTCTATTTTTAGTTGTTGCTTCCCAGGCGGGAGTGAGGATGATTGTGAAGATTTTAAGGCCAGATCAAAGGCAAATAAGCATTGAAAAAGGAGCAGGAAAGCAAGGTTATGAATTTTCATGACTAACTTGATTTGGTGAAATAATAGAATAAAATTGTGTTTAACTTCACAAAACCAAATGTAGGCACCTGCTTGTCCGCGCTTGCAAATCAACTGTAAAACCTTGTCAGTCAATTGTAAAAAGAAATGTAAATGCGTGTAAATTCTGCTTTTACTGGCTTTTTTACTCACCGGCCGGTCGTGTCGTTCGGCATTGCCACGGTGATGCTTGCTGTTTTTCTTTTCACCTCATCTTTTACCGAACATTCGGCCCACGACTTACGGGGGAAGCAAGTCAACCTCAGGATCCGGCAAGCTGGTCATCAGTTGCTGCTGCAGGCAGGTGACTCAACCTCACGCGTATTACCCGTTACCGAAATTAAGGAAGGCACATTTCTGCTTAGGTTCGAAAATGAATTCGTTTTTAACCACGATTCTCTCATGGCGCTGTCGCAGCGCTTGCTTCCCAAAGCACAGTTTCCGTCGGGTTACACCGTTACAGTACATGATTGCATGAAAGGCAGCATTGTATATGGGTTTCAGGTAAATAATACCTCGCCAGACATCCTGTCTTGCAGTGGCAGAAGTCAGCCCGCAGGGTGTTATACAATCGAATTTGCCTTTCCGAATTTTTATAAAAACGTAAAACAGAATAAACCTGACCTCAACCAGCTGACAGAATCAGTTGAAGCGGATAGGCAGGCTGCCAATCAAAACCCTGAAGAATCAAAAACAGCAACCGTTGACCCTCATATTGACCAGCCGACTGAGAAATCACAAACGAAAGGCTCTGACTTTCCATTAATCCATCTGGTTTATGGCGGCATTCTCGTGTTACTGAGTGCTACCCTGCTGATGGGGCATTTTGGAAAAAATTCAAGACCGATACCGGACCAAAATCACACTCCTACCCTATCCAATGAGCCCATCCCGGAGTTGGCTGCGCTCGGAAATTTTTTGTTTAATGTAAAAGCGCAATGCCTGCTTTTGGGCAGCGAGGCGATTACGCTCACAGACAAGGAATGCAAGGTTCTGGAATTGCTTCACAAAAATTTCGGTGAGCTCACCCCGCGCGAAACGCTGATGCAGGAAGTCTGGATCAATGAAGGGGTTTTTACCGGTCGCAGCCTGGACATGTTTGTGTCGAAACTCCGAAAGAAATTAAGCCTTGATCCGGAATTGCGGATAACGAATGTTCATGGGAAAGGGTATAAGCTTGAAATGTCGCTGCCCGGTTAATGCATTAAGTTACCACTGCCTAAAACCGCAGGCATTTTCCAAACTTTGGACACTTCATTGTGCAAAATCATTACCTCGCCGGTAAGAACGTTATTTCAAACAATCCTGATCCGCACCGGCCCTTTGATATGCTCCACATCCACAGGCACTCCCTTTTGTGTAATGACCACGCTGCCTTTGTTATGCAGCTCGATGGCTACCTCGCGTACTTCTTTCATGTGATTTCGCCAGTCGTCAGGAAATAGCATCCGGGCAATTTCGGATGGACAGGTACTTTTCTCCGCGCCGCGATGCATGGCGGTAGCCAGAATTGTTGTTGCTATTTTCTCGTGATGCTGCATGTTTTTTGAAACGTTTTAGAATGAGGAGAGAACCATTATGCTCATACCGGAAAAGATACTCGCGGCGCCGGAATATCCGGAAAGCTGGCGGCGCAGTCCTGTACCGACCAACTCCGAACGCTCGGTTTTGGTCCAAACTATAAAAAGGTCATCTATCCCACGCCACCTTATGAAAGTTTCGTTCGACAATCGCGCACTGATACTTTCCGGATTGTTAAGAAATAACGAGTAGAAAAAAAATCTGTGCCTTCCTCCGGACAAATTTCTGCCGATTTCAAAAGAAGATCTTCAAAGTAGTACTTATAGAAATATTTTATACGTAGTGACAAAATAATTTGTCATTACGTATTATCATTGCTGGTCATTGTAGCTAACAAACAATTCAGCATGAAGCAAATTTACCTTTTATTATCCCTGTTTTCTGTTTCCATGGTTTCGCAGGCGCAAAGTGTTGTGCAGCTCCGGCAAAAGGCTGTTCAGCGTACTGCAAGTCATCACGCTTCCACAAGGATTGCCGCACCTTGCCCGTCTACGCCCGAGGATGAAGATTTTGAAGGATTTACGAATACAGAATATCCTTCGTCATTGTCCATCGACTGCCTCGAATTTGCAATTAGTGGTGATGGTATGGTGGGTGTCGACGAAAAAGTACATGCAGGAATACCCACGCCTGCGTTCACCGGCAATGCACTTGTATTTTTAGGAAGTGGGTCCGAAACCGGGAATGTCGCCCGTATCAGGTCTATTACCCAGACGATCGACTTTCGGCTAAGCGCTTTAAGTGCCGAATTTTACGACCATTCAAACGGTGCGTCGGCCGAAGTTTACAGCATTGTGGGATATAATGATGGTGTGGAAGTGGCACGTGTGGATGGATTTGATGTGACAAAAGGCGGTACTTACGGAAATTCAACGTCTCAAATCGTGTTTACCCATGAGGAATATAATAAAGGTGGTTCTAACTCCGGCAGGCTGGTATTTGGTGAGAGCTGGAAGAATATCGATGAGTTCCGCTTTATTGCCACAGACGAACTTGGCTTTAATTATATTTTTTTAGGTCTTGATAATATTGATTTTGAACCTGCGGAAACCGGTTCACTGCCTGTCACTCTGACAAAGTTTACAGCTCGCAAGGAAAACACGGTTACCCAACTCAGCTGGGAAACTTCCTCTGAAATCCGCAGTGATCGATTTGAAATACAGCACAGCACAAATGCAAAAACCTGGAACCACCTGGCTGTTATCAGGGCAGCTGGGGAGCATGCGGGGCGGCAAACGTATCAGTTTACCCACACGAACCCCGCTCAGGGTGACAATTATTACCGGCTGAAAATGATTGATTCAGACAACGTATATACATGGTCGAAAGTTGAGCATGTGGGTTTTGATCTGGTAAGCAGCATCACCGCCTACCCGAACCCTGCCGCCGAAACCATTCATTTGACGGCGGGTGACTGGACGAGTGTTTCCAATGTTCAGGTTGTAAACAATCAGGGTAAAGCTGTATACAGTTCAGGAAAAAACCCGGCGCAGTACATCAATGCACGGAATTTCACCCCGGGACTTTACTTCATCCGGGTCAGTTTCTCCAATGGAAACGAAGCATTGCAGAAGGTGGTCATCGCACCAAAAATGTAGAACATCCGGGGAAGATTGGGTTATTAAAAAGTAAAGGCCTGTAAACAGTTGTTTACAGGCCTTTACTTTTCAGCTGCATTGATATTTTGTATCTGAAAGTCCAGGTATGCCGGTGGTGGGATAGCTGCTATTTGTGCTAGGTTGAAACAGAATATATAAGCAAATTTGTTTACATTTAAAATATGGAAAAGCAGTTTGAAAAATATAGAGGTATTCATCCGGGAATCGTGCTAGACCGGGAGCTCAAAAAGCGATCCATCAAGCAACGCCCTTTTGCTTTATCAATAGCGGAGCATCCTCAGAGTTTTAATGCTATACTTAAAGGCAAGCGCAACCTCAATACCGCATTGGCACTAAGGATTGAAAAAGGCCTTGACCTGGAAGAAGGAACATTGGTGTTGCTGCAAGCTTACTATGACATTCATAAGGAAAAAGAAAAGCTCGGGCGCAAGACTCCGAATCTGGCCGTTTTGAGAAAATCACTCTTTTGGGATACGAACATTTCACAAATTGACTGGGAAAAACAGGCCAATGCTGTAATTAAGAGAGTTTGTGAACGGGGAGATGATGAAGAAAAACAAGAACTTACCCGGTTTTACGGGCAGGAGAAAGTACAGTCGGTACTGCAAAATAGCTAAACAAAATTGCCCTAAGATTAGTCCACACGCCATAAATAGCTATGCTGTATTACAATACTGTAAATGATCTGTTAGGTAACTGCCTTTCCACCTTAATGGCAGCAAAGCCCTTTAATCCTTTCAGGCTGGTGGGTGGAACCTCGCTCAGCCTGCAACTGGGGCACCGGATTTCTGTGGATATTGATCTCTTTACAGATGCTCCTTATGGAAGTATAGCGTTTGAAGTATTAGAGCATTGTTTACACCATACATTCCCTTATGTAAGCTATTCGGCAAATATCCTGCCCGGAATAGGCAGGTCTTATACGGTAGGTACTGACCGCAGCAATGTTATCAAACTCGATGTTTATTACACCGACCCGTTCATCCAACCCGCTTTGGTTCTGGATGGCATCAGAATGGCGACTGTTGAAGAAATCATAGCCATGAAAATGGATGTAATACAGCGGGGCGGAAGAAAAAAGGACTTCTGGGATTTACATGAGCTCTTACCAAAGTACAACATTGATTCCATGCTGGCTCTTCACCAACAACGTTACAAGTATATTCACGACAAAACACGGATCCTGAAAAACCTTACCGATTTCACACAGGCCAATGATGACTTCAACCCCATCTGTTTGAGGGGTAAGTACTGGGAGTTTATCAAAGAAGATATTGAAGAGGCGGTTGACAGGTTGCGCTAAAAGGCCTGTCACTACTTCGCCAGCTGCAAATCTGCAATGCTCTTCATCCGGTTTCTTTCCAGAAATGCATCAATCGTTTCGAAATGCTCGATTACGCGTTTGTCTTTGAATTCAAAAACCTTTTGCGATAAGCCTTGCAGAAAGTCGCGGTCGTGGGAAACCAGCACCAATGTTCCGTCAAAGTTTCTGAGTGCTTCTTTTAAAACGTCTTTTGACTTTAAGTCCAGGTGATTTGTGGGCTCATCGAGAATGAGCAGGTTCACAGGTTCCAGAAGCAGCTTCACCATCGCAAGCCGCGTTTTTTCTCCACCTGACAGTACGCTTACTTTTTTGTCAATATCATCACCCTGAAACATAAATGCACCCAGGATATTCTTGATCTGGGTTCTTACATCACCTTCTGCAACCTCGTCTACGGTCTGGAAGATAGTCAGGTTCGGATCCAGCAAGGATGCCTGGTTCTGGGCGAAGTAGCCGACTTTTACATTATGCCCCAGCTGGCAGGTTCCGTCCACATCGATCTGGCCCATAATGGCTTTGATCATGGTCGATTTACCTTCTCCGTTCCGGCCAACAAATGATACCTTTTCACCGCGGGAAATCGTCATGCTGGCATTTTTGAACACCACCTGATCGCCATAGGATTTCGAAACATCTTTTACCGTAACCGGATAGTCGCCCGAACGTGGTGAAGGCGGAAAACGGAGTTTCAGGGCTGAATTGTCGATTTCGTCAATTTCAATGATTTCCAGTTTTTCCAGCATGCGTTCGCGGGAGGAAACCTGGTTGGTCTTGGAGTAGGTTCCGCGAAAGCGCTCGATGAATGCCATGTTATCGGCAATCATTTTCTGCTGTTCCTGGTATGCTTTGATCTGGTGCGAGCGGCGCTCTTCGCGTAGTACCAGGTAATGCGAATAGTTGGCTTTGTAATCGAAGATCCGCCCCATCGTCACTTCAATGGTGCGGTTGGTAATGTTGTCGATAAAGGCACGGTCGTGGGAAATCACCATCACGGCATTGGCCTTATTCACCAGGAAATCTTCCAGCCAGATCACCGACTCAATATCAATGTGGTTGGTCGGCTCATCGAGCAAAATAAGGTCGGGTTTTTGCAACAGTATTTTGGCCAGCTCAATGCGCATGCGCCAGCCGCCGCTGAATTCCTTGGTTTGCCGCTGAAAATCTTCCGGCCTGAATCCCAGGCCTTTCAGGGCTTTCTCCACCTCCGCATCATAATTCACTTCTTCGAGCTGGTAATATTTTTCACCGAGTTCAGTCACCTGCTCAATGATGGCCATATATTCATCGCTGTCGTAGTCCGTGCGGGTTTCGAGGGCGAGGTTCAGCTTTTCCATTTCGGCACGCATTTCAAAAACCTGCCTGAATGCTTTGGCCGCTTCTTCAAAAACGGTACAGTTGTCTTCGGTGAGCAAATGCTGCGGCAAATAGGCGATTACCGCATCCTTGGGTGCACGCACATGGCCGCGATTGGCTTTTTGTTCACCCGCAATGATCTTCATCATGGTGGATTTTCCCGCACCGTTTTTACCCATCAGGGCAATTTTATCAGTAGGGTTAATCACGAAGGAAACTTCACTAAAAAGCACAGAACCGCTAAATTCAACGGCCAAATTCTCAACTGTAATCATCGTCTCATTTTTTGAAGCCGCAAAGGTACGAGGATACAGTTGAAAGAGACGAATATTGTAAGTTTTTAGCCTTCCGGGCCTGGCATGTGAACATCATTAACCCTCCCCGGAGCCATGATGCGCGGCATAGAGCTTACGAATCATGCTGATCTGCCCGCGGTGATAAATTTCATCTTCCATCATGTGATACAAGGCCCAAGCCAGATTACAACCGGTTTGTTCATCGTAGTAACCCTCAATTTTTCTTGTAAATTCTTCAAAACTTAAATGACGGACAGCGTCAACGAGCATCTGGCGTGATGCTGTCAGCTCGTGCATGTATTGGTCAACGGATTTGCCTGTAATAAGCTTGGGAAGATGCTCGCCCATGTCCAGCGCAGGTGTCCAATGGCCATTTTCCTCTGTGGTCAGCTTTCTACCGAGCACAAACTCAATCCGGAAAAAATGCTCAATCGCTTCCATGTGGGACAGAAGCGCACCGATCGTGTTCCATCCCGGTGCATATTGCCAGTCAAGTTGCGAAACAGTTAGTTTTTCAATGCTTTGAACCGTCGTCAATCGCGAGTCCAGCAATATGCCGGTCAGATAGTCGATCGAATGATCCTTGGTATGTCCGAAAGTGATATGAAATTGTCTTTTTACCGACATGGCTGCACTGGTCTTGCTGATCATAAATAGGGTACAATTTACTATGGTTCGGGTGTTGAGGACAACAAAAAAGGACTGCCACCGCAGTCCCGAATGATTAAGCTTTTTCTCCCAATTTCTCAAACCCTTCCCAAAGTACCTTCAAATCATAAAGCGCTGGATCGTGAACCATTTGAAGTTCGCATATCCTAAATGGATTAAGGTGAATGAAAATGGAGAGGTCACTGCGAACTTCATCAAAGCTGGTGCTAATGACAGGTCTCGGGACTCGCACCCGTATGCCTCTCCAAGACGGTATTTCAAACCCAAGTTTTAACATGAGCACCATAAGATTTTAATAAAGTTCGCAGGGCAAATATAGGGGAAAAGTTGGATGGGAAGACGAAGGGGCTGCTTGGCAATGGTTAGAGCCGGTTAGCGAATAAAGATTACTATATTAGTCCGCAACAGAAAACCTCTTCATCGAACTGAGCATTTACACTATGCCTCCAAACAAATCAAAAATTAATAATTCATTCGAGTCGTCGGTATATCTGCTGTCAGAATATCATCAGCTCGTGCTCAGGGAAACGAACTGGACCACACGATTAAAATCAAATATCAACAACTATATCATAATCCCGCATTGACCAAAACCAGCGGCACTGGCGTAACAGGATGCTTATTGATTTTTTTGTTTTTGATGATTCCATCTTTGATACTTACCGCTTTGGTAAGTTGAGAATGAATGGTATACGCTGGCTGCGTGGACATCATCACTTTAAAATGTTTAACGTAGCCTCAATATACTTACTATCAGCCCACTGAATGCTTCCCATTGATTTATTGTAATACATTCGTAACTTTCACTTTACAGTGTTGAGAGATCCTTATGAACCAGTCAGCCAAATACAAAAGCATTCAGGAATTGAAGTCATCTTCAAAGCCCTCTGACCCATCGTCTGCAAAGTCAATGGAACGTCATGATAGTTTTGAGCGCTCAATGAAGTCCCTAAGACAGGAGTACGTCAAGGCTGGTTCCAGCAAGAAATGATGCCCTAGATGGATTATACTAGCATCATTCGCTGCATCTGCGAGATCTTCAACAAACATTCAGTCGAATACATGATCGTTGGCGGCACTGCCATGGCACTTCATGGTCATTTTAGGAAATCAACGACAATGAAGGGCGAAGTTGTCGACAAACCTGACCTGGATTTCTGGTACAATCCCACCTACGAAAACTACTTCAACCTCCTGAAAGCCTTGGAGGAGCTTGGAATAGATGTGACCGGATTTCGGGAAGAGCAAGCTCCTGATCCCAGAAATTCGTTTTTCAGGTTTGAATTCGAGGATTACACGCTTGATCTGCTTCCAAACATCAAAGCGCCTTTAAAATTCAGAGTATCATTCGCAAAAAAGCAAGTGGTTCAATCCGAGGGTGTCGATATTTCTTTTATCAGCTTTGACGATTTGATCGAAGATAAAGAAACTTTGGGAAGAGCAAAGGACATTGAGGACGTTAAGGAGCTGAAACGGGTGAATGAGTCCTGAGGTGTTTTACTAACCTGGAAGATTAGAAATCAAACGCTACTCAGGTCCACTTATACCATTAAGCACTAGCCTTCCAGTCACCTTTTTTCAGCCCCTACTAAATATCACATCACCAATACCCTACCTGCCACCACAACCCCGGCACTAAAGACATAATCAGCATCCCGGCGATCTGCATAGGACTGTTGAATAAGCGCTTTCCTGCGGGCTAACTTTCCTTTGAAAAGCACTTTACCATTTTGCCGGATGATCACCGGCTTGTCCAGGTTCATCATCTTGTCGTTCAGCTGAATGTATAGAGTATCATTATCATTACGCTGGATATCGATTTCCTGGCCGTGATAGGATGCAAAAACCGTGTGGCCTTTTACAGCCGAACCCCGTGGAACCGAGAGCCAGTAAAAATGCTGGCGCACCACATCATCCTGAATCCAATTAATCCTCTGGGGGTAAGGATTACGCTTGTATTTCGCCATCCAGGCGATGCTGATTGTATCCTGCTGTTTCATCCAATGCGGCATGCCGGCCATCAAGTGCGCATCATGAACGAAGCCGCTTTTGTCAGTCGATTGCAGCGAATCCAGCCTGTTGGCCCATTCGGTCAGTAATGTATTCCTGTTATAGGCAGCATCTTTTTCGCCCACAGCCAGGAAAAACGGCAAATTGCGGAGGTTCAGGATCGCGGCATCACCGGGGTGCCCGGCCATCATCGCTGCTGCGGCCCAATGATCGGCCATGCGCGGGGCAAGCTGGTACACACCGTCCCCACCGGCCGAATATCCCATCACATACACTTTGTTTGGATTGACGCCTTCCATTACCACGGCATCCAGAATTGCCCTTTCGAGCAAGCCGTCCACGGGCTCCTGGTGCCACATATTCCAGGTGTTGGACGGTGCCCGGGGTACGAAATATACGCCCTCGGCAGGTTTATAAAGCCTTTGCTGATTTTTGTACTGCTGATCATTCATCGATGCAGGACCGTTGCCTCCGCCGTGCATAGAAATAAACATGCTGCGGCCATCGGCCGGCTTTTCACCAAAGATTTTGGTCGTAAACAGCAGGCTGTCAGTGCCGATCACGATATTTCCTTTTTCCCTATCTGCACTGGCGGTTGACCGGTACTTTTCTTTATAATCTGAAATCACCTTTTCTGTTTCGGCAACAGCCTCTTTCGCAGTGATACTTTTGGGAGATTGCTGTGCAAATGTGACGGAAACCAGCAAACAGAAGAGGCAAACAGGAGCTGCTTTGAAAAGGAACATATTAAAATGAAATGTCGGATTTTGATAAAATACAAGCTGCAAGATACGAAGTAAAAGGCACCCTGTTTTCGCCGGCCGCCTACTGCTCCCGCACAAATGTTTTAAAATCCTTACTGCATGTCTCAATCACCAGCGTATCCGGCGTGGTATGCGTAATGCTCATTTCCGGACAGGATACACAATATACATTTGCACAAAAAGGGTCGAAAATGGCCGGGTTGGCAGGCTCAGGCTTAAATTCCTTTCCATTCAAAGAATACTGCTCAGGAATACAGCACGGCTTATACCCGTTTTCATTTACCAGTACACCGTCGGCCCGAAATACATAGACCCAGGAACTTCCCCGGGGTACCGCTTCCGTCACCGTCGAGTCGGCTATGTTGTATTGCTGTTTCACAATGCGCCATTTTCCGACGATTGCGGCAATCTCTTCTACCGGCGCGATGCTATCTTTTTTGCACGCGGTCAGCGCAATCAGGAACAAGACGGATGTCAATAATCTGGTCATAAGTATCGGATTCAGGTAAAGGATACAACGTCACAAACCACCCCTGTGGAAACACATTCCCGAGCTTTATAGCCGGCTACATGCCCTCCGGATTCTCCCCCGGAGCGTCACGATCCCGGATGGAACTGATAAAATTCAATGCAGCTTTTGCAAGCTCACTTTCCGGGTATTCTGCCAGCATCTGATTGTAGTATAAAATTGCTTTCTCTCCTTCCCCGATCTGACTGTAAGAAAAAGCAATATTGTTCAAAGCCATTTCCTTGTATGAAGGTCTCGACGAGCTCAGGAGCGTCAGATACCGGTACCGATCAATCCAGGGATATTTGTTCAGGAAATTGTAGCTGGATTGAAAACCCGAAATCGCAGCCCTGAAATCACCCGCTTTTACAAGTGCAACAGCTTGCCTGTGATGTTTTAAAAGAAAAAACCGGAGGGACCTGGAAATTACAAGATAAGTACCAGCACCAAAAATGATAAATTGGTCTGTGCCAGCTGCATAGTACAGCAGCATCAAAAATCCCATAAAGCCCAGTTGAGGCAACAGCGAAATCCAGGCAGTTTGTCGTACAATAGGAGTGCTCATGGTATCCCGGGCAGAAAGGTTGCATTTCAAATTTACAATGAATGCACATTGGCTGTTTGTCCGGCAGAACAATTCCGGAAATTAATGCACTTTATTCAGTGCTTTCAGCAATTCGCCGGGCAGCTGGAAAATGTCCGGTTCTCCCTGCGCATAATTCCTCGCAAAAATAATCCCATATTTCTTTCCTTTCGCAAAAGCAAAGTTTGCCGTATAACCGGATACGGCTCCGCCATGATTAATGATTGTCAGCTGATCTTCCTGATTAATAAAAAATCCGATCCCGTAATGATTACTTTCTCCAATGCCAATCATCCGGCTTTGCATCAACTTCAAATTGTTTTGGGACAAAAGGCAGGTTGTATTGCTCATGACACATATCATAAACTTAGCCAGGTCATTGGGCGTGGAATAGATGCCTCCATTAGGAACTTTATAGCCGCGACCATTATGTTCTTCAAGTGGTGTTTTTGTATCCAGATATCCATTATCAAGCTCCTGAATACCCGTCGATAAATTGGAAAGTTTTTCTTTTGGAACAATAAAATAACTGGAATTCATGTGTAAAGGCACAAAAATCCTTTCCTGAATTAATTCCGTAAATGGCTTTTTCGCAGCTCGTGAAAGTGCCAGTCCAAGTATTCCGTAGCCGATATTTGAGTAGCCGAACTTCTCACCAGGCTGGGATTCCAGGGAGGTAACAGGTATCGCTTCCAAAATTTTACTTTCCCATTTACCGATTGGGCCGGATGCTGCCGTGGGCAGTTCAGGTTCGCGCATCAGTCCGGACGTATGCGTAGCAAGTTGTTGAAAGGTAATCTTTTTAGCATCCGGATATCCCTTCAGCTTTTTGATTTCAGGAAGATATAATTCGACGGGATCATCCAGGTGAATTACGCGATCCTGGACCAGAAGCATCATCAAAAATGCCGTAAATGATTTGGAAATGGATCCAACACGGTAAATGGTAGCCGTATCGGCCAATGCATGCGTTTTTGCATCGGCAATTCCAAACCCTTTTGACCAGATAACTTTATCTCCTTTAACAATAGCCCCGGAAATACTCCTGTCATTGGGCAGGTTTTCGGCAATGATTTTTTCCAGTTCCAGAATAATTGCTTCTTCACTATTCTTACCTCCAAATTCGTGACGGGAATGTGAACATCCTGATAATATAAATAGTATCAGAAGGACTTTAAAAATACTTCCCATTTAGAATCTGATTTTTATAGATGAACCTGCACACGCCAATGTATAATTATGCACTTCCGGATAATTCATCCTGCATTTGGCGGCTAACAAATACCTATAAAAGGCAAATCTTTTTTATTTATAACTTATTCCGATTTCAACGTCTTTGCCGGATTGGTCAGCGCGGCCCTGATCGCCTGTGAACTGACGGTAGCGAAGGCCAGCAGGATGGCCACCGTGCCGGCCACTGCAAACATCCACCATTCGATCGCAATTTTATAAGCAAAATCATCCAGCCAGAGCCGGGTCGCATACCAGGCGATGGGCGAGCCAATGACAATGGCGATGAGTACCAGTTTGATAAAATCCTGTGAGAGCATGGTTACAATACTTGCAACCGTAGCACCCAGCACTTTCCGAACGCCAATTTCCCGGGTACGCTGGGCAATGGTGTAGGACGACAAACCAAAAATGCCCAGTGAGGCAATCAGGACAGCCAGCATGGAGAAAAATGTGGAAACCTGGCTAAAAACACGGTCGTCCCGGTACTGCTCATTGAACTTCTGGTCCATGAAGAAATAATTGAAATTATTACCCGGAAAAAAGGAATCGTAGCGCGCTTTCACCTGCCTGATCGTCGCGTCTGCCTCGGGCGCACTCATTTTCATGGAGAAAAAACCTCCCATGGAGTAAAATGGCGCAAAAACAATGGGCTCAATGGCGTGTTTGAGCGATTGCTGGTGAAAGTCGCTCACAACCCCGACAATCTCCCATTCTCTTCCGTTTACAACATATTTCTGATTGATAGCCTCCTCTGCACTGCGGAATCCGAGCAACCTGACAGCCGTCAGGTTCAGGATTGCATTTTTCACTTTGGCGCCATCCACATTCGAGTCCGTGGGCAGGAAATTACGTCCTGCCAGCCTGTTGATCTGATATGTTTCAAAAAAATCAGGATCGACTGCCATCATGCTGAACGTCACTCCTTTTTCCTGATTGGACCCCGACCGTTTGATGTTGAAAATACGGCCCAGGCGGTTGCCGAAGATGTTGCCGGACGCACTGGCCTGCTGTACTGCAGGAATGCGTTCGAGCTCGGTCTTGAATGCATTGATACGGTCAATAGCCGTCGAATCCCAGCTTGTGAGTTCCGGGCCGCGCACCACCAGCACCTGATCCATCACAAAGCCCAGCTTTTCCTCTCGCATAAATTTGAGCTGCCTGAAAACGATGAACGTTCCGACAATCAGGATGATAGACGCCGTATATTGAAAAACCACCAGCGACTGCCTTACCCAGATACCCTGCGACGTTCTCTTGAATGTTCCTTTTAACACCTGAATCGCCTTGAAGCGTGATAATGCAAAAGCAGGATAAAAGCCGGAGAGCAATATGCCCGCAGCAAATACGGCCAGCAGGATCGCAGGCAGATAATATCCGCCAAATCCTTCCCCTGCCAGTAGCGATAACGACAGAGGCTTACCGATGAGCTGATTGAGCGTTGGCTGGAAAAGCATTGTCAGTACAATGGCCAGCACTGCGGCAAAAAGGTTGAGCGCAATGGATTCCGCCATAAACTGCCAGGTAAGTTGCGCGGAAGTAGCGCCTGCCACTTTCCTCACGCCTACTTCGCGCGCCCGTTCGAGCGAGCGGGCCGTGGAAAGGTTGATATAGTTGATCCAGGCGATCACAAGAATGAAAGCTGCAATGATAAGCATGGTCCAGACTGCCTTCCCGTTATTGACCTTGCCGATTTCGTACTCATAATTTGAAAATAGATGCGCACGCAGTAGTGGTTGCAGGCTGAATGCTTCAACACTTCCCGAAACCTTGTCACCCTTAAAATGCCGCTGGCTGAATGCAGGCAGTTTGCGTTCCAGTGCTGCGGCGTCCACACCCGGACGGAGCTTGACATAGTGCCACATATCCGAATTCTCCCAGCTGTTCCTGACCCACTCGCCCCAGGTTTTTGCCAGTGTTTCATAGGACATCAACGCACCAAATTCCAGGTGCGAAGCCGCCGGAAAATCTTTCATTACAGCGGTGACCCGGTAAGGCTCATTGTCGGTATCCACCTTCAATGTTTTCCCGATCAGACTTGCGTATGCATCGGGAGAAGCTCCAAAGATTTTTTTTGCATTGCTTTCGGAAATTACAATGGAACGCGGCTCCCTGAGTGCTGTGCGCGGATCACCGGCCAGCAGGGGAAATGTGAAAATGGAGAAGAATTCCGCATCAGCATAAATAGCTTTCTCCTGAAAAATCCGGCGATCCTTCTGAAGATTGAAAGTTCCGACATTACCCAGGGTAGTCACTCCTTCCACTTCATTGAAATCACTGGCCATGGCGGCTCCTACCGCCGGATAAGTGATCGTACCATGCTGCACAAGTTTGCCTTGCTGAAAACGATCGTTCGCGATCCGGTATATGCGCGATCCGTCCTTATGAAACCGGTCGAAGCTAAGCTCAAAGTTCACATACTGAAGAATAAGCAGGCAGGCCGTCATGCCGGTAGCCAAGCCGGTCAGATTGACAAGTGAAAAAGTCCTGCTTTTCCACATATTCCGCAGCGCGATTTTAAAGTAATTCCGGATCATATCAGTATTGAAAAGATGGCAATGCTGATGAGATCTGTATAAACCAGTGCCACTATGCGTAAGCAGCTTCACAGCGCCCAAAGCGATATTATTGCAGTTGTCGATGTTCGGAAATGAACAGCATGCCGGTGGCCGGACAATGCCTTCAGATACTTTTTCATAAAGCCGCGGAAAGCTGGAAGCTTGCACGAGTGATTACTACCTTGCCGGATGGACAAACCATTACTACAGGCGCTTTCGGCAGAGTACTGAAATGGAAGTTTGAAGACGTTGAATGCCAATAATATTCTTGAAAACCAAGCAGGCTTTCATGATGAGTAGTGACGGCAAGCACAGGAATATCAGGACTGCCTGTCCTCGTGCATTACAACATTTCGATGTGCCAGTCCCCAGTAATGCAGCTCTTCAAGTACTTTTTCGAGTGAAAGGCCATGTTCGGTAATGGTGTACTCCACCGTAGGCGGAAAAGTATCAAATACCTGGCGCGTAATCAGCTTATTGCTTTCCAGCGATTTCAACTCTTTGGAGAGCACCTTATCAGTAATGCCGGGCACTTCCCTGGATATTTGCAGAAACCGTCGCGGTCCGGCCGACAAGCAGAACAAGATCAACAACTTCCACCGTCCCTCGAGCGCTTCAAGCGCATCCTGAATGGATAACATCGTTTTAGGGCAACCTCCGTTGGTCAGCATAGTTGATTATCAGCATTACTATCACATCGGATAGTGCTATCCAAATGGAAAGTGCTATCTCAATGACAGCAAAGATAAGGTAGTTTTACCCTTGTCTCAAACATGCAACTTCTATGCAACCAACCGTAAAATCTTACCGTATGCTTCCTGCCGCACTTTGGACAGTCCAGGTTTTGCTGTCCGCCGGCTTCTTATGGGCCGGCTTCACAAAGCTTTTTACACCTCGCCAGGTACTGGCTGAAATGTGGCCCTGGACTGCCACTTATCCAGCTCTGGTGGTAGTCGCCGGATTTGCAGATCTCCTTGCAGGCATTGGTATCATACTGCCTCTTTTTTTCAAAAAACGAAAATGGCTTATCTCTGCAGCAGCTGTCGGCATTATTGCATTGATGCTGGCATCAGCGGGCTTTCATGTGATACGAGGAGAAGCTTCTCAAACCGGCATCAATGCAGTATTCGCCGCTTTGGCGGGGTTCGTGCTTTGGGCCCGCTGGCGGATGGTATGATTTACCTCTTTAAACTGCCTGGTTCTACAGGCTGGTAAGCTGATTCAGCCTACTTCAAAATTAAAATCCCCGTTCATGACGAGCTTTGCGTCGATTGGCTCGGGATTTCCGGGAATCTGCAATCCTTTAATCCTGGCAGTACGGCCTTTGCTCAGGAGATCAAAGACATGCTTGTCGGTCAGTTTTTTACCTAAAAATTCAAATGGAATCTTAAATCCGCAGGCCTGGAAATTGGAACACCCGTAAGCCGTTTTTCCTTTTTTGAGCAAATGCGATTTACATTTCGGGCAGGTGAGTGATTCGATATTGATCTCCTCCTTGGGCGCTCTGGGTTTGGCGGGTTTTTTCTCTTTTTCTTCAATCATAATTTCAGCAGGCGCGTCTGCTGTCACGCTGATTGCTTTTCCGCGGTTGTTTTTCACTTCCTGCGTCAGGTCCACCACCATCTGGATCAGCTCCTGCTTAAAGGTTTCCATGGAATAATCACCCTTTTCGATCAGCCGCAGCTTACGTTCCCAGTTGCCCGTGAGCTCTGCACTTTTCAGCAGCTCGTTTTCAATGGTATCAATGAGGTCAATGCCCGTTTGTGTCGCTACAATGTTCTTCTTTTTCTTTTCAATGTAACGCCTTTTGAACAGTGTTTCGATGATATTGGCCCGCGTGGACGGGCGGCCTATCCCATTGTCTTTCAGAAGCTCGCGCATTTCTTCATCTTCCACCTGTTTGCCGGCTGTCTCCATGGCGCGCAGCAGGGTAGCTTCTGTGTAGGCTTTGGGGGGTGTGGTTTTTCCCTGGTGCACGCGGGGTTCGTGCGGACCTCTTTCGCCTACCTCAAAATTGGGCATTACCTTTTCTTCCTCTTCCTTTTTCGCGTCGTTTTCCTTTTTATCATTTGCATAAAGCGCCCGCCAGCCCGGTTCAAGGATTTGCTTGCCCGTCGCCTTAAATTCCACCTGACCGACTTTCCCCAAAATCGTTGTATTCGAAACTTTACATTCGGGATAAAATACAGCAATAAACCGCCGGGCCACGAGGTCATAAATGCGTTTTTCATCCTGACTAACATGATTGGGCAAGACACCGGTCGGAATAATCGCGTGGTGATCGGTTACCTTTTTATCGTCGAAAACATTCTTTGATTTCGGAATCGGCTTTAACAAAAGCGGAGCTGTGAATTCAGCGTAGAAGGTAAGTTCTCTTAAAATGCCCTCGACTTTCGGATAGATATCTTCCGAGAGATAAGTGGTATCGACGCGGGGATAGGTAATGAATTTCTTTTCGTAAAGATTTTGGGTGTGCTTTAAGGTTTCCTCGGCGGAGTAGCCGTACTTTTTATTGGCCTCCACTTGCAGGGAAGTCAGGTCAAACAACTTCGGGTTTCCTTCTCTGCCTTCTTTCTTTTCAAATGCAGTGATTTCAAAATCGTGCTGCAACAGATAAGCGAGGCCTTTTTGCGCTTTTTCTTCACTTTTAAGCCGCTCGATGGTCGCCGTGAATTCTGTTTCCCGGTAAATGGTTTTCAACTCCCAATACTCCTCCGAAACAAATGCATTGATCTCCTTCTGCCGCTGCACGATCAGCGCGAGCGTAGGTGTCTGCACCCGCCCGATGCTCAGCACTACCTTTCCCTGCCCGAATTTTTTGGTAAACAGGCGTGTCGCATTCATGCCCAGCAGCCAGTCGCCGATTGCGCGGGCGCTGCCGGCTGCGTATAAATTGTTGTAAATCTCGCTGTCTTTCAGCTTCTCAAAACCCTCGCGGATCGCCTGCTCGGTGAGCGACGAGATCCAGAGCCGCTTCACGGGCACATTGCATTTGGCTTTCAGCAGCACCCACCGCTGGATCAGCTCGCCCTCCTGCCCTGCATCCCCGCAGTTGATCACCTCTTCGCATTGACTCACCAGACTTTCAATCACGCCAAATTGCTTTAACGCACCTGCATTATCGATCAGCTTGATACCAAAGCTAGGCGGGATCATCGGCAGATCTTCCAGCCGCCATGCTTTCCAGCGCTCGGTGTAGTCGTGGGGCTCTTTCAAGGTGCAAAAATGCCCGAAGGTCCAGGTCACCTGATATCCGTTTCCCTCAAAATACCCGTCCCGGCGCTGATTCGCACCGATCACTCCCGCAATATCCCTGGCCACACTGGGCTTTTCGGCAATACACACTTTCATAATGCAAAGTTACTTCGCCGACTGCTTCCAACCTTTGATCAAAAAGAAAACAGATGCCATAAAGGTTATCAGATAAATGATCGCCAAAGGTGTATTTTCAAACTGAAAAGTCTGGAAATCAAACTGTTTGTATAAAGTAACACCCAAGATAATAGCGACAATCGCCCAGATCGGATTCATTGAATTCATTGGTTTGCAGCAGTTCGGGCGAAAGTACGAAAAAGGGGCGTTTGGCCTGTCCACAAAAAAAGCAACTGATGTAAAAGGACGAAGGTTGGATTGCTAGTTGATGCTGAAAAGTACAGTACCCTATTGCCATTTTAATGAATTGTTGCAATATTTGGAAACTTTACTGTCCTGGTATTGACAACACATGCACTATTTTCAAACCCGGTTTCTGGAAGAAGCCAACCAATTCATCGCTAGCCTTGATGTAAAAGCTGCGAAAAAAGTGTTTTACAACATTGATGTCGCTGAACAAACCAACGACCCAAAGCTTCTAAAAAAATTGAAAAATGATATTTGGGAACTTCGCACTACTTACGGGGGATTGCAAATAAGGCTACTTGCATTCTGGGACAAAACAGATGGGAAAAATACTTTGGTAATTGCTACCCACGGATTTATTAAAAAGACAGACAAAGTCCCAAGAAAAGAAATTGAACGAGCAATAAAGATCAGATCAACGTACTTTAATAATAAATAAAATGGCAGCCAAAGAAATGAAATCATACTCACTGACCGAGATGAAAGACAAATACATCGGAAAGGTCGGAACTACTGAACGGGATGAATACGAATATGAACTTCGTATGGATATTTTGGGACGAATGATAAAAAGTGCACGGCAAGAACGCAACTTAACGCAAGAACAGTTAGGCCGGCTTGTCGGTGTGCAAAAATCTCAAATTTCCAAGTTAGAAAGTAGCACGAATAGTGCAACTATTGATACAATTATGAAAGTATTTAAGGCTTTGAAGGCTGAGATTCATTTCAATGTTACTTTGGAAGATCAGTATTTGAAATTGATATAATACAATCTACTCACACCGCACACTTTCACGAAGACCTCCCTCTCTTATCTTCCCAAACAAATGCGGGTAGAATTATAACACGTGCAAAGCCGTCGCTTAAAAACCCTCACTCCCACCCACATTTCTTGTACTTTTGAGCATGAACAAAAAACTCATCTTCCTGCTCGTCATCTTTCTCATTGGCGGTTATATCGTTTACGACTCTGCCACACTGCCCAAAACAAGCGATCTGAAAGGGAATTTTAAGGAAGTTGCGACCTATCGCAATGAAAATAATACCGGCCCGATCACGCGCATTTACGCTGTTTCTGTCGGAGAGCCGATCATGGAGGAAATGAAAAAGTATGGCGACCTGATGCCCTACACCAAATATGGCACGACCACGGTTTACTTCTTCAATGCAGCCAAACCAGTGCCGGCCAACCTAACCAGCACTGAGCCGCATTTTGATGAGAAGTATGAGGATAATGTCATTGCAGTTTATAAGAAAGACCAGAATGGTGGGGTAGAATTCGGCATTGAGCGCTGAAAAATGGGTGCGCAGTTTGACAAGTGGGTCCAAAAAGGCTCCCGGATCAGATCCGGGAGCCTTTCCATTTTGTATAACACAAATACCTAATTCTTCGTAGCCATTTCATCCATCAGCAAATAGCGGCCTTTGTGCTTGTCTGTTTCCAGCCTCGTATCCACATCAATGTACATATAAGGTGCATCTCCCTCCGCTTTTACCGGCTTCCATTCGGGCAGGCCTTTTCCATTCGGATTGTGGGTTTTGATAAAATTCGCAAAATACTCCTGCATGGTCGCAGATACCTTCTGGTCCTCAGGCGTCCAGGCATAAACTTTATTATACGACAAATTGCCCATGGCGTATTCAATTTCGGCCGAGTGGACAGCCCCTTTGGGCAGCGGGGCTTTTGGAGCAGCGGCATCCGTGTTTTTGGAAACGCCGCCTGCCAGGTTCGCAGTCACATTCCCTGCTTCGGCATTCATAGCCGGACGCGGACGACCGTACAGGTAGCGGTAAACTGGTTTGCCCCCGCCGGTTTTACTTTGAAGATCAATCCATTTCCACGTACCAAAACCAATAAAACGGTCGCCAGCCAAGTCCGTCGCCACCTGCTCCACTTCCTCATCCGACGAGGCCGAATATTCCTTCAAGACCTTTTCTGCCTGCTCGCCGTACAACTTTTGGACTGCCGTCGTATAATTAGCTGCGGTAGGTGCTTCTTTACCCAAAACCATGCGGTAATTCATCTCTTCCGTATTCCATCCTGCCAGTAAGGGTACCTGCGATTGCCTGCCCTCCCGGAATGTTTTCAAAGGCGGTTCAGGAAAAAAGTAGCCGTCCACAGCCGAAGAAAACCGGGGAACTCCCGGGCCGGCAGTCGCTTTCAACAATTCTTCTGCAGGAATGGCGCGCATGTCCGTCAACGTTTTTTTGCCCAGCTGCTCATTGAATTTCGCGCCCGCCTGCTCCGCCTGGCTTAGCGGCACCGGAGGCAGCGTGCCCAGCACCGACCCACTTTCACCGATCGCTGCCGCGAACAGATTTTTGGAAAGGGGTGAAGCCATCAATGCGCTGACCGACAGCGATCCGGCCGACTCTCCTGCAATGGTAACCCGGTTGGGATCACCTCCGAATGCCGCAATATTATTCTTCACCCATGCCAATGCAGCTGCCTGATCCAGGTAGCCATAATTTCCGGATGCTTTGTGCGGCGATTCTTTGGTCAGATCCTCTGAGGCATAAAACCCGAAAACGCCCAGACGATAGTTCACGGTCAGGCTCACAATGCCTTTTTGTGCCATGCTCTCTCCATCGTAACGACCTTCGGAACCGTCACCAGCCACAAATCCGCCGCCGTAGAAATAAACCAGAACGGGCAGTTTTTCTTTTGCGGACTTGGCGGGTGTCCACACATTCAGGTACAGGCAATCTTCACTCATTCCATCCGACCGGAAGCCCATATCACCAAAAACAGCATTTTGCATAGCCCTCGGCCCGAACTTGATCGTCTTGCGCACACCCTGCCAGTTTTTGACCGGTTGCGGCTCGCGCCAGCGAAGTGCACCCACCGGAGGCGCAGCGAAAGGAATACCTTTAAATGCCCGGATACCCGACTGCTCCTGCACACCCTCAACGGTTCCATTCACTGTTTTGGCTGTTGGGGCGGGAGCTTCTTTCTGAGTCTGGGCGGTTGCAAAATGCGTCAGCTGCAGTGCCGCCAGAATGGTCATTATAATCGCTTTCATAGGTTGGAAAATAGTAAAATACAGGCCTGTGTCAATCGTAAAACCACATGGTCGTACGATAAGACGATAATAAGAAATAATATTGGAATTCTGTCTTTTCTTTAAATAACCTGATAGGGCAGCGCTCTTCAGACACATTTTTTGCATTTTTAAACATTGCCTGACAATCACGAACATTTTAGAATAACACATCCCATGGCTATTCATGTAGCGATTACGCGTAAAGTACTTCCCGGGAAAGAAGAAGAGTTTAAAGATGCGCTCCGGCACTTTCTGGGCGACTCTTTTTTGCACGGCGGTGTACATGGAGCCGCCATGATCACAGCGCTGCCGGGAAGTGACAACCGTGAGATAGGGATATTACGGACGTTTGCAGACCAGCGTGAGCGGGATGCTTTCTACAACTCCGAACTTTTCAGGGAGTGGGAGGCTTATGCATCCACCCTGACCGAGGAGCCGGTCTATCGCGAACTTACCGGCCTGGAAGCCTGGTTTCGCTCACCCGGGGCTCCTCCGAGATGGAAAATGGCAGCTGCGACGCTTTGCGGGGTATATCCTACCAGCTTACTCCTGAGCTATACGCTTGGACCTTACATCCAGGGACTTCACCCTACATTCAGGACGCTGATTGTGGCCGGATGCATGGTGGCCATGCTGACCTGGGTTGTCATGCCGCAAATTACAAAGATGCTTAAACCCTGGCTTTCAGGAAATTCAAAAGATAGTAAGGCGGGCCAGGCTTAGCATGGACTTTATCCTGCCTATATAGGCAATAAAGCCTTTTTCTGTATACGTGTTTATTAATGGTTACCATTTACGCTAATTCCGCCTCATGCTATTATAGCGGATGCTGTGCCGGTTTGGATTTGCGGCAGCGATCACTGCAGTATTTAACTTCGTCCCAAACTTTCTCCCACTTTTTCCGCCAGGTAAATGGCCGGCCGCATACGGCACATATTTTCTGCGGCAGGTGCTGCTTTTTCATGTAATACAATTACCCTTTTGAACAGGCAGCACAAATCCTGTTCCCGGATTTTAATTACTGGTTTCAGATTTGTCTTTCGAAAAGAAATCCAGCGACCTGTCCGACGATTTCTTGAGAATGTAAGAGGATAATACGATCAGCACAATCGCGAATATATAATTCATAGGGAACATAATACTGGAATCCCCGATAGCGTGGACGATAGAGAAATGTACAATGTATATGTCCAGTGTCAGGTAAGAAACGAATATGATTTTCTGATTGAAAGACGTGGAAGCACTGGTATTCAGGTAAGCGCTTACCCGCAGTGACATCAGGTAAAATGCATATGTCATGATGACGAGCAGTACCGGATATATAAACTGAATCGAACCGTCGAAGTGGAGCTTGGTAAACAGGTATTTGGGAATGTAAAAAACAATTACGCTGATCAGCAGAACGGGCATCAATGCAAGCCAGCCTACTTTCTGCTCTTGTAAATGGAGTTTTCCAACCCGGCTGAAGATACTGTCATTTTTAGACACAATTGCCCCGAGCAGCATGATCATAAAGTAGTAAATCCAGTGAGCCCTGGTTGGATTATCCATGAAATCGATGGTCCAGCTGGCATGATCGTAAGTAAACAGGAAAAAACAGGCGAAGGCAATATAGTTGACGATCAAAATGATACCCAGGTATTTATCGAGGTACTTGATCAGGGGAAAAAAGACAATGTAATAAACTACAATCGCCTGCAAAAACCACGATCCGTTAAAAAACAACCAATCATACCAGCGGTAATCCTCTTTCAGGACAACCAGTGAAAACAGGGTAAACACCAGAAAGCTGGGATAAAGACGCACAATCCGCTTTTTGAGCCAGGGAAGATAATCATAGCCTTTCTTTCTGATTCCCAGCGAAAGCGTATAGCCCGAGGTAAAGAAAAAGATCGCATTTCCGATGCTGCCTCCTGTACCCAGTGCGGATAATCCTGCGGGAAAGAGCTTGTCTGAGTGAGAATTAACAATCAGAAATGCAGCAAATGCCCGCAAAACATGAATAAAATTGATTGAATTCATTTTAAATGTTTGATAAAACTGATGATTTATGAATAGTTAAAATGCGTTCATTAATCCGCTGTGTGCCAATGAAAATATAAGATCTGCATAGGATAGATTATCCACAGTATGGATTAGCAATTATGTTCATAAATGCCAGCATTGTATTCCGGGTATTTTGATTCGGGACGCTTGAATGTCTGCTTTAATGCAGCATTTTTAACGAGGTGAGTGGGTCTGTATGCTCGAAAAAAGTTCGTATTTTTTATTACTTCTTAATCCTGAAATGAAGTTGCTGCAAGCCGGTAAATTTCGGCAAGTAACCGTTTACCAAAAATTTATATGATTAACTTTCACAGGTCCTGTTTCCATTCGTAGAAATATTAACAGGCGGCAAAACTATAAAACTACAATTACATTTCACGCATATAGTCATTTTATTTTTTTGTAATAACCTCCTGGCACATAAGGCCCTACATTGATATACTAGTTTTATAAATCACATAGAATTAATTGCATATCAGCTGCATTGCAGTAGTTGAGACGGCTATTTGCAGTATTACTTTAAAGCTAATATACAAATCTGTTACAGCTATCTCGTACGGGATAAAAATACATAGCTAAAACAATGTGGCATTTTACGACAGTTTGAGGCAAGATAGTACAGCTGCAAAATCCGGTAATTCACAAGACAATTTTTTAATTCAGAATTGTAAATATGTTTTTAATTGCAATTACAAATCCATGGTATTTGCAACCCGCGTATGAACCTATACAATGCTGATTAGTTATAAATATTTTTCTTATTAACCGGTAATTATATATCCTTGGCAAAATTTGATTCTACCTTAATTATTTAGCATTAAATTAGGATTGAATACCGGAAAATACCCGGTCTTTTTAGTCGCTGTGTTTCGCCGTTACAATCTCATTCCGGCATTTTATTGCACAGAATTATCAATAACATTTGATCTTACAAGTGGATGAAAGCAGTGTCTATCCAATAAAAATCGGCACCTGGAAAAATGACAGGCACATGCTGCATTGCCACTAAATGCAGAAAGCCCCGGAGTTGGTCCAGAGCTTTCTGCATTCGGCTGTTTGTATCAGAAAAAACTAAATGGCACTGTGATCAGACAGGTACCAACATGTACCTGTTTGCACGGCCATCAGGGATTTAACCTGCTAAAATATTCGGCAATCGTTTCGTTGTTGGCTTTTGCCCTGCCTTCACTGGTCCCGAATGTGAGTTCGTTGCTGCCATTTTTCAGCTGCTCAAAAATGGACTCAATAAAGTCGCTGACCGGCGGCGCAGTGTTGTGCAGGCCTTTTCCGCCCAGCTCGGTGTTCAATGCAGGAGGGATAATCTCCACCACCTCAATGCCCGACTCTTTCAGCTGATGCCGCAGTGATAAGGTAAATGAGCGGAAAAACGCCTTCGTAGCGCTGTAAACCGCCACCTTCGAAAACGGAACGAACGCAAGCCCGGAAGTGACGTTCATGATGGTCGTGAGGGATTTCAGTTTCAGGAACAGCTCGGTAAGGTGCAGCGGCGCGAGGATGTTGATCCCAACCTCCTGCTGTGCCTTCTCAAAAAAATCGTCCTGCGCGATATTCACCCAGTTTTGTATGCCGGCATTGTTGACGAGCACATTGAGGTCGCTGTGATTTTCGGTCACCCAGTTAAAAAGTGCAATCCGCTCAGCCTCGATAGACAAATCGCATTGCTTGATGATCAGCTGCGGAAACTTAGCGGCAGCTTCACGGAGCGCATCCTCGCGCCTGCCGCAAATGATCACCGTATTATTTTCCTGGATAAACCGCTCAGCCAGTCCCAGCCCGATACCGCTGGCCCCGCCCGTAATCAGGATCTTGTTATTGGATACATTCATAATTTGAAGCTTGTAAATAGATTTTTGCAGAATACGATCTTCTGACCAGAAGTCTTCATCCAAACCGATTTTCAGGATTTTAAAATCCTGAAATGCTCCGATTTTTCCTGCTTTTGCAGTCTGCCACATATCATCCCTGCCGGAGATCGCAGCGGATCACTACAATGCAAAATCCGCCAGACTGTGTGTTTGGTCAAAACCAGAGAAGAACATACGCATAGTCATTAATGCCTTGATCGTGCAGGATGAACGCGTCAACAGCAAAGTCTAAGGCTTAATCCAGTCCGACACCTCGGCCGAAAATGTCAAAATCCTCTTGGAAAGGTAAATTACCCCTCGACACAAAACACAAACACCCCGGCACATGCAAATGTTGCCGGGATGTTTGTGTTTTGCATCAATCCTTATTTCAGATCTCCTTTTTCTGCGTCTTTCTTCATGCTTTCATTTGCATAAATCGCCACTTCTACGCGGCGGTTTTTTTCACGGTTGGCCTCGCTGTCATTTGCAAACTTCGGCTGGGCTTCGCCGTACCATTTCGTATTCAGCCTGGATGAAGGCAGATTCTGTGATTCGAGATAAGACGATACTGCCTTGGCGCGGCGCTTGGATAGCTTCATATTGTAATCGTCAGAGCCGGTATCATCCGTATGTCCTTCGAGCAGGATCTGCGTATCGTCGTACTTTGCCAGAATGCCCGCAACTTTGTTGAGCTCCTGTTTTGCATCATTGCTGAGTTCCGCCGAATTCAGCTTAAAAAGCAAGCCCGAATTGAATGTCAGGTTAATGCCCTCTCCTACCCGTTCCACCGTCGCATCGGGAATGGCCTGCTTCAGCTCCTCCGCCTGCTTGTCCATGTGCCGGCCAATGAGGTACCCCGCCGATCCGCCCACAGCTGCCCCGATCAGCGCCCCGATGGCCGTATTGTTCCCTGCGAGCTTACCCACTGCAGCTCCGGCCGCAGCGCCGCCCGCTACGCCGATACCTGTTCCTTTTTGTGTGTTGTTCAGGCTTTTACAGCCAAACAGAAATGCAAATGCTACTACTATTACGCTTTTTTTCACAACTGAAATGATTGATTTTCAAATTAATTATTCACAAATCATGCTGGACAGCAGGTCAAGCTGCAAATTCTTCAGACCAAGTTCTGAGGCTTTCTGTGACTCTGCACAAAGATTTCGCTTTTCCTGAGCAGTCATCCTGCCCGACAGCTCCTTGATGTCCGTAGTCCCATACTTCTGATGCATCTCTTTCAGACGGGCCTCTGTTCTGATCTGGTATATTTCCAGATCGTTTTTCCCCAGGTTCACAGCCTTATCGTATGCATTGAATGCCTGGTCGTACTGTTCCGCTTTTACAAGCATATCTCCTTTTTGTATGTAAAAAGCAGGATTTTCAGGATCGATCTCCATGGCTCTGGTCAGGTTTGAATCTGCTTCTGCCGACTTGTTAAGCTGAAAATCCAGCTGGGCAAGACGTGCGTACATGGCTGCCCGTGCTTTTACGTTTTTGTTCTTTTTTGTAAGACTGGTAATGGTTTCGAGGTCAGCCCTGGCATCTTCTTTCCGGCCAAGGTTATCGTAAGCATAACTCCTTGCATAGTAGGCCATGACACTTTTCTTTTTGCTGACCTTGATGGCATTGTTGGCTGCTGTCACCGCAGACTCGTACTGTTTCAAACCATTGGAAGCCACTGCCAGGCCCACATTTCCTTCTTCTTTGGCATCCTTCGCAGAGCAGTCTTTAAGTATTTTGGTAAAAGTGGCCAGTGCCTCCTCATATTGTCCATCGCTGTTCTGCCTGTTGCCGGCCTGTACTTCCCGGAAGCATTTGTTGGACATGGTAATCAGCTGCTGGGCCTGTAAGGATGCGGGCGTCAGCAGTGTAAAAAGTAGGATTGTTTTCGTATTCATCATGAAATGCCCGTGTGTCGGTTGATCAGCATTGTAAACTCATTACGGACCCTGTCCCGGATCTGTTTTCTTTTTTTACTGTCAAAACGTGTGATATAAATCTGTTCCAGCACCATCGTCTTGTTTCTTCTTTTTACACAGAAACAAACTGCCTGCGAGTACCGGATTTTTCATAAATCACTGACAGACAAAAAGAAAGGAAGCTCTTTTCTGCTATTGCGAAAAAGCCTCCTTTGAACAAAAAAATACCGGGGCCGGAAAGACAACGGTTTATTCCGGCAAAATCACCACTCTGCGGCACTGCCGTCTTCGTGCGACCACAGCGGGTTTTTCCAGTTATGCCCTGTTTCCGCCATTTTCCGCACCTGCGCCTCATCCACCTGAATGCCGAGTCCGGGACCGGAGGGTATTTTCACAAATCCACCCTCGTAATCGAATACCGTCCGGTCTTCCAGGTAATCCATCAGGTCGCTTCCCTGGTTGTAGTGGATCCCCAGGCTTTGCTCCTGGATAAATGCATTGTGGCAGGTGGCATCCACCTGCAGGCAGGCTGCCAGCGCAATAGGCCCGAGCGGACAATGCGGCGCCGCAGCCACATCAAACGCCTCGGCCATCGAGAGGATTTTCTTGCACTCTGTAATCCCGCCGGCATGTGAAAGGTCCGGCTGTATAATGTCGGCATAGCCGTCAGTCAGCAGGTTTTTAAATTGCCAGCGACTGAACATCCTTTCTCCAGTTGCGATCGGAATGCTCGTAAGGTTGGCGATTTCGCGCAGTGCCTCATTGTTTTCGGGGAGTACGGGCTCCTCGATAAACATCGGCCTGAATTGCTCCAATTCCCTGGCAAGTACCTTGGCCATCGGTTTGTGCAGCCTGCCGTGAAAGTCTACCCCTATATCCAGTCCATAACCTACCGCATCACGGATCGAGCCTACACGCGCCAGCACCAGGTCTATTTTTTCGTATGAATCCACGTACTGCATTTCGTCAGTACCATTCATTTTGATGGCTTTAAAACCATTCTGAAAAGACAGCTTTGCCGCATTGGCCACATCCGCGGGCCGGTCGCCGCCGATCCAGGAATATACTTTGATCTTATCCCTGCATTTGCCTCCGAGAAGCTGGTAAACAGGTGCATTGTAAAACTTGCCTTTGATATCCCATAATGCCTGGTCAATGCCCGCTATGGCGCTCATCAGGATCGGCCCGCCGCGGTAAAACCCGCCCCGGTACATGGTGTTCCAATGCCCTTCAATGTCCATCGGATCTTTACCGATCAGTGTTTCCATTAATTCTATCACGGCGGCTTTCACGGTTGCGGCTTTGCCCTCGATCACGGGCTCACCCCAGCCAATAATGCCTTCATCCGTCTCAATTTTCAGGAACAGCCACCTCGGAGGCACCTGGAACAGCTCGTAACTTTTAATTTTCATTTTTTACCGGTTTTATAAATGCAGAAAGCCTGGAAGCAAACAGCCAGCGTATTCCCTCAAAGCTAAAAGTATGTTGTGAAAAGTTTATATCGCAAAGTATGCAGGCAGCAATCCGGTCGTGCCTGCGCGAAATTTCTTGTATGTATCACTATCAATTAAAACTTATTATAACTAACTTAAAATCAGTTTCCTACACCTTCATGACACTCCTATTTTGCCGGATGGATTTTCAACTTTCACATCATCAGAATCATGGTGCCCATGAAAACATTTCTCACGCAATCACCCTCGGGACCTGCGAATTTCGCTGTGCTGCTTTTTGCCTGCACGCTCTGCATTTCTTTGTTTTCCTTGCCGGTTTCCGGCCAGCCTGCAATCGTATGGGACAAAACACTCGGCGGTACTTACATTGACGAAGCCAGAGCTGTAAACCCCACCAGTGACGGCGGCTTTATTGTGGCAGGCATCTCCTACTCGGGAGCAGGCGCCGACAAGTCCCAGGCAGCCCGCGGCAATGCAGACTACTGGGTTGCCAAGATGCGTGCAAATGGTACCAAGGAGTGGGACAAAACCTTTGGCGGCACAGGGATAGACAACCTGGTGACCGTGCAGCAAACCACAGACGGCGGATACATCCTCGGCGGCTGGTCGGAGTCGGATGCAGGCGGGGACAAGTCCGAAAACGACCGGAGCGGTACTACCGGCACACGCGGCGACTATTGGCTGGTCAAACTCAGTGCCAGCGGCGCCAGGCAGTGGGACCGGACGCTGGGCGGTACTTCATCCGAGATCCTTAAATCAGTAATACAAACTGCTGATGGCGGGTACATTGCAGCCGGGACATCGGGGTCACCCGTCGGTGCAGACAAGACAAATCCGGCGATCGGCACAGGCATTTCGCAGGACTACTGGATTGTCAGGCTTACCGCAAACGGAACAAAAGTGTGGGATAAAACGCTGGGAACAACGGATTGGGACGAGCTGGGCGGCATGGATATCAATGAACAAGGCGGATATACGCTGATCGGACTGTCACGGGGCACTGCTTCCGGCTGGCAGATCCTCAAACTGAGTACCACTGGCATTGTACAATCGCAAAGGAAACTGGCACACAGTGTGAATGGCTACATTTCAGAAATACACCACACTGCCGACAATGGATATATCGTAGGTGTGCGTACCGAGCCCCAAAGCCTGGGTTACCAGGCTGTAAAGCTGGATGCAGCCGGCGATCAGGTCTGGGAGAAGTTTTTCCGTGGCGTCAACCACCAGGGAACATCCAACTCCGAACAGCTGACCTCCATCATCCAGGCACCCGATGGCGGCTATCTGCTGGCAGGTTACACATTCAGTGATGCGGGCCGCGATAAGTCGGAAGATCACCGGGGTGAGGAAGATTTCTGGGTGGTCAGGCTGGGGGCCGACGGTTCAAAACACTGGGACAAAACATTGGGCGGCTCCCGCCAGGATCTGGCTTTTGCCATTACCCGGGTTGCCGACGGCAGCTATGTTGTTGCCGGAACGTCGTTTTCAGGTGCCGGAAATGAGAAAAGTGAAAATGCCCGTGGTGAGAACGATTTCTGGATTGTAAAGCTGGATTCCGGGGCTGGTAAACCTATGCTTTCCTTTTCGGCCAGCCAGCTGAACTTTACGGTTAACCAGGGTGCCTCTGCGCCACCACAGGCGGTGATGCTCGCAGCCTTGCAGGGTGAACCCGCCCTGTCGCTTGCCAAATCACCCAACAGCAGCTGGCTTGTACTTCCGCAGGCTTCCACGGGCACCCTCTCATTCGGGATCAATGCAGGGGGGCTTGTACCCGGCGTATATACAGCTGAGGTAACCGCTTCGGCTGCGGGGTACGTCAGTGCGCATTTTTCTGTCAGTCTTACGGTACTCAGTACCAGCAAAGGTACTACGGTGCGCATCAATGCAGGTGGAAATGCTTTTACCACAAGTGACGGACGGACATTCAGTGCCGATATGTATTATGGCGGTGTAAACCGTGTTCATTCCATTCCGTCCGGTGATATTATTGGTACAAATGATGACGGCCTCTACCGCAGTGAGCGGAGCTCTGCTACATTCAGCTACAATGTACCCGTCAAAAACGGCGACTACATGATCGTACTTCATTTTGCGGAAATCTGGTTCGGAGCGCCGGGCGGGCGGCCGCTCCAGTTACGCCAGCGATTGTTCAACATTGATCTCGAAGGATACCGCATTTACACAGACTACAATGTGGTGGCGCATGCCGGCGCTCCGATGAAAATGACGCGTGAAGTATTTCCGGCGATCATCAGCGACGGTACTGTAAACCTCGGTTTTTCAGCAGGAGCGGCCGACCTGCCTACGCTGGCTGCACTGGAAATAATCCCGCTGGCCGAGTTCTCTACTGAGCTGGAACTGCCGGTACTGGCCGATGCGACGGTACGGGACGGCAGTTTTGCAAATCAGAACATGGGTACCCTGCCTGTGCTCGATGTGAAAAGCGGGCCCGGCGACGGCGTCAACCGCAACACATACCTGCGGTTTTCAACATTGAACTTATCAGACATTTACGCTGCCAGACTGCGCATTTACGGAAACAATGCAGAAGCCGGAACGAATGTAAACCTGTCGGTATATGGTGTCGACAATGATGCATGGACCGAAACCGGCATTACCTGGAACAATGCGCCCCAGGGCATCGCCGCGGCAGACGGTTATGTGAATGTGAACAGTACGCAGGACTTTTATGAAGTGGATGTTACCAGGTATGTGCGGCAACAGACAGAAACGGACAGGCTTGTATCCTTTGTACTGAAAAATCCTACGGCAAAAAACCGCCGGCTGGCATTTGATAGCAGGGAAAATACGTCCGGAAATGCACCGAAGCTGATCGTGGTGACCCGGGAAGGATTTTCTGATACTTACCGCAAAGCCGCGGCCGCGGAGAATACAGCCTTAAACATCCTTCCGGCAGAGGCTGGCTCCATCATTTTGCCGAATCCTGTTGCGGGTACGTTCAGGGTGAGGGTATCGGATCAGCACCACGGAAAAACCTCGTACAGGGCCATCAGCCAGTCGGGCCAGGAAGTAATTCCGCTGGAAAGCAGCAATATGGATGTACAGACCCGCGAAACCGAGATATCGGGTCAAATGCTTCGTACCGGGCTGTATTTACTGAAAATCCAGTCGGAATCGGCTGCGGAGACCTTGAAATTGATGATTGTAAAATAAGCCATTTCGATCCTGTAAAAAGTGGGCTGCTCAAACATCGCGCCGGCCTGCTGGCACGATGTTCTTAGCCTGTTTACCCTCAAAAAACCGCAGCCGATGCAAACCATGGTGCCAGTAAAGTTTAGGTATGAATACCAGTATGTCAACGGAATTATGCTGCACGTGGGACACCTCGGACCTGACACGGGTGAAAAGATCTTTTTCCTGCATGGGTTTCCTGAATTCAGCCAGGCCTGGATCAAGCAGGCGCAGTTTTTTGCGGAAAAAGGCTACCACGTCATCGTTCCCGACCAGCGTGGATACAACCTCAGCAGAAAGCCGCTTCACATCAAGGATTATCAATTAAAGATCCTGGTAAATGACATCGTTGCATTAATCGTCTCGGTAACCGCCGACCCGGTCGTCATCGTAGCGCATGACTGGGGTGGCGGTGTGGCGTGGGTACTTGCTCAAAACCATCCCGGCCTGATCAAAAAGCTCATCATCCTGAACATGCCGCATTTGCAGGTCATGAAAAATAATCTCCGCAAAAACCCCAAGCAAATGCTGAAAAGCTGGTATGCGGTATTTTTCCAGCTCGGGATCATACCCGAACGACTCTGCGGCCTGTTCAACTACAAAGCGCTCGAACTGGCGATGGTTAAAACTGCCCGGCCCGGCACTTTCCCGCGGGATTATATATCTGCATTGAAAAAGTCGTGGAAGCAGCCAAACGGATTGTCCGGGATGATCAACTGGTACAGGGCTTATTTCAGATTTCCTGTACATACCGGTGCCGAAATCATAGTACCGGTACTGTTGCTCTGGGGCGCAAAAGATACGGCGCTATCCGCTGTTATGGCCGAACAAAGCATCGGCAAATGCCGCAATGGTAAGCTGATCGTTTTTGAAACGGCCACGCACTGGCTGCACCATGAAGAGCCTGAGAAGGTCAGTCACGCTATTTACGACTTCCTGAACGGATGATGCTGAAAGGCCGGCTGCCATATTTGGAAAACAAGCATGCAAAGAAAGAGCGACCGGAAGAGCTATGTCTCCCAGTCGCTTTTTCTTGCAGGATCTTTTAAAATATACCTAGAAAGTGTAGGTAAAGTTGGCCAGCAAGGCACGTGGCGTCTGAGGCGCGATCGTAGACCAGCCTTTAAAATATTCTTTGTTAAATGCATTGTTCAGCTTTAAGCCGATGCGGTAATGTTCTGCCTGGAAAAACAGGGATGCATTGGCGACCGTGTAAGCCGGAAGCATAAAGTTGCCGGTTGAGGCATAGTTGATCGCATACCTTTCACTCGCTCCGTTCATGCCCACGCCCAGTCCAAATCCACGCAGCTTGCCGGAGGATACTTCATAATTGGCCCATGCATTGTAGGTATGCTTGGAGCCTGCTTCGAGCGGACGTGTGTTCAGGATATCATTGTTGTCCGATTTCGTAATTTTGCTGTCATTGTTACTATAACCAGCCCTGATGTTCAGCCCGTTTACAGGATTTGCATTCAGCTCTACTTCCAATCCTTTACTATACACTTCTCCACCCTGGATTTTATTGAAAGGCGAGGCCGGGTCGGTAATTACCTGGTTGCTTACCCGGATGTCATAGTAGCTGATGGTCGCATTCAGCGTGTTTTTGATGATGTTGGTTTTAATCCCGAATTCGATCTGGTTAGCCTGCTCGGGCCGGAATGTCTTGATGGTTTGCGGACCATCTTCCGGATTGCCTACAAGTGCCGGTGCTACGTTCGTAAAACCGTTCTGGTAGTTTGCAAAAACGGATACCTTGTCGGCAACCGGCTGG
Source organism: Dyadobacter sandarakinus (assembly GCF_016894445.1). Lineage (NCBI taxonomy): Bacteria > Pseudomonadati > Bacteroidota > Cytophagia > Cytophagales > Spirosomataceae > Dyadobacter > Dyadobacter sandarakinus. The sequence continues at coordinate 4,226,866 of NZ_CP056775.1, forward strand.
TAAAGAATTCCGAATTTGGGCGACAATGTGGTCTGATTGTAGTTATCGTCCGAAGTGATCACACTTCCTGCATTGTCAAAGTGATCGAGACGCAGACCTACCATCACCGACAACGTCCTGGTCAGATTCAGTACGTCGGAAGCATACGCACTATAAATGCCATACTTTGATTTGGCATTGGAAACCGGCTGCGATGCCAGTACGGCGTCCACACCGGCAGTGGAAAGCGGGTACTCGGTTGTTTCAACTTTTTCGGTAAGCGGATTATCACCGCTTACGCCGCCCTGAGGGGTCACATTTCCGTAAAATGCATAGCCCGTACCGTTACTTGTTGAAATGGCCGAGAAATAATCCAGTCCCAGTACTACCCTGTTTCTTAGCGTACCGATCCCAAAATCACCGATGAAATTCTGCTGAATATCCGACGTCCCGGTATATTCATTTTGCTTGTTCAGGAAGCGTGAAAAAGTATCGTTTTCCAGCACGCCGAAATCAAACAGGTACGTATAATAACCTTTCGTAGAAGTTGCACTTTTTGACACCAGGGTTTGTGACTGCCAGGTGTCCGACAGCTTATAATCCATTTCGACGCGGTAGTTCTGCGTCGGATTTTGCAGGGTCAGGTCATTGCTTGTAAATGAAAGCTTGTAGTTGTAACCCAGGTCCCTGATGTTTCTCGAGTGCTGCGGGGCACTTCTGTTCAGGAATAAAAACATAGGATTGGTTTGCTCCGCCTGCGTGATCTCCCCGTAAAATGAAAAGGAAAGGTTGTTGTTCACTTTGTAAGAAAGCGAAGGGGCTACAAAGAAGGATCTCCTGAAACCCGCATCCTGAAAGCTGCGCTCGGTGGCATATGAGGTATTCAGCCTGAAATACAGATTTTTTTCTTTGCTCAATGCCGTGTTGAAATCACCCGTGATCTGGTTTAATCCAAAGGAACCTGTGGTAAAAGAAAGCTCGCCGCCGGTACCTACATAAGGTTTTTTGGTAACCACATTGATAAGCCCTCCGTAAGAGCTCACCGCATTCCCGAATAAGGTAGCAGAGGGTCCTTTCAGTACTTCAATGCGCTCGATGTTGGCAGGATTAATCGTTCCGTTTGTAAGTCCCGGCAAGCCATTGACCAGCTTGGGCTGTACAGAAAATCCACGCAGTGAAAAGTACCCGGCCCCATCGCCCCCGCGTCCTGTTGAAGTCCAGAGGTTTTCGACACCGGTTGCATTTTTCAGGGCGTCGTCAAAGTTGGTAACGATCTGGGATTTCAGCAGGTAGTTGGTAATGGTGCTGTAAACCTGTGTATTTTCAAAATCTTTCAGGGGCAGCTTGGAAACGTAGGCGGTTTTGCTGCGCGAAAATTTGTTTTCCCGCTCGCCTTCCACAACAACCTCGCGCAGGATCTCGTCGCCTGCATACAAAATGACGGTTTCCAGATCCACTTCATTCTGCGAAATAGTCAGAGGTATCTCCTTGGTTTTAAAGCCTATGGAAGAGACCGACAGCACATATACACCGTCCGTAATGCCTGAGATTTCGAATGCACCTGTGTGATCGGTTGTGGTTCCGAGGCTGGTATTTTTGACAACCACACTGACGCCCGGCAGGCCTGTTTTCGTGTTGTCCAACACAGTTCCGCGCACTTTGCCCGTCTGGGCGAAGGACTGAAATGATAACAGAAGACTTAACGAGAAAGATAGAAGAAGTTTCATTAAACTTATTTAGACAGAATATAAATTAATCCGCAAATGTATTTTCTACAAAGAAGACTTCCAAGCTATTTGTGACTTTTTGCAGGGGCAGCTACGGCAGGATGACCAGAATATGCCGCTCCCCTGCCTTCATATACTACGCTGCCCATATTGGTAGCAGGCGCCTTAATGCCCGATGCGCATCAGGGATATGGCCTGCCCATTGGCGGGGTGCTGGCCATGCAGGCCGATATGATCATTCCCTATGCCGTGGGCGTGGATATTGCCTGCCGTATGTGCCTGAGCATATTTGACCTGCCCGCCGTGCTGGTAGACAGGGAAAAGGAAAAGCTGAAAAACCTGCTCCTTGATCATACGCATTTCGGGATCGGCAGTAAAACCAAAGTACACTACGACACCAGCCTGTTTGACCGTCCGGAATGGCATGCATTCAAAACTGTGAAAAGCCTGAAAGATAAGGCTTATGCACAACTGGGTACGTCCGGTACCGGAAACCACTTCGTAGAATGGGGTGAGCTGACCGTCTCTGAAAATGCATTGGAAGGTATACCAGCCGGAAATTACCTCGCATTGCTGTCCCACTCGGGGTCAAGAGGATTCGGGGGGAGCATTGCCAATACGTATTCAGCAATTGCAATGAAGAAAACGCTGCTGCCCAAGGAAGCGAAACACCTGGCATGGCTGGACATGAATACCGACGAAGGAGAAGAATACTGGATGGCCATGAACCTGGCTGGTGATTACGCATCCGCCAACCATCACGAGATACATAATAAAATAGCTCGCGCATTGAACATTCAGCCTGTAAGCCGGATTGAAAATCACCACAATTTTGCCTGGAAAGAAAAGCTGGCCGACGGTACAGATGTGCTTGTACACAGAAAAGGTGCTACACACGCCGGTGAAGGTGTACTGGGCGTAATTCCGGGATCCATGAGTACACCGGGTTTTGTGGTGCGCGGGAAAGGCAATGCCGCTTCCATCCATTCAGCCTCGCATGGTGCGGGCCGGCTCATGAGCCGGAGTGCAGCTTTCAAAACCATCAGCAAAGCCGATGTAGACCGGAACCTGCTCGAAAAAAGATTAACCCTGATCGGCGCCGGCCTGGATGAAGCTCCTATGGTGTACAAAGATATTCACGCAGTAATGGCCGCACAGGCCGATCTGGTGGAAGTACTTGCCAGGTTTCAGCCCCGGATTGTAAGAATGGCCGACGCCAGGGAAAAAGCCGAAGATTAACCATCCCGGGCGTAATATATTACTACTGGCAATCTCCGGCAAAAATCTGTTACTTGCAGCTAGTCAACCACTTAACGCTAAATATATGAAAACTTTTAGCCCGGGTCACTGCTTGCTCCTGCTGTTTTTTGCCTTGCCTGCCGGTCTTTTTGCTCAACCGGCTATTCAATGGGATAAGACGATCGGCGGAAACGGAGGAGATTATTTCCAATTTATCAGCCCCGCTTCCGACGGCGGGTACATCCTCGGCGGCTCGTCGGACTCGGAAGCAGGTGGGGACAAAAGTGAGGGTAGCCTGGGATTGAGCGATTATTGGATCGTAAAGGTTGCTACTGACGGAACGAGGCAATGGGACAAGCGGTATGGCGGCGATCAGTATGATGTTCTGCAGGTGGTACGACCAACATCCGATGGTGGCTACATTCTGGGCGGGCACTCCTATACCGGCGCAAATGGCGATAAGTCCGAGCCCAATCATCCGCCCTATGAGACGGATTTCTGGATTGTCAAGATCAATGCCGAGGGTACCAGGCAGTGGGACCGGACGATCGGGACCGAGGATAACGATGAGCTGGCTGCCATGATCCAGACAGAGGACGGCGGCTACCTGCTGGGCGGCCGTGGTCCTGCGGGCAGCTCGGGGGACAAAACCGAGCCGCAGCCTGGTTTCTGGATTGTAAAATTATCTTCTGAAGGCAGCACCGAGTGGGACAAAACGTACTTTACTACGGATGAGCTGAGTACCATTACCTGCATCACCAAAGCTGCCGGCGGAGGCTATCTGCTCGGCGGAAATACCTACTCGGGCAGTACCGTGCACAAATCGGAAAATGGCAGGGGCAACCAGGATATGTGGCTTATCAGGATAGGCGAAGACGGAAGCAGGACGTGGGACAAAACAATCGGAAGTGCCGGACAGGACGGACTGTTGGCTATGCAGGAAATCACAGGCGGCGGACTGATCCTCGCAGGAAGCTCTGACGGGCTAGCCAGCGGCGACAAGAGCGAAGGTCAGAAAGGCCGGTTTGATTTCTGGGTCATAAAGCTGAATGCCGATCAGACTATTCAGTGGGACAAAACGCTGGGCGGATCGCTGCCAGGATCCAGTACGCCCTCGTCTATCGCCCTCACCCCCGACGGTGGCTACCTGATCGCGGGTTCCACCACCGGCCTTGCCAATGCCGACCTGTCGCGGGATGCAGCAGAAGAAGATTACTGGGTGGTAAAGCTGACCTCCTCGGGCAATAAAGTCTGGGACAAACCTATGGGTGGTGCCGGGAGCGACCTGGGTATTAAAATATGCAATGCGCCGGATGGCGGCTACCTCGTTGCGGGACAATCCCTGTCGGGTGTGAGCGGGGACAAAACTGCACCTGGTAAAGGGGGTGATCGCGACTTCTGGCTTGTCAAACTTGCCCCGGAAGCTCCCCTGCCTGTTCACCTTTATGCTTTTTCTGTTTTAAAGGAAAATACATCCGCATTACTCACCTGGCACACTGCCACTGAAAGCCGCAGTGGCCGCTTTGAAGTGCAACATAGTACCGATGCGAAAGCCTGGAAGCACCTCACCAGCATACTGGGACAAGGCGAAAGCACCCAGCTGCATTCCTACCAGTACTTGCACGGCACTCCGGATACCGGCGACAACTATTACCGTCTCAAAATGTTGGATAAAGACGGCTCGTTTTCTTACTCTGCCATGCAGCACCTGAAATTCACTTCCGATCCCGGCATTACTATTTATCCAAATCCTGCTGCCGGTACTATCCATTTACAAACTGCCGACTGGTCGCAAGTAGCAGCTGTAACCGTGCTGAACACACAGGGGCAAACCGTGTACCAGGCAGAAAAAAGGCCAGTACAGCACATCAGCGCAAGCACGCTGAAACCGGGCTTTTATCTTGTAAAAATCAGTCTGACAAACGGCAACACGACCACGCGCAAAGTAGCAGTGCAGCCATGACGCTTGTTGATCCATATGCAGCAACACCTGCAAGCTGAGGTAGCGGAGTGTTTTTTGGATGTATGCAGGTTTAATGATCAGAGCTGGGGTTTTGATTGGTCTTGGGCAAGTGTATGAATGTCGTGTTTAAACGGAATAGAATATTTGCATCTGTATCCCAGGATTCTGGTGACTACGTGAACTTGACGGATTACCCCGCAGTGAGCTACTTCACCGGATTTCTGATCACGGAATTGTAAAACTGATATAGTATCAGTCACTTTGAACAACTTAGGATTATGTGCAAAAACATCTGGCAGTGCCCGGCGTTTTTTGCTTATAAACAAATGCTTATTCCAGCATATAAAATGTTTGCATTGAGATGGATGAATTTGATGCACCATTGCTTTTTAGACTCTCCACGCAGCCTCTGACTATTTAAATGGGATTTTGCCAATCAAGGCAGTAAATTTGATCAGCTAATACGATTTATCCCCAATTACGTTTATCTGCTTTGAAACTCTGGCAAAAAGAAAATACGGTTACTTCTGAAAAAATTGAACGGTTTACTGTCGGACGCGACCGTGAAATGGACCTGAACCTCGCAGCCTTTGACGTGCTGGGCAACCTGGCCCATGCTACCATGCTCGAAACCATCGGCCTGCTGACTCCCGGAGACCTTTCTGCATTGAAATCCCAACTCAGGGTCATCTATGCTGATATCCAGAGTGGAAGTTTTACGATCGAGGAAGGGGTGGAAGACGTGCATTCTCAGGTAGAACTGATGCTGACCCGCAAGCTGGGGGATACCGGCAAAAAGATCCATAGTGGCCGCTCCCGCAATGATCAGGTACTGGTAGACATGAAGCTGTATACCCGCGCAAGGTTGTTTGATGTGGTGAAAGCGACTGAAAAGCTTTTCAGCATACTTACCCGTCGCTCAGAGGAGCACAAAAATGATCTGCTGCCCGGCTACACGCATTTGCAGATTGCCATGCCGTCGTCTTTCGGACTGTGGTTCGGGGCTTATGCAGAGGGGCTGATCGACGATGTCATTCAGTTGAATGCTGCGTACCGGCTCGCCAACCGCAACCCGCTGGGATCGGGTGCGGGGTATGGCTCGTCTTTTCCATTGAATCGGCAGCTCACCACCGATCTGCTCGGTTTTGAAGGTATGCACCACAATGTGGTATACGCCCAGATGAGCCGCGGCCGTACGGAGCAAGCAGCATTGTCGGCGATCGCTTCGCTCGCGGCGACAGTTTCGCGCCTGGCCATGGACGTTTGTTTGTACAACAGTCAGAACTTTGGCTTTATCGTACTGCCGGACGACCTCACCACCGGCAGCAGCATTATGCCGCACAAGAAAAATCCGGATGTGGCCGAGCTGCTGCGTGCCAAAACCAACCGGATGAAAGCATTGCCTATGGAGGTAACCATGGTGCTCAGCAACCTGCCGTCTGGATACCACCGCGATATGCAGCTGCTGAAAGAGATCCTGATGCCTGCTTTCGACGAAATCCTCGACTGCCTGGACATCGCAACTTTCATGCTGGAACATATGCAGGTAAAAACCGGCTTGCTGAATGATCCGAAATATGACCTGCTTTTCAGTGTGGAGCGGGTGAATGAACTCGTGATCCAGGGTGTACCTTTCAGGGATGCGTATAAACAGGTGGGTGCGGAGATTGGCGACGGAAGCTACTCGCCATCACGTGACCTTCACCACACGCATGAAGGCAGTATCGGCAACCTGCAGACAGCAGAAATCACGACACGCATGGAGCAGGAAGTTGCAGCATTTGGTTATGGGAAGGTGGAAGTGGCTTTGGAAAAATTATTGAATAGCTGAGTATGATAAACAGGGCACAATTTCTGCTCCTGCTTGGGAGCCTGCTGCTGAGCGAAAATGCGCTGCCGCATGCGCCTGCAAAGTTCAGGGTCATTTTTTTCCTGGATCCCGAATGTCCGGTCACCAACGCCTATATGGCCGAAATCAAAAAAATCACGGGAGATTATGCCGGGAAGGATATAGCATTTGAAGCCATTTTCCCAATGCAGACGATCAAGGACGCCGATATCAGCGCTTTTCTGAAAAAGTACAATGCCGGGATTTCAGGCCGGAAAGATCCGGGGCTGCAGCAATCCAAAAGGTACAAGGCTACGGTCATGCCTGAGGTAGTCGTATTAAATGCGGCCGGGCTGCCGGTTTACCAGGGCGCGATCGACAACTGGTACTATGCGCTGGGTAAAAGCCGGCCCAAAGCTACGGAACATTACCTCCGCAATGCACTCGACGCCGCTCTGGCAGGTGATCCGGTACTCGTCAGCAAAACGGAGGCATTTGGCTGCCTGATTAATTTATAGGTGTAGCTAGTGAAATTTGGAAGTAATGTCTTTCAAGGTAACAACAATGGTAAGCACGCCGCCTACGACCAGGTAAGTTCGGTCAAAATTATTGTCCAAAGGTATACGCTCATCCAGCGCGAGTACAATAATCTTAATAGCCGAGATAATGGTTGCAAATTCAAACATGACCAGAAGAAGATCCTTTTCATTGATGTTCCGGAGGCTATACTTAGAACATATGAAGATGCAATAAGACAAACCACCTGTTAACGCCAGAACAAGCGGCGGCAGGTAGCCAACGAGAAATGGGCTCATTTTACCAGTGTAAGAAGATTCGGAAAAACGGAGGTTAGTTCCGATCTTTTTTGGAGGAACGAAGTAAGCGCGTAAGGCGCTGAGGATTATCAAAGAAGAACCCGGCAAATGCTCCCACTAAGGAGCCGATCAGCGCAGCTACCGGACCAGCCAGAGCTCCGGCAAACAAACCTGTTGCAACTCCTGTCACCAGAGGGTTGCTATTTTGACGGGTTACATTATGCCTTTGAGTTTTCATGTAATTCACGTTCGCGAAGAAATTTAAATAATTACCTGCAATAAACAGCAAATCCCCACTTCTTTAAGAACACAAAAGGTGTCCTCTCCATATGTTTGAGCAACTGGTTTGTTTGAACAATCCTTTGGCCGCTCACCAACAAAAAACGGCAGACCAAGTGGTCTGCCGTTTTCCATTTTAACTAAATCTGAAAAATTAAGATCAGGGCTTATCCCACCATACGCGGCCGGTTGCATCCTGAGGGCTGGTTCCGAAGCCTGGCAATTGCTGCATGGCGGCATAGGCCGACTGCTTGTTGGCAGCATTCGGATCAGTTTCAGTGATCAGCGGAAGTGGCGCACGACGTGGAATTACGAGTGTTACGCCCAGATTTTTCACAGGAACCAAAGGAACTATCGAATTAGCATTAGGATATCCTGTGCGTTTCCAAAGGTCCCAGCCTTCCTGAGGCTGCTTCATGAAGTGCAGATAAGCTTGGCTGGCGATCTGATCCATGGCTTTTGCTGTTTCGAAAGCAACACCTGGCTGCTTAAGGTATGCTGTTACTTCGTCTTCGGTCACAGGCGAGTAGTCATTCAGCTTGCTGCCTTTTCCAATTTCATCATACCATTGGATCGAGCTTTTTATGCCGGCTTCGTACCAATCTTTTGCAGTACCTGTACCAATGCCTTTCAGGGCCAATTCAGCGCGCAAAAAGCAAACTTCGGCGTAAGTGATCACAGGCAGGTAAGAAAATCCGGTTCCTGCATTTCCACTCGCATCATTACGTCCTGCACTGAACAACCGTGGCTGCAGGTACGACAATGTGTCCACCGTAGTTTTAGTAGAAGGGATGATTTTCGGCGTATAATACTTCTGAATGTTGGCAGTAATCTTTGCATCATCCGGGCTCGGGAAGCTTCCTACATAGCGTCTTCCTTCCTTTGTACCTGCGGGCAGCACTTTATCCTTGATCAGGATATCAATGTTAGCCTGCGAATACTGGTTTGGTGCAAAAAATGCATCGATACGCGGATCCTTGGTGTTCCACATAAAGTCAACCATCGGTTTGGCTGCACGCAGTGTTCCAGGGTTCCAGTTACCACCGTCACCTGTTCCTGTAAATGCTGCATTGGATACAAAAACCCATGAATCGGCATTGCTGCTCATCAGGTCAGTGGCAGGCGAACCAAGTACTTCAGTAATGATTGCATTTCCGGCAGCAGCGTCAGCTTTCTGCATACGGATTGCAATTTTCAAACGCAATGCATTGGCAGCTTTAACCCATTTCTGAGCATCGCCACGGAAATACTGATCGTAAGCTCCGATGTCAAACTGCGCGATTGGCTGGGCAGTTTTCAGCGTAGTGATAGCCGTTTTCAGCTCAGCATCCAGCTTTGTAAAAATTTCCTGCTGCGTATCATACTTAGGCTGCAAAGTACCGCCGTAACGTCCCTGGAAAGCCTCGGTGTAAGGAATACTGCCGTAGATGTCAGAAACGTAAAAAGTATAGTTGGCTTTCAGAATGTGGGCCATCTGGATCATGTGAACATACCGTGGCTGATCATTCGCTTCAAGCTTCGTCACGAGTTGTTCGAGATCATACAATCTGTCGCCTACACCATTGTACAACCGGCCATACCGCTGCGAGAAGTTGTCCCAGTTTTGCGTAAATGCACCCTGGTTTCCATTCTGGTCAGTATTATACTGCATCCATGGCATGATTCTGCGGTACATATCGTAGTAGAACTCGAAGTCGGCACTGTGGGTGCTGATTGTCGCATTCAGGAACTGGTTCTGAGGCGGTACTGCCGTGAGTGCATCGGGGTTTTTGTTGATGTCCACGAATGCCTCCTTTTCGCAGGAAGAAAGAAATCCTGCGGCCGCCAGCAATATTAATTTATGCTTTAAAAATTTCATGTTAATAGTTTCTGTTTTGGATTAATCGCGATAGATCGGGTTACAATCCGATATTTACTGATACACCTACGTTACGCGACAACGGAAGTCCACCATACTCCATGAATTCTCCTGCTCTGTTGCTGTAAAGTCCTTCCGGGTTCACACCGTCTTTCGCCGTTTTGTACAGGTAACCCAGGTTACGTCCTACAAGGCTTACACGCAGTGACTGGATTTTTGCTTTGCCCAGCAATGAGGCAGGAACATTATATCCGATAGAGATCTCACGCAGGGATACCCATGAGTTTTCAAATGTTGAGAATTCACGAATACCTGATCCCCACTGGGTAAGGTTGTAATAGTAAGCATATGCAGGGATTGGTTTCAGGTAGCCTTTTTCAACCGCCTCAGCATATGGCATACCGCCCAGATCAACCAGCTGATCATTTACATTTACCTGATATCCGTCAGCAAGCACGCCGTCCGGGATAATACCGTCTGTTTTCGGGTTGCCATCTGCATCGGTGTAAGAAACGCCGCCCAGGGAAGTGTTACGTCCCGGAAGTGTAAATGCAAATGCACCTGTTGACGAACCGTACTGGTGCGTAGCCGATGACATCAGACCACCGATTTTAGCATCAGCCTGAACAGTAGCAGTGAAGTTTCCATAGCGGAATGAGTTCACATTGCTCGCAAGGAATTTCTCCATTACAGTACCAAGTTCTTTGGAACCCTGGCCCTGGTAAGCACCGCTTCTCAGGTAAGCAATACCACCTTCTGCCGAGCTGTTGGCACCAATAACGCGTTTTCCGTTGGAAGGATTGCCCGCTTCACCCTGATAGGTTGCAAAAGCATAAGAAGTAATGATGGTTCCGTAATCCTTACCAACACGTGCCACTGACGATACATCAGCTCCGAAGCCAAGTCCAAGGGTATAAGTATCCGTACCTTCAACAAGTTCAAGCACTTTATTGCGGTTACGTGAGAAGTTCACACTTGTATTCCACTCGAATTTACTGTTTTTTACAGGCGTTGCAGTCAGCAAGATCTCCACCCCTTTGTTTTGGATCCTTCCTGCATTTACTACCCGGCTGCTTACACCTGATTCAGAAGTAGTAGCAAGGCTGAGGATTTCGTTTTTCGTGATCTTGTTGTAGACAGTTGCATCAATGCCCAGACGGTTATTGAAGAAACGGATGTCTGCACCAAATTCAACCTCACGTGCCAAACGGTTCTTTAACCCGTAATTCGGCAAAGTATTGTCACGGAAACCGGAAAGATTTACCAATGATCCGTCAGCCTGGGTATAGGTTCCGCTTGGCTGGTAGATACCTGTCTGGTTTGTAGCCCATGCATCCGTATCACCACCTGTGTAACCCAAGCTGGCACGAAGCTTACCGAATGACAACCAGGTAGGCAGGTTTTTCAATGATTCTGTTGCAATCCATGAAAGACCTACTGAAGGATAGGAGTAAGTATAGTCTCCGCTTCCGTCAGCATACGTCAATGTGGAAGACCAGTCATTACGGAAGCTTGCAGAAAGTGTTAACGCATCCTTGTAAGTCAGGTCACCATAGGCGTAAAGTGCATCAATACGTTTTGACGGGGTCAATGGGTACTGAAGGTTCAATGGGTTGGTTGTGTTGGCAAGTGAGAACACATCCGGAACGCGAAGACCGCCGGTTGTATTAGCCCTGTAATAACGTCCACCGATCAGCCTGTTGGTTTCTCCACCCAATGTGAAGCTCAGGTTGAAATCAGCATTAAGCTGTTTGTTTGCGCTCAGCAAACCCTGGAAACGGCTTTGCGATTTGTTTTCTGAATACTCACCATATTCACCGCCTGTAAAACCTACACCTGCTCCGCGATCTTTGTTATTACCTGTATAAAGTTCAGTCTGAACGTTACCACGTACCAGCAAAGTCAACCAGTCAGTCAGGTTTGCAGTAAGGTCAATGTTTCCACGGAAAACCTTCTCATTGCGTGACTGGTTAAACTGGAAAGTCTGGAACATAAATTCCGTGATGTTATAAGGATCAGCAGTTCCCTGGCGACGACCACCTGAAACAGGATCCAGGTAGTTTTTGGACCAGTAATCGATGTCCATAGAACGCGGACGGTTGTATACAAAACGGAAAACCGGGTTATAGTTACCACCCTGACGGATCGGATTCACCATATCGTTGTCGGTATAATCCGCGCTGATGTCCAGGTTAAGGATCTTCCCAATTTTCTGCGTTCCCCTGATATTGAAGTTATTTCTCTTCAACTCAGTACCCGCAGGCATGATGGAAGTGTTTTTCAAAGTAGAGAAAGATGCACGGAAAGAGCTGCGATCGCTTCCGCCTTCTACTACTATGTTATGGTTGATGTATTTACCGGTCTGGAAAAATTTCAATGGATCGTTTGCTTTCCATTCTACCATTCTGCCATCCAGGTCGCGTACGGTCTGTCCTTTAAATTCAGGGCCGTATGACCATGGGAAGTTTGCACGGTCAACTTCGTCTACGCCGTCTGTTCCCTTGATAAATTCAGGGCTCAGACCTGCACCAAACTGGTTCTGAAGGTCCAGGAATTTGTAAGCAGTCTCAAAAGTAGAAGTATGGTTGTAGGTTACACCCAAACCTTTATCCTGACGTCCTTTTTTAGTTTGTACAACCACTACACCGTTCAAAGCCTCAGATCCGTAAAGGGAACTTGCAGCCGAACCTTTCAACACGGTCATCGACTCGATGTTATCCGGGTTGATGTTTTTCATGATGTTACCAAAATCCTGTCCTGCACCCCACGAGTCAGCACCCGTAGTTCCCGGGCGGATCAGCACACCGTCCACTACAAAAAGAGGCTGTGTGTTGGGGCTCAAAGAGGCATTACCACGGATACGGATACGTGAAGATGACATAGGACCACCTGTTCCCTGGTTGATCATCACACCCGCAACCTTACCCTGCAGCGCATTTACCATGTTGGCGTTCGCAGTACGGGTAATGTCGTTTCCTTGTACCGACTGAACTGAATAAGCCAGTTTCCGGGCTTCGGTTGTCATACCGAAACCGGTAATCACCACTTCATTCAGGGTTTTGTTATCTTCTTCCAGGTTAACGGTCAGCTGGCTCGCATTCCCTACCGGAACTTCTTTGGTAGTAAATCCGATGGAAGAAAATACAAGCACGGCCGAACTGTTCGGTACGCTTACGGTAAATTTTCCATTTGCGTCTGTTGATCCTCCTGTGCTGGTTCCTTTCACAAGGTATGACACGCCCGGCAAGGGGTTCTGATCCTTGTCGAACACCGTTCCAGTAACGGATTTTCTGTCCTGGGCCATACTCCAGTTACTTCCTGTCAGAAGCAGAAGCAATGTTACCAGACATGCAAAAGCAGTAAACTTTGGTCTCATGGTAAACTGTATAATTGATAAAAGGTGGATTAAAGGTTTCAAAAATAGATATATTTATTAACAAAAAGATAACACTTATTAAAAAAACTTAATAAATAATCGACAAAACTGGTAGACTGTTTGCTGTTTTACCGTTTTAACAGAATTTTTTGGAGGACATGCTGTCCGATTAGTTCTCCCTGACGCTGTCCGTTGACGATTGCCGACCGATAATGAATGCCGCCATAGAGCCGGCTGATGGCTGCCTCGTCGCTGGCATGCCTGAATGATCTGAAATGCCGCACCGGCAAACCATAGGGAGTTTCTGTATCGTCATTTAATGCAAATGCATCCCCCAGACAGGCAGTAAGTACCGTTGCAGCGGCAGCAGAAATCACGCTGTGACCACTCGTATATTCGGGAAAAGGCGGTGTTTGCAGCATTGGGCGCCATTTTTCATCCATGTATGCATTGATTACCGTCTCGGGGCGGATCATCTGGCTGCGGTACTTCTCGTCCCAGCAACTAATAAAGCCGTCGAACAGCGCAATGGATGTACACAGGTACGCCACAGCGGTTTCCTTCCAGCTCTTCCGGGCACTTTCCGTAGCCTGCCCCGCAATGGAAATCCAGTGCCCGCCCGGAGAAAGCTTTTTGGTTGCGAAGTTCAGGTGTCCCTGGGTGTTGAGGTAAAAAGGATTACAATCCCAGAAACTAGCGATAAGTACTTCTTCCTGTGAGAGTTTCTGTGTTTTGGTATATACTTCGCGCACATCTTTCATGAATGCACTGCTTGTGTCGGTACTGAATGCAGGAGGTGTCACTGGCTTAAACTGTGCGGCCGAATCCAGCGCACAGGGGCGGATCTGACTCCAATAAGGCTCTACAGCGTCAATGTAACCCGGCGGTGTGGGTGTCCACTTTCCCTTTTCCCTGCTGTACGTGTAGCGGCGCTTGCGGCGGGTGGCAGCGTAATTATCGGTGGCAGACCATACCATGATACTGTCGCTGACTGCCTGACCAAATTTCAGGGAGTTTTTATAAACGGTAGAATCTTTTTCACCAAATGCAGCCAGAATAACCCGCACACTGTCCAGGAGTAAATGTTCCGAAAAAACCAGCCGGCTGCCTGTTTGGAAAAAAGCATAAGTTGCTGCCAGCTCGTGATTTACCTTCCCTTCTGCCGGAATTGCCGGAATATTGGGAAAGCCTTTGACCTGACCGTATACGCTGTTATAGGCCCTGTCTCCATGAATGAGCGCCTCGTAGGCGGCAGTATTGGCGTACAGGTAAATGCGGCTTGCCACGGGTGGTGAAAAAATATCATGAACAATGGTCCGGGTCAGGTTTTTCTCGGCACGGTGCAGCAGTGCGGTAGGTACCTGCTGGGAATAAGCAGGGCTGATCAATGCTGAAATTCCGATGCACACACCCGCAAAGCACTGTAAGAGTACTTTTCTTAATCTCATTCTCATTTTTTCAGATCAAAAATCAAAGGCTCCCCATCATTAACGCCAACCAATATACGTAACCCATTTAGCAGAATGCTGCTTCTCACATCACCCGCCGCCCAAAAACCCGATACACCGGGTGCCACGGGCTCAAACTCAAATGGCTTTACCTGCCGCAATACGGTACCTACCGATGCGTCACAGGGTCCAAGCTGCACGCGATAAGGCAAAAAGTTACCGGAAAGCAGCAACTCAGGCCGGCTGTCGCCATCTGTATCAGCTGCCACAATGCCGCTTACTCTCGACATCTGCACCTCTGCGGGCAAGGAATGTTTTTCAAAACGGAAATTGCCCTTATTTTCCAGTACGATACTGCTCAGTTCTTTGCAGTACACCTTTTTGGCTTTTTCCACAGCTTCCCTGCCGAATACATCCTCAATGGCAGCATCGGCATACAATGCATAGCTGGTGTACTTACGCTTTAAAGCCGCCATCTGGTCAAGCATTTCATCCCGGGAAAACATAGGATAACTTTTGTCACCGATGAAGTAAGTGCATACCGGGTCTATCGTACCGTTTTTATCAAAATCATCATAGCAGATCATCACAGGCTGATCAGCACTGGCTTTATACTGATTGTTCAAACCGCCATTTCCCAGCACAAAGTCCATATCCCCGTCACGATCAAGATCAATGGGATATATCGCTGCCCACATGCCGTCGGAGTTTTTCAGCTCAGGTACTTCCATGGCCTGGAATATGTTTCCATTATTTCTAAAAGCACGCACAGGCATCCAGTCTCCGGCCAGCAGGAGGTCGGGTTTCTGGTCTTTGTCAAAATCGGCGAAAACCGCCGCAGTAACCATTCCCGGACTTAGCAGCTCAGCATTCCATGCAGCGGTAACATCTGTAAACCTGACATTTGTACCCTGGGTGTCATTTTTCAGGATGTAGCTCCTCGCAGGTACCGGAAACGCGCCGGGTACGGCACGGCCACCAATGAAAAGGTCCATATCGCCATCACCGTCGATATCGCCAGCTGCAATGCATTGTTTGGGATTACGCATGGATGGCAGCGCCAGTACCTCTTCGTGAAAAGTACCTTTACCGTCGTTGATGTACAGGTGATCGCGGTACTCCGGTGCATTTTCCTCAAATTCATTCCCGCCCGTCACTACGTACAGGTCCTGGTCGCCGTCTTTGTCCGCATCAAAAAATAATGCACTTACCTCCTCACAAGCTGCATTCTGGCGCCATGGCTGCACGGGTGCACCCCCGAAAGTACCATCGCTTTTTTGCAGGTACAGCACACCAAACTGATTGGAAGCGCCGCCCATAAAAACATCCTCAAGTCCGTCCCCGTCAACATCTGCGGCAGCCAGCGCCGGGCCCATCCTGGAAAGCTGGTAAGGCAGCAGTACTTCCACTTTAAAATCCACAAAGTCGTTTTCATGGTGTACAAAATCAATCCCGGCCTGTGCGGCGGACGTTTTCTGCAGCAGCGTTTTTGAGGCTGGTTTTTCAGCACTGATTTGCTCCGTACCAGCCTCCGCCTCTTTCAGGATTACCAGCTGCCCGTCCGTTTTGGACAGAAAGCTAACCTTTCCCGACGGCCACTGAACTTTAACCGAGTCGGCCTGCGTCATTTTTCCCAGACCGAAATGCAGGTCTGAGGTCACGGTAGACTGATAGCCCCGCACCGGATAAGCTTCCGCAAATTGGGTGGTACCATTGGCATACACCCAAACCTTGCTGCCCAATGCACGGGTATTAGTGCCCGAGCCGGCTAGTTTGATCGTCAGTCCTTTCTGCGTCGTATTGTTCTGATAAACAGAAACAGGCTCATTGATATTGGAAATAATCAGATCCAGGTCGCCGTCCCCGTCGAAATCGGCATAGGCAGCTGCATTGGAAACATTTTCCTGCGTAAAGCCCCAGGATTTTGAAACATCTTCGAATGCATAGGTACCCGCCCCGGAAGTATTTCGGAAAAGATAGTTTCTGAGCTTGTTCGAGGGCATTTTCTGCACCAGCCCATACGTCTTGAAATCCAGGTTTCCTTTTGCAACTTCCTTCATCTGCTCATCGGCAACGGTATATTTAAGGAAATCCATATTGGTAAAATCCCGCAGGTAACCATTTGTAATAAGCATATCCTTCCAGCCATCGTTGTCGAGGTCGGCCAGCAGCCCGGCCCAGCTCCAGTCCGTATTCGAAATACCTGCCAGCTGCCCTATTTCACTGAACCTTGCATTGCCTTGATCGTCCAGGCCCCGGTTCAGGTGCAGCATATTACGCATGTTCTGGTGGTAATAGCCGCTGTCGAGCAGCAGATGGTACTGGTCGTACACATCCGGACCTTTCAGCAGCTTCTGGCGATGGTTGTCCTCGGGCAGCATGTCGAGCGTGAGTACATCCGGCTTTCCGTCATTGTTGAAATCGCCCACGTCGGCACCCATGGAAAACTTGGAAACGTGGGTAAATGATTTTTTCAATGACTCGGTGAAAGTCCCGTCCCGGTTGTTGACATAGTAGCAATCCACCTCCGTATAGTCGCTGGTCGTGTAAAGGTCGGGCCAGCCATCCTGGTTAATATCGGACACCACCACACTCAGACCAAAGTTCAGTGCATTGTTGATAATACCCGCTTTCCGGGTCACATCCACAAATTTCAGCTTTCCTTTTTCCGAAATATTTTCAAACAGTCTGTTACCAAAGTATGGGTTGGGCGTCGCGCGGATCTCGCGGGTATTCAGGAAAGGATTGACGGTATGGTTGGAATGGTTGAGCAGGAACATATCCAGGTCACCGTCTTTGTCATAATCAAAAAAAGCAGCCTGCGTGGATTGTGATCCGATCGCATTCAGGCCAGCTTCCACCGCCATTTCTTTAAAAACCGGAACACCGTTTTTTACACCCTGATTGATAAAAAGCTCATTGTTTTTGTCCGAAAGCTTCCGGTAAAATCCCGAGTGGCAAACGTAGATGTCGTCCAGTCCGTCACCGTTCACATCGGCAATGGTCACGCCCGTGGCCCAGGTACCATTTCCTTCCGTCCTCGACTTTTTGCTTACATCTTCAAAGGTAATTTTCCCATTGGCTGACCGGTTGAGATACAGCTTATTGGCTACGGTATTTCCGGAGATGAAGATGTCGGGCGTGCCATTGTTATCAAAATCGCCTATGCCTGTACCATTTCCATTGTACAGGTACTCATAGCGGAAAATGTGCAGGGAGTCATTTTCCTGGATTTTATTGACGAAATCAACCTTTGTATCCCTGGCAGGAAGCAGCACGAAGGTGGTTTGAGAAACTCCCGGGATACAAACCAGCAGCAACAAAAGCAGCGTGTAAAGTCTTACCATTCAGCACAATTTGGGGCACGCGTTCAAAAAAAGCTCAGTTCCACTTGAAAAACAGGTTTTCGTCCCCTGCCTCATGCTCCACATACATCAGGATCAGCGTCATCATTTCCTGGTCGCTGCGCATGTTCCCGGTAGACATGACGAGTTGTGGCGGGTTGTGCGGATTGGCCGGATTGTCTTTGGTATTGTCGTAGGTACCCTCCACATGCACTACCGCCCCCTTGGGCAGCAGCAGCGGTTGTTTGTATTTGTAAATTTCCTGCCAGCGGAAATCCCAGGCAGGTACATGCACAAGCCTGATCGTGTCGCCTGCCGCAGTGGTGGCATAGGCCTTGAACTCTTTACCCAGGTAATGCATATGCGGCCAGGCGTACAGCAGCGAGATGTCGGGCTGGTTGTTGGCGATGCGCAGCCGGAACTTTGAGATCTCATCTGCAAAAATCATCATGGGAGGCGTAATGTCTTTTTCACCTATCCCGCCCGATCCCAGACTGATCACCTTTACTTTCCGCTTGATCGGGGTCGTTTTGAAAAACAGATTAATCCCGTCAATACTTTCTGCATCCACGGACGACGGTCCGAAGTGGACAGTTACCAGTACTACTCCCCTTTTAGGCATGATCCAGCCCATATTTTCGGGATAGGTTTCCACGGTAGTACCCGGGATCCAGCCGCCGTAGTAGGTCATTTCTTTCTTGTACTTCACCCACTCGTAGTACTTATCAGCATCCGGACCGCTCAGGTCGACCACATCCACGGAATTATGCAGGTCGATAGCCGGATCGGCAACAGGATGAATAGCAAAGTTGGCGTGGTGAATCAGTTTCTTGTTGTTGGAGGTAAACTCGACAGCCTCCACGTTGGCGTCGGCCGCCATCTCAAAAGGAATTTTGAACATCACGAAACGTTCCTGGGCATCTCCCTTTACCTGAAAGCCGCTTTTGACTTTCAGCGTCAGGTCGGGCTTCCGTTTGTAGGCAGTACCCGCGCTGACACGTGCCTGCAGATCCTGTTCAGCTTTCAGGTTTGGTTTACCTTTGGGTGCCCCGCCGTCAATCCACGAAACAATGGTCTTGATATCCTTATCGCTCAGGGAGCGGTCATTTGCAAAAGAATTAAAATGATTGTCGGCTTTCCAGGGAGGCATGTAGCGCGAGCTTACTACCTGCCTGATAAACTTGGAACGTTTGGTGACATCGTCAAAGGTAATCAGCGGGAAAGGAGCTGCTTCGCCGGTACGGTGGCAGGGTACGCAGTTGGTATGGATAATCGGCTGAACGTCCTTATAAAATTCCGGAACCTGACCAAGGCATACATCACACCAAATCAAAAGCACTAAACAAAGGCCTTTTCGAAACAACATTTGGAACAGAGTGGGTTTTTCATGCAATTTAGCAAGAGTATATTTATTTTAAAAAAATTTAATAAATACATCCTGCAAACTACGCCAATTTCCCCAAGTCACTGACTGGATACACAGTAGCGCCGGTTCTTGCCTGAAAGTCATTGCCCCCGTACACGAGGTGAGCGCTGGCAGCGGGAGCCATTTTCTCAAAGGTTTTTAATCCCTTAAAAAAGTCGGGCTGGATTGTTTTGCCCGACTTGATTTCAACCGCTTTCAGGTCAACACCATCCCGGATGAGCAGGTCTATTTCATGCTGCGAATAGTCGCGCGAGGAATCATCTTGTAAATTTAGGAATTGGATTCCTAAATTTACAAGATTTACAGCGTAATTGCTGTACCTGCCTCTGAGTCAATGGCTTCAATAAGATCATCGGCATGGCAGATCATGACTTTTGAGATACCTGCCTGCAATGCATCAAATGCATTATCAAGCTTGGGTATCATGCCTTTGTTGATTACTCCCGTCGATTTATAGAAGTGGTAGGAGTCAAGGTTGAGCGCTGCAATGACAGCTGTGTCATCGTCCGGGTCGGATAGCACCCCTTTTTTCTCGAAACAATAAATCAGATTTACTTCATAAAACTCCGACATGGCCACACCTGTTACGGATGCCATTGTATCCGCATTGGTATTGAGCAGGTCGCCCGAGGTACTGTACGTAAGCGGCGCAATCACAGGAATGAGGCTGCTGCCCAGGATTGCATGGATCTGTTCGCCATTTACCGCTTCAATATCGCCCACAAAGCCGTAATCGATTGTTTTGACAGGTCGCCTGACCGAGCGGATAATGCCACCGTCGGCACCGGTAAGCCCAATGGCATTGCAGCCGAGTGCCTGTAATTGGGCCACCAGGTTTTTATTCACCAATCCGCCATAAACCATGGTAACCACGTCCAGCATGGGCTTGTCGGTAATACGCCTGCCCTCTACCATCCGGGTCTCGATCTGCAACCGGGCGGCGATCTGTGTGGCGATCTTTCCTCCGCCGTGCACCAGGATTTTAGGGCCTTTTATGTGTGCAAAGCTCCGCAGAAAACGGGAACAGGCTTCCGGATTATCGATCACGTTGCCGCCGATCTTGATTACATATAAGGGTTGTGACATGAAAACGGAATTTGGATTTGGCTCAAAGCTGGCAAAAATAAACGAAAGCTGTCCGGGACAAAACGGTAATTTTAATAGCTGAATTTTTTTGGCAAAATTACGTTCACTTACTAACGAACTAAGAAGTCTATTGACTTAATAGAT
Organism: Dyadobacter sandarakinus; assembly: GCF_016894445.1. NCBI lineage: Bacteria > Pseudomonadati > Bacteroidota > Cytophagia > Cytophagales > Spirosomataceae > Dyadobacter > Dyadobacter sandarakinus. The sequence continues at coordinate 4,247,378 of NZ_CP056775.1, forward strand.
ATAATATGAAACGTTTTACCATCCTCCTTCTCTCATTATTCACGCTCCTTCCACTGCTGACGCTTGCGCAGCTGCAAACGGCAAAAGCCAAATGGACCTACACGTTTTCAAAACCGCAAGTAAAAAAAGGTGAGACGGTTGATCTTGTTTTTACGGCAACCATCGACAAAGACTGGTACCTCTATGCTTCCGACTTCGACCCTGATCTGGGCCCGATGCTTACTTCTTTCACGTTTGAAAAAAATGCAACCTTTGAGCCGGTCGGTAAGCTGAAATCGGTAAATCCGAAAACCAAGTTTGAAGAAGTCTGGAATGGAAATGTGCGTTATTTTGAGAAAAAAGGTGTTTTTACGCAAACCATTAAAGTTCTTTCCGACCAGCCACTCATCAAAGGCACTTCCGAATACCAGACCTGCAGCCACGTGACGGGGCTCTGCATTCCCGGAAACGACGATTTTGAATTCAAGGGATTGAAAGTAGTGGCATCAGCAGGCGCGCCGGAAGGCACATCAGTGGGAGCTACCGCTCCGGGAGTATCCACTCCGGGAGCCGCTGGCTCGGAAGTTGCAGAGCCGGTTACGGCCACAGCCGCCGGTCAACCCGTAGATACGGAATTTACCGCCCAATCCGCCCGGAGCGATACGTCAAAAAACGCAAAGGCCGCAGCGCCGCTGTCCGACTCCGGCAGCGCAGCCGCCGGCGGCTCCCTGTGGGCATTTGCACTGGCAGCCTTTCTGTCCGGACTTGTTGCATTGCTTACTCCCTGCGTTTTCCCGATCATTCCGATGACGGTGAGCTATTTTACAAACCAGCAGAAAGGAAAATTCAAAGCATTCCTGTACGGAGCATCCATTATCCTCATTTATACATTGATAGGTACCGTCGTATCCAGGCTGAACGGACCTGCATTTGCTAACTTTCTCAGCACGCACTGGTTGCCCAACCTGCTTTTTTTCGGGATTTTCATTCTTTTCGGGCTGTCATTCCTGGGATTATTTGAAATTGTACTGCCCAGCGGATTTGTAAACAAAATGGATCAGAAAGCTGACCAGGGTGGATATGCCGGGGTTTTCTTTATGGCATTTACACTGGTACTGGTGTCATTTTCCTGTACCGGCCCGATTGTGGGCAGCCTGCTGGTAGCCTCCGCCGGGGGCGAAGTAGTGAAGCCGATTGTGGGTATGGCAGCGTTTTCGGCTGCATTTGCAATCCCGTTTACCTCCTTTGCATTGTTTCCGCAGTGGCTCAAATCACTGCCGAAATCGGGCGGGTGGCTTAATACCGTCAAGGTTTGTCTCGGGTTTCTTGAACTGGCATTGGCATTGAAGTTTTTCAGCATAGCCGATCAGGTTTACCACTGGGAACTGCTCGACCGTGAAATTTACCTGGCATTCTGGATCGTGATTTTCAGCTTGCTGGGCTTTTACTTATTGGGAAAAATCAGGACCCCGCATGATTCAGCCCTGGAAAATGTGAGCGTACCCAGACTTTTGATGGCGATCGTCACTTTTACTTTTGTAACATACATGATCCCGGGCATGTGGGGTGCGCCTTTAAAAGCATTGGCAGGCTACCTCCCGCCCCAGTCTACTTTGGACTTTGATTTAAATAAAAGATCATCCGGCACTGGGCCTGCTACTGCGGGCATCTCGGGCAAGTACTCCGATCTGTTCCATCTGCCGCATGAGCTCGAAGGTTTTTTTGATTACAAAGAAGCCCTGGCTTATGCCAAAAAGGTCAATAAGCCCGTATTTATCGACTTTACTGGTCATGGCTGCGTTAACTGCCGCGAAATGGAAGCCCGCGTATGGGTGGACCCGGCTGTTTTACAAAGACTACGCAACGATTATGTGATTGTGGCCCTGTATGTCGATGATAAAACCGAGCTGCCTGAATCGGATTGGTATACTTCCAGCTACGACAACAAAGTCAAAAAGACGATAGGAGCACAAAATGCCGATTTGCAGATCGTGAAATACAACAACAATGCCCAGCCGCACTACTGCCTCGTGGACCACGAGGGCAAGCTGCTCGTGGCACCCAAAAATTATGATCTAAATCCCGCCCATTTTGCCGCATTCCTGGACAGCGGGAAAGCGGCATTCGGGAAATGATAAGCGCCTGCTCAGACATTTGCGTTTTAAGCCTTTTCTTTGGGATCCGATTCGGATCCCTTTTTTATTTTCAAAAATACACCTGTTCCCATGCCTAAACTCTGGTCTGCCTGCCTGCTCCTTTGCGCAGCACTTACTGCATCTGCCCAAACCTTCCGCCCACCCGCTACACCTCTCGTAACCATTGACCCTTATACCAGTGTGTGGTCATTTGGTGACGAGCTGGCCGGCTCCGCTACCAAACACTGGACGGGAAAGTCACAGCCTATGGAAGGACTCATTCGTGTGGACGGCAAAACGTATCGCTTTATGGGTGCAGCTGCGCCTGTGATGAAAACCATTTTACCGGTCGCAAAGCAAGCAGCTTACACTTCCAGATTCACTACCGAGCAGCCCGCATCGGCTGACTGGTACAAGGAGGATTATAGTGCCGCCAACTGGAAGTCGGGTGATGCGCCATTTTCAACCCGCGAGAAAAACGATGCGATGCTGAAAACCGGAACCGAGTTTCAGCAGGAAGTATGGTACCGCCGGGAGTTCAGCCTTGCCGCGGCCGATCTTGAAAAGCCTACCCTGAATATTTTTCATGATGACGATGTACAGGTATTTATCAATGGTGTTCCTGCATATGAATGCGGGCCGTGTTTTACAAGTGACTACGAGTTTAAGCCCATCAGCCCCGCAGCACGGAAAGCGCTGAAAAAGGGAAAGAATATACTGGCGGTACATTGCAAAAATGGCGTCGGGCCGGGCTATATAGACGTCGGGCTGGCCGACGAGATTGCCCCCAAAGGTGGCAATGTGGTACTCGCAGCAAAGCAAACGAGCTTTGAAATGAAACCCACACAATCCATTTACAATTTCGAGGCAGGTCCTGTGCAGCTTAAAGTCAGCTTTGTGGCACCATTGATCCTGAATGACATGCACCTGGTTTCCCGCCCGGTCAACTACGTGGCATATGAGCTGAAAGCTACTGACGGCAAAACGCACCAGGTTCAGATCCTGAATACGGTTTCAGGATTGTGGGCTACCAATGATGCCAGTCAGCAGGTGGATGGTAAAAAGGAGAGCCAAAACGGACTTATCCTGCTTTCGCTGGGCAATGTGGAGCAAAAACTCCTGGCCAGAAAAGGCGATGACGTCCGCATTGACTGGGGCCGCGCTTACCTGGCAGCCGGCATGTCGGGTGTTAAAAGTGCAGGTATCGGCTCGCCTGAAGAACTGACCAGATCATTCTCGAAAACAGGCGCGGTAACTGCCAGCCAAACCATTGCCGCAGCCGCAGATACCCGCGCAATGGGGATTGTAACTTCGGAAAATGTGGGTACCGCTGCAAAATCACTGCACATTATGCTGGGCTATGATGACGGGTACTCGGTTGCATATTTCGGTCAGAACCTGCGCCCGTGGTGGAATAAGGATGGAAAAAGCAATATTCATGCTGAGCTGAAAAGTGCTGACACTGATTTTGACAAAATCCTGAAACAATGTGAAGCAACGGACGAAATGGTATACCAGGATGCATTGAAGGCAGGCGGAAAGCAGTATGCGGAACTATGCGTACTTGCTTACCGGCAGGCAATTGCTGCGCACAAACTGGTGGCGGACCCCAGCGGAACTCCCCTGTTTTTGTCCAAGGAAAATTTCAGTAACGGATCCATCGGCACGGTGGATGTGACCTATCCGTCGGCACCGCTCTTCCTGCTCTACAACCCGACATTATTAAAAGGCATGCTCGAACCGATTTTCTATTACTCGGAAAGCGGTAAATGGACCAAGCCATTTGCGGCACATGATGTAGGCACGTACCCCGTAGCAAACGGACAGACTTATGGTGAGGATATGCCGGTGGAAGAATCCGGCAATATGCTGACGCTTACCTATGCGATCTGCAAGGCGGAAGGCAGTACGGAATTTGCTAAAAAGCATTGGAAAACACTGTCTGTATGGGCAAATTACCTCAAAAAGGAAGGGTTTGATCCAGCCAACCAGCTTTGTACGGATGACTTTGCCGGTCACCTTGCACGGAATGCAAACTTGTCGATCAAGGCGATTATGGGGTTGGCATGTTATGCAAAAATGGCAGAGCAGCTGGGCGACAACAAAGAAGCTGCTGAGGTAAATGCATTGACAAAAGAATTTGCGCAAAAGTGGATGGACCTGTCGACAGACGGCGATCATTATGCGCTGACTTTCGACAAAAAAGGTACATGGAGCCAGAAGTACAATATCGTATGGAACGAGCTGCTGCAACTGAATGTATTTCCGAAAACCGTTGCCGAAAAGGAGATTAAATATTACCTGACCAAACAACAGCCTTTTGGACTCCCGCTTGACAGCCGCAAGACGTACAGCAAGTCCGACTGGATTATTTGGACTGCTACACTGGCCACCAACCAGCAGGATTTTGACGCATTTATCAAGCCAGTGTACAAATATGCCATGGAAACGCCCGACCGCATTCCGCTGTCAGACTGGCATGAAACCGTGGACGGAAAGTCCGTCGGCTTCCGGGCACGGTCGGTGGTGGGAGGATACTGGATGAAGGTACTCGGGGAAAAGTGGAAGTGAAATCATTTTGACTTTACAAACAAAAAAAGCCTTCGTAATGGATTACGAAGGCTTTTTTTGTTCAATATCTCCCGGGCTTACCTGCTGAGTGTTTTAATCAGCATACCCTTTTCGACTTTGTCATTGAGGCCCATCCCGTTAATAATTGCGAGTTCGTCAAAACGATTATCGGGCTGACCATTGCTTTTCAGCGCATCTTTCAAAGTTCCGGCCTGCTGCACGGTCTTGATGCGGATCCTTTCGGGTTGGCGGTTCAGGATACTGGCATCGCTAAGCGACTTGAAACCCTGGGCTACCGACCTGAACTGATCTGCATTGCCTGCGAAGTTGGCTGGTGCCGATACGCCGTGGATCGCATATATATTGCCGCCGTACTGGATCAGCCAGGTGGCTACCTGAACACTGCTGGCCGCAGCCTGTGCCTGTCCGCCTTGCGCCTGAGCTACCTGGTTGGAAACCATTGCAATTGCGGGATTTCCGTTGATCGTCGTTTTATTGCTTTCTACAACCTGCAGACTGTAATTTTTTACAACTGCATCCGCCGCAGCTTCGAGCGTCTTACCCTCGGCAAGCATAAACAACATCATAGACTTTCCGTCTTTGGATGCCATCTGGAACTGTGCGGGCGAGTTTTCGTACTGCCAGCCCGAAGGTACCGGAAACTGGAATTTCAGCTGCGGATGGTAAAACTGGCCTTTTTCCACAAATCCCTGCCGTGGATCGGGTCCGTAAATGATTCCCTCAATCTTGCGGAGGTAAGTATCGCGGTTTACATTGTATTTGGCCGGATGCTCGGTCTGGTATTGGGTAGCCAGTTTTTCCACCTTGTTCATACGGTCGCCCGGATCAGGGTGCGTAGACTGGAAGGTAGGGATCGTCTGACCACTTTTTTCACTGATTCTTTTTAATGTACCAAAAAAATCAGCCATCTGGTGGGCATCGTAGCCGATTTTGCTGGAATACTCTACGCCTATTTTATCCGACTCCGTTTCATGCTCCCGGCTATAACTGAGCAGCAGCAGTCCCAGTGCCTGCTGAGTCTGGTCGGCCAGTCCGCGGACTGTTTCAGAAAATACCATTCCGGCCATCAAGCCTACCTGCCCGAGTATCTGCGAGGTCTGCTGCCGTGCCGAATGCCGGGCTGTGATGTGCCCGATTTCATGACCCAGTACGCCTGCAAATTCGGCTTCATTGTTGAAGTGAGCCATAATACCCCTTGTAAAGTATACGTAACCGCCAGGCACCGCGAATGCATTCACCACATCCGAGTCGACGATGTAAAATTTATAGGGCAAATCCGGTCGGTGGGAGATTTTGGTCATCGCCAGACCCTTCTCATTGATAAACGATTGCAGGTTTTTGTCATCATAAATCCCCATTGTAGCTACAATAGAGGGGTGTGACTCGGCACCCAGGGCAATTTCCTTTTCCTGGGACATGAAGATAATTTCCTTCTTCCCTGTGACCGGGTTTTTTGAACAGCCGGTGAACATTCCTGCTACGAGCAAGCCTGTAACGATCTTAAATCCGTACTTCATTTTTTTGAAAGAGAACAAATGGGTTATACAAAACGGAGGCGGCCAAAATAAGATTAATCCTTCAATTATTTAAAGAATCATGCCACTATCCGGTATGTGACAGCTGCGCGAATGTCTCTGAGCACGGATATTTTATTTAAACAAACCATATTGGTTATCTTACAGCCCGACACCACGAACAAACCATTTTGTGGCTTTGGCCAGAAAGCCGGATCACGAAAAAAACCTATGAATTTTTCCAAGAAAACTTACAGCCTTTTACCACGTTGGCTTATCGGGCTGGACTTTTTCGGCATTTTTGAAAAGGACCCTTTCGGTAATTTTCTGATCATCAAAAGGTTCTTCATTTTCATTATGGGGTGGTTTACCTACTACCGGTACACCGCCGTGAACCAGATCGAGGTACAGGGTAGCGAGCACCTGCTGGACCTGCCCGATAATGGCGTACTTTTCCTCTCCAATCACCAGACCTACTTTGCAGATGTTATTGCATTTTACCACATCTTCTGTGCGGTAAAATGGGGGTATAAGGATACCATTTCGCCTCCTTTTTACCTGTTTGCGCCCCGTGCACGCTGCTATTATGTGGCAGCTTCCGAAACCATGAAAGGCGGGATACTGCCGCGGCTGTTCAGCATCGGCGGCGCCATTACCGTGGAACGTTCGTGGCGGGCTAATGGAGAGAATGTGCAGCGCGAGCTCGACAACTCGGCAGGTGACAAGATCGGGAAAGGGCTCGGCCATGGCTGGGTGATCAGCTTCCCGCAGGGTACTACCAAGCCCTTTGCACCCGTCCGAAAAGGTACCGCGCACCTTATCAGGGAACATCAGCCCATTGTAGTACCCGTGGTGATCAATGGTTTCAGGAGAGCATTTGATAAAAAAGGGCTGCGTTTAAAAAAACGAAATACACGTCTGAGCGTCCGGTTTAAGGCGCCTATGCATTTCCTGCCCGACGAGCCTGTCGAACAAATGGTGGAGCGCATCACCAAAGCAATTGAGCAGGAAGCACCCGGAGACAATCATCCGCTTTATTGAAGTGGAATACTTTTTACGCATTTCCGGCAGGTACATCTCATTTTTTATATCATGAAAAAAAAGGTAGTGGTCACCGGAGGCTCCGGACTGATCGGCAAAAGGCTGACTGCCCTTCTGCTTGAAAAAGGCTATGAAGTGGCACACCTCAGCCGTGGTACGCAGCCTGTAACCGGAGTAAAGGTGTACCAGTGGGATGTAGCCAGAAAGTACATTGACCCGGCCGCACTCGAAGATGTTCATTACCTGGTACACCTTGCCGGTACCAATGTAGCCGAAGGAAGATGGACGGAGGAACGCATGAAATATATTCTCCACAGCCGTACAGATACCCTGGCACTGCTGGCCGAAACCCTGGATGCGCGCGGCATCAGGCCGGCTGCATTTGTCTCCTCATCAGGAACCGGCTACTATGGTAAAGATACGGGCGATACCCGGCTTACAGAGGGCGACCTGCCCGGCGCTGATTTCCTGGGACAGGTATGTGTGGCCTGGGAAAAAGCTGCGGATGCAATCAGGGATATGGGCGTGCGCACCGTGAAACTGAGGACCGGTGTGGTACTTTCCAGAGACGGAGGTGCATTGCCTCAGATAGCCGCTCCTGCCCGGTTCGGGTTTGGTGCGCCACTGGGGTCAGGCGGACAATGGATCTCTTGGATACACATTGAGGATATTTGCCGGATGTACATTGACGCACTGGAAAACGAGCACTGGGAAGGTCCCTACAATGCCGTGGCCGGACAGCCCGTGACCAATGCAGTACTTACCAGGCAAATCTGCGAAGTACTGCACAAACCGCAATGGCTGCCCAATGTGCCCGGTTTCTTGCTGAAAGCAGCATTGGGGGAAATGTCCAGTGTGGTGTTGGGAAGCAACTATGCCGTAAACCATCGTGTGGCTGGTGAAACGTCTTTTCAATACAGCTTCCCGGACCTGAAAGCCGCATTGAAAAAAGAACTGGGCTGAGCAAGCGTCCTTACTCCTCCTCTTCCTCCTGCCGCTCCTGAGCCGTGAGTACCTGTTTGGTATGCAGCCACTGATCGCGGTGGATCTTCGCGCGAAAATCATCGAGCACGTTCAACTGCACATTTCCATTGTCTGACACCGACATTTGCAGACCGACAAAGGCCAGCATTTCATTCAACCTGTTTTCAAGAGGTTCGCTGGACAGAATGCATTCCTGCCAGTACCATTCCAGGGACTCGCCTGCTACTTCTTCCACAACATTGAAATAATCATGGAGGCTGTATCCGATAAACGGTTTGCCAAAACGCGACCATAATATGCGCATCACATCGTCCAGCGACCTGGCGTGGTTGGTGACCTTACGGAGATACAGGTCAAGAATCATGGCGGCGAGCGCACCTTTGTGATATACAGATACCTTCCGGTCGGGAATACCTTTCTCGTATCCATCAAGCCACAGGTCGAATGAGGATTCTGTCAGTGACTGGGCGGCCCGGGAGCTGTTCTCGAAATGGCGCTTCATATATACCTGCAATTCCCGGATGTAGGCATCGTCGTCAAATATGCCCGCTCTCCGTAAGAAAAGATCACCGTAGTAAGTAGTACATCCCTCTGCGACAAAGCAGGTTTCAAAGTAATTTTCTTTGGTAAAATCGTAAGGTAAAAGTTCTTTGGGTCTGATGCGGATAACATTCCAGGTATGAAAAAGCTCATGAGAGCTCACGCCAAGCAGGTCGCCGTAAAGTCCTTCACCTTCATCATCGGGCCCCAGCACGATCATGGTGGAATTGAAATGCTCAACCCCATGGTAAAATGCAGTGGGCAGGATCAGGTTGATAAAGTGGTATTCATTTTCAGGGAACTCCTCCATCGTGGCGATCTGCTCACGTGAGAACCGTCTGAAATCACGCTCAATCCTTTTCCAGTCAGGACGGAGCTTTCCGTGCATCCAGATATGAAAATGTACCCCTCTGACGGTATAGCCGCGCTGCTGCAGAGTGGCGGATGCCAGCAGCGGGCAGTCTGCCAGTCGATAAAAATTATCAGCCGCCAGCTCATTGAGCCCCAGCTTATGCAGGCCGCATGCCATTTCAAAATCGCCGGGTAAATGCAGCTTTACAGTATAGGGTTCGTCGATCCGGCCTTCGGTATACATGCAGAAATTTACAAAATTGAGATACCAGAGCTCATCATCTACGTAACTGCTGCCGGCATTCTGAATGGCAGCGTGGTGCCTGTAATGGATTTCAACCTGTTTTTCGCCTTCTGTTACAACCCGCCAGCGATCTTTGGTGACTTTAAAGAGAGGAAGCCGCCGGCCGCCGGTTGTGCGCGCTTCCATATATTGAATATTTTTGGCAAAATTCTGTATTTCGTACCGGCCGGGACGCCAGGCGGGAAGCTGGATCTCAATCTGTTCAGCATTAATGTCCGGGATGGTATAAGTAAGATTCAGAAGGTGCGACTGCGGATCAGGTACCGTAATATTGTAATGCATAAATCGCCGGGGAAAGTGTTGAACTACGCTGGGGAACCCTTTTGGCGGCATAAACCAAAATCCGGGATTTCTGCGTTAGTATTTTTCGTTAGGATAAAATAAATGATTTTAAGATGAAAAGTAAAATTCTCCTCCTGTTCACATGCTGTACGCTCACACTCCTCAGTCACGCTATATACGCACAGGACAATGATTATTACCGCCCCGACTCACTTCGCAACGAAAATCCCGTAACCGAAGAAAAGCAGCCTGCCGAAAACCGGGAGGTCAGGGAGAAAAAACCGGAAGTGGACTTTAAACAGCTTCCTTTTATTGACAGGGTACGGCTGGGCGGCAGCTTCGGGCTCAGCCTTGGAACCGTTACGAATGTTAACCTTTCGCCTATGGCAGGCTACGAACTGACCGAAAAACTGGTAGCCGGCGTGGGACTTACGGGCATGTACTACAAGTCAAGGTATTTTGGCGTAAACCAGTTTTACTATGGCGGGCGCGCATTCCTGATGTACTCAGTTGTTCCGATGGTCAACCTCATCGGCGAGCTGGAAGCCATGAATGTGGAGACAGATACATTTACCAAATATGACGTACGCAAGTGGCTTGCCTCTCCCATGCTTGGTGCAGCTTATTCCCAGCCTGTGGGCGGCAAGTTTATCAAAGCTGTGCATTTTACGGTACTATACAACTTTAACTACAACAACCAGCTGGACGACTACGGCAACAATATTTCACCTTATGCCAGTCCTTTTGTGTTTAGGATCACATTTTTGTAAACAGCCAGGGATCAAGTTTGACCGCAGGTTTGATTTTTGATGCTTATTTAAAAAGATTTGTCAAAATCAAAACCATCGGAGAACATGGAAAATCCCGTTATCATATTTGGAGCCGGCGACCTGGGCGTTCAGGCACTCGACATTTTCAGGCGCAACAATGTACTGGTGTACGGCCTGCTTGATGATCATAAAGACCTGCATGGAAAGCAATTCGGCGAAGTAAGTGTGCTGGGCGACACAGATGATACCGGTTTCCTCAACATTATCGGTCCCAAATGCGAAGCTTTCGTAGCAATTGGTGAGCGCTCCGTGCGCGAGCGCCTGGTGGATACGCTCGTGGAAGAATGTAAATCCATGCCTGTCAATGCCATACACGACACCTCCGTCATTTCAGAGATGGCTGTGATCGGCCACGGAAATCTGATCGCAGCCCGGGTAACGATCGGACCCAAATCGGTGCTGGGACATCACTGCCTGGTGCAGACTGCAGCTGTGATTGATGCCAATTCTCACATCGGCGATTATGTCACAATTGGTACCGGCGCGATCATCAACGACCGTGTACGCCTCGACGACGGTGTTTTTGTGGGATCGGGTGCAATCATTGTTTCAGGCATTACCATAGGTAAAAATGCGCGTATCGGTGCGGGTTCGGTTGTTGTTGAAAACGTACCTGCTGGCGCAACCTACTTCGGAAATCCAGCCCGAAAAATCTGAATTTCACAGGAAAACGTTTGATCTGCCATTTCAACAAAATTGAAATGCAGCTTTTTTATTTTAGGTAAACGCATTACCTTTGCACTCCTTTTTGATAGAGAAAGTGAAAGAGCTAAGTAAATACAACATAGACATTTACGGTTTGGAGGACAAACAGTATGACTATGACATGGAATCTGGCGATGCTTTTTTTGAAGAACTGGAACAGGATCTTGTTGAGCACGGACGGTTCAAAACACACGTTGTTCTGATCAAGTCGGCCACCATGATACAGCTGCGATTCCACATTGAAGGGGAACTTACCCTGACCTGCGACCGCAGCCTGGAACCGTTTGATGAGCATTTTGACATTAATGAGCGCATCATTCTCAAGTACGGCGACCACAATGAGGAACTGACTGATGAGATTGAGATCATTAACCGGAATACGGCAAGGGTGAATGTAGCAAACTACATTTTTGATTTTATTGCCCTGTCGCTGCCTGTCAAGAAAATACACCCTGACCTGCGGACCGACGAGGACGAAAGCGATGAAGAAGGAGAAGATGGCATTTTGGTTTACTCTTCCGAAAGCACCGACGACGTTCCTGAAAGTGAAGATGATGCTCCGGTTGACCCCCGGTGGGAAGCCCTGAAAAAGATCAAGGGCAACGACAATTGAATATCATGGCAGCAATGCCACATATTACCATAAATAAAAACAGCATATTAACATTAGAACATAAAGTATCATGGCACATCCTAAACGGAGACATTCCAGTACACGTCGCGACAGCCGCAGAGCGCATGACTTCCTAACAGGAAAGCAATTGACAACTGACTCAACAACCGGAGAAATCCACCAGATGCACCGTGCACACGTTCACGAAGGCAACCTGGTTTACAAAGGAAAAGTTGTAGTTGAAAACTATACCAAATCGGTTTAGTTTCAGTCGATGAGTGTATCCGTTTCGCAGCAGCCCTATAAAAGTTGTTGCGAAATTCTTTTTTACTACGGCACATCTGCTAAATTTACACCTTCGATTTCGTACATATTTGTCTAAAATAACTGCGTGTAAATGAAAATTGCGGTAGATGCTATGGGGGGAGATTTAGCTCCGCAAGCAATTGTTGAAGGGGTTATCCAAGCCTCTTCCGAACTACCATCAGAAGCGAGAATCGTTTTGATTGGCCGCGAGCGTATCATCTGGGACATTTTTAACCAGCATAATTTCACTCCTGTTAATATCGACGTAGTTCACGCGGAAGATATTATCGAGATGGGCGAACATCCTACCAAAGCCCTCTCCCAAAAACCAAATTCCAGCATCGGAGTAGGGTTTAAATTACTGAAAGAAAGAGAAGTAGATATTTTCTGCAGTGCGGGCAACACGGGTGCCATGCACGTGGGAGCCCTGTTCAGCATCAAAGCGATTGAGGGCATTCTGCGACCTGCCATTGCGGGGTTTGTACCCCAGGTAGGCGGCGGCTACTCCATCATGCTTGACATTGGTGCCAATGCCGACTGCAAACCGGAAGTACTTGCCCAGTTTGGTGAGATCGGCTCTATTTTTGCACAATATACCTTTCAGGTTGAGCGCCCCAGAGTGGCGCTGATGAACATAGGGGAAGAAGAACAGAAAGGCTCCCTCACTTCCCAGGCAACCTATCCTTTATTAAAGCAGAACAAACGCATCAATTTTATCGGTAATATTGAAGGAAAAGACCTTTTTACCAATAAGGCCGATGTCATCGTAACTGATGGTTTTACAGGAAATATCCTGTTTAAACTGGGTGAGTCCCTTTATGAAATATCCAAAAAGAGGGGCTTTCAGGACGACTTTATAGATCAGACCAATTATGAGTCTATCGGAGGAAGTCCTATCATCGGTGTCAACGGCAATGTGATGATCGCACACGGAATTTCCTCGCCGCTTGCTATTAAAAATATGATCGAGTGGGCTTACAAGCAGGTCAAATCCAAGGCATATTTGCATATTGCCCAAGCCCTGAACTGATTTTCTGAGACCGACAACCACGTTAATGAGTAAGCAGATACTTTCTTTTTTACCAAAGTCTATTCGGATTTTGAATAGTTAATTTTTATCATGACCCAAATCAAAGCCGCTATAACAGGGATACAAGGGTACGTACCTGATTATATTTTGACGAATGCCGAACTGGAAACCATGGTGGCGACGAGTGATGAATGGATTGTTAGCAGGACGGGCATTAAAGAAAGGCGTATTCTCAAAGGAGAGGGTTTAGGGAGTTCACATATGGGAGCGGAAGCTGTGAAGGGCCTCCTCGCCAAAACGAATACACGTGCTGAAGAGATTGAGCTGCTGATCTGTGCCACTACCACGCCAGACTACGTGTTTCCCTGTACTGCCAATCTGATCTGTGATATGGTCGGTATCCGCAATGTGGGCAGTTTTGACATACAGGCAGCCTGCTCGGGCTTTGTTTATGCACTTACCCTCGGTTCTCAGTTCATTGAAACCGGAAAATATAAAAAAGTCATTGTTGTAGGATCCGACAAAATGTCGGCGATCGTAGACTATACAGACCGCAAAACATGTGTCCTTTTCGGGGATGGTGCCGGTGCTGTACTCTTGGAACCCGATACCGAAGGCAATGGAATCATTGACTCCATTATCAGGTCAGATGGCGCGGGCGCTCCTTACCTGCATCAGAAAGCCGGCGGTAGCCGCTACCCACCCACCCACGAGACCATTGACAAGGGCTGGCATTATGTTTTTCAGGACGGCTCGCAGGTTTTCAAATTTGCCGTGACCAATATGGCCTTCATTTCAGCCGAGATCATGGAAAAGAATGGGCTGACCGGCGACAACGTAGCGTGGCTCGTGCCGCATCAGGCCAACAAACGCATTATTGAGGCCACAGCCAATCGCATGGGCGTAGGAATGGACAAGGTGATGGTAAACATCCAACATTATGGAAATACCACTTCTGCAACCATCCCGCTTTGCCTCTGGGACTACGAGTCACAGTTGAAAAAAGGTGACAACGTAATTCTGGCAGCCTTTGGCGGCGGCTTCACCTGGGGTGCTATGTACCTCAAATGGGCATATAACGGTTGATAGGGCCGCTACCAGCAAGCAAAGGCCTTATTTTACACAAATACAATTAATATCATTTTCAAAATGGCAACTACTGCAGATTTGCGTAACGGATTGGTGATCGATTTTAACCACGATCTTTTTCAGGTGATCGAGTTTCAACACGTGAAGCCTGGAAAAGGAAACGCATTTGTCCGTACCAAAATAAAAAGTCTGACCACCGGCAAAGTGCTGGATAATACGTTTTCGTCCGGCGCAACCATTATTCCTGTGCGGGTGGAGAGACATAAATTCCAGTTTCTTTACAAAGATGAAGTAGGTTATAACTTCATGAATTCCGAAACTTTTGATCAGGTACTGATTGACGAGAAACTGGTAACAAATGCGGATCTGATGAAAGAAGGACAGGAAGTTGAAATCCTGATCAACACAGAAAACGAAGCTCCGCTCACCTGCGAGCTTCCGCCATTTGTTGAGCTTACCGTAACTTACTCCGAGCCCGGATTAAAAGGAGACACTGCCAACTCGCCCAAAAAAGCCATTGAAGTGGAAACAGGCGCTCGGATCATGGTGCCTTTATTTATCCAGGAGGGAGAGAAAATCAAGGTAGATACGCGGACTTACGACTACGTTGAAAGAGTAAAATCCTGACTTTAAATACATTTAGGCATTATTTACTCTTAAAAGATAACCCATAACGTTCCGGCGGTTTAAGCTGCACCGTTTAAATTTGACTACATGGAAACCAGAGAAATTCAAAAATTGATCGACTTCATCGCCCAGTCGGGCCTTGATGAAGTGAATATTGAAACAACTGATCTCAAAATCAAAGTAAAGCGTTACGGCACTGCTCCGGCAGCTCCGCTTGGCGCTCCTCAGGCGATTGTTTCAACACCGTCTTACTCCGCACCTGCACCAGCTGCGCCTCTGGGCCAGTCTGCACCTACGGAGGCGGCACCTGCTTCGCCTGCATCAGCATCCAACCTGCTGACCATCAAATCGCCTATGATCGGCACATTCTACCGGGCATCAAACCCTGAAACTCCTGCATTCGTGAGTGTAGGTGATGAAGTGAAGCCGGGCAAAGTTGTATGCGTGATTGAAGCGATGAAGCTTTTCAACGAAATTGAAAGTGAAATTTCAGGAAAAATTGTAAAAGTACTGGTTGAAAACGCGACCCCTGTTGAGTTTGACCAACCGCTGTTCCTGGTTGAGCCTGTATAAGGCATAGGTTGGTCTGTAAAACTTAATTGAACGTCAATGTTTAAAAAAATACTCATTGCCAACAGAGGTGAGATCGCCCTGCGCGTGATCCGGACATGCCGGGAAATGGGGATTAAAACCGTAGCAGTGTATTCCACGGCTGATCGCGACAGCCTTCATGTCCGCTTTGCAGATGAAGCTGTATGCATTGGCCCTCCCCCGAGCCGCCAGTCTTACCTAAGCATACAAAATATTATCTCAGCCGCCGAAGTTACCGGCGCTGATGCCATTCACCCGGGCTACGGATTTTTATCCGAAAACGCGGAATTTTCGCAGATCTGTGCGGATTATGGCATCAAATTCATTGGTGCTACCGCTGCTCAGATCAACTCGATGGGCGACAAGGCTACTGCCAAAGCAACCATGATCCAGGCCGGTGTTCCGGTAGTACCTGGTTCTGAGGGCCTGCTGGAATCTATCGAGCAGGGCAAAAAGCTGGCAGAAGGCATTGGCTACCCCGTCATCGTCAAAGCAACTGCCGGTGGTGGCGGACGTGGGATGCGGATCATCAACAAGCCCGACGAATTTGAAAAAGCCTGGAATGATGCGCGTACCGAATCGGCCGCAGCTTTCGGGAATGATGGTCTTTATCTTGAAAAGTTTGTAGAAGAGCCCCGCCATATTGAAATTCAGATCATTGGTGACCAGTATGGAAAGGTTTGCCATCTTTCTGAACGTGATTGCTCCATCCAGCGCCGTCACCAGAAGCTGGTTGAGGAAACCCCCTCGCCCATTATTACCCCGGAATTGCGGGAACAAATGGGCGCCGCTGCGATCAAAGGTGCACAGGCGATCGGCTACGAAGGTGCAGGTACCATTGAATTTTTGGTAGATAAGAACGGCGACTTCTACTTCATGGAAATGAATACCCGTATTCAGGTAGAACATCCTATTACGGAAGAAGTTACTGATTTTGACCTGATCAAGGAACAAATTAAAGTAGCTGCGGGAGAACCCATATCAGGCGTGAACTACACCCCTAAGCTATATGCAATGGAATGCCGCATCAATGCCGAAGATCCGGGTGCGAGCTTCCGTCCTGCTCCTGGAAAGATTACCAACCTTCATTTTCCGGGTGGTCACGGTATCCGCATTGACAGTCATGTTTACAGTGGCTATACCATTCCGCCCAATTACGACTCCATGATCGCCAAGCTGATCGTCAGCGGACAGTCACGGGAGGAAGTAATTACCAGGATGAAGCGTGCATTGCAGGAATTTGTAATTGAGGGAATTAAAACGACCATTCCCTTCCACATCAAGCTGATGGACGATCCTGGATTCAAATCGGGCAACTTCACAACCAAGTACCTCGAAACTTTTGATTTCAGTACCCTATAAAAACAAGAAAGTCGGCGCTGGCCGACTTTCTTGTTTTTAAACCTTTACCTGATCATTGCAAACATCTTTTGGGTCACGTCCAGCCCCTCCCGAATCGTTCGTACAGACGGAGTTCCATGGTAATATCCTGCCAGGTGCAGCGTATCGTAAGCTTCATTGAGGTACGACAGCATGGTTTTGTTATGCTTGCGCAAACGATCCCTGTATTCTTCAATACTTTTGGGTTTCACAAACCTGGCACCTTCCTTCCGTTTGAGGTATTCGTCTGCAATCATCAAAGCAGCATTGTACGCCGTGCCCGAAGCCATTTGTACATATTTGATGTCGCGGTATTCATTTCCGGCCTTATCAGCCTTGGTACTCAGTATTTCGCGGGCATTGGATAAATAGCGGTCAATTTCGGGATGATCATTCATGTGTATAGTTTTTAGTAAAATCAATACTTCTCCGAAATCCGCGCCTAATCCTGTAACTGGACTTCCGGGGTAATGTTACTTTCCTCAGCGGGCAAGCCAAAAAGCGATTTTTCACGAATGATGTGCGCCACATTCTCGGGTACCAGCTTATCCCAGCCGGGCTCGCCGCGCTTGATTTTTTCTAGCACGCTGTCGGTAGTAATATGCATGTGCTCCTTATTGTAGTTTACAATATCCGCAATTTTATTGTTGATGATCAGATATTGGAACAATGGTCTGAGATGATCAGGGATGCGGAAATTTTCGCAACTATACACAGAGCCATCCGGCTGCAATGTGGGATAAATAAACAGCTTGACCTTGCGGCTGAAAAGCGTCGCAAATGATTCCAAAATGCCTCCCGGCAGGAACTCATAATGCTTTTCGTCAAAAATATCCTGCAAACTCGGACTGCCCAGCAGTAATCCTGCTTTCAGCTTCGAAAGACGCGACAGGTAAGCCACCAGCCGGTAATATTCGTGGTGATTCGAGATCATTACCATGTGCCCGAGCGAACACAGGATATCCACACGATCGAGAAAATCCTTCTCATCAATATCCTTGTCCCCCGATTTCAGATTATGTAGCGTAAGCTCGGAAATAAGTACAACCTTCGATTCGTCCACATCAGGCTCGGCCAGAAATTGCTTCTGCCCATTGCTGATCAGATCGATATGCACATTCGTGATCGGACGAAGCCGCCCGCGCATCATCAGGATGTGTTTTTTATAAAGTGCTTCGGATGGCTGCAGTACGCCTCCGTCCGCCCCGAAAAGAGCCGCATCGGTAAATCCGTTTCGCACCAGGCGCAGGCTCATCAGCCGGTTATCAACACCCTCGAAATCGGGACCACTGAACCGGACCATATCAATCTCGATCCGGTCCGTTGTGAGGTCGTCCATTAAGGAGAGCAGCAACGTTTCGGGCGAGCTGTAATAGAAAAAACAACCGTAAATGAGGTTTACCCCAATAATACCCAATGCCTGCTGCTGAAGGACATTTTCATCATCGCGCATACGCACGTGAATCACCACAAAGTTGGTCGGCCCCATGGGCGACAGCTGGAATTTAAGCCCAATCCATCCATGTGACTCATTGGTTTTCTGGAAGTTGAGCGCTACTACAGTATTGGCAAATGCAAAGAAGTGACTGTCCTCACCACGCTTTTCTGAGAGCCTCTTTTCCACCAGGTTGTACTCGCGGTTCAGCATCTTCATCAGGCGCGACTCCACCACATACCGGCCGCCCTCTTCTGTCCCATATATTGCATCACTGAAAGTCATATCGTAGGCAGACATCGTCTTGGCTACCGTGCCCGAAGCACCCCCTGCCTTGAAGAAAAAAGCCGCTGTTTCCTGCCCCGCTCCTATCTCCGCAAAAGACCCGTAAATCCTGCGGTCCAGGTTGATTCTCAATGCTTTTTGTTTCGTACCCAGATTCTTTTCGTACATAACTGTAACTTAGTAAGTTGAAAAGCCTATTTGTAAATATAAGAATAATACCACCTTTTACTATAACAGTAGGCAGCGGTTTATATTTCAGGATCGAATAATTCTAAAACAAATGCCAGGCCCGAACAGTGTCGCGGACACACCCGATCTGCCCCAATACTTGTTTGTTTACGGCACCTTGATGCGCGGCTTTGCTAATCTTTTTGCCCGCAAACTTGAAGAAGAAGGTACTTACCTCAGTGCCGGATCCATGCCCGGCAGCCTTTATCTTGTTGATTGGTACCCGGGTGCGATCCGGGATGAGAGCAGCATTTCGAAGGTATACGGAGAAGTGTTCAGATTGCATGCGCCTGATACGCTGCTTACTGAGCTCGACGAATATGAAGATGTTTCCGAAGATGAAAAAAGCAGTTTGTACCTGCGCAAAAAAGTGGACATTACCTGCGACACAGGCGATCAGCTGCTTTGCTGGACATACCTGTACAACCAGCCCGTACACACCCTGTCGTTATTGAAAAGCGGCAACTTCCGCGACTGGGTCAAGCCCTGACACGCTCTCCGATGATCCGCAAACCGTCCAGCGTCAGTAGCCGGTCGATCTCGACAAATTCACCTTCCAGCGTATCGATAATGGAAGACAGGCCGCCGGTGGCTACCGCAATGCATTCACCGCCCAGTTCCGCACGGATGCGTTGCAGCAATGATTTCACAAGACCTTCATAACCCAGCAAAATACCGGCCTGGATCGCTTCTGTGGTATTTTTCCCGATAGCCGTAGCAGGAAGCTGCAAGGGTACTTCGGGAAGCTGGGCAGTGTTGGCAAACAATGCTTTTACAGCCGTCACCAGTCCCGGCAAAATAGCCACACCCAATATCTGGCGGTCTTTTGACACTGTAGTAAATGTGAGCGCCGTCCCGAAATCCACTACCACACAGTGCTGGTTGTACCTTGACATCACTGCTACTGCATTAGCGATCAGGTCTGCACCAATTTCGTGGGGATGGTCGATGGCAATATTCAATTCGGGAAAAATATCAGGACCTACCACAACTACCTCGTCCCCGAACATGGCGCGAAGCGTTTTGAGGATTACGGGTGTGAGGGCTGGCACCACGCTGCTGAGTACAACGGTTTCCACATCGCCATACCACAGCCCTGCTTCCAGGAAGTGCAGGCGCAGGCGCGATTCATAATGAGATTCATTTTCCTCTACCAATGAGCGGGTACGCCAGATGTATTCCCAATCGCCCGACTGGTACAATCCGAAAACAGTATCCGTATTGCCAACATCAACAGCCAACAGCATAGCTCAGCAATTTCGTGAGGCGGCAAATTAAGGGCATTCTCCTGATAAAACTTCAGCAGGCGTTTATTTGCGAGCGGTTTATTTTTGAATATATCTAATTTTAACCCGGAAATGACCGGCAGCCCTCCCGGCAGGATGGTCGTAAAAATCCTTAGTTACTGCATATCAACCTACTACAATGCATTCATGCATACACTACCGGCTTTGGGCAGTTACATTCGTGCTGCTGTCGGCCGTCAATTCGATACGTGCCCAAACCACCCCCGAGTGGCAGGACCCGCAGGTAATCAGCGTCAATACCGAGCGCCCGCGTGCTGACTTCACTCCTTATCCCGACGAGAAAAGTGCATTGGAACGACTACCGGCCAGTCCGCTGGTACAATCCCTGAACGGTAACTGGAAATTCAGGTGGGCTTCCCACCCTTCCAAGGCATTAAAAAACTTTTACGATCCCGCTCTGTCCGACAATGGCTGGGACAACATGCCGGTGCCTTCCAGCTGGCAAATCGTGGGTGCCCGCGAAAACCGCCCCTATGATCGCCCGGTTTTTTCCAGTCCTACTTACCCGTTTAAACCCAATCCGCCGCGCATTGACAGCGATACAAATGCAGTAGGCATGTACCGGACTACCTTCACGGTCAAAGACGATGTGAAATCCCGGCAATTTTTCCTGCAGTTTCAGGGTGTACAATCCGCCTGCTACGTGTGGCTGAACGGTGTAGCGATCGGGTATCATGAAGATGGTATGACGCCGTTTGAGTTTGATATTACGCAGGATGTAAAAGCCGGCATCAACCACCTTGCCGTGGAGGTAATCAACTTGTCGGACGGCAGCTACCTCGAAAACCAGCATAACTGGCGGCTTGCGGGCATATTCAGGGATGTAAATCTGCTGGTACTGCCCAAAGTTGTACTCGCCGACTACCATGTAAAAACGCAGCTGGATGCATCGCATGAAAATGCGGTTCTGAGGCTGAGTGCATTTGTGAAAAACTACGGGGATACGCCCATTTACGCCCACCAGGTACTGTTTACCTTGTACGATGCTGCCAAAAACGTGGCAGTACCCCCGGTTAGCCAGATGGTAGGTACACTGGAACCGTTTAAGGAAGCAGCGCTCCGGCTCGAAGTACCCGTACCGAACCCCGCCAAATGGAGTGCGGATCTGCCGCAGCTGTATACCCTCACGATCCAGCTCATGAATTCAGACGGGAAGGTACTGGAAGTTGCAAGCCAGCGGGTGGGATTCAGGGATGTAAAAATAAAAGGCGGACAATTGCTTGTAAATGGGAAAGCCATCACGATCAAAGGCGTAAACCGCTATGAATCGGACCCTGAAAACGGACGCACGCTGAGCCGCGAAACCATGCTCCGGGATGTTGTCCTCATGAAGCAGCACAATATTAATGCGGTGCGCACTGCGCATAACCCCCATGATCCGTACTGGTACGACCTGTGTGACGAGTTCGGATTGTACGTGATGGACGAAGCCAATATTGAAAGTAGTGGGCCGTGGAATAAAAACATTGGCCTTGCCGACAATCCGGATTGGAAGCCGGCCTTCCTGGCGCGTGGTAATGCCATGATGGAGCGTGACAAAAATCATCCTTCTATCATTATCTGGTCTTTGGGACATGACTCGGGAATGGGCAGCAACTTTACCGCCCTGGCCGACTTCATCAGGCTGGCAGATCCTACCCGGCCGGTATTTTACGATGAAAAAAAAGACGCAAAACCCACGTCCCTCAACAGCTTTGACATCATATCCGGCCCGAATCCCGGCATACAGGATATGCAGGAGCTGATCAAAAAAGACAAAACACGGCCCCTTATCCTGGGTGAATATGCACGGGCTGCCGGCAATGCATTGGGTGGCCTGAAAGCCTATTGGGATGTCATCGACAAATATCCTTCCATGCAGGGCGGTTTCATCAGCAGCTGGGCAGACCAGGGATTGAAAATGAAAAACCCTGACGGTACATTCTACTGGGATTATTTTAATCAGTCTGATAATGACCATGCAGACAATGGTCTGGTAACACCCGACCGCACGCCGCAGCCTGAGCTTTCAGAAGTCAGGAAGGTTTTTCAATCTGTGCGTTTTGATGCACCGGATACCTTGCGTAATGGAGAAAAAAATATCACGATCAGTAACCAGTACGACTTTTTGTCAATGCAAAACTTCGAGCTGGTGTGGTCAGTACTGGAAAATGGGAAGATCATTGGTAAATCAAATACCCTGACCAACCTGCCCACGGCGCCGAAACAAAAGCAAACCTATGCGATACCCTATGAAGTTACCCGCAAACCCGGAGCAGAGTACTTCCTCAATCTCAGCCTGCGCCTGAAAGAACCTACCCCCTGGGCAGCAAAGGGTTTTGAAGTAGCCTGGCAGCAGATCCCGATCGCTAATACCAGTCCGGAGAAACCGCAAATCAGCCTGTACCAGAACCGTCCGTTGCGCATTACGCAGGTAAGCTCGGGCAGGGTCATGGTTTCGGGGCAGGACTTTTCCGTAACCATTGACAAAAACACAGGAGGTATTATTTCATTTAAAAACAAAAAGGAAGAAATGCTGGAAAAAGGCTTCCGGCCGTCGTTTTGGCGGGTACCCGTTCGTAATGACGTGTATGGAGGCACCGGTAGTATGGCAGCACGCTGGCACAATGCCGGCCTGGATTCGCTGAACGTTGCTTCATCCAGCATGCAGACCCGGCGGATCACAAGCCAGGTATACCGGGTGGAAATCAGGCAGCAGCTCCGCGGGTTGAAGGGTGAAACTAGTGTAACATCAATCTATACCGTGTATGCATCCGGCGATGTACATGTGCAGTACAGCTTTGGCGGAAGTACAGGTGAGTGGCCCTCACTGGCCCGTATTGGCGTCCAGTTTCAAATGCCTGCCGCTTTCAACAAACTCCAATGGTATGGAAACGGCCCCTACGAAACCTATGCCGACAGGAAAGCTAGCGGAAAAATCAGCGTATACAGCGGCTCTGTGGCAGAGCAGCATTTTCCATACATCTCACCCCAGGAAAATGGAAAAAAAACGAACGTTCGCTGGGCAGCGATCACCAATGCTGAAGGAACAGGACTGGCCGCTGCAGCCGATTCGCTACTGAGCATTAACGTGCACGACTACACCGCCAGCGACCTGATGCTTTCCGAAAAAAAAGGGGCTGTACTCGCCAGGAATACGACCACGAGCGTCAATCTGGACCTGGCACAAATGGGATTGGGAACTGTTACTGGCACCGGGCAAACAGTGGAGGAGCGTTACCAGCTTCCTGCCCGCAGCTACACTTACGGATTCCGCCTCAAAGCGATTGAGAGCGGACAGGATATAAGCCAGCAGTTTAACAATACATTGCCCTATCTGGCTCGTGGCGCGTTATCGGCACAGGTAAGTGCAGACGAAAGTACTGTGGAAGAAGAATCATTGGAAGAGGAAGAGCCGGTACGTAAAACCGTTGTAAGAAAAGCAGCCGTGCGCAAAGCTCCCGCGCGTAAAAGAAAATCAGGCCGCAGGAGGAGACGGTAAAAATAGCCTGCCGGCATTGCCGGCAGGCGGGCCCTTACTTTTTGTAAGGAGTCAAAACATATTGCGCTTTCACACTGATGACTTGGGCTATCTTTACAAATACTACCTGGGGCACTTCAATCTTGTGATCGGTCAGGGCCACGTCGAAATCGGAGCTGATGGAGATTTTGCCCCCTTCTACCTTCACTTTCCCTGCTATGCTGCGCTCTTTGGTCACTCCATGCACGGTAAACTTGCCGGTGGCAGTGACGTCGTACGTTCCGTCTTTGGTATAGTCGGGCGCCTTGTCCACCTTTCCGCTGAACGTGGCGACCGGATACTTTTCCGACTCAATGTAGTTTTCATTGAAATGTTCCTGCATAAGCTTGTTGGGAAAAACAAAGTCACGCATGTTCATCCGGATGGCTAGCTCATTGCTGCTGGTATTGAGGATCGCCTGTGATTTTTTGTTTTCCGCATTGATATTTTCAAGTGGTGTCTCGGACGAAAAGCGTGTAACCCCCGCATTCGTTGCAAACATTCCTCCCTGTGCCTTAACCTGTCCGCAGGACAAAGCAATCGTGACCATGGTGCCGGACACCATGCCTAAAATCCGCAGTTTCATGATCAATACGTTTTACCTGACCCTTTACTTTTTTTATCAAAACTGAAAGTCCGGGAAATATTAAAGCCATAATGAATATCTCCCTTGCCCCAGGTACCGGTAGTTTCTCCTATAAATTGCTGCTCGATCATACCCAGGGAGTTGGTGAAATGCAGCTGGAAAACGTGCCCGCCTGTTTCAATATCCACCCCGAACGACATAGAATCATGATAGGGCGCTGTAATCGTGTTTTTTTCCCGGGCCGTCCAGAAGTACTCTCCATTGAGCGACACCCTTTTCGACAATTTGTACCGCCCTCCAAAGCCCAATGCAAGCAGTACTTTTTCATCTCCCGTTACTACCGGATGGTTGCGGTGCAGGTAAGTAGGTGATAACTGCAGTGAAAGCCGCTCTCCGAATTTTCGCGCAATGAGTACCTGCGCCGAGTACGTGATCTTGTCCTGAAATACGAGTTCCTTGTTCAGTGTAGCTGCTGTGAGCCCACCAAAAAGGGTAACGGATACGGGTATACTTCCTGCGCCGGTACTTTGCTGAAGCAGCTTGAATTTGGCAAAAGAATCATAAACTTTCTGGGAGGTGCTGCGTCCGAGCCCAATCATAAAACGATCCGTAAGCCCGTACTCAAATCCGAGGCGCATCGTAGCCTGATCGAGACCAAAGAACTGGTAAGCCCCTGAATTCAGCCGTCCGAACCGGTGTGAGATCCGGAAGTCCATGTGATTTTTTTTCATTGTTTCAACAGAATGCCCATTGACGATCCGGGTGGATTTAAATGTGGCTGTTACCGGCATCCTGGTTGCACTATCCTGCTTTGAAAGTTCTCCCAGCAGATCATCCTGTGCAAAGGATGCAGTTGCCGAGCATATAAAAATGAAGATCAGACGGAGTGATTTCATGCGTGTTCAATGGTTAAGCTTTAACGGTCAGTGTATTGCCGTCGGTCGACAAAGTGGTCTTATAGGCTGTGAGCGGCGCGGCTGCCGGACCCTGCTCCACAGCACCGGTCGGTGAAAACTCCGAATTATGGGAGTCGCAGAATACATCATTCTGCGCCGTACGGTAACGTACCGTCGAGCCCTGGTGCGTGCAGGTCTTGGACAAGGCAATGTAGGAGCTGTCCGCCGTGAATGCTACCAGCACGTCGCCGATCACACTGTACTGGCCGGCCGTTTTAAGCTTGCTGTAAGAAGCGTGAGTGAGATCAATGCTGAAGTTAACAGCATTGCCCGAGGCAGTTCCGCTGATTCCATTGGTAAAGCCGCTGCCGGTGCCGGGAACCGGCTCAGGATCTTCCTGATCGGTACCGCAGGAGGTGAGTGTACCCATGCAGTAAAAGGCCATCAGGGCTGAGGTACTGAGCCCGAAGCTGCGCAGGAACTCGCCCCTTTTCATGCTTTCTTCCTTGGTGATTTTCATAGTGATATAATTGAGTTAATAGTAATGAGTAGTTGAGCAGGAAGAAGCGGATCTTATCTGAAAACTGGTGTATACCGGAGGGAGATCCAGGCGCCTGTCGTCAGCAGGTTAACCTTGCCGTAACCCACACCTTTGAGCGGTATGCGTACATAGGGCTCTGCCAGAATGGACAGCTTGCGGGTAATGGAACGCTCGTAGCCTATAGAGGCATTGAGATGACTGAACAGGAACAAGCCCGTTTTCCCCTGCCAACCTGACTTTTGGCCATGCACATAATCCTTATAATGGTAGATGTATTTCTCTTTCTGTGCATAATAGGAGGAGAACCCGCTGCTGGCAAACCATCTCGAATGCGCCTTTTGAGCGAGATCATACCGTATGCCAAGCGGAATCTCGAACATCGTGCACATGCCGTCCACATCATAAGGCGTGTTAACAGCTGTAACGTAGTCATAGAATTCGTACTCGCCTGCACCGGCAGAGTAATCCTTTTCACTTCGTACCACCCCGGTCTGCAGGTACAACTTCTTGCTGATACCGTATTCAAACAGCAAAGAAAAAGCTTTCCCTACCCTCGTAAGATTGTTAAATCCAACTGTTGTCAGATCCGGCGAGTACCCCACGCGCACAGCCCATTTCGGCGATAGGACGGCCGGCCGCTCCTGTTCACTTGCGCTGGAATCCTGCATCTGCCCCGCTACCGGTTTGATCTCCACCTCAGGTTCACGCATAGTCCACACAAGCGGCCTCGCCCGCAACATATCCGCACTTACCAACACCCGCTCAACTCTCAAAGCACTATCCAACGCCACCCCCTCAACTCCAACCCCCATTACACCTCTCTTCACATCCTCCATTCCTCCCCTCTTCCCTTCATCCCTTACTCCATTCCTCCCTTCCTCCATCTCTCCCTTCTTCCGTTCCTCCCTATCCCATACCCTTTTCCGAGAAGGAATGTCCGAAATAATTAATGCCCCGTCGCCTCCTCCCGCTTTGGAGCGGTCGGGCTCCAAGAACACTCCGCCTGCCTCAGACCGGCCACGGGGCAATATTTTTGATTTACGCACCAATGCTGTGGCAGGAGCTGCATTGCCGGCAGCAGGCCGTCCGGATTTCAACTGCGCTGCATTAAGCTCTGCTTTTTCATGGGCGGCCGGGGCATGCTCCGGTTTGGGTGCTTTTTCCGATGTTACGGTTGCATCCGGTGCCGTGTGCTTTTCAGCCTGTTGCTGTTTTTCGGCCGGCTGTTTTTCTGCCAGGACGATGGCAGGCCTTCCATTGCCGGCTTCTTTCCGGTCTGTATTTTGAAACAAATAATACATCAATATTCCCGCAGGAATCAGCAGCGCAAGCAGCCCGGCGGGCCACCATTTACGAAGCCATCCTCCCACAGTCCTCCCATCATGCTCGTCGAGGCGACTTCTGAGGGCATTCCAGTCATCTGGTTCGTACTGCGGATCAAGCTCTTCCGATGACTTTCTGAAGAGCTTGTCCAGTTCGTCATCTGGCAACTCTATCATAATCGTCAACTTTGATTTTGGATAACATTTCTCTCAATTTTTCTCTTGCACGCGACAAGTTTGACTTTGACGCTCCAACCGTAATCTTCAGTTGTTCTGCAATTTCTTCGTGTGTATAGCCGTCAATGACGTACAAACTGAAAACAATGCGGTAAGAGGGGGTTAGCTTCTGTATCAGCGCTACCAGCTCATCATGAGCCAGCTTGCTGATCACCGTTTCGTCCACGGACACCTGCTCTGCGGCTTCCACATCATCCATTACATCCCTGCGCACTTCCTGCCGGTAGTGGTCAAGGGCTGTATTGATCATGATCCTGCCCAGCCAGGTTTTAAAAGGACGGCTTGAATCAAAACTTTCAAGCTTCGTAAAAACCTTAAAAAAACCGTCGTTGAGTATTTCCTTTGCTTCTTCCCGGTTGCGTGTATAGCGTAAGCAAATGCTCATAGCATAGCCGTAGAACTGTTTATACAACAGCTCCTGACTGCGGCGGTTTTTTTGTAAACAGCCGTCGAGTAGTTCTTGAAGAACGGCGGAGTTATACTCGGGCATGCTATTCGTTTTTTTACTAGTACGTACGATGCTCGCCGGAGGTTGCTTGAACACCTCAAACAATTTCAACTTTTTTTTAACCTTCCGCAACAAGCCTGGGCAGCTACCCGGCAACCACACCCAAAAGGCTCGCTTTTATTAGCTACTTTTGGCCTGAGGCCGCATACCGGACAAAGGTTTTTTCCGCCTCGTGCGTCTTATACCATACACGATCTTTATATTACAATGAGTGAAAAAAAATACGGGACCGATGCCCCCCTTGCCGTCAGGAAAATCAGCTGGGAAGGTTTGCGGATCACACTGGATATCTTTGGATACCTGCGCCCCTATCGCTGGCGGTTCTTCATCGGGATGATCTTTCTGGCTTTGTCCACAGGTACTTCGCTGGCATTTCCCAAGCTGGTAGGCAGCATCATTGAAGTCATTGAAGGAAAATCGCCCTATACCATCAATCAGATCACACTTTTCCTTTTTGTGGTGCTGATCTGCCAGGCGGTATTTTCATTTTTCCGCATTTACCTGTTTACGCAGGTGAGCGAAATGGCCATGACCAACATCCGCTCGGATGTTTTCAGTAAAATTATTACGCTTCCCATCAGCTTTCTGGAACAGCGGCGGGTAGGCGAGCTCACCAGCCGCATTACTTCCGATGTCTCCCAACTGCAGGGACTGCTTTCTTTTACCCTGGCTGAAATTTTCCGTCAAATTGCCACGCTGATCGTCGGGATCTCCATTCTTTTTTATACTTCCTGGAAGCTCACGCTGTTTATGCTTGCCACCTTCCCGCTCCTTGTGATCGCCTCGGTGTTTTTTGGGCGGCATATGCGGCGGCTGTCCAAGATCGCCCAGGATGAGCTGGCGGCTGCGAATGTGGTGGTGGAAGAAACATTACAGTCCGTGAATGTGGTAAAGGCATTTACAAATGAGCCGCTGGAAGTAAACCGCTACAAAACCATCCTGCAAAGAGTAGTAGACCTGTCGCTATATGCGGCCAGGTTCCGGGGCGGGTTTGTTTCCTTCATCATTTTTGCATTGTTCGGCGGCATTGTGGGTGTGGTGTGGTACGGGGCAGGGCTGGTGCAATCGGGTGAGTTTGGACTGTCGGACCTGTTTACATTTATTTTGTACACCACTTTTATAGGCGCCTCTATCAGCGGTATGGGCGACTTGTACGCGCAGCTCAACAAAACTGTGGGAGCATCCGAGCGGATTTTTGAAATTCTGAAAGAAACACCTGAAATCGACCTGTCGGTAATAGACAATCCTGATACACAGCGGGTACGCGGTGAGATCATTTACGACAATGTACATTTTTCATACCCTTCCCGCTCCGACCTGACGGTACTAAAAGGCATTTCCTTCCATGTGCGTGCAGGTGAAAAAGTTGCGCTGGTCGGGTACAGCGGTGCGGGCAAATCTACCATTGTGCAGCTGCTGATGCGTTTTTACGATTTTCAATCGGGTGAGATCAGCATTGACGGTCAGTCAATTACTTCCTTTGGCATTTCAGAACTCAGGAAAAACATAGCCGTCGTTCCGCAGGAGGTAATGCTTTTCGGGGGGACGATTTATGAAAACATTGCATACGGAAAACCTTCGGCAACACGGGATGAGATTTATGATGCGGCGCGGCGTGCGCATGCGCTGGAATTTATCCTTTCTTTTCCTGAAAAGTTTGAGACCGTAGTGGGTGAAAGGGGCATCAAGCTCTCCGGCGGCCAGCGGCAGCGCATTGCCATCGCACGGGCGATCCTGAAAGACCCCAAAATCCTGATCCTTGACGAAGCCACCAGCTCGCTGGACGCAGAGTCGGAAAAGCTGGTACAGGTAGCATTGGATGAATTAATGAAAAACCGGACTACGATTGTCATTGCTCACCGCTTGGCGACCATTCGTAAAGTAGATATGATTTATGTGATCCGTGAAGGTAAAATTGCAGAGTCAGGTACGCACCAGGAGTTAAGCCTGGTGGACAACGGATTGTACGCCAACCTGATCAGATTGCAGTTTGAAACCGCCGAAGACCTTTAATGGAGCCACACAGCATAAGCACATCCCCCCGGGATTTTTTTGAAAAAGAACTAAAAGAAGCCCGGCAGCTTGAACAAGCCGCTGCGCTCCGGTTCAACCAGCTTGCAATCCTTCGCCTTGCTGTGTTTGCGGGCATTCTGCTGAGCATCTTTTTATGGAACCGTACAGGCCAGCCATTCTGGGGTATCGGTGTTGCAGTATTAATTCCCGTATTTCTGTGGCTGATGCGCCGGCAGCAGGTGACGCGGCGCGAGCGTGACTTCCGGCACAACCTGGCCGCTGTGAATGAAGAAGAGCTTGAACGCCTTGAATACCGGTTCATCAGAGCAGATACGGGTGTGCAGTTTCAGCAGAAAGACCATGCATTTGCTTCCGACCTTGACATTTTCGGTGCATACTCACTATACAAGCTGCTCAATCATACGCGCACAGCCGAGGGAAGCCGCAGACTTGCCCACTGGCTGCTGAACCATGCTGAGCCGGATGAAATAGCGGCCCGCCAGCAGGCCGCCTCGGAGCTGAGCCGTCATCCGCATTTTGTACAAACCTGGGAAGCCACGGCATTGCTGCACAAAAATGCCGCCGGACAGGTAAGCGAGTTCCGGGCGTGGACGTCTGAACCGCTCCCGCATCATCTCGAAAAAGCATTGCGCTGGCGCTGGTGGAGCGTTGTAACCCTGACCATCGCCGCACTGGCTATTTTTCACATCCTTCCCGGTTGGACAGTCGTTCTCAGCCTGGCACTGCACCTGGTGATTTTGAGACAGTTTCAGGCAACAATCGCATCTGTAACCAATCGCACGACTGCTCTCGGACAAACCCTGGTTGCTTATGCCGACCTGCTCAAACTGGCCGGTGATGCGCCATTCAGCGCGGCTTGGTGGTCTGTGCGCAGAGAAAAATTTGCAAATGCGCCGGCTGCACTCCAAGAGGCCGGCACGTGGTTTGGCCGGCTGGATTACCGCAACAATCCCTTTTTTGGCATACTCGTGGGAATACCGGTCTTCTGGGACCTGCATTGCCTGGCTGCGCTGGAGAGCTGGAAAAAACAACATCAGACGCATCTGAACGACTGGCTGGACGTACTCGCCGATGTGGAAGCGATCGGCAGCCTGGGAGGCTATGCATTTGCAAATCCGGCCTGTGTTGCTCCTGAGGTAACCCGTATGCCGGAAGTACGCATTGCAACCCGTGACATGGGCCATCCGCTGATTCCTGCCGGAAAACGTGTAAGCAATAGTTTTGATATGGAAGGTACAGGGCATACGGTACTGGTGACAGGCTCCAATATGTCGGGAAAAAGTACATTTCTGCGTACCCTGGGTCTCAATATTGTGCTGGCGCAAATGGGTGCAGTTGTTTCAGCTGTATCGTTTACTTGTACGCCTCTGCGCGTTTTCAGCAGCATGCGTACCCAGGACTCCCTGGAAGAGAGTACGTCCTCATTCTATGCAGAATTAAAGCGGCTGCGAAGCCTGCTCAAACTGGCAGCAGAGCCGGGCGGCAGTCCGGTGTTTTATCTGCTGGACGAAATCCTGAAAGGTACCAACTCTGCCGACCGTCACCGGGGAGCAGAGGCGCTGATCCGGCAGCTGCATACCAGGAATGCATCCGGATTGGTTTCCACGCACGATCTTGAACTGGGAGAGTGGGGAGCGACCGAGCGCTTCGTGCACAACTTTCATTTCCGGTCCGATGTGGAAGATGGCCGGCTGCACTTCGACTACCGGCTGCATGAGGGCATTTGCCGGAGCTTCAATGCCTCTGAACTGATGCGTATGATGGGCATCGACATCGATCTGACGACCGGAGCAGGCAGGGGTAATTAAGCTGCATATTCTGACGTTGTCGGGTTATTACGTAACTTTACTGAGCACATTTACGTTTACAGTACTAATTGCCCAAACCCTCAGGGTGCTTAGGTATCAGTTTCAGATCATTACAATTTTAGAAAAGAGAACCTGAATGGAAGTATTAATAATGGCGGGACAACTCATACTGGGTTTGTCCATTTTGGTAGGTCTGCACGAGTGGGGGCATATGGCCGCTGCGAAAATGTTCGGGATGCGGGTTGAAAAGTACTTCATCGGTTTTCCCCCAAAGATATTCAGCATACAAAGAGGTGAAACAGAATACGGTATTGGCGCTATTCCGCTGGGAGGATTTGTAAAAATTTCGGGGATGATCGACGAGTCGATGGATACCGAGGCCATGAATAAGGAGCCCCAGCCCTGGGAGTTTCGCTCCAAGCCGGCCTGGCAGCGGCTGATCGTGATGCTCGGCGGTATTTTTGTAAACGTGATCGTCGGTATCTTTATCTTCATCGTCATTGCCTAC
Source organism: Dyadobacter sandarakinus (assembly GCF_016894445.1). Classification (NCBI taxonomy): domain Bacteria; kingdom Pseudomonadati; phylum Bacteroidota; class Cytophagia; order Cytophagales; family Spirosomataceae; genus Dyadobacter; species Dyadobacter sandarakinus. Next base: position 4,279,465 of record NZ_CP056775.1, read on the forward strand.
CACGAGGGTGAAAAGTACCTTTCAGTTTCCGAAGTCAACAAGCATGGCATTGTAGCCGGTGAGCTGGCGCAGGAGATCGGGTTGAAAACGGGCGATAAAATCATTCGTGTGAATGGAAAACCCTTTTCCAACTTCAAGGAAGTCGTGAGCTCGGAAGTTTTCCTGGGCAGCAACAGTTCCTATACGGTCGACCGTAATGGCCGCGAGGTAGAAATTGATATTCCGAATAACTTTATCGAAAAACTTGCAGACCCTGAGGAGAAAGGCAACTTTATCCTTCCCGTGGAGCCTTTTGTAATCGGCGAGCTGGTTCCTGACCTTCCTGCTGAAAAGGCTGGTCTCAAAACAGGTGATAAGGTAATTTCCATTAACAATACACCGGTACCGTTTTTCCATAATCTGCAAGCCGAGCTGCAAAAGCTGAAAGGCCGCAATGTAACGCTGGTAGTGGATCGTGGCGGCGAACGCAAGTCACTGCCGATGCAGGTGTCTCCCGAAGGTACCATCGGATTTTATCCTCAATCCCAGCTGAAATATACGTCTGTGGAATTCACATTGCCGCAGGCTATCAGTGAAGGAACAGAAGAGGCTTTTGCAGTGGTTTACAATAACCTGAAAGGTTTTGGTAAAATATTCAGGGGAGAAGTTTCACCGTCGAAGGCACTGAGCGGCCCGATCGGCATTGCCCGGATGTTCGGCGGTGTTTGGGACTGGTCGCGTTTCTGGCGTCTTACCGGTCTTCTTTCCATGGTACTTGCATTCATGAATGCATTGCCGATCCCCGCGCTGGATGGCGGGCATGCGGTCATATTGTCCTACGAAATCGTTTCAGGACGCAAGCCTTCCGACCAGTTCCTTGAAAATGCCCAGAAAGTAGGGATGGTGCTCCTGCTGGGTTTAATGGCCTTCGCGATATTCAATGATGTTTGGAAAGCAGTTTTCTGATAAAAGAAATAATGGGTTTCTGAGAGGAAGGTTCTTTGTGATTATTGCCGTCCTCTCTCTCCCATTTCTCCTGGCTGCTTCCCTACACGAATACCACGTCAGTGTAACCCAGATGCAGTACAATCCTGCTCAGAAGGCTTTCGAAATCAGCATCCGCATCTTTACGGACGATCTGGAAAAAGCATTGACAGAAAGTGCAGGGCAGCGTATTCTCGTCAAAAATGGTGACAAAAATGACCCGCTGGTAGAGCGGTACATCCGGAAATCGTTTGTACTGACGGATGGGACCCGCAAGCCTGCGGCTTTGCATTACATCGGAAAGGAACAGGAGGAAGACGCTACCTGGGTGTACCTCGAAATTCCTTATCAGGGAACACTCGCCGGTTGTCGTCTTCAAAACAGTACCTTAATGGAAGTGTTTGACGATCAGGTGAATATGACCAATGTCAAATTTACTTCCGAAAAGAAGACCTACCTCTTCAAAAAAGGTCAGACAATACACAATTTGTAGCAAAACGGCAGCTGTCAGGCAAGACGCTGGCATGGCTATTTTGTTTTACAATCCCTTTCTTCGGAAATTGATTATTTATATATTGGGATATGATTATCTGTCAATTTGACAGAACGCCTATGAAATTTGAACCTTCTGATTTATATAGTCGGCTGCTGATGTCCGATTCGGACATGGATAGCTTAGAAATTGTGCCATTGGGTGGACCGGACGGGTCCGATGAGCCCTTCGAACTTCCGAATGAACTTCCCATATTACCTATCAGACAAACTGTTCTCTTCCCGGGAATGGTAATCCCTGTGACCGTAGTACGCCAGAAAGCAATTCGTTTAGTCAAAAAAATATACCGCAACTCCGACATCAACCAGCGGATCCTCGGTGCTGTAACACAGGCTGCTCCCAACAAGGAGGACCCCACTGCGGAGGATTTGTATAACATCGGTACGGTTGCGCAGATCCTGAAAATGATCACCCTGCCGGATGGCAACGTGACGATCATCGTACAGGGAAGGCAGCGTTTTGAAATCATGACGGTGGTGCATGAAGAGCCTTATCTTACCGCAGAGGTCAAATCCATTGAAGATTTATTTGCAAGTCCCAATAAAAAAGAGTCCAAGGCATTACTCCAGTCCCTGCGTGACGGAGCGCATAAGATCATGCGCCTCAACCCTGAAATTCCTCAGGAAGCCCGGATCGCACTTGATAATATTGAAAGCCCGATTTTCCTGATCCATTTTCTTTCTTCCAACATCAATGTGGAAGTCGCTGACAAGCAAAAGCTGCTTGAAGAAAGAAACGGTCACAAACAAGCTACCCTGCTGCTGCAATACATGATGCGGGAGATTGAAATGCTGGAACTTAAACGTGAGATCCAGACCAAAGCAAGCTCCGACATTGATCAGCAGCAACGTGATTATTTTCTACGCCAGCAGATCAAGGTACTGCACGACGAGCTTGGAATGGACAGTCCCGAGCGCGACCTGGACGAAATCAGGCTGAAAGCTACCCAGAAAAAGTGGCCGGACACCGTGCGCAGCCATTTTGAAAAAGAGCTCAGTAAGTTACAGCGCATTAATCCCATGGCACCCGACTACCCGGTAACGCTCAACTATCTTGAAACCTTGATAGAGCTTCCGTGGGGGCATTTTACCAAAGACAATTTTGACCTGGTACGCGCTCAGAAGATTCTTGATGCAGACCATTTTGGTCTTGAAAAAGTAAAAGAGCGTATCATAGAGTACCTCGCAGTGCTGAAACTGAAAGGTAACCTGAAAGCACCGATCCTTTGCCTGTATGGCCCTCCGGGCGTAGGTAAAACTTCCCTGGGCAAGTCCATTGCAAAGGCGTTGAACCGGGAGTACATCCGCATGGCGCTGGGCGGTGTGCACGACGAAGCTGAGATTCGCGGTCACCGCAAGACATATATCGGTGCGATGCCCGGGAAAATCATCCAGAATATCAAAAAAGCAGGCTCAGGTAATCCCGTTTTTATTTTAGACGAAATTGATAAAGTAAGCTCCGACTACCGGGGCGACCCTTCTTCGGCTTTGCTGGAAGTGCTTGACCCTGAACAAAATGCTTCGTTTACGGACAATTACCTGGAAGTGGAGTATGATCTTTCAAAAGTGCTTTTTGTAGCGACAGCGAATGGTCTGGATACGATTCATCCCGCCCTGCGCGACCGGATGGAGATCATTGAGATGACCGGTTATACCATTGAGGAAAAACTGCAGATTGCCAAAAGGTACCTGCTTCCCAAGCAGCGCAAAGACCACGGGCTGAAATCCAATGATATCAAGCTGGAAGACGGTGCATTGCTGCGCATTATTGAAGGATATACCCGCGAGTCGGGCGTACGGAACCTGGAACAAAAGATCGGGACGGTAATCCGGAAAGTGGCGAAGTCTGTGGCGATGGAGCAGGAGTACCCGCGTACGATCAAGGCGGCCCAGATAGAAAAGTATCTCGGTGCAGAGATCTTTGATAAAGACCTTTACCAGGATAATGACTTTGCAGGCGTGGTTACCGGGCTTGCATGGACTTCCGTAGGCGGCGAAATATTATTTATTGAAACCAGTCTCAGCCGCGGCAAAGGTAACCTGACGCTCTCGGGTCAGCTGGGTGATGTGATGAAGGAATCGGCCGTAGCTGCCCTCTCCTACCTCAAAGCCAATGCCGACCGCCTGGGTATCGATTACCGCATTTTTAACTATTACGATCTCCATGTGCACGTACCTGCGGGTGCTGTCCCCAAAGACGGACCGTCTGCCGGTGTCACGATGGCTACTTCCATGGCATCTATATTTACGCAGCGGAAAGTGAAGCCGTACATTGCGATGACCGGAGAGATTACGCTGCGCGGCAAGGTGCTGCCAGTGGGCGGTGTGAAGGAGAAAATCCTTGCAGCACGCAGGGCAGGTGTGCGGGAGATTATTCTTTGTATCAAAAACAAAAAGGATGTGGAGGAAGTACCTGCCAACTACATCAAGGACCTTAGTTTCCATTATGTAGACCAGGTTGATGAGGTGCTGAACATTGCATTGCTCCCCGAAAAAGTAAAAAATGCAACGCAGTTTGTTTTTCCCGACGAGAAGAAAGAGAAGGAAGAAGCCGGCTACGTAACCCTTGGGGTATAGATTTTTATAGGACATACAAGAAAAGAGACGCTTTCGGGCGTCTCTTTTGCTTAGGGGTGGTTATTTGGAAAAACCGTCCCATATACTGGATTTTAAATTGAGATCAATGCTGCTTTCACCACAACTGCTGGCCCAGCGCCCGGGACTCGTCCCCGACTACGAACGTCTTTTATCCCTGCCCGAAAAGGTGATTCAGTTTGGTACGGGTGTGCTCCTGCGTGGCCTGCCCGACTATTTTATCCATAAAGCAAATGAGCAGGGGATTTTCAATGGGCGTATTGTGGTTGTAAAATCGACGGGTGGTACGACCAGCGACTTTGAGCAGCAGCAGCATATCTTTTCCCACAGCATCCGTGGCATTGAAAATGGGACAGAGACAGACGAATTTATCATCAACACCGCCATCAGCCGCACGCTTACAGCAAGCGAAAACTGGTCTGACATCCTGGCCTGCGCACGCAATCCGGAGCTGAACATTGTTATTTCCAACACAACTGAAGTGGGGATTCAACTGGTAGAAGATGACATTTTTGCCAGTCCTCCTGCGTCTTTCCCAGGAAAACTTACCGCTTACCTGCTCGAACGTTTCAATGCACTTGGCGGCGATGCCGGAACCGGGATGATTATCATACCCACCGAGCTGATCGTTGAAAACGGCACCCGCCTGCGCGAGATCGTACTGGAACAAGCTTCGAGGCACGGGCTGGACGCTTCTTTCCGACGCTGGCTGGAAGAAGACAACTATTTTTGCGATTCATTGGTAGACAGGATTGTACCCGGCAAGCCCGACTTGTCCGTAGTCGCAGAGATCCTGGCAAAACACGACTTTGAGGATGAGCTGTTTATTGTTTCTGAGGTATACCGGCTTTGGGCAATCGAAGGAAATGATTTTGTAAAATCACGTCTCAGCTTTGCACAGGCAGATTCTGGTGTGATTGTCGCGCCAGACATTGATTTGTTCAGAGAACTGAAACTTCGCCTGCTCAATGGCACTCATACGCTTACATCAGGTTACTGTTTTCTGAAAGGTTTTGACCTGGTGTCACAAACCCAGGCCGATCCGGAAGCAGCCGCCTTTGTTCGCGGGCTGATGCTGGAAGAACTGGCCCCAGCCATTCCTTACGAAGTGGATCCTGCCCAGGCACAAACCTTCGGAGAGCAGGTACTTGACCGCTTCCGAAATCCATTTATCCGTCATCAGCTGGTAGATATCACGGTGCAGTATACCGCCAAAATGAAAATGCGCAACATCCCTACGCTGTTGAACCACTACCGGCACAGCGAGCGGGTACCGCAGCGATTTGCAGAAGGATTTGCAGCGTATCTAAGATTTATGAAGCCTGTTTATCACAAAAATGGCGCTTATTACGGTGAAAGAAATGGGGAGCCTTACTCCATCCGGTGCGACTCGGCTGCATATTTTGATGAAAAGTGGAAGAATGCAGCCTCACCTGCTGACCTGGCTGCGCAGGTACTGGGGGATGTTTCTGTATGGGGAACGGACCTGACGCTGCTTCCGGGCTTTCTGGATGCGGTGCAGGGCTATATGCTGGAAGGTACCGGCATCTCGCCCGAAGAACTCTGATTATTCTATCCGCCAGGTACGCAGCTGGCGGTATACGTCTACTGCGGGCATTTCATCGGAGCTGTAATACACAGCTTCGTGCCCGGTAGTTCTGATTTCCAGGAAAGGCTTCGCTTTTTTGTTTACGTAAAGCCTCACAGGCTGCCCGTCAACTGTTTTGAAGCTGCCCTTCGCAAAATTTCCTGCCGCGAAACCATTTGTTTTATGCGAAATGGGCGGCAGCTCCCGCACCAGCGCGATGCCGGTAATATCGTCCTTATCGATCCTGATACCGTACATTCCTTTAATCTGCACCTGATCGATCGTCAGAAATACCTCACTGTTACGCAAACTGGCAAATAATTGCATGCCTATGGCGATGGTAATCACCACCAGTATGGCCATCCCTACAAAAGTTCCGACCCGCTGACCGCTCGTGCCGTGGTAAAAAGTCACCCCTTTCCCAATCAGAAAAACATAGGAAAGCAGTGGGTACAGGATCAGGTAAGCACTTGCCCAGTTGTTATTAATGCTTTGAAGAATGAGGTAGCCGGCCAGCAGCGTAGCGCCCAGAATCAGGTGAAAACGCTTGAAAAAGCGCAGGTACTGCTCAATATCCATTTTAGCACGATCCGCCTCCGACATGGTATTGTATCCGGAGAGGATGTACTTCGCATTGTTGACGGTTACGAAAAAACCGAGCAAGGTGAAGGTCAGTGATAAAATTATTGCGGCGGTAAACATATAAATGACTAAACGTAAAACGGTTACTCACTTTTAAAATTAAAAAGTATTGGTATCATTTTTTGGCATTGCTGTAAAATTTTTGAACCAGCTCTTATCTGAAAACGTCCACACAGTGAAAAAATCCGCCAAAATAATGATCGGAGTAGTGGTACTCCTGATCATAGCCCGCTTACTGCTCCCCTACTTTGTGCTGAGATATGTGAATAAAGTGCTCGCTGATATGGACGGCTATACAGGGCATATTTCCGATGTGGACATCCACCTGATCCGGGGTGCCTATCAGATTGACAGCATGAACATCCGCAAGATCAATGGGAAGATCAAAGAACCATTTATCAGCATTCCGCAGATGGACCTGGCCATACAGTGGGAGCCGATCCTCAAAGGAAAACTCGTGGCAGAGGTAAAATGTACCCGCCCGGAGGTCAACTTTGCATTCAGCGATAACGAAAGTGCCAGCCAGACGGGTAAGGAAAACGATTGGACACAGGTGATCAAAGACCTGTTACCCATTGAAATAAACCGTTTTGTGATTAATGATGGGAGGATTAACCTCACCAGCATTGTCACGCAGCCCAGGACAGACCTTTCCCTGAACAACTTTAACCTGGAAATCGAGAATATCCGGAATGTGGAAGAAAAAGGCAGAAAACTTCCCTCCCCGGTGCACGCGACGGGAGATATGCCGGGATTCGGCGGAAAGCTCATTTTTGATGCCAACATGATGCTGCTGAAACAAATCCCGGACTTTGATTACAACATGCGTTTGCAGGATCTGCAGCTTGTGAAGCTGAACAATCTCTCGCGACAGTATGGTAACATTGATTTTGAAAAAGGCTCCCTGACCGTAGTCAGTGAAATGGAAATGAAGGATGGCAAGCTGGAAGGCTATCTGAAACCACTGACGAAGGATATGAAGATCTTCAAGCTGAAAGAAGAGAACCGGAACGTAGGCCAGTTTTTCCGGGAGTTGCTGGCAGAAACAGGCTCATTTATCCTTGAAAATAAAAAACGGGACCAGGTAGCTACGCGCATTCCCTTAAAAGGCGACATTGGCAATATTTCCACAGACCTCTGGCCGATTGTCATCAATGTACTCCGGAATGCCTACGTAGAGGCCTTTAAGGCCGAATACGACTCGTCACTCAATCTGAAAGATACGATCAAGCAGGTAAGGAAAGACCGGAAGGAAAAGCGGAAAGAGAAAAAAGAAGCCCGGAAAGAAAAGCGGAAAGCGCGTAAAGAGAAGAGAAAAGAAGCCCGCGAAGCACGCAAAAAGGATTAATGTTTTTTGATAAAAAAACGGTAAGCTGACTAGTATACCTGAGTTCTTATCCTGAACTCAGGTATACTGAGCCATAATTTCAGCTTCCTTTTCTGAATGCACTCACAAGCGCAATGCTGTCGGCTACCTTTTGCTCGATCCAGCCATAATCTCCTGCCGCAAGCACATCTTTGGGAAACAGGTTAGATCCCAGACCTACCGCATAGGCACCGGCACCGAACCACTCATTGATGCTTTCGGACGTAGGCTGCACGCCGCCGGTCACCATAATTTTGACCTTGGGCATAGGCCCGCGGATCGCCCGCAGAAACTTTGATCCTACCACCTCACCCGGGAAAAGCTTTACCACTTCCGCCCCGGCCTGCTGTGCATTGTAGATCTCCGTGAGCGTGGATACACCCGGAATCCAGGGAATGTTGGCTTTCAGACAAGCTGCACCCACCGCAGGGTTCAAGCAGGGCGTGACAATGAAGTCAGCACCGGCATCAATGTACTTTTGAGCAGTTTCGGCATCGTAGATTGTACCGATACCCATAGCCATACCGGGCAGGCTCTCTTTGGTATATGCCACCAATGCAGTGAATACATTGTACGCATTCTCACCCCGGTTTGTAAACTCAAATGCCCGGGCACCGCCCCGGTAACTGGCATTGATCACTTCCTTGGCCACTTCTACGTCGGCATCGTAAAAAAGCGGAAGTATGCCCACTTCATTGAGTAAAATCAGAATTGTTTCTTTATCCATATCAGCATGCACCGGCCCGTGTCCGGCGGCTTGTTGGTTTTTTGGGTACTATAGCAGCTTATCTTTTGATACGTCCGGAAGTCTCTCCCTGTCTGATCGCCTCTACTTCGGCGATGGTCGAGATCAGTGCATCACCTTCAATGGTATGTTTAAGGGCTGAGGCAGCAACGCCGAATTCAAGGGCTTTCTGCTGATCATCAAAGGTAATCAGACCATGGATCAGCCCTGCAATGAATGCATCGCCCCCGCCTACGCGGTCCACGATGGGATTAATCTCGACGTCTTCCGTTTCAAGCAGTTCGGTACCATTCCAGAGATAGGCGCGCAATAGATTGTGCGAGGCACTGATGGAGGTTCTTTTGGTATCTACAACCATTCTTACCTGCGGATAAGCCTGCTGAAGATTGACGCAGGATTGTTTAAAATCGTTTCCGTAAATACCGAAAATCTCTTTGATATTTTCACTGTTGGCAATTACAATGTCGGTTCCGGCTGTGAGTGCAGGCAGTATCTCTGAGGGCTTTTTACCGTATTTCCATAAGTTGGCCCGGTAAAAAATATCCCCCGAAACCGTGAGTCCGTATTTCCGGGCTACTTTGATTCCTTCCAGCAAGGTATCCGCAGCGCCCTGTGACAAGGCCGGCGTAATGCCCGCCCAGTGAAACCATTTGGCATCTTTCAGGATACTTTCCCAATCCACATCCGCCGGGCTTACCTCAGCCAGTGAAGAGTTGGCCCGGTCGTAAACGATCTGGCTTCCGCGCAATGCAGCACCGGTTTCCAGAAAATAAACCGCCATACGCGGCCCGCCATAAACGATATGCGAAATGTCCACACCATGAAAATGCAGGTACTGGGCCGCAGCCCGGCCAATAGGAGAATCGGGAAAGCGGGTGACGTGGGCCGTATGATGCCCCCAGTATGCCAGGGCGGTGGAAACATTGGCCTCGCCGCCGGCATAAGTCACATTAAGTTGTCGTGCCTGTTCAAAACGTGAGAAACCGGGAGTTGAAAGCCGCATGAGGACTTCTCCGAAAGAGACTATCTGAGCCATATTAATGCTTTACTGCTTTCGTCACCGTGACAGGGCGCAGCTTGTTAGGTTGAATTTGATTACCGTCCAAAAATAAAGAAAATAGCCCAATCACCTGACCGGGCTATCTCGTTGGTTTTGATTTTATCAGATCTTAAAACCAAAATATTCCTTTGCATTGTAGTAGCATATATCCTGCACCAGCTTTCCAAGCCACGGAATATCACCGGGCAACTCCCCGTTTTCGACATCATTACCGATCAGATTACAAAGGATCCTGCGAAAATATTCATGTCGCGGATACGAGAGAAAACTGCGCGAATCTGTCAGCATGCCTACAAACCGGCTTAGTAAACCCATATTGGACAATGCATTCATCTGCCGCTCCATACCGTCTTTCTGGTCCAGGAACCACCAGCCCGAACCAAACTGCATCTTACCTGCTATTTTACCATCATTATAGTTTCCTGTCATGGTAGCAAAAACCTCATTATCAGCAGGATTAAGGTTATACAATATGGTTTTGGCCAGTTGATCGGTACTGTCAAGCTGGTCAAAAAACCGCGACAGTCCCCGTGCCTGACTGTAATCCCCAATCGAATCCCAGCCTGTATCCGGGCCGAGCTCACGGAGCATGCGTGCATTGTTGTTACGCAATGCTCCCAGGTGAAACTGCTGCGTCCAGCCTTTTGCATGGTCCATTTTTGCCATTTCAAAAAGAAGTACTGTCTTGAATGCCTCCCTGGCTGCGGGTAAAGGCACCTGCCCGTTCAATGCTTCTGAAAAAGCCTGCCGGGCGAGGTTTTCATCAAAATGAGAAGGGATATTTTCAAGTCCGTGATCAGACAACCGCCCGCCCATGGACGCAAAAAAATCGTGGCGGTTCTGCAGTGCTGCCAGTAATCCTTCATAGCTCGTGATGTTTCCCGCCTGGGTACTATCCGCAAGGCGTTTCAGATACAGGATAAATTCCTGGGGCGTATCAATCAGCAGCATGGACTTATCCGGTCTGAATGTCGGAAGAACCTGCGTACCAAAGCTGTCAGCCGCTATTTGCCTGTGGTATGTCAGCGAATCCGCAGGATCATCCGTGGTACAAACCACCTTTACATTCATTTTTTCAAGCAGACCCCTGACAGAAAAATCAGGCTGCCTGAGCTTGGCCGAGCATTCATCATAAATCTCCCGGGCTGAATCTTTATTCAAGATAATGTCAATATCGAAATACCTGAGCAGTTCCAGGTGTGTCCAATGGTACAGCGGGTTTCGCATGGTATACGGTACGGTCGCAGCCCATTGCTCAAACTTTTCCCAGTCACCCGCCTCGCCGGTGCAGTAGCGTTCATCCACTCCGTTAGCCCGCATTGCCCGCCATTTGTAGTGATCCCCGTACAACCAAATCTGGGTCAGGTTTTCAAACTGGCGGTTTTCTGCAATCTGGTCCGGTGGAAGGTGGCAGTGGTAATCAATGATCGGCATATCCGCTGCGTAGTCATGGTAAAGAATGCGCGCAGTTTCGGAACGCAGAAGAAAATCTTCCCGGATAAAGGTTCTCTGCACCGGGTTCGTGATGGATGCCATTTTGCTCAGGGTTTATTTCAAAAAACTTCTTTCAATGCCATACTCAAGTCCGCGCAGTTCCGCCAGTCCGCGCAGCCGGCCGATGGCCGTATAACCCGGATTGGTCTTTTTGCCGCTGCCCAGGTCGTCGAGCATGCGGTGGCCATGATCGGGCCTGAAAGGCATCCGCAGATCATTGCGGCCGCCTTCCTGCCTGTGTTGCTGCTCCTGCAGCAATGCTTTCATCACTGCATACATATCCACGTCGCCATCGAGGTGATCGGCTTCGTAAAAGCTTCCGTCTTCTTCCCTTTTTGTGGCGCGCAAATGGATAAAATGAATCCTGCTACCAAGTCGCTGCACCATCCCGCTCAGGTCATTATCAGGCCGCACGCCGTAGGATCCCGTGCAAAAACACAGCCCATTCACCTCACTGGCGTAAGCTTCCAGCAACCGGGCGGCATCGTCTTCGGTACTTACCACACGCGGAAGGCCCAGGATCGGGTATGGAGGATCGTCCGGGTGAATTGCCAGCCGCACACCCGCCTGCTCAGCGACCGGGCCGATCGCCTGCACAAACTGGTACAAATGCGTACGAAGTTCAAGATCACCGATGTTCCGGTACGTAGCCAGTACATCCCGGAATGCTTCAATGGTAAAGCTTTCTTCCGAACCGGGCAAACCCGCTATAATATTGCGGACCAGTTTATTAACCTCTTCTTCTGTCGCACCATCGAGCCAGGCTCTGGCGCCGGACTGCTGCTCTTCGGTATACATATCCGCCGCTGCTTCGCGTCCAAGCAGGTACAGGTCAAATGCTGCAAACTGTGATGCATCAAACCTCAATCCTGTGGAGCCGTCCTTCATGAGGGCGTCCAGGTCGGTTCGCGTCCAGTCGAGTACAGGCATAAAGTTGTAACAAACCGTATCAATGCCGCATTGTCCCAGGTTCAGGAGTGTCTGCTGGTAGTTCCGGATGTAAGTCTCAAAATCCCCTGTCCGCGTTTTTATTGCTTCGTGTACGGGCACGCTCTCCACCACCGACCAGGTAAGTCCTGCGGCTTCAATCAGCCTTTTTCTCTCATTGATTTCAGAAATATCCCAAACCTGCCCGTTGGGAATATGATGCAGGGCTGTTACAATGCCCGTCGCGCCGGCCTGCCGGATGTCCGGCAGCGATACCGGATCATTCGGCCCAAACCAGCGCCATGTTTGTTCTAATGCCATAGGTTACCCGGGTGGTCGGCAGCCGGCTGTCAGCAGCCGGCTTGCAGTGATCGACCTTCTTTATTTGTTAAATTAAATAAATGCTACGCACCAGTATAATAAAAAAAGCCGACTGCCGAAAGCCGGCTTTCCAAAGCTCCTAAGCGACCAGCCTATGCTCGGGCACTCTTTCCCGCAGTACTTTTAAAGCCCGGCTCATCTGGGTCTCCACCGTTTTGATAGAAATATCGAGGCGTTCGGCTATGTCGCGGTAACGCAGGCCTTCTTCCCGGCTCAGTCTGAAAATAAGCTGGCACTGGCGCGGCAATGCACGGATGCAATCCTCAACGTGGTTAAAAAACTCATTGAATGAAAGTTCTTCTGCCGGCGAAAAATGATCTGCATGTGATAAATTCCATTGCACGGATTCGAGTGATTCGCGCTCATTCTGGCGGTGTACGCGCAGTTTGAGATAATCCAGCGCCTGGTTTCGTACTGCGCGGTAAATGTAGGCCTGAAAGGAAGTATGTACCTCTATCTGCTCGCGGTTTTTCCAGAGTTTGACAAAAACATCCGCAACTACTTCCTCGGCCATTTCGCGGGTACTCACCACGCGCATGGCATAGTTGCAGAGCGTGCAGTAATAACGGTTGAAAAGCTCGCGGAAGGCCAGGTAATCACCCGTGGCCACTACTTTTCCAAAAAGATTTTCAAGCAGGTTTTTTTGCGCAAAAGCAGCAGGTACCGGGCAGGCAGAAGTTTGAGCTTCCATGTGGATCTTGGGTTAGGTTTCTGGTAAAATTCCTGGATTGTCAGTGGTGCAGCGCAAAAGGTCAGTCATAACCTCATACCTAGTTTATGAAGCCGATCGTTGATTCGCAAAAATTTATCTTGAAAAAAATCAATCAATTTACGCAACCGTTCCCGGAACCGTTCCCGGTTGCGTGGATTTTCCCGGAACTCTGCTATGTTTTGTATATTTATGCAACCCGGCCATCTTACCGGCTTGTACTACCACTTACACCTTTGTTGTACTATTCCTGCATGCCGGTATGAAACGTGTCTCCGTTACCATCAAAGAAATTGCAAAAGCACTGGACGTATCCAAGTCCACCGTATCGCGCGCGCTGCGGGACAGCAGTGAGATCAGCAGTGAGACCAGGCGGAAGGTTATGGAGCTGGCCGAAAAGCTGAATTATTACCCTAATCCCATCGCCATCAGCCTGCTCAAAAACCGCACGCAGACCATCGGCGTGATTGTGCCGGACATTGCCAATCGCTTTTATTCGTCGGCAATCGGCGGCGTTGAGGATATCGCATACAGCCGCGGGTACCATACGATGATTTACCAGAGCCACGAACTGCTTGAACGTGAACTGTCAGCATCAAGGCACATCGCCTCCCGGCGTGTGGACGGACTTGTGGTAGCTATTTCAAGCCAGTCGGAGAACATTGATCATTTTGTGGCATTGCAGGAACAGGGGATTCCTGTGGTGTTTTTTGACCGTGTAAGTGATGCCATGCAAACGCATAAGGTACGGGTGGATGACTACAAAGGTGCTTTTGAAGCTACGGAACACCTGATTCAGCGTGGCTGCCGCCGCATTGCGCACATAGCAGGTCCGGAGAAAGTGTCGATTACGCGGTTCAGGCTGGAAGGGTATAAGGATGCATTGCGCAAACACGGGATCGCATTTCAGGAGGAATGGGTACGCCACAGTGAAATCACGCAGGCAGGCGGCACCGAGCGGACATACCAGCTCATGGCGCTCCGTGAGCGTCCCGACGCTATTTTTGGTGCCAGCGACCGCATAACAATGGGTGTGCACTGGGCATTGCGGCAGCTTGGCTATAAAATGCCCGACGATGTTGCCGTGATTGGTTTTTGCGATCTGGCGATGTCGTCCTTGCTCGATCCGCCGGTAAGTTCTGTCACGCAACCTTCTTTTGAAATGGGGCAGCAGGCCACTTCCCTCTTACTCGACCTGATTGAAAGCAAAAGTACCCCGGCCGAATATGAGACCAGGGTACTGCGATCGAATCTTGTGATCAATAAGTCGTCGTTACGTGAAATTGTCGGCTCCTAGCGTGAGCGTATCCGGAAGTATTACCCGGTAATGGTTTTCAGTTTTCTGTCAAATTCTGCGAGGATGCGTTCTTTCATCTGCACCTTGCGTTTCTGGATATTGATGCGTCCCGCAGCCTGCTTGTCTATTTCAGGGTTACCCGTTGCGGTTCTGTCAAATTCAAGGATTGCAAATTCCAGGTCGCTCTTCTCCCGTTTGGCAAGCCATTCAAGCTCGCGGTACTTGGTACGAAGCTGTTCCTCGGGACTTTTGAGTTCAAATGCAGGATATTTTCTGCTGATCACCCTGGCCAGGTAGCTGAGTTCAAAAATCTTGTCGCAGATCATACGGAAACGCTCTGCCAAATCCTTGTCGGCCAGCTTGAAAGGTACCTTAATCTCCTTCCATTTGCTGAGCAGGACTTTGGCTTCCTGTGAGGCTTCAATAATATCCTGCTGTTTCAGCAGCGCCTCGGCCTGGGCAAGCAGCTTTTGCTGTTCAAGGATACGCGGGTCAACGCGCACTTTGGGCTCAATACCTTTGGCGAGGTTGTATTTGTCGTAAAACAGTTTCAGGAAGTGGCGATAAGCCTTGTTGACCTTGAAGAAACGCTTCGGCGGAACCTCTCCGATGCCGTTCCAGGCATTGCGCAGGTCGCGCGCTTTCTGGTAGGCTTCATCCAGATCCTTCGCATAGCTGAGCGTTTTCGCAATCTTGATCAGTTTTTCGTACTCCTCTATACGATGCTGGTTGATCTTGTTCTGCTCGTCGAAGTAATCGCGGCGGCGCTGGAAGAAGTCGTCCAGGATGGTCTGAAACGTGGTTTCAACCTCCTCCTGGTATTCTTTCTCCACCGGACCGGTGCGGATCCACTTAGCTTTTATTTCCTGTATCTGGTCGGTAGCTGCTGCATAATCCGTGATCGCCGCGGCTGCTTTCAGATCTTCAATCAGCGCACGCTTGATTTCCAGGTTTTTAAGCTGGTTAACTTCGATCAGGCTTTTAAGATATTCCTCCTTTTCTTCCAATCTTTTAAGCAGCGGGACAAAATCGCCCAGGGCGTCAAATCCTTTCAGCTTGCGTTGCAGCTGAATGAGCTTCGTTAGATAGGAACCTTTATTCAGCGCCTGGTCAATTTCCTGTTCCAGTTGCTCCACTTTGTTCAGAACAATGTTGAAACGATTTTTAAAATAATCAATCGCTTCCTGCTCTGTTCTCTTTACTTCTCCAATTTGCCGGTCGGGGAAATCGAGGTACCCCCTTAAAAATACTTTGCCTTCTTTAACGTAGCCGTATTCATCATTCAATGTGGCATTTTCCATCCTTTCAATTTTTTTTATCTGCTAAGTGTAGGGATATATAACGATATTTGTTACGCACAAATTAAACAAAAAATGAGTAACGAAACCATTATTTTCTCAATGTCGGGGGTTAACAAAATCATCCCTCCCAACAAGCACATTCTTAAAAATATTTATTTGTCATTTTTTTATGGTGCCAAAATCGGGGTGCTTGGATTGAACGGTTCCGGTAAATCCACCCTCCTCAGGGTCATCGCCGGTATCGACAAGGACATTCAGGGAGATGTGGTATTTTCCCCCGGATATTCAGTCGGAATGCTTGAACAGGAGCCCAAGCTGGACCCGTCAAAAACCGTCAGGGAAGTAGTGGAAGAGGGTGTTCAGGAAATCGTGGACCTGCTGAAAGAATTTGACCAGATCAACGAGGCGTTTGGAGAAGAAGACGCTGATTTTGATAAACTACTGGAAAGGCAGGGCGAAGTTCAGGAAAAACTCGACACTGCTGATGCCTGGAACCTCGATAACAGACTGGAAGTGGCCATGGATGCATTGCGCTGCCCGCCTTCAGATACTTCCGTTGCTACCTTGTCGGGTGGTGAAAAACGCAGGGTGGCCTTGTGCAGGCTCCTCCTTCGTCAGCCCGATGTACTTTTGCTTGATGAGCCTACCAACCACCTTGACGCTGAGTCGGTATTGTGGCTGGAAGAGCATTTGAGACAATACAAGGGAACCGTCATCGCAGTTACTCACGACCGGTACTTCCTGGATAATGTTGCAGGCTGGATTCTTGAACTCGACCGGGGTGAAGGCATTCCCTGGAAAGGCAACTACTCGTCATGGCTGGAACAAAAACAGGAGCGCCTGAAAAAAGAAGAAAAAACAGAATCCAAACGTCAGAAAACACTTCAACGTGAGCTGGAATGGGTGCGTATGGGTGCCAAAGGACGTCAGGCCAAGTCGAAGGCACGTTTGGGAGCATACGAAAAACTGCTAGGCGAAGAAGCCCGGGAGAAAGAAGAAAAGCTGGAAATCTTCATTCCTGCCGGTCCGCGCCTGGGTAATAAGGTCATTGAAGCACATAACATTTCCATGGGTTTCGGAGACCGGCTGCTGTACGAGAATCTCAGCTTTGCATTACCACCCAATGGGATCGTCGGGATTATCGGGCCTAACGGAGCGGGCAAGACCACGCTTTTCAAACTCATTACCGGCCAGCTCAAACCCATGACCGGGCATTTTGATGTAGGTGATACGGTACAGCTGGCGTATGTAGACCAGGAACATGATAACCTGGACCCCAACAAAACGGTTTACCAGAGCGTGGCCGACGGAAACGACTGGATCATGCTGGGCGGCAAGCAGGCCAATGCACGCGCCTATGTGGGCCGCTTCAACTTTGGCGGAGGCGACCAGGAGAAAAAAGTAGGTAACCTGTCGGGCGGGGAGCGCAATCGCGTACACCTGGCCATGACACTGAAAGAAGGCGGAAACCTGCTCCTGCTCGATGAGCCTACCAACGACCTGGACGTAAATACGCTCCGGGCATTGGAGGAAGGTCTTGAAAACTTTGCAGGATGTGCCGTGATCATCTCCCACGACAGATGGTTCCTCGACCGTGTAGCTACGCACATACTGGCCTTCGAGGGCGATTCACAGGTTTACTGGTTTGAAGGAAACTTTTCAGAATACGAAGAAAACCGCCGCAAACGACTTGGTACCGATGCCACTCCAAAGCGGATCAAGTACAAAAAGCTGGCATAGCAGCCTATTTTTAAGAATAAGATCAAGTGCACTGCCAGGAGGCAGTGCACTATTTTTGTCGTGAACTATCGAATTTATTCAGCACTTCTTGACATTTAGTTTTATGTACGTATCTTCCCTTCACAATACCACTTATTGCCCCTGTAACACATGACACACATGCTTGGCTTACCTCAGGGTTCTGCATGATGCATTGCATGTACAGCTTTGGGCACTTTATTCTTTTATAAATCATTCATTTCCAGGCACTATGGTACGTATAGGATGCACGATACCTCCGTGTGATCAGCCTGATTTCCTGATGGTGACAAGCCGTCATCAATCGCTATATGCCTGTCCTGCCGGTAAGCGTTCCTTTGCAGGCTTTAACTTTCTGCCTTTTTCCTGATCATTCCATTTCAGCCGCACTAGAAAATGCCGGACGGCCAGTTCAGGCAGGCTTTACCGGCCCTGGTATACAGGTGTGCTGCATAGTATGTACAGGCAAGGAAGTCTGTTCATTCTTGTTAAATAAAAACGATGCTGGTACGTAAACTATCCGTTTTGTAAAAAACAGATGGCAGCCTTAACGCTCCCTGCGTGTTAAAGCATCAGCATGTTCCATTTGCCCGAACATCAAAACTTACTAACTTTCGCTCCAAAATATCCACTCATGTTCAATGAATCCAGCTTCATCCTTGCGTAAAATACATTTCATTTCCATCGGCGGCAGCGTTATGCATAACCTCGCCATTGAACTTCACCTGAAAGGATTCATTGTAACAGGATCGGATGATGAGATCTACGAACCTTCGTCCAGCCGGCTTGCAAAGTATGGGCTGCTGCCTGCCATTACAGGCTGGTTTCCAGAGAAAGTTACGGCCGACCTCGACGCGGTAATCCTGGGAATGCATGCCCGCCAGGACAATCCCGAGTTGCTGAAAGCCCAGGAACTTGGCCTGAAAGTATACTCCTATCCGGAATATATTTTTGAACAAAGTCAGCATAAACAGCGTGTAGTAGTAGCCGGAAGTCATGGTAAAACCACGATTACCAGCATGATCCTGCACGTGCTCCGCGTCAATAACCGGGTGTTCAACTACCTGGTAGGCGCCCAGATCGAAGGCTTTGACAATATGGTAAAGTTGTCTGAAAACGCGCCGCTCATCGTCATTGAGGGAGACGAGTATTTTACCTCGCCGGTGGATCCTACTCCCAAGTTCATGCATTATCAGCCGCATATTGCTTTAATCAGCGGAATTGCCTGGGACCATTTCAATGTGTTCCCAACCTGGGAGTCGTATGTCAAGCAGTTTGAGCTGCTGGCCGACTCACTGCCGAAAGCAGGCTCCATTATTTTCGACGAAACGGATGATATGCTCGATGTGATCGGACAAAAAGAGCGGCCGGATGTAGTCAGCATTGCGTATGTGGCGCATCCGTACAAAATTGAAGACGGCAGGACGGTACTCATCACTGCGCAGGGCGAAGTACCCGTGCTGGTGTTCGGGAACCACAATATGAAAAATATCAGCGGCGCCCGGGCTGTATGTGAGCGGCTCGGTATTACCGACGAGGAATTTTATGCTGCCATACAATCCTTCAAAGGTGCGGCCAAGCGGCTCGAATTGCTGGGAAGCAATGAAACCGTGCATATTTACCGCGACTTTGCACATGCCCCTTCCAAAGTGGAAGCCACCACTGCCGCACTCAAAGAACAGTTCCCGGACAGGCAGCTTGTTGCCTGTGCCGAGCTGCATACATTCAGCAGTCTCAACAAGGCATTTCTGGGTCAGTATCGCAGAAAGCTGAAAGCTGCGGATGTGGCAGTTGTGTATTTCAATCCATTAACCGTTGAACATAAAAGGCTGGAAGCAATTTCAGAGGAGGATATCCGGACGGCTTTCAGGCGTGATGACCTGAAAGTATTTACCGACTCCGCTGCTCTGGCTGATTTCCTGAAAACAATCAGCTGGCAAAATGCGAACCTGCTGCTGATGAGTTCGGGTACATTTGGTGAGCTTGACCTGAAAGCACTGGCAGACGAGATACTGGCGAATTAACATTGGTTTTTCAAACAATATTATTCCATTTAAATGCACTCCATCGTTGTTTATTGCGGCTCTAATCCGGGCAAAAACCCTGTATACGCCGAAGCTGCCTACTCCCTGGGTGCCGAACTGGCCCGGAGAAACATTCACCTGATCTACGGAGGAGGAAACATGGGCCTCATGGGCCGGGTAGCAGATGGTGCTATGGAAAATGGCGGCTCGGTAACCGGTATCATTCCCAACTTTCTGGCCAAGCTGGAAGTTGCCCATAAAACACTTACCGAGCTGCACCTGGTAGAAACCATGCACGAGCGTAAAGCCAAGATGGTGTCGCTGTCTGCCGGCGTCATTGCATTGCCGGGCGGATACGGAACATTTGACGAGCTTTTCGAAATCCTTACGTGGTCACAGCTCCGGATTTTTGAAGGACCCATCGGGCTGCTCAATATCAACGGATTTTACGACCTGCTTTTACTTCAGCTTGACAAGATGGTGGAAGAAGGATTTTTACAGCCCGGTAACCGCAGGCTGCTCGTAGTGGCAAACAGCGCGGCCGGGTTACTGGAAAAGATGGAAACCTTCATCCTGGAAAATCCTGAAAATAAGCCGCTCGACAACTCGTTATATGTTAGCGAAAATTAACCGGACAATGTATCCAAACCTGCCCGAACACACTTTCAACACGATGCGTATTTCACTACTGCTGACCAGCCTTTTTCTGATACCTGTTTGTGCCAGCGCCCAGCTGGAAAATCTTGGTAAAACGATCAATACGGAGTATAATGAGATAAGTCCCATTATTTCACCGGATGGAAAAACGCTGTACTTTTCCCGCGTAAGCCACCCACAGAATACCCGCGGTACCAAGGGAAGTCAGGATATCTGGTACTCGGAGCTGAGAAATGAAAACTGGTCTGCTGCCCGCAGGCTGCCACCTCCCCTCAACAAGGAGGATTACAATAGTCTTTACAGCATTACTCCCGACGGTAATACCCTGCTCATCAAAGGTTCCTATAAAAACGGGGTATATGAAACCAGGGGATTTTCGACCAGCAAGAAAACGGCGCGGGGATGGACACCACCCAATAAACTCGACATTCCGGGCTATGCCAAGATCAGCAAAGGCCAGTTTGACTGCGGGTTTCTTTCCAATGACGGCAAAACGCTTGTGATGTCTTTCAGTGAAAAGAAGAACAGCAAAGTGGACGACCTGTATGTTACATTCAAGCAAAAAGACGGCTCATGGAGCAAGCCCGTAAACCTGGGCGCAGAGATCAATACCGAAGAATTTACAGAAACCACTCCTTTCCTGGCACCCGACGGTGTTACACTGTACTTTTCAAGCGACCGTAAAGGCGGGCAGGGAAGCAACGATATTTATTACAGCAAGCGGATCGACCGGACGTGGAAACGCTGGTCACGGCCTGTAAACCTGGGTGCGGCGATCAACACGCCGGGCTACGACGCCTATTACACGATCTCGGCTGTGGGTGATTATGCCTACATGGTTTCCTTTGAAGGTACAGAAGGTAAAGGCGACATTGTACGCTTCAACCTCCGGCCCAAACCCACAGAGGGCGATAGTACCGAAGCGCCGATCGCCAACATCCCGGCATCTGACCCGGTAGTAATGGTAAGCGGGAAAGTAATCGACTCCAAAACAGGCAAGCCGGTAGAAGCCACCATTATTTATGAAAACCTGGAAACCGGAGAGGAAGTAGGTACTGCCACTACCAACCCTACTACCGGTGATTACAAGCTGGTACTGCCATATGGCCAGAAATACAGCATGCGTGCCGTAGCGCCCAACTTTATTGCAGAGGGTGAAAACGTAGACCTGACCGACTCCACTTCAAAAGAAAAAGGGTACAAGGAAATCAGCAATAAATCCCTGAAGCTTATTCCCATCGAGGAAGGACAGATCGTAAGGCTCAACAACATCTTCTTTGCGACAGGTAAGTCAGCCCTCAGCAGCGAATCTTACCCCGAACTGAACCGCATAGCGATTACCATGACGGACAACAAGTCACTAAGCATTGAGCTGGGCGGTCACACCGATAACGTAGGTACGGCGGAGTTCAACCAGAAACTATCACAGGACAGGGCTGACAGTGTTCGCGAATACCTGATCGGAAAAGGCATTGAGCCCGACCGTGTCGCAAGTAAAGGTTATGGAGAAACCGTGCCGGTAGCGAAAAATGATACCCCCGAAGGACAGCAGCGAAACCGCCGCGTAGAGTTCAAGATCCTGAAAAAGTAAGAAGCTTTGCGGCTACCCTCATTTCTAGTAAAGCACTACAAGAAAGAGAAACACGACCAGCCAGAGTGCGCCGGTAAAGTGCCAGTAAGTGGTAAAAAGACGGATACGAAGACGGTTGGGCGGATTCACACTGTACACAAAAGAATCCACGTACGTCCTGTTTTTGACAGCTTTTCTGAACAGATTGATCAGGTAGAAAACTCCTGCAAGAATATGCAGCAAATGCAGGCCGGTAAGCAGGTACACGAATCCGGCGGCTGTGTTGACAGTTTTAAAAACACCCGCATTCATCATCTCCGTCCATCCGGTAATCTGCAGCAGCATGAAGCTCAGCCCGAGAATGAGGGTAGATCCCAGAAAAACCCGGTAATGCAGAAAGCGCTCGCTGGTAAAAGCCAGGTTAGCCTCATGGAGGGTGATACTGCTAAACATGATCACCAGCGTACTCAGCCAGAACATGTCGGGCAGGGCAATGAGGTGGCTGCTTTCTTTGCGGGCATGCAAAAGAAAAATGATGAAAATGGTTGTAAAAACCAGTGAGCTGCCCACAACGCCCAGCCATAGCATAAACCCCAGAGGCTCGCGTCGCCGGGTGAAAGGATTTTCCCTTGTTCTGGTGGTGTGTTTTGGACTCATCTTTCTCATCTTTCCGGCTGTGAACGCCCCTGTGAACAATCTTTATGCCTGAATGTTTCCGGGAAGTTACCCCAGAAAACCCTGCCACACTATATAGTCGCTGAAAATGGTTTTCAAATCTGTTTCAGAATCAAAAATCCCGTACAACGTGGACCCCGATCCACTCATAGAAGCATATAACGCTCCCTGCTGGTACAACGTGTTCTTGATCTCCTGCAAAAGAGGGTATTTTGGAAAAAGGGTTGCTTCAAAATCGTTTTTTACTCTTCCCCTCCATTCAGATACCGGCCTGCTCAATAACGTACGCAGATCCTCCCCGGTTTGTTGGGGCCTGATGCCGGCATATGCCTCAGCGGTAGAAATATGCAGGCGCGGGTTAACCAGAACAATCCATTTTCCCGTCAGGTTCAGCTCCAAAGCCTCAAAACGATCGCCTTTTTCAAAACAGTAGGCTGGCTTGTTGAGAATGAAAAAAGCACAGTCACTACCCAATCTACGTGCAAAACCCAGCTGTTTTTCAAAAGAAATTTTCAGATCAAAATACTGATCCAGTGCCTTGATGGCGAATGCAGCATCGGCTGACCCTCCACCCAGGCCGGCACCAACCGGAATTCCTTTGAGCAGGTGCATGTGTACCGGGCCGAGCTGATACTCCGCGGCGAGCAGCCGGTAGGCCTTTTCACACAGGTTTTCGGAGCCATCTTCAGGTATACCGATACCCTCAGCCGTAAAAGTGAATTGTGCTGACGGGGTGATTTCAAGCGCATCGGACCAGCCTACCGGGTAAAAGCAGGATGCTATGTTATGGTAGCCGTCGGGGCGTTTTTCGGTGATATTCAGCCCAATGTTGATTTTGGCATTAGGAAAAACGAGCATGGGATCTGCAAATGTTCAGGGCCGCAAATATGCGCAGATCGGGCCAACATCCGGCAGGTTCATTGGACTTTGTACATAAAAAAAGCCGGAACGTATGTTCCGGCCGGTACCGTGAATGCTAGTTTTTCCATCGCCACTCCTGCCCGATCACCAGCTCTTCTTTGAGTCCCTGCGAAATCAGGTAATCCCGTGTATTGCTGTCGGAGAGTCGTTTTACGGCAATGCTGCTGGTATTGGCGAGTGCATACAAATACATGGATGCAATGCGCACCGTATTTTCAAGCTGTTCTTTGTTGACCAGATCGAAATCATCGCAATCGGCATGGTAGCATTGCAGCACCGAGGGATCCAGGTGTCCGGACAATCCGGCCACAGGCACGCCTTCCAGCATAAACGGCTGGTGATCGCTGTGCAGGCCGGCGCGGTTGAGCGACTCGTTTTTATAATTTTGGTCAATATGATGAATTGTGGAGCCGATGGTCCCAAAAAACTCGTTCATCTCATCCCTTCCAAAGGCATTCAGTCCCTGCGGATCATTGGTCATATCGAGGTTCATCATATAGCTGACCTTATCTATACCCCCCGATTTTTTCAGTTCTTCCACAAAATGCTTGGAACCCAGCAGGCCTTGTTCTTCTCCCATAAACAGGACAAACTGCACTGTACGCTCGGGCTTGAATTTTAATGCCCTGAATGTTCTTGCGATATCCATTACGGCAAAAGAGCCGATACCATTATCGATGGCACCCGTCGCCAGGTCCCAGGAGTCGAGGTGGCCGCCGATGATGACTTTATCATCCGATTTTCCTTTGAGCGTGGCAATGACATTCCGTGCTTTAATGGGTTTGGAAATGTTCTGCATGTTGATGTGCGCTTCGAGAGGGCCTTCGTCCTGCATCCATTTGCGGATTTCATTACCGCTGTCACTAGATATACAAACTGCCGGAATGGAAATAATGGCGCCGGTTACAGAGGCAGTGCCGGTAAGGAGTATTTTGCCGGGAGCACCATTGACCATAATCATCCCTTTGGCACCATACTTGATCGCCAGTGCGGTTTTCTCAGACCTATGCAGGTTCTTTTTGCCCGTTACACCTGCAAGATTGATATTCGCCAGAGCAATTTTTCCTTTGACTTTCTCGCGCACAGCCTCGAAATCCTCTTCCAGTCCGTTACCTACATCCACGATCTCACCCTGCATGTTGGCTTCCACGGGTGAATGTGCCAGGGATACCACCGGAACTTCCCTGAAATTGTCACTGCTACCGGGAGCAATGGAAAGTGTTACCGTGTCGCGCATCCAGGCCTCTACTTCGAAAGGCTGGTACTTTACATCCGTAAATCCATAGCTTTTGAGCAACCTGAATGCATAATCCTCCGCTTTTTCTCCATTGACGCTGCCTGTCAGCCGATGGCCTATGGACTTGGTGGCGTCCCCCAGGGTTGCATATGCCTTGCTATTGGTTCTCACCTCATTATCCAGCCGCCTGAACGCTTTTTCCCACCTGCCATCGTCTCCCCGAAAGCCGGCACAACACATAATAAACCCGCCAGAGACAAGAATTTGTAAAGCTCTTTTCATATTTCCCGATAAAGGATGTTTATATAACGCCACCCCGCCAAGAACACGGGAGGGCTAACTCATTGCAAGATAAACACAAAATAGACCTTAAACAGGTTCCCGCGTCTAAATTATATGGGTCTGAAATGGAATTCTTTCGACGCCGGCAGCCACAGGAAAGCGCTTTTTCCACACTGAGCGGGATCACGCCGTTTAAGTGTAAGTTTCACACTTTAAATGTGGGAAATCTGACATTTATTTGAAAAATTTTATATTTTTTTGCGATGGAATTAACCATTAACCATACTCTCATCCACCATGTATCTTCTAGGATTCGACCTGGGCAGCTCATCAGTTAAAGCCTGTCTGGTGAACGCCGACACCGGAGCAGTTGCGGCCTCCGCATTTTATCCCGAAAGAGAAATGAGCATTGCCGCTCCTCAGCCCGGATTTGCCGAGCAGCACCCTGAGCTCTGGTGGGAAAATGCCTGCCTGGCGTCGCGCGCCGTCATGCAGAAAGCCGGCATTGCTCCCGACGAAGTGGGTGCAATCGGGATTTCCTATCAGATGCACGGACTTGTGGTGGTGGATGAGCAGTTGAATGTATTACGTCCTTCCATTATCTGGTGCGACAGCCGGGCTGTGGAAATCGGGAATAAAGCCATGCAATCGCTTGGGGAGGAATATGTGCTTCCACATTTGCTCAATTCTCCGGGCAACTTTACGGCTTCCAAGCTGGGCTGGGTGAAGGAGCATGAACCTAAAATTTATTCCAGGATCCACAAATTTATGCTTCCGGGCGATTACCTGGCTGCACGCATGACGGGCGAGGTGGTTACCACTCCCTCGGGCTTATCAGAGGGAATATCCTGGGATTTTGTAAACAACCGTCCCGCCGACTTTCTGTTTGACTATTTCGGTTTCAGCTCAGGGCTGCTTGCAGAAGTACAACCTACGTTCAGCGAGCAGGGCAGGATTTCGGCCGGTGCAGCTTTGGAACTTGGCCTGCGCACAGGCATTCCGGTGACGTACCGGGCAGGTGACCAGCCCAACAACGCATTTTCACTCAACGTGCTTGAACCCGGTGAAGTAGCTGCCACGGCGGGCACTTCGGGTGTCGTGTACGGGGTCAGCGACCAGATCAAGTTTGATCACCAGTCGAGGGTAAATACGTTTCTGCACGTTAATCCGCTCACGGAAGCGGCGCGGTACGGGGTTTTGCTTTGTGTAAATGGCACCGGCAGCCTCAATGGCTGGCTGCGCAACTCCCTTTTTAAAGGGAATATCTCCTACCCCGAAATGAATGCACTGGCTGCGGCAGCACCGGTAGGATCAGGCGGCCTGCTTTGTCTCCCTTTTGGAAATGGTGCCGAGCGCATGCTCGAAAACCGCGACCCCGGGGCTACCTTCAAGAACATCCAGTTCAGCCGGCACGAAGCCGCACATTTTACCAGGGCGGCACAGGAAGGCATTGTTTTCGCTCTGTATTATGGCATGGAGATCATGGAAACCGTAGGTGTATCGCTGAATAACATCCGCGCAGGAGAGGCAAATATGTTCCTCAGTCCCATTTTCAGGGAAACTTTCGCGAATGTTTCGGGCGCTACCGTGGAGCTTTACAATACAGACGGAGCACAGGGCGCGGCACGTGCGGCAGGTTTTGGTCTGGGTTATTATAAAAACAGGAAAGAAGCTTTTGAAGGTTTGTCTGCTTTGAAAACCATTGAGCCTGATCCGGTTTTGCAGGAAAGTACACGCGAAGCATACCGCGAATGGAAGCTGGTCCTCGAAAAAAGTTTGATGTAAAGCTTATTATAAAGTTACCTCAATAGCCGGTGCAGACCGGCTATTTTTGTTTGCACACAAAAAAACGCACTTCAAATCCTTTCAGGTGTTTTGCTATATTGCAAACGAAGATCTATGCACACGCGCCCGGAACATTGTTGCCGGGAGTTTAAAATAAGACCGTAATGAGACTTTGCCTTGAATGCAAAAAACCTCTTTTGGGCCGTATTGACAAGAAATTCTGCTCGGACCTGTGCCGCAACAGTCACAACAACCGCCTGAACTCTGACGCATACAATGTAGTCAGAAACATGAACAACCAGCTCCGTAAAAACCGGAGAATACTTGAAGAGCTTTGCCCGGGAGACAAATCAAAAATCACCAGAAGCACGCTGGTCCACAAAGGGTTTGATTTTGACCTGATCACGAGCCTTCACCACTGCCCGAAAGGTAGCATTTACCGCTTCGTATACGATTATAGCTATGTTAAGCTGGAAAATGATTTTTACCTGATCGTGAAAGATAAAAGGATGGATAAGTAGATATTTGCATTTGCACTTAAATGAATGCCGTATGAAAAAAGTTAGTCTTAGTGATTCCGGACCGAAAGTTTCAGAAGCTATTTATGGTTTCTGGCGCTGGACGGACGAAGGTTCCGTCACTACTTCGCAGATAGAAAAAACGGTAAGCCTTTGCCTGGAACTGGGCATTAACACTTTCGATCACGCCGACGTATATGGCGATTTTACC
Source organism: Dyadobacter sandarakinus (assembly GCF_016894445.1). NCBI lineage: Bacteria > Pseudomonadati > Bacteroidota > Cytophagia > Cytophagales > Spirosomataceae > Dyadobacter > Dyadobacter sandarakinus. Next base: position 4,306,723 of record NZ_CP056775.1, read on the forward strand.
ATCGAGGAGCATTTCGGTAAGCTCATCCGGCAGAAATCTTTTAAACGGGAAGACATTGTGCTTTTCAGCAAATGCGGTATCCGCAAGTCTGAAAACGGCTACCTTACGTATTACGACAACTCCCGCGAACATATCCTCAAAAGCATTGAAGGTTCGCTGAAAAGACTTCAGACAGACTATCTCGATATCTTCCTGCTGCATCAAAGTGATATTCTTTCTGATCCCGAAGAGACTGCGGCTGCCTTGGCAGAGGTTGTTACTTCCGGGAAGGCGAGGCATATCGGCGTGACCAACTTTACGGTATTTCAGCACCAGCTGCTTGCCTCCTACCTCCGCATTCCGATCGTTACCAACCATATTGAGCTCAATCTGATGAATACGGCTGCTATTGAAGACGGCCGCATTGACTTTATCAAGCAGCGTTTCAGCAAGCCGCTGGCATGGGCGCCGCTGGCAGGTGGAAAAATCCTGAATGGTTCCGATGAAAAAGCAGTGCGGCTACGGGCCAAATTGCAGGAAATCAGCCGGAAGTACGACGCGAACATTGAGCAAACTGCCGTAGCCTGGCTGATGAAGCTGGGTACCCTGCCGATTATCGGCTCGTTGTCAGAAAGCCGGATCCGCAATGCAGCAAGTGCCTCAGAAATCAAATTGAGCCATGAAGACTGGTATGATATCTATAAAGTCGTAGGAAAGTAACAAACCCGGCTGGACTTATTTCAGCTGTTTGGCATCCAGCTTGCGGATAATTTCCTTTTTGCTGAAAAGTAGCCGCCACACTGCAAAAGTAGAATCCTGGGCGGTAAGGCATGTTTTACGTATTGCACTCCCTGCCGTCACCGGTGCATTGTACACAAGCAGCGTATCATTCAGCTGCTGGAGATTGTCACTGGCCGTGGCTCCGCTGCGGGCACTGTACTGGTAGGCTTCCAGAATTTCGCGCTCTTTGGGTGCCAGGGCCGGGTTTTTCAAATCGGCTGAGCCCAGGAGTGATACCTGCACGCCATATTCTTTTTCCAGAGCAGCAATTACAGGCATGGTGGAAAGATCCGCACAGGCTGCCTGTGCATGGCTGGGATCCTTGGCAATTTCACTTGTCAGTGATTTTTCAGCGATCCGGGCGATCTTTTTACCCCATTCATCGGCGGAGTATACAAGCTGCGTATTGGTAACCCGCTTGATCTGAGACGCTTTGATTTCGCGTGACAGCTCTTTGGTATTTTCAATCCGGCCTTCATTGCCGCAGCTCGTCAGGCACATGGCCACGGCTGCAATCCATAAGATATGCTTCATTTTTATTTTCGCTTTTTTGAAAGCATTTAAGGCTCTTTTCTCCAAAATGCTGGTTGCGCTAAATTACGTATCTTTGTGCCTTTAACGACGAGCGCAAAGATATTCACTGAGATGATTGATAAATTAGAATCCATTAAAGAACGTTTCGAGGAGGTTTCACAACAAATCATTCAGCCCGAAGTAGTTTCTGATTCCAGCCGGTATTCCAAGCTCAGCAAGGAGTACAAGGACCTGGGCCGGATTGTGGAGCAATTTGAAATTTATCAGAAACTGCTGAAAGACATTGCGGGTACCAAGGAACTCATTGCTACTGAAAAGGACGAGGAACTGCGTGAAATGGCCAAGGAGGAGTTGGACGAACTGGTACCGAAGGTAGCCGTCGTGGAAGATGTGCTCAAAGAACTGCTTATTCCAAAAGACCCCAATGACAGCCGGAATATCATTCTGGAAGTAAGAGGCGGCACCGGTGGCGACGAAGCTGCAATTTTTGCCGGTGACCTGTTCAGGATGTACCAGCGCTTTTTCGAAAGAATGGGATGGCGCTCGTCCATTATGGATTTTACCGAAGGTACCAACGGCGGCTACAAGGAGATCATCTGTAAGGTGGAAGGTGAGGATGTATATGGAAAAATGAAATTTGAATCGGGCGTGCACCGCGTGCAGCGGGTACCTCAAACCGAGTCGCAGGGGCGTATTCACACGTCGGCAGCGTCGGTAGCAGTACTCCCCGAAGCCGAAGAAGTGGACGTGACGATCAACATGAATGATGTTCGTATTGATACGTTCCAGTCTTCCGGAGCGGGCGGGCAGTCTGTAAACACCACGTACTCCGCAGTCCGGTTGACCCACATTCCCTCGGGCCTGGTCGTAAGCTGCCAGGACGAACGTTCCCAGCTAAAAAACAAGGACCGCGCATTGAGCGTACTGCGTTCAAGATTGTATGAAATTGAGCTGAAAAAACACAATGATGCCATCAGCTCGCAACGTAAATCCATGGTGGGCAGCGGTGACCGCTCCGATAAGATCCGTACCTACAACTACCCGCAAAGCCGCGTTACCGATCACCGTATCGGCCTTACGGTATACAACCTTCCTGCGGTAATGGAAGGTGATATTGAGGAATTTATCGAAAAACTGCGGATTGCTGAAAATGCCGAGAGAATGCAGGAAGGAGAAACAGTTTAAATCAGAAACTGTATCGAAGAGAGTTCTTTTCCAACTTGCTGTACACCCAGCAAAATACGTTTTGTCTGGTTTGCCGAAGGCTTTTTGGCACCGTTGATATATTGAGCGAGCAAGCTCTGGTTCATGCCGATTCGCTCGCTCAATGCTTTTACATTCAATACTTTGTAAAAGTTAAAAAAGCTGGGAAGATCCGGACGTAGGATAATCTCATCCATAGCGTAAGTAAATCCCTGCTCCTGAAATGCAAGGTTAACGGCCTCTAAGATATTTTGTTTGAGTTGATCAAAATCATCTCCCTGCGTACCGATAAACTGATCCCTGACAGAAGTAAAGGCGCTGTACCCCGTATCTTCCTTCACAATGTCCATGGTGATTTTCGGTTTCTTCATCTCTTCTTTGTTTCGATACCAGCCTGTTTGAGAAGTGCTGCCAGCAATCCCTTTTTCACTTCCTTGCCGACATGATAGGGTACTACCAACTGTCCGGGCTTTGCCGGATGCCTCATGATAATGTGACTTCCACTTTGCCTGTATTCAATCCACCCAAATAGAAGAATGTGAGTATCTGAAATCAGGCTTTACTTCGCCTGAAAAAGCTTCGCGTAAGTAGTTGACTTGTAGGTTTCGAAAGCTTCTTTTTTATGGAAATCGCCGCCGATAAAGGTGATGACCTGATGAAATTCCTTGGGTTTGAGGTAACCGGCAAGCGGCTGGATCATCTGAAACTGATCATCCAGGAAAATCGTGGTCGGGAAGCTGGGCTGGTTGTTCGTCAGCGCAAGTGCAATCTGGTTGATCCCGCGCCCGCCTTCAGAAAGGTATTCAAACTGTTGTTTGCCCAACGTAATCTTTTCTTTCTGCTCCGCATCCAGCTTTACGGCATAATAGTTTTTGTTGACGTAATCAATGACCGCCTTATTTTTAAACGTCTCCCGGTCCATCACTTTACACCATCCGCACCAGTCTGTATAAAGGTCTATCATCACCTTTTTGGGCTGCTGCTGCACTTTAGCATAAGCCTCTTCAATCGTAAGCCACTGAATACCTTCTTTTTCAACCGGCTTTTCAGCCCGGAAGCTGGTCAGCACAGCGAGCGACAGCATGACAATGGAAAAACAAAGCCTGGTCCTGTTCATATTGATTTTTTATATTACAACATAACACAATTCTGCCACCGAATAGTTTACTTTTTTCCCAGTGCATTCCACCGTACCTTTGTCATGCTCTGGTGCCAGCTGCTGCTTTCAACAGCTTGGCTTAAAAGGGAATCCCGTCTGAATCGGGAGCTGTCCCCGCAACTGTAAGTCACTTCAAGCCAGTCCAATCTGCATTGCCACTGTGAAAACGGGAAGGCGCGGACGGGCAAGACGAGCCAGGAGACCTGCCAGCTTAACTCATTTGTGTTCCGGTTTTCGGAGGAAAAACCAGGGATCGCCATCAATCCCCGTGTGCCCGGAGTGACTTTTAACCGGTTTATTTGTATTGCATTACTGACTTTTATGGGACTGGGTTCCGGAGGGTTTCTGTTTGCGCAGCAGGCGCTCGTCAGTCTGGATACCGTGCAGATTACCGGATTTTCGCAGGAGCGTTTTATGGGCGGGCTCAAAGTCCGCCGTATTGATTCGGCTGCACTTGAACAATTCCGTTTTCAGAACATAGGAGAATTGCTGGCGCTGAAAACTCCGGTTGCATTCAAAAACTACGGGCCCGGCCAGCTCAATACCGCTTCATTCAGGGGTACGTCTGCCAGCCATACAGCCGTATTGTGGAACGGGCTAAACATTAATTCACCCATACTCGGACAGACCGACTTTTCTACAATTCCAGTCGCTGGCTTTGACCAGCTTTCCGTACAGTTCGGCCCGGCGGCCAGCATTGTAGGGAGCGATGCCGTGGGCGGCAGCATCCTGCTTGGCAGTACTCCGGCAAAGGAAAGGCTGTATGCATTTACGGGCGGTCAGATTGACCGTTTTCACAACTACCAGGCGCAGGCAGGTGCCAGGTACAGCAGTACCGACGGGCGGTTTTCGGGAAAAACAGCCTTCAATGGTAGTTTACAAAACAACGAATTCCCCTATACCAAACGGAATGGTTACAGTCTCTTTCCTTCCCAAACCAGCCAGGCAGGTTTTGTGCAGGATCTGTTTTTTCGGCCAGACGATGCGCAGCGTATTTCTGCTCATTTTTGGTTTACAAAAAACAGGCTGGTACTTACGCCCGACGAGTTGCAGGGCCGGGAGCTTACGCTGACAGAGGCTTACAGGAGCATGATCCGGTACGAGCTAAAAAACTGGGTTTTCCGGACTGCACTGGTGCGTGACATCATTGATTATGCCAAAGGTGATTTTAACCATCCCGACCATTCTGTAAGCGACCGGTTTGCCAACCGGGTAGAGCGGGATTTTGAATGGGCGGCAGGAACCGGCAGCCTGCATGTAAAAACCGGAGTGGAATGGGCCTATTACCGCGCCCGGGTTCCCGGTTATGGCCAGGATGCCGTATCTGAACACCGGACCGACCTTTTTGTACTTACCCGCTGGCAGGCAAACCGAAGGTTGCTGCTTTCAGGTAATCTGAGGCAGGCAATGGTAACAGGTTACCATGTACCTTTTACACCTTCCGCTGCGGCCGAGTACCGGCTTGCGGGTACGGCTACGTACAATCTGACAGCCCGCGCTTCCATTGCACGCAGCTATCGTGTGCCCACTTTGAATGAACGTTACTGGAAAGACCTGGGCAATCCCGACATCAAACCGGAACACGGCTGGAACTATGAAGCAGGCATTGAGCAACAGTACCGTACCGCATACGGACATGTTTTGAAACTATCCCTGGCAGCATACCGCAACCGGATCAAAGACTGGACCTACTGGAATCCGTCCAAAAACTACCGGGTTGAGAATCTTCAGCAGGTACTTACACAAGGCTTGGAGGTTGAAGCTGGCTGGCGGTACAATTCAGAAGCATGGCAATATGGCCTGGATGCCGGATACGCGTTGAACAAGAGCTACCAGGAAAAAGCCTATGATGCTTATGCAGCCGATATTGTAGGCAAGCAGCTGGTGTTTGTACCCTTGCATTCGGGAAACGTGAGTGCATTTATACAAAGGAAACTTACCCGCCTGAGCTTGCAGGGACAGGCACTGAGCAGGCGGTTCACTACTTTTGACAATGCCCAGTATCTTGACGGCTACGCACTGGCCAATTTAATCCTAGCCCATACCGTTTTGATAAAAAACGTTAACATACAGGGCCAGTTGCAGGTTAACAACATGGCCAATGTCTTCTATCTCAACGTAAGAAACTTCGCTATGCCGGGCCGGAACTTTGCACTGAGTCTGGTAGTGAGCTATAAGAATCCCGAAAAATCAAGTATTTATTAATTTTAAACTATATGAAAAAACAACTTACCCGCGTATTGCTGGCTACTTCAATGGCTGCTGTTTTATGGTCTTGTAACCAAAGCGACCCCGCACCAAAAGGTGATTATGTACGGGGCGTTTTTGCGATCAATGAAGGAAACTTTACGCAGAACAATGGAGCAATATCCTACTTTGCCAGGGAACAAAATACAGCGGAAGCAGACCTTTTTTCCAAAGTAAACGGTCGCACGCTTGGCGGCGGCGTACAGGGCTACACAGTACAGGGCGAAACCGGACTTATTCTTGTTGATAATACTGCAGCAGGACAGGACAAAATTGAGATTGTAAACAGCAATACCTTTGAGTCGGTAGCAAGCCTGGGCGCTCCTGACATAGAAAACCCCCGTGAAGTAGTCACAAACGGTGCCAACAAAGCGTACATTACATGCTGGGGCGCTAATCCCGACTACTCGTACAAGACAGGTTATATCGCGATCGTGGACCTGACTACCAATAAGGTCATTAAAAAGATCAATATCGCGTCGGGGCCTGAAAACCTGATTTACCACAACAACAAAGTGTATGTGGGAGTAGTATCATACGGCGGCGGCAAAAGCCTGACGGTGATCAACACAACCACGGACGAAGTAGCACAAACCGTAAACTTTGATGCTTCTCCTGCGCCGGTCGGTATTGATGCAAATGGAAAGCTGTGGCTTTCAGCAGGCAGCCGGGCAGTGAGGATCAATGCAGACAGCTATGCGGCCGAAGCAAACCTGGTACTGACACCGACGGCGAACAAATCAGCAGGAAACCTCGAACTGAGTGCAGATGGGCGGACGATCTACTACGTGCTTTCGTACTACGATGCCAACTTTGTGGCACATGGCGAAACGTACAAGTTTGGTATTGCCGATACCCAGGTTAATACGGCTGCTCCATTTATCAACCGCTATTTTACCGGTCTTACCGTGGATCCGGCACAAGGCTTGATTTATGCCGCAGTAACTCCCTCCTACGCCCAGGCAGGTTACGCGATCCGCTACCGTACAGACGGCACACTGGTGGATTCGATCCGGGTGGGTGTAGCGCCTACGGGCTTTTACTTCCGCTAGTTCCGTTTTTCTCTTTTGCACAATAAGAAAAAAGTCTCCGCTATGGACAGCGAAGACTTTTTTGTTGCTTTTAAAAAATGATTTTACTTGAAAAAACCTTGCGGATCGGGCTGTTTGGCTTTTAAAAGCTCTACAAAATCCAGGTTCATTTGGGAGAGATCAAGCGTCCGGCCCTTATGCAGGTGCTCCCAGGACTTATCAAATTCATTAAGATTATAATGCAGCAATGCAAGGTTGTACTGCCCTAATGCATAGGTTGAATCAATTTGCGTGGCGTGCTTCAGCAGCTGGGCTGCCTCGTCAAGTTCCTCCTTTCGGCTGGTAATGGCATATAGTTTCAGGTCAACCGTGGAGAGGTCCACAAGCAGGGCCACATTGTCACCCTGGATATTGACACCTTTGCTCAGCATACGTTTGGCATCCACCCAGTTTTCACGCTGGTAAGACACCACACCCAGTCCCCAGTACGCATCTACATTCTTATCGTTGAGCAGCTGGGCCAGGTTAAAGCGGTAGCAGGCCGTATCCAATGCACCTTCCTGCAGGTATTCCCAGGCACGGGCTGCAAAGAAATTGCTGGCCTCGGTCCGGTTTGTAAAGGACTTATCACACTCGCTCAGGAACCGGATTTCCTGGTCGATCTGCTCCGAAGTTTTGCTGATTTCACCAAACAGGGGAAGTATTCTGCGCTCCTTTAAATCTAATGGTTTCTTCTGGGCAACGTTGGTATCTGTAGTCGGCGCTGCACTGGCAAAATGGGTATTCTGGGCAAAACTAAAGGCCGGCACAAGTGCAAGAAGCCAAAAAACAACTGACTCTTTCATAAGAAGGTTAATAGAGAAACTAGTTTTTCTATTGTCCAAGTTAAACGGAATATTCGACAATGTATTGCATTATCGCCTTTTACTTCTTTTTGAAGCATTCTGGCGGTTTTTTGTACTTTTCCCACCTGCTTTCCCGCCTTGTATCACCCATTTTTTCTCATGAAATGCCCCCTTGAAAGTAGGATCATCGCGCCTCCGCTGATTGTCGATTTCACGCAGCATATCCTGCTGCTCATTAAATGGCGTAGGTGCAATTTCCACTTCCGCAGGCAGCTCGCGCCGGGGGATTTCCATGCGGATAATCTTCTCGATTTTAGCAATGTGGTACTCGTCGGCCATGGTCATGAATGTGATCGCATGACCGGCATGATTGGCCCGGCCGGTACGCCCGATGCGGTGCACATAGTCTTCATAAATCAGCGGCACATCGAAATTGATCACGTGACTAACCTCTGTGATATCAATGCCCCGTGCAACTACGTCCGTCGCTACCATTACCCGCACCGAACCTTCACGAAAAGCATCCATTGCATTGATCCGGGTATTTTGCCCCTTGTTGGCGTGGATCACGCGAAGGTCGTCTTCCTTAACGATACGCCCCAGCAGATTCTGGTGAACAAGCCCGGCCACTTCGCGGCTTCTGGTAAAAATCAGTACCCGCGTAAACGCAGTATGATCTTTCAGCATGTATGCCAGCAGGTTGATCTTGGTCCTGAAATTGGGCACCTCGTACAATGCCTGGTCCACCATTTCGGCAGTGGTCGCCTGAGGTGTAACCTCAATGCGCGTCGGAAATTCAAGAAACTCATGGGACAGGTTTTCGACCTTATCAGAGAAAGTAGCCGAAAACAGCATGTTCTGCCTTTTCCTTGGTATGATCTCCAAAAGCTTGCGGATTTGCGGCATAAAGCCCATATCCATCATCTTATCGGCCTCATCCAGCACCATTGCAGTCAGGTGCTTTACCACAATTTCTTCCTGAAAATACAGGTCCATAAACCGGCCTGGTGTTGCCACAATGATGTCAACTCCCTGTCGCAACGCCTCAATCTGTGACTTTGGTCCTACTCCTCCGTAAAGTACCACCGTACGAATGTCTGTATACTTGCTCAGCTGAGCCACAGCTTCGGCGATCTGCATGGCCAGCTCCCGGGTAGGTGCCAGTACGATTGCGCGGGGATGCTGACCCTGTGCATATTTGATACGCATCAGGAGCGGCAAAGTATAGGCAGCGGTCTTGCCGGTACCCGTCTGCGCGATGCCTAAAATGTCCTGCCCGGCCAGGGCAAGCGGTATAGCCTGCTCCTGAATGGGTGTAGGCTCGGTGTAGCCTGCTTCTTCTATGGCATTCAGGAGTTGGCGGTTAAGCTTGAACTGCTCAAATAGGTTTTGCGTCGGTTGCATTGCGCAAAGGTACAAAACAAAACCCGGCTACCCGCAGCAGGGCACGCTGCCGGGCACGGATCAGGTGCGTGACACAGGAGTACATGAGGGGTTGTTTACAAAAACAAAAGCACGACCGGGAGGATCGTGCTTTGGAAATCTATATTCTTTAAAAGATCAGTTACTCAAGCGCGCGAGTGCTTCGTTCAATGTCTCGATCTTGGCTTCTGCATCGGCTTGTTTCTGGCGTTCTTTTTCCACGATATCACCTTTTGCATTCTGTACAAAACGCTCGTTTGACAACTTTTTCAGCACGGAGTCCAGGAAGCCGCGGGTGTATTCCAGCTCTTTCAGCAGGTTTTCACGCTCGGTTTCCACGTCAATCTCATCGGCAAGGTTGATAAAAAACTCATCAGACCTGACCCTGAAAGAAGTGCCTTCGGCCTCTTCTGCTACAAAGGATACGGGCTCCACGTACGCCAGTTTGGTAATGAGCTCAACCAGCCGCTCGTAGCGTCCCGGATTGTCAGAACGTACCGCCAGCGGCAAAGCTGTTTTGGGACTCATGTTGCGGGCATTACGGATATTACGGATCGAAGAAATGACCTCAAAAAGAATTTCAAAATCATTCAGCAAAGCATTATCGACCTCACCTGCCTTCGGGAAGGGAGCAATGCAAATGGAATCATTTTCCGCCCGCTGCCGGATATTCTGCCAGATTTCTTCTGAAATAAAGGGTGTAAAAGGATGTATCAGGCGCATTAGCCGGTCGAAGAATTCAAGCGTAGCTTCCAGGGTAGCAGGATCAATGGGCTGCTCGTAGCCGGGCTTGATCATTTCCAGGTACTGTGAGCAGAAATCATCCCAGATCAGCTTGTATACTGTATTCAGCGCATCCGAAATACGGAATTTGGAAAAATGATCATCTACCTCCGCGATAGTCTGGTTCAGCTTGCTCTCAAACCATTGTACCGCCAGCTGTGAGCTTGCCGGCGCCGCAAGTGCCTCATCAACAGTCCACCCTTTTACCAGCCTGAATGCATTCCAGATCTTATTGCCAAAATTACGTCCCTGCTCTACGAGCTTTTCATCATAAGGCAGGTCATTACCGGCTTGGGAGCTGAAAAGCATACCCGTCCGGATACTATCAGCGCCATATTGCTCGATCAGATCAATCGGATCGGGCGAGTTGCCCAGCGACTTGGACATTTTATGGCCCAGTTTATCGCGTACGATGCCCGTCAGATACACATTTTTGAACGGGTACTGCCCTCTGTACTCGTAACCCGCGATGATCATCCTCGCTACCCAGAAAAACAGGATTTCAGGGGCGGTTACCAGATCATTGGTAGGATAGTAGTAGCTTACTTCTTCATTATCAGGCTCTTTAATTCCATTGAAAACAGAAATCGGCCACAGCCAGGACGAAAACCACGTATCGAGTACGTCGGGGTCCTGGGTGATGTCTTCTTCCGTCAATGCAAAAAGCTGGTACTCGTGCTGTGCTTTGCGCAGGGCTTCCTTTTTTGATTTGGCAACAATGATCGTACCGTCTTTCAGGTAGTAGGCCGGAATACGGTGCCCCCACCAGAGCTGGCGGCTGATGTTCCAGTCGCGAACATTTTCCATCCAGTGCCGGTAAGTATTCTTGAATTTGGCGGGAATCAGCTGAATGGTATCATCCATGACATTATCGAGGGCAGGCTTGCTGATTTTTTCCATTTTCAGAAACCATTGCTCCGACAGCCGGGGCTCGATCACAGCATTGGTCCGCTCCGAGTGGCCCACATTCGACTTGTACTCCTCTATTTTAACAACATTTCCTGCCTCTTCCAGCATTTTAATGATCTTCTTACGGGCTGCAAAACGATCTTCCCCCACAAGGATCTGCGCTTTTTCATTCAGGGTACCATCTTCGTTCAGCAGGTCGATGATCGTGAGACCATGCCGCTTGCCAAGTTCGTAATCATTGATATCATGGGCCGGCGTCACTTTAAGGCATCCCGTCCCGAACTCCATTTCTACATAATCATCGGCGATAACAGGGATAGCACGCCCGATCAGCGGAATAGCCACCATTTTCCCGACCAGATGCCGGTAACGCTCATCATTGGGATTAACGCAAATCGCCACATCCGCCATGATCGTCTCCGGCCGCGTAGTAGCAATTACTATCCCATCCTCCATACTCCCCTCCTCCTGTCCTCCAACCAAAGGATATTTCAGGTAAACCAGCCTCTGACTGACCTCCTTCATGATCACCTCCTCGTCTGACACCGTAGTGCGCGCCTGCGGATCCCAGTTAACCATGCGATGGCCACGATAAATATCTTCTTTGTTATAAAGGTCAATAAAAACGTCTATTACCGAATCGTAGAGGTCGGGCTCCATGGTAAACCGGGTCCGGTCCCAGTCGCAGGAAGCGCCCAGCTTACGCAGCTGTTTAAGAATAATCCCGCCATACTTGTGCGTCCATTCCCAGCAGTATTCTAGAAATTCATCACGGGTAAGATCATTCTTGTTAATACCTTTTTCTTTAAGCATGGCTACAACCTTGGCCTCCGTAGCGATGGATGCATGGTCGGTACCGGGAACCCAGCAGGCTTCTTTTCCTTCCATCCTGGCCTTACGGATCAGGATATCCTGGATGGTATTATTGAGCATATGCCCCATGTGCAGCACGCCGGTAACATTGGGCGGAGGTATTACAATGGTGTAAGGCTCCTTGTCCGGGTTGGGTTTAGACTGGAAAAACTTGTTTTCAATCCAATAGGAGTACCATTTATCCTCTATCTCCTGCGGGGCATACGTTTTGGAAATCATTTGTATAAAAGAATGTGCTGTAGCAGCTGTTGGCCGTTTGGAAAAAGCGGCAAGTTAGGGGTTGCAGGTGAAAATTCTAAACGGTCAGGCCTCTTTGCGGATTGGCAGCCAAACGGTGAAAGTGCTGCCCTCACCCGGCTTGCTGTGCACCTGTACCGTGCCGCTGTGCGCTTCTACCATTTTGCGGACATAGCTCAGTCCAAGCCCAAATCCTTTTACATCATGCACATTGCCGGTTGGTACCCGGTAAAATGTATCGAAAATTCGGCTTTGCTGATCGCGGCTCATACCGATGCCCCTATCAGAAATGGACACGGCTACTCCACCATGCTCATTGCGGGTTGCAATGCTGAGGTGCAGTACCTCAGGTGAATACTTGATCGCATTGTCGATGAGATTATTGAAGATATTGGTTAAATGCACCTCGTCTGCCCGGATGATTTCATCCGGCGCTTCAAAATCCAGTTCCACATCGCCGCCGCGCTGTTCGATTTGTACACTTTGCACATTCAGTGCTTTTTCAATCAGGTCGTGCACATTGACCTCGCTGAGTGTCAATTTAACATGCCCTTTATCCAGCAAAGCCATTTGCAGTACTTTTTCAACATGGGTGCCGAGCCGCTTGTTTTCTTCCCTGATAATACCCAGGTAGCGGTCGAGCCGGGAGCCCGCGCTGGCTGCACTGATTGTACCCGAATTCTCCTGTGCCATTTCAGCTGCCAGCGCAATGGTCGAAATGGGCGTTTTAAATTCGTGGGTCATGTTGTTGATGAAGTCATTCCGGATGTCGGACAACTTTTTCTGGCGCAGGATGGTGGTCACGGCCATATAAAAACAAGCCATGATCACGACGATCAGTATGCCCGAGCCGCCAAACATCACGCCCATATTGCTCAGAATGTACTTTTGCTGATCGGGAAAATATACAAAGAGTGAGTTGGGCGCCTGTATGGATTCATTGGGAAAAAGGGATGCGCGAAAGGATTTCTGCTCCCATTCCGAAGGTTTCAGGTTAACAGTGGAACAAACAAAACTCTCGGGAGACCTGCCCTGCACAGCAAATTCGTACGGAAGGGCAATACCATTTTCCAGAAATTCTTTTTTCAGCAACGTGTCCAGCAAAAACCGGTTGACGCGCTGCTCAATGGGCCTTGTGGTGTAAATAATCTCTTTCATCACCTCTTTCAGCAGATCAGCCCTGTCGAGCTGTCCCGAGCTGAGCAGCTCCCTGGATCTTTGCATGTTTCCCCTGCCTGATCTTGCAGGTACAACCTTCCTGTTGAACTGCCTGGCGGCTACGGAGTCGCGGTTACCGCCTTTCTGCATTTTAGGATCATACACCCCCTGAAATGCATTGCCAAGCCTGCGTTCATCGTCCAGCCTGCGCCGCATAAAGTCGTCAATGCCGGCCATGCCAAACTGCTGCGCCTGGAAAAATTCTTCGATGATCTGCTGCTGATGATCCACCATCACCTTAAAATTGGGGCTGAGCACATCCGTAGGAACTGCTTCGGTGATAATCTGGATCTCCTCTCCGTTTGCGCCGATGGCGATCTGCATGCGCGGCCGGGTGGCTGCGGGAGCTTCCTGCACTCTGGCCGTTTTTTCGGAAACTGCTTTTCTGATTGGCATGGTACGCAGCTTGGCCATGCGTTCGAGCTTGCTTTTTTGCTGCTCGGTTTCAATGCGCCGCTGCAGAAGGTACATCATTTCCTGCTTTTCCAGCCGGTGTACCACTTCCTGTACCGATTCTGCCACCTTCCGGTTAAACTGGTCGTTGCGGATTGCAATGGCCTCTCTGATCCAGTAAAACTGAAATCCGATGAGCCCGATGAGCGCGAGGCACATCAGCCCTACTATGATCTGAATTTTACGTTTGGTCATAAACTTTTGGTTCTCCATGCAACGTCAGGCTTGCGGAGCCCGACATTCTTCCCAAACAAAAATAGCGCATTTGAGAGGCTGGGTTTTTCATTTAACATTATTTAACAACCCTGCGCAAACGGCTCCAGTACCCTTGTAATATCTTCAAATACAAATCACTACTTACTATGAAAGCTGTTGTTTTGACCAGGATCGCACTGTCTTTTTTCCTTGCTGCATCACCTGTAATGCTTACCAGTGCCTGGGCGCAGGCCGACAAAAGTGAGAAAAAAGCCCAGGTCCGCATCCAGGTTTCGGAGGATCAGGACGGAAAGACAAAAAATATTGATAAAACCTACGAGGTAGGCAGCATGTCAGACAAAGAGCGGGATGCCTTTATTGATAAAGTACTGGATTCGCTGGGTGTTGAAAAGAATAAGAAGCAGCGCATTTCCATCACTTTCGACGACGGGGACCGCCAGTTTTCACAACGTAAGAAAAAGACCATTATGGATCACCGGGATGACCGTGACGTTTTGGCCTTCAACTATGAATGGGATGATGATCTTGCCAAAACATTCAGTTACAATGCCGATAAGTTCAGGCAGCAGTACCGGAACTTTGAGCGCGATTTTACCCCTAAAGCCAAAATCTTCATGAAGGATATGGAAAATTTCGGAGACAAAATGGCCGAAAGCTGGGAAAAGGATGCAATGAAGCCCGCCAGTGTACGCGCATTGAGCATTTACCCGAACAATCCCGATAATGGCGTGCTGAATGTCCGGTTTTCGGTGCCTGCAAAAGGCGACGTGACCATTTCAGTAACTGATGTGAAAGGTAAGGAAGTGGGTAAAAGGGAGATCAAGGACTTTTCAGGCGAGTTTGTAGGGCAGGTAGAGCTGAAAAAGAACATCAAGGGTACGGTGTTCGTCAGCGTTGTCCAGAATGAGGATGGTACGGTTAAAAGGGTGGTCATACCCTGACAAGTTGTTCAGTAATCATCCTAATCCCCTTAATCAGAAACATTAAGGGGATTTTTATTTTCAAAATTATCCCGGCGTATAAGGAGCCTTTTAGTAAGAATTGTAAATTTGCGCAAATTTCACCAAACTTAATTGACATCAATTCTCCAAAGCTACTATGCTGAATCTTATATTGTTTGGCCCTCCGGGTGCCGGGAAAGGCACTCAAAGTGAGAAAATTATAGCAAAATACAACCTGATCCATCTTTCAACCGGCGACCTGCTGCGTTCTGAAATCCAGGCAGGATCAGCGTTGGGACTGAGGGCCAAAACATTGATGGATAAGGGGATTCTGGTGCCCGATGAAGTAGTGATCGGAATGATCGACAACAAGCTCAGGGAGCATCACGATGCTGCAGGCTTTATTTTTGACGGTTTTCCAAGAACAGTTACCCAGGCTGAGGCACTGGATGCGCTCCTGGCCACCTACCAGGAAAGTATCTCGGTAATGATCGCGCTTGTGGTAGATGACCAGGAGCTGCTGACGCGCCTGCTGAACCGGGGCAAAACTTCCGGCCGGCCTGATGATCAGAACGAAACACTGATCAGCAAGCGCATTCAGGAATACAATCTGAAAACAACCCCCGTAGCCGATTACTATGACGCGCAGGGTAAATTCATCGCTGTAAAAGGCATAGGTGAAATTGAATCTATTTTTGAGGAGATTACGGATACGATCTCTCAGCTCACACAGGCTTAACATGCCCGGATACTATACACATGGCTTCTTCCAACTTCATCGACTACGTTAAACTCAATGTTCGCTCCGGCGCCGGCGGCGCAGGTTCCATGCACTTCCGACGTGAAAAGCACGTCGAAAAGGGTGGACCTGACGGCGGCGATGGCGGTCGGGGTGGGCACGTTATCCTCAAAGGAAATGCGCAGCTGTGGACTTTGCTCCACCTGAAATATACCAAGCACGTCAAGGCATTTGACGGCAAAGCCGGGGAAGGCGCACGCCGCACCGGTGCCATCGGGAAAGATATTATCCTTGAAGTACCCCTGGGTACAACTGCCCGCAATGCCGAAACCGGCGAGCAGCTTTTTGAAATTACCGAAGACGGGCAGGAGCTCATCCTGCTCAAAGGCGGCCGCGGCGGCCTTGGCAATGATCACTTCAAATCTCCCACCAACCAAACACCCCAATACGCCCAGCCGGGCGAATCCGGGCAGGAAGCCTGGGTAATACTTGAACTGAAAGTACTGGCTGATGTGGGACTTGTGGGTTTTCCCAACGCCGGCAAGTCGACCCTGCTCTCAGCCGTATCCGCAGCTCGCCCTGAGATTGCGGACTATCCTTTTACAACCCTGGTACCTAATTTGGGCGTAGTGTCGTACCGCGACTACAAGTCTTTCGTGATGGCCGACATTCCCGGCATTATTGAAGGAGCTTCACAAGGACGCGGGCTGGGACTACGCTTTTTGCGCCATATTGAGCGTAACTCCATTCTGCTGTTTCTAATAGCCGCAGACAGCACCGATATCAGGGAAGAGTATCAGACGCTTCTGAACGAATTAAGAATATACAACCCCTCGCTTCTAGACAAAGACCGGTTACTAGCTATTTCTAAGGCAGATCTGCTGACGGATGAGGAACGTGCCTCATTGCAGGATGAGCTGCCGGACGGAATGGATGTACTTTTAATTTCTGCAATTACCCAGGAAGGTATTGAACAATTAAAAGACAAAATATGGAAACATCTCAATCAGCCGTTTTCCGTAAACTAATTTTTAGTTTGCAGGCGCGATGTTTTCATGCATCTTGTGTATCCTGAAAGTTATTTGTAAGCATACTCTATCACTATGAAACACTATCTACCGTATTGTTTTTGGGTAGTACTCAGCTTGACTTCGTTAGAACTATTTGGACAGATCAGCGTAGATTATCCTTCCGATCGTGCCGTATTCCAAAGAGATAAAAACAACTCGGCTACTATTTACATCGCAGGCAGCTACACCAAAGTAGTTGATAAGATTGAGGCAAAACTCAATGCGCTCAATGAAGGTAACAGCACTGGCTGGATTACCATTTCCGATAATCCTTCCGGCGGACTTTACTCGGGCAGCATTGATGCAGCCGGGGGCTGGTACAGCCTCGAAGTAAGGGGCATGAAAGGTGGCCAGGTAGTGGCTTCCGGGCAGGTGGGTCATGTAGGAATCGGGGAAGTTTTTATGATTGCAGGCCAGTCCAACGGGCAGGGTTACTACGGCTACGGAGGACCCGGTGCCCAGGATGACCGGGTGAATACGATTGACTACAACAACGTTGATCCGCCTTACCAGAATGACGAGCTTCCCTATCCCCAGTTTATACATGTTAATGCAGATTCCAAGATCAGTCCGCGCGGAAAATCGGCCTGGTGCTGGGGTAAGCTGGGTGACCTGCTGGCGAGCCGCCTCAAAGTTCCTATTCTTTTTTACAATGTTGCGTGGTATGGTACGGCTGTACGCGCCTGGCGGGAAAGTATCAATGGCATTGGCTACTCCGTGTATTCGGGTGTACCCATTGAACCTTTTGGCATGCCTTACAATAATCTCAGGATGGTATTGCAGCGATATACGCCTATTACCGGTCTGAGGGGCATACTCTGGCTTCAGGGTGAAGCTGATAATTTTACCAATACAAGTCCGGACAGCTACGCTGCTGACTTACAGGCGGTAATTGAAGCCGGCCGGAATGAATCGGGCAAGCAGATTGCCTGGATGGTGTCACTGACTTCCTATGATAACCTTCATGGTTCTGATGCAGGTGTACTCGACGGCCAGCGCAAGGTGATCAGGAATGTTCCAGCAGTATTTGAAGGCCCCAATACAGATCAGATTCAGATTCCAAGGGTAGACGGTGACGAGGGAGTTCACTTTCGTGACTATGGACTCACACAACTTGGAGAAGCCTGGAATGCCAAGCTGAACGACCAGTTTTTCAATAATTCGGAGCCTTATAAAGGAATGAGCCCGCTCAGGGTAACTTCTGTTTGTATAGGTAACGGAAACATTGCTTTGAATGCTGGGTCAGGTGGGCTGGGTTCGTACCAATGGACAAACGGCCAAACTTCCAGCAACATAGAAGTATCCAATGGAACGTACCGCGTTTCAGCGCGGGATGGGCGGGGTAATTATATTTTTTCTCCCGAAATCCGGATCAACGACCGTATCCTTCCGGACCAGCCGACGATTTCCCTGCAAGGCAGCAATCCTGTTTGTCTTGGCAATACGGCCACGCTGATAGCCAGTACATCCGAAAACGTAACATGGAATACCGGCTCTACAAACACGGATCTGCAGGTAACCTCCGGGGGTGACTATTTCGTGACGACCAGAAATGCTTACGGATGCCAGGCAACCTCGGCAAAGATGTCCATACAAGTACTTACCTCTCCCCTTCCTGAAAAACCAACTATTGTGGCTTCGGGCGCAGTTACATTTTGTGAAGGCGGCCAGGTAAGTCTCCAGTCCAATGCCCAGGTAACCAGTATCTGGTCTAACGGCGAAAACAACGCATCTATTATTGTCCGTAACTCGGGCGATTACCGGGTGAGGGCCAAAGATAACCTGGGATGCTTTTCACCCGAGTCTGATCCCATTACGGTAAAAGTAAATCCATTGCCTGCCAAGCCGGTTGTATCCCTCAACGGCCCTGCTATTTTTTGTGCAGGCGGTATCGTTACACTTACCTCGAATTACCAAAGCGGAAATATATGGAGTACGGAAGCCACGTCTGCTTCGATTGCTGTTACGCAAAGCGGCAGTTTCTCACTCCGGCAGCGCGATATCAACGGATGTGAGTCGACCTCAGATCCTGTGAGCATTCAGGTAAATCCATTGCCGGCCATGCCAACAATTAGTGCATTGCGGCCAACTACGTTCTGTGAGCGGGACTATACCACCCTGCGCAGCAGCGAAGCTTACGTTTACCTATGGAGTAACGGATATAACGGACGGGAGATGGAAATCAGGCAAACGGGCGACTATACATTGTCTGTAAGAGATCAGAACGGCTGTGTGTCGCCGGCTTCCCCTACGGTAAAAGTGGTTGCTAATCCGCTCCCTCCTACTCCCACGATCAGTGCGGAAGGACCGCTGGTTTTTTGTGCAGACCTGAGTGTAAACCTGAATGCCAGCCCTGCTGCCGGCTTTTTATGGAGCAATGGCGCTGCTACCCAGACGTTGAAAGTTACAAATGCAGGTACTTTCTCTGTTCAAACCATCAATGAGTTCCAGTGCTTTTCCGATCCCAGCAATAAAATTACGACGCAGACACTCCCTTTGCCGCCTTCGCCTACTGTGCAGGCATTGGGTGTAACTACTTTTTGCGACGGTGACCTTGTGATCCTGAAAGCGGACAAGGGCAGCTATTTTTACTGGAATAACGGGGCTGAGGGCGACACCATTCACGTTGCCCAATCAGGAGCGTACGCTGCCAAAGTTCAGGATGATAAAGGCTGTTTCTCGCCTTATTCAAAAACGATTGCTGTGGATGTAAAACCGGCTCCCACCGTGCCGGTCGTGCGGCAGACAGGGGCTTATACGCTGGTCTCAGAAAACAACCTGGAAGCGGGCACTTACACCTGGAAATACAATGGCGCTGCATTGACAGAGACTTCGGCTACCATTAAGGCAATACGTTCCGGTGCATACAGTGTAAGCAATACCATTGTTTACAGCCCGACGCTCACCTGCCTGTCTGAATTTTCCAAGCCGTACTACTTTAATGCGGACTCGCATAATCCCGGATTTGTGACACATCCTAACCCGGTAATTAGCGGAGATATTACCATTGAGACTGTTCAGGACATTCCAAATGCTGAGATTTTGATCATAGACAGTCATGGTGTTATCCGTAAAACTTTCAAGATCAAAAAGTTTGATAAGGCATACACGTTTGATCTGAGCGGAATTTCAAGCGGGCTTTATGTAATCCAGCTCAGATCCACTGCACTGACTGCATCTCAGAAATTGGTGATTGCGCGCTAGCTCACAGCCTTATTTCATCAGCGCAAAAAAGGGGAATAATGCTATTTTAGAGAAAATATCATTTACCTTTGTGACCATTTTGCGTCATCAAATTTCCCTGACAAATAAAAGTTTAACTCCAAAAGAGCATATAGAAATTTTACCCTGTATCAGCTTTACAATGCATTTCAGAATTTCTTTCCGGGTAGTGGCAAAGGCATTACTGTTGATTTTATTTACCTCATCAGCAGTATTTTCTCAGATAAAGATTACAACCCCTTCGTATCAGGCCGTTTATCAGCGTGACATCACAGGCCAGAGGACTATTCCGGTTACCGGCACATTTACGATACCCATGGACAAGGTAGAGGTCCGGGCAGTTCCCGTTGTGGAAGGTCAGGGTGTTGAAACTCCGTGGCAGGATTTACAGGTAGCGCCTGCTGGCGGTGTTTTCAATGGAAACATTACACTTTACGGTGGCTGGTATGCGCTGGAAGTCCGCGCGATAGCTGACGGTAAGGTAGTAGGCCGTGACGTGCTGGCGCGTGTAGGCGTGGGCGAAGTTTTCGTGATTGCCGGCCAGTCCAATGCACAGGGGCTCAAAGCTTACCCTGGCCCGTCCGCAGTTGATGACAGGGTTATCTATATTTCCAATTACGAAAATGATGAGCTTGGCCAGTACCACGACCTGCTGACGGACCCAACTCCTCCTGTTTTTTCCAAAATAACGAATGTAAAAACCATGTCACCGCGTGGGCAATCTGCCTGGTGCTGGGGTATCCTGGGCGACTTGCTTGTATCAAGGCTCAATTTGCCGGTTATGTTTATCAACACAGCCTGGGAAGGTACGGCGGTTGAAAACTGGTCGGAAAGTTCGCAGGGCAGGCCTACCAAAAGCTATTATGGCTACCAATATGCTCCTCAGATGCCTTATGCCAACCTCAGGATTGCTGCCAAAAACTACATCAACCAATATGGGGTACGCTCGGTGTTATGGATGCAGGGAGAGACTGACGGAGCATTTGGTACACCTGCTGCATTGTACAGGGAGAGATTGCAGGAGGTGATCAACAAACTGAATTCGGATACGAATAAAAGAATTACCTGGGTGATCGCCAGAACAAGCCGGGCTTCACTGGACCCTAATGTTCCTTCCAAAGTTTATCCGCAGATTATAGCTGCCCAAAATGCGGTGTTGGATACGAAGTTCAACCCTACTTACCCAGGCCCTGAAACTGACCCGCTGGTACCTAACCGTCCCGACGGAATCCACTTCATCGGTACCGAAGCACTCACGATCCTTGCCAATGCATGGAACCAGAGCCTGAATGCCAACTTTTTTTCGACTGTACTTCCTGTGGCGCCATCCGGCATTCCAAAAATTACGGCGGCCTGTACGACTACCAATAATGGCGTGACGATTACATTACCATCCAATTTTGCCTCTTACGAATGGAGTACGGGTGAAAAGAGCAGTTCCATTGTAGTTACCAAAGCCGGAACCTATCGCGCTACTGTAAGAGATAGTTTCGGAAATTCGATACTTACTTCGGTTGTGGTGCTCAATAATGATGCGAAACCTGTAAAGCCGGTCATTCTTCAAAGCGGACAACAGCAGGCTTGTGCTGATTCCTCCTTTCAGTTCTCAGTATCGGAAGGCAGCGACATTTATACATGGTACAAACAAGGCTCCAACACAGCGCTTGCAACAGGCGCCGCGGCACGCATCAGTGAAGCCGGCAACTATGTGGTACAGGGCACCAATATTTTCGGGTGCATATCCGATTTATCCAATCCTTCCTCGCTGTTGATCCGCGAGAAAGTGCCGCAGCCGGTTATTGAACCATCGGGTCCATTCAGTGTTACAGCAAGCATCAGTGAAACAGGGCTGAATACTGCCTTCCTGTGGCGCAGGCCGGGCACGGAATCAGACACGCTTGCCGATCTGGTAAAAATCCTGAAATCCGGTACCTACTCGGTAAGAGCGCGGGTTACCTACACTTTAAACAATAACACATCAATCAACTGCTTTTCTGATTCGGCGTCGAGGGAATTCAAAACCAATGAAGAAAACGATGTCGTGATCTACCCCAATCCAAGCCAGAGCAGCTTTGTATATATTGAATCGCGCGACAACATCCGGGATGCGACAATCACGCTTTATGACATTTTCGGAAGGGTCATCAAATACATTCCTTCGAGGCTTATTAACAGCAGGTTTGAGGTTGATGTAAGCAATCTTCCGACCGGGAAATACATCATCCGTGTTACCGGACAAGGGCAGAGCCTTACAAAACAGATTGTTATCAGATAAATAGAAAATCTTTCTTTTTTACTAAATAAGCCCCGGCACTCCGGGGCTTATTTAGTATGATACTAATTAGACTAAAGATCAAGAAAAGTATTTGATTGATAAATTTGCAAAGGCTAATTTTGAGAATACGGTTAAAAGTAACCATTCTTTACCTAATCGTTTTTCCGCCTCACTGGCCTCTGAATTAACTTTATCAATGAAGAATACATATCTTCCTTCCGACTATTTGCCGATTTTGGTCCAGTTCTTCCTGGCAGCCGGTTTTATTGGTGGTACAATGATTGTAACACACCTTATCGGACCCAGCAGAAAGAGCAAACTAAAGGACGATCCTTTTGAATGCGGTATTGAGTCCGTTGGTGACGCCCGGACACCAATTTCTGTAAAATACTTTCTCGTCGCTATTCTCTTTGTTCTTTTTGATGTTGAAGTGATTTTCATGTACCCTTGGGCAGTAAATTTCAAGGGTTTGGGAATGTTCGGGTTTATTGAAATGTTATTGTTTATGGCATTGCTGCTTTCCGGCTTTTACTACGTTATCCGCAAGGGTGTGTTGAACTGGGAGGAATAAGCTGAACATTAATCCGGAAAAATCATGAAAGAGGTAACAATTGTAGATGCTCCGCAAGGACATAGTGGTTCTGGTTTTTTTGCAACATCATTTGACGAAGCAATCGGGCTGGCCCGAAGCTACTCACTCTGGCCGCTGCCATTCGCAACTTCATGCTGCGGGATCGAATTTATGGCGACCATGGGTGCCCACTATGATATCTCCCGGTTCGGGTCTGAGCGCCCGAGCTTTTCACCCCGCCAGGCTGACCTGCTGATGGTAATGGGTACGATCGCCAAAAAAATGGCTCCTGTCGTAAAACAGGTTTACCTGCAGATGGCCGAGCCCCGGTGGGTTATGGCAGTAGGTGCCTGCGCTTCGAGCGGCGGAATATTTGACACATACAGCGTACTCCAGGGCATTGACCGTATTATCCCGGTAGATGTTTACGTACCAGGCTGTCCGCCCAGGCCGGAGCAGATCATCGATGGCCTGATGCACATTCAGCATCTTGCCCAGAATGAAAAGCTGCGCAGACGGAATACCGACGAATATCAGGAATTACTAGCATCATATAATATCCAGTAAAACGTATGCTGAGCAACCAGGAGGTAGCTGAAGAACTTTTGGGTAAATTCGGAGATCAGGTTTTTGATTTCGAAGAGCCTTATGGCTTACTCACGGTATCTACCACCCGGGAAGAAATCATCCCGGTTATTTCATTTTTGCAGGAGCATAAGCATTACCAGGTCATTTTCCTGACCGACCTTACGGGAATACATTATCCGGACGTGCCCGGAAAAGAATTCATGGTCGTGTATCACTTGCACAGCCTGGTACATAATTTCAGGATCCGTATCAAGGTATCACTTTCAGGAGCAGACCTGCACATTCCGACGCTTACGCCGCTGTTTGCCGCAGCCAACTGGATGGAGCGGGAGACCTACGACTTTTTCGGGATTATTTTTGACGGCCACCCCAATCTTATCCGTATCCTCAACATTGAGGAAATGGACTATTTTCCAATGAGAAAGGAGCACGCGCTTGAAGATGCGACGCGCAACGACAAGACTGATGCTCTTTTTGGACGATGACCCTACTTTGAGAGAACATGGCAGATATTGAGCTATTACCCCATAACGTGCCTACCAACACCGAGCTACCTGAGCTGGTTGAAGATCTGACCACCCTCAATCTCGGACCTACCCACCCTGCTACCCACGGTATTTTCCAAAACATCCTGAAAATGGATGGTGAAAAAATCGTTTCGGGCGAGCAGACCATCGGGTATATTCACAGGGCATTTGAAAAAATTGCAGAAAGACGTCCGTTTTATCAGATTACGACCTTGACAGACCGGATGAACTATTGCTCTTCCCCAATCAACAACTTTGGCTGGCACATGACAGTGGAGAAGTTGCTGGGTGTGGAAGTACCGAAGCGTGCGCAGTACATCCGCGTGATTATGATGGAACTGGCGCGTATCACGGATCATATTATCTGCAATAGTATCCTGGGTGTTGATACAGGTGCTTTCACCGGTTTTTTGTATGTTATGCAAAAGCGGGAGGAAGTATATGAAATTTATGAAGAAGTATGTGGTGCCAGGCTGACTACCAACATGGGCCGCGTAGGTGGTATGGAGCGCGACCTTTCGAGCACTGCCATCCGTAAGATTCACGAGTTTATCAAATCGTTCCCACCGGTATTGCGTGAGCTCGAAAAGCTGCTTAACCGCAACCGGATTTTCATGGATCGTACCATTAATGTGGGACCGATTTCCCTGGAAAGAGCACTTTCTTACGGTTTTACAGGTCCAAACCTGCGTGCAGCTGGGCTGGATTATGACGTGCGGGTAATGAATCCTTACTCTTCCTATGAAGACTTTGATTTCATTATTCCCGTGGGCCAGAATGGTGACACTTACGATCGCTATATGGTCCGGAATGAAGAAATGTGGCAAAGTCTGAAGATTGTGGAGCAGGCTATTAACAATCTGCCCGAGGGACCTTATTATGCCGACGCACCGGAATACTATCTGCCTCCGAAAAATGAGGTTTACAGGAACATGGAGGCACTGATTTACCATTTTAAAATCGTTATGGGAGAAATTGATGCTCCTATCGGTGAGGTATATCACGCGGTGGAAGGTGGAAACGGAGAACTGGGTTTTTACCTGATCAGTGATGGAGGACGTGCTCCTTACAGGCTTCACTTCCGCAGGCCAAGCTTTATTTATTACCAGGCATATCCTGAAATGTGCAAAGGCAGTACATTGTCCGATGCTATTTTGACAATGAGCAGCCTGAATGTCATAGCCGGAGAGCTGGACGCATAGTTAACCCCAGAATTTTTTACCCTCAAAGGTTCATTCAAGACCTATGGCAGATATAACCGAAACGTCCAACGTTGTGGCATTCACACCGGAGCGGCTCGAAAAAGTAAAAGAAGTTATCGCACGTTATCCCGAGGGCCGGCAAAAATCGGCTCTTTTGCCTGTTTTACATATTGCCCAGGAACAATGGGGATGGCTGAGCAATGAGGTGATGGACTATGTGGCGGACATCCTCAGTATTAAACCGGTGGAAGTGTACGAAGTGGCAACTTTTTACACCATGTACCACCTGGATCCTGTGGGTAAACACGTTATTGAATATTGCCGTACCGGTCCATGCTGCCTGATGGGTGGTGAGGACGTATATGGATATCTGAAGCAGAAGCTAGGCATTGACGCAGGTGAAACCACGCCCGATGGCAACTTTACGCTGAAAGAAGTGGAGTGCCTTGCTGCCTGCGGCTGGGGACCTGTTTTTCAGATCCGTGAAAAATATTATATGAACCTGACGAATGAGCGCGTTGACGAAATTATTGCTGACCTGAGCAGATAATTGCGTCGCAGCATACAAATACTATCCTTAAATGGCGAAAAAGATTTTAACAGAGCACATCAATGTCCCGGGTATCGAGACCTTTGATGTGTACCGTCAGCACGGTGGTTATGCTGCTGTTGAGAAAGCATTGAAAACCATGACGCCCGACGAAGTGGTGGAAGAGGCTAAAAAGTCCGGAGTACGCGGACGTGGAGGTGCGGGCTTTCCAATGGGTATGAAATGGGGATTCCTGGCTAAGCCTGAGGGCATACCCCGCTACCTGGTCTGCAATGCGGACGAGTCTGAACCCGGTACTTTCAAAGACCACCACCTGATGCGCTCAATCCCTCACTTACTGATCGAGGGTATGATCGTTTCCAGCTTTGCACTGGGCGCCCATAAATCGTTTATATACGTGCGGGGCGAGCTGCTCTATGTAGTTCGGATTCTGGAACAGGCTATTGCCGAAGCAACTGCAAAGGGGTTTCTGGGTAAAAATATATTAGGTACCGGCTATGACCTGGAACTGGTAGTGCAACCGGGAGGAGGTGCCTATATATGCGGCGAAGAAACCGCCTTGCTGGAATCTCTGGAAGGAAAACGGGGAAATCCGCGTAACAAGCCACCATTTCCTGCTGTAAAAGGTCTTTACCAAAGTCCTACGGTGGTTAACAACGTAGAGTCTATAGCCAACATGCCATGGATCATCAACAATGGAGGTGATGCATATGCGGCGATTGGTATCGGGCGGAGTACAGGTACCAAGCTGATCTCTGCATCGGGACATATTCGCAAGCCGGGCGTGTACGAAATTGAGCTGGGCGTAAGTGTAGATGAGTTTCTGAACTCTGACGAATACTGCGGCGGTGTACGCGACGGCCACTATCTGAAAGCGCTGGTCGCAGGAGGCTCCTCTGTCCCTATCCTGCCCGCTCATCTGATCACCAAAACTGCCAATGGCGAAGACAGGCTGATGAGCTATGAGTCGCTGTCGGACGGTGGATTTGCCACAGGTACCATGCTGGGATCAGGAGGTTTTATCGTGTTTGATGAAACAGCCTGCATTGTCCGGAACACCTGGAACTTTGCCCGTTTTTACCATCACGAATCCTGCGGGCAATGCAGCCCCTGCCGAGAAGGAACCGGCTGGATGGAAAAGGTATTGCACCGCATTGAGCATGGGCATGGAAGCATGCACGATATCGACCTGCTGGTAGATATTTCGAAGAAGATTGAAGGGAATACGATTTGTCCGCTGGGTGATGCTGCGGCCTGGCCTGTTGCCAGCGCCATACGACATTTCCGGGATGAGTTTGTATGGCACATCACCAACCCTCAGGAAGCATCCCGTCCGGGTGCAGTTTACATGGGCGACCTCGCAGTTGCCTGATGTTATTTACAAAGAATAATGTACCGTCATGGAAGAAATAAAACCGCAGTTACTGAAAATTACATTCGACGGAATTGAAGTAGAGGTTGAACCCGGAACGACCATTCTGCAGGCTGCCCGCAAAATTGCGGAAGCAGACGATGCGCAGGCTCATATTGTTCCGCCGGCTATGTGTTACTACAAGCCTCTACCGGCATCCGGCGGTAAGTGCCGGGCCTGTCTGGTGAAGGTGTCACAAGGCTCTGCCAAAGACCCGAGGCCTATGCCCAAGCTGGTTCCTTCGTGCATTACGCAGGTTCAGGATGGGATGGTTGTTGAAAATTCCACGAACCCTGGCGTACTGGATACCCGCAAAGCAATTGTTGAGTTTTTGCTGATCAACCACCCGCTTGATTGCCCGATCTGTGATCAGGCCGGGGAATGTCATTTGCAGGATTTTGCATTTGAGCATGGTTCAGCCAAAACCCGGTACGAGGAAGAGCGCAGGACTTTTGACAAAATAGATATCGGCCCCTACGTACAGCTGCATATGACGCGATGCATCCTTTGCTATCGCTGCGTGTACACGGCTGATCAGGTTACCAACAAGCGTGAGCATGGTGTTATGGGCCGGGGCGATGCTTCGGAAATCAGTACTTATATTGAGAAATCAATCGATAATGACTTTTCCGGAAATATCATCGATGTGTGTCCCGTAGGCGCTCTGACCGACAAGACTTATCGTTTCAAAAACCGGGTATGGTTTACCAAACCTGAGGATGCGCACTGTAACTGTGAAAAATGCAGTGGGAAAGTGACGCTCTGGTACCGGGGTGATGAAGTGATCCGTGTTACAGCCCGGAAAAACACCTGGGGCGAAGTCAACGAATTCATCTGCAATACCTGCCGTTTTGAAAGAAAAAAAACAAGCGAATGGGTACTTGAAGGTCCATCAAAAGTGAAGAGAAGCTCGGTGATTTCGGCTAATAAATATGGATCCAATCTGGTGAAAAAGCCTGATTTTGCATTGAAGCTGGCTGCCTCCCAATTCAAGAAAATTGATGACGGACGGGAGTACGTGACCGACGAAGAAACCATTCGTCACCAGAGCGTGGAAAATAACGATAAAGCAAATCACCGTTCTTTGCTGGCCAATAACAACTGATCATTCTTGATTTAACAAGATATATAATGGATTTAGTAGAATTTCTGATCAAGACGGCGACCATCTTTTCCGTGTTTGTACTTACGCTGGTAATTGCTATGTACTCCACATGGGCTGAGCGCAAGGTAGCGGGTTTTATCCAGGACCGGATGGGACCTAACCGCGCAGGGCCGGGCGGACTGTTACAGCCCCTGGCCGATGCGGGAAAAATGTTTTTTAAAGAAGACTTTATTCCTGCTCTGGCAAATAAATGGCTCTTTATCGCCGGGCCAAGTTTAGCGATGCTGACGGCATTGCTTGCAAGTGCAGTAATTCCATTTGGCAGTACTTTCCGCTTTGACGGTCATGAAGTAGCATTGCAGGGTGTAGAATCAAACATTGGTATTCTGTACGTTTTTGGTGTTGTAGCCCTGGGTGTATACGGCATTATGGTCGGCGGCTGGGCTTCCAATAACAAATTTTCCCTGCTGGGCGCAATTCGTGCAGCATCACAGAACATCAGCTACGAGGTAGCCATGGGACTATCCCTAATTGCGATCCTGATGATGAGCAGCTCCCTTTCACTGGGTGAAATTGTGGCACAGCAGCATGGTGCCAACTGGAACATATTTTATCAGCCGCTCGGGTTCCTGATCTTTATCACCTGCTCTTTCGCAGAATGTAACAGGGTACCGTTTGACCTTCCTGAGTGCGAGACGGAGCTGGTAGGTGGCTACCATACCGAATATGGAAGTATGAAGCTTGGATTTTATCTTTTTGCAGAGTACATCAACATGTTCGTCTCGTCATCGATTATTTCCGTGCTTTACTTTGGCGGATACAATTATCCTGGTATGGACTGGGTGTACGAACAGCTTACCGCAGCGTTGGGCAGCCAAACAGGCCACAATGTCGCCACATTGATCGGCACGGCAGTATTTTTTGGTAAAGCTTTATTCTTTGTATTTTTCTATATGTGGGTACGCTGGACAATCCCGCGCTTCCGCTACGACCAGCTTATGAATCTGGGCTGGAAGAAACTGATTCCACTGGCTATTTTCAATATCATCATCACCGGGGCCGCAGTATTGTTCCTTAAACCGGTCATTACATCCTGGCTGAACTAAATCCGGCATTGCCATGCAACTGACGAACCGCTCCAAGCAAGTAAGCAATAAAGAAATGACGCTGATGGAACGCGCCTACCTGCCTGCGATTGCGACTGGGCTTGCGATTACCATCAAGCACTTTTTTGCAAAAAAAGTGACTATCCAATATCCTGAGGTTAAAAGATACCTCGGACCTGTTTTCCGTGGCCGGCACATCCTCAAAAGAGATGCCGATGGCCGCGAACGTTGTACTGCCTGCGGGCTTTGTGCCGTAGCCTGCCCTGCTGAGGCCATACAAATGGTAGCGGCAGAGCGTCAGAAAGGTGAAGAATCGCTGTACCGCGAAGAAAAATATGCAGCCGTATACGAGGTTAATATGCTGCGCTGCATCTTTTGCGGACTTTGCGAAGAGGCATGTCCCAAACAGGCAGTCTATCTTCGTCATGACGAATTTGTACCTGTTTTTGCTGAACGTGATCAGGTGATCTGGGGAAAAGACCTGCTGGTTGAAGACATGAATAACCGTTATACCCGCGAAGCCTGGACCAAGGAAGAAGCACACGTGCTCGATGCTAAAAGGGCGCATGGTGAGGCGACCAATGTTGTTCCCCGCGCCATTCCCTGACAAATTGCACAGACTCTCAGCCGATCACTTATTATGAATTCGTCCGTATCTTTTTTCTATTTTTTGTCTTTTCTCACAGTGCTTAGTGCAGTGATGGTTGTTGTATCCCGCAACCCGATCCACAGTGTGCTATACCTCATCCTGACCTTCTTTACCTTGTCAGGACATTACATTCTGCTGAATGCACAGTTTCTGGCAGCGGTAAACATCATCGTGTACGCCGGGGCTATTATGGTACTCTTCCTGTTTGTTATCATGTTCCTCAACATGAAACAGGATCAGGAAGACTCTAAGACAAACCTGGCGAAAGTAGCTGCCACCATTGTAGGAGGTACCATATTCGTGATTTTATTCGGAGCCTACCGCAAAACGGTTATCCCTACTTACGATCCGCAAACTTTTGACTCGCAGGTGGGCATGATTGAAAACCTGGGAAGCCTGCTTTTCAGGGATTATTTGCTTCCGTTTGAGCTGGCATCGATTCTCTTGCTGGTTGCTATGGTCGGGGCGGTAATGCTTGGTAAAAGAGAAATTGGAGAAAGGCATTTCTAAATTTATCTATTCAGACATAAAAAAGGGCTTTCGTACGAAAGCCCTTTTTTAATGCATATATCTTGTCCTGAAATTTACTCTACTTCTGCTTCCGAGTAAGCTTCTACCGGTATACACGAGCAAATCAGGTTCCGGTCACCGTAGGCACTATCCACCCGGCTTACACTTGGCCAAAATTTATTGAAGCGCAGATACTGAAGTGGGAATGCAGCTTTTTCACGGGTATAAGAACGGTTCCAGTTTTCGCTCAGCAAAACTCTTGAAGTATGCGGTGCATTTTTCAAAACGTTGTCCGTACGATCTGCTGTACCTTCCTCAATCTCCCTGATCTCATTACGAATCGCAATCATTGCATCACAAAAACGGTCCAGTTCAGCTTTTGATTCCGATTCGGTTGGCTCAATCATCAGTGTGCCTGCGACCGGGAAGGACAGCGTAGGCGAATGAAATCCATAGTCCATTAAACGCTTGGCAAGATCTTCCGCCTCTACTCCTGCTGCCTTGAAGCCGCGACAATCCAGAATCATTTCGTGCGCACAATGACCATTTGTTCCTGTATATAGCACTTCGAAGTGGCCGCTCAATCTTTCTTTCACATAGTTTGCATTCAGGATTGCATACCGGGTAGCATTGGTCAGCCCTTCTCCGCCCATCATCGCAATATAAGCGTAAGAAATCGTGAGAATGCTCGCACTTCCGTAAGGTGCTGCAGATACCGCACCCGCTTCACCTTCCGGCAAATACGACGGCTGTGTGCTGAATTTAACATGGCCCGGCAGAAAAGGCATCAGGTGTTCTGCAACGCCAATCGGACCCACACCGGGGCCGCCGCCGCCATGAGGTATACAAAATGTTTTATGCAAATTCAAATGGCAGACATCTGCCCCAATGGAAGCCGGACTTGTCAATCCAACCTGGGCATTCATATTGGCACCATCCATATACACCTGTCCGCCAAATGAATGGATCATTTCGCAGATTTCAATAATACTTTCCTCATAAACACCGTGGGTTGACGGGTAAGTCACCATCAGGCAGGCAAGCTCATTGGCATACTGCTCAGCCTTGGCACGGAGGTCAGCCACATCTATATTACCACGCTCGTCACAGCGGGTCACCACCACTTTCATTCCTGCCATCACAGCAGAAGCAGGATTGGTACCATGAGCAGAGGAAGGTATCAATGCAACAGTTCTCTGGAAATCGCCGCGACTTTCATGATAAGCCCGGATCGCCATCAATCCGGCATATTCGCCCTGAGCACCGGAGTTGGGCTGGAAAGACATAGCCGCAAACCCCGTAATTTCGCAAAGCCAGGTATTAAGTTCACTCACAAGCTGTGCATAACCACCTACCTGATTGGTAGGCGCAAACGGGTGAATAGCACCGAACTCAGGCCAGGTGAGCGGAATCATTTCCGCAGTTGCATTCAGCTTCATCGTACAGCTTCCAAGTGAAATCATGGAATGTACCAGCGAGAGGTCCTTGTTCTCAAGTGATTTCAGGTACCGGAGCATTTCGTGCTCGGTATGATGTGTATTGAAAACAGGATGCGTCAGGTAAGGCGTTGTTCTTGCCAGATTTTCAGGAATGGATATTTCAAGCTCGTCGTCAATAATCATCTCCCCCTGAAATCCAGAAACCTCCGCAAATACATTCAGCAACGCAATCACGTCGTCAAAGGTCTTGGCTTCATCAATGGATACCGATACGCTGGTGTCATTGTTGTACCTAAGATTCATCCCCCATTTCAGCGCATTCTCTCTCAGCTTGGGCGCCAGCGGGGTTTGTATGGTAACTGTATCAAAAAATGTATCCGTAAGAACCGCATAGTTGAAAGTCCTCAATGTTTCAACAAATAAGGTTGTAAGGCCGTGAACGCGGGCTGCAATGCTGCGAATACCTTCCGGACCGTGGTACACCGAGTAGGCACCGGCAATCACTGCAAGCAGTACCTGTGCCGTACAAATGTTACTCGTCGCTTTTTCCCGGCGAATATGCTGCTCGCGGGTCTGAAGTGCCATGCGTAATGCACGATTACCTTCCTGATCCACGGACACTCCGATAATACGGCCTGGAATGTGGCGTTTGAAGGTATCTTTTGTAGCAAAGTAAGCAGCATGTGGTCCGCCGTAGCCCATAGGCACACCAAACCGCTGAGATGAACCTACCACCACATCTGCACCCATTTCACCGGGTGATTTCAGCAATGCAAGAGCGAGCAGATCGGCAGCTACGGCCACCGTCAGGTTCAGCTCATGCGCACTGGCAATCAAATTGGTATAATCAATAACATCCCCGTCGGTAGCAGGATACTGCACCAGCAAACCATACAGGCTCTCATCCGTCAGATCAACCGTCTCGTGATTTCCCACTACTACCTCAATCCCGATAGGCTTTGCACGGGTCTTGATGAGGTCAATGGTCTGCGGATGGCAGAGCTCTGAAACAAAAAATGCATTTGCTTTCTTTCTGGGAGCAGGACGCAGGCTGTGCAGCATGGTCATCGCTTCGGCAGCAGCGGTAGCTTCATCCAGCAGCGAGGCATTGGCAATCTCCATGCCTGTAAGATCCGAGACAACCGTCTGAAAATTCAGCAGCATTTCAAGTCGTCCCTGAGCGATCTCGGCCTGGTAAGGCGTGTAGGCCGTATACCATGCAGGATTTTCCAGAATGTTCCGGAGAATTACATTGGGTGTAATTGTATCGTAATAACCAGTACCTATGTAGGATTTCAGCACGGCATTTTTACCTGCCAGCTTTTTGATCCCCTGCAGAAACTCCTGCTCCGTTTTTGGTCTTGGTAAATTTAAACTTTTCGACAGCCGGATGGCAGCCGGTAATGTCTGGTCTATCAGCTCATCGAGAGAAGCCGCTCCAATGGTTTTGAGCATTTCCTGCAACTCGTCCGCATCCTTCCCATGGTGGCGGTTTTCAAATTTATCCTGATTTCGAAGATTGATTTTCATTCGGCTTGTGTATTGGCCATGCCAATGTTAGGTATAATCTTTAAACACAAAAGTAAGCAAATCCGATCAATTCTTTTCGGGATTGACGGGCTTGCTTACTCTTGATTATGTACAAAATAAGGTTCCTTTCAGGATCAGTGATTAGGACATCCGCAGTCTGACTTGCGCTTGAAAATACCCAGGATTTTTTTAGATCTGGGCTTCTTGTAGCCCTTGAATTTCTTCTTTTTACCCATTAGTTCCATTTTGGTCCCTGCAGGTTCAGCCCTTACTTGTTCAAGACCGGAAATGCTGAGTATAAAGCCCGAAAGCAGGACAAGTGCCGCTATTTTTTTCATAAGATCAATTTTCTGTGGCAGACGTTCTTTATTGGAACGCTATTCATTGCAAATCATTATGCCATTTTGGCCCGGAGCCAGGTTCAATTTACACCCTAAATCACGCTTTTACCAATTCCAGAATGGTTATTTCCGGTAAGATGCCGACCCGACCAGGATATCCGAGGTACCCAAAACCGCGGTTGACGTACAAATACTGATTATTTTCTTCATAAAGCCCTGCCCACTGCTTGTAGCGGTATTGTACCGGACTCCATTTCAGCTTGCCGATTTCAACACCAAACTGCATTCCATGGGTATGCCCTGCCAGTGCGAGGTCAATGTCTTTGTAGTCGGGCAAAACCTGCGCTTCCCAGTGACTGGGATCATGCGAGAGCAGGATTTTTACAGGGTACTGGTCGGTACGCTGGTGTGCTTTGGCCAGGTTCCCGTATTTGGCAAAATTACCCGCACCCCAGTTCTGTATCCCGATCAGACCAATTTCTTCACCATCTACCCGGATACTCCTGCTTTCGTCAAGCATAAGGTTCCAGCCTAAGAGCTGATGGGCTTTCTGCAGGTTTTGAAGGTTACGTATTTTGGCATCACGACTTTCCCACTGTACATAGTCGCCGTAATCATGGTTTCCTAAAACCGAATGCACGCCAAGAGGCGCTTTTACTTTGTCGAAAATAGAAATGTAATCCTGTACCTCCGTAGACCGGTCGTTGACCAGGTCGCCTGTGAAAAATGCAAGGTCCGGCTTTTCCTTCATCAACATCTCTACTCCCCCTTTCACAGCCGTTTTATTGAAAAAGCTACCAGAATGAATATCGGAAAGCTGCGCAATGCGAATGCCGTGAAAGGCACGCGGCAGGTTGGCCAGAGGCACCCGGATCCTCCTGATGCGATAATCGTGTGCTCCGGAAATAATTCCATATGCGAATGTGCCCATCAGTCCCGCGCCTGCAACCATCGCAGTTTTGGCCAGAAACTCTGACCGCGGAATGGCCGGCTCTCCCGGATCCTGCGGAACAGGGGCGGCAGAGGGAAAGAAAAAGCTCATCATCCATTGCAACAAGCGGCGTACCTCGTCTACCAGCAGGATGAGTACTGCCAGGAGCTTGGATAAATAAGGAACGGCAATAAATGCGATGACGAAAGTTCTTGTAGAGCTCTTGAAATAATCAGGCGGCAGGAACTGCATAACAAGGTAGGCAATCAGCGTAGCGGCCGTAAATATCCAGTATCCTCCCCCAATCCAGCGTTGTGTTACAGGTGAAAAGTGACGGATGGCCACCCTCAAACCCTGCCAGACATACCAGTCGATAGCGACCAGAATGACGGTAAGAATTAAAAAAACGTAAGTTCTGCCCATTGAATAAGTTCTGTAATAGCCTTGTTAACACGTGTGCTATGGTTCTCGTTCGGGGTGGACGAAGAGATGAGGCAAAATATACAGTACCGGAACAATCGTGAGGATTAACGATTATTTTTACAGCGGCAGCGATACTGCCGGTTATAAATAACAAGCTTATGAGTCAATTCGATTTTAAAAGATTTCACCTGCGCTCGATCAATGCATCGAATGCAGAAGAGCGCGCCGCCATTAACCAGGAACTGAAAGACCTTTACGCCTCACTGAATGAAGATGACAAAAAGGTGTTCAATGAAGAGCTTCAAACGTTCCTGACGCGGGAAGTAGGACGCATCCGGTCAGATTATGAATCGGTACAGGGCCTTAATACACCCAATTAGAAACCCCTAGTTGAGCCGGGGATCAATGGGATAATGAGCAATAGAGCGATATTCACCACCCATATTCCGAAGTATTTCCCGCCAGAAATTCCCGGGAGGAGTTGAGAAAAGGAAGTTAGAGTTCGTATTGGAAACAATCCAGGAATCCTGACGAAGCTCCTCATCGAGCTGGCCGCCGCTCCACCCTGAGTAACCGATGAAGAAGCGAACATCTTCGGGTTTCAGGGTATTAAGGTTCAACAGTGTTTTTACCTGGTCAAAATCGCCGCCCCAGAAAACATCGGGCATGATCTCACTTCCGCCCGTGATCAGATCAGGCCGGCGGTGAATGAAATGCAGGGTGTTTTTTTCCACTGGGCCGCCCAAATGCAGGGTAATATCCTGGTAAATGGTTTCGTCGAGTACATCTCCGAGAAAAAGATCGGTAGTCTGATTAAGGACAAACCCGAAACTCCCCTGATCATTGTGCTCACACATTATAATGACTCCCCGCTCAAAATTCGGGTCTCCCAGAAAAGGTTTGGCAATCAACAAGCTTCCTTTTGAAACATTCATGGCAAAAGACATTATCCGGAAGATAAGACTAGTTCAAAAACACAATATATCTAATTTCTACAACAAACGTGCAGCAAGGCAGCAGCTGCCACAAAGCTTTTCACTACTTTACGAACCGGCTTACAAAAGTAATTCACATACAACAAAAAATATTTTCAAAATGGCAATGATCAGGTCAGTTCGCGGTTTTACGCCTCAGATTGGTGCAGGCGGATGGCTTGCAGACAATGCTGTAATTGTGGGCGATGTTACAATGGGTACACATTGCACCGTATGGTTTAACGCTGTGGTAAGGGGTGATGTAAACAGCATCCGGATTGGGCATCATACCAATATCCAGGATGGCGTAGTGGTGCACTGTACCTACCAAAAGTTTGCCACGACCATCGGTGACCATGTTTCAATTGGTCATAATGCGATTGTTCATGGATGTACCATTGAAGATAATGTGCTGATTGGAATGGGGGCAATTGTAATGGATGGTGTGATCGTGGGAAAAGGCTCCATTATTGCGGCTGGCGCCATTGTGACACAGGGCCAAAAAATCCCTCCCGGAACTATTTACGCGGGAAATCCGGCCAGGTACCTGAAAGATGTATCGCCGGAACATGACGCGATGATCCGGAGAACGGCAGATAATTACATTACTTATTCAGGCTGGTTCAGGGAAGAAGAGGGCTCTGTACCATGAACTTCCTGATTACCGGAAGCCGGAGGAACCACAATAACTGCATCAGGAATGCGGTTGCGGTAAAGTGATTTGCGCTTGTGCTTCATGACGTGAGTAAGGACTACCACGGCAGCAATGCCTGTAAGTGGATGAATGACCGCATCCGGAATTCCGTCGATAATCATCATTTCGCCCAAAATAAAACCAGCCATACATAACAATGGAATGGATCGCTTCACAAGCCGTACTTTTTCAATATTGGTGATGTCAGAAAAATAAATGAATTCGCCCCTTCCTTTCATAAAGCGATTCTTCCTGAGCACGACCCCATCCTGACGGATAGTAGCCACTGCGCCAAAAGCAAATAGCTCCTGCCCAAGAGGATCTTTGTAAATACAATGCAGAAAGTCTCCGCGTTTAACCTTTGTAACTTCCCAGGTATCTACGGACCTTATTTCGAAGAATGGCTTTTTCTTCTGGGCGGTGATTTCTGGGGTTAGTGCCAGAAATAGCAACCAGGTAAACATCCACGCGCAGCTTTTGTTACTCATGTAAATGCAAGCCGGCATTCGCATGTTGACTGCTAATACACTCAAATACATGCGACCAGACAAACATATTTGCCTTTCATACATTTGTCAAATTCCTCAGGCACAGCCCATGCAAGAACCAAAATAGATTACGATCCGGGTTTTTCATGGCTACCGATCAGCATTTAAGTAATAAGAAAAGTTGCTTCGCTCACCGGGAACCAACCTTACAAAGGTACGGCAAATACTTCTCAGGCTCTTGTGCGGTTTTAGCATGAAAACCTGCAGTTTCCGCACATAATTCGTGCGCAAATGCAGGTTCGGTTTGCAGATTTCAAAAAGCGTTTAAATTTGCCAAATCCACTTACTATCAGACACACTATGATCGATTTTGGAAGTAACTTCAGGAAGCTGAGGGAATGGACCGGACTTTCTCAGGAAACATTGGCAAACATTCTTTCCGTATCCGCATCGGTGATCAACAGAATAGAAAATAACAAGCGCAGACTGGATATTCAGATTATTTACAACATGTCGGCGCGACTAGACCTGGATATTACAGTGGTTATGCTCGTACTCATTCACGGGAAAGATGCATTGCCCGGGCGTAATCCATCCGGGGTCAAAAAGGCATCACTGGTGCTTTGAAAAGTTTACTCTACCATTTCCTTCCGGGCATTGAGGTAACCCTTGATAACAGTGAAAGTGGTGATTGCGAGGAAGAAAAGGATCACATACTGTACGTAATCGACGATCCAGGGAAAGCGCTCACCGAAAAGGAAGCCGCCGCCAGTCAGTGCGCCGATCCAGATGGCTCCTCCAATCACATTATTAATTAAAAATGAAGCAAAAGGCATCCGGACCAAACCGGCCAGTATGGGCGCGAAAGTACGGACGATGGGCAGAAACCGGCTGATGATCAGTGTCCTGCTGCCATATTTCTCAAAATAGCTGCGGGTAGTGTCAATGTGTTTCTTTTTAAAGAAGAAAGAGTCGCGCCGGTTTTCAAAAGTGTTACCAAAATACTTTCCGAAAACGTACCCGAGCAGAGATCCCAGAACAGCGGCTG
Organism: Dyadobacter sandarakinus; assembly: GCF_016894445.1. Classification (NCBI taxonomy): domain Bacteria; kingdom Pseudomonadati; phylum Bacteroidota; class Cytophagia; order Cytophagales; family Spirosomataceae; genus Dyadobacter; species Dyadobacter sandarakinus. The sequence goes on from NZ_CP056775.1 coordinate 4,344,946, forward strand.
TAAACATGCAAACCAGCAGGATACCAATCGGAACATCGAGAATGCCCGTGCCGCAGAACACACCCGCAAGAAAAACGAGATAGTCTCCGGGAAGGAAAAACGCAAAGAACAGGCCGTTTTCGGCGAAAACGATAATGGTGATTACCAGCAGGCCTCCGGTACGGATCAGTTCCTCAGAATTAAGAAGATACCGGAAAAACTCAACAATTGAATCCATAAGGTTTTTAGTTTGACAGGCCCCGGTTGTCCGTACCGGGGCGATCAAATTTAAGCATTTTCAGAAAGTTCAAGCCAGCGCATTTCCTTATTTGCCTGTTGTTCGGCCAGGTTTTCAATTTCCGTCGACCAGCCAGACAGCTCAGCGTGAGTGCCGCCGGCATTCAGTTTTTGCACCAAAGCAGCCTTACGGCTTTCGATTTGCTCGATATCTTTTTCAAGCTGCTCCATCTCCTTTTGCTCCTTATAGCTTAGCTTTTTTTTCCCCACTGGAATGATTTCCTTAGGAACCTCAGGTACAACCACAGGCTTTATTGCCGGCAAAACGGTTTTTTTCTCAGCTTCCTGCTCGTCCTGATAATCGCGGAGCTCGGTGTAGTTTCCTGGAAAATCGCTGATCTGGCCCTCGCCGTCGAACACAAAAATATGCTGGACGAGCCTGTCGAGGAAGTACCGGTCGTGTGAAACAATGACCAGACAACCGGGGAAGTTCAGCAGAAATTCTTCCAGCACATTCAAACTAGCAATATCCAGATCATTGGTCGGCTCATCGAGAATGAGGAAGTTGGGTTGCTTGATCAGGATGAGCAGCAATTGCAGCCTCCGGCGCTCTCCACCGCTTAGCTTTGAAATGAAATCGTATTGTTTGGCAGGAGAAAACAGGAAGGATTGCAGAAGGTTGCCAATGGTCACAGTTTCTCCGGTACCCAGCTGAACAACTTCCGCCACGTCTTTTACAATATCAATAACCCGTTGATTTTCATTAAAAACAAGGTCAGACTGACGATAGTAGCCAAACTGTACGGTTTCTCCTTTTACTACCTGGCCCTGATCGGGTTGCAGCTCGCCGGTAATCATATTCAGGAGGGTCGATTTACCCATCCCGTTTTTGCCGACAATACCAATGCGGTCGCCACGGCGAAAGGTATATTCAAAATCCCGGATCAGCTCCCGGCCGTCAAAACCCTTTGTTACATGGTCCAGCTCAATGATTTTACTACCAAGGCGTGAAGTGCGGACATTCAGGTCCATCTGTACGTCCACTTTCTTCTGACTGGCCTTTTCTTTCAGTTCTTCAAAAGCATCAATGCGGTATTTAGCTTTGGTACCGCGTGCCTTGGGCTGCCTGCGTATCCAGTCCAGCTCCTTGCGCATCAGGTTCCGGGCCTTGTCTACTGCTGCGGCCTCCATTTCCTCACGCTCAGCCTTCTTTTCAAGGAAATTGGTATAGTTACCTTTATAGGTGTATGCCGACCCATTGTCCAGTTCAAGCATCTGATTACACACGGTATCCAGAAAGTAGCGGTCGTGCGTGACCACCAGCAGGGTCGTATTGGACGTGTTCAGGTAGTTTTCAAGCCACTCAACCGTATCAAGGTCCAAATGGTTAGTAGGTTCGTCGAGGATCAGCAGGTCGGGATCTTCCAAAAGCACCTTGGCCATTGCCACCCGCTTGCGCTGCCCGCCCGACAGGTTTCCGTAGGCATTTTCCGTATCGTGAATGCCAAGCCGGCCAAGGATTTCCTTGGTGCGGTATTCAAAATCCCAGGCTGCAAATTTGTCCATATCCTCCATTGCTTTTTCAAGGGCATCATGATCGCCTGTTTCAATGGCGTGCTCGTAACGCTTTACAACCTGCGCAATGGGGTTATTGGAAGAAAAAATAACTTCGAGCACCGGAAGTGACTCATTGAAAGAAGGGCTCTGATCAAGATATCCTACCCGGATGTCCTTCCGGATGCTTACTTCACCTTCGTCGGCCGGCAGCTTGCCGGTGAGTATGTTAAGGAAGGTAGTTTTCCCCGCGCCATTCGTCCCGATCAATGCAACCTTGTCGCCCTTGCTGATCCCGAAGTTAATATTTTTGAAAAGCCACTGATCCCCAAAGGATTTGGCGATATTTTCTGCTGAAAGATAATTCATAGGTAAACTTACTATTCGATGCCGTAAAGGTAGGACAGATCTTAAACAAAAAATTGGCTTTCAAAGGGTAAATAGGCTAATATTGCTCTTTATATCTACTTATGGTTTTATAGAACACGTTTTCTAATCATGTCCAAAAAATTTCTTCACCTAATCCTTACCATCTCCATTTGTTTCCAGGCCGTTGCGCAGAATGCAGATTTCAAAAATTACACTCAGAAAATCGGAGGAAGTACACAGGTTTATGACATGGTCGCAGTTCCGGGCGGCGAATTTATGATGGGAAGCCCTGCCTCGGAAAAAGGGCGCAAAGCAGACGAAGGCCCTCAGCACAAGGTTAAGATTGAGCCTTTCTGGATGGGCAAAACCGAAGTGATCTGGGACATATATGACCTTTATGCTTTCAAAAATATGGAAAAGGAAATGGCTGCCCGCTACCCTGATCCAGACAAAAGTGTTCAGAAAACGGACGCAAGTACACGCCCCAGCCCGCCTTACGTAGACATGTCTTTTGGTATGGGCCGCTCTGGCTATCCTGCCATCAACATGACACAATATGCTGCCATTTTCTTTTGCAAATGGCTTTATGAAAAAACGGGCATTTTCTACCGCCTGCCTACGGAAGCAGAGTGGGAATACGCTGCCCGGGCAGGTTCTAAAACAGCCTACTCGTTTGGAAATGACGAAGCTCAGCTGGGCGAATATGCCTGGTACCGCAAAAACAGCGATGCTGCCTACAAGAAAGTAGGTCAGAAAAAGCCCAATGCATTCGGACTTTATGATATGCACGGCAATGTAATGGAGTGGACACTTGACCAGTACATTCCGGATTATTATGCAAAAAGACCTGCCAACGAAGCATTTGCCCCTGTTACAGAACTGTACCCGACTTCGGTAAGAGGCGGCTCCTGGGACGACGAACCGGTAGACCTGAGAAGTGCAGCGCGCGTAGGCTCCAAGGCGGATTGGAAAGTGCTGGACCCGCAGCTGCCAAAAAGCGAATGGTGGATGACGAGCGCTTCCTTTGTAGGATTCCGCATTGTGCGTCCCGTCAAAACTCCTTCTCCTGAGGAAATCAAAGCTTATTACAGCCCTAAGCTGATTGAAGATTACTGATATATTCGAACTCTTAATTTTTTACTCAAATGGAACAAAACAGGCGTAATTTTCTGAAGGCATCCGGCCTTATTGCCGGTGGCGCCTTGATTAATCCGCTGAAAGGCCAGGCTTATAACAGCTCTGTTGATGACACTATCAAGGTGGCATTGATCGGCTGTGGTGGCAGAGGTACCGGTGCGGCGGCACAAGCACTCAGCACAACTCAGAATGTACAGATTGTGGCCATGGCGGATGCATTTAAAGACCGTCTTGACGAATCTTACAAAAACCTGACGGCAAAAAAATACAAGAATGCAGCCGGTGCGCCTGTCGACATTAAAATGAAAGTCGATGTTCCTGATGATCGGAAATTCGTTGGTTTTGATGCGTTCAAAAAAGCGATTGCGCTGAAAGATGTGGATGTGGTTATCCTTGCCACGCCTCCGGGTTTCCGTCCTTCGCATTTTGAAGAAGCTGTAAAAAATAACAAGCATATTTTTATGGAAAAACCGGTAGCTACTGATGCTCCGGGGATTCGTAAGGTGCTGGAACTGGCAGAAGAAGCCAAAAAGAAAAAACTGAATGTAGTAGTAGGCTTGCAGCGCCACTACCAGGCTAACTATCGTGAGGCTATCAAAAGAATTCACGATGGTGCACTGGGTGATATCGTAGGCGGCCAGGTATACTGGGTAGGCAGCAGCCCCTGGATGAAGGAGCGCCAGGCTAACCAGACTGAAATGGAATACCAGATGAGAAACTGGTACTACTTCAACTGGCTGTGCGGCGACCATATCAATGAGCAGCATGTTCACAACATTGACGTTGCCAACTGGGTGAAAAATGGGTATCCGGTCTCAATCCAGGGAACGGGTGGTCGCCAGGTCCGCACAGGAAAGGCTTATGGTGAAATTTTTGATCACCATACACTTGACCTTGTTTATGCGGATGGTACTACCATTTCAAGCCAGTGCCGGCAATTTGAAGGCACCTGGAACAGGGTTGACGAAGCGTTTGTAGGAACAAAAGGACGCATCGACAGCTTTGATGGCAAGAAAACAATCCTGAAAGATTACAAAGGCAGTGTCATGTATCAGCATGACGATAAAGGCGACAAAAACCCGTATCAGGTTGAGCACGACGAATTGTTTGCTGCGATCGCGAAGGGTGAGTACAAGTTTGCAGATGCTGAAAATGGTGCCAAAAGCACAATGACTGCAATCATGGGCCGTATGGCAACCTACTCCGGTAAGCTGATTACGTGGGATGAGGCGATTAAGTCTGATATTAACCTGTTCCCAGACAAGCTGGCATGGGATGCATCTCCGAAAGTTCTTCCCGGTCCGGACGGTTTGTATCCGGTGGCGATACCAGGAAAAACTCAGGTTATCTGATTAAAACAATAAAGGCTCCTTCGGGAGCCTTTATTGTTTTAAAGGAAATTGATCCGGGCAAAATTCGCATTTACGCCGGCAAATGATTACTTTGGATCAGCGATGCCTCTGGAGCATTTATTGTTGAACCAACATTATAGTCAGTGAGATTTGACTTACGAAGCGCTGCACTACTCCTCCTGGCCGGAATGTTAATTCTTGTCACCGGCTCTTTCCTAAAATCATCACAAGTACAATTCAGCAATCCGGTTACCTTATGCGGCCTGGCGGTCGAGTTTGTCGGTACGATCTGGCTGGTATTGAGCCTTAATCAGAGGCGCCGCAAAAACAGGGGTTACTGATCTACCCGGCTGCTTTTGTTCCTAAGGTATAAATCTGCCAGTACCAGCGCCGCCATCGCCTCTACGATAGGCACTGCACGCGGTACCACGCACGGATCGTGTCTCCCTTTTCCCTGCACCACAGCCGCGTCTCCATGCTGATCAATACTCTCCTGATCCTGCATAATCGTAGCTACCGGCTTGAATGCAACACGGAAGTAAATATCTTCTCCATTGGAAATACCGCCCTGAATGCCCCCGGAATAGTTGGAACGTGTATGTACACTGCCATTTTCATCTACAAAAAAAGCATCATTGTGCGCTGACCCCAGCATCCGGACGCCTTCAAACCCGCTGCCGTACTCAAAGCCTTTCACGGCATTGATACTTAACATGGCTTTACCTAACTCGGCGTGAAGCTTATCGAATACCGGCTCACCCCAGCCTGCCGGTACGCCCGTAGCCACACAGCTTACAATGCCTCCTACGGAGTCTCCTTGCTTACGCACACTGTCAATGTATTCAAACATTTGCCCGGCAACTTCAGGATCCGGACAGCGTACGGCATTGTTTTCTGCTTCCGACAAGTCCAGGTCCTGATAGGCTTTGCTGAGCGCCAGCGTACCTACCTGGGAAACGTATGCGGTTATTTTGACACCTGCCTGGTTCAAAAGCAGTTTTGCAAGCGCGCCGGCGGCTACTCTCGCAGCTGTTTCGCGCGCTGAGCTCCTGCCTCCGCCCCGGTAGTCGCGCACGCCATATTTGACCTGGTAAGTATAATCTGCGTGTGATGGTCGGTATTGTGCTGCAATGTGGGAATAATCCTTGCTGCGCTGATCCTCATTCCGGATGATCATGGCAATGGGCGTACCTGTCGTTTTTCCTTCGAAAACTCCGGATAGCACCTCAAATTCGTCCGCTTCCTTGCGCTGCGTAGTAATGCGGGATTGTCCCGGTTTGCGGCGGCTAAGCTCGCTCTGAATGAAATCAGTGTTGAAAATCACTCCTGCCGGACAGCCTTCTACGATTACGCCGATAGCCGCACCATGTGACTCGCCGAATGTGGCTATTTTAAATATCTTACCGTAAGTACTTCCCATTTCATTTATCTCCTGAAAACCCAAATCATTGTAATCAGTAAAATTACAACAATGATGTTGGTTGCATCCTTTAATAGCTGTTTATAACTGATTGATTCTTGTGTACTGTCCAAACTTTCCAGATTGTCATACAAGCCTGGTGAGCCATTGAGCGACAAATTTGCCAGCTGATAGTCCTCTCCTTTGACTTCAAGCATTTTGGAAGAGCGTAATGTATCATATGCCTGATCCGCAGTATTAAAGTATATCCATTGAAAATACCGGCCTAAAATAAACTTACCGTCCTTCTTGGGTACTACAAAGTAGTCAAATGCTTTTTCGCCTGCCACGCTTTGGTAAGTACGCCTGATGACCTGACTTACTTCGGGAGGATAAATGTCCAGTGAGGAGCCTGCCTGAATGATCGGGGCGGGTATGGCCTTTATATTGCCGGTACCTTCTACCTTAAATACATAACGGACGCTTTCACCGGGATATACCAGTTCGCCGGACAGCTGTTCTTTCAGGTGGTACTGCCCCACCGCTACCTGGTCGCGAAGGGGGTGATCAGGTAGTTGTTTTACAAAAACAGAGAAAGGCTTCGACCGGAACTTCCGGATGACCTTGTTCTCTACATTTACAGCCCCCTCATGATCATTCACAAGCATGTCGAGTGATACTGCCGGAAAGTTGACATGCTCTGTGGTAAAAGGAAAAAGCCTGGCCTGGTACATGTTGTACTCTGTATAGCTTCTGCCGCGGATCTGCACGCGTCTTTTAACGATTTCTTCAATACCTACATTTTCCTCCCAGCAGTTTGCCGGACGAAGCTTTTTGAGGATAAACTGCAATTGTTCATTAAACCGGTAAAATTCCATTTCTACAGGTGCGTTTTCGGCGATGTAGAGCGACACCCTCAATGCAAAACCCTCCCGTATGTAGGCAGTCTTTTTGTCAGTCTGAACAGAAATGAAAATATCTTCTTTGTTGCTTTCAAGTTCTGCATCCACTGTCACCTTGCTATCATCCTCCAATGCCTCAGCGGATTGTGCCTTTCCGAAAACGATCATGGTCTCCTCAGAATGCAGCCGCGTAGCATTGACAGTAATATTAAATTCGGGAATGAGATAGTTTCCGGGCTTCGTGGCATAATATTCTTGGGTGATTGTCTGAATGACAACTTTTTTGCCGTCCACGGTACTTACCGAGCTTGTAGCAGTTTTACTCCGTTTTTCCAGATCCTTAATTTCTGGAAACAGGATGGAAGGCCTGCTCTCAGAGTCACGTATTACTACGGAAATCAGGAAAGGTTGGTCAAGTGTAAGATTCTTGCTGCCAAACTCAATGGTCACATTACTGGCCGGACTTTGAGCAAAAGCATTAACGAAAAAACACAAAAATATATTTGTTATCGCATATAACTTCATTCTGTATTTCGTTACCTTTATTAGGAATCTTACATTTTGTTGGCAAATTCCTTAAACTAATTAGATGCTCTAAACCACAAAACTAACTATCCCATGGCCTCGATGCTTGAATACATTAAAATTATTCTGCAGAAAGTGAGCTTCGATCGCAGGTTATTTGAAAAAGAACTAAGAAAAGCAATCCGAATGTTAATGCCCGCCGAGGTAACAAGACTAAGGCAATGGTGTTATGATAATTATTCCGCTGTTCATTTACATGTCTTAAACAGTTGTTTTGCCCGACTTACACCTTCAAGCTAGATCTTATAAGCCATAAAAAAACCGGATCGTTGCCCGATCCGGTTTTTTTATGGCATTTCTGTTTATTGCTTTTTAGGAGCTGTTTTTCCACCTGCTGCCGGAGCAATGGCAATGCCGAGAGCTTCTTTGGCAGTAGCGTTATCGGGATCAATCTTCAAGAGTTTCTCCCAATACTCCTTCGCTTTTGCATTGTCAGACAATGTGTTCTGGCTGTATAATGCCAGGTAATTGTATGCAATTTTAAGATAGTTTTTGTACTTGGAAGGATCAGGATCCTTTTCTGCAAGCTCAATCAGTTTTTGATAATGCGGAGCAGAAATTCCTTTTTCCACATTTTCCGTACGATCATATGCATTGTAAAGCGAGCTGGCTCTCCAGTAGTATCCGTAAGGCCAGTCAGGCAACTTTTGCGTCACAGTTGTGAAAATCGAATCCGACTTCATGTACAGTGCCTTCTTATTGTTTGCAATAGTTGCACTATCAGCAAAATTAGCATCTGCTGCACCAGGTGCCGTAATGGAACCTGCATACTGGAAATTTGCAAGACCCTCGTAGTAGTAGTCGTTTGCTGTTGCTTTTGCAGTATCAAGTGCAATTCCCTTTTCGTAGGCAGTAGCAGCATTCTGGTAATCTTTCGCAGCATAGAAAAGTCCGCCAAGTTCTTTGTAAGTCGCAGCAGCTTCTGTTTTGCTGGTATCCATATCAGCACCTTTCATGATGTACGACATACCTGTTGAATCGTAGCCAGTACCTGTAGTTGCTTTCTGATTGTAAGCGCGGCCCAGGTACTTGTAGTCATCTCCGATAACTTTGTCAGGAGCAACTTTAATAAATTCATTCAGGTTTTGGATTGCCTGATCAGGTTGGTTAGTCTTGAAGTAAGACCATCCGTACATACGCAGTGTGATCGGATTGTTGATCTTTCCTTTAATGTCTTCCAGCAACTGCAGTGATTTTGCATAATCATCAGCTGTGAAGGCAAACTGCGCAGCACGCAACTTCATCTCAGGATCAGTAGTTCCGCTTTTCTGGATATACAAATCGAAGTTTTCAGCAGCCTGCTTGTATTTCTGAGCGAAGAAGTAAAGTTCTGCCAGGTCTTTGTAAGCCGGAGCGAAGTTTGCATCTGCTTCTATCGCTTTTTTGTAGTTTTCAAGAGCAAGGTTGTAGTTTTTACCGCGCAGGTAAATCTGGCCAATGCTGTTATAAGCTACCGGGTAGTTCGGTTTTGCAGTCAATGCATATTCATATGCAGTTGCAGCAGGTCCGCCTTCATTACGCAGCATCAATGCATCACCTTTCGCGATATATGCATCAGCAAGGTCTTTGTCTCTTTTTACCGCCAGGTCCAGAAGACGAATTGCTTCGGCGGGGTCATTTTGTTTTTCAAACAATGTGTAAGCCTCACCTATTCTGAACAATACTTCGGCATCTTTACCTTTTTTCTTCTCTGCCTGATCAAACAGTTCTTTCGCTTTGGTACGATCACCCTTACCTAATGCTACTGTTCCAAGACCAACCTGATTCAAATATGACTTGTCATCTATAGTCAGGCCTTTTTCAAAAGCTTTTTGTGCTTCGTCAAGCTGGTTTGTTTTCAAGTAGTAGTATCCGAGATAATATTGGTTATCCGCTGAATTACTACTTTCTGCCAGTTTTTTGAAAAGTTCTCCTGCTTCATTGTAACGCTCTCCGTGTATCAATGCAAGACCGTCCTGGACAGTCTGTGCCTGCACGCCGACGAACGCCAGAAGGCCAAATACAAATGCTGCTAACTTCAATTTCATGTTTCTGTTCATTTTTTACCCGGTTAAAATAATGATAAAAAATTTGGCTTTTCAATAACAAACTCCAAATCTGTTCAAATTGTCTTTAGTTACTTAAAAATCCTTGCCTGTCGTAATTTCCAGCTCTCTCGGATAAGGCACAGTTGGCAAAAGTCCCATTTTTTGGATAATAAGTCCTCCTACATCACGGGCAATATACGTCATCAAGCCTCCTCCCAACCCTGAATAACCTTCTCTGCTGATGATGTACAGATCACGGTAGAGCGGGTATCTTTTAAATTCAAGACCGCTTTGAAACGGCTGAATATAATCACTTATTGAGTCAGGGTTCATTTTTTTTGAAACACCCATCACGCGTATGTCCTTGGATAATTCCTGAGACGACAATGAATTACCATCGCTGATCCAGTTGACACCGATAAAACCTAAATGCAGCGGATTGCTCCTGACATCAGTAATTACCTTCTCATTTGAACCTGCTGCAATTATCCGCAGTTTGCTGATGTCTTTTACCCCAAATTTATTCAGAACGTAGTTGAGGTTGCTCGCATTGGCGTTATCAAACACGAGGGTAATTGCCCCTTGCTGATTTCCGCCTTTCAATTGTGACCAATCTGTAATCTTGCCCTGGATAATTCCTGCAACTTCCGACATGGTGATCAGGGTATCTGAATTGGCTTTCCCAACCACCAGCGCAAGACCATCCGTAGCTATATGCTGGAAGCGGTGTGATCCTTTTTGCTGCTTGATAATATCCTGCTCCTTCTCATTCAGCTGACGTGTGGCAAATATGATTCGGGCACTATCCTGCAGTAACTGCCGGATTGCTTCCTGCTCAGGCTTGTAATCCACTACAAAATGTGCATCCGGGTATATCCCTTCGTACGCTTTGGTAAGAGAATTTACCAAGGGCTCAAAGGACTCGTCAGAAGCTATCGTTATTGTACCATTTCTAGGATTGTCAAGCTGGTCGGAAGATGGATTACAACCCAAAAAGCCAGCCGCGCCAAGTAACAATCCAAGGCTCGTGCCTACTACCCGGAAGTTCATAATTCCCTGTTTCGTTTACGCCAGACCCTATATCCTCGGTAGGCCCCATACAAAATAAGTATGCCAGCAAATGCTAACCTGGGTGCACTACCAACAGGTAACATTCTAAAAGACAAGGAGGAGAAGATCAAAAAGACCCCTCCTCCAATGTATGTCAGAGCCATTAACACCGAGGTAAGATCACCGATCTTCTCATGCAATGGTTTCTCCCTCATTTGTTACTCCAGCTGGAAGTTGATTGGCAGGTTATATTTAACACGAACCGCACGTCCCGACTGCTTACCTGGCTTCCATTTTGGCATTGCTTTCACAACGCGGATTGCCTCTTCATCACAGCCGAAACCAAGTCCTTTCAATACAGCAACATCCTGGATACTTCCGTCAGTGTTTACAACGAAGGTCATGAAAACCCTGCCTGAAACGTTTGCACGAGAAGCCGCACTCGGGTACTTGATGTTTTTACTAAGATACTTGTACATCTCAGTAGTACCTCCTGGGAATTCAGGCTGCTGCTCAACCACTGTAAATACCTTCTCGGGCTCTGGTGCCGCTTCAACTACTGTTCCTTTGCTTGGCGCAGCCACAGCTTCGGGTGCTACAATAATCTCGTTGGCATTAGGATCACCTTCAATGGTCTTGTCGGCAACTACTGCTTCCTTGATCTCCTCAACAGTTGGCGGAGGAGTCTCTTCCGGTACTTCTTCATCTTTCTTAACCTCGGGAGGCAAGAACTTTACAGTATTCACCTTAGGCTGCTCCACGGGTGGTGGCGGCGGCGGAGGTGGTTCAGCTGGGTCAATGGGCGGCGGCGGGATGTTCATCAAGTCTACCTCTACCATCACATCTTCTTTTTCCTGACCTGCTGTCAACTTGTTGATGATTGACGGCGTAAACATTGCCAGGACAAAAAGAGCAGCTCCGATCAGTGTAGCCTTGGTGACATCAGCACGATATCCTTTACGGAGTTCGAACGCACCGTACGCCTTATTTCGATTGGCAAACACTATATCATCTAGCGTTGCATTCGGGCCTAACTCTGCCATGGTGCTAATTTTTTAACTGATTAAACTTAATTTTTAGGTTTGATACGATCACCTAAAATCTTCTTTTCAGAATCTGTCAGGTTATCTACCAATGCATAACGCTTAGACTTGGTAATTGCCATTTCATCCAAGACATCCACCATGTTCTTATAGGTAGATACTGGTGTTGGCTTAATTACTACAACGAAAGCATCATTTCCTTTTTCATCTTTCGGATTAGCTGCATTAATGCGCTTCTGCGAGGAGAAGATTACATTTCTCAAATCATACCCGTAGCGGGTTGTCTTGAGAGAACTCTCCGCTTTGTCGTCATCAGCTGCTACACCATCGAGATAGTAAACGTTATCATTTTCACCCATGAACAGGGTCAAAACTTTAGACGCTTTCAGTGGCTCAGTCTCTTCCTTTTCTTCCGTCTTGTCAGGCACAGCCAGTGACATGGAAGTAGGTTTTGACATAGTTGTCGCAAGCATGAAAAAAGTAATAAGCAAAAATCCCAGGTCCACCATCGGGGTCATGTCCACACGGGTGGACATTTTCTTACCGCGAACCTTACCATCACCTTTACCATGCCCACCACCGGATTCTTCAATTGCTGCCATTTCTTCTGATTGTTAAATAATAACATTAATTGTTTGAGTAACCGGCAGGAGCCTGTTCGCTGCCTGTAATCAGGTTGAACTTGTTAATGTTCTGTGATTGCAGGTTAGCCAGTACATCCTTAAACGCAGGGAACTTCGCAACGTTGTCCCCTTTCAATGCAATACGCAAGCCGCTGTCTGCTTTCCGGGCTGCATAAACCCAGTCTGCCAATTCGCTGGCACCTGTTGAATCAACAGGAATACCCGGCTGCTTTACCTGGCTCATTTGGTCTTTCGGCATGTTGAGCCATGCTTTTAACTGGTTCAAAGGAAAACCAAAGCTGGACTGGATCGCAAATTTTGCCTTTTCAGTGTCTGTAAAGGTTACTCCTTTTGCTTGTCCGATATTCTCCAGCATTGCCGCCCGTACAGGCTGAGCATCCACGCCGAAGAAAACTTTGCCTTCCCGATCGATACTGATGATCATGATCTTATCATCGGGCACTTTGATCTGCGAAATAGATGTCGGAGTAGTAATTTCCGCATCATTCGACTTGAAAGTTGCCGTCATAATGAAGAACGTCAACAGCAGGAACGCCACGTCAGTCATCGCGGTCATATCCGTATGCGGAGCATGCTTCTTAGGCCTTACCTTTCCCATAATTCAAATATATAAGTTTTTTATATATTAACGAAACCTTACTATTAAATAGTTCACAAACTATTAATAATGTGCAGCAAAATTTGATTGAAGGCTCATGCCGATTTCATCAATGCTGTAAGTAAGGTCGTCAACACGGCTGTTGAGGTAAGCGTAAGAAATTGTCGCGATTGCAGAAGTACCGATACCAAGAGCGGTATTGATAAGGGCCTCAGAGATACCTGTTGCAAGTGCAGCAGAGTCAGGAGATCCGGAAGTACCCAATGCAGCAAACGCTTTGATCATACCGATTACCGTTCCAAGAAGGGCCAAGAGTGTAGATGCACCCGCCAGAGTTGCGATAATCGTCAGGTTTTTCTGAAGCATTGGAAGTTCAAGCGTTGTTGCTTCTTCAATCTCTTTCTGAAGAGCCGCCAGCTTTTGTTCTTTATCAAGAGCAGTTTCGGTAGTCAGCTGCTTGTATTTCAAAAGACCTGCTTTGATAACGTTACCAACTGATCCTTTTTGTTTGTCACACTCTCTGATCGCTTCTTCGATTTGATTTTTGTCAAGAAGACCTCTCAACTTACGAACGAATGCGTCGATGCTGCCTGAACCACTCGCTTTGTTCAAAGTGATCAGACGCTCGATTGTAAATGTTAATACGATAAGGAAACATGTCATCAAAATTGGTACGATAGGACCTCCTTTGTAAACGATTCCGTAGTAATCTCCATCGATCGGGCCTTTTGCGTGATCCCCATCCTTGAAGTGCTCAGGTGCACCAAGAACAAAAAGGTAAACACAAAGTGCAATTACAAATAGTAGAGGGATTACCAATGCCGGGTTCAAACCGCCTTTGCCTTTAGTTGCTGCCGCAGCAGGCTTTGCAGCTGGTGCCGGACTTGTAGCTTTCTTTTCCATCAGACTTACTTTTAAAGGTTAAATTGAGATTTTGGTTGTGAATTAAATAAAACTTTTGGTTAAAACTGGTTTTTGTAAAATAAAATTTTGATTGCTTTTTGGAGTATCGACTTCTACAAAAGTATGAGTTTTCCTTTTAAAAAAAAGCAAGCTTTTCGTCACATTTTTATCAGGAATTTTTGTCTGACCTTGGAGAAATTGTATATTTTTAAGATTGAACCTATTGAACCTTAGGACGGAACATATATTTTATACTGATTCATAAAGATATAGTTGTTCTTGCAAGCGTTTACAAAATTGTACTCTTTACACTTAATACATCCAGGGCCTTTTCCGGGACCGGAGTGCTGGTTCAAAATATTTCAGAATTCCCGGATAAAAGCAAATATTATTTTTCTCCTACTATCAGCCCTGACAACATTTTTAAATTTTCGCAGAGCAGCCCCTTCCGAGCATTCTTGCAAAAATGGAGTAAATTTGACTTTCAGATGTAGCAGTACGTTTAACTTAACCAATTCTTAACATATGAAAATCGACCAGGCATCGCTGGCCAGGATCGCTCATCTTGCACGCCTCAACATAGTTCCGTCGGAAGAGGCCTCACTGCTGAAAAGCATGGATTCGGTACTTACCTGGATGGAGCAGCTAAATGAAATTGATACTGAAGGCGTGGAGCCGCTCACTCATATACTCGATGAAGAAAACAAATGGCGCGAGGATATAAGCACAAACTTGCTCAGCAGGGAAGAGGCTCTCGGCAATGCACCAGCCCGTACTACATCTTACTTTAAAGTGCCGAAGGTAATCGAGTAGACCAAGGTCAGCGTTGAAGCTCAAACCCGTCGGCATCGGTTAATGCGGGAAATGCCAGCCTGTACTTGTCCAGGTCTTCCCGTGAAAGCCGGACAACTTTTTCGCCTTCGGCATCAGCCAGCATCAGTAATGGTTCACCAAGGTAATCGAGTGCAGCAGAATCACCCTGGTAATGGATCTGTTTTCCGTCAACACCTACCCTGTTTACCCCCAATACATAAGCCTGGTTCTCGATAGCCCGTGCCCTCAGGAGGGTATTCCAGGCATATGCCCGCTTTGCCGGCCAGTTGGCCACATAAACCAGTACGTCATAAGGGTCACTTGCATTGTTACGGCTCCATACCGGGAAGCGCAGGTCGTAACATACCAGCGGACAAATTCTCCAGAGCTTCCATTCTACAATAAGGCGCACATCACCGGGTGTGTAAGCCTCATTTTCTCCCCCCATCCTGAAAAGGTGACGCTTGTCGCTGAACTGAAACGAGCCGTCGGGCTTCATACAAACCAGCCTGTTGAAAAACTGGTCACCCTGCTTTGCCGCGAAGCTCCCGATTACCAGTGCCTGCTTCAACTCCGCCATCTGCCTCATCCACCGCGTCGTCGTAAAGTTCATCGGCTCCGCCACAGAAGTATTCATGGTGAATGCCGTATTGAACATTTCGGGCAGTACAATGACATCAACTTCATCCAGCGCACTGATTTTCTCTTCAAGATTGGCCAGGTTGGCAGTAACATCCTCCCAAACCAGATCTGTTTGAATCAGTGCAGCTGTTAATGTTGTAGTATCTGAAAGAGATGTCATGCAAGTCGGAGCTAAAACTATTTACGGGAAGAAAAACGCATTCTGTAATCCGCGTCTACATTGCCTTTGGAGATGTCGCTCAGTTTCTTTTTAATAAATTGCTTTTTGAGCGTAGGAAGATAATCCACAAACAGCTTACCTAATAAATGGTCATACTCATGCTGGATGATCCGGGCAGCCATGCCTGAATACTCCTCCTCATGCTCATTCCATTCAATATCACGGTAACGGATGCGTACGGTTTCGGGCCTGTATACATCGCCCCGGATGCCCGGAATGCTCAGGCAGCCTTCTTCAAATGCCCACTCCTCACCTACCTCTTCGAGTATTTCAGGATTGATAAAAGTCTTGCGGAAATCAGCCAGCGACAGATCCGGTTCGTCGTCATCCTCATCGTCTTTGCGACTGAAAGGAGTAGCGTCCACCACAAAAATCCGGATGTTTAACCCAATTTGCGGAGCGGCAAGCCCAACGCCGCTTGCTCCGTGCATGGTCTCGAACATGTCATCGGATAGTTTTTTCAAATCCATTTCGTCTTTCTCAATAAAGCGCGTTGGTTTTCTGAGTATGGGATCGCCGAAGGCTACAATAGGGTAAATCATAAAACTGAACTTGTTTGTACTAATTGTTAAAAAAAGGCCCGGCTACCGGCGTCCCTCCATGAAAGACTGTAATATAATGGTAGCGCTTACCTTATCAATATTGCCCTTGTCGCGCCGGTCGCTCTTGCTTGAACCGGCCGCAATCATAGACTGCAACGCCATGGAAGACGTAAAGCGTTCATCATGTGTATATATAGGTACATCCAGAAAGTTTTTTTCCAGCACCTTTATAAAGCTTCTGACGCGGGCTGCGTTTTCACTGTCACTGTTATCCAGCTTTCGTGGCATTCCTACAATAAATGCTTCTACCTGCTCCCGTGCTGTATACTTTTTCAGAAAATCGAGCAGCTGGTGTGTTGCTACGGTTTCAAGCGCTGTGGCAATGATCTGCAAGGGGTCCGTAACCGCAATTCCGGTGCGCTTTGAACCATAGTCGATAGCTAGAAGACGTGGCATTGCGTATTACGTTTGGTGAACAGACAGGCTGTAAAGATACTAGGTTTCCGATAGCTTTTTCCCGGCTGCCGGTGGATAATACATTTTGGCAGCAGCTAGCAATAATCCCTTTATCTTTGTCTTATGATCGAAAAACGCTGGACACACAAACCTTCATTCGCCGAAGAGCAGCAGCAGCTTGCCTTCGGACTTACCCAATCCCTGAACATCAGTCTGCCACTTGCTATGCTCCTTGTACAGCGTGGAATCTATGATTTTGAGCAGTCCAGGCAGTTTTTCAGACCTGAAATCGGGCATTTGCATGATCCTTACCTGATGAAGGACATGGATAAAGCAGTGAAGAGACTTTCGGACGCTATTCTGGCAGGTGAAAAAATCCTTGTTTATGGCGACTATGATGTGGATGGCACTACCTCTGTTGCGCTATTTTATGGATTTATAAAAAAATACCACGCAAACCTCGACTACTACATTCCGGACCGGTACGAAGAAGGTTACGGAGTTTCCTGGCAAAGCCTCGACTATGCTGAACAAAATGGCTTCACGCTGATTGTTACCCTCGATTGCGGCATTAAGTCTGTAGACAAGGTAGCGGCAGCAAAGGAACGCGGCATCGACTTTATTATCTGCGATCACCACCGCCCCGGCAATGAACTGCCACCCGCAGTAGCAGCACTTGATCCGAAAAGAGAAGACTGCGCCTATCCTTATAAAGAGCTTACCGGCTGCGGCGTGGGCTTCAAACTATTGCAGGCTTTTTGTCAGGAACATAATATTGATGAACTGGCCCTGTTTGAGTACCTCGACCTTGTTGTAGTCAGCATTGCTTCTGACATTGTGCCCATCACCGGTGAAAACCGCGTATTAGCCTATTACGGATTAAAGCAGCTCAATGCCTCACCCCGAACCGGCATCAAAGCTTTGATGCAGATTGCCGGCCTGAACGGTGTGCTGGACATTACCAACTGTGTTTTCGGGATTGGACCGCGCATCAATGCAGCCGGCCGGATCAAGCATGCACGGGAGGCTGTAAAGCTGCTGCTTTGTGAAGATGATGAAGAGGCAGCTGACTTTGCACTCGAAATCAACAAGCACAATACGGACCGCCGCACTTTCGACAGCAATATGACCGAGCAGGCATTGTTTATGATCGAAAATGACGCCTGGCTTTCATCGGCCAAAAGCACGGTTTTGTTCCGCGAGGACTGGCACAAAGGAGTGATCGGAATTGTGGCCAGCAGGTGCATTGAAAAATACCATCGTCCCACGATTATCCTGACCCAATCACACGGAAAAGCCGCAGGTTCAGCCAGGTCGGTACCTGGTTTTGATGTGTATGAAGCGATTGAAGAATGTGCTGACCTGCTTGAACAATATGGCGGCCATACCTTTGCAGCCGGACTTACCTTGCCCCTGGATAACCTGGAAGCATTCAAGACACGCTTTAATGAGATTGTGAGCAGCAAGATTCTGCCGGACCAGCTTATTCCCGTGATCGATATTGATATGCCGCTGGACCTGGAACACATCAGCCCCAAGTTCTACAATATACTTAGGCAAATGGGACCCTTTGGTCCCGGCAACATGACTCCGGTGTTTGAATCCAGGAATGTAATGCTGGCAGGAAAACCGGTGATTATGAAGGAAAAGCACATCAAGTTTGATGTGAAACAACAAAACTCTTCCATTTTCACCGCAGTCGGCTTTGGGCTCGCGCGTTTTTTCCCGGATCTTGTTAATGGAAAACCGTTTTCCATTTGTTACAGCCTAGAAGAAAATACATTTCGTGATAAAAAAACGTTACAACTTTCCCTGAAAGACATCAGGATTCATCACGTTCCCGAACAGCAGACCGCATGATTTTAAGAACCGAAAATCTCGTTAAAAAATACGGGGTACGTCTTGTCAATAATAATGTAAGTTACCAGGTAGAGCAGGGCGAGATCGTGGGGCTGCTCGGGCCTAATGGCGCAGGAAAAACTACTTCATTCTATATGGCAGTAGGGCTTGTAAAGCCTAATAGTGGTAAGGTTTATCTTGATAATACCGACATCACAAATCTGCCGATGTACAAACGTGCACGTCTCGGGCTGGGTTATCTGGCTCAGGAAGCTTCGGTATTCAGGACTCTGACTGTAGAGGAAAACCTGAAAGCGGTACTAGAAATGACTTCCCTGTCAAAAACCGAGCAGAAGGAAAAGGTAGAAGAGCTGATGGAAGAGTTTCACCTGACCCATGTGCGGAAAAGCAAGGGCATGGTGTTGTCGGGAGGAGAAAGGCGCCGTACGGAAATTGCGCGCTCATTGGCTGTAGATCCCAAGTTCATACTGCTGGATGAACCCTTTGCCGGCGTAGATCCTATTGCGGTCGAGGATATTCAGAGTATTGTTGCCAGGCTCAAACATAAAAACATCGGCATTCTCATTACGGACCACAATGTAAATGAGACACTTTCCATTACGGACAGGGCTTATCTGCTTTTTGAAGGAAAAATATTGAAACAAGGCAGTGCCGAGGAACTGGCAGAGGATGAAGTAGTACGCCGCGTATACCTGGGGCAGAACTTTGAACTGAAGAGAAAGATCTGAACCGGTGCGTAACATAGAAAAGGGAACGCTCTGCGGCATTCCCTCTCTTACAATTATTCACCATGAACTGTATTATTCAAACTCGTTCAGAGCTACTTTTTAGGGCATTTTTTACAATGTTTTCCCTTCTTCTTATACTTCTCGCAGCATTTCTTGAATATGCATTCCGAATTGTCGAGAAAGAATTTTACTGAGAAGTCCTGCTCAGTGACCGGCATACCCGGTTCAGTCAGTGAAAAAGCGCTCATTGAAATAATACGTTGATAAGGCAAATGTAGAACCTATTTAGAATCATTCAAAAAATAGCTTGAATTATTTTGAACAAATCTAAATAGATGCAGCTATATTTTTTCCCAGATCTCATGCACGGGTTTACCGCCGGTTCCTTTGCCTGTATGCTCCCACTTTCCATCTTCAAATTTGAAAGAGGCCTCTACGGATGAGCCTACACGATTGTTGTCCTTTGAGAAAAATTGAATATTCTCCTTGTATTTACCATCCTTGATCGTGTAGGTACCGCCACCAGTGGCATAAAATGCTTTTTTGGCCGGATCAATGGCGAACCATTGAAAGCGCGTTGCCGACAGCAGTTTTAATGTTTTACGGGTACCTTCCTCGTGAATGGGCGTAAGCTGACCATCACCATTGTCGCGGCGGGTAATGTGCCAGCTGCCGGCCATAGGAGCAGAAGCGGCATCGTCTACCTTCATCCAGACCATCGCCTCCTCGTACCGCAACGTCAGTATTCCTTCTTTCACAGTAACAGTGAATGTAACCGGTATACCAATTTTGTTGGTATCTGCTGAATTGAATTCCGGTGTATAAACCATCTGATCGCCTGTCATCGTAAAAGGGCCACCTTCTGCCCTTTCAAAATACTTATTACCGACACTGTAAGAAGCGATCACCAGATAATTGTCAGCCACAATGAGTGTAGAGGTACTGCCTGTGGGCTCCTGCGATTTCCAGGCTCCTTTGGGCACCTGTGAAAAGCCGAGCAGCGGCAGAAGCAGGCACAAGGTAAAAATCAGATTTTTCATGAAAAACAGATTGATGGTAAAGCGTGAACCATCAAAATTATGCCACCTTCATCAAATATGCATGATGGCTACTTCGCGCATTGAGCGGTTTATCTTAACACTTCTTTCAGTACCTCCAGGGATTTAATCTCCCCCAGCGAGTCCAGATGTATTTTATAAAAGAAAATAAGCATTTCCAGGATCCTTACCCTGCGAACCCGGTCCAGAGGAATGGACAAGCCGTAATAATGCGTTAAAAGTTCAGATATGGCATTTCGCTCAATTGTATCGGGCACTTGTGAGAAACGTCCTGCCACAAGCTCATTTTCCAGATCCTGAACCGTTTCGACCCCAAAACCCAGGTAAGACGCAAGCTGCATCAGAAATTGTATATGAAAGTTCTCGAACCCGGAATCCGCCTTGTCCAGGTACAGAACGGCGTCTTCGATAAACTGGAACAAAGGCACATTACTCTCCTCCTCCCGCAGCGACTTGCCCAGGATCTCGGTAATAAAAAGCGCCAGTCCTGACTTCACAATATCATACGGCAGGGTCAGAAAAGGTGCATAGCACTTCACTTCCGACAGCCTGTGAATGGTATCTTCCTTATTCTTATGGTAAACGACCATATCCAGCAAGGTAAGCGGCTGGTACAGAGCAATGCGGTTTCCCCTGGATTTGCTGCTCCTCACGCCATTTACAACGTAGGTCTGCATCCCGAATTCTTCGGTGTAAACACGCGCAATGATCGACGATTCGCGATATCGTATGTAGCTCAGTACAATTCCCCGGGTTTTAAACAGCATACGAATGATCGCTTTGGAATAAAAATAAGTACATTTAGACAGGCATAGTTCGGTTTACGCCTGGCATCATTTTGTGTTTTTCAATATAGCATGCAGATATTTTCGTGTAAAATCTGTACTGAAAACCTTTGTGCCGACGCCTGGTTTACTGTCTGGAAAATTAAGGCAAATTTGAAATTTTTTAAGTCTGATGATTTGTACCTTTGTACTCCCTGCGAACTAAACAAGCATGCAAATTCGTTAGGCTGGTATTCAGGAATACACTTTGCACAGTGGCAAACAAAAATATTTCTAACGCATTTCTCTTCCTATGAGCGACGCCATCAAGCATGAGTGCGGGATCGCACTTATCCGTCTTAGAAAGCCCTATCAATATTACATAGACAAGTACGAAACACCGCTCTACGCAGTGCACAAGTTGTCGGTAATGATGGAAAAACAAATTAACCGTGGGCAGGACGGTGCCGGAGTAGCCAACATCAAAATTGATGTTCCGCCTGGAAAACGCTATATCAGCCGGTACAGGTCCGTAGAAACCCAGCCACTTACTGACATTTTTTCAAAGATTCATAAGAAATTCCGCAAGGGTTTGAAAAACCACCGCGACCGTGCCAATGACGCCAAATGGCTGCAGGAAAACCTGGCTTTTACCGGCGAAGTATGGCTGGGACATTTGCGTTACGGTACCCACGGCTCCAATGAAGTGGAAAACTGCCATCCGATGCTGCGCCAAAGTAACTGGCGGAGCCGTAATCTGGTGATGGCGGGCAACTTCAACATGACCAATGTGGATGAGCTTTTTGGCAAGCTGGTGTCGCTTGGCCAGCATCCCAAAGAGAAAGTTGATACCGTAACCGTAATGGAAAAAATTGGACATTTCCTGGACGAAGAAAACCAGCGCGTGTTTGATCGGTTCAAAGGTATTTATGAAAATCCTACGCTTTCAGATGTCATTGAAGACAATCTCGACCTGCAGCGGATGCTTTACCGCTCATGCCGCGATTTTGATGGCGGATATGCCATGTGCGGACTTACGGGCTACGGTGCTTCCTTTGTAATCCGTGACCCAGCGGGTATCCGGCCTGCATTCTACTACGCAGATGATGAAGTGGTAGTGGTTGCATCGGAAAAACAGGCGATCAAAGCTGCATTTAATGTAGACTATAAGCAGATTCAGGAGATTACTCCCGGTTCAGCCCTGATAATCGACAAGCATGGTGAGTACAATGAGCTGCCGATTTTACCTAAACTGGAAAAACGTTCATGCAGTTTTGAGCGTATTTACTTTTCGCGGGGTACCGATCCGGATATCTATTACGAGCGGAAGCAGCTCGGCAAGCTGCTGATCCCGCAGATTTTGAAAGAGATCAACTACGATCTTGAAAATACCATCTTCTCCTACATTCCCAATACGGCCGAAACTGCCTTTTTGGGTATGATTGAAGGCTTGGAGGAATATCTTGCCAAAAAGCGGAAACAGGCGATCATGGAAGGGATCCTTTTCGAAGCCGACCTTGAACGGGTGCTTTCCTTCCGGCCGCGCATTGAAAAACTGGTAACCAAAGATGTAAAATCGCGCACTTTCATTACTGCCGATTCTTTGCGTGATGATATGGTTTCGAGCGTGTATGATACCACTTTTGAAGTTGTGCGTAAAAATGTGGATACGGTTGTGATCATTGACGACTCGATCGTACGTGGTACTACACTGGAAAAAAGCATTCTTACGATGCTGGACCGGCTGAAGCCGAAAAAGATCGTAGTAGCTTCGTCTGCTCCGCAAATTCGTTTTCCGGATTGTTATGGTATTGATATGTCGCGGATGAAAGATTTCGTTGCTTACCGCGCAGTGCTGAAACTTCTGGAAGAGCGCGATCTCGATCATTTGCTCGAAGATGTGTACATGCGCAGTGTAACGGCGATCGCTACGCAGAATGCCTACGATACCAACTACGTGAAGGCGCTTTACGAGCCATTTACAGATGAAGAAATTTCGGCAAAGATCGCTGAAATCATTCGCCCGAAAGATCTGGATGCAGAGCTTGCTGTTGTATTTCAAACCGTTGAAAACCTTCACAAAGCATGTCCGCAGCATCCCGGCGACTGGTACTTTACAGGAAACTACCCTACGCGCGGCGGAAATAAAGTAGTGAACAAAGCATTTACCAACTCTTACGAAGGCAAGCTGGAAAGAGCTTACTGATCAGAGCAATAAAAAATCAACGAGGCTGAGCATCAAGTTCAGCCTCTTTTTTTGCACATTTGTCAATGTTCGCCGGTTGTTCTGCGGCGATATTCACGAATTTTGTTCACCAATCAACCTGGCAGCTATGGAACAAGCTTCTTCTCCCCAGTACTTTGGTTTCCCGCAGAAACACGTCAGAGCCAGGAAAAAGCCACGGCCGGTTATTCAGTGGGTTATTCTCGTAGCCATACTCGTCCTCGCCATTTTTGAAGTTTACTGGTTTGTTTTCCGTAATCAGGATAACATTCCTCAACCCACACAAGTAGTGACGTATCTCGAAGTGCAGACTTATCAGATATTTCCTATAAATCATTTATGTACTTTCATGTTCTAAGAAAATATCTACAAAGACAATGCAGTTATCAAACAACATAAAAGACTCGTATTCAAATCAGTATGATGAAAGTTCAGTTAAATGGAGAAATACAGGTGCACGGTACAAGGCGCTCAATATAGTTGAATTATCAAAATCCATTCAGTTTAAAAGTGTTTTGGAAGTAGGTGCGGGTGAGGGAAGTATTTTAAAATGGCTATCAGAATGGGATTTTAGTAAAAATTTGAACTGCATTGAAATTTCAGAAAGTGGCATAGAACTTATTAAATCAAAAAAAATACAAAATCTGAATGACATATTGTTGTTCAATGGCTATCAGATTCCCTATCCTGATGATCATTTTGATCTGGTAATTTGCTCTCATGTCTTAGAACATGTCGAGCATGAGAGGATATTGCTCCGTGAAATCAAGCGCGTATCCAAGTATCAGATTTTTGAAGTTCCCATTGATTTCTCATTTTATGTTGATCGTAAATTAGATCATTTTCTTTCTTACGGACATATCAATATATATACACCATCATTATTCAGGTTTTTATTAAAATCTGAAAATTTCGAAATCATGAATGATATTAACTATTTCTATAATGATGAGGTGTTACAACTTATGCATAAAAAGAAAAACACCTCCTATTATATCATGAAATTGAAATTTGCTATTATTAAGACAATTCCTTTTTTAAAGGGAGTAAAACCAAGTTCCTATGCCGTACTTACTCATAAAACTGGCAAAAACCTTTCGATATTGAAATAACGTTGATCAGAGTAATAAAAAATCAACGAGGCTGAGCATCAGTTCAGCCTCTTTTTTTGCACATTTGTCAATGTTCGCCGATTGTTCTGCGGCGATATTCACGAATTTTGTTCACCAATCAACCTGGCAGCTATGGAACAAGCTTCTTCTCCCCAGTACTTTGGTTTCCCGCAGAAACACGTCAGAGCCAGGAAAAAGCCACGACCGGTTATTCAGTGGGTTATTCTGCTCATTATTCTTGGTCTGGCGGCGTTCGAAATCTACTGGCTGCTCATCCGGTCTTCTGACAACAAGTACCAGCCTACCCAGGTTGTTACAATGCTTTAAACTCCGCAAGCCGATCAATTGTTGATACAAGTCCCTCTACAATAAGCCAGTTGCACAGAATAAAACTGATTTGAATCTCGCATTCCTCGTATGTGATGATCCGAAGTTCATGTATGCCTGCTCATACTCAGAACTTCAATAAAAATAGCATAAGCCAAGTCGACATAATAAGACTAGGCACATCATACCAGTTGTATTCTCATCTCTATCAAATTTGGTTTTCCATTCAAAGGCAAGCATTTTCTGCTAATGCGAGCATAAAACTATTTTGCTATTTCACCTTTCGATAAGCCGCGAGTAGCCGCTCGTTCATTGCTTTCATCAGGGTTTGTGAAGTATAGGATCTTTAACGCTCCGCCTCCCAAAGAGGCTCGATGATCCATACTTACAACTTATTTCTATGAAGCAATTCTCTCCTTTCAGACCGGTTTCCGCTTACATTTTAGTTCTTATTGCATTTGCATTATCCATTTTCAACCAATCATGCCGCGATGATACGGACAACAAAGCTGCTCCCCAGCAAAGCGCCGCAAATAAGAATGCGGCAACGGAAAACAAGATGCTGAGCTACAATGAATTTCTTCAGCAAGTCAAAAACCTAAAAGACAAAGCGCTTTACAACCATTTCAGATTGAATGCGGAAGCAGGTTCCCGTACAAGCGAACTTCCCCTGTTTCCGATACGCACCTTACCCAGTACAACGGACAGTGTCCGGAAGATCACAGTTAATCAACACACGACCTACACCATTCCCGTATACCGGCGAGAACATACCGGCGAAGTGTTCCGGAACATCATTATAGATTCCTCAGATGCAGGTGTTAAGGCCTATCTCGCCTGGTATTTCCCTGACAAAAACTGGATCAAGGAATACAGGAGTAATCGCAAACGCAGCTTTTACGGAAGAGTGTTCCTGAGTGACTACGATGATATTCCATCCGACGCAAGATCCGGCGGAAGAGTAAACCTCCTCCCCGTTTGCACGTCCGTAATGGTATTATCAGAGACGATAGAACACTTGTGCTGCCATAACATGCAGCATGCTTCCTGTGCTTGTGCCGCTGGCAGTCAATATCATATCGAATATCTCTACAATACAGTAACTACTTGTATTGATACATACATCCCTCCATTTGGCGGAGGCACTGGTGGCAGTGGTGGTGGTGGCACAGTTCCCAATCCGGGTGGCGGTTATGACCCGTGTGACAACGGTAATTTACGGACCATGACTACCCCATGCAAACCAGCGCCACCTGCACCCACTCCGCCGGTGGCAGCCAATGCCAATGTAGCACCACTAATTAGTCTTGCGGCAGGAAAGGGGGTGACCTTTACACCTACGGAAGTTGCTGTATTAAATTCGCAAGGAGCAATTATGATAACCAAAATGAAAAACTTGCTATCGGCATATGGAGACATGGTTAAAAAAGACTTTGAAAGTTTAATCACAACACTTACTGGCTCCGCATTAACACCATCAGAAAAACAAGCACTAAATGCTTTGGCGGACAATTATGATCCATATAAGTTTCTAATGAGGCTAATGTATGCGTCCAATGCTTATGCTGCTGAAACAGCCACGCTGGCAAACTATAATTTATGTGGAGCAACATGCGGGAACTGTAAAGGAAATGCATTTAAGCATGCACTATTTCTGATTTACAATGCCGAAACTTTCACGCAGAATTCAGCAGTAGCACTTGCTTTCGCTCATGAAGAAGGGCAGGGAGGCAAGGATACAGAAATGGATTACAAGAACAATGCTGCGGGTAGTGCGATATTTACTGTATTTGGAAATACTGGAACACCATCAGAATGGATCTCACGTGTCAAAACGGCTGTAAATCAAGGAACTCACGGGTTTGTATTTGTTAAAAACAGTACTTTGGTAAGTACCAGTAATGTAGATCCAAATTGTCCCTAGAAGATAAAATCATTAACCTAAATATTAACTACTATCGATGATACGACTGATATTTATAGCGATTTCACTTCTAGTTCTGTATAACATTGTGATTTACATTTTCCGAACTGACGGGACATGTGATCAGGTAATACAAGTAAAATTCAGAGAAATTAATTTTCAATTTCCATTGAAAGTACGGGGTGTATTAAAAACTCCAATGAGTGGATTTACCAGAAATTACACTTGGATTGAAACTGACTCAATCGGAAACAGAAATATCTCAGGTAAATGGTTCTTTGATAGAGATTCAGAATGGAATATTAAGCAAGAATTAAGTAGTGAGGTGAAAGACAAATTAATTTATGGAGTTGCTTTTGAACTACATGAGGATAGCTGCAAAACTGATCAGGAAATTGTGGCCGAAATTCAGGAAATGTATCCGGGAAATTACACGTATACTGTGGAGTGGGGATATAAGTATTATGTATGGGAGCGGGACTGTCTGACTATTTTTGTCAAAAGAATATATGATGATCCAGAAGGCAACTCAATACCGGAAGTCTCTTTTTGTTATGGCATCAGTTCTTCAGAGGCAAGTACGTACGGAAAATATACTGGTTACATTAACGGCTTTCCGGATTGATGGCTCCACGCTGCGAATTAAACAATTACACACATGAAAACACTTTTGTACATCTTAAAATCGGCTGTACTTGTCCTAAGTACGCTACTTTCGATCTTAGGGAAATTAATAGTAGCTTTCTTAGTAGTTTCTTTTATCTTGTTTTTATCATTTCAAGA
Organism: Dyadobacter sandarakinus; assembly: GCF_016894445.1. Taxonomy (NCBI): domain Bacteria; kingdom Pseudomonadati; phylum Bacteroidota; class Cytophagia; order Cytophagales; family Spirosomataceae; genus Dyadobacter; species Dyadobacter sandarakinus. The sequence continues at coordinate 4,372,178 of NZ_CP056775.1, forward strand.
CTGGGAAGACGATGAAAGTTGTGGTGAAGTAACAAAATTGAGTTACCGGGGTATTTACTTTCAATTTCCAATGAGAGTGAGCAGTGCATTAAAAGCACCTATGAAGCAATTTTCCACAAACTATATGTGGTTACAAACAGATTCCTTGGGTGGCAAAAATTTCTCTGCAAAATGGTTTTTTGATTATGATAATGAATGGACAAAGCCTGCTCAACTATCGGATAAAGTAAAAAGAAAACCAGTTTACGGTGTTGCATTCGAACTTTATGGTGACAGTTGTAAAACTGATCAGGAAATTGTTGCAGAGATACAAAAACTCTATCCGGGCAATTACCGGTATTTTGAAAATCAGGGCCATTCAGCTTATATATGGGAGCGGGATTGTCTAACTATTTTCGTAAAAAAAGCCTATCAATACCCTGCTGGGTATAGCATACCGGAAGTCTCATTCTGTTACCTGCTTGACGAATCACAAAAAGAAATATTTGCGACTTACACGGGCTATATAGATAATTACCCGGATTGATATACCCCAAATGCCGTGAAATGCACGAATCAGATTTACCAAAACAAAAAAGCCTTGATCATGATCAAGGCTTTATGCATTCTGTGGTGATGGACGGAATCGAACCTTTGATTTCTACTTTCATGAGCTTTTCGTTAAAATATTCTGATTCTGAGCTACTAATGGCAAATATATAAAATTGAACCAAGTAACATGCAACCTTAAAAAGTAATTTTGTCGTAAACCATTTTGTAAACCAATTCAGTTAAGATAGATTTGTGTAAATCAAGTCGTCGGCTGCATGGCTACTACAAAATACTATCTCAAAAAACCAAAACCAAATGGCAATTGCCTGATATCCTTGTACTTCCGCTATGGAACTGAGCAGGTTGTGGTTTCTACCAATCAGTTTATAAAGCCCAAATCCTGGGACGCCAAAAACCAGAAGGCAAAAGCCAGTCATGAAGCCTATTTGGAGCTCAACGCTAACCTGGATCGGTGGCGAAATGAAGTTCAGAAGATATACCAGCAGCGGCTTTACCAGAAACTGTCGATCACTCCCGCCGACCTGAAACCGCTATTTGAGCGCGAGATAAGGACTGATAAATATGAAGCAGCTCCGGAGAAAGGTAAGCCCGGCCTGATCGAGTTCGTCACCAAATACATCAAGTCCGTAGAGGGATTTAAGAATGCCAATACGATCAAGACGTACCGCTCGCATTTGAAAATGTTGACAGCCTATCAGACGGATGCGAAGAAGAAGACCATTGCGTTCAACGACATCACGCTCGATTTCTACCACGATTTCAAAAGGTTTATGGTTGAGGTCAAGAAATACAATGAGAACACGCAGAATAAGCACACCGGCTTCTTAAAGTTCTTCCTGAACGAGGCGACCGAGCGCAAGGAAAATGACAACATCGAGTTCAAGAGTCGGCGGTTTTCGACACCCCGTAAAGAGGTGGATTCGATTTACCTAAATGAAGATGAGATCAAGCTCCTGATGAAGCTTGATCTATCAGCCGAGTCCAGGCTGGAAAAAGTGCGGGATCTCTTCATCGTTGGCTGCTTCACAGGCCTTCGCTTCTCCGACCTCACGGCTATACAAGCCGAAAATATTTCGCCTGATTTCAAATACCTGAAAACTAAGACGATCAAGACAGACGAATACCTAGAAATCCCGATCCACCCAATCGTCAGGAAGGTAATGGAGAAATACAAGGGCAAGACACCGAACAACTTGCCTCCGGTAATATCTAATCAAAAGATGAATGAATATCTCAAAGAAATCGGCGAAAAGGCCAATCTGAGCGATGACGTGGCTTTATTCGAAAAGAAAGGAAAAGTCCGGACGCAGAAAAAGGTGAGTAAGTTTTCGTTAATTACGTCCCACACAGCCAGGCGATCATTTGCAACCAATGAGTATCTTGCCGGCACTCCCTCCTACGCCATCATGGCAATCACCGGCCACCGGACCGAAAAAGCATTTTTAACATACATCAAGGTAACCAAAAAACAGTACGCGCGGCAGCTTTCAGAGATCTGGAAGGAGCGGTTTAAAGATGAGTGATTATGGAGGAAAGTAAGAAACCAGTCGGGAAATATTCGACAGCAAAGAGACTAGGAGAAACGTTTCTGGGAATGAAAGGAGACGACATACCCCTTGTTCCATATTTTAAGTACGATGTCGTTGACCAGCTTAATGAATTTCATTTGGTTTTCCCGTCGGAACCCAGTACAACCTTGTATGAAAACACGATCTTCTCGAAACTGGTGAGGCTCGCCACTTTCAGCCAGTCTCTCAGATGCTTCCGGTATCACTATGAAGCCTACCCGGACAAGTTCGAGTTTCTGGATTTCTTCGTAAATGAAATTCCCATTCGACTGACACAACCTTATTCTGCACAAGAAAAAACCATATTGGAAGGCCTGCTGGCTGAAGTCAATCCACAGCTGGAAGAAAACACGGTGACTCCCAGATGCGAAGAAGAGGTTGACATTTACACACTTCTTCCCAAGCCAACACTCATTGCTCTCATGAAGACCATCTTCTATGGCACAAAAGAGGATAGCACTTTCGATGCCAACCAAGAGGACATTGTTGCTCTTTTGCGCAACTTCACGCCATTTAAGAAAGGGAAACGAAGTACACTTGCTAGAAAAGTAACCGAGAATGTGCCGGAGGATTATTTACCCAATTCACTGATTATTGAGATACGAAAATTTCTTTCGAGTAAATTCTAGTTCAGAGAGACACTGCAGAGCAGTTGCACACCCTTGCTTATTTGGCGCGGAGGTTGATTGGCCTACGGTTGTCGCAAAATTTGAGATAACTGCGATAGGCTGAGTGTACTGAAAAGGCCAGGGAAATGTTAGGGATGCTTGACATACCTTAGACACAGGACAGTTGAAAATGGCAACTGGATCACAGAAATTCGTCTAAAAGAACGTCGAATGTACCTTAGCGAACTAATTACCAAGAACTTACGCTTAGACGAAATAGCGCAAATAAAGTAACTGATGTCTAAAGAGCAATGGAATAATGTTAGCCGTAAACCGTCAAAGATTACTTGACAGTTCAGATACTGTTATGCCACTGATCCACAATAAAGAGAGAATATGACATCAAAAGTCACTAGCAGCTCGAAGCCGAACATTCTCGCCAAGCAAGTCTGAAGAACAACTCCCACCGTAAAGTAAGTGGTAAAAAATCTCAACCATTATTTTTGTATTTTGCAATTTTGAACATAGCCTTCGCAATATCTTCTTAATATATATGCCTAGTAGGATAACACAAACATCTGATTTAAAGGCCGTTGATTTTTTTTGTGGAGCGGGTGGCGTGACTTGTGGCTTTACGAATATTGGGATTAAGGTGCTTGGCGGTATTGACATCGACCCTAAATTCAAGGATACTTATGAACTGAACAATGATGCCAAGTTTATCAATAAAGACGTTTCAAACCTTGAACCCGAGAAACTTCAAGAATACTTGCCCATTGAAAGAAACGAAGATAATCTCATATTCGTTGGTTGCAGTCCATGTCAATACTATTCCAATCTTAAATCAGATAAAACCAAATCGGAGTCGGGAAGACTCTTGCTGGAGGATTTCAAGGAATTTGTCTTGTTTTACAGGCCAGGGTTTGTCTTCATCGAAAACGTCCCGGGTTTAGAGACAAAGAAAGGGAGTCCACTACATCTCTTTAAAAAAGCTTTACGGAAAGAAGGTTACACGTTCGATCAAAATGTACTAAATGCAAAATATTTTGGTGTTCCTCAAAATAGACGCAGGTTCGTGCTATTAGCAACACGTCTGTCAAATTACCAAATCGAGCTCCCAAGACAGGTTCGTGCGAAAAATTCAATTGTAACCGTTCAAAAAGCAATCGGCAACTTCGAAATATTCCCAAAAATAGAAGCCGGAAACAAAGATGAGACTAGATTTCAGCATTCATGTGCTAAGCTATCAGACTTAAACCTACAAAGAGTAAGACAGGTCCCTCACAACGGAGGCACTAGAAAAGCTTGGGAGAATGATAGCGAACTTCAATTGGAATGCTATAAGAATCACAATGGGCACTATGATGTCTACGGCAGACTATTTTGGGATAGGCCAGCACCTACAATTACAACCAGATTTATTTACACAAGTACAGGTCGCTACTCACATCCCGATCAGGATAGGGCACTCTCACTCAGGGAGGGAGCTACATTACAGTCGTTTCCACTAGATTATCAATTTTACTCTTCAAATCAAGGCACCATTGCAACCATGATTGGTAATGCAGTGCCTCCAAAATTATCGGAAGCCATTGGAGAATCTATTAAACAGCATTGGGATAAATGGCTAAATTCGTTACCAGAGCAAGAGCAATTGATCTCTTAGGCAGACAGCAGATTGCTGGAATTCCGACAGCCATAAATGAGCTATTCAAAAATGCCCATGATGCCTATGCAGATCATGTAGAGGTCGACTATTTAAGAAAAGACCAAATTTTCATTCTCAGAGACGACGGCTTGGGAATGACGAAGGAAGATTTCGAGAACAGATGGTTGGTCCTAGCCACTGAAAGCAAGTTTGCGAATCACAAGATCCCCCTGCCTCCCACAGATTCAAATAAGCCCTTACGCCCAATAATGGGGGAGAAAGGCATTGGGAGGCTAGCCATAGCCTCTATTGGCAAGCAAGTACTAATAGTCACGAGAGCTATTCGTAACGGAGAGCTTGGGAACACCGTTGCTGCATTTATTAATTGGGCTTTATTTGAAAGCCCAGGGATAAACTTAGATCAGGTTGTAATTCCGGTAAAGGAATTTTCAGGTAGCATTATTCCTTCTCTAGCAGATGTTGAAGCAATGAAAAATGAGTCAATTCTCTCATTGCTTAGTTTATTCAGAAATAGTGACATCACAAAAGAAAATGCGCGCGACCTGATTACCGAAATCAAAAACTTTCGAGTGGATCCACTAAGCTTGATGCAAAGCCTGCCGGGAGCCTTATCCTTAGAAAACCATTCGGGAACACATTTTTATATAGGCTCATGTGATGACAGTCTAAATGCTAATATTGACGGTAACGACAAAGACAAAGATGAGGCATCCACATTAGAGAAAATGCTTGTTGGGTTTACCAATACCATCACACCGCAACATGCAAAGCCCTCAGTAAAAACTGCTTTCCGAGATTACAGAGGTAATGATGACACCTATTTTGACCTAATAGGTGAGGACGCATTCATAAGCCCTCATGAGTTCGAAAAAGTTGACCATCACTTCAGAGGTGAATTTGACGATTTCGGCCAATTCAGAGGAGATGTTACAATCTATGATCACGAATTTTCGGATCACAAAATAATTTGGAATGAGAATAGTTTCAAAAGAACGGCCTGTGGCCGATTCTCGATTGACTGCGCATATTTACAAGGTGATCACAAGCAATCCTACCTTGATCCAATTCTACATAGCCAGCTAAAAAGTAAGCTTAATAGATATGGCGGGCTGTACATTTACAAGGACGGCATTAGGATTTTACCCTACGGGGATAACAACTATGATTTTTTGGATTTTGAGCGGAATCGATCCAAAAGCGCCTCCTATTACTTTTTTTCTTATCGAAGAATTATAGGTACAGTTAACATTAGCAAAGAATTCAATGACAATTTGACAGAAAAAGCAGGGAGGGAAGGCTTCATAGAAAATCAAGCCTATCGTCAGCTAAGAAGTATTCTCAAGAATTTCTTTGTGCAATTGGCAGCCGACTTTTTCAGGGAAAAAGGTGGCGAGTCCACCGATGTTTTCCTTTCGCTACGAAAGGAACGGGAAAAAATGTATCGAGCCAGGGAACAAAGAGAAAAAAGAGCAAAGGAGCGAAAAGACAAATTTGTTGCTGAACTTAATGCCTTTTTTCAAAACGTTCAAAATGGAAAAATTCAAAAAGACATCGCGGATCTACTTACAAAAACGCGAAAAAACCTACAATCTATTTCCTCAATTAAAGACGTCGACGACGCAAGCAATGCATTAATAAACTATGAGTTTGAGGCTCGAAAAAGCTTAGTATATTTAAGGATGCGAAATAAGATTCTAGCTCCTCGAGGCTTTGTGCTATCTAAAGAAAATCGACGAAATTGGGAGGTATATCTGGAGGAATACGAGAGCATAAGCAATAAATATTTTTTGGAAGCCGAAGCTGCCGTTGATCATCTTGTAAGTGACTATCAAAAGTCATTTAAGCTGGAAGTTAGCCAGAGAAAAAGGATTGAAAAGCATGTCGAGTTGATATCCGACGAAGCCAAAGACACTACTAAAAAACGATATGATGAGGCAAGGAGTATTGCCGAAGAAGTCTCATCAAGAGTTAGGAAATTAACCCAGGAATTGATGGAAAATTTGGAGCAGACCATCAGAAGTGCCAAGCTTCAACTACCAACCCTTAAACTTACAGAGTCCGAGGACAGTCAAATATTTGAAAGTATTAGATCCATTGAGTCTCCAATAATTGAAGAAAAGGACTACGCAAACTTAATTCTAGAAAATATTATTCACCAACTGGATAACATTTATTGGGAAAAAGATGAGCAAGGGAAGATAATAACCAACGCTCAGATAACGGATGCTATTGAGGAAGAACTTGAAGAGGTTAAAGAAAAAATGTACGCCGATATTGAATTGACTCAACTTGGACTTGCTGTCAATATCATTCATCATGAATTCAATAGTACGGTTAATTCACTTCGATCGGGCATAAGAGATCTAAAAAGATGGGCCGATATCGATACAAAAATTGACACTACGTATAAAAATATAAGGTCAAATTTTGAACACTTAGATAGCTATCTCTCCCTTTTGACACCCTTTAATCGAAGGCTTTACAGACGAGAAGAAGTGATAAGGTGCGAAGAAATATACGTTTTCCTGCAAGACGTGTTTAAAGGGAGGATAGAGCGGCATAATATTCAACTAAATAGAACAAAAGGATTTTCGCAAAGCCGTATTAATGGATATAGATCAATATTTTATCCTGTGTTTGTAAACGTCGTTGACAACGCGATTCACTGGCTGAAGACAAAAGCCGACGACGGACCCAGAGTTATAAGATTACATGCAACTGACGATGGCACTCTCTATATCTCCAATAACGGCCCGCAGGTAGCTGTCAATGATTATGAGAAGATATTTGAGCTTGGGTTCTCGAGAAAAGCTGGAGGGAGAGGCATGGGACTTCAGATATCAAAAGAAGTACTGAGGAATGCCAGCTATGATATCTCTCTCAGTGAACCTCGTAAGGATATGACCGTTACGTTTGCAATTAAACCCCTCAAATAATATGCCCCAGGACTACGTAAATGACTCGATCGAGATTGCCGACAAATTTATAAAAACAATATGTTTTGTAGATGATCAGCCGATTTTCAATAACGTCGAAGATCCCGTTAATGAGGACATAGATCATCGTCTAAATGCTAATGTAATCACTAAAGCATTCGCACCATCCGGCAAGTCATGCTCATTTTATCAATATCAGAAGCCGGAAGAGGAAGATGATATAATAAACCTAGCTAATAGCTCCGATGTAAATGTTCTTGACTGGAGGATAATTTTACAAGACGAGAACCCGCTTGATGGACACGCCATTGCCGCCGAAGAAGACAACGAGGTTGATGTTGCAGAAAAGGAATCGAGGGGACGATATGCATTGCAATTGATTGAAAAGATTTTACAGAGAAATGAGTACAGTTCTCCAAAGCTAATACTAATATTAACCGCAGAGTCAGATATTGATGCTATCTACGACCCTATAAAAGAGAAGCTGACACAGTTGGGGATTAGCTTTGAGTCCAACGATACGGATCTTAGCTTTCAAAATAAAAACTTTCGTATTTCGATCTATTTTAAAGAATCCCCGCAGAATAGGCATTTGTCTGAGGAAGTACGTCAAAAAACTGTTGCCTTAGTAGACCTGCCAAGTATAGTAAACAGAGAGTTCGCAAAGCTAACAGATGGGCTTGTTTTGGGAACTGCTCTCCAGTGTATTTCCATGGTTCGCGCAAAAACATTTTTATTGCTTGGGTCGTACAATAAGGAGTTGGATCCAGCGTACCTCACACATAAAGCATTACTTCCAGATCCCAAGGACGCTGAAGATTTATTGATAGATATCATTGGTAGTGATATTAAATCTATACTAAAAAGCAGCGAAATAACTACAAAGTTGCGTGACAATATACTACCAAACTACATCGATCACACTTACAATCAAGACAATTATCCATTTGTCTTTGACGATGCCGATAAGATCCCTGAAATCGGCATTAATCCTGAAATATCAAAGCCAGTCTTGAAATCGGTTATTCAAAACGGGATCGAGCAAACATTTCTAAAAAACACTCATCCCATTGACCAAGTAATTTACTTCAAAAAGTACTGTCATAAGAATCTTATATCGACCTTCGAGGCGAATGCAGAGAAAGCCACAGCGAGTAATATTCAGTTTGCTGTGTTAACCACAATTAAGCCCCAATATCAAGTTTCTCAATACTACTTAACGCAAGGCACGGTATTAAAGGAGGAAGGAAATCGCGGAAATTATTGGTTATGCATGCAGCCCAAATGTGACAGTGTTAGAATTTCCACAAATAAGAGGGCCTTTTTACTACTGAAGTTAAATATCGGCGATATCAGTGATTTTCAGATAGTGATAAATCATGCCGACCCTATTTACCTTAAAGTTAAATATGAGGTATATAACTCAAAACTTGTTGAGTTCAAATCAGACGGCCAAGGAAACGTTTCGTCTTTTGTAGAAGCCGGCATTATAAAATTCAGGAAGGGAGACAATTTAAATATGGTCTGGCTCGCAGAATTGAAGAGTGATGTTGCTCAAAGCATTTCGAATATTTTCAGCAGCCAACTCTCACGAGTAGGATACAACCCTTCTGAATGGCTAAGAAGGAGCTCCTAGATCGCATATTTTGTATGAAAATGTCGCCTAAAAGACTGTTTCCAACTATTGATCAAGCTCTGGATGGATATTGATTTATCTGATGTAATCCGTATAATTCGAACATTAAAAGCGAATGGGCAAGTTAAAAAATATATTGACTTTATTCAGTTCCCATTTTATAGAAATGTCGATTTAGATACAAGAATCAACTTTACCTTTCCATTGACAGTCTTTATTGGCCAAAATGGTTGTGGTAAGAGTACATGCCTTCACGCGTTATATGGGGCACCAGTTAACCATACCCCTTACGAATTTTGGTTTGATACAGAAGTTGATCCCGTAACTTACTACAACGAGCAAAGGAAGCGGCATTCTTTTTGGTACTCATACAAAGATGTAGATAAAAAGATAAAGGAAGTAATAAAAGCTAGAATTAGGCGAGGAGAGGATCCAAATTATTGGGAAACAAGTAGACCCTTGACATGGGCCGGCATGAAAAAGGTCCCCAAAAGAAACGACAGAGATAAACCGATCGCAAAACATGTAGTCTATATCGATTTCAGAGCAGAGCTAAGTGCCTTTGACAAATTTTTCTATTTTGGAAATGTAAAAGGTATCAAGTCGAAAAACAAGCAGGAGTTTATAAGAAAGAAGTCCTCCTACTTAAAAAAGGTTCTTTCTGGCCAAATAGAGACTTATTTTTCTAAGTCAGGAGCTGTAAACAAAAGTAAAAGAGAGCTCGCTCATTCGGAGCTCGAATGGATCTCATTTATCTCTGGGAAGGAATATAGTAGTGGCGTGTTTCTCGAGCACTCTTTTTTCCGTAACGTGGGTTATTCGGTTATATTTAAAACCGCTCATGCTGAATACTCTGAAGCTTTCGCGGGAAGCGGAGAAGTTGCCATCGTGAGGCTTGTACTTCGAATTCTTGATGCGAAAGACTATTCGCTTATTTTGCTTGATGAGCCCGAAGTATCGCTACATCCCGGAGCCCAATCACGGCTCAAACTATTTCTATTAAATCAGATAAAATTAAGGAAACATCAAATTGTACTTACTAGCCATTCACCGTCTATAATCAAAGGGCTGCCCAAAGAAGCAATAAAGGTTTTTTTTCAAAATCCGGGAAATGGCAGATTTCTTGTCAAGGAAGATTTAACGCCGGAAGAAGCATTTTATCATATAGAGTTTCCTATTGAAGCAAGAAAAACAATAACAGTAGAAGACATCCTTGCGAAAGAAATTGTCTCAGCGGTATTAGAAAATATGGGCGAAGAAGTCTCAAACTTATTCAATGTTACCTATAATCCTGGAGGTGAATCGGTAATCAAAAATGAATTTATCAAAATTTTCTGCCGCGAAAGTAAATCTCAAAACTTTGTCATTTTTGATGGCGACCAAAAGCCCAGCTCCGAGCATTTCGACTGGCGAACGGCAGCAACCACAGATTTAACGGTCAATTTTTTACAAAGGAAGATATCCCACCAAACGGCTGAAAGGATCACGTTTTCTGTTGACAGCTTGTCGGGCTCAGGGAATTCAGATCAACAAATTCAGCTGCAAAAGCTATATCTTGACTTTTATCTAACAAACGTCTTTTATCTACCAGGTAGGATTCCAGAAGACATAATTTGGAATCGCGGAAAGGCCGAACAACAACTATCTATCGTTGCTCAAAACGAAAGTCAAATGACTGCTTTTGTCGAGAAATTGGACCATTCGACATCGGCAAAAACAAAATTTTCAATTCTAGCAGAGTTGATGTTTGGGTCCAGTAAAGCAGACGAAATCAGATCAGTTCATAAGTTGTTCTTAAACTATTGGATAGCAGAACAAAATGACGGGTATCATGAGGTGGAGAGAGTCATTTTAGCAATGAAAGAACGTTAACAATTGGCCTTCTCAGTTTTCGTGGCTAGAAGAGAATCTTTTAGAGCACTAAGTGTGTCATCTTTGGTGGACGATAGCAATTCGCATTCCCATACTACAACAACTTTCCATCCAAGCTCTTTTAATTTGGACACCGTCCTTTCATCGCGTAAAGAGTTCTGGCTAATCTTAGATAGCCACCAAGTTGTATTTGTCTTTGGTAAGGAGGCTCGCCTGCAGCCAAGATGACCATGCCAGAAACACCCGTGAACGAATATGACGGTTTTATATTTCCGGAGAATGATGTCAGGCTTTCCGAAAATGTCTTTACTATGGAGCCGGTAGCGGAATCCGTTTGCAAAAAGAAACCTTCGGACGGATAGTTCAGGTTTGGTGTTTTTCCCCTTTACCCGCGACATGTTGTAACTACGCTGTTCTGGACTGTGAACGTCTGACATTACTCTTTTAACTTGTATATTTTTAAAACGCTTGTCATGGCAGACTTATACCTGAAGGCTGTTGAACGCCGCAATTATTGACTCATAAAGGATAGTGCCACTATTTCGTTTTGGATGGAAAGGAGGCGCGAATCTATAACACTCCCGTAGACAGAAGTGGAGATCATAGGACTGGCTTAAGTCGATTTCCGCGATTCAATCCCTTTTGAAAGTTCTCCTCCAATAAATTTTGCAACTGCCTTGCGGAAAATCCAACGTCCTGCCCCTTCAGTGATATTCCCGAATAGTGGTAACTAGTGTACTTCAATTTTCCATCTTCCATAGCAAACTTACACTCTATTCCCTTATCTATCAGCTGGCGCTCTAAATCTTCGAAAGTAGTAGTTTTTTGCTTCAGAGCGTTCCTAATTGCAACATTAATCACTTTTTGGGCCGTTGCTTGGTGGTCTCCAACTTGGCGCATTTTTCCAGCTTCCAGTCTTATTACCTTTGTAAAACCCAACTCTTTCGATATCTCCTTACACACCCGAACATTCCGCGCATAATTATGCGATGTTTCGAGAGCTTTTCCTCCACCGACCGGTGCACGGTTAATGTACACATGAACATGCTTATGCGGCCGATCATGATGCTGAAACACCACTACCTGATGATCCTCCGTACTTGCACCCATCTTCTCACAATACCGGTTAGCCGCCTCAATCATCTGCTCTTTACTCGGATTCTCTCCCGGCTTCCAGCTAAGTGAAGTATGCCAAACTGGTTTCTTACACCGGCTGAACTCCGCCTCCCGCTGCATTTCCAGCGCCATTCCCTTCGGATCTTCTGAAACCAGGTTATGAGTCAAAAGCAGCTCCGATTTCTCTTCTATCTCCTTCCCATTGACGCGCAAGCCGGCACCGTAGCAGATCGCTCCCAGGAAATCTGCCCCTATCGTTGTTTTCGCTATCATTTCACCAGGATCCGTTTAAGCTGCTCCAAAACTTCCATAATCGGCTTATGATAAAAGAAGCCGTTGTTGGCATTTGCGGCTAACTGGTTTAGGTTTCTGCCGATACCCACTAAGTTTCGCTTCTCGTCTTTGTTGAACCTGGCTTCGACCGGATGGCCGATGCCCAGCCTCCGTAAATATTCGGACACGGAAAACCCTGCTAACATTGCTTTCGATTTAATTGTCGCGTACTGACTCTGCGTAACTCGCAGCGGGATTGTGCGATCTTTATTCGTCTTTTTGGATTGACGCGGCCGATCAGCCGCATTGTCGAAATGCTCTTTCATAGTTGTCGATAAGTTGATGGATTGTTGGGGGTTCGGGGTGTCACCCCGACAAGACAAGGGAGGAACGACCGGTGTGTTTGTAACTGCAAATTCGGAGCGAAGCGCAGAAATTGTAGTTACAAACACATGGCTTGCTTAATGAAAGCCAGTCGAAAGGTTAGAAACCGGCCGAATACGGTCGAACCTGGTCGAAAAAAGTCGAAATCAGATCGTTAATTACTGATTATCAATATGAAGCGGAACCAAAACCAATTTTTGCTCTTTGTGGTATTGATACTCTTCTCCGACCTTCATTGAAGTGATATCGGTAGCAGGGCGAAGTACCAGATACGTGGCATTCTTTTCCTCATGCACTTCTGCATTCTGAATCAGCTCTCGAAATTGAGCGAAATCAGGGTAACTGTCTTGGAACCGGGCAATAGCCTGGTATTTCTCTCCCTGGTTCACGAAATAGGCGATCAATAATATTCCTACCAAAGTGACCAATGACGGAGGCAAAAGCCGAGACATGCCAAATCAAAATGCCTGCCGGTCACTTTTGAAATGCACTTGGTTGATTTGCCCTTTGATCAAATGAGCCGCTTTCCCAATTTCGCTGTTGGATTGCGCAACATTTTTGCCAGTCATGAAAGTGCTCGTGCAGCTCTGTCAGCATTACCGCCGTCCATTCATCCATTTCAAAGCCATATTTAGCCTGATACGCGCCCCTCATTCTTGTGATTGCGTCCTTACTGATTGTTGAGCTCATCTTTGAAATGGTCGTTAAGTTCTTCCTTCAATCTCAGCTTTGCACCGGTCTGATATTCGCCAATGCTGTAACCTTTCCTTATGCCGTCGAGTATATGGCTGCCCAAATTTGACCCGGGATCAAAGTCGGCAAACTTCCGGAATCGTAATCCCAGGGCTTTGCAATTCCTTTCCAACTCTTCGCCGAGCTGCGCAATATTGTTGAACGTGGTAATGCTTTGCCAGACGGTCACTTTAAACTCATTTTGCAAAGCCCTCAGAAGCTTGTGCAAATAATCGACGCTCGATTTATACATACCACCACCGCCAATAACAATATGGAAGTTGGCTTTGCAGCCCAATTCGTCGACGAAATCCTTAAATGGGATATCCCGTTCAATTAATGCGGGAAGCTGCTCCGATTCGGGCGCACCGAGGTCAAAATAGATACGGTCAAAAGCCGTTTCGGCGAGACTTTCGAGATACGAGATAAGGCTGTCCCTTACCAGTACTTGTTTTTCATTGAGAAGCGAAACCGCCTCTGTCCGCAAATCGCCCAAAAATCTCAGCTGGCGGGTCGACGTACCGGTTGAGCTGTCAAGATCAACAAATAGCGACCTTTCAGAATTTTGCTCAGCAACCGCAAGCAGATATGTTAGCAGGCTTTTACCCACTCCTCCCTTCGCTTGAAGGATAAAATTTAATTGTTTCATCTTTTTGTGAATTTTGATTTAATACCTTCCATTGCCACACTTATTTCGTCCACGTCCGTCCAATCAACTTCTTCAAGATCAGGTTGGATGGTGTTGACCTCCTTGCTAATAATTAGCGAATTCGAATTATTCCGAGGGGGCATGTCCGCGACCAGGTTTGGTCTCTCGTTCTCAGCCTGCCGTTTCCCAAAATAGTGGCGACAGTATTTGATATCGGCCGCATTGACAATTCCTTGCTTTCCTAATTCCAGATTGATCATTTCGACTACCGCATCTATCGAGACATCAAGCCTTATTTTGTCCCTAAAAAGTGCGAAGAGCATTTTCCGGCGCTTCCGGTCCTTTCTCGCGTACAAGCGCAACAGCAGGTCTTTGGTCATTGAGGTGTTGGTTTTGAGTGAGAAAATCATTCAAGTCTTTGCAGCCAGCATACATTACTGCCATGTCAATCACATTCGGATAGTTGTGCTTGATATAAGCCGCTGTTTCGAATCCGGCTGTATCGTTATCAAGAAACAGGTACTTCGAACCAGGCGCTGCAAGAAATTCATGGGTTCGCTTTAACTGCGATGTGGAATTCAGGATCAGGAAATTCGCATTGGATATCTGGAACACTGGAAGCATCCAGTACGAGAGAAAATCCATAAACCCTTCGAAAACGAGCAGCTTATTGCCATAGTTATCGATGTAGGAAACATCTTTCGGAGCAATGCATGATTTGAAATTGACACTCCGGATTTCGACGCCTCCGGCCCTATTCCTGAAACCAACGGCCTTGTACTGGCGACCGCCATTCTCATAGTTGACCTGAAAGCAATATCTTCGTGCTACTTCCCCTGATATACCTCGACTGCTTAGATACCGCAGCAAATAGTCATGTTCAAAGATACCTTCGGACGTTATACGCAACCCGGAGCTCACATCCAGCCGAACCCTTACTTCTGTTTTTTGCGGTTGAAAAGAAGAAAGTCCGTCAGTGATCAGTCTTATGACCTCCTTCACATCCGAATTTTGGAACAACCGGCAAGCCAGGTCGACCAGGTTGCCTCCGACACCTAGCGCATGATCATACCAGAGATTTTTGCGAGTATCAACCTTGAATGACGCCCGGCTCTCTGGCTCTCGTATCATGCTGATATACCAATAGTTATCACCTTTGACGGACGCTGGCCGGAAGCCACGATGCGCCAAAAAGGCCACGATTTCATACGATTGATTGATCTGTCTTGCATTCATAACTTTTCTTTTTTCACCCGCAGACGTTCCGTTCCGTTCCATGTTCCACACGTTCCACTTGTTCCATTTTATCCAAAAAATTGCTTATCTAATTGATTATTAATGCGTTCCATTTTTTAGCGAGATTTCTAGGTGAAAAATGTGGAACAAATGGAATTTCTGGAACAAGTGGAACGCCTGGAACGGAATGGAACAAGCGGAACAAATGGAACGAGATGGAACATCGCCAGCAAAATGGAATTAGTGGAACGGATGGAACGAACGGAACAAATGGAACAAGTGGAACGAGATGGAACATCTCAGACCAAAATGGAACGGGCGGAACGAATGGAACTTTTGGAACAAATGGAATTTTTGGAACAAGTGGAACAAGGCCGAACCTGCCGACTTTAATTGCCAGATGTTGTCATTTTGTTCGAGCATTTTTCTCGCAATCCCCTCGCAAAAATTAGGAGGGGTTGTGAGAAAAATGCGGACCCGTTCGAGTCCATTACTCGTTTAGCCAGCGATGAATGGTGCCTTTACCCCTATTCAATATTCTCGCAATCTGATCGATGGTTTTTCCCTGATCACGAAGCTCGCGTGCTAAGTCCTTCTGTTCCTCCTTCACAGGCATTACCTCAGTGCCTATGTGCTGCGCTTCGTCGATGTCGTCCTGAACAAACTCGAACCATAGCGAATCCGGATTCAGGCGGATCAGTTTGGCACCGTCCGTCTCTTCGCAATGCCTGGATTTAGAGCGCTTGAAGATCCGGTACTGGATATCCTGTTTACTCCTCCTGAGAAACATATCGCTATCCGTCAAATCAGATTTCACGCCGGAGCCGCTTTGAAGGTCGCTATCAGTCAGCAAATTTCGGGTATGCTTCCGCGTATGGTCAGTAATGATAATTGTTGTGTCCAGCAGATCACGTAGTGTCAGGATCAGGTGCATTGCCTTCGCGACTTCCTTACCGTTGTTCGTATCGGAATTCAGAAAGGCTACCCTGAAATTGTCCAGAACGATTAGGACAGGCTTCTGGACCATCGACAACTCAATGATCGCCTGTGCTTCTTCCTCCAAGCCTTTCTTGGTCGTGTAGACATAGCTATGGTATTCCGAAGATCCTATTTCCTTAGGCGGTGCATCAAACAGCTGCCGTAGCCTTCGACTCATTGTATCCTCACTGAGCTCGCAATTGATGAACAACGTGTTTCCGTGATATTCGATTGGTTCATTCCACAGAGATGGCCATTTCGCTGAAATAGCAATACAGGCTTGGAGGCCTAAAAGCGTTTTCCCGGTACCACGCTCTGCAGCGAAGATTATCGCAGAGTTTTCAAGCACATAATTCCCGAGCAAACGCCTAAGCGGAGCAAGCGTCTTCCCTTTCTCCGCGAGATCCTTCATTGTGTTTAGGGAAGATTTATGTAAAATCTTTCCTTCCGAATGGTTGGAGAAACCATTCAGGGCAGTTAAATTTGTCATACTTAGATTTTTAAGATTTTTGTAGGGGGTAATGCGGACGAGGCATTATCCCTTTTTCTTTGTTTTCTGATTTGAGTACATGTAATCCAGCACCTCGGACTTAATGAAGTAAATCCTCCGATGTAGCCTCCGATAGGGCAAGCCCGATCTTTGCCATTGGTGCAGCGTGACCAGCGAAACGTTCAGCTCACGCGCCATTTCAGCCCGTGATAGCAGTGGCTCTTCCTGCGAGCCTTTCAGACCTTGATTCGGGCTGAACACATTTCTAAACTCCTCTTGAATCACCTCTCGGGTGAAGCTCTTGAACTCGTCGAATTCGATTAAAACCAGTTTTGACATGACACGTTTGTTTTCGGTTGATGTTGGTCAAAGGTTGGGGGAAGGGAGGCGAAAAATCAAGTATGAAAAAGTATGAACTTTGCTTCAACTGGTGTTAAATGCATCCAGAAGCCGTTTAGGCACATTTTGCCTTATCTCGCGATAAAGTAGCGAAAGCGATAATTCCGGCTCGGAATTAAGGAAATCAGAAAATGATTGGACTGTTTTTGGGATTGATGCTGGTCGCGAAGTAGAAATTTCGCTCCCAGGTCGAGCGGCAAATGAAGATTTTGCGCTGCTAAAATTAAAGAGATTGTCCGCCGCAGATAGGCAATTTCGGCGCGACTGTAAACCAGAATGCAAACCAAACAAAAAACCGCTCGATAATTCAAAGATTATCAAGCGGTTGGCTTTGCATTCTGTGGTGATGGACGGAATCGAACCGCCGACACAAGGATTTTCAGTCCTTTGCTCTACCGACTGAGCTACATCACCAGGCTCAATTGGTTCCCTTTGGGACTGCAAAGGTAGATGTCTGCCTTAGCTTTACAAATTATTTTTCAAATAATTTCCATTGAAAAATACCTGACAATGTCAATCTCATTCACTTCCAGAAGCTTAGCTCCGGAACTTTCTTATCCAATCATTCAGCACGCTTGCAGACAGGCATATTTTTTACATAAATTGTCGTTGGTATGCTAGCATACTGCTACTATTAATGTTTTCTTCAGCATGACGATCATTCAGCAAATCCTGTTTATACTATCCCTGGGCATTGCCGCCTGGCTGGTATCACGCAGGATTCTGATCATCAGTAAAACCATTCGCCTCGGTAAAGACGAAAATTTAACCGACCAGCCAGGCCAGCGGCTCGCTACCATGATGCGCATTGCATTCGGACAAAAAAAAATGTTCGATAAGCCGTGGGTGGGATTGCTTCACTTCATGGTTTACGCAGGCTTTTTACTTATTAATATAGAAGTACTTGAAATCATCCTGGATGGTATTACCGGCAGGCACAGGCTGTTTGAACCCCTGCTAGGTGACTTTTACCCGGTTCTGATCGGATTTTTCGAGATCCTTGCGCTGGCAGTATTAGTTGCCTGCAGCATTTTTCTGGTGCGGCGAAGTACCGGCATTGTCAGCAGACTGCAACCGACCCGCCATCGCGAACTTCGCAACTGGCCTCAGCTTGATGGCAAGCTGATCCTTATTGCTGAGATTGTGCTTATGATGGCGATCCTGACCATGAATGCGGCTGACAGTACCTTGCAGGACCTGGACAACCCGCACTATCCACAAACCGGTACATTTCTGATCAGCCAGTTTTTGAAGCCGGTTTTTGCCGGATGGAATGAGCACGGATTGGTGATTTATGAGCGTATAGCCTGGTGGGTGCATATTCTCGGCATCTTTGCATTCGCTTTGTACGTCACCTACTCCAAGCATCTGCACATCGCACTGGCATTTCCGAACACTTACTTTACGCGGCTGGTGCCCAAAGGTGAAATGAAGAATATGCCCGAAATTACCAGTGAAGTCAGGATTATGCTGGGTATTGACAACCCTCCTCACAGTGAAGTGCAGGCGGTACCGGAGCGATTTGGAGCACGGGATGTGCAGGATCTTTCCTGGAAAAACCTGATGGATGCCTACTCCTGTACCGAATGCGGGCGTTGTACAGCAGCTTGTCCGGCAAATATAACCGGCAAAAAACTCTCTCCCCGCAAGATCATGATGGATACCCGTGATCGTCTCGAAGATATCGGTCAAAACATGCTGGCCAATAAGGGTACATTTAGTGACGACGGAAAAGCATTGATTGGCGATTACATTCTTGAAGAGGAAATTCTTGCCTGTACTACCTGCAATGCCTGCGTGCAGGAATGCCCTGTGCTGATCAACCCGCTGGACATTATTTTGCAGCTCCGGCGGTACAAAGCCATGGATGAGGCTAAGGTGCCTGCTTCATGGAATATGATGTTTCAGAATATTGATACCAACCAGGCCCCGTGGAAGTTTGCACCCGGCGACCGGTTTAACTGGGCTGAAAGCTTGCCGAAGTAGCATGATGGATTATAAAGTTCCGACCATGGCCGAAATGGCCGCCCGTAATGAAACACCTGAAATCCTCTTCTGGGTAGGATGTGCAGGTGCATTTGATGATCGGTACAAAAAAGTCACCATTGCATTTGCCAAGATTCTGAACCATGCCGGCATCCGCTTTGCCGTGCTGGGGACTGAGGAAAGCTGTACGGGAGATCCGGCACGCAGAGCCGGTAATGAATTTGCATTTCAAATGCTGGCCATGTCCAACATCCAGGTGCTGGATATGTATAGCGTGAAAAAGATCGTGACGGCTTGTCCGCATTGTTTTAATACATTGAAAAACGAGTATCCCGGACTGGGCGGCAATTATGAAGTAATCCACCATTCCGAGTTCCTGCAGCAGCTGATCAATGAAAGGAAAATACGTCCGGCCGATGGTCAGCCTTTTCAGGGGAAGAAAATTACTTTTCACGATTCCTGCTATCTTGGCCGGGCAAACGGGATTTATAATGCTCCGCGCGAGGTGCTCCATGCTCTGGACGCTGACCTGGTTGAAATGAAAAGGTCGCGGGCAAAAGGCCTTTGCTGCGGTGCCGGTGGCGCCCAGATGTTTAAGGAACCTGAAAAAGGCACCAAAGACATTAATATCGAGCGCATTGAAGAAGCATTGAGCACCGGTGCCGAGACGATCGCCGTCGGATGCCCTTTTTGTATGATCATGATGACCGACGGTCTGAAAAATAAGAACAAAGAAGATTCTGTCAGGATTTACGACCTTGCCGAACTTATTGCACAGGCAGGTAATTTCTAGTATCATCAACTACCCGCAAATCACTTGTATTATGTACATACCTTTTAGTGAAATAGACTTAAATGCGCGTGTCTGGATCTACCAGGCCGGCAGAAAGCTCACCGACCATGAAGCTGGCGTGATCACCGAAACCCTCAAATCAGCACTTGATCTCTGGGAAGCACACGGCAAAGCGCTTACCGCTTCCGGAAAGGTTTTTGAACACCGCTTTGTGGTAATTGCCGTAGATGAGCGCGACGAACTGCCGAGCGGCTGCTCGATTGATAAGTCGGTGCATTGGCTGCAGGAAATCGGAGCGCGCATGAATATCGACTTTTTTGACCGGTCGCTGGCGTACCTGGATGCGCACAATGAAGTACAGACAGTCCCCGTAGCAAGCATCAAACAGGCTGTAACGAGCGAGGTAATCGTGCCGTCTACAGTCATTTTTGACAATCAGGTAGCTACCAAGGCGCAGTGGATGAACCGCTGGAAAACGCCCGCAGCCGGCAGCTGGCTCAGCAGATACTTTTCACAGCAAACCAGTCTGTAATCTTGCCAGTAAAAACGCACCGCCTGTCTTTCTCAAATTACTTCCGGAGCCTGATCTGCCTCGCAGGTCTGGCTTTGCTTACATTTTCCTGTGATAAAAATGTGGTTTACAAAGCCCATGAAGACGTAGAGGACGGCCTTTGGTATATCAGGAACAAACCCAGCTTTAAAGTTGAAATTACCGATACGCTGGCCCGCTATAACCTGTATTACCTGGTCAGGAACACTTTGCAATATCCTTATTACAACCTGTATCTGACCCGCAATTTTACCGGACCGGATCAGAAGCCTATTTCAAAAACGCTGGAAGAAGTATACCTCTCCAATGAAGTAACAGGCAAGCCTTTCGGCCATGGGCTGGGTGATCTGTTTGATCACAAAATACCTTTTCTGAAAAACTATCAGTTTAAAAGATCGGGGACTTACACGATTGAGCTTTCTCAGTCTATGCGCCAAAACCCCCTGCCCTTCATCATGAGTGTGGGCATCAGCGTAGAAAAAGTGGAAAATCAACCTGCTCCTTAAACCGGATTTGGACCACCCGAGGGTGCAGGAGGACCATCAGGACGCTTGCGGGGCTTGTTACGATAGCGGCGATAAGGCTTCTTTTTGACCGTCTCGGCAGCTCCGGGCTCTCTTTTGATCCCGGCATTTTCCTCAGCAACTTCATGTACCGGCTCCCCGAGCAAAAATCCATAGGGTTCGAGGCTGGGAGTGGCATCAAAGATCACCTTCAGAATAGCAGTTACAGGCAGCGCCAGGATCAAACCCGAAAGTCCCCACAACTGTCCGCCCAGGAACAAAGCAACGATCGCGGCCAGCGGATTTACACTTACCTTAGAGCCTACAATATTAGGCGTGATAAAATTGCCTTCCAGAAACTGCACAAAGCTCATAATACCAATTACCCCCACAGCATACCAGGGCGAATCCATGGTTACAATGGCCAGTAAAGCCGGCAATACCGATCCGATCAAAATACCGATGTAAGGTATCAGGATCAGAAAACCCGCCAGAAATCCGAAGAAAATGGCATGCGGAACACCCAGCAGCAACAAGCCGATGCTGTTGAGTACGCCCACGATCAGAATTACCAGAAAAAGGCCTGACAGATAGCTTTGTATGACTTCATAGATTTTTTTGAGCAAGTTGTTCAGGCGGTCATTGGGTACGTCGCGCACGGCTTTGTGTACAAACCTTCTGAAGAAATCACGGTATAGCAGGAAAAAGAACATATAAAGGGGTATCAACACAAAAGTTGAAATGGCGCCGGTAGTCGTAACAAGGGTGTTAAGCAATACGGCCCGGCCTTCACTCAATGCATTGATCAGGTATTTTTTGGCTTCACTGACCTGCTGCGTACGACTCACATTGAAGTACCGCTCACCCAATGCCGACACCTGGTCAATGATCAGCTCAGCCTTTTCCGTAATCCGCGGCAGCTCTTCGGCAAAGCTGCCGATCTGCATGGAGACGACGTAACCCAGCAGCACGATCACGACAAACAAAGCCAGGATACTTAGTAGAATAGACCCTATCCTGGGTACTCCCCGACGTTCAAGCCAGGCACATACCGGGTGCAGCAGGATCGCCAGCAAAATGGAAAATGCCAGCGGTATGAGTGTTTCACGCAGAATAAAAAGAATGTAAACCGTGGCAATAAGAATGACCAGCGTACTGGCCAACTTCAGGGAAGCAGTACCTTCCCTATCTTTGTCCCGGAAGGGACGAAAAGTAGCATTCATGAACAGGTAAATTTATATTTCCGATTGGCAAAAACCGTTCCCAGCTGACACTTACCGCATTACTCAATCCTGGTGTTATCTTTATGTTAACAATGGGCGTTCATACATTAAGTGAGTATCACATCTGCTAATTTCGAACTGTTTTTAAGGAAAACTCAATGAGCACCGCAAAATCTGCCGCATCAGCTCCGAAAGTTTTGGTTGTTGATGACGACTCGGATATAGTTGAATTATTAGAATATAACCTCACTAAGGAAGGCTATACAGTACAAACCGCCTCGAATGGGAAAAAGGCGATTGAACTCGCAAAAACTTTTATCCCTGACCTGATCCTGCTCGATATCATGATGCCGCAGCTGGACGGGATTGAGACCGGCCGACTCCTGCGTCAGAACCCGGATATCAGGAATACATACATTCTCTTTCTCACCGCCCGTGCCGAAGAATACTCGGAGGTAGCTGCGTTTGACGTAGGTGCGGATGATTACATTACCAAGCCTATCAAGCCGCGTGCATTGATGAGCCGCATTAATGCATTTTTCAGGAGAGAAGCACAAAAAGCTGATTCGGGCGACCAGATCGACATTCTTGATCTTGCTATCAACCGTAAAAACTATACGGTAACCCAGGCAGGTGAAAAATCCACGGTGCTGCCCAAAAAGGAGTTTGAGCTGCTGTTCTTCCTGGCACAAACCCCTAATAAGGTATTCAGCCGGGATGAGCTGCTGCAGAAAATCTGGGGAGCAGATATTTATGTGCTCGAACGTACTGTGGATGTGCATATCCGCAAGCTCAGGGAGAAACTGGGTGAACAATATATCAAAACCCTGAAAGGGGTTGGCTATATGTTCAGTACCGAGCAGGAATAGTTACTTCTCGATACTTTCGGGATCCAGCTCTTCCTCCTCTTTCCTGGATTTATCCTTGTCTTTTTTCTTCCTGAATGCCAGCTTGATGTTTACCTCGCCGTTTTCATCCACGGCTCGCAGGAAAATTTTGGGTCCCTCCTTTTTATCGGGATTGTTCGGATCGAGCACGTAGGTCGAGTCGCGTTTTTTCAGGTTGCTCAGCGGAATTCCGATGTTGATGTCGGTTTTATTGCCGAAACTGTAAATACCGTCAATAAACAGCGTAACCACATTCGACTCGATTTCCATCGGGGCAATGAATATTTCCTGTCCTTTCAGCCTGAACTCGTTCCGGATCGGCGCCAGCTTTACTTCCTCAAAGTTCCGCTTTTTAAAAATGAGCTTTTTCATCTTCATGAAAGGCTCAAAATTGATAATGTGGCCATTCGTCAGATTGATATGCAGCAGCCCGCTCATACTGGACGGAATCAGCTTGATGTTATTGTCAATGTTGGCCTCAAAGTTGAAATCGGTGCTCAGTCTGCCTTTCAGGTTGTTGTGGGTGATCGTCTTTTGACTAAAATCATCAAAGGAGTAAAAAACAGAATGCACATTTGCATTGGCGATCTTTCCCTTTACTGCTATATGCGGATACTTGCTGGCACCTGAGTTATCCATTTGTCCTGAAATGCGCACATTTCCGCCCCCAAATGCCTTCATGACAAAGTATTCGAGATTCATTGCATTGTCCCTGATCGTAAACTGGCCTTTCACGTTACTGGCAGTAAGGTTCCGGTAGCGCAACTTTTTGGCGTCCAGCTTGGCTACTACCTCCATCTGGTCAATGGCATCATCCAAAAGATCCGCCAGCTTTAAGCGTTTTTTTCGCTTTACGGGCACTTTCCTGGGAGCCAGGAGCGATTCGAGCCAGTTGAGCTGCCAGTTTGGAATGGTAATATCCACATTGGCAGACAATATTTTGGGCGAACCAAACAGGTAAGGGATCAGGTCCACGATCTGTCCGCGGACATACATCATGTTCTGACCATCGGACAAGCGAAGGTTGGGAAAAACAAAAACCTTCTCATTGAATGTAAAATCACCCTTGATCTGCCGCAAATGTACCTGCCGGGGCAGATAGTCTATGGAAATGTTGTTGACCGAAGTTTTGCCCCACAGCTTTCCGTTAAATCGGTCTGTTTTGGCATCATAGAATTTCTTAAGACTTCCGTCAAAATGAAACTCAACACGCGCACTTCCATTTTTGAAGCGGTACCTTGACGGATCCAGCAGGCCGTCCAGGTTTGTAGAGTCTGCCGATACGTAGCCGTCGAGCCGGGCGGTGGGATTAAAAAAATTAAAAACTGAAAGATTCAGGTTAAAAGGTACGGTTTCAAACTTCCCTGTAATATTGGGCGCAACCAGCCGCGAGTTTGCCACGCTGGCTTCTTTAGCCGTGTCACTCTGATTGGTAAAAACACCTTCGGCCTTCATGTCCCGGAGCGTGCCCACCGGAAGTTCGTATTTGAATGTGTTCGTACGGAAATATACGTCGGCTTTGGGCTGCTTTCCGGCAAGCTGTCCGGCTACTTTCACCTTGGCATTCACCTTTGTATGTACCCCAATGGAATCAATCTGCTCGCGCAGCCGCTTGCTAAGAAGCTTCACCGCATTGTCTACCTCAATCTGCTCTGCCTCAAAATTCATCCGGAATGTTCGCAGGGTATCTGCAAAATCAAACTCGCCGCTGATCAGGATTTTATCCTTTACCGTAGTTTCGAGTACAGAGGGAAATATCCGGAGGACTTGCTCATCTTCATCGAAACCTACCACAAAGCTCACATTTGTTTCCTGCTTATTCAAAAACCCTCCTTTTTTGGGTTTGAAGGTCAGTCCGTCAAATAATACAGTCCCGGTAAGCCGCGCAATACTGCCTGAGTCTGTTTCAGCAATGGTATTGACGGCATCGTGAAACAAAGCCCCAAAGTAATTCTGACGTACTGAATCCTGGTAGGTCACCTGAAAATTATGAAACTGCAGATTACCCAGCCGCTTGGCCATGGAGTCCGTCTCTTTTTCTGTTTTATCCTTTACAGGCTTTCCCGATGAAAAAATAGTAAGGTTGGAGTATCCGTCGCGCTGCTTGAAAATGTGCAGTGTAGCATCTTCCACGATCAGGTTTTTGATCTTGATATTACCCGTGTAAAAGTTTTTCAAATCAAGGGAAACGCGGATATTGGCAGCTTCCAGGAAGGGAATTTTGTGTTTCTGGTAAAGACTGTCGGTAAGTTTTACATTGACCAGCGCGAAGTTTAGTCCGAATTGACCGTGAAAAGGACGAAACTTGATGTCCTCGATTTCGAGATTCCCATTAATGCGGTCATTGACCAGCTCTTTTACTTTCAGAAAAATTGTTTCCCGGTTTTTATAGACCCAGAACTCTACCGCTCCGAACAAAAAGACTCCGCACAAGCCTACAATACCAAGGATTTTCAGAACTCTTGCAAACATGAAAGAAGGATTTGACGAGCCGGACAACTGCATTTTGTCACCGGCATTATTACAACTTACATCCATCAATAATAGTGTGCCAGCACACATACCGGCACCGATCTTAATAGCGGCTGATATACGCTAATGCCACCAAAAAGTACTAGTTTTGCCCACTCTTTTGAGAAACAGAGTTTTGCTATATAAAATCCATTGCTGACCATGTTACTGAGTGAACAGGAGATATTACGGCGCCAGAAACGCGAAGAACTTTCCAAGATGGGCATTGCGCCTTATCCCGCAGAGGAATTTTCTGTAAATGCTTATATTTCAGACATTTTAAAGAACTACGAAAACAATAAGCTGGACTATAAAAGTGTGTCTCTGGCGGGCCGTCTGATGGGTTTCCGGATCATGGGCAGCGCTGCATTTGCCGAGCTGCAGGACAGTACCGGCCGCATGCAGCTATACTTCCGCCGCGATGATCTTTGTCCCGGCGACGACAAGACATTGTACAATACCGTGTTCAAAAAATTGCTGGACATCGGTGATATTATCGGGATCAACGGATTCGTATTTACTACGCAAACCGGCGAGATCTCCGTGCATGTACAGGAGTTTAAAATACTGAACAAATCCCTGCGTCCGCTGCCCATTGTAAAGCGTGACGAGGATGGCAATACGTACGACGGATTTACGGATCCCGAGCTGCGCTACCGCCAGCGTTATGTGGACCTGATCGTCAATCCGGAAGTTCGTGACATCTTTATCAAACGCGCCCGGATTATCACCACCATGCGCTCGTACTTCGACACAAAAGGCTGGCTGGAAGTAGAGACACCGGTATTGCAGTCCATTCACGGCGGTGCCGCTGCCCGGCCGTTTGAAACCCACCATAATACCCTGGACATGGATCTGTTCCTTCGCATAGCCACGGAGCTGCACCTGAAAAGGCTGATTGTCGGTGGATTTGAAGGAGTATACGAGTTTGGAAAGTTGTTCCGGAACGAAGGAATGGACCGCACACATAATCCGGAGTTTACGACGGTGGAACTTTACGTTGCGTATAAGGACTACCTGTGGATGATGAAGACTACAGAGGAGGTTTTGGAAAAAGTGGCAGTGGCTGTCAATGGAACTTCCCTCGTGCAGTTTGGCGACAAGCAGATTGACTTCGCCGGGCCCTATCCGCGTTTGAGTATTACAGATGCTATTCACCAATATACCGGCCTCAATGTAGACGAGCTCGATGAGGCCACGATCCGTGAGCAGTGCCGCGCCTGGGGAATGGAAGTGAGTGATGCTATGGGTAAAGGCAAGCTGATCGATGAGATTTTTGGTGAAAAAGTGGAAGCTAATATCATCCAGCCCACGTTCATCACCGACCATCCCGTGGAAATGTCACCACTGACCAAAAAGCACCGGTCGAAGCCGGGAATGGTTGAGCGCTTTGAGCTGTTTGTCAACGGAAAAGAAATTGCCAATGCGTATTCGGAGCTGAACGATCCGATTGAGCAGCGCGAGCGGTTTGAGGATCAGCTTAAACTGAAAGAGCGCGGCGACGACGAAGCCATGGAAATGGATGATGATTTCCTGCGCTCGCTGGAATACGGCATGCCACCTACCGCGGGGATTGGTATTGGTATTGACCGCCTCACCATGCTCCTGACCAATAATGTAAGTATACAGGAAGTAATTTTCTTCCCGCAGATGCGTGCGGAGAAAAAGCCTGAAATGGCGCGTGAGATGGATTATATGAAAGAGGGAGTACCGGCTGTATGGATTCCTGCATTGCAAAAGCTGAACATTCTGACCATCGAGCAGCTAAAAACCGCCAATCCCAACAAGATCTTCAATGACCTGGGCGGCATACGCAAAAAGCTTAAAATTGAGGACAAGCTCCCGTCGCTTGATGACGTCAAAGCCTGGGTCTCGCAAGTCAGCTGATATGACAAAAAAAATGCCGCAAGGAGCTTGCGGCATTTTTTTCTTTTCGTGTAAAATTTGGTTATACCTTTTTTACCTGAACAGCGTTAAGTCCTTTTTTACCTTCAACGACTTCGAATTCTACCTGGTCATTTTCACGGATAGTAAGTCCTCCCAATCCTGTTACATGGACGAAAATGTCCTTGTTTGTGTCGTCTTCTACGATGAAGCCGTATCCCTTAGCTTCATTGAAAAATTTTACAGTACCTGTTGGCATAACGGTTGAAATAAAAAAATTAAAATAAGGTGAAAATACAAGAGATCTTGTAAGCGTTTCAAGATAAGATTTCGATGCTTAACCAAATAATTGAGGGAGGCTCAACCCGTTGGCAAAAGAAATTTTGGCATTTTTAATCAAGACATACTGATTATAATGAACAACTTACAAAGTCTTTAATCACAAAGAAACAAAAATTGTTCGGAAAACAATTTATTTGCCGGAAGATTTTGAGAATTTACGAGTTAGCGGTATTTTTCTGGTGACCGGTCGTTAAATAAACTTAATAGCCGGGAATAGATTTTGATGCTGAAAATTGACTAACTATGAAGTAAAATTTTGGCATAAATCCTATGAACAAACTTCGATACTATGTTGAAGACCAGATTTTTGGGGTCTGCGCTAAACTAGGAGAAAAGCTTAATTTTCCGGCGAGCAGTGTTCGTCTGTACTTCATCTATGCTACTTTCATGACCTTCGGGTCGCCCATCATCCTGTACCTGGTACTGGCATTCTGGATGGAGCTGGGCCACCATCGCCGGCGGCATAACAGCCCCACTATCTGGGAGTTATAGCAGTTTTGATACCAGGCAGCTCCCTGAATCTGTGTTTACCCATCAGGAAGTACTCCACAACCACACTTTTGAAGTACAGCGGTGCCCGGTTGGTGGTCCTTTTTGAACGCTTCATCAATCCCGGTATCATCCTGTAAAACGCAAAATGTGCCCGGATGATCGCAATTACATCCGGCCAGGCTCCCGCAGCCATAAACCGCACGCTGGAAAGTCCGTCCAGCACCAGCCTGATCAGGATCGTTTTCCATCTCCGGCCTACCGGAAGATTCTTGAACAGCATGATCAGGTTGTTACGGTAATTCAGGAATGTCTTTTTTGGATTCGATTTGTGCAGGGTTCCGCCTCCAACGTGGTAAACGACTGATTTGCCGCAATAGGTAATCCGGTACTGCATGTTCAGCAGCCGCCAGCACAGGTCAATTTCCTCCATGTGCGCGAAAAAGGATTCATCAAAACCCGCAGCACGGTGAAATGCTTCGGCACGTACAAACAGGCACGCTCCCGTAGCCCAGAAAACGTCCTGCTCATCGTCGTACTGACCTGTATCCTCTTCCCGGGTATCGAAAATGCGCCCCCGGCAAAAAGGATATCCCAGGTAATCCATATAGCCGCCGGCCGCGCCGGCATACTCGAAATGCGTAGGCAGGTCAAATGCACGGATCTTGGGCTGACAAGCTGCAATGCGCTCATCGGTTTCCATAAAGCTGATCACAGGATCGATCCAGTTTTCGGTGACCTGGATATCGGAGTTCAGCAGAATGTAGTATTTGGCCGGAATGTGCTTTAATGCTTCATTGTACCCTCCTGCATATCCTTTGTTCTCGGAAATTGTGAGGGTTTTGATGCCCGGATAAGTAGCTGTAACCCAGGCCAGGGAACCGTCTGAAGACGCATTGTCCGCGATCCAGACGTCGTGGCCGCCAGCATACTTTACGATGTCCGGAAGAAATTGCTCGAGATAGTGCCTGCCGTTATAATTCAGGATTACAATTGCAACAGAGGAAGTCATTGGGAAGGGTGTTATTTCATGAACCCTCCCAGATCAAGTCCCGGGATATTGGGCAGCATTCCGTCTGTCGCTTTTTGAAGGTGCTCTTTAATTTTAGGTTCAATATCGCTCAAAGCGCGGTTAACAGCCGCTACCACAAGGTCCTGCAGCATTTCGATATCGTCGGGATTAATCAGGTCTTTGTCAATTTCCAGGGATACGAGCGTCTTCTGACCATTTACTTTGGCTTTAACCAGCCCTCCTCCTGACTCAGCTGTTTCCGTGATATTGACAAGCTCACTTTGCGCTTCTTTCATACGGGACTGAAGGTCTTTCATTTTGCCCATGAGCCCCATCATGTCTGCCATATTACCAAACATAAATCTTCTGATTTAAGAATGTTATAAAATATAAAATTCCCCGCTGCATTTCATTTCTGCGGAGGATCATAAAAGTACCACTTTTTTCAACAGCTTGATCCCATACAGCACTTACCTGATCAGCAGAAAACTGCCTTCTTTCATTACTTTCTGACCATTGCTGTCGGTAAGTTCCAGTTTATAAAGGTAATACCCGCCGGGTGCTTTTCCGGTTTTGATATTCCCGTCCCAGCTGTCTGCCATGTTATTTGATTGAAAAACCACCTCACCCCAGCGACTGTACACCGAAAGATGGTAGTCATCGATAAAGTAGCCTTTGATTTCAAACCGCTCATTGTATGCATCTCCGTTTGGGGTAAATGCATCCGGCACCTGTACAATCGCATCTTTCCGGAAGCGCAGCACATTCGAAAAACTCTGCAGGCCCGGATTCAGGGATTGTGCTTTTACCTGAAATGAAAAAATTGTGGGTGCATTCAGGTCAAGCTGGTAGGAGGTACCGAGCTGCATGGGTATCTGATCCTGGATACTGCCATCCTGCCTTTTTGCAACCAGGTCATAGGAAGCCAGACCGCCGGTGAAAGGCGAATCGGCATTCCAGAACACATTCTGTGCGCCTCCGCTGAGCAAGATTGTGCATACCGGCTGGCTGGTCGCAGGTGATTTCAGCTTGCAGGCATTTTCGTAGCTGAAACGATAGCAGTACGATTGTGCATCCGTATTTACATTGCTATCCTTAAACTGCAGGGTAGTATTTGCAGGAGGCGAAACCTGCTGAAAATCGCTGCTGCCCGCCAGCGCACGCTCCACAATAAGGTTGTACGAACTTGTCAAACCTTCGCCGGAGAGCTCCACCAACGTAGCTACATTTCCATTATCCTCTACACTGACACTCGCATTTGTAATAATTTCCGGCGCCGAAGTTTTGGGTTCCAGCGTAAGAGAGGCGGAGTAAGAGCGCACGTCGTTTTCCACTACCGCCACAATCTCGTACTGGTACGTATTGCCGCATTGTACGTCCGTATCCTGAAATGTGAGCTGGTCGGGTGTCGAATACACGATTGTTCCGTTTCTTTTTACCTGGTACTCCACTATGGCGTTTGTATTGGCCAGATGCTCCCAGGCAACCGTGATAATCTCATCCAGGGCAGTTGGAACTTCTTTTACTGTGAGGCTGCTGACTACCGCGCTTTCCACCAGGTTATCGCAGATATTACGGGACGAAAGCTTGAACCGGTACGACTTCGCCGCATCCAGTCCGCTGATGCTTGCTGCCTGCGAGCCGCCTGCCTGTCCGGTTTTTCCGGTGCTTACAAACTGCCCGTCGCCCCGGTCAATCAGCACTTCGGTAGGTACTCCCTCTATGCCGTCGTACAAGACCTTTGCTTCCCCCGCTGCCGACATTTCCACACTCCGTATCCGGATTGCAGACAGGCTCTGACCGGCACTACCCTGAAGAGAAATACTGCTGACGCTCTGCCTGCATTGACCATTGGCATACCTCCCCGAAACCACCACCACAGGTGTGCTTCCCGGAGTATAATTATGGGTAAGACCAAGATCCGTTGTGGCACTTACACTGATCGATTGGCGCTGGCCGTCGCCCCAGTCAACGTCTATGAAATTATATGCTCTTGAAATACTGTCGCGCGCAATGGTCAGCATGGCCCGTCCGCTCGGACAGGTAGTCAGCTCGGCCCTGGGTGCCCTGGTTTCAAAAACAACCACATCAGCGCACTGGCTGAACCCGGTACCGCCCGCACTTCCGTACTGTAAAATGGTATAAGTACCCGGTTTGCTGTAGGTGTAGGCAGAGTCCTGCGTAATCCCGGTGGTAGGTGCTGTTGTTTGTGTACGGTCAAATTCAAATGCGTAGGTGAGGCTTTCGGCCTTGTGTACCTGGTTGCTGACCTGGACGGTCAGCGGCGCACAACCCTGCGCAGGAGTAATGGTAAAACCTCCCGTACTCTGACAAAACTGCGCCGAAACATCAGGCCGGAACAGTAAAACAACGTTGAGAATAAGTGCTGTAACTAGTAGACGAACATTCATATGAGCGTGTATGTGGCCCGGAAAAAGCCGGAAAAAGGTGCCAGGCACCGCTGCTGAAACGTATATGCAACATCCTTTGTTAATGCGGAGAGAGGTCTCAAAAATAGAACTTTCAATATTAACAATGTACCTTTGCAGCTTAAAAACGAGTTTTTTGCAGAAACTATTTTTCATCAACCCGATTAATGAACAATAATAACAATACCATCGTACTGGATTCCATTGAAGATGCAATCGAAGCAATCCGCAGGGGTGAAATGATCATTGTGGTCGATGATGAAGACCGGGAAAATGAAGGTGACTTTATTTGCGCAGCCGAACTGATAACTCCTGAAATCGTCAATTTCATGGCCCGTGAAGGCAGAGGGCTCATTTGCGTACCGCTTACAGAGGAACGCTGCACAGCGCTTGAACTTGAAATGATGGTTGGCAACAACACCGCATTGCACGAAACTGCATTCACCGTATCGGTTGATTTGCTGGGCAATGGCTGTACCACCGGCATTTCGGCCAGTGACCGTTCCAAAACCATCCAGGCACTTGTGAATCCTGATACAAGGCCCGAAGATCTGGGCCGGCCCGGCCATATTTTTCCGTTACGCGCCAAAAAAGGCGGCGTACTCCGCCGCACCGGACATACCGAAGCTGCTATTGATTTTCCAAGACTGGCCGGACTGGCACCCGCCGGTGTACTGGTTGAGATCCTCAATGAAGATGGCTCTATGGCCCGTCTTCCGCAACTGAGAGAAATTGCCAATCGCTTCAATCTGAGGCTGGTCAGTATCAAAGACCTGATCGAGTACCGCCTCCGCAAAGAGTCGCTGATCAAAAGGGAGATCGGTGTGGATATGCCTACCAAATGGGGGCACTTTGACCTGATTGCCTATCGCCAGATCAACACCGGCGACCTGCACCTGGCATTGGTGAAAGGTACCTGGGAAAAAGATGAACCTGTGCTGGTGCGCGTGCATTCTTCCTGTGTTACAGGCGATATTTTCGGCTCATGCCGGTGCGATTGCGGTCCTCAGCTGCATGCAGCCATGGAAATGGTCGACAAAGCAGGAAAAGGTGTGATCGTGTATATGAACCAGGAAGGACGCGGTATCGGTCTTTTAAATAAACTCAGAGCCTATAAACTGCAGGAAATGGGTCGTGATACGGTGGAAGCCAACCTTGAACTCGGCTTTTCAATGGATGACCGTGATTATGGTGTGGGCGCTCAGATCCTGCGCGACCTGAACATTACCAAGCTGCGGCTGATTTCCAACAATCCCAAAAAACGGGCAGGACTGATCGGGTATGGTCTTGAAATTGTGGATTCACTCAATATTGAGATTCCTGCCAACCCGTTCAATGAAAAATATCTTCTTACCAAAAGGGACAAAATGGGTCATAACCTGAGCAACCTTTCCATCCCGGTCAACAAAGGGTAACTGCTGCCCGGCTTCTTATTTGCATTGCATGGATATTAACGAGGTTTTTGAGGCGTTTAATTCGCTTCGTGTATTGGTGATCGGCGACCTGATGCTCGACTCCTATGTTTGGGGAAAAGTGGAAAGGATTTCGCCGGAGGCGCCCGTACCTGTTGTAACAGTTCAAAGAAGAGAGTACCGGCTGGGCGGTGCAGGAAATGTACTTTTGAATGTACAATCACTGGGTGCCGAAGCAATAATCTGCTCGGTTATCGGAAGTGACGCTGCCGGCCAGCTGCTGGAAGACAGCCTTACCGCCAAAGGCCTGAACTGTGAAGGCCTGATCCGTAGCGAATACCGCGTAACAACCATCAAAGAGCGCATTATTGCCGGGTCGCAGCAGATTGTGCGGGTTGATACCGAAACCGATAAGCCCATTTCACAGAATGAAACACAGCAGCTGATCGAGAAAGTCAAGTCGCTGACACGATCCTGCCAGGTGATTATTTTCGAGGACTACGACAAAGGTGTGATCACGCCTGAATGCATTGCTGAAATAACTGCCTTTGCCAATGCGCATGGTATACCGACGGTGGTTGATCCCAAGAAAAGAAATTTCCTTTCCTACGAACATGTTACCCTTTTCAAACCCAATCTGAAAGAGCTGCGGGAGGGATTAAAGGTTGATTTCAATGTAGATGAACCTGCCGAACTTGAAGCAACCGTACAGCTTCTCAAAGAAAAGCTGCAAGTGAAAGGAGCACTGATCACCCTTTCGGAGCGGGGTGTATTCATTGACTTTCAGGATGAAAAACATCAGCTGCCCGCACACAGGCGGCACATTACAGATGTATCGGGCGCCGGCGATACGGTAATCAGCATTGCAGCCTGCTGCATAGCCCTCGGACTCCCGGCCAAAACGATTGCAGCCGTATCAAACCTGGGGGGCGGGCTTGTCTGTGAAATGGTGGGAGTGGTCCCGATCGACAAAAGCCGCCTGAAATCAGAAACTCAGAAAATGCAGCTGCTATAACGAAAATCGGCCCTAACAAAAACAGGATGGCTGCCTGCTGCGTAATTTCATTTACCAGTTGATTCCCGGCTGCCCCAATCCCATCCTTTTTGTAAACTTGGACGACAACCTGCCTCTGCTGGTGATATAACGTACACTGGCACCTATGTAGGGAGTAGCCGCAGGTGTGTAAGAGGTGAGGTTTTGCCGGGCGCTGTTGAAGGTTCGCAGCTGCCGGAATGTAGACATACCTGCTTCCAGGGAAACATTGAGTACCGTAAACAAATGTACATTGGCAGAAATCCCGGTTTTAATCTGCCTGTAATTTTCCCGGCGCAGCATCTTTTCCTCAGGCGTTTGTATCTGAAAACCTCCGCTATAACCATTCAGCCCGGCAAACATATCCACGTTAAACCACTTGGTACTCCGGTAATTTACATTCAGCATAAACGGCAGCAAAGCCGATACACGCCACGCTTTTCCCAGACCCTTATTGATCCCGAATACAGGCACAAAGCGTAGTTTCTGATTATAAGCCAGTACCGACCCGTATAAAATCTGCGTGCGAAGGCCCAGCACATGCATCCGCGCAGCACCGCCCCAGAAGAAGGGCTGCGGACTGAAGAAGGTCTCATTGGACTCTGTCATGCCAAGTCCCCCGCCATACACCCAGAGCCTATCCTTGATACTGGCCTGCATACGTATAATCCCAAGCGACAACGTTTTATATCCGTTATCGGGAACATTCTTCGAGTCGATCGCTGGCTGGATCTGATTGTACTGCGCAAGCATTACCGTATGTACCGCCCGCAGATCAAACTTTTTACGTAAGCTGTATCCAAGCTGCACCTCACTCTGAACAGGAATGATGCCCATAAAACCGGTTCTTGTCAATCCGTATTCCCGCGTACCATCCAGACTTGCCGGCACCGTATAATCGGCTTTGAGGGTAACATTGGGATAAAACAGCCTGCTTAATGCAAAATGCTGGGCGTTCAGGGATGTAGTAGCCGCAAGAAGGATGCAGGCAGTCAGGATGCGAAGTGTACTCATGCAGGAAAAAGGGGTGCGTTCATGTCCGCAAATAACGTGATACTTTCCGGGCTATTGTATTTTCCGGCATGTGTGACATTTGCATAAAAATTTGTTGATTTGCCTGCACTATCAATATATACACATAACTATGTTCAGGTTACCTTCCATTCAAACCCTTTCGGATCAGTTCGTTGCCACGGTTTCACGTTTTAAATGGGTTGTCCTCGCAGCACTTGTCAAAACAGTACTTTTTATCTGGCTTTCTGAAACTACCTTTAAGCAGGAAGCGCAGCGCGACTGGATTGTGCGCATTTTATATGTTGTAAATCTTTCATTACCGCTTGCACTGGCCATTTCACTTTTGTCGGAAAGACGACGCTGGAAGCCGGC
This sequence comes from Dyadobacter sandarakinus, assembly GCF_016894445.1. Lineage (NCBI taxonomy): Bacteria > Pseudomonadati > Bacteroidota > Cytophagia > Cytophagales > Spirosomataceae > Dyadobacter > Dyadobacter sandarakinus. Next base: position 4,407,716 of record NZ_CP056775.1, read on the forward strand.
AGCGGAGTTCGCCGCAATGGGTATGCTGGTAGCCGTAATGGCTGGGTACTACTTTTCAATGGACGACAAAGCTTCGCAGATTGATTTTTACAGATTTACATTGTTCATGCTTGCAGCGCATTTGCTGGTTTCCTTTGCAGCTTTTACGGGCTTTCATGAACCCAACGGATTCTGGCAGTTTAACAAGACACTCTTTTTACAAATCCTGAATGCTACCCTGTATGCAGTAACACTCTACCTTGGACTGCTGATCGCTGTGGAAACCGTCCGGCTCCTGTTTAATATTCATTATGAGTTCAAGATTGAGGCCGATCTGGCAGCGGTGATTTTCGCGCTGTTCCATACTATTTTTTTCCTGAGCAAAATACCGCCTAACCTTGGCGCACTCGAACAACAAACCGACTACCCGGCCGGGTTAAAGATCTTTACCCAATATGTACTCCTGCCGCTGGAAGTCGTTTACCTGCTGATTTTATATGCCTACACCGGCAAGATCATTGTACAATGGCAGTTACCGGAAGGAGGCGTCACATACCTTGTACTGGCATTTTCCATTGCCGGGATCCTGGCTTTGCTCCTGCTTTTTCCCCTGCGTGAAAACCAGACCGAACGCTGGGTCAGGCTTTTCAGCAAGCGGTTCTACCTTGCATTAGTTCCCCTCATTATATTGTTTTTTACAGGCATTTCGCGCCGCATTTATGATTATGGCGTAACCGAAAACAGGTACCTGGTGGCGGTGCTTGCCTGCTGGCTGGCAGGTATAACCGCGTATTTTTTATTAAGTAAAAAAGATGACATCCGCTGGATCCCCGTAACACTGGCTGTGATCTGCGTGGTACTTCCGGTGGGACCGTGGAATATCTTTAAAGTAGCCAGGGAAAGTCAGCTGCGGCAATTCGACGAGCTGGTAATCAGGCATCACCTGCTGGATACAAAAGGTAAGATCGCCAGCAGTAAAACCATCCCGCAGGAAGATTATGACCGGCTTTTTTCCATTGTACAATTTTTCAGGAACCGTGAAGAAATTGGTCTTGAAAAATATTTTCCGGGCTTAAAACCACTGTCCAAAAACAGGTGGGAGCATTATAGCGGTATGGAAGAGTACCTCAGTCAGCATATCAAAAACAGCCAGACACAGGTGAATAATAATGACAGCTTCAACAGCTTTTCTTTCCGCCTCGCTACGCCCGAAGAACAAACCGTGGACGTGGCTTCATTTGAGCACCTGATGTTTTTCAGTGTTAACAATTTGAGGGAAATGAACACGGACAGCAGCATATGGAAGGTGGTACGGGAAGAAAATTCAAAAATGCTGGATGTGTACCATCAGCAGCGTAAGGTGGTGTCTTTTGATCTTGAAAAAAAGATGAAAGAACTGGCTGCTTACCAGGGAAAGACCTCCGAAGAAGTACCGGCCAATAAGCTGATCTTTGATTTCAGTGATGACAAAAATCGCATCCGCATTGTCCTGAATTCACTTTCACGGTCAGGCAATATGTACTATGCCGAAGGATTTCTTTTGTATTAATTCTTTTGCTGGCTATCCCAGATCTTTTGCAGCTCTTCCATGTCGCCCAGGTCTTTGAACCGGCCGCTCGCCTTTTTTTCTGTAATAAGATCTTTTAAATGGATCACGTGAAAAGGAACTCCTTCAAAGTCTGCCAGCAGTGAACGTTCAAAACATGCATCAAAATCCTGTTCGTTAAAGGCCTTCAAGGTATGTCCGAGGTCAAGCTCAAACCCTGTTTCACCAAACCGGACGGATGTCCACCCAAAAATCAATGGCATATCCATGAGCAGATCGGCTCCTGCAACGTTGTTCTCCTTCAAGGCCTGCACGAAAGCGATGGTATTGGCTGAACCGCTTTTGACCCATAAATCCATATCCTGCGTTGTACGGATATGTCCGTGAACCACTCCGGCCATTCCGCCGACGAGCAAATATTTCACCTGATGCTGATTAAGGCTGCTCAGAAGCCGAAGCACATCATCGCTGCTGATATCCATTAAAGTAGTGTCGTTATTGCGGGAATTCGAACGAAGAAGACGTCCCGCAAGCTTGTTCAAACGGGTAAGCGCCTCAAAATTTTTGGAACGTTGCAAATTCAAATCGCTGGACAACATAGCCGGGATTGCATTTGATGTGGGATCAATTTAATAAAAAAACAAATGCCCGGAAGAGCGTTATCTTCCGGGCACCTTACTTTAATATAAAGCCGACCGCTACGGGCCAAAGTCTGCTACATGCTACAAATCGATCGCCTCGCCATAAGCCGCTTCGGTAGCGCCTTTAAGCGCCTCCGACATGGTCGGGTGCGGGTGGATTGAACCCAGGATTTCGTGGGAAGTTGTTTCCAGCTTACGGGCTACCACTACCTCTGCGATCATCTCGGTTACGTTGGTACCGATCATGTGTGCACCCAGGAACTCGCCGTATTTCGCATCGAAAATCACTTTTACAAAACCATCGGTTGCGCCGGCAGCCGTGGCTTTTCCGGAAGCTTTGAACGGAAACTTGCCTACTTTGATATCGTAGCCGGCTTCGCGTGCCTTTTTCTCTGTAAAACCAACCGATGCGATTTCAGGCTGGCAGTATGTACAACCTGGAATGTTACCGTAATCAAGCGGTGAGGTTTTATGACCTGCAAGGCCTTCGGCACAGATGATACCTTCGGCAGTAGCCACGTGCGCCAATGCCGGGCCGGGCGTACAGTCTCCGATCGCATAAAAACCCGGTACGCTGGTTTCATACTTCTCATTGACCGTAATTTTACCTTTGTCGGTTTTGATACCTGCCTCTTCCAAACCGATATTTTCAAGATTGGCAACAATACCCGCTGCCGAAAGTACTACGTCCACTTCAAAAGTCTTCTGCCCGTCCGGCGTTTTTACCGTGACAACGCAGCCATTGCCGCTGGTATCCACCGACTCCACTGTTGAGTTGACGAACGTTTCGACACCCAGTTTTTTATATTGTTTAGCAATTTCTTTCGAGATATCCTCGTCTTCTACAGGAACAAGGTTCGGAAGGAACTCAACCACGGTCACCTTGGTGCCCATAGATGCATATACATAGGCAAATTCCATCCCGATCGCGCCGGAACCTACAACCAGCAGTGAAGCAGGCTGTTTTTCAAGGCTCATTGCTTTACGGTACTCAATGACTTTCTGACCGTCGATCTTGATGTTAGGCAATTCGCGCGCACGGGCTCCGGTAGCGATAATTACGCCTTTGCTTGCACTGTAATCTGTTTTCTTTCCTTCTTTATCGGTTACCTCAACCGTTTTCTGGCCTTTAACTTTGCCGGCCCCCATGATGACGTCGATCTTGTTCTTTTTCATCAGGAACTGCACACCTTTGCTCATTGTATCGGCAACGCCCCTGCTGCGCTGGATCACGCCTGTAAAGTCAGCAGATGAGTCACCTACATTGATACCATAGTCTTTTGCGTGCTTGATGTATTCAAAAACCTGGGCGCTTTTCAGCAGGGCTTTGGTAGGGATACATCCCCAGTTGAGACAAATTCCACCTAAACTTTCCTTTTCAACAATAGCAACTTTAAGTCCTAATTGGGAAGCACGGATTGCAGCTGGATAACCACCGGGTCCGCTCCCAATCACAATCACATCATATGTCTGAGCCATTTTACGGTATTTTTATTGTACAAATGGAGTTGGATAATTTGAGGCAAAGGTAATAAATAATGGGATGTATGGTCATTAATGGTCATTGATTGTCACTTGTTGTCATTGATTGTTTTCTGTCGCAATGAAATTCATCAACAACCTGTTACTTATCACGGTTTCTGCGTCTATGATAATAAAAGGCAATCTATGAGACTTGAAGATCTGCAGATATATCAGATGAGTATGGATTTATCTGAAAGGGTTTGGATTGTGGTGCAGGAATGGAGTTGGTTTAGCAGGGATACGCTTGGCAAGCAGCTGGTTAGGGCGGCTGATTCGATTAGTGCCAATATTGCAGAAGGATTCGGCAGATATCACTTTAAGGAAAATCTGAACTTTTGCTTTTATTCCAGAGGTTCTCTTTACGAAACAAAGACGTGGCTTACCAAAGCGCATAACCGAAATCTGATCAACAAACAGAATTTCGAGTATTTAATCAATCTTTGTAACACCCTTGCCTTGAAGCTCAATAATTACATTAAAACAATAGGCAAGGCTACGTCGCCTGGCAGTCATTAGATACAACAAATGACTACCACTGACAACAAATGACATTTTTCCACTCTAATTTCAACCATCTCGCTATGACAGCAGAACAACTGAAAGACTTGAAGGCCCGTGTAGAGGCTTTGGGGAGGTATCTTTGACTACGCTAACCGAAAGAAACAGCTAGAAGACCTCGAACAGCAAACTGTTCAACCCGAATTTTGGAATGATTCGGTACGCGCGGAGAAAGTAATGAAGGAAATCCGCGGATTGAAGTTCTGGACCAATGGTTACGAAGAACTGGCGCGGCTGCGCGACGACCTGGATACCATCTGGGAGTTTTATGAAGCCGACGAAGCTACTGAAGAAGAGGTAGATGAGGAAGGCGCCAGGCTCGCCGGCAAACTGGATGAAATCGAGTTCCGGAAAATGATGGGCGAGGAAGGCGACGAGCTGCCTGCAGTAGTGGAGATCAATGCAGGTGCAGGTGGTACCGAGTCACAAGACTGGGCCTCGATGCTGATGCGGATGTACATCATGTGGGCTGAGAAAAATGGCTACAAGGTACGCCAGGTCGACTTGCAGGACGGGGATGTGGCCGGGGTAAAATCCGTCACGCTCGAAATCGAAGGCGAATATGCCTACGGTAACCTGAAATCCGAGAACGGTGTACACCGGCTTGTGCGCATTTCGCCTTTTGACTCCAATGCCCGGCGGCATACTTCATTTACATCAGTGTACGTGTATCCGCTGGTTGCCGACGATATCGAAATCGAAGTCAATCTGGCTGATATCACCTGGGACACTTACCGCTCGGGAGGTGCCGGCGGCCAGAACGTGAACAAGGTAGAAACCGCCGTGCGGCTGCACCACAAGCCTTCCGGGATTATTATCGCCTGTCAGCAGGAGCGCTCGCAGCTCATGAACAAGGAAGTTGCGATCCGGCTTTTGAAATCGCGCCTCTACCAGATCGAACTGGAGAAGCGGAATGCAGCCCGGGCAGAAGTGGAAGCTTCCAAACGGAAAATCGAGTGGGGTTCACAGATCCGCAGTTACGTCCTCGATGACCGCCGCGTAAAAGATCACCGCACCGATCACCAGACTTCCAATACCGATGCCGTCCTTAATGGCGAAATCAATGATTTTATCAAGGCTTATCTGATGGAATCCTGATGATAATTTAACCTAACCTCCTGCTAAGTGAAATAGTACTTGCAGGAGGTTTTTGTTACATTTAACTAAAAGTTAAGGCTAAGTTGACTTTGATTTGATAAAAGTAAAAAGCTATGACAGGCATAAGATATATCACAGACGACAAAGGCAAAAAAACGGATCTTGTGATCAATATTGAAGAGCACCAGGAAATGGTAGAAGACCTTCTCGACGCTTTAACTATTGAAGAAAGACGTGGAGAGGAGTCAATGCCTTTTGAAGACTTTGTAGCTCAATTTAAGGCAGAGCGGGGAGTCAATGAATAAGAAATATCAGATAGTAATCTTGAAAACTGCACAAAAGGAGATTAAAAAACTTCAGACACCGACAGCAGAGAAGATATTCACTACTATCAGAACATTAGCTACTGATCCGCGACCTTCCGGCTGTAAAAAACTTGTTGCCACCAAAAATTCATATCGCATTCGTGTTGGAAATTTTCGCATTCTATACACTATTGAAGACCAGATCAAAATTGTCGAGGTAAGTGGCGTCAAGCACAGACGTGAAGCTTATGACTAGTGGTAGTCCGAAAAGCTTAGCTTATCTCAAACTCGGCACCGGCCGGAAACATCTCCTCGCTTTTCACGGCATCGGCCAGACCGGGTTAAGTTGTTATCAAAACTTCGCTGAAACCTTCGGGCAACATTACTCCACCTTTGCCTTCGACCTTCCTTTTCACGGAGCCAATGCAGATTTTGCATTTCAAACCATCTCAAAATTCCTCTTAAAAGAGTTAGTAGTCAACTTTCTCGAAAAAGAAAAAATCGCCCGTTTTGACGTAGCCGGTTTCAGCATGGGCGGCCGGTTTGCTTTGGCGGTGCTGGAAGCTTTTCCGGATCGCATTGACCGTGTTTATCTGATGGCCCCGGATGGAATAACTGAAGATCCGCTGTACAGCTTGGCGACGCGATGGACATTGCCGCGGATGCTGTTCAAGTGGACTATGGCGCATCCTAAGCCATTTTTTACAGTTATTAAAGCGCTTCAAAAATTTGATCTGGTCAACAAAAGTCTTGCCCGGTTTACTTTCCAAATGCTTGATTCACCCGAAAAACGGACGCAGGTTTATCTCGCATGGATCGCGTTCAGTCCGTTGCATTTCAACATTTCAAAGCTGTATGCAACTGCCTCTCAGAACAATGTAAAAATCTTCCTTTTCACAGGAAAATATGACCGGCTAATGAGGCCGGAAAAAGCAAAACCACTCGCCGAGCTGCTGCCGCATCACCAGCATATCGTACTAAAAAGCGGACATACACAGCTGGTGCAGCAAGCCGGTTCATGGATTTCCTCTTTATTGAGTAAATTGTCGGATACCTGATCCCGATATGCAAGAACCTTTACCTGAAAATGAATCCTGGCGCCTGAAAGCAATTATCGGCGGTTCCATAGGCAACCTTGTTGAGTGGTACGACTGGTATGCGTATTCTGCATTTTCATTGTATTTTGCCCAATCATTTTTCCCGAAATCCGACCAAACCGTACAGCTGCTTAATACTGCCGGCATTTTTGCCGTGGGATTTCTGATGCGGCCCATAGGAGGCTATGTGTTCGGAAAACTGGCAGATACTCGCGGGCGGAAAGTAGCCATGACGCTTTCTGTACTGCTGATGTCCTTCGGGTCACTGATAATCGCCTTGCTGCCTTCCTATGAGCATATCGGCCTTGCAGCTCCTGTTTTGTTACTGGTTGCCCGCTTGTTGCAGGGATTGAGTGTAGGGGGCGAATACGGCACGTCGGCTACCTACCTCAGCGAAGTGGCTACGGAGCAGCGAAGGGGTTTTTATTCAAGTTTCCAGTACGTAACCCTGATCGGAGGGCAGCTGATTGCACTTGGCTTACAACTGATTTTACAAAGTTTTTTCCTCACTGAAGAGCAGATGCACAGTTGGGGCTGGCGCATTCCCTTTGTGTTCGGAGCCATACTGTCGCTGGTGGCATTGTACCTGCGCGCAAACCTGAACGAAACACAGGCATTTGAAAGTAAAGACGGGCGCAAAAAAGGCTCCATGCGCGAACTGCTCAAACATCCCGGGGCTATTATGGTGGTAGTAGGCCTTACGCTCGGCGGAACACTTGCGTTTTATACCTACACAACCTACATGCAAAAGTTCCTGGTCAATACAGTGGGGCTGAGCAAAGAGCAATCTACCCTCCTGACTTTCTGTTCCTTATTCCTCTTTGCACTGTTACAACCCCTTTACGGTGCATTGAGCGATCGCATCGGCCGGCGTCCGCTGCTGCTTTTCTTTGGAGCTACAGGCACCTTGCTGACCTATCCGCTTCTCACAACCCTGAGCCATACTATCGGAATGTGGCCTGCATTTGCATTGCTGATGATAGCACTTATTATTGTCAGTGGTTATACTTCCATCAATGCAGTTGTAAAAGCTGAACTTTTCCCGGTAGAAGTCCGTGCACTCGGTGTGGGGCTGCCCTACTCGCTGACAGTCGCCATTTTTGGCGGTACTGCCGAGTACCTTGCACTTTGGGCAAAAAACGCCGGGCATGAAAGCTACTACTACTGGTATGTGACTGCCTGTATTTTTGTCTCCCTGATCGTTTACTTCCGCATGAGTGATACGAAGCATACATCACTTATCGGAAAATAAGTTTTGTTCTTTCTTGAAATAGACAAACTTTTTCTTGACATGATCCTGTAAATGCATTATCTTTCTGAACACCATTAAACTTCATAAGCTATGAACATGATGGATCAAATCGAGCATTGGGGTGATACGCACCATCCTGCCTGGATGGATTTTGTTCGTATTGCACTCGGGATTTTTCTTTTTTCGAAAGGTATCAGCTTCATCAGTGATACCGCCCGCCTGTCTCATATGATTACAGGTCTTGATCTGCATCTCTGGACGGTTACCGCAGTACACTACGTGGCTTTCGCGCACATTTTCGGAGGTTTTCTGATAGCTATGGGATGTTTGACGCGCATCTCGGCTCTGCTTCAGATTCCCATCCTGATCGTCGCGGTATTCTTTGTAAACTTTCGTACGGGCTTTTCTTACCTCAACTCTGAACTGTGGCTCTCGGCACTGACATTGATCCTCGTGATCATGTTTGCCGTAGTAGGGTCAGGAAGGTACTCGATGGACGAATGGATGAGAACGCATAACAAATAAACCCTTCATATCATGTCGGGTGCGGTTTTGGCGAGGTATTTTCGCTTGTACTCCAAGGGGGTCATTCCGGTAACTTTTCTGAAATGCCGGTAAAAGTTGGAAATATTGTTGAAACCGCACTCGTAACAAATTACTTCGGTTCCCATTTTGTCCTCAATCAGGAACCGGCACGCATGACTGATCCTGATCTCTACCAGGAAGTCATTGTACGTTTTCTTCGTCATCAGTTTAAAATACCGGCAAAACGAAGTAATACCCAGGTTGGCAATGGACGCCACGTCCTGCAGGGTAATGTCGTTTTTGTAGTGCGAAAGCGTGTAGGCATATACCTTGTTCAGCCGCAAAGTCTCCGAATCATTGGATTTGTAAAATGCATGACCGGACGCAATGGTTTCGGCCTCGGTTGTTTCTGCGAGTATTTTCAGGATTGAGAGCAGGGCAATAAGTCTGTCGAGATTTTGTGCATGAACGGCCGCATGCATCAGGGCCACTACTTCATCCCGGGTTGAGCCCCATATCCGGAGCCCGCGCCTAGCGCGTTCAAACAGTTTGGGAATCTGATAGGCTTCGGGCAGGTGCAGCAGGTCGCTGCCCAAACAATTTGGCAAAAAATGGATGATAATTGCCTCCATCGCCGTATTCGGCATGCCCTCTTCCACGCGCCACGTATGCGGCAGATTTTCACCCAGCAGGATCAGCTCACCATCCGAAAAGTTGCTGATATTGTCTCCTATAAACCTCACTCCTTTTCCGCGAACAAGGTAATGCAGTTCAAGTTCAGGATGGTAATGCCAAACGGTCCCGAATCCCGAATCCTTATCATGACGAATACTGAACGAGGTACGGGAGGGAATGGGGACTTTGTGAAAATGCGGTTTCATCTTTCCGTTTGTGGGTGCAGGAGCATTGTATTGGATAAAAGACGAATTTTGAACGATCTATCCAAATATCCACGGAAATTTGATATCCCTGAAATCTTAATCTTCGTGCCTGCCCATCGCAAGCATTTTCTGCATATATTTTTCCCTTGAATCAGCGCCTGCGTACCCGGCCATTTGGTGAAAAAGCTGGTTACGCAATTTTACAAACAGGTAAGCCTGAAAATTTTCCTCCTGCAGGAGCCTCAGCCTGTCTGCCCATATTCCCGCAAAAACATCCGTGATAATGCCTTGCGCAGCAGCTTCATCTTTGAGCACATCAGAACAAAGCCGGAAAGCCGGATCACGGAAGTATGCGCAAAGCTGCCCAAATGCCACCTCATCACCCTGAGATACTTTGCTGATCATCTGTCTGTCAGGTAGCGCTGTCATATTTTTTGTCATTTCAGATCTGAAAAGATGATGAGGAATGGGCTGCACTTTTATTGAAAATCCCTGAAATACCCAGCTCTGCCTGCAACTGATCAACCTCTTCCAGCAACACATCCATTTTCCCTTTCAGCTCCGGCGTGAGTGGTTCCACTTCCCGGCGGGTGTAGGTTGAAATGGGAAAGCCTCTTTTTTGCAGACTGTATTTGGCGATCGTGGGATATGCTGTATGCACAAGTTGCATTGAATCCGTGAAAAATTGCTGCACGCGTGCCACATCGTCCTGCCTGCCCGGATCGTTGTAATGCCTGCAAAGCCACACGATGAGCTCGGGATAAATGTTTCCCTGAATGCACGAAAGTCCTGCCGCACCTGCCGAGAGCGACTCGGCGGCATGCTCCATGTAAGCATCATACAAGCCAAAATGATAACCATCGGCCACTTTGATCCGGCGGCGTACTTCTTCAATGTCCAGACAGGTATCTTTCAGGTAAATCAGCCTTCCGGTGCCGAGCAACTTTGCAAGCTGTGCGCTATTGATCAGCCTTTTATAAGGTGCCGGACATTCATACAGCCCGAGTGGAATCTGATCTGTAAGTTCCAGGAGCTTCTGCATGTTTTGTATAAAAACTTCTTCCGGCTCATCTTCCCGGGCCATCAAGCCTGAAATTACAATCACTGCCTGTACACCGGTATTATATATACGTTTTACAAAGTCTGCCTGCTCTTCCACCGTGCCCGGGAATGTACCGGTTGCTACTACTGGCACCCGCCCGGCGGCCTGCTCCACAACCGTACTGGTCACGTCAAGTCGCTCCTGCTCCGTAAGCTCATACATTTCGCTGGATAGACAATTGGCGAACAAGCCGGCTGCCCCGGCTGCGATATACAGGTCTGTCAATGCGCGCAGCCCGTCGTAGTCAATAGCTCCATTGTCCTGAAAGGGCGTGAGCATGACAGGGATAAATCCTTTGGGCAGTGACAAAGCCGGAATGAAATCAGCTTTCATATTAATTGGGTTTGAGTATGCGATCGTAACCGATTGAAAACAGGTATTCGGTATTTAGTGGCTGTCGACTACCACGTCAGTATGGCGGGCGGGCCTGCGTTTAAGCCGGGTCAGTACAATGCCCGTCAGGAAAATCGAGAGCGTACTTACGACCATGATCATGTTTTGATGTAGCGGGTTCCGGATAAAGCTGTACCGGTCGGGCAGACTGGTGGAAAAAGTCATCCAGATGATAATAGCAATTCCCAGCAGCGTGGCTGTAAGTGCCTCTGCATTCTTTGTACTTTTTGAAATAATTCCAAGCAAAAACAGCCCCAGCATTCCGCCGGCAAAAATGCCCGAAAGCATCCACCACACATCAAGCACACTTTTGACACCGATCATGGCAATGCCCGTAATCATTCCCAGTAGTCCAAAGACAGTAGTTGCTACATACAGAACACGTAGTGCCGTACGCGAATCAAGGTCAGGACGAATGTACTTTTGATAAATATCGACTGAAAAAACGGTTGCAGATGCATTCATTCCCGAGCTGATCGTACTCATCGCGGCGGACATAATCGCTGCAATGATCAGGCCTAGGAGACCAGCAGGAACTTTGGTTACCATAAAATGCGGCATAACCTTGTCACCATAGTCTGAAGGCGTAAGCGTAGTCATCAACCTGGCCACCGCATCCGGCGAGCCGCCCGACAGCCTTTCGGCCGCAACCTGCATCTTAACCACATTCAGCAACTCCGGATTGGCTTCATAGTAGGCAAACAAACAACTTCCCAGGAAAAAAAAGAGCAGTGACACAGGCAGGTACAGATACACGCACAACCATACCGACCGGGCTGCCTCCTTCACGGAGGAAGTAGTATGGTATCGCTGTACATAATTCTGGTCCATTCCAAAATTATTGAGGTTCATAAAAAAGCCGTACAGCAGCACTACCCAGAAGGAGGATTGTGTAAAATCAGGCTTAAATGTGCCAAGACTGAATTTATCAGCAGATTGGCCTACCTCCATAATTCGGCTTACTCCTCCATTGGTACCTGCAATCACAAGATAAAGAATGATGACAGCGCCAAGCGTTTTGATCACACCCTGAGCAACTTCCGTCCATATCACGGCTTCCATTCCTCCCAGCACGGTATACAATACAATGCAGATGCCGGTGACAATCATGATCGCAGACATAGGAAAACCGGTGAGCGCCTGCAGACTCAATGCAATGCCAAAGAATATGGAGCCCATGCGGGCCAGCTGGGTAAGCAGGAAACAAACTACGGCGTAAGTCCGGGCCCAACCGCCAAATCGGTGTTCCAGGTGCGTGTAGGCGGATACTTCGCCTGTGCTTCTATAAAACGGAATAAAGTACTTCGTCGCAATCCACGCGGCCAGCGGCATGGAAAGGCTGAATACGAACGAATTCCAGTTGCTGCCGAATGCTTTGCCCGGTACCCCGAGAAAGGTGTTGCTGCTCAGGAAAGTTGCGTAAATGGATATGCCGATTGCCCAGCCCGGAATTTTGCCCGAAGCAGTGGTAAACTGGTCGGCACTGGTGTTTTTTCTTGAAAAATAAATACCTACGGCTACCATCCCTGCCAGGTATGCCAATACGATCAGAAGGTCAACAAAAGGCAAGGATTTCATTGTACTTTTCCGGCTAGTATCATTATACCGCAAAGAAAGAGGAAAATGTACATGATTCAGTATGTATTTATACCCTAATATTATACAATCTTAGCATGGCCCACTTTGATACCCGCTATGCTGGCCTGCGGTCTTTGAAAAGGTACCCCATGCCGAGGGTAGATACAGCGATGAGAAGAATAAGGATTACTTTGGTCCAAAGACCTTCATTGGGATGTTCGAGCAGGTAGCGGATATCACGGGCCTCACGACCGGCCCAAACCGCCAGCACTGTGCGCGGTACCATCCCCAGCATTCCGCCTACAAGTACCTGCTTCAAACGTGCACCTGCCACAGCAAAAAACAGGTTTGTAATCGTAAATGGCAATACAGGCGAAAGTTTGGCAAAAAAGATCACCCGCAGCTCATTCTGATAAAACCTGCGCAACAGGCCACTTACCTGCGGATAAATCCGCACCAGTGAGTCGCGCACGGAGGCAGCATGGAAGAAATTGGCCGTAATATAGATCAATGCAATTGCGCCCAGATTAAGTCCGAACAGCAGCGGCATGGCGATCCAGCCCAGAAAATACCCGTATACCAATGCCAGGAAAGTAGGCGGCGTGAGCGCCACTGAGGATGTGATGGTCAGCATGACTGACACCATAATCCAGGTTTGAAGCGACCACGTGCGCAGCAAGCTCTCGTGCCCGATCGCCCAGGCCGTAATCAGTGAGGTAGTGACAAGCGGAATGATGGTCAACAGCAGACTGATAACCACGGGTACTGAGAACTTTTTATGTGCGGGTTTTTCCACTTTTATTTTTTGAATGCTGCTACTCCGCTTTGTTTTATAACTCTTTGTTTCGCTAAAAGGTTTTTCCTAATCTTACCTTTATCGCATCTCTTTTCACTGATCCTGCCATGCCGGCGGGGCTAAGCAGTGATTCATATAAATAGGATAAGAATGAAGTTCGGAACGAAAGCAATACATGCAGGGGTACAGCCGGATCCGGCTACCTCCGCCATTATGACGCCGATTTACCAGACCTCCACCTACGCACTCGAAAGTCCGGGCAAGCACAAGGGCTATACCTATTCCCGCTCGCACAATCCTACGCGTACCGCTTTGCAGGAAGCACTGGCCTCGCTTGAAAACGGAACTGCGGGAATCTGCTTCGCATCCGGGCAGGCAGCGACTGATGCTGTGCTGAAGATGTACAGGCCGGGTGACGAGATCATCGTCAGCAGTGACCTTTACGGAGGTACTTACCGGATCATGAAAAAACTGTACGAGCCCGCCGGCCTCATTTTCCGGTTTGCTGATCTGAGTGAGCCGCGCATCCTGCACGAACTGATTACTGAAAAAACGAAGCTCGTATGGATTGAAACCCCGACCAATCCATTACTGAAAATTACAGATATCGGGCAAATCACGACCATCTGCAAAAGCAAGGGAGTACAAGTAGCCGTGGATAACACCTTTGCATCACCCTATCTCCAGAATCCTCTCGACCTCGGTGCGGATATTGTTATGCACTCGGTTACCAAATACCTGGGCGGGCATTCGGATGTAATTATGGGTGCATTGATTGTCAGGGATGAAGGATTGTCAGAGACTCTCTCTTTTATCCAGAACACTGCCGGAGCCGTACCGGGGCCGCAGGATTGTTTTCTGGTGCTGCGGGGATTAAAAACGCTTCATCTCCGCATGCAGCGGCATTGCGAAAACGCAGCCGTGGTTGCACAATGGCTTACTGAAAACCCGAAAGTCGGGGCTGTTTACTATCCTGGTCTGGCTGCTCATCCGCAGCATGAACTGGCGCGCAAGCAGATGCGCGGATTCGGGGGTATGCTGTCGTTTGAACTCAAAGGTGATGTCTACGACGATGCAGTGCGGGTATTTGAACGTTTTAAATTGTTTGCACTGGCCGAGTCGCTGGGCGGTGTAGAGTCCTTGTGCGCACACCCGGCCACCATGTCGCACGCCAGCTTTCCACCGGAAGAACGGTTGAAAATGGGTGTCAAGGATACACTAATAAGACTGAGTGTGGGGGTGGAAGATATAGATGACATTATTACTGACCTGGCACAGGCAATAGGCTAGTTTGATTTTGCAAACACGCACTCAAAACCTTACTTTTGACCTCTGCAATATACCTTTCAACATAACTTAGCATTACCAATGGAATTGACAGGAACAGTAATCGCATTGCTGCCCGAAGTGAATGGACAAGGCAAAAACGGCAATTGGCGCAAGCAGGAGTTTATTCTGGAAATCCCTTCCCAATACCCTAAGAAAGTGTGTATATCGCTCTGGGGCGATCGCATTGACCAGGCGGGTTTGCGCATAAATGACTCCGTGACGGCATCTATCGACATTGAAAGCCGCGAGTACAATTCGCGCTGGTACACCGAAGTAAAAGCATGGAAAGTTGAGAAAGCCGGCAGTGCAGCCAGCACAGGCAACTCAGGTCAGGCTGCTGGTGCAACCGGAGGCGGGTTCCCGTCGGTTACTACTTTCACTGAGGACGAGTCCGACGATCTTCCGTTCTGATCCTGCATGGAACAATGGCGAACCTGTTACTACTGGCAGCAGCTAGTTGGACTGGTACGCCATTGACATGGTAAACTTGTCGAGTATTTCGTGAGGGTGCACTTCCAGCACGCGTGCAAGTACCATCACTACAAGTGTATTGGAAGCGATTTTGCGGGGAATTCCGGCAAATGCCGCAAAGAGGTCAACAGTAATAGACTCTTTTTCGCCGAGCAGCTTCATCAGCAGTTCCTCCTTTTCACCATACTGAAAGCGGATATCCCGCTCTCCACGGCCACGGCGCATGATTTCTTTCATTTCGCGGCTGGCCTGAATGGATTTATCGTCAACCCGGATGTAAGCCTGACGGGCACCAAGCTCATCTGTAACATAGTGAGGTTTATCCACACTGCGTGGTACGGTTAATACCAGCACATCCCGGTCGGGACTCACGGCAACACGCTCCTTTTTGTAGCTTAATTTGGGAAAAATATACTTGTCGATGGCCTTGGTAAGTGCGTAGTCATCCTCGTCTGCATCTTTGAGGCCCTTGATCGTCCTGTCATCTCCAACTCCGACAAACAACCTGCCGCCTCCTGTATTGGCAAATGCAACCAGCTCGCGGACAATCTTCTCGGGGTGACTGGACTTCAGTTTGAACTCCACATGCTCACCCTCTCCTTTCTTTACCAACTCTTTTAACAGTCGAAGTTCCATCAGCTGGAGCGGATAAATACCTGAAATATAATGATAGTACTTTGGCAACTTCTTCGCTATCCTCTAAGATAACGCTAAAGAATTACATTCCTTTTTACTCCTTTAAAAAATATTGCCAGGCGATACAGACTTTAAAATGGAATTTTTAAGACACTAAAAAAGCGGCACCTTTTGAGTGCCGCTTCCATTAATATTCATCTTCATTGAAAAAGAAATCATCTTTTGTAGGATAATCGGGCCAAATCTCCTCTATGCTTTCATAAGGCTGACCGTCATCTTCCAGCTCCTGGAGGTTTTCAACTACTTCTAAAGGAGCTCCTGTTCTGATTGCAAAGTCAATTAGCTCGTCTTTAGTAGCTGGCCAGGGAGCATCTTCAAGGTATGACGCAAGTTCGAGAGTCCAGTACATAATATTGTTTCGCCTATTAATTAATAGTTACTTACTTTCTGCAAAAGTAGAAAAATTGATATCTTTTAAAAGCTTAAAGCCAAAAAATCGAAAAATAATTGCGTTTGATCCGATAATATTTTTGCTCTCAATAAAACCGATTGTTTATCAAGAACTTAGCATATTATTCAGCCAGTAAAGTTTCAGCGGAGATGCTCTCAACTAACCTTTACTCCCCTTCCTCCTTCCTCCCTTTTTCGTAATTTGCCAGCTACTTACCAAATTCATGAAACATGACCATTGAAGTTTGTGCCTACTCTCTCGAATCGTGCATCAATGCCCAGGCAGGCGGCGCCGGACGGATAGAGCTTTGCAGCGGGCTTGGCGAAGGAGGTACCACACCCAGTGCCGGCCTGATCGAGATTGTCCGGAAACATGTAGACATTTCACTTTTTGTCATGATCCGGCCCAGGGGCGGTGACTTTGTTTACGATGTTTTTGAGGAAGAGATCATGCGCAAAGACATTGACCTTGCTAAAAAGCTGGGCGCAGACGGTGTTGTACTGGGCATTCTCAATGCCGACGGTCAGGTTGATATCAGCCGCACCAAAGCACTGGTTGACTATGCTGCACCCTTGAAAGTAACCTTTCACCGCGCATTTGACCTGACACCCGATCCCGTAAAAGCCCTCAAAGCCGTGATTGCGACCGGAGCGGAACGTATCCTGACTTCCGGCCAGAAAGCCACGGCCGAGGAAGGTATTGAACTCCTGAGCCAGCTCGCCAGGGAAGCCGGCTCAAAGATTGAAATTATGGCAGGAGGAGGTGTAAGCCACCACAATGCAGCCAGGCTTGCGGAGGCAGGCGTACATGCATTGCATCTTACAGCAAAGGCTTTCCGGCCCGGCAGGCAGAAGTTTTTTCCCGAAGGCATATCCATGGCCGGCGGCGTACCCGACGAACGTTCGGTTATGTACAGCGATCTGGGCCTTGTTGAGGCCATTGTGCAAGTAGTTTCATAGCAGCGGCTTACTTTCATGTTATAGTTACACCCCGCTGCATGAAGTTCGTAAAAGTAATTTTCAGTCTGGCTATCACGCTTGGGCTCGTTTACATTCTTGATAATCCGCTGGCCCCTGCTCCTGCGCTGGGGCCTTTTCTTTCTCCGTTTACGGGATTTTGGCAAAATGGTGAAAAGGCTGCTGTGACCGGAGACGAGCGCCTCGTGCATGCCGACAGCCTGCATGATGAAGTGATTATCCGCTATGATGACACCGGCGTACCCCACATTTTTGCTAAAAACAACTTCGACCTGTACTTTGCCCAGGGGTATGTCACGGCCCGGGACCGCTTATGGCAAATGGACCTTCAAACCCGTGCAGCCAGCGGCAGGCTTTCGGAAATATTGGGCGAGCGCACCCTGACCATGGATCTGCAGAGCCGGAGACTCGGGATGACTTACGGGGCGGAAGAAAATATACGGGCTGCCATGCTGGACCCGCGCTCACGGGAAGCATTGCTGGGGTATACTGCCGGCATTAATGCATACATCCGCCAGCTTGCACCCAAGGATTACCCGATTGAATTCAAGCTGCTGGGGTACAAGCCGGAACTCTGGAAGCCGGTAAATACCATGTATATGCTGGAACAAATGACGCTGAACCTGGCCGGCCGCTCCAATGATCTTGCGATGACACACGTCCTGAATCATTTCGGTGCTGATATTACTGCCAATCTTTTCCCCGATTACCCGATGGTGCAGGAGAGCCCGGTAATTCCGGCAGGTACGCCATGGAACTTTGAACCGCTGCCCGTGCTCGAACCGGTAGCGGCACGTACACAAAGAGGCGGACGTCACACTTTTCATCCTGCCAATGCATTAGCCGCCCCGGACAAAAAGCCGGAAGGTATCGGAAGCAACAACTGGGCAGTGAGTGCCGAAAAATCTGCAACCGGCTATCCTATCCTGGCCAATGATCCTCATCTCGACCTTTCGCTACCTTCCATATGGTATCAGGCGCAGCTGCATGCGCCCGGACTGAATGTATATGGTGTGGCATTGCCGGGAGTTCCGGGAATTGTTATCGGGTTTAATGAGCGTGTAGCCTGGGGCGTCACCAATACGGATGCGGATGTTTTCGATTTGTATAAAATAAATTTCAAGGATGCTGACAGAAAGGTATACTGGCATGATCACCAGTGGAAAGCGACCAGCGTACGCGAAGAGACGATATTTGTAAAAGGCAGAGCGCCGGTAAAGGAGCAGATTGTCTACACGCATCATGGTCCGGTTACAGACTCTGACCATACGGAACCCTTTCCAAATCTGGCCGTCAAATGGATTGGGCATGAGCCCGGCAACAGCCTCATGACATTTTATGACCTGAACCGCTCCGCCAACTACGATGATTACCGCAAGGCATTGACAAGCTATGTAGGTCCTGCGCAAAATTTTGCTTTTGCAGATAACAGCAAAAACATTGCTATCACGGTCAATGGAAAACTGCCTTTGAAATATAAAGATCAGGGTAAATTTATCCTCGATGGATCCAATGCAGATGAAGACTGGCAGGGCTGGATACCGGCTGAGCAAAATCCATTTATCAGAAATCCGGCGCGTGGGTTTGTAAGCAGTGCCAATCAGTCGTCCACTGATCCTACCTATCCTTATTATATCAACTGGGTTTTTGCACCTTCGGAGCGGGCAATCCGCATCAACGAACGCCTGCAAAGCATGTCGGGCGCTACGGCCGACAGCCTGCGCATGTTGCAGAACGATAACCTGAATATCCTTGCGAGAACCTTGCTGCCGACTTTACTGCCCATTGTAGAACAAACAAAGCTGAATGTCACGCAGCGTGCAGCTAGGATTTTGCTGAGTAATTGGAATTTAGAGAATTCTGCCGGCTCTGTACCTGCATCTATTTTTGAAGAATGGATGCCCTTGCTGCGGCAGGCTATCTGGGCTGACGATTTGGAGGGGGGAATGGAAATACCCACCCGCGACCGCACCACTTACCTGATCCTGCATGAGCCCGGGCTGCATTGGTTTGATGATAAAAGTACTCCCGGAAAGGAAACCCGGGAAGACATCGTAGCAGGCACTTTCAAAGCTGCGCTCGACAGCCTTGCAAAAAAGCACGGGCCTATGAGCCAGGCCTGGCAGTGGGGCCAGGTCAAAAACACCGAGATCAGGCATTTGAGCCGGAGCCTTGCAGCATTCAACGCTCCTCCGGTTATATCGGGTGGCGGCAGCGGAATCGTCAATGCTACTACCCAGCGGAAAGGTCCGTCGTGGCGCATGGTTGTGGAATTGGGCAGGCAGCCCAGAGCTTTCGGCATTTATCCGGGAGGCCAGTCAGGCAACCCGGGTAGTCCGTTTTACCTGAACCTGTTGCCGAAATGGGAAGCCGGGGAGTTAAATGAACTGGTTTTTCTCACATCCGCAGGCCAGCAAAATCCCCGCATGCTTTATTCGCTTTCATTGAAAAAACACAAAGATTCATGAAGTTCCTTCTTATGGTGCTTATCTCAGCGGCAGCCCAGGTATTCCTGCCCTGGTGGGTGATCGCCGTTGTTCCGTTTGTTGTTCAGCTTGCATTGCCCCGAGTGGGCGGAAATGCTTTCTGGGGTAGCTTTCTGGCGATCGGCCTTGTGTGGGGTGCTTACGGATTTTACCTGCATTATGTTTCAAATGGGGCTATGTCCGACCGCATTGCGCGTACTTTCTTTCTTCCAAATGGCTGGCTTATGCTCGTGGTAACTGTTTTGCTGGGAGGCCTGGTGGCAGGGTTTGCAGGATTATCGGGGTATCTGGTCCGGCGTATTTTTGAAAAAACACCCGTGACGCCCGAGCTTTGAGAGGCACGCTATATCCATGGTACTTAAACACAAATCATTATCTTTGCGGCTCGTTCAAAAACAATAAACCTTACAAAACGTGAACAATAATACTTCGTTGATTTGGAACATCGTGCTTACGCTTGCAGTGGCGGTGTTATTTTTCCTGCACTTTTCAGGCAAACCCTCTACAGACTCGGGAGCAGCAGCAGATGGCAGCGTCGTAGCGGGCCGGCGTACGGTTTATGTTCAGGTCGACTCTCTCCTGAAAAACTATGAGTTTTTCAAAGACACTAAAAAAGAACTCGAAAACAAGAACTTCCAGCTGGAAAACGAACTGACCACAAAAGGCCGTTCATTGCAGAATGAGGTAGCTTTCTTTCAGCAAAAAGCACAAACAATGACTCCTGAGCAGGCTCGCTCCACAGAGGCGCAGCTGATGAAAAAACAGCAGGACCTGGTAGCTTACCGTGACCAGTCCGCACAGGCGTTGGGACAGGAGGAAGCCAAAAAGAATGAGGAGCTTTACAAAAATATCCGTGCTTATATCGAGCGGTACAACAAGGAAAACGGCTTTGAATATGTACTTGGCTATTCTCTTGGAGGCGGTATCCTGTTTGCCAACCCATCACTGGATGTGACCCAGAAAATCCTGGACGGACTTAACAAGGAATACAAGGAAAAAGGAAAGCCTGCTCCTTCTGACTCTGCCAAGAAAGAATAGGTTCAGCTATAACAGCAATAAAAAAAGACGGCCATGGCCGTCTTTTTTCGTTTTATAACATTTAAAACAATGCTCTTTATACTGCCGAAGATGAAAACTTGGCACCAATATATTCGCGGTTGAGACGGGCAATATTTACCTGTCCGATCTCTTTGGGGCATTCTGCCGAGCAGGCACCCGTATTGGTACATGCACCGAAACCTTCAGCATCCATTTGAGCAACCATCTTTTCGGCACGAATGCTGCGCTCAGCCTGTCCCTGCGGCAGCAATGCAAGCTGCGAAATCTTCGCAGATACAAAAAGCATAGCAGAGGCATTTTTGCAGGCAGCCACACACGCACCGCAGGCGATACATGCAGCCGCTGAAAATGCGTCGTCAGCAGCTTCTTTAGGTATCGGCAAGGCATTCGCATCCTGTGCGTTTCCTGTATTTACCGAAACAAATCCACCCGCCGCAATCACACGGTCAAAAGCGTCACGATCGGTAACGAGATCTTTAAGGACCGGAAATGCCTGTGCACGCCATGGTTCCACCACAATCGTATCGCCATCGTTGAACGAGCGCATATGCAGCTGGCAGGTAGTAACTCCTTTCAGTGGCCCGTGCGGACGTCCGTTGATATACATGGAGCACATACCGCAGATACCTTCACGGCAATCGTGGTCAAATGCTACCGGATCCTTTCCTTCTACAATCAGTTTTTCATTCAATACGTCGAACATTTCGAGGAACGACATGTCTGGCGACACACCGTCAAGGCTGTAATCCTCAAAAGCTCCCTGTGAAGTCTTATTTTTTTGCCTCCACACTTTAAGGTTAATATGCATATTCCCAGCACTCATTGTTCTTGCTTTTAATGGTTAAACAGTTAACCGGTCTTTCACTTTCACCGCCTTTACCGGCAGTGTTTTACTTGTAGCTCCTTTGAGCAATCTTGATGTTTTCATAAACGAGCTCTTCCTTATGAAGTTCCCAGTTTTCATCACCTTTATATTCCCATGCCGAAACGTACATATAATTTTCGTCGTCACGCATTGCTTCGCCTTCTTCGGTCTGGTATTCCTCGCGGAAGTGTCCTCCGCAGGATTCATTTCTGTCAAGCGCATCCATACACATCAGCTCTCCCAGCTCAATAAAGTCGGCTACGCGGTTCGCTTTGTCCAGCTCAGGGTTAAACTCATGTTCGCCTCCCATCACCTTTACATTTGTCCAGAACTCTCTCCGAAGTGCACGTATTTCCTCAATAGCTTCTTTCAAACCGGCTTCATTCCTGGCCATCCCGCATTTCTCCCACATGATTTTGCCTAACCGGCGATGGAATACCTCGGGAGATATATTGCCATTGATGGTCAGCAGCTTGTTGATCCTCGCTTTCACTTCACTTTCTGTTTTAACAAAAGCTTCGTGATCGGTCGATATTTTACCTGTGCGGATTTCGCTGGCGAGGTAGGATCCAATGGTATAAGGGATTACAAAATACCCGTCGGCCAGTCCCTGCATCAGGGCTGATGCCCCCAGGCGGTTTGCACCATGATCGGAGAAGTTGGCTTCGCCCAATGCATACAGTCCCGGTACCGTGGTCATCAGGTTATAATCAACCCAAAGTCCTCCCATGGTATAGTGTACCGCCGGATAAATACGCATCGGAACTTCGTAAGGATCTTCGCCGGTGATCTGCTTGTACATATCAAACAGGTTACCGTATTTCTCCTTTACAACCGCCTTACCCCATGTGATAATGTCCGCATCCAGTGGATTGTGAACATTGTTTTTGTTGGCTTCCGCTCTTCCGTAACGCTCAACAGCCGCAGCAAAGTCGAGGTATACAGCCAGCTTGGAAGAACCTACTCCATATCCTGCATCACACCTTTCCTTGGCAGCACGGGATGCAATATCGCGTGGAACCAGGTTACCGAATGCAGGGTAGCGGCGTTCCAGGTAATAGTCACGTTCCTCTTCAGGAATTTCGTTACCTGGACGATTGTCATTCTGTGCTTTTGGTACCCAGATGCGTCCGTCATTACGGAGCGATTCCGACATCAGGGTCAGCTTAGACTGGTGCTCACCCGAAACCGGAATACAGGTTGGGTGAATTTGTGTAAAGCAGGGATTTCCAAAGAAAGCTCCCTTTTTATGTGCTTTCCAGGCAGCCGTAACGTTGCTGCCCATGGCATTGGTTGACAAGTAAAATACGTTACCATAGCCGCCTGAACAAAGCAGTACAGCGTGCGCGGCATGGCGCTCAATTTCACCGGTAATAAGGTTACGGGCTATGATACCGCGGCATTTACCGTCAATCATGACAATATCGTGCATCTCGTGGCGGTTGTACATTTTAACCGTACCCATACCTACCTGCCGCTGCAAGCCTGAATATGCACCCAGCAGCAATTGCTGCCCGGTTTGGCCGGCTGCGTAAAATGTACGCTGAACCTGCGTACCACCAAAAGAGCGGTTGGATAGCAACCCGCCGTACTCCCTTGCAAAAGGAACCCCGGCAGCTACGCACTGGTCAATAATGCTACCCGATACTTCGGCCAGCCGGTGAACATTAGCCTCCCGCGCACGGTAGTCACCTCCTTTTATTGTGTCATAAAAAAGACGGTAAACGGAGTCTCCGTCATTCTGGTAGTTTTTCGCTGCATTGATCCCGCCCTGGGCAGCAATCGAGTGCGCGCGGCGCGGAGAATCCTGGAAGCAGAAAGCCTTGACTTTATATCCCAGCTCAGCCAGCGTTGCCGCAGCCGAAGCACCTGCAAGACCGGTACCTATTACTATAATCTCAATGTTACGCTTATTGGCAGGGTTGACAAGAGGAACAGAAGATCTGTACCTGCTCCATTTAGATTCTATCGACCCCTGCGGTATTCTGGCATCCAGACGAGATGAAGTTGCCATATATGATTGATTTAATCGGAATTGGAATGAAAAATGTAAAACGAGGACAAGGTTAGTCTACCCAGCCCAGGTAAATCGCAATCGGCATTAATGCAAACAGGATCGATACGACAACCGAGAATGCAGTCCCGAGAAAAGAAATAAAACCATTGTACTTGATGTGGTGCAGGCCCAGTGTCTGGAATGCACTTTTAAAACCATGCAGCAAGTGCCAGAAAAGGGAGGCACAACCCAGCACGTAGATCAGCACAACCCACTCATTTTTAAAAGTAGACAGCATCATCTGGTACAGGTTCAGCTCCTCGCCGGTAGCAAACTGGTTGGAACGGTTAGGAATCCAGAACTGGGCAGTATGTACCACCAGAAAGATCAGCAGCAGCGTTCCGAGCAGTCCCATGCTGCGCGAGTACCAGGTACTGTTGGCTGACGGGTTGCTTACCGCATACTTCACAGGCCTGGCTTCGGTATTATTTTTCCAGAGGATCAGACCATCCACAATGTGAAGCAGGAAGCCCGCAATCAGCACGATTTCAAGCGTACGGATGATCGGGTTGGTGCCCATAAAATGCCCCCAGTGAGAGAACGTTTCGCCCCCGTCATTGTAGAAGATCATGGCATTGATGGTGGCATGAATCACCAGAAAAGTTATTAGGAAAATCCCGGTAAGAGCCATCAGAAGCTTCTTTCCGATGGAGCTCGTTAACGTTTGTGAAAACCACGACATAACAAACACAAATCGTTTTAGTGCAAAAAAATGAGGTATATTAGAACCTTTCAAAGGTATATCACAAACGTAAGCGAGGCAAAAAATACAATTCATTTTTGCTGCCTGCGCTTTTATTTATAATCATTATTAAGAATTAGTCCTATTCCCTGCAATAGGCATTCCACACGGTTTCTTCTACATCTGATTTCCACACTTTTAGAAACCCGGACGAGTCCCGGCCTGCCAGCAAAGCATATCAGAATCTGGAGATCAGTAAGGAAGTATGCGGGAGATTTGTTGCTGTATTGAAAACATAAGTATACCCGCAGGTAGTTCCGGGACCAGGCAGAAGTCGGCCTGTATTTCCGGAGTTGTTATGTATGTTTACAAAATCATACATAATCAATGCCGGTACACACATTTTTACCTAAATTTTCGTTGATTTAAGTGGTTGAAAAAAGCTGATTTACTTCATTCAGCCCTGTCTGGTTTTAGCTCTACACGGATATATATGCGCTCTGTTTTACCTTTTCTATTATTCTTTTTCCTGATTTTACTGGGTGCCGGGTTTGAAGCCAGGGCCACGCACATTCGTGCCGGGGAAATCACCGCACGCAGGATCTCGCTTACCTCTCCCACCTACGAGATCAAGCTGACTGCCTATTTTGACATCCAAAATGGCCCGGGTGCGTCGGAAGCGCAAACCAAGGTATTCTTTACGATTGGAAACGTAAGGTCCAGCGGTATTCCCGACATCATTGAAGCTCCCCGGCAGCTGCCTTTTCCCAACATCGGCAACAATACCACCCAGAATACCTACATCATCAATTATACATTTCCTTCTACGGGTAAATACCGCATTTCCTTTGAAGAGGATAACCGGAATAACGGGATCCTGAACATTGGTCCCCCGCCCACGCAAAACCTGAACTTTTACGTCAGTACCATTCTGGAAATCAACTCTACCCTTGGCCTGAACCAGACACCGGTACTCCTGAATGCCCCGATAGATCTTGCCGCCGTAGGCCAGCGCTACATCCATAATCCCAATGCTTTTGACGCGGACGGAGACAGTCTTGCGTACCGCCTCTTTATCCCTCAGCGGAGCGGCGTGAATGGCGCAGGTATCAACCTTCAGTATGTGGATCCCAATCAGATCGGCACGCCCGGCCAAACGGAAACGGGTGCTTCTCCCGCTACGTTCAGGATGGACAAGCTGACCGGCGACCTCATCTGGGATGCTCCCGTCACAAAGGGTTATTATAACGTGGCGTTCATTGTTGAAGAATGGCGAGATGGCGTACTGATCGGAGAAATTGTGCGGGATATGCAGATTATTGTGGAAGATGCGAGGAACGACCGGCCCCTGATTCAACCTATACCTGATATCTGCGTCGAGGCCGGCACCCTGATCAACCAGCGCGTTACGGCTACGGACAAAAATGGCGACAAGCTAACGCTTACCTCAACCGGTGGTGTTTACCAGAGCACACTGATCTCTCCTGCGTTGGCTTCCTTTAATGTAGCAAACCAGGGCGCCCAGGGTTCTGTAAACGGGCAGTTTATATGGCAGACATCCTGTAACCACATTCGGCTCGAACCTTATGATGTGCTGTTTAAAGTGGAAGATGCAGCCGGGCCCGGCGTGCCTAATGCGTCTCTTTTCCGTAAACTGGTGGACATGACAACGCTGAGTATCCGGGTATACGGACCCAAGGCAACCGGATTGCGGGCCGTAGCGGCTACTGACCCGGCCGGTGTGGCGTACCGTCTTACCTGGGACAGTTATAAATGTCAGATTGCAGGTGCCAAAATTGTGGTTTACCGCAAGGTAGGATGTACGGATATACCCGAAGATGTTTGTATTACAGGCCTTGACCCAAGTTCCGGTTATACCGAGGTGGGGCGTGTGGATGTAAATCAGACTTCTTACCTTGACAATAACAATGGT
This sequence comes from Dyadobacter sandarakinus, assembly GCF_016894445.1. Lineage (NCBI taxonomy): Bacteria > Pseudomonadati > Bacteroidota > Cytophagia > Cytophagales > Spirosomataceae > Dyadobacter > Dyadobacter sandarakinus. The sequence continues at coordinate 4,433,936 of NZ_CP056775.1, forward strand.
ACCGGGCTTCAATCCGGCGTTTCTTACAGCTACCGTCTGGTAGTGGAATTCCCACGCCCCGGTACAAACATCAATGAGCCGGGCAGCCTGGTTGGCGGTGGTGAAAGTGTCGCTTCTGACGAATTTTGCCTGAACCTGCCGCTGGTCATGCCTGTGATCACTAATGTAACCGTAGATTCCACCAGCGCGACCAAGGGTGTTATCACCGTAAAATGGATCCGTCCGGTAGCGAAGTCGGGCCTTCCTGCCCAGTACAGGCTTTACCGGGGTGTGGGACAGAACGGAACTCCTTCTACCCTCGTAGCTACAATCAATACCAACCTGACACCAGGCGCCGCAGATACTTTGTTTGTAGACCGTAATCTGAATACGGAAGGCAATGCATACAATTACCGACTTGATTATTATACCACTCAAAACGGACAGCTGACCAAGTTTGACGACACTGAAACAGCAAGCAGCGTGCGCCTGGAACAAGGTGCTGCTGAGCCCGATGAAATCAGGCTGAACTGGTCGGCATTGGTACCTTGGAGCAACAACAACCGCATCCACAGGGTGTACAGGGAAGACAAGCGTAATCCGGGCACCTTCAACCGCATTGCAGAGGTTTCGGTAAAAGGTAATCAGACATTCACTTACCTGGATGACGGAACGGACAAGTATGCTGCCGATGGAACGATCAACACTACCATCGTGGCCGACTCAAACTATTGCTATAAGGTTGAAACTGTGGGATCTTATAACAACAGCCAGATCAGACCTGCGGTATTGTATAACTTCTCCCAGATCCTATGTATTTCGTCGGCTGATACCAGCAAGCCCTGCCCGCCGGTACTAACCCTTGATCCACTGAATTGTGACTCGCTGAATGCACATCCCGATGCGTTCTGCGGAGAGGTCAGCTTTACCAATCATTTATCGTGGCGGTATCCTTCCGAGGTAAATGGAAAAGAATGTGATGCAAATGTATCGTCCTACAAGATCTACTATGCAAGGTATGAAGACGAAACACCAGGGCTGATTGCCACCGTGACCACCCCGCCGTCTCCTCTGGCAACTACCTATGATCATCAGGGACTTACTTCTTTTGCCGGATGTTATTACGTGACGGCAGTCAACAGGTTTGGTGCGGAGAGTGCCCCGAGCAATACGGTTTGCAAAGACAACTGTCCTATGTATGTACTACCCAATGTTTTCACACCCAATAACGACGGCAAAAACGACATTTTCCAGCCGTACGAATGCCCGAGCTTCGTGCAGTCAGTAGAATTTAAGGCCTTTAACAGGTGGGGAGCACAGGTTTACTCCACGCGTGACGTGAATATCAACTGGAATGGTACTACCAATAACGGTAAGGAACTTGCCGCCGGGCAGTACTATTATGAGGCTACGATTCACTTCGAGTCTTCCAGGAGAGAGAGCCCTGCTAAGGTGCTGAAAGGCTGGGTACAGCTGCTGAGGTGATTTAAAGCTGTCTTTTTTCTTTCGGATACAAATATTTCCTTTGTAGCCCGGTCGTCAGGCCGGGCTTTTTTGTTAACACGAAACAACTTTAAATCAACGCTATGAAAAGGGCATTTGTTTTTCCCGGACAGGGATCGCAATACAAAGGAATGGGCCTTGACCTGTATCAATCCTCGGATTCAGCCAAGGCACTCTTCGAGGAGGCTAACCAGATCCTGGGTTTTGAAATTACCAAGGTGATGTTCGAGGGTACTGATGAGGAGTTGAAACAGACCAATGTTACCCAGCCAGCCATTTTTATTCATTCGGTCATTGCAGCCAAAATCAGCACCGACTTTGATCCCAACATGGTTGCGGGACATTCGCTCGGTGAATTTTCAGCCCTGGTTGCGGCGGGTGCCATTACTTTTGAGGACGGCCTGAAACTGGTTGCCAAGCGGGCTGCTGCCATGCAGAAAGCCTGTGAGCTGAGGCCTTCTACCATGGCTGCCATCCTAGGGTTGCCAGACAAAGTGATTGAGGATGTATGCGCAGGAATTACCGACCAGATTGTGGTACCTGCCAATTACAACTGTCCTGGCCAGGTTGTGATCTCAGGAAGTCTCGAAGGAGTAGAAAAAGCGTGTGAACTATTGAAAGCTGCGGGAGCCAAGCGTGCATTGATATTACCTGTGGGCGGCGCATTCCATTCACCGCTGATGGAGCCCGCCAGAGAAGAGCTGGCAACTGCCATTAACGAAGCCGAATTTGAAGCACCCATCTGCCCTATTTATCAGAATGTGGATGCACGCCCTGCCACGGAAGTGACGGTTATCAAAAACAACCTGATCGCTCAGCTCACTGCGCCTGTACGCTGGACCCAATCCGTTGAGCAAATGGTGGCCGACGGAGCTGAAAGCTTCACAGAATGTGGCCCCGGAAAGGTGCTTCAGGGCTTAATCAAAAAGATTGCAGCAAGTGTGGAGGTAAAAAGCATTTAAATTTTTTTTCATAAAACGCTTGACAACTTAGGTGCATCCGATTACTTTTGCACCACTGTTTACGGTTTTGGCCGATGGTGTAATGGTAACACAGGACATTTTGGTTGTCTTATTCAGGGTTCGAGTCCTTGTCGGCCAACAGCAGTTTGAGAGCTCACATTTGTGAGCTCTTTTTTTATGCGCTAACATGCACTTTGAAATACTTGCCTGCCTGATACTTTCAATGCGCAGACTGGCAGGAACGGAATTTTAGCAGTTTCCACCTTCCCGTTTTCCTTCCTCCTCCTATCTGTTTTCCCGAACCTATTAATAGTAAAATATAATTCCTATAAAGGTTACATATGCATTTGGGTTTCTATAATATTTCCAGATGAAATATTACATTTATGGTATTAACCTAAACGGCAGCAATTATGAAAATAGATAAAGTTAAAAAGCGCGACCGGGAGCGGACTAAGAGTAAAATCCTTCGGGCGGTTGGTGAGGTTATCGAGCAATATGGCACTGAAAAGGTGGGAGTTAACCTTATTGCAAGAACCGCCGGTGTTAACAAAGTACTTATTTACCGGTATTTTGAAAGTGTTGACGGACTCATGGAGCAGTACGTACAGTCCGGGGAATACACATCGACGCTGGGCACGGAGTACGTTGACAACATACCGCCGCTCGAATCTTCAAACCGCGCAGAAGCACTTACCGACCTGATGCTTACTTTCCTGAACGACCTTCGCCAGCGCAAGGCTACCCGCGATCTGCTGCGCTGGGAAATAGGCACAGGCAAGACCATCCTGTCGGATGCGCGAAACAAAATGGCACGCCAGATCGTCGATAAGATTGGCGACCTGCCCGATTACAGTGACACCAATGCGCTTGTTGCCTTCCTTTCGGCAGGTATTTACTTCCTTACCATCTCCACTGATTACCGCGAAGAAATGCTCGATGTTGACCTGCATTCCGATGAGGGCTGGCAGCGGATTGAGACATTGATCAAAAAAATCATCAAAAATGCCCGTGACTAATGAAAAGGAGTTCTTCCGGCACCGGGAGGACTCTTTTTTATTAGCCTTACCACAGCCCGCTTCCCTGCCTTATATTTGTCCCGTCCAATAAAACTTTCTCTGAAATAGCCTTATCACCGACGGGACGGCTGTGGAAACCATATGAGTGTACTTAAAAAACTCGCCAGCGAAACGGCCACGTACGGCATCAGCACCATGCTGGGCCGCTTTCTCAATTACCTGCTGGTCGCACTGCACACCAAACTTTTTGAACCGGAACAAATTGCGGCACAGGGGCAGCTGTATGCTTATGCAGGTCTGGGCCTGGTACTATACACTTTCGGGATGGAAACTGCTTTTTTCCGTTTTGCCAGGCAGGAGTCTGACCGTAAGCAATATTACGACCTGATCCTCAGTGCCGTAATCCTGATCAGCGTTTTCTTTTCAGGTACGCTTTTCATCTTTGCCCGCGATATTGCCGCCTTCATCAGGTATCCCGAGAGTGTATCCATTGTGCGCATGTTTGCAGTGATCATGGCCATTGACGGTATCGTTTCCATTCCGTTTGCCAGGTTGCGCCTCGAAGGCAAAGGCAAAAAGTTTGTTGTGATCCGTGTAACCAACATTCTCATCACCATTGCGCTTAATTTGTTTTTCCTGCTGGTGTGCAGGGACATCCATGCAGGCAGGTACCTGACCTTCCTGCAACCTTTTATCAATCTCTTTTACAACCCCGCACATGCGCCGGACTACATTGTACTCGCCAACCTGATAGCAAACCTGCTGTTTTTCTGGATGCTGCGAAAAGAGCTCACTGACTTCCGGTTTGTATTTGACCGCACCTTGTTCAAGCCCGTGTGGGTGTATGCCTTTCCCATTATGGTGATGAATGCAGGAGGCGTGATCAACATGCTTTTCGACCGGGCATTTATCCAGTTTTTACTTCCCGACAATTTCTATCCCGGTCGCAGTACCAAAACCGCCATCGGCATTTACGTACAATGCTACAAGCTGTCGATCTTCATGAACCTGGCTATTCAGGCATTTAAATATGCAGCCGAACCTTTCTTCTTCTCAAGAGGGGAAGACAAGAATGCGCCACCGGTATTTGCCGAAGTCACGAAATGGTTTGTGATCATATGCGTGCTGATGTGGGTGGGGATATGCATTAATCTCGACCTTTTTGCAGCGTTGTTTTTGAAGCAAAAAATATATCACGAAGGTCTGCCCATTGTACCCTGGCTTTTGGCAGGATACCTTTTCCTGGGTATTTACTATAATCTGGCAACCTGGTTCAAGCTGACGGATAAAACGCATTACGGCACGTGGCTGACCCTGTCCGGGGCTGCTGTTACCATTATTACCAGCTTCATACTGGTACCGCGTATTGGCTACCTGGGATTTGCAATTGCATTTGCATTATCGGGATTCTGGATGCTGGCAGCGTGTTATTTTTTAGGGCAAAAATATTATCCGGTACCGTACAATGTCACTTCGGCGCTTGGCTATATCGGTGCCGCCACGCTGGTGATTTTTGCTTCATCTTCCCTGAAAATAGAGGAACTCCACATAGCCGTGCCGGTACATATGTTGATTTTTGCAGTTTTTGCAGGTGCAGTATTCCTGATAGAAAAGCGCAATCTGCCTTTTTTCAGAAGAAAGCAAGCCTAGTTCTGCATTTCGCGCAGAAGCTTATTGGAAAACAAAAACTCGCGCAGTTCAGGCACGTTGGTGCGGGTAATGTCCTTGCTTTCGCCTTCCCAGAGCTTGTTGCCCTGGTACAGGAAAGTAATATTGTCCCCGATTTCCAACACGGAGTTCATGTCGTGGGTGATGATGATGGTCGTGATCTGGTACTCTTCGGTAATTTCCTTGATCAGTTCATCGATCTTAACAGAGGTCAACGGATCAAGGCCGGAGTTGGGCTCATCGCAGAAGAGATAAATAGGATTCATTACAATCGCCCGGGCAATTCCCACCCGCTTTTTCATCCCTCCGCTGATCTCGGACGGCATTCGTTTGGCAGCAGCTTCCAGCCCCACCCTTTGCAGGCAAAATGCCACCCGGTCCTGCTTTTCCTGTGCAGACTGGTCGGTGAGCATATCCAATGGAAAACGCACGTTTTCTTCCACTGTTTTGGAATCAAACAATGCACCTCCCTGAAACAATACACCCATTTCGCGGCGGAGTGCCTGCTGGGTATCTTTGTCGGAGTTGTAAAAATCGCGGCCGTCGTACAGCACATTCCCCTGATCGGGCCTGGCAAGTCCAATCATGCATTTTAATAAAACACTCTTGCCGGTACCGCTTCCACCAATAATCAGGTTGGTTTGTCCTTTTTGGAATGTAGCGGAGATACCTTTAAGTACTTCCTTGCCACTGAAAGCCTTTACAATATTGCTGACTTCAATCATGCTGCTGTGGATTTTACAATAGAAGCTGTGCAAGCAGGTAGTCGGCAATAAGTATGGAAATACAGCTGTTGGTCACTGCTTCCGTACTGGCTTTACCAACTTCCAGTGCACCTCCCGTTGTAAAAAACCCTTTAAAGGAAGAAATTGTTGCAATCAGAAACCCAAAAACAAAAGGTTTGACGCACATAAAAAAGATATTGTAAGGCACAAAGGAGTCGCGGATACCATAAAGAAAGTCGCGCTCACTAATAACACCCGTAAGCGTTCCGGCAGCATACCCACCCAAAATCCCCAGAAAAGCTGAAAATATAACGAGCATCGGAAATGTCAGCATGGCTGCGGCGACCTTGGGCAGCACCAGGTAAGAAGAAGAATTGATCCCCATCACTTCCAGCGCATCAATCTGCTCGGTAATGCGCATGGTACCCAGCTCACTGGCAATGTTGGAACCCACTTTTCCTGCCAGTACAATGCAGGTGATGGTAGGCGCGAGTTCGAGAATTTCCATATCGCGCACAATCAGAGCCACAGTTGATACCGGAATGATGGGACTTACGAGGTTGTAGGCAGTTTGTATACAGGATACGGCCCCGATGAAAGACGAGACTATGGCTACAATAAAAATAGAGCTTACACCAATCCCCACGCACTCCTCCATCAGCCGCCGCCAGTATACCGAAGCCTTTTCCCCACGCACAAAGAATGTCCCCAGAAAAATAAAGTATTTACCTATTACAGACATAATTTCTGATTGTATTCAATATTTTCGGGAAAAATAGGCAAAAAAAGAAGCAATCAGAAAAATGAATCCACTGGCAGTTATTACGGGCGGGACGAAGGGAATCGGCCGGGCATTGATTGAACGTTTTATGGCCGGCGGCTACGATATTATCACCTGCGCCCGGAATGCGGAACAACTTGCTGCTTTGCAGCGTAACATGCAGGAACATTACCCCGCAGCACACCTGGATTACCAGGCAGCAGACCTGTCTGACCGGAATGCGGTAACCGCATTTTCCGCTTTTGTCCAATCAAAACAACAAACGCCAGAGGTACTGATCAACAATACGGGCGTCTTTTATCCGGGACAAATCCACAATGAGCCGGAAGGTACATTGGAAAAAACCATTGAGACGAACCTGTACAGTGCTTACTACATTACCCGCGGCATCGTACCCGGCATGATGGACAAGCGTAAGGGCCATATTTTTAATATATGCTCTACGGCAAGTATTACTGCATATCCCAATGGAGGCGCCTACGGGATTTCCAAATTTGCGCTTTATGGTATGACAAAGACCTTGCGCGAAGAAATGAAAACATACCAGGTAAAGGTAACCGCTGTACTTCCGGGCGCTACCCTGACCGACAGCTGGAATGGTGTTGACCTGCCTGCAGAGAGGTTTATTGATCCTAATGATGTAGCTGAGGCTGTGTGGGCAGCCAGTCAGCTCTCTTACAGGGCGGTGGTGGAAGAAATCCTCATTCGCCCGCAGCTTGGAGATTTGGATTAATTCGCAAACAGTAAATCAAAATTGCTAAATTGCCGCATTTTTAAAATTATTTATTAAACCCATATTTCAGTTCATGGAACAATACCTCGGTATAGACGTAGGCGGTACTAACGTAAAAATGGGGATCGTTGACGCTACGGATGGCAGAATATCAAATTTTTACAGTCACGATACCGCCAGCTGGCGTAGTTCAGGGCACTTTATAGAGCGGTTGGGTGATGCAATTGCCTTACAGCTTGTTGAATATCCGGAAGTTAAAAAAGTGGGAATCGGAGTTCCCGGACTTACCACCCGCGACCGGACTACCCTGATCGAGATCACCGCCATTCCGGAAATAGACGGTATCGCCATTGTTCCAGACCTGAAAACAAGATTTCCGAATCACGACTTTTTTCTCGAAAATGATGCCAATGCAGCTGCTTTGGGCGAGTACTACTTTGGCGAAGACAAGCTTCCTGAGGACTACATTTTCGTGACGCTGGGTACCGGTATCGGCGGCGCGGCGATTATTGATAAAAAAGTGTTCAAAGGCGGCGGCGGAAATGCAATGGAGCCCGGCCACGTGCCCAGCAAAAACGGTAAGGTGCTGGAACGCAACATCGGTAAGAAAGAGTTGCTGGATATGGCCAACAACATGCGCGCCAACTATACCGGAAAAACGGTCCTTCCATCCGACGGCACAATCTCAACCACAGGACTTGTAGCCGCAGCAGCAGGCGGCGACGAGCTCGCCAAACAGATTTTCTTCGAAATGGGATACCTCCTGGGAGAAGGTCTCGTATCAATGGTCCGTATACTCGATATTACAACTATTTTGATCGGAGGCGGGATTTCTGCTTCTTTTGAATATATCTTGCCAGCCATTAACGATCGGTTTAAATACTGGCTGACGCCGTATTATCTGAAAACGATAAGTATAAAAAGAGCCACCCTGGCCAATGATGCAGGGTTGCTTGGAGCTGCATCGTTGTGCTTTGACTAACGTGCAATCCATACTGAACGCAATAAAGATTTTAGGTCCTGATGAAATTATCGGTAATTGTTCCTGCTTACAATGAAGAGAAAACGATTTGGAAAGTACTGGAAAAGCTTAAATCCGTAGAGCTGATAGGCGGTTTTCAGAAGGAGATCGTCGTTGTTAACGATTGCTCCACAGACAATACCGAGAACGTCGCCAGCCGTTTTATCATGGAAAATCCGTTGCTGGAAATAAGCTATTTCCGGCATGAGTACAATCAGGGAAAAGGTGCTGCCCTGCACACCGGCATCCGCCGTGCTACGGGCGACTATATTATTGTACAGGATGCCGACCTGGAATACGATCCCGAAGAGTTCAACATTCTGCTGAAACCTGTAATTGATGGCTATGCAGACGTGGTTTACGGTTCGCGGTTCATGGGTGGTAATGCACACCGGATCCTGTTTTTCTGGCATACGATCGGGAACAAGTTCCTGACGTTCCTGAGCAATATGTGCACCAACCTCAACCTGACCGACATGGAAACATGTTACAAGCTGTTCCGGGCGGATTTGCTTAAAAAACTCACTTTGCACGAAAAACGCTTCGGCTTCGAGCCGGAAGTTACAGCCAAAATATCCAGGGTTCCGAAAATCCGCATTTATGAAGTAGGGGTTTCGTACTACGGCCGGACCTACGAAGAGGGTAAGAAAATTAACTGGAAAGACGGTTTCCGCGCATTGTACTGCATTGTACGGTACGGATTGTTTGGGTAAAACAGGTTTTTCCTTCCATTGATCTAAAAGCAAGAGCCGGCCTGTGATGACACGGGCCGGCTCTTGCTTTTGATCGGTACTTACTTTTTTAGCAACTTCCTGCTCATTGTAATTCCGTTTTTCTGAATCAGCGATACAATGTAAATGCCAGCCGGTAATGCCGATAAATTGAGCCGCAAGCTGGTTTGCGCCACCAATGCTTTGCTTTGCACACCCTGCCCTTTTGCATTGGCCAGTGTCACGGTGCCTGTGGTGGGATTACGAAAACTGATTTCCAGCTGCTCTGCTGCCGGATTAGGGTATATCTGCCAGACCAGATCCTGCTGCGAAGGTTCAACCGACAGCAAGGGAGCCGTTTTGATGGTATCCGTCATAATGACCGACTCAGCGGCAGCACTAAATCCCTGGATACGATAGATATACGTAACATCCGGTACCACATCCTTGTCTTCATAGGCAAGTGTAGCGGCATTGAAGTTTCCTAATTGGGAAAACCCGGTTTCATCCTCCGCTTTGCGTTCGAGCACGTAGGTATCCGCCCCGGAAGATGCCCAGGTGACATTGACCGTGGAAAAAAGATTTTCCTTAGCTTCAAAAACAGAAAAAACAAGCGGTGCGGCAATCGGTACTTCCTGAAATGAAAATGCACCCAGCCCTCTGCTGTTTTTCAGAAAAGGACCATAGTAGACGCGGACTTTCTCCCCTTTGTAGGCAGGCAGGTAGGTGAGCTTTTCAGCCGAGGTACCTGCCGCTACTTTCAGCCTGACAATATTTCCCTGGGCTGTTCCCGAAAGTATTCCGGCAGACCGTGTTTCGTCTCCATCAAAGAAGTAAACGTCGCGCAGGCTTTTGGTGAATTTGACATTATTAACATCATCCATGAGCGTATCAGCCGGCCATTTCAGTGTTTGCAGACTGTCGTACATGAGCGTGATTTCATCTCTTTTGTCCGAGGTGTAGTAAATTTTTCTGACATCCGGACATGCTGTATTCGGGTCATTGACAGAGCGGTAGATGGTATTTGCAAAGTAGTTGTAAAACCTCTTTCCAAGCTCCTGGTAGCCCTTGATATCATAATGGATCCCGTCAAAGTACGGCAGGCCCATCACATTGAAATGATCCGTTTTTTCATACGTATACTTGGTTTTCCGCTGAAATTCGCGGATAGTACCGGCATAATAGTAAGGGTTGAACAACACAGGGATCTGAACGACAATGTATTTTTCAACTTGCGGATAATCACCCCGCCAGTAATTATAAAGCTTGTCGTACTGGGCCTGGTAGTTCTGAATGTTTTCCAATGCTTCCTGTTCGCCCTGGTACCAGATAAATGCCCGGATCCGCGTCGGGCTGGCTACTTTAATGCGGCGGTACAGCAGGCCGTACAGGGATGAATTGGCGATGTCGTTTGCATTCCGGTCTACATGGCCGGCGATGTACGATCCTGGCAATGCACCATTGATCACGCAGGTAGGAATGCTATCATTTTCCAGGATCAGGCGCTGCATTTCCACACTCCATGCGCCTGCATACGGCCACGACCAGTTGGATGCAATCCAGAGCGTGTCGCCAAAACCTACATTGGGGCTGGCGTCGGGCATACGGGCGATGGTACGTGCATACTTGCTCGACCAGTTCCCGAAATGTACCGCGGCTGCATTGGATTGCCCGCTGATCACGTAAAAGTCTCCCGCCACTACTTCTGTCCGCTTTACAACAAGTACAGAATCCGCTTCTTTACACGCATACACCTCAAAGTCGTAGTCGGCCATTTCGGCTTTGATCCTGGGGTTGAGCTGGAAGGTGGCGGAAGATGCAGTTCCATAATTAAGCCTCACACTGTCATAAGCCACCTGCTCCTTGTTACGGTAAGTTACCACGGACATGTGGTCCCAGCCGGCCGCTTCAATTATTCCTGCAATTGGTACAGTGGCTGTATCATTGTCGCTCCGCGCGTACAATTGAAAATCACGGGGCAGCTGATTGAAAACAACAGCGTAAAAGCGTTGTGCGAAGGTGTTTCCCGCACATAAAACCCATAATGCTGCCATGCAGCCGATTTTTGTAAAATTCATTTCATTCAAAACTTTTTAGACCCAACCTCCTCAGCGAGCGCCCGGCACATTTATAGCAGCAGGCTGTTCCTCTTTTTCCGACAATAACCAATGCTCATCAAACATCGTCAGGAACCACAATGCCATAATTACGGGCAGCGAGTATTTATCCCACGACAGCTGAGCCTTACCCAGCAGCAGCGTATTGACTACAAACATCCAGGATGCCAGGTTGAAACCCGGCGAAATAAACCGCATCAGCGTAACCAGCATCAGTATTCCGAAGCAAACCTGTTTTACAAAACCCTGAATACCTATGGTCATAAAAAGCTGGTCAACATAGCCCAGGTATGGCCAGGTAAAGTAGGGATTATGCGCCTGCCTGGCAGGAAAAAATACTACGATGGCACTGATTATTAACAATAATATTACAAAAAGACGTGGATATTTGCGTGGATAGCTGATGAAGTAAGAAGCTTTACGCGTGAAAAGGACTTCCGGTATCACATAATACACAGCCAGGCAAACGCATGCATACAGCACAAAACCAAAGTTGTACTGTACCAGCTTGTCCGAATCATAATGCTGCTCCGCCATCACTGCCGCAGGAGCAGGACCTTTCCAGAGCAAAACCCAGGGTACAATGCTGAGTACGGCTATGGCATAGTAAATCCAGGTCCGGTTCTGCAGAGCCCGGCCGATCAAAAGTTGTACGCTCCTGGTTTTTTCAATGTTCCCCAGCAACTCATAACCCACAATAGCCGCCGGAAAAGCGAGCATATACTGCCTGCTGCTGACGGCCAGAATGAAAAACAAAGCTGCCCAGAAATGTTTGTGGCGGATGTACGCTACAATTCCAGAGAGCACAAAAATCCACGCAAAAATATCGGTGTAGTAGTACACGCTGCACAGGTAGTAATTGGGGAAGATCATTAATCCTGCCAGGCAAAGCCAGTACCGGCGCGATTGCGCGGGACTACTCCATACGAACACCATCAGCAGCAGGAAGCTGGTTACGAAAGTCAGCAGCCGCAGGTACTGAATGTTTTCTCCAAATAAATGGATGACCCATCCACCCAGCATAAAAGGTACCGGGGTGTTGAGCTCATTGTAACTTTGCAGCAGGTGAATGGAAGGCAGCGGCTCGGAACTGAAATATACCGCCGTAGGCAGGTAGTGAAATTCGTCCTGGTACAGGGGCCCGGTAAACTGCTCTTTCAGGAAAAAAACAAGGATAAAAAGCGCAAGCAGGAATAGCGTCGTGTATAACTTTCTGGGTTGCATAGGAGTTGTTTAAACCAAATTCACCTCGGCATTCAGCTGAATGCCAAATTGCTGTTTTACCGACGACTGGATTTTCCGGGACAGCGCAATAAGGTCTTCTCCCCTCCCGCCTCCGTAATTGACCAGCACCAGCGCCTGCCGCTCGTGCACGCCTATGGCACCCTCGCGATAGCCTTTCCAGCCGGCCTTTTCGATAAGCCAGCCTGCCGGGACTTTCACATTTCCATTTTCCAGCGGATAGCCCGGCATGTCAGGAAAAAGTGCTTTTGATTTTTCATAATCTTCCCGCGTTATCTCGGGATTTTTGAAAAAGCTACCTGCATTGCCGATTACGGCGGGATCGGGGAGCTTGCTGCGGCGGATATGCATGACGGCCTCACTGACTGCTTTCAAAGAGAGTTCAGTGACGCCCATGGTCTCCAAAGTTTTTTGTATGTCACCGTATTCTACATGAAATTCGGGCTTCCGGCTCAGTCTGAAAGTAGCGGCGGTAATAATGTACCGGTCTTTCAGCTCATGCTTGAAAATACTCTCGCGATAGCCAAACCGGCACTCGGAGGCCGAAAAAATACGGAGCTCTCCGCTGTCAAGCGATACAGCCTCTACGGTTTCGATTACATCTTTTACCTCCACCCCGTAGGCGCCGATATTCTGCATGGGTGCCGCACCCACAGTCCCCGGAATGAGCGACAGGTTTTCAATGCCTGCCAGATTGTGGTTTACACAATACATGACGAAGCTGTGCCAGCCCTCGCCTGCCCCTGCTTTCAGCCAGACTGTCTCGTTTGTTTCTTTTACTGCTTCAATGCCCCTGATATCCGGCTGAATAACGAGTGCATTGATATCGCGTGTCAGCAGTACATTGCTGCCGCCGCCCAGAACAAATTTTGGAAAATCCTTCCACCGGGCATCCCGAAGGAGGCTTGTGAGCTCACCGGCGGAGGTTACTCTGGCATAGTAGCGGGCTTCCGCTTCAAGCCCGAAGGTGTTGAGGTTGGTGAGCGGAAAATGGGACAATACCTGCATGAAAATCGGCTTAAACTGTGGTAAAGTTAGGTATTACATCGAAAAATTACGTGTTATGGTGAATCATCCGATTTTGTTTAAGTTTGTAGGCATAGGAAGACGGATTCAGGAATATGACGCTGGAAAAGAAATTTTTGTGGGCCCTGCATCTTGGTGTGATCATACTTTCGGGTTGCAGCAGGAAAGCTGCCGTAAGCTCCTTGGGTTCGGATTACAATGAAAACCTCTCGGCCGTGAGGCCCCGCTTTGAATATGTAGAGCCGGTTGTTGGTAAAAAAAGCGAAGCACCGGCCGCCCCGGTGAACAAGCCAGCCCCGGCAGCCAATCTCGACAAGCCTCTGTACATTAATAAAAAACTGGATACCGCCCTGGATACCATGGCGCGGCAGAACAAGGCGATACGCTACATCAATGGTTTCAGGATACAGATTTATGTAGGCAATGTACGGCAGGAAGCCGAAGGCGCTAAAACGTACGTTTATCAGTTTTTCCCCGATCTGAATCCTTACATTTCGTACTCGCAGCCAACCTACCGCGTGAAAGTAGGCGACTTCATCTATCGCAGTGATGCAGAGCAATATCTCGAACTGATCCGTGATCAATATTCCTCAGCGGTAATCCTTCCCGACAGGGTGGACATTAAAAGAAGCCTCATGGTAAGTCTTCCTTCTGAAAGTAATTAAAGTCTGTTACATTGCTGATTCACTAAAACCGGATAAAGTCTATCCACATATACATACCAGCACATTTATGAAAAAAGCCCTAATTACCGGAATTACCGGCCAGGACGGTTCTTACCTTGCTGAACTTCTTCTGGAAAAAGGATATGAAGTGCACGGCATCAAGCGCCGCAGCTCGTTGTTCAACACGCAGCGCATTGACCATATTTATGAAGATCCGCACGAGAAAAACATACGTTTCAGGCTGCATTACGGTGATCTGAGCGACTCTACCAACATCATCCGCATCATCCAGGAAGTTCAGCCTGACGAAATTTATAACCTGGGTGCCATGTCGCACGTGCAGGTAAGCTTTGAAGAACCCGAGTACACCGCCAACGTGGATGGAATCGGCACATTGCGTATCCTGGAAGCCGTGCGCCTCCTCGGCCTGACCAAGAAAACCAAGATATACCAGGCATCTACCTCCGAGCTGTACGGACTTGTGCAGGAAGTGCCCCAATCAGAACGTACACCGTTTTATCCCCGGTCGCCTTATGCGGTGGCTAAACTTTACGGCTACTGGATTACGGTGAACTACCGGGAGGCTTATGATATGTTTGCGGTAAACGGGATTTTGTTCAACCACGAGTCGCCGCTCCGGGGTGAAACTTTCGTAACCCGCAAAATCACCCGTGCCGTAGCCAGGATTGCCCTGGGATTACAGGATAAAATATACCTTGGCAACCTGGATGCCCAGCGCGACTGGGGACATGCCAAGGATTTCGTGGAGGCAATGTGGCTGATTTTACAGCAGGATGTTCCCGAAGACTTTGTGATTGCGACGGGTGTTACTACCCGCATCCGTGATTTTGTAAAAATGGCATTTGCAGAGGTAGGGATTGAGGTAGAATTCAGCGGAACCGACGTTGATGAGATTGCCAGGGTAGTAAAGTGCAGTCATCCCGATTTCCAGATTGAAACCGGCCGGGAGGTAGTGGCGGTAGATCCGCGTTATTTCCGCCCTACCGAGGTGGAGCTGCTGATCGGTGATCCTACCAAGTCCATGACAAAGCTGGGCTGGAAACCAAAATACGACCTGAAAGCCCTGGTACAGGATATGGTGGCTGCGGATGTTCTTTTATTCAGGAAAGACAGATTGCTCGAAAGCAGCGGTCACCGGGTCCCCAACTATTACGAATAAGCACAAAAAAAGTCCCGGCCAGCGCCGGGACTTTTGATTTTTATAGTGGAACGGGATTATGCTCCCGGCACTTTCTTGATAGACTTTGCAATTTTGATCAGTTCCTCAGGGCGCTGATACCCGATCACCTGGCGTACGATCTTGCCATCAGGATCAATAAAAAATAACGTTGGATAACCTTCCAGCGGGTATTTGGCTGCCAGTGCAGGTCCTTCGCCGCTTTCCATATCAAACTTTACATTGATAAAGTTCTTGTTAAAAACATCAGCCACATCGGTTCTTGTAAAAACGTTTTTCTGCAACATCTTGCAAGGTCCGCACCAGGTTGTATAGGCATCAAAAAAAATCACTTTCTTTTCGGCTTTGGCTTTTTTCAGGATTGATGCCCAGGAGGCTTCCATAAACTGAATGCCTGTTTCTTTACCGGCCACCTCTTTCCTGCCTTTGTCAGCCGCATGTACCGCAGTAACACTGAATACGGCAAGAGCCATCAGGAGACACCATTTTTTAAGAATTCCCATTTTCAAATCAAGTTTCGGTTTCAACTTACTATTAACGAAAATACCTGATTGTTTTGTTCAATACAATGTTTGATACCAAACAAAATACAGGTGTGACAAGTGTACCATATTGGTTTTTTCAGGATCGTGTAAAAAAGAAAAAGTAACTTCGCACAGATACCAACGTCTAAATACCATGAAAATTCAGGATGCGCATTATGTAATGAGCAATTCGGATTTCCTTAAATGTCCGCCGCCAACCCTGCCGGAATATGCATTTATAGGACGCTCGAATGTGGGAAAATCGTCGCTCATCAACATGCTGACTGACAAAAAATCCCTGGCAAAGACATCACAGCAACCCGGAAAAACGCAGCTGATCAACCATTTTCTGATCAACCAGGAATGGTACCTCGTGGACCTTCCCGGCTATGGCTATGCCAAAGTGAGCAAGGTAGAGCGCGAAAAATGGGAAAAAATGATCCATGATTACCTGTATAACCGTGAAAACCTGATCTGCACGTTCGTTTTGATCGATATCCGTCACAGCGCGCTGGCGGTCGACCTTGAATTCATGGAGGCACTGGGCGAGGCAGGTATCCCTTTTCACGTAATTTTCACCAAAGCTGACAAGCTGAAACCCAGCCAGGCAGCCAGCCAGGTAGCGGCTTACAATGCTAAAATGCAGGAAACCTGGGACGAGGTCCCGCCTATGTTTATTACTTCCGCCGAAAAGCGCGAGGGAGCAGAGGCGGTGCTCCAAACAATAGAAAATTATAACCGTACGTTTCAGAAGACAAATTGAACGGGGTTTGGTTAGCGGGCAATCTTTACGTTATTTTGCGCAAAAATTTGAGTACGAGCCTGTCCAAACAAAAAACATTAAAGCAATAAAAGGATGAGTGATAAAGTAGAGAATACCGGAATGGATTTGTTGAAGGAAATTGCAAATGTTTCCGGAAAAGGCGGCCTTTTCCGCATTCTTAAACCCAGCCGGGCGGGTGTTATTGTGGAAAGTCTGGACGAAAAACACGAGAAATCGCTGATCGGTCCTACGGCAAGAGTTTCAGTTTTGAAAGACGTGTCCATTTTTACAGATGGTGCTGAAGAATCCGTAGCCTTGTCGGATGTGTTTCTGACCATTCGTGAGCAACATGGCGAAGAAGTTGACATTCAGGTAAAATCGGCATCAGACAAGGAACTGATCGAGTTTCTGGATGGGGTATTGCCTGAATTTGACCGTACCAAAGTGTATGTATCCGACATCAAGAAGGTAATTACCTGGTACAATCTGCTGTCCAAACACCTTCCTGAGCTGTTTGTAGCCTCTGAAACGGAAGAAGCCTCTCCCGAAACAACGACGGACGAAGCTGAGCAAGCCTGATCCCTTTAAAAGCATATGTGTAAAACCCTGTCAGCCGGCAGGGTTTTTATTTTAAACCGCCTTATGAATCCTGCTGCTATCGAATATGCCTGCCTCGAAGCCGGCGCCAGCGAAACTACCATTCGGAAATTATGTGAAGATGCCTGGATCCGGCAATTCGGTGCCATAGCAGTGGCGCCCACATTCACGGCCTACGCAAAGGAAATGCTCGAATTTTGCCCTTTCAAAATCAACATCATCACGGTTGCGGGATTCCCATTCGGATATTCTACAACCCGTACCAAACTTGCCGAAGCGGATGAAGCATTGACCCAGGGTGCAGACGAAATCCAGGTATCGCTCAATATTTCGCAGTTTAAATCGATGGCCTACCTGAGTATCCGGGAAGAGCTGCGGCAGCTTGCAGTACTTGTTCATGACAGAGGCAAGTTGCTGACCGTATGCATTGAAACGGGTTTGCTCGATAGTTTTGACCTGTACACTGCCTGCGAACTTTGCACCGAGGCAAGTACTGACTTTGTCAAAACTGCTTCCGGGTTTTTCCCTGCTGATCATGGCATTCAGGTGGTGAGTAAAATCAGGTCCATACTTCCGGCCAATGTACGCCTCAGTGTATTTAACGGGCCTGGTACTACCATTCAGGAGCTGCTGGATGCGGGCGCAAACCGTGTAGCCCTGGCATTTGGCAACTTGCCGGGCTGATATGAAAAAAGTGCTGCTGCTGAGCACGGTGCATCCCGCCCGGGATCCCCGGATCATCTATAAAGTGGCACCTGTCCTGGCCGGAAAGTACAGGGTGACCTGCGCATTGCCTGGTGCGCCGGAACCTTTCGGGCCGCTGATACAAGTGCAATCCCTGCCTGTCCACAAATATCTTTTTTCGCGTATCCTGGTAACCTTTCCGGCCGTACTGCGCATGTACTGGCGACTGCGGCCGCATACGGTGCACATTTTTGTACCCGAACTTATTCCACTTGCCATGCTGTTCCGGTGGCTCGGAAGCACGATCGTGTATGAGGTACAGGAAAATTATTTTAAGAAATTTGCAATCAAGAAATTCAACCGGGCCTGGATTTACCGCAGGGCTTTCCGGTATTTTGATCAGGCAGCCCGCTCCCGGTTTCACCTGATTTTTACCGACGATGCTTACCTTGAAGCCTACCAAAACCTGACCTATACGCCTGCGATCGTTCATAATTATCCTGCACTACCACAGATTGATCAATGGAAAAACGGTAGTGTGCCAGGCTCGTTTCCGCAGTTTGTTTATGCCGGTGTCATCTCCATGGAACGCTCGCTGGATGTTCTGATTAGGGCATTGGAAAAAATAAAAATGCATTATCCAGATTTTACGATGCACTTTTTCGGTCCGCTGCGCGTAAATGAGTCAGTTGTACGGCAGCTGCCGGGCTATGAGGCTGTGTGTAACAATCTATTGTTTTACGGTTTTACAGATCAGCAGGTGTGGATGAAAGTAGCAGCTCAGGCGGTCGCCGGCATTGCGCTCCTGAAACCCGTTGCCGACTATCCGGAGTCGTATACGACCAAAATGTTCGAATATATGGCAATGGGCATTCCCGTAGTCACTTCGGACTTCCCGCTTTACCGCAACGTAGTGGAACGTTCGGAATGTGGCTTTTGTATATTTCCATACGATGCGGATGCACTGGCGGAGAAACTTCTGGAACTTATCCGGGATCCTGAAAAAAGAGCATTAATGGGCAGGAATGGCAGGAAGGCCGTGGAAGAAAATTATAACTGGAAAGCTGAGCAGCAGACTTTACTATCTTTCTATGAACATTTAGACTGATAGACAACAAGAAAACGGCCTGGCATTTATTATAATTTTTAAAATCAATTATTGAATTGTTCAAATATGAAGTGCTACGATTTCTACGAAATATTTAACTTTCGGAATAAAAAAGAATCGTAGCTTGCGAAGTCAACTTCTCAATCATGTATATTAATACAGTTAGTCATTATTTACCAAGCGAAGTTATTGGTAATGAATATTTTACAAATCTGAATAACCTGTCTAACGAGTGGATAGTAGAACGTACCGGAATATCGGAAAGACGCAAGGCAGGTGAGGGTGAGAATACCTCCACCATGGCTATGAAAGCAGTTGAATCACTCCTTGAGAACATTCCTTACAGTAAAAATGAAATTGACCTGATCGTAGGAGCCACGTATACGCCCTATGATACCATTGTAACCCTCGCCCACGCAGTTCAGCATCAGCTTCAGATTCCCGACATTCCTGTAATCAGCATTTCTTCGGCCTGCTCCTCTTTGCTGAATTCGATTGAAATTGTGGAAGGTTACTTTGCGATGGGAAAAGCTTCCAAGGCACTTGTTGTCGTTTCCGACCATAATACCGCGTATTACAATGAAATGGATACGGTTTCGGGCCACCTCTGGGGCGATGGTGCTTCGGCCATGCTGATCTCGAAGGAGCGGCAGACCGACTCGGACATGACCATTAAAAAGTTGATTACGGGTGGTGCGGCAACAAGCGGAAAAGCCATAGAAGCCGTAGTATTGCGTCCCAATGATCGCGGGGTTGTCATGCCATTTGGCCGGGATGTATTTCAGAATGCCTGCCTCTACATGCCGAAAGTAAGCCAGCAGGTGCTGCAAGCCTGCGGACTGACCATTAACGACCTCGATTACCTGATTCCGCACCAAGCCAACCACCGGATCAGCCTGAATGTGATCAATACGCTCGGCATTCCGGCCGAGAAGCTGATTTCCAATATTCAGTACCTTGGCAATACAGGTTGTGCAGGCTGTGCAATCGCACTTTCCGAGAATAAGGAGAAATTTAAAAAAGGCGAAAACATTGTTATTACCGTTTTTGGCGGTGGCTACTCCTATGGTGCCATGCTGATTACGATATAAAGAATCAGCCTGAGCTTCGGACTTCCGGTTTGTACCGGAAATTCAAAACTCAGGCTGTATTTGTTTTATCTGTGCCTTATTAATTTACCTCAGGCTCATTAGCCGTAACCGGCTTCCAAACATTGTTTTCGGGGTTAACATCCGGTAAGCCGCGGTCCGGATCAACAGTTACAGAGCGGATTGGCTGCTGCGTAGCTGCTTTGAAAGTCCAGCTTCCACCCCGCTGCCAGATTTCAACCGGAAGTTCTACACGCGTTTTTTTGCCGCTCACCTCTTCAATATCCACCTTCACCGGCATTACCAGCTGATCCAGGTTTTCAATGGTGATGTAAGACCCTTTCTGCGGGTTTTGCTCTACGTAGCTTACATCCTTCACACTCTGATCGAGCTTATAGTTTTCAAAAAACCATCCTTTCCAGAACCATCCCAGGTCTTCACCCGCAGCATCCTCCATAGTCCTGAAGAAATCGTACGGAGTAGGATGCTTGAATGCCCACCGCTGTACGTACGTATGGAATGCATAGTCAAAGCGGTCTTTGCCCAGCACCTGCTCTCTCAGCATTTTTAATCCCATCGCAGGCTTGTAGTATGCCTCCCAGCCCAGGTTTACATTCTGTATCACATCGGGGATGGTCAGGATAGGATCCGCCTTCGGACGGAAGATCAATGGAGCGAGTCTGTGCATATCGTTCATCTGCGCAGTTTTGTACTCCCCGTTATTGAAGTTATCAGCTGAGAGGAAGTTGATAAAGGTATTAAAGCCTTCGTCCATCCAGGCATATTTCCGCTCATTGGTCCCCACGATCATTGGGAACCAGTTGTGGCCGAACTCATGGTCGGTTACACCCCATAAATCGTCTTTGCGGCTTTTGCTGCTGCAAAATACAATACCCGGATATTCCATACCGCCTACGATACCGGCCACATTGGTAGCAACCGGATATGTGTACTCGTGTACATAGCCGGAGTAAAATTCGATACAGCCTTTTACATACTCCGTGGACCGGCCCCAGCCTTCAAGCCCGCCGTCCTCAGCAGGGTATACGGACTGAGCCAGCGCTGTTTTACCTTTGGGCAGGTTCATTTTCGCAGCATCCCATACAAATGCCTTAGAACTCGCCCAGGCAATGTCCCTGGCTTGCAGGCAGCGGAATTTCCAGGTGAGGGTACCCGATTGTTTAGGACGGGATGAAGGATTTGTCACTTCTTCAGGCAACCGGATCATCACAGTCTGGTCACTTTTGGCAGCTTCGGCTAGGCGTTTGCGTTGGTCGGCTGTAAGTACTTCGGCTGGGTTAAGCAGTTCGCCGGAGCCTACTACGATATGGTCCCAGGGTACGGTAACATTGTACTCGAAATCGCCATACTCCAGATAAAACTCACCGGCACCCAGGTACGGCAGCAGGTTCCAGCCTTCGATGTCGTCAAAAACCGCTACCCTCGGATACCACTGCGCCATCTCGTATACGATGCCGTTTTTAGTTTCCAGTGTTCCCATCCGGTCGGAGCCGTATTCTGGGATTTTAAACGAATATGCAATTTTGATTTTGATCACATCTCCATTGGCTTTTAAGGGCGTGGCCAGGCGGATTTGCATGCGTGTGTCGGTAACCACATAGTCCGCATTTACAAATTTGTCCTTACCCTGCTGGATTGTTACCGATTTCAGTGAGTCACCTCCTGAAAAACCCATATTACCAAAGCGCCCGCCCGTAATCGGCGTTGATTTACCTCCCCTGGACTTTTCATTGAATGCATTTTGGTCGAGTTGGAGCCAGATAAATTCCAGATTTTCAGGACTGTTATTTTTGTAAGTAAGCTCAACATCGCCGCTGATGATGCCTTTATCTTCTTCCAGTGCCACATTTACTTTGTAATCGGCACGGTTCTGCCAATACTTGGGTCCCGGTGCACCACTTCCGGTGCGGTATTCGTTTCCAGGCTGGAAGTTGAACAATGGATGAAAAAGTACGTGCGGATCGTATTTTTTGGCAGGTTCCTGTGCTGATGCATCGAGGAAGCCGAAGCTGGCCAAAACCATCAGACCCAATCTGAATATTGAAATTTTCATTACTTAAATTGAATATTAATATGTGTTTGTAAACGAGCAATATACGGCTTTTCGCCTTGCGTCAAAAAAAAGTTTGATCTGGCACAGCTTTTTACAATGCGGCAATCCGGGATGCGTTCGTTTTTGTAAGTACCAACAACGCTTGAATGCATTTTAGAAGTACTTTTATAAACTGTTTCCCAGTCCATTATTTTAGTCCCGTTTAACCAGAAAATTTCATGATGAGCACAACCCGTTCCTTGCACAGATGGCTCGCTTTTGTTTTTGTATTGATGACCTGCACGTTTATGGCCTGCAAGGATGATGATGATGATAAAGAGCCTGATCCTGTTGTAAATACCGATCCGATTGTCGGTACCTGGCAGCTTACTTCCATTACTCCGGAAACTGCGGGCACCACGATCCCCGAGCTTGCATTTGCAGAGGCAGTAGTACCTTGCCTGTATATGCTGAAAGTGACATTTAAAGCAGATAACTCCCTGACCACTGCAGATTGTGAGGCTGCTGTTACAGCGATCGGCACGTTCATTCCGGTGAGTGCTGCTGCCAAGTGGAAGGTGGAAGGCGACAGTCTTACGCTCACGCAGGGTACCGCCAGCGAATCATTTAAAAGAATGCAGACGGACACGGAACTTACCTTGGTGGTAAATACCGTAACAGACAGTTCGAAGCCTGCCAAAAATGCCTTGCTGCACTTTAAGAAAATATAGGAAATCAGCTGCTGGTGTGGTCACAAACGATCACCCAGCGGCCATCTATTTTACGCCACAATAAGGTGTAATGACCTTCCAGATCACCTTTCTCAGGCCTGGTCAGGTGAAATTTTCCAACGACAAAAGCGACGTCTTTGCCAGGAAATGAAAAGTTGAGGAACGTAAATTTGAGCTTACCCATCGTCGCCCGGTCGGGGTAGCGTTTCAGATAGTTGCTGTAAGTAGCATCGTACCCGTATGTGATGCCGCTTTTCCCCACAAACATCAGCGAGTCCGATTTCCAGTAGCCGTTCATGAAGCTCGCAATATCCCCTTTATTCCAGTCATCGACCTGCCGGTTTAATATACCGAGTACAACCTGCTTGTCTGCCGCAGACTGGGCCTGTACAGCCATCGGAAACAATAGCAGGAGCAGAATATAAAGCCGCTTTCTCATAAATTTTTAAGACTTTTACAGAACAGTATCTTCAACTAATATACGTTAAAGATCGTCATTTAAAAGCGTACAGGCCGAAACTATGCCTGCCAAAGGGCTTTCACAAGCCCGTTTTCATGATGGAGCAGCCCTATTTGTTCATATTGAACCCTCACTCAGGGACATTCCTGGGAAGGAACAGCCGGCTGATTGAAAAGGCGGTACATGAAATGGCCCAAACCTACAATTCGCGGGCTACGGTATTGTTTACGCAGGAGCGCGCACATGCCACCACGCTGGTGAGCGAGCATATGCATCGCGAACCCTGGAAGGCCATTGTGGCCGTAGGCGGCGACGGGACGATCAATGAGATTGCACAGCCTCTTGTAGGACAAGCTATTCCGCTCGGTATCCTTCCACTTGGTTCGGGGAACGGGCTGGCACGCCACCTCGGCATACCATTGAAACTTAATGCCGCTCTCAAAAGACTTTTCACGGGCCAGGTCACAACGATTGATACTGCCCTGATCAATCATATCCCGTTTTTTTGTACGGCTGGTATGGGCTTTGATGCCTACGTAGGCTACCGTTTCAGCAAGCAGCCTGCGCGTGGATTGTCAACGTACATGAAGGTTTCCTTTGAATCGTACTGGTCGTACAGGCCGCAGTCGTACCGCCTCAATGGTGTGGAGATCAATGCATTTTCGCTATCGTTTGCCAATGCCGGTCAGTTTGGGAACAATGCATGGGTTGCGCCCCAGGCAGACCTTCAGGACGGGGAACTGGATATCTGCCGGATAAAGCCTTTTCCCAAATGGTACGGTACATCGCTGGCTTACCAGCTTTTTACCAGACAAATGCGGACTTCCCGTTATATTGATTATGAAAAAGCCACTCATGCTGTTGTTGAAACTACCCAGCCGCCGCTGATACACTATGACGGAGAGCCACTGCAATTAAGTACCAGCCGCATTGAAGTGAGTATCAAGCCAAAAAGCCTTAGGGTAATTATTTAAAAACCTGATTTGTTTTAAATGTATGTCTAAAAAAAACCGTTCAGGGGTTGTATACTCCACCGACCCGACCTTTGAATATCAGGACGACAGCCAGGCAGAACCTGATACACTGGAACCTGCACGCCAGGATCTGCGCATTTGGCTGGAACGTAAGGGAGGCGGCAAAATTACCACGGTTGTCAAGGGCTTTATAGGTACCAATGCCGACCTGGAAGCACTGGGCAAGCTGCTCAAAGGTGTATGCGGAACCGGCGGTACGGCAAAAGATGGTGAAGTACAGATCCAGGGTGACCAGCGCGACAAGGTAGTAGCCTGGCTCGCAGGCAAAGGGTATAAGGCAAAAAAAGCCGGAGGTTAGTCCGGCTCAGTTTACCTGGTTTGTATCAATTTCGGTAGGTTCCGGCAAGGGCCGTGCATTGGGAAGACCATTTTGCAAAGGACTGTCGAGCACCTCCACATTGGTCACAAAATATTTTGTATCTCCATTCCAGGGTAATGTGAAGAACTTCTCTTCGTAAGTCAGGGACACCCTGCGCCCTGTTTTGATTGCTTCTTCCAGCTTTGTGATCGCATCCTTATTTTTACCACTCACCGAAAAAATCCATTCGGAAGAATTCATGGTACCATCTCCCTCGTAAAATCCACCGGTACGCAGCTCTCCCTCATAGGTTTTGAACATATATCCCCGGTTGCTCATTTTCACTACAAATCCCCCCCGCTTGCCTTCACTGTAATATCCGAATGTGAGATAATAAAGAATGCCGAACACAATGGCCAGGAATACGGCAAAAATAACCCATTTACGCATGACGATTTTTTTGAGAGTTGACAGATGAGCGAACTTCGCAATTCAGTTTAACTTTTCCTACTTGGACCGGATTGCGGTTACCGGATCCATGCGTGCGGCCAGCATAGCAGGGATAATACCCGATAGCACCCCTATCACACTGGACACACCCAGTCCCAGCAGGATGTTGCCGGGTGTCAGCAGGATTACCAGTGAACCAAGCTGCAGGAACGATAAGAGGTATACCAAAAATATGCCTACCGTTCCGCCCACAAGACTCAGCATGACAGCTTCAAAAAGAAATTGCAGCAGAATGACATAGTTTTTTGCTCCCAGCGACTTCTGAATGCCGATCAGGTTGGTACGTTCCTTGACCGAAACAAACATGATATTGGCAATGCCGAAGCCTCCCACCAGGATAGAAAAGCTGCCGATCACCCAGCCTGCCAGCGTCAGTACCGCAAATAGCCCGGAGATTGCATCAGCGGCAGCTTCGGGACGGTTGAGCGAAAAGTTACTTTCTGCCCTAGGCTTGATGCCCCTTTTGGTTCGCATCAGTCCGGTAATCTCTGCTTCCACTTCTTTCATTCCTTCGTCATTGGGATAGCCCTTTACCACAATGTCGGCGGTCCGGCGGCCGGACTGGAACAGTTTTGAAAAAGAGGCAAACGGGATAATGCACATTTTATCGGGACTACCCCCAAAATCGACAAGGCTTTCACCTTTTTTCTTTTGCACCCCCACGATAGTAAACTTATTGCCCGCAAGTTTGAAGGCCTTACCAACCGGATCCTGCCCCGGAAAAAGGGCCTCGGCGATCTCTGCTCCCACGATCGCCACATTGCGGGCATTGGTGGTTTCAAGGGGAATAAAATAGCGGCCTGTGCCAATCGGAATTTCAGAGATCTGATTGTATTCGTAGGAAACGCCCTGAAGCTGGGCAGAAATGCTGTTTGATCCGTTTTTAAGTGTAGTACCGCCACGGAAATCCATCACGGCAACAGCACTGGCACTTTCAAGGTTTTCATAAAGGTACTTGTACTCGGCATATGTGGGCTCGGGCCACTGGAAGTACTTCCACCACTGGTATTCGCCACCAAATCCCCAGGGCCATTTTTGAACATAAATAACTTTGTCGCCAATAAAGCTGAGGCTGTCACGGATGCTTTTTTCGAGTGAATCAACGATGGTGAACACGGCCACAATCGCAAAAATTCCTACAGTTACGCCCAGCAGCGACAAAATGGTGCGCGTAATATTCGACTTGAGTGCCTGCCAGGCAAAACGGAAGCTTTCGAGAACCTGCCGGATTAACTTCATACCTGTTTGATCAATAACAACTTGTGTTCAAAAGTTAAATGCAATATACCCCTTACAGAAGCAAAATGGTATGAAAGGCCGCAAACCGCCTATGAACCGGCCGGGCTGCCGGCTGCTTTTTACTTCACATTTAAAGGAAATGATTCTAAAAAACCCATTTGAAATTTCCTCTTTCACCATATTTCTTAAATTACAACATAAACACCTGACACCATCATGATCCTTCGCTATACCGCACTGCTGGCTACCCTGCTGCCTGTTACACTGGCTGCGCAAGCGCCAGTCCGGGAATCTACAGGCTTTTACCAGTTCCTTTCCGACGATCCCACCCAGAAACCTTTTTACAGTGACCAGCCCGGCGTCATTGCCAAAAACGGCATGGTCGCATCAGCCCATCCAGCCGCATCCCGAGTAGGCGCAGACATACTGAAAGCCGGCGGGAATGCAGTGGATGCGGCGGTGGCGGTACAATTTGCACTGGCCGTAGTACATCCCTCGGCCGGGAACCTGGGAGGCGGGGGATTTCTGGTACTGCGTGAAAAGGATGGTAAAAGTTACAGCATTGACTTTCGTGAAAAAGCGCCCGGGAAGGGGCATGCAGACATGTACCTGGACAAAGATGGCAACGTGGTGCCGGGAGCAAGTACGCTGGGCAGGCTGGCTTCGGGTGTTCCGGGCTCAGTAGATGGCATGTTTGAGGCACACCGAAAGTATGGAAAATTGCCGTGGAAGCAGCTGCTGCAGCCGGCTATTGATCTGGCAAGAAACGGAGTTGTGCAAACCGAGCGGGAAGCCCGCGGACTCAATGCGATTAAAAAGGACCTGCTGGACCTGAATCCGGGTACAAAATACTTTATCAAACCCGATGGCAGTGAGTGGAACGCGGGTGACCTGCTGGTGCAGAAAGACCTGGCGGGAGTTTTGAAAAGAATACAAAAAAAGGGACGTGACGGATTTTACAATGGTAAAACAGCCCGGAAGCTCGTAAAGGATATCAACTACAAAGGGGAAGGCATCATCAGCCGCCAGGACCTGCGCGACTACCATGCACAGTGGCGGAATACCATTACGGAGCCGTACAAGAATTACAAAATTATCACCATGCCTCCTCCATCCAGCGGAGGTATTGCACTGGTACAATTGCTGCGTGCGACCGAACCTTTTCCACTGCGGCAATGGGGCTGGCATAGCGACTCCGCCATACAGGTGATGATTGAGGCAGAAAGAAGGGTATATGCCGATCGTGCCAAGTTTTTAGGAGACCCGGATTTTGTGAAAGTGCCGGCAGAAACGCTCATGAGCCAGAGCTATCTTCAGAAAAGATGGAGCGACTTTGCCTGGGACAAGGCGACGGACAGTAAGAATATCAGCGGCGGCGTGCTGCCGGGATACGAAAGTCTGGAAACCACGCATTTTTCTATCGTAGACAAAGATGGTAATGCCGTCGCCGTCACCACAACGCTGAATGGAGGTTATGGGAGCAGGGTGGTGATCAAAGGCGGGGGATTTTTCATGAACAATGAAATGGATGATTTCAGCATTAAGCCAGGTACGCCCAATATGTACGGGCTGATCGGCAACAAGGCCAATGCGATTGCGCCGGGTAAAAGAATGCTCTCGTCCATGACCCCCACGATCATTGAAAAAGATGGCAAGCTGCTGATGGTAGTGGGTACGCCGGGTGGCTCGACGATCATCACATCTGTATACCAGACGATCCTTAATGTGCTTGAACACGGCATGACAATGCAGCAGGCAGTGAATGCATTGAAATTTCACCACCAGTGGCTACCCGACCTGACGACCTTCGAGGCAAATGCCTTTTCAGAAAAAACGATCAAAAATCTGCAGGGTAAAGGTTACTTCCTGGAACAGCAGCGTAACACGATCGGGAGAATGGACTGCATACTGGTATTACCGGACGGGTCACTCGAAGGCGGCTCCGACCCGCGCGGAGATGATACAAGTGTAGGGTACTAGTATCGGTCAGGAACGCGTAAGTACCTCGATGAGTGCAGCATGCCGGGGAAAATCCTGCACCAGTGCTGCACTTTGTGCCATTTCAAAATCTGCAAAATCAAATCCCGGCGCCACCGTGCAGCCCACCAGCGCATAGACTGTACCTTCCGCCGGCCTGGATGCGAACCAGCTTCCGGCCGGTACTACTGCCTGGAAAACTTCTTCGCGCCCGGGCTCGTTTCCGAGGCGTATCACCTGTAATGCACCTGTATCAGGATTGATCACAAAAATTTCCAGTGCTCCCCCGGCATAGAAGTGCCACATTTCATCAGACTTGATCCTGTGAAAAGCAGAGAAATCATGCGTTTCGAGCAGAAAGTAAATGCCTGTGGAATAAACCCGGTCACCGGAAAACCTGCCGGGCAAGGCTTGGTGTGCGACTACTTCCGAAGCCCGGTACGATTCTGTATAGTAGCCGCCTTCCGGATGCGGCAGCAGGTTATAATGGTTTACCCAGAATGTTGCTGGCTTCATGGTAGCAGTCTTTTGTTTTACGTAAAATAATAAAGCAGGTGAATAATCTTCCTTTTGAGGTAAGTTTTATAAATTTGATCAAAATAAATCATAAATAATCAAAATTGATCACTCATGAAAAATGATGATGTTAACATTGTCTCGGAAGAAATACTGTCCGATAACTGGTACACGCTGCGGAAATATACCTTTGACTACCGCAAAGCCGACGGTAGCTGGGAGCGGCAGGCCAGAGAAGCTTATGATCGCGGCAACGGAGCAGCCATTCTTCTTTACAATTCAGAAAAAAAGACCGTCATACTGACCCGTCAGTTCCGGATCCCGACTTACACCAACGGAAATGAAACCGGTATGCTGATAGAAGCCTGTGCAGGCCTGCTGGATAGGGATAATCCGGAGGAATGTATCCGGCGGGAAACAGAAGAAGAAACCGGTTACCGGCTAACTTCGGTGAAGAAGATATTTGAAGCTTACATGTCACCGGGATCCGTGACAGAAATACTTCACTATTTTGTGGCTGAGTACTCGGACGATATGAAGATCAGCCAGGGAGGAGGGCATGAAGATGAGCAGGAGCATATAGAAGTGCTTGAACTGCCATTCAGCCAGGCTGTAAATATGGTTTCAAATGGGGAGATCAGGGATGCCAAAACAATCATGCTGATCCAATATGCACAAATCAATCATCTGCTGGATCGCTGATCAAAAAAAATCCCTGCCGTATTTACTGTACCGGCAGGGATGTCATATCAGGATATCGGATCGGGAATCGGCGTATTTTCAGGCGTTGCGGTGACCGGCTCATCCTCCTTGTTGCCGACGAATTTGGCATAGAGCTCTTTAAAAAAGCCTTCGGCATCAGGAAAACTGTTTTTGAGCTTTTCCGTCCCCTTGGATTTCAGCTCATCGAAGTACTCCGGTGCTTTGTCAATAGCACCTTCCGCATCGGTTTTGAGGTTGTTGGCCTTACTTTTCAGGTCCTCCAGAAGTTTCTCTCCTTCCTCTGACTGAAGGTACTTATGTGCGGCTACTCCCGCAGCTGCGCCCAGGATAAATGTGGCAAGGTGTTTCGCGTTACTGCTCATGATTTCCAGTTACTTTTTTTGTTAAACTTTGAAATTCAGATCATTTACACTGAAAAAATTGTGCCTGTTTACTGAATTTCAAAAGCGGCCTGCATCCGGTAGCTGATTTTAATCTTCTGATACTGAACATCGCTGTCGGGTACTGCGTCTGCCGCCTCGGCCTGTGTGAATGCCCGTGCCTTCATCATCATGGGCTGCGGATAATACACCGATTCGTCCAGCTCGCGGATTTCGAGCACCTGACCCAGGTCTTCATCCAATGCTTTGACAAGGTAGCCGGCCTTTTCTTTGGCGTCCTTCAATGCTGCCACCTTCACTTGTTTCTTGAATTCCTCTTTTTTGGAATGGTCAACCCGCGCTACATTGGCGAAGTTAATACCCCGGCTATCCACTTTGGCCAGTACGGCGTCCAGCTTATCACCTTTGTCTACTTTGAGCTCGTACTGCTTGCTTTCGAGGAAAGATGCAGGCTTTTTCTTGTTGTCGATATAATTCTGAAAGCCGCCTATTCCGCTCAGGGATAATGCTTCCTTTGGAAAACCGGCGGCAGTTACTGCCTGTATCAGCTGTTTTTCCAGTGTGCTGATACCAACCTTGTTCTTCTGGTTTTTTTCGTCTTCAAAGTACTCCCTCAGGGAAATGTTAAAATAAATCTCATCGGGTACGATCTCCATTTCAGAAAAACCGGCTACCTCAATCTTGCGGGTATCGGCATGGGAAGTTTTAGTTTGTGAGAAAGAGGGAAATGAAACTGCGCCCAGCAAAAGGGCACCCAGCAAAATAGCTTTTTTCATGGCTTGAAAATGAATAATAAAGTAAAAGATCAAACACCGGTTGACTGTCGCCGTACAGCTGCGCAGCCTTGCACCGGTTAACAGTAAGATGCAAAAGAGTGGAAAAGGTTTAAACCGAATGTAAATTCCCGGAGTGCAGACCATAAAAAAAAGGAAGAACTTCCCTGAGGCAGCCTTCCTTTTCCCATACCTGTGCTATGCGTATGCTCAGGTGAAATTAGCGTAGATTGAATCCATAATCCGTACAAAATGCTGGTAGTCAGAGTCATTGAGACTACCCCACCCTTTGCGCCTGATATCGGCTACAATCGGGAATGCCTGGTCGTAAATGGACTCTCCGTCTTTCGTCAGAAATAAATTGAATTTACGACGGTCCCCGGCTGCCGGTCCGCGCTGGACAAGGCCTTTCTTTTCGAGCAGATCAATAATGCGGGTGACGGTAGGCGGGTCTTTGAAGGTAAGCTCGGCAAGTTCGTTCTGGCTGACGCCCTGCTTACGGAAAATATGGTCAATCAGCACCCACTGGTCGACAGTCAGGTCAAAGCCAGCTTCGTTAAGCTCCTTTTGCAAGGCATTTCGAATCTTTTTGATGGTCGTATCTATCTTGAAAAAGTAGGCACGATGATCGGAATGATGTGTCATGCGGAGTGTAAGTTGAGGTTCAGCATTGAGTAACGCCTAATTATAAGTCACCTCAACTATTGGTCTACTAATTATTGCAGGAAAATTTGGTCGTAGTTCGATTTACCTTTTCCGGTTACATGTGCTCATTGATAAATGATAAGTGCCATTTGCTCATTGTATCTATGTCGTGCTGCATCTTTCTACCAGAATGTTCCTACAATGCAGCTCATCTTAATCCTAATCGGAAGTGTATGAAACGGTTAATATTCAGCTGCATGACGTACTGCTTTATGGCCCTGCTGGGGTGTTCAGAAAGTAATTTACCGCCGTTCACCTCCTGGGGTTACATGAATGCGGATATGAATGGACAGGAGTGGCAGAGCACTTACAGGAATGCATACCAGGTTACCCAGGCCCTTTTTCCAGATGCTTCCGCAAACGCATGTAGCCGGGAAAATCATCTTGTGTCTAGCTTATTCTCCACATTTGGAGAGGAGAGGCGTGAGTTAAGATTTGAAAACTTCCCGTTGAAAGTCGGCCAGTATAAAGTTCATCCGCAGATTATAAACTATGAATGCAGAGCGTCCGACTCCGTGCGGGCAGTGCTTTACATCTGCACAGCGGATGGAGACGTTGTGGAGGGAAGCTACAACGTAGTGCCATCCGAAAGCAACATCTTTCAAATCACAAAGTACAATCCTGAAAATGAGGAAATTACAGGTACATTCCAGGTTACATTTACCACGCATTCCCCATTGCTGCTAGCCTACCTTCCTGATACGCTTCGCTTTACACACGGCATTTTTCACTCAAAGAATGTTCCTCCCCTGAAAAGAAAGCGTTGATTTTGCAATGCAAAATCAGAACCATCCGGCATTTACTACCTGTATTGGGACTGCTTAAAACCGATGGTTTGGAAAAACGACCGCCAGATAAACGTAAAGAGAAGAGCCTATTTTATCCAAAATAGTATTGTTATAATGCAAGAAAAATACTTCGCATGATGGCAAAACAAATACTTCGCATTAATCTGCCTGTGCTGGCAATCGCACTCCTGCTCTGCCTTGTAAACGTTGCATGGGCGCAACATCAAACATTTATTCAGGCGATAAATCCACAAGACATTCCTTCCACTCAGGAAGTCAGGGAATATGTAACCCGCCTGAAAAGAAACCCTGATCTGGCTGCATATTACTTTATCAAATTGAATCCGCTGGCTTCATCGCAGCAAGATGGCGTGCTGCAACTGGACATTCCCGGCAGGAACAGACCCGTGCGTGCAGAAGTCAGCCATGTTGAGTACTACTCAGACACAGAATACGAGTGGATCGGGAAAACAGATGAAGACAGGGGAACGGTGATAGTCATTTCCAAACGTGGTAAAGTTTCAGCTCACATTTCAACACCGGAAGGAGTTTATGAAATATTACCGGCACCTTCCGGAATGCATTGCCTGCATGTGATTGATCCGCGCGTGGCGGATGATGTAGGTTGTGCAACAACATCGTCAGATGGAAAAGATCATGTGAATGAACGCATAGCTGCTGATCAGGTACCGCAATCAGGTAATCAAAATGCAAAATTATGGCCCTGTCAGGAAGTTCCCACACCGCGAATCCTGGTACTATACACGCCGAAAGCACTGGCGCTGGTAAGTAGTCCTGCAGAATTAGCAAGTTATGCTGACTTGTCACTTGCCCAGTTTAAGTCAGCAATTTATAACAGCGGAATTTCCAGTGTCGCAATTCCTACAATCGTCGGACTTGCCCCGATCAATTTTGTAGAAGATCATAATAGTCTTAAAGATGACATACTCAAGTTGTGCACAGATCCCGCTGCCAAGAATCTTCGTAATCAGTATCAAGCAGACTTGGTCATAATGTATACTGACGGAATGTATGGGAACGGGCTCGCGAGAGGCGCATCTAAGACTCAAACCTTAAAAAGTGACAGTTCTTACTCCATCGTTGAACTCTGGTGCACTACGTCACGGAAAACTTTTGCTCATGAATTAGGCCATTTATACGGCTGCAGGCATGATGAAGATGACTCTGCTCAGCCAACATATGCGAAGGGTTATAACATAAAGAATGGCCTGGGGATAGTTACGGATAGGACCTTGATGGTCGCTAAGAATATTAGTGATAATCAAGCTCAAACCCGCCTCCTAAACTTTTCTAACCCCAACATTCAGGTAAGTGGCCGGGCGACAGGAACCGCTAATGAGAATAATGCACTGCGTGTGAGTCAAAGCGCGTCCATTATTGCAGGATTTCGACCCAATCCACCGCCTCATCCTGTTGCCTATGTAGACGGTCCTACCTACGTTACCAGCCCCGGCATTAAAAGCTATGAAGTCTCATATAGTTGCGGAGTAGGATCTTACAGTATTGTCTGGGATTACAGCTATGACGGCGTCAACTACCTTGCTTCAAACATTACCTCGGATGTATTTACCTGGCCCTTTTACCAAAATCAGAAGATATGGCTTAGAGCCACAGTAAGCAGCGGCGGATTATCTGTATCTGCGTTTATCTCCATCACTGCTCAAATGCCAAGCCCGTATAAGACCGGAAACAAAGCTGCCATTGAGCAGGAAGGCGAAGACTTTATCATTTCACCCAATCCCTCTGCAGGAAATATCGCTATCAATTATCAGCTGAATGTTGATGCAGATGTATCACTGGAGGTGCTTGATCACTCGAGAAATGTGGCAGCGACGATTCAAAACAGCGAAATGCAGCATAAAGGCTGGCATTCAAAGCAGTGGAACAGTGCGCAATTATCTTCAGGAACATATATCATCCGGTTGGTAAAAAGTGGCATCGCAACTACTCAGCAAATTTTAATTGCAAGATGAAAAGGGCGATTATTTCTTTTATGATGAAAACCCTTGTGCTGGCCTTGTGCGGAATTTTCATCACGTGCGAACCTCTGACTTTCCCTTCATCGTCAGGCTTGTTAATAGCCAAAGTGAATAACCGCTCTTGGGAAAATACGTATTCAAATGCTTACCATACCCTCAAACTGTTTTCAAGCAAAAATGACGCTTGTCCTTCCGCAGTCAGGTACATCCTCGACAATGTACTTTATGACGAGCGCATGGTGTGGCAGGAGCAGCTGATGTTTACCAATATTCCTCCTCAACCAGGAAGATATGCCCTGACATCCGAGATCCTGAATGAATGCGACACCTCAAACAGGATTGTCTGTCTATTATTCTCTCAAATGGAATTAGATGTCGGAGGAGACAGTTTTATCATTCTGGAAAATGAAGAAAATTACTTTGATATTCAGGAATTTAATACCAAGACCGGAGAAATAAAGGGACAATTCAAATGCACTTTTGTGTTGAAGCCTCCCAGGCTTTTCAAAAAAGTATTCCCGGATACCCTACGGTTTACCGAAGGTCAATACTATGCTAAACTTGTACCTCCACGCTTTCCCAAGTGATTTACAATCCTATGAATCATTTAACACTAAAACCAATGAAATGCGAGGGCGGTTTCAATGTACACTGGTAGCACATCGACCGAAAGATTATTTTAAATTCTTTCCCGATACCGTGCGGTTTACGGAAGGTCGTCTTTTATGCGAAGCTGCCGCCGCCTTATTATATTCATTAAGAAGCCCTCAGCCGACATTGTGTCGACTGAGGGCTTTCTTGGAAATTTTATGTGCTTATGCCGAGTTCCTGGCTGCATTGATGATCCCGAACATGGCCCGTACGATCAGCTGATTGTATGTTTCCACATCTACCGGCAGGTTTTTGGGATCTTCTGCAAGCATTTGCAGGGCATATTGCTGGATGGTAATCAGCGGCAGTACAATGCGCTCCCTGGTTTTGATAGAAACCTTCGTTACATTATTGCTGTCGAGCAGTTCTTTCTGACCCGACACTTCCAGAAGCTGGTCGCGGGTGAGCAGGAACTCATCGTACATTTTATCCCAAAACTCCCGGTACTCTTCCTCATCCCGCAGGTACTTGGTAGCAGGGAAAAATGCTTTGGAGAGCGACTGCATCGAGTTTTCAATCAGGGTGCGGAAAAACAACGACTTCTGGTACAGCTGTGCGATTGCATCTTTCCGGCCGGCCTCTGCCATTTGTTTGATTGCTGTACCAAAACCGTAAAAGCCCGGCACATTCTGCTTCATTTGCGCCCATGAACCTACAAAAGGTATAGCGCGCAAATCTTCAAATTTCAGTCCCTCATCGTCATTGCCGCGCTTGGTAGGCCGGCTGCCAATGTTGGTTTGACCATAAAAACGAAGCGGTGTTTTCTTGTCCAGATACTTGACAAACTTGGGATGTCTTTTCAGGTCGAGGTATGAGTTATATGCAGCTTCCGCCATTTCCTCGATCAGTTCCTTGTCTTCTGGGGCCAGTTCATCCACTACCCTGTTATCTCGGAAAAGGTGGTTTTCCAGTCCGGCAGTAAACAGCCTTTCCAGATTGTACATCGCCGTAGTGACAGTACCATAGTTGGAGCTGATTGTTTGCCCCTGCACGGTCAGCTGGATTTCCTTGTCCTCAATATCAGAGCCGAGTGATGAGTAGAAATTATGGTTGTTACCACCACCACGTGCCGGAGGCCCTCCACGACCGTCAAAAAAGGTCACTTTAATACCAAACTCCCTTGAAACCTTGGTCAGCTCTTCCTTGGCACGGTAAATAGACCAGTTAGCACGAAGATACCCGCCATCCTTGGTACCGTCCGAGAACCCCACCATGATCGTCTGATGGTTGTCGCGGTTTTGTACATGGGTGCGGTAGTAGTCATTCTGGTACAAACGCCGCATAATGTCAGGCGCATTGGCAAGGTCATCCACCGTTTCAAACAATGGCACTACGTCCAGCGCAAGTTTGCCATCTTCATCTGCGATCAGGTTTTTGGCCAGCGCTACTACCTGCATGACATTCAATGCAGAGGTATTATTGCTGATCACATAACGGTGGGCACCATTTTCACCGCTTTTCTCCTGAATGGTTTTGATAGCCCGGATAGATCCCAGAATGTCCTTGGTAAGTGGATCTTCGTAGTCCTCGTCACGCAAAGGAATGTTGAGCGACAGCAGGAGATCAATCTTTTTATCCTCGTCCCATCCTTCAAAATCACTGTATTTAAGCAGTGGAATCTTCTTTTCAAGTCTTTTCAGAATGTCCTCCCAGGCTTTGGTATGCTTGCGGCTGTCCTGGCGGATGTCCAGGCTGGCAAAGAAAAACCCGAAAAGGTTTAATTTTAAAATAAAGCTATCCAGCAGCTCCACGAATAAGCCCTGGTGCTTGCTTACAAGCACTTCACGCGCTTTCAGAAGCTCATCAATAAGTTCTTCGGGATTGTTGTAACCTTCTTCATACGGACCGAAAATCGTACTGTTCATTTTCTTTTCGGCCAGTGATACAGCCTCGTCGACACCTTTGAAAGTAAGGCGGCGTTTCAATGTCCGGAGATCACGATAGTAGCCGCGCAAAACCGTTTCGCGAAGGCGGTCAGCCACCATGAGCGTAATCTCAGGATTCACAAACGGGTTACCGTCGCGATCACCGCCCGGCCAGAAGCCCAGCCTGAAAACATTCGGGTAAGGCCAGTCGTGCACGCTCATACCCAGTCCATTGATCAGCTTGACCATGATGGACGGGATTGCGTCATAATATACATTTTCAAGAAACCAGCACAAGCTCACTGCTTCATCAAACGGCGTAGGCTTCTCGTGGTTGATAAAGGCAGTTTTACCAAGCTGCAGCAAAAGCTGGTTTACCTCTGTAAAATCATTCTTTTTGATTGCATCTTCCAGATCATTGATAATGCCCAGCACCTTGCCCGAATAAAACTGGGTAGGATGTGCTGTAAGCACGATGCGGACACTGAAATCTTCAAGCTTGGCAAGCAGCTTCTTTTTCAGTTCAGGACTGTCGAGCCGCTCTGTAAAATAGCTGACGGAACCTTTTCCGGCCAGATCATGGGTAAGGTCAAATGCAGCATCCTCTACCGAATCAAACAGAACTACTTGTCTTTCAATGTACTGTATGAATGCAAAAAGCAGGTCTGCCCGCTCCTTGGGCGTGGCAGTTTCCAGCAGTTCCGAAAAGAAATGTTCAATAATCTGCCTTGGGGTTTTACCCTCCTGAAACCCGATCTCACTTTGCTGGGTCAGGATGGGAAGCAAAGAGCCTGTCTGGAAAATACCCCGGTATGGCAGGCTCAGAAAAAGGCTATTAAAAATATTGTATTTCGTTACGACTGCGTCCTGAAAACTGTTATTCATAGGGAGCGACAATATAATATTCGGGTGTTGGAACGAGAGCAAATATAGGTTTAAAAATCGGTTTCAGGCTTTCGGATGTGCCTGCTCATGCGTTTTTTTGAGCTTTTCAATGGAGTTGTGGGTATATACCTGCGTGGCCGCGAGATTGGCATGTCCGAGCAATTCCTTGATTGCATTCAGGTCGGCACCCCGGTTGAGCAGGTGGGTTGCATAGGTATGCCTGAGTACGTGCGGACTTTTTTGGGGCAGCGTAGTCACTGCGGAAAGGTACTTTTTAACAATCCTTTGTACGAATACCGGGTACGCTTCCTTTCCACTGTCGGTAATAATAAGCGTATCCGTATCTTCCTCAGGCGAGCGTACTTCCAGATAACGGGTAAGTAATTGTACCAGCAATGCCGGGAGCGGAACAATGCGCTCCTTTGCCCTTTTTCCAAAAACACGAATCGTACGCGCTTTCAGGTCTACATCGCGGGTTTGCAGCTGCACCAGCTCCGAAAGCCTGATGCCCGTACCATAGAGCAGCTCCATGATCGTCCGGTCACGCACGCCTTGCCAGTCGTCGGCAAAAAGCTCCTGGCCGAACATCAGCTCCATAGACTTTTCCTCTACGAATGCCGGCAGCTTTTTACGCGTTTTCAGGGAGGACAGTATCTTGGAGGGATCGTTCCGGAGCAGGTTTTTCTTTTTCAAAAATCGGTAATATGCGTGCAGCGTAGCGATTTTCCTGTTTACAGATGTCGGATTCATCTTTTCATCCATCAAACTGGCAATCCAGGAACGCAGCATGGGTGGAGCCGCATTTTCGGGCTCGGCACAATCGTACTGAAAAAGCAGGTACTTGCTGAATTGATCGAGGTCGGTCTGGTAGGATTTTACCGTATGAGCGCTTGACCGCTTTTCGAATTGAAGGTATTCCAGGAATGCGCCTATCATTGGGGCAACATACAAAAAAGAGCTGTCTTTCACAAGACAGCTCCATAAGGCTAACAATGGGATATGATCTTCCCGGCCAATTTCAGAAAACAAGCCTTTTCAGGATCTAGTCTTCCAGGTGACCGTAGGTTTTTTCTTTGTAAACCGCACGCAAGATCTCAAAACGACGTCTTACAGAAGGTTTTTCAAAAGCAGTACGGGCACGTAGCTGACGCATAGTACCTGTTCTTTCAAATTTTTTCTTGTAACGCTTAAGAGCGCGGTCGATTGATTCGTTGTCTTTGATGTTAATGATAAGCATGCTGTAACTTATAATGTTTTTTGAATTGTTCTCTGAAATCGGACTGCAAAGAAAATGTATATATCACGAAAAATCAAAAAATTAGTAATTTAAATTAGGTTATTTTTGCAACAATTGCATTGACAAGAAGGACATTAAACGCGCTGACAGCTTCGAGATGAATTCGAGACTGGGGATTATTGATTTAGGAACAAACACGTTTCACCTGCTGATTGCAGACAAAAAAGACGGGATTGTTGTACCTGTATTTCAGGAAAGCAGACCTGCACGCATCGGCCTCGGCGGGATCAACCAGCGGATGATCACCGAAGAAGCGTCCGCCAGGGCGCTGGGAGTACTCCGCTTCTTTCGCGAAAAACTTGACGAGTTCCAGGTTAGCCAGGATAACACTTTCGCATTCGGGACCAGTGCCGTCCGGAATGCGGACAACAGCGATGCTTTCTGCGCGGAGATGCTTCACGAAACCGGCATCCGCATTACTGTGATAGACGGAAACCGCGAGGCAGAATACATCTATAAGGGCGTCCGCTCCGGTGCAGCTATCGGCCGGGAACCGGCGCTGATCATGGATATAGGGGGCGGAAGTGTCGAATTTATCATAGGCAACAATGCACAGATCTTTTGGAAGCAGAGCTTTGAAATCGGCGGGCAGCGTCTTATTGAAAAGTTTATGCGCAATGACCCTCTGTCACCCGCCGATCGCCGGAACCTTTACAACTACTTCGAAGAGTCGCTGATCCCGCTCGCCAATGCAGTACACCAGTATGCGCCACGTAAGCTTGTAGGCTCCTCAGGCACATTTGACACCCTGGTTGATATTGATTTTCAACACCGTACCCAAAACCGGGCACCCCGGGAGCAAACCGACTTTAACCTTCCGCTCGAAGAATTCTACCGCGCATTCTCCATTATTGTAAGTGGAAATCATGATGACCGCATGCAAATTCCCGGCATGATCACACTGCGGGCAGATATGATTGTGGTAGCTGTGTGCCTGGTGGATTATGTGCTGAAAACCCACCGCATCTCCGAAATCCAGGTATCCTCCTATGCATTGAAAGAGGGCGTGCTTGCCGAACTGTTCGACCTTTAAATTTTTACCAGATACACAAACTACATAAACATGCTGCAATGAACCTAAGACGTTTTCTCCTCTTTACATTCCTCACACTATTTTTTTTCAACCACGCTTTTGCACAAAAGAAAAGGAAGCCGGAAGACAAAAAAGAAGACACCAAAATGGACAAGGTCGTAGAAGAAGTGGCTACGGCAGTAAAAGACAAGCTTAAAGACGACAGAAGGAAAGATCCCAAATCATTCAAGGATTTTTTTGACGATAATGTGGTGAGCCAGAAAGGGATGATCTCGGTTCACAAAATGAATGAAAAATGGTATTTCGAGATACCCGACACATTGATCGGCCGTGATATTATGGCGGTCACCCGCTACTCAAAAACAGCAGCAGGTGGTGGTATATTCGGAGGTGAAGAGGTGAACAGGCAAATGATCCGGTGGGAAAAAGGCATTGATAACAACCTCCTGCTCCGGTCCGTGACGATTGTGGTATCCAGTCCTGACAGTACCAAACCAATTTACCAGGCTGTCCGGAATTCAAGTTCTGACCCCATTATCGGCGTATTTGATATTAAGGCCGTCAAAAAGGACACCGGGCAGAAAGCATCCGTGATTGAAGTTTCAGACTTTTTTAATTCCGATAACCAGGTTTTCTCCCTCAGCTCGGTCAGCAAGCAGCTGCTCAAACTGGCTGCATTTAAAAAAGAGGCTTCTTTTATTCAAAAGATGAGCACTTTCCCGATCAATACGGAAATCAGGACGGTGAAAACATTTGCAATAACCCCCCAGCTCCTGTCTCCTATCCCTACCCCCTCGATCGGACAATATCTGCCGCCCGGGCTGGATGCGGGCGTAGTGACCATGGAGATGAATACTTCCCTGATCCTGCTGCCCAAAATGCCGATGCGAAAACGCATTTTTGATAGTCGGGTGGGCTACTTTGCCAATCAGTATGCCATTTTTGGTGAAGAGTCACAACGCTCGGACCTCGAAGTTTTTGCCGTACGCTGGCGACTGGAACCCAGGAATGCGGAAGATGCAAAAAGGCAGAAACAAGGTGAGCTCATTGAACCCAAAAATCCTATTGTGTACTACATTGATCCTGCCACGCCCGAAAAATGGCGTAAATACCTGAAAGCCGGGGTGGATGACTGGCAGGTGGCATTTGAAGAAGCCGGATGGAAAAATGCAATCCGGGGTGAGTACTGGCCGGAAAACGACACCACCATGAGCTTGGAAGATGCGCGGTTCTCCGTAATCCGGTACTTCGCGGCTGACATTCAGAATGCCTATGGGCCCAATGTACATGATCCGCGCAGCGGCGAAATCCTGGAAAGCCATATCGGCTGGTACCACAATGTGATGCGGCTGCTGCGCAACTGGTACATTATCCAGGCTGGTGCCGTGGATCCAAATGCCCGCAAGCGGAAGTTTGACGATGAACTGATGGGCCAGCTCGTGCGCTTTGTTTCGTCTCACGAGATCGGGCACACGCTGGGACTCCGGCAC
This sequence comes from Dyadobacter sandarakinus, assembly GCF_016894445.1. Lineage (NCBI taxonomy): Bacteria > Pseudomonadati > Bacteroidota > Cytophagia > Cytophagales > Spirosomataceae > Dyadobacter > Dyadobacter sandarakinus. The sequence goes on from NZ_CP056775.1 coordinate 4,475,457, forward strand.
AATATGGGTGCAAGTGCCGCCACGCCGGTCGAGAAGCTGCGCGACAAGGCCTGGGTGGAAGAGCACGGACATACGGCTTCCATCATGGATTATGCACGTTTCAACTATGTAGCCCAGCCGGAAGACAGCATTACCAACCTTTTTCCGCGCATCGGCGATTATGATAAATGGGCCATCAAGTGGGGTTACAGCAACTTGCAGGACAGCCCCGCAGCGGAAAAGGCCAGGCTGAATGCATGGACGATATACGCTTACGAAAATCCGCGTTTGCATTTTGGTACAGAAATCAGCCCGTACGATCCCAGGTACCAAACCGAAGACCTGGGCGACAATGCCATGAAAGCGTCTGAATACGGGATTAAAAATTTGCAGCGCATTTTGCCGAACCTGATTGAATGGAGCCGGGAGGATGGTGAGAGCTACAAGGAGCTTGACGAGATTTACCAGAATGTAATCGCTCAGTACCGCCGTTACCTGGGCCATACGATCAAGAATATCGGCGGGATTTATGATACGCCTGCGACTTATGATATGGAAGGCCCTGCTTTTGTGACCGTACCCAAGAGCATTCAGAAAGAAGCCGTAACGTTTCTGAACAACCAGCTTTTTAAAACGCCTGTCTGGCTGCTGGAACAGGATATTCTCAATAAGATCAAACCCGAAACCGGCGTTGAGGCTATCAAATCATTGCAGGAGTATGCGCTTACCTCGCTCTTTGCGGGCGACCGGGCTGTGAGGCTGATGGAAACCGGGCTTTCTTCCAAATATTTTACACTGGATGATTTGTTTACCGAACTGGAGTCCGGGATATGGTCGGAAACGAAAAGTGCGAAGTGTATTGACCTGTACCGCCGCAATCTTCAAAAAGTTTATACTGAAAAGCTGATTGACCTGCTGAAACCCGGACGGGCCAGCGTTCAGTCGGTTCCGGTTGGTATAACGTATGGTTTTTCAACCAAAATGGTGGAGCTGGAAAAGACAGACCTGCCCTCCGTAGCCCGCGCCCATCTTGAAGGGCTGAAAACGACTTTACAGGCAGCCATACTGAAAGCACCTGACAAGATCACCAAGTATCATTTACAGGATGTTTTGCAAAGGATCAAATTTGCTCTTGATCCCAGATAATTTTGGAACGAATAATGCAGGTACTGGCAGAAAAGTTGACAGCATACTCCGGCTTTGCAAAGGTAATCGCCTCTTCAAAGCCCTACCGGAGGCTTGACTTTTCTTCCGGTAATGCTGACCTAAGCCGGCTGGACCTTACAGAAACAGCTGTATTTGCGGAGTATGTTTCGGGTGTCATGTTAGAAAATAACCGATACCTGGGAATCGGCGGGTATGCAGAAGACCGCATTATTTACCGTACCCGCAAACATTTTCAGCAAAACACCCAACCGAGAAGCATTCACCTCGGAACAGATATCTGGACGACAGCCGGTGAGCCCGTGCATGCGCCTTTGTCCGGACAGGTTCACAGTTTTGCATTCAATAACCACTACGGTGATTATGGTCCCACGATCATTCTTGCACACGAGCTGCAAGGTGCCCGGTTTTACACGCTTTACGGACATTTATCGCTGGAATCACTGCATGGCTTATACGAAGGAAAAGAAATCAGCACCGGCGAATGCTTTGCTTCCATAGGGTTTTACCCGGAAAACGGCGACTGGCCTCCGCATCTGCATTTTCAGGTTATAGAAAATATGGGCGAATGGAAAGGCGACTATCCCGGTGTAAGCAGCTGGCAGGATCGCGATTACTATCTGGCCGCTTGCCCCGATCCTAATCTCATCCTGTGCATCCCTGAAAATACTTATTTGCGGTGAATCGTCGTAGCGGCTGATTGCGCCCCGGCCAGAATGGTCACATCGGCAATGGTAACGCGCGAAGGTGCATTGACAGCGTATAAAACAGCATCAGCAATATCTTCCGGCTGCAATGGCTCAAATCCCTGGTATACTTTCTCAGCCCGCTCCTTGTCTCCTTTAAAACGAACCAGTGAAAAATCAGTCTCTACGGCGCCGGGAGCCACATTCGTGATCTTGATGCCATGCTGCGTCAGTTCGAGCCGCATACCTTCACTGATGGATTCAACAGCAGCTTTGGAAGCACAGTAAACCGTTCCGTTTGCATAGGTTTGCTTGCCGGCAATTGAGCTTATATTGACAATATGGCCTTTGCCTCTTTCCAGCATCAGCGGGATTACAGCCTTGGATACGTACAGCAAGCCTTTTACATTGCTGTCGATCATAGCATCCCAGTCATTGGTATCACCCTCATCAAGGGTACCCAGGCCGTGTGCATTACCTGCATTATTGACGAGTATATCAATGTTTTTCCAGGCATCAGGCAGGGAGGCGACCATCGCCTGCACAGCTCCATTGTCTCTGACATCGAAAATCAGGCTGGTAACCTGCACTTTGGCATGCAGCGAGGCACTCAGCTCATCCAGCTTGTCCTGGCGGCGGCCACAAAGAATAAGGTCAATACCTGCGCCGGCAAATGCCAGTGCAGTTGCTTTTCCGATGCCGGAAGTAGCTCCGGTAATCAATGCAATTCGGGACATTCTTAAATTTTTTACTACAAAACAAAGGAATAGATCCGGACTTAATTTCTCGGTATGTTCATGCTGCTGAACTTTCCTTTTTCAAGCTGAGCGGCCTGCCCGAACATTTGTACCGCCTGCTGGTACACGTTGTCCGTAGGATTAAGCACTCTGAATACTTCATTGTTCAGACCGCTTTTCTGCTTTCTTCCCCATACATACCGGCCGATGATGGCCTTGGTCTGTGCAGCGATGACCGGTCTTGAATGGTTTAACTCCTTTTCGTTAAGCTTGATACCCGCCCGGGTTGCATCCCGGCCCAGCTCTGACAGCATGGCGTCCGTAACCTGGAAGTTGTTGACATAGTTATCAAACGATCCTTTTTCAAGCTGCTTCTGGTGTTCGTTTGCATATTTCAGTGCGTACTCGCGGATGATGTTTTTTGAATAAAGCTCAAAAAGGTACTTGCTGTTGAGCAGTGTATCTTTGGGTACAAAAATGTCGGGAGTGATACCGCCACCGCCATAAACTATCCGGCCCCCATCGGTTTTGTACACTTTACTTTTATCAAACTTGATGCTGTCGGCATTGAAAAGCTCGCCGCTTTCATACCTGTGCGACAAATCCTGGCTGTAATCCTCTCCCTTGCCCAGCTCATACGGCTTTTGAATGCTGCGGCCACTCGGGGTATAGTACCTTGAAATAGTCAAGCGCAGCTCTGATCCATCGGACAGTTTGATCGGCATTTGTACCAATCCTTTTCCATACGACCGCCGGCCCACTACCAATGCGCGGTCATGGTCCTGCAAGGCCCCTGCCAGGATTTCGGATGCTGACGCACTACCTTCATCAACCAGCACAATCAATGGACCCTGCTCGAATAATCCTTCGACATGCGACCTGGTTTTACGATCAAACCGGCTATCCTTGCCCTCGGTATACACCAGCAGCTTATCGCCGGAGATAAACTCGTCGGCCATACTGGTAGCCTTTTCCATATACCCGCCCGGATTACCGCGCAGGTCAAGAATCAGATTTTTCAAGCCTTCGGATTTCAATGCTTTCAGGGCTGTTTTAAACTCGTCGTAAGTGGTTTCTGAAAAACGGCTTACTTTAAGATATCCTGTTTCATTGTTAATCATGTAAGAAGCGTCTACGGAATAGGTAGGTATACGATCCCGGACAACGGCGACATTGATTTTGTCAGGCATGCCCACACGCTCTATCCCCAGATCGACCTTGGTACCCCGCTTGCCGCGAAGGACTTTGTAAACCTGTGCATTGGTCACGCCCGGTCCCGAAAGATTTTCCTTGTTCACGGAAATAATCCGGTCGCCGCTCTGGATACCGGCCGTTTCGGATGGGCCGCCGCTCAGGGGAGTAACCACATACACGGTATCATTGAAAATGTTAAACTCCACACCAATACCGTCAAAGCCCGATTCCAGTTGAGAACGGGCGGCAGTAGCTTCTTCCGAGTTGAAGTAAGCAGTATGCGGATCAAGCTTTTCCAGCATTTTGGTGATTGAAAAATCTACCAGATCATCCGTATTCACAGAATCGACATAGTTGTTTTCAACCAGCATCAGCACTTCCCGGTACTTTGCATAACCTTTCGCAACGTCTGATAATTTTTTTCCACCGCTAAAAAAAGTACTTCCCAGCAACACACCCGCGGCAAGGGTGATGCCGATAATAATCGGGAGCCGCACCACAGCACGTGAATTGCGGATCGGTGATTTGGATGTGTCTGAACTCATGCTGGTTATAATGGGAAAGGTGTGTAAAATAGCTTTCTGCGTGAAACCTAGTTCTAACGTGAAGTAAATGATTTTGATTACCTAATGCAAATGTCTTTACCGGTCAAAAAGCCGTTAACTGTCCTGATTTTACTACTTCGTTTTAAGCGTTTAAACAAATGATTTGAGGGATTCCGGGTTTCGCATAATATCCGGATTAATACATTTGGCAGGGTCCTGACCCATCAGGATACGCTTAACAGGCGTTTCCATTTTTTTACCATTGATCGTGTACGGAATGTCGGTCACCTGCTCGATCGTGTCGGGAACGTGCCGGGGACTGTACTGGGAACGCAGTGTTTCACAAATGCGGCCTTTCAGCTCATCTGTCAGTACCTTGTCTTTACTCAGCACCACAAACAACGATATGGTACCGTCACCACTCGCCTTGTCCAGGTACACCGCCAGGCTGTCCTTTACCTCGGGCAGACTTTCCACTGCCCGGTAAATTTCCGCAGTACCAATGCGCACGCCGCCGCGGTTCAGCGTGGCGTCGGAGCGCCCGTAGATGACGACCGACTTCCGGGATGTAATCCTGATCCAGTCGCCATGCCGCCAGGAGCCGGGGAACATGTCAAAATAGCTGCTGAAATATTGCTGGTTGCCTGCATCATTCCAGAAATAAACAGGCATGGAAGGCATGGGCTGGGTCAGTACCATTTCGCCGGTTTGCCCGATTACGGGCTTTCCGTCATCGTCATAAGCCTCAATTCTGCAGCCGAGCATCCTGCACTGGATTTCCCCGGCATAAACCGGCAGTACCGGGCAGCCACCCACAAAGGCGCTGCAAACATCAGTACCGCCGCTGAGGGATATCAGCCACACGTCTTTTTTAACATGCTTGTAAATCCATTCATATACTTCCGGTGGCAGGGGCGAACCCGACGAGCCGATGGTTTCGAGCGCGCTGAGCCGCTCGGAAGTTATGCTTACCCCGGCTTTCATTGAGGCTGTAAAATAAGCCGCGCCACTACCAAAATGATTGATCCTGGCTTTTTCTGCAAAAGTCCATAGTACCTGCGATGAAGGAAATGCAGGCGCCCCATCATAGAGTACCAGAGTAGCACCGCAAAGCATTGAGCCCAGGGCATAATTCCACATCATCCAGCCGGTGGTACTGTACCAGAAATACCTGTCGCCCGGCTTCACATTCTGATGAAGTGCCAGTGCCTTGTAATGTTCCAGCAGGCAGCCGCCTACGCTGTGTGCAATGGCCTTCGGTTTGGCCGTGGTACCGGACGAGTACAATATCCAGATGGGATGATCAAAATCTACGGGTTCAAATTCGAGCCCGAAGTTGGGCAAATGCAGGATGTCCTCCCAAGATGTAAACCGGTCGGGTTTGATGACGGAGTCAATATTGTTGATCAGCACGGTATCTTTTACCGTCTTTAATGCAGACGAAAGCTCCTGTGCAAAGGAGGTCATATCGTATGTTTTTCCATTATAAACATAGCCATCCGCAACAAAAAGCACCTTGGGTTCTATCTGCAGAAAACGTTCGAGAATGGCTGTCTTACCAAAATCAGGAGAGCAGCACGACCATACCGCACCCACTGCATTCACCGCCAGAAATGCTGCCGTCGCCTGAGGAATGTTGGGCAAAACAGCAGCTACCCTGTCGCCGGGCCGCACACCCCGCTGTTTGAGCCAAGCTGATACAGCAGCAACTTCTTCTTCGAGCGTTTCCCAGGATATTTCCTGCATGCCCGTTTGCTCCGACTGAAAAACAATGGCAGAACGATCTTTGGTTTTGTTTCTGAAAATATGCTCGGCATAGTTGACCTTGGAGCGCGTAAACCATCGTGTACCGATCATTCCGCTTTGCGGCCTTTGCAGTACTTCAAGGTACAGATCGTGTGATTTGATGTTGAAAAAATGCCAGAGGCTTTCCCAGAAATCTTCCAGATCAGTCACAGACCATTCCCATAAATCATGATAGGAACGGAAGTAGAGACCCTTTTTTACGAAGAGCCAATCCATATATCGTTTCAGGCAGGACTGTTCCAACAATGCCCGCCCGGGCTTCCAGAGCGGAGGCCCCTGCACGTCTGTAGGCGTATCCATTTTGCTTAATGTTTGTAGCTTCCGGCGCTCTTTTGTATCCGGCGCCCTGACAGAAGTTATAAACGCCCGGTTATTTATTTTGACATAAATGAGAACGGAAATTTTTAGCCGGCAAAATAGGTTATCTTTGCATCCTGCAATTTCAAAAAGCGCTACTGAACTGATTACTACATACGTTGTATAAATGAGGTTCGTGGCATTTTTCAATTTTAGGCAGGCTGTATAAGCTTGTATGTTTAGTGTAAATAGGAATTCAATCCAGTAGTGATACTGCTATCCTGATGAAAAAAAGAACAACCAGCCCCAAAGCGGGCAACAATGCACAATCGGCATCCGGCGCGTCCCGGTCATTCCAGAAATCCAGCGGTGGTACAGGAGGCGATCGCCCTTTCAAGCGGGCCAAGTCCGAGGTAGAAAGCCGGTTCAGCAAACCATCCATCAAAAAATCAAGTCTGCGTTTTTCCAAAACTGAAAATACCGGGCAAAAAGCACGTCCGGATTTCAGTCATGAAAAGCCCGAGTCGTTCAAACCACGATCGTTCCGCGACCGTGAAGAGTTTACTTCCGAAGGCAAGAAGCCATTTTCAAAGCCTGAAAGGCCGTTTTCAAAAACAGATAAGCCTTTTTCAAAAGCAGACAGGCCTTTTTCAAAAACGGATAAACCTTTTTCAAAGTCGGACAAACCTTTCTCAAAGTCAGACAAGCCTTTTTCAAAGTCGGACAAGCCTTTTCCGAGAACCGAGGCGCCTTTCTCGAAATCTGAAAAGCCTTCTTTCCGGGAATCTGGCCGTAGTAAGGGATTTGGCAAACCAGAGCGCGAAAGCGAACGCCCCTTCGGTTTCAAGCAAAAAGAAAACTCAGGTTTTAAAAAAAAAGACGATTCTGAGCCCAGGGATCATGCAGCTCCCCAATCGGGAAGTGCGGAGCCGGAAGCGGACCAAAGCGGACTGGAAAGAAGAGTAGGACGCTACAAATCGGCTCCCGGATATGATCTCTCCGGCTATGAAAAAAGGACCGGCAAAAAGGTGAAGGAAGACCCTTCCGACATCCGCCTGAACCGCTACATTGCTAATGCAGGCATTTGTTCAAGGAGGGAAGCTGATGACCTTATTGCTTCGGGGCAAATTTCGGTAAATGGTAAAACTGTGACCGAAATGGGCTACAAAGTAAAGCTGAGCGATGTTGTCAAATATGGCAAACGTGCGCTGAACCCCGAAAAAATGGTGTATATCCTGATTAATAAACCGAAGGATTACATTACGACTACAGATGATCCGGAAGAACGCAGAACCGTACTCGACCTGATCAAAGGAGCTTGCGACGAACGTGTTTACCCGGTTGGCCGCCTCGACCGCAATACCACGGGTCTGCTGCTGCTGACCAATGATGGCGAACTCGCCGGAAAGCTGACGCATCCATCAACTGGCATTGGCAAAATTTACCAGGCGGAGCTTGACCGACCAATTGCAACAGAGGATTTTGAAAAATTACAGCAGGGTGTGGCGCTGGAAGACGGTTTCATTCGTCCTGACGAAGTAGGTATTGTTACTCCGGATGCGATGGTCGTAGGACTTGAAATTCATAGTGGACGTAACCGGGTGGTACGCCGCATCTTCGAACATTTAGGCTATGAGGTGAAAAAGCTGGACCGTACTGTATTTGCAGGCCTCAATAAGAAGGACCTGCCAAGAGGTAAATGGCGGTTTTTGACAGAGAGGGAAGTTATTAAGCTTAAATATATGCTGTAACATCCGGAATAAAGAAAAGCGGCTGGAATGAACATTCCAGCCGCTTTTTCATGAACCTTAATGTATATTAAAGACGGAAACCAAAGGAGTAAACGTCATAGGGAGCATCAGGATATAGTCCTTCAAACTGTACCATGGACTCTTCTTTTCCGGCGATGGCTGCCTGAAACTCTTTTACCGAGCGGATTGCCTTACCGTTTACCTTGGTGATAATAAATCCTTCTTCTACCTGCGAGCGTGCAAATTTGCCGCCTTCGATTGACATTACTTTTACACCTCCGTCAATTTTGTACCTGCTCAAACGTTGCTTTTCGGCATCGCTCAGGTTACCAAATTGTGCGCCAAGTGCATTCATAATAGCTGCACTTTCATCACGTTTAATGATGTCGGAGCCTCCGGTACGGTTTCTCAGCGTAATGTTCAGCTCTTTTTCCTTGCCTTCACGGTTAACAGTCAGGTTCACCTTGTCGCCAGGCTTGTGCAAACCGATTGCCTGCTGAAGCTCGGGAACCGAGTGAATATCCATTCCATCTACTTTCACGATTACGTCACCTTTGGCAACTCCTCCGGCTTTGGCTGCGCTGTTTTCGGTAAACTCACGTACATAGACACCATCATTCACCCTCACACCATACTCTTCAGCTTTTCTGCTGTCAAGATCATCCAGCTGAATACCCAGGTAGCCGCGCTGTACATTACCAAACTTGATCAGATCGCTGGATACTTTCTTTACAATGCTGGAAGGAACTGCAAATGCATATCCTGCAAAGCTGCCGGTAGGACTTGCAATAGCCGTATTGATACCAATCAGCTCGCCTTTCAGATTCACCAGTGCGCCACCACTATTACCGGGGTTTACCACAGCATCAGTCTGAATAAAAGATTCAAGCGGCGAGTCTCCTGCGGAAGCAGAAGTAGGCGTCATCCCATTTCTGCGGCTGGATTGTCCGATAATACCTAATCCTCGACCTTTTGCACTGATAATACCCGCTGTCACTGTAGATTCCAGGTTAAATGGATTACCCACAGCTACAACCCATTCACCTACCTTCACCGCGTCAGAATTACCCAATGTTACAGCGGGAAGCTCCTTGGCTTCCACTTTAATTACCGCGATATCCGTCGAAGGGTCGGTGCCGATTACCTTAGCACGGAACTTACTTTTATTATGCAACGTAACTTCCAGCTCCTGAGCACCTTCTACCACGTGATTATTGGTAACAATATACCCGTCACCAGAAATAATTACACCGGAACCTGAGGCCTCGGATGGTTGCGAACCTCTTGAACTACCCCCAAACTCATCACCAAAAAAGTCCCTGAAAATATCGGGAATCTGCTGCCCGCGGGAAGCCTGGCGTGTCATCGTGGATTTAATGTGTACTACTGCCGGCGTAGTTGCTTCAGCTGCATAAACGAAGTCACCCGGAGCACCCACAGGAGCGCCGGTTGAGGTAAAGCGTGCGATAGGCTCGGATGCCGCTTCTTTTAAGATCACATCTTTCTCATCCGTTCCAAGCAGTTTAAAGCCGGCAAGAGTCGACGCGCTCGAGATTAACCCAACCAACACTAAACTTTTCCAATTGTTTTTCATAGAAATATGCTGGGATTTATTTTACCAAATGGATAACGCAAATCAAACATTAATCATCCTCCGACAGGAACCGTTTAACATAATTTAACAAAGATATTCGATTCGTAAGATTACCAAAATACCCTGCCAGCTTCATGCTTTTTCTTCTTTGTCCGGACAAAAAAAAGGCGCTACCAACAAGCAGTAGCGCCCTAAAAGCCTTGGCCGGTTAGATTACCGAAATTTCACGGGCAGGTTTTTCTTTGGCTTCTTCCCTTTTCGGTAGGGCAATGCTCAGCACGCCGTCAACATAGTTGGCTTCAATCCTGTCACCGTCAATGGATGTTGGCAATGTGAATGTTCTCTGGAAAGAAGTGTACTTGAACTCCCTGCGGCTGTACGTTTCATTTTGTTGCTCTTCGCTTTGTTCTTTATGAGCGGAGATGGTCAGCTGATTTTTATCAAGATTAAGCTTGAAATCACTTTTCTGAAGGCCCGGGGCAGCTACTTCAATGCGGAAACCATCTTTGTTTTCAACTACATTCACAGCAGGTACGCTGCCAGAAAATGCAGGAGTGTTGAACTCGCTGAACAGATCTTTACCGAAAAAGCTGTTCATGTAAGCTGGTGTTGCAAAGTGAGATTTAACTAAAGTGCTCATGGTTATAAGTGTTTAAAGTTTTTGTTTCAGGTTTTCCCTTGCGGGTATGTCCTGTAATAAAAAACTTTTGTTCCATGAGGTAAAAAGGAAACTATATGTGTCAATGTGGCAGCATTTGCATTAAATGTGCACCAAAGTACGCCACAATGTCACTTTCTTTAAATAAAAAATGACAAAATGTAACTTATCCTGCATTGCAGGACACGAGGATGCCGTAAAGTTGCGGGGGATTATTTAAGTTCGAGGATAGCGCAGGCTTGCTCGGAGGCGGATTGTTCGGCTTTCTTTTTTGTAAAACCATTACCAACCGCAAAGGGCTCATCATTGACGAGGATCTGTGAGATAAATTCGCGATGATGGCGGGTACCACGCTCTTCAAGAATCTCAAAGCGGATTTCCTTGCCTTCACGTTGTGCCCATTCAATGATCATGCTCTTAAAATTGGCATTATTCTGGATAATGCTTTCAAGGTCATAATGCGTAATCAGCTTGTTGATCACGAAAGTCCTGGTAAAACGGAAACCTTTATCCAGGTAAATGGCCCCGACAAAAGCTTCCAGCGCATCCCCGTACATGGAGGAACGCGGTGACATTCCGCGGCGGTTGCCATCATATTCGATCAGCCGATCAAGACCAAGCTTGCGTGAAATCTGGTTGAGCGACTCGCGGTTTACGATGCGGGAGCGAATTTCGGTGAGGAAGCCCTCGTCTTTGTAGGGGTATTTTGTAAAAAGAAATTCTGCGACGATCATGCCCAGTACGGCATCGCCGAGATATTCGAGGCGCTCGTTGGATTCACGAAAGCCTTTAATTGCAGTTTCTTTGGAAGCAGATGTATGCCTGAAAGCCAGCTGATACACCCCCAGATTGGAAGGACGGTCGCCTATCACGTGGGCAATGGACTCCTTAAATCTCTTATCCTCGGCCGTTCCGGTCCGAAAAAGAGATAGTATCGGTATAAGAATTCGCTTTGCCAATGCGTAAGGTTTAATCAGCCCTCATATTTTTTGAAAATAACTGATGCATTATGACCTCCAAAACCAAAAGTATTGCTCAGTGCAACATTGACTTTGCGCTCCTGGGCTTTGTTGAAGGTCAGGTTCAGTCTGGGATTAATGTCCGGATCGTCTGTGAAATGGTTGATGGTTGGCGGAACCACCTGGTCGCAGATAGCAAGGATGCACGCAGCAGATTCCAATGCACCGGCTCCACCCAGCAGGTGTCCGGTCATGGACTTGGTGGAGCTGATATTCATGCTATAGGAATGCTCCCCAAAATACTTTTCAATTGCTTTGACCTCCTGAGGATCACCAATTGGAGTAGATGTCCCGTGGGTGTTGATGTAGTCGATATCCTCTGGTGCCAGTCCGGCATTTTCCACGGCATTTTTCATAACCATGAAAGCGCCCAATCCTTCCGGATGCGGGGCAGTAATATGGTATGCGTCCGAGGAAAGACCTGCTCCGATCATCTCGGCATAGATTTTCGCGCCACGCGCCTTGGCATGCTCCAGCTCTTCCAGAATGATGGCCACACTACCTTCTCCGAGGACAAATCCATCACGGTCTTTGTCATAAGGGCGGGAGGCCGTCTCAGGAGAGTCATTACGCTCTGAAAGCGCCTTTAAAGCATTAAATCCCCCCACACCTGCCACAGTTACCGCAGCCTCTGAACCTCCCGAAATACATACGTCCATCATACCCAGACGAATGTAGTTGAAAGCATCAATCAGTGCATTGGTTGCCGATGCACAAGCTGAAACGGTAATAAAGTTAGGTCCGCGGAAACCGTAGCGGATGGAAAGTACCCCTGAGGCACTGTCCACAATCATTTTAGGAATAAAGAATGGATTGAACCTGGGCGTATTTCCATTGGTAGCAAAGTTCATTACTTCTTCCTCGAATGACTTAAGACCACCAATTCCTGAGCCCCAGATTACACCGGCTTTGTCGAGATCTGGTTTTTGCTCGCCAAAGCCGGCGTCCTTCATTGCCTCATCGGCAGCAATTACGGCATATTGGACGAAAGGATCCATTTTACGGGCTTCCTGACGAGGGATGTAATTTTGAATGTCCAGGCCTTTTACTTCACAGGCAAAACGGGTCCGAAATTTCTCAGCATCAAAATGCGTGATCGGTGCTGCGCCACTTACCCCTTCAACCAAATTCTTCCAAAAGGTGGAAACGTCGTTTCCAATGGGTGTTAAGGCACCCAGTCCTGTAATTACAACTCTCTTAAAACTCATAAAATGGGACAGAATAGAAGATGACTGGTGTGAAAAACGGATTATTTTACGTTTTCTTCCAGATATGCAACAGCCTGACCAACTGTACCGATGTTCTCTGCCTGATCGTCAGGGATAGAAAGATTGAATTCTTTTTCGAATTCCATAATCAATTCAACGGTGTCTAGAGAGTCCGCTCCCAAGTCGTTCTGGAAGTTTGCTTCCGGTGTAACCTCCGACTCTTCTACGCCGAGTTTCTCGACGATAATTTGCTTAACTCTTTCTGCAATTGCTGACATTTTATAATCACTTTTTGGTTAAAATCGCAACAAAGAAAGATATTTCAGTTCACTTTTTCAAAATTTTTTTAACCGGTTTGTTTTAATGCAGCAAAGCTCTAAATGTGAAAAAATGCACTAAATCAAACGTTTATCACATACATTACCTTTCCCGGATCGCTTACTTCCGGTGGTTACCGGCACGATCCGGCACGTTAAAACATTTGACTTTACCTGAAAACTACTTTTATGATCACAATACCGCGTCTGAAAAACACCGACTCCTCCATGTTTTTGCTCATGGCCGGCCCATGTGCTATTGAGGGCCGTGACATGGCAATGCGCATTGCCGAGACCATCACCACACTCACTGACAAGCTTAGAATCCCATACATTTTTAAAGGCTCCTACCGTAAGGCCAACAGAACCAAAATCGACTCTTTTACAGGAATCGGAGATGAAAAAGCATTGAAAATCCTGAAAGAAATCGGCGACACATTCCAGGTACCCACCGTCACGGACATTCATGAATCGCACGAAGCCGCCCTGGCTGCGGAGTATGTGGATGTTTTGCAAATCCCGGCTTTTCTGTGCCGGCAGACCGAGCTTATTGCAGCGGCAGCACGCACCGGCAAGGCTGTAAATGTTAAAAAAGGCCAGTTTCTTTCGGGTGCTTCCATGAAGTTTGCAGTGGAAAAAGTGAGAGATACCAATCCTGCAAGCCCCGTACTGCTCACCGACCGCGGCAACAGTTTCGGATATGGTGACCTGGTAGTGGACTTCCGAAATATTCCCGAAATGGCAGCATTTGATGTACCCGTAATAATGGATTGTACGCATTCACTTCAGCAGCCAAACCAGTCGTCCGGGGTAACTGGCGGCAAACCCCGCCTGATCGAAACCATCGCAAAAGGAGCGATTGCAGTAGGTGCTGACGGACTTTTTATTGAAACGCATTTTAATCCTGCCGAAGCCAAGTCTGACGGCGCCAATATGCTGCCCCTGGATCAGCTGGAAGATTTGCTTAAAAAACTCGTCCGCGTAAGAGAAGCCATCCTATGATAGCACGATCCCTCAGAGCGCCAGTGCTTTGCCTTATTTATTGTGTTTCGCTGTGGATGCCACCGGCGGCTCTTGCCCAGCAGGATACCACCCTCAGGCATATCCAGGCTGCTGACGTGGTGCCGCCTGTTTCGCTAGCGCTTGCGGGGCTGATCACACAAGGCAGGATCAGCCGTGCGCTGCACGAGCGGGTAAGGGCAGAGTTTCCTAATTTTCGCACGCATGCAGACGACTACCTGCTGTATGCGCCCGGAGTTGTGAGTCTCGGCCTTGCCGCATCGGGAGTGAAGGGAAAACACGGGCTGAAAGATCAGATCATACTGGCGATTATCTCAAACCTGGCTGTACAGGGTGTAACACAAGGTATGAAACGCATTATAGCCTATCCGCGCCCGAATGGTGAGGACTACCGCTCATTTCCTTCAGGACATAGCAGTACCGCATTTACCAATGCTACCCTGTTACACGAAGAGTATGGCGACCGGAGCATATGGTATACTGTAGGCGGGTACGGAACTGCCACTACGGTAGGTGCCTTACGCATGCTCAACAACAAGCATTGGCTTGCCGATGTGCTGATGGGCGCTGGTGTCGGTATCGGCGCGACCAAGGCGATTTACATCAGCTATCCCTGGGTGCAGCGGCAGGTCAGGCGGGTAAAAAACAGGTGATTTTTTATTTGAAAAAAGCTGCTGACATACTGCTGTCATCCGGAGGCTTGTTCTTTGCAGCAACATCTGTCAGCTATGGATGATCCTGCCTCGGCAAAGCGATTGTTTGAGGCAGGATTTACGTAAAAAGAATATTAATCCAATACATCCGAATGTCTTACTGCACCTATGTAAACAGCAATCCTTCTGACCAAGCTGATTATCTGCTGCATAAATATTACCACGATAACCAGTACGGGTTTCCGATCGACGATGATGACGAGCTTTTTGGAAGGTTGCTGCTGGAAATCAATCAGGCTGGCCTGAGCTGGACACTGATGCTGCGAAAGCAGGATAGTTTTCGCGCAGCATATGATAATTTTTCAATCGCCAGAGTGGCTGCCTACGATGAGACCGACAGGGAACGACTACTCTCCGATCCGGGCATTGTGCGCAACCGCCTTAAAGTGAATGCAGCGATTGTAAATGCGCAAAAGATCCTTGAATTGCAGAAGGAATACGGGTCTTTCAAAGGTTGGATTGATGCGCACCATCCATTGCCCAAGGAGCAGTGGGTCAGATTGTTTAAGAAGACTTTTAAGTTTACCGGCGGCGAAATTGTAAATGAGTTTCTGATGAGTACCGGGTACCTGCCGGGAGCGCATGATGCGGATTGCCCGGTGTACCGGATTATTCAACCTGCCTAATAGTCGATTTGATCGGGAGATAGTATGTCAATTTGATCTTTGATCTGCTGAAAAAGAGCTGCACTCATCTCTCCGGCACGTGCTTCCTTTTCCATCTCATCAAAGTGCCTGCATAAAATATGCCTGTTACTGCGATGGTGCCAGATAATCAGCCAGGCAGTTTCCGCTGCCTCTTCTCCGAGTGAGCTCTTCTTTGGCCACCCATATTTTTTAATGACCCTGTTGAGAATTTTCAGGTTAACCTCATCATTTGCATGCATCTTTTGCAGGAACAACTTCTCATTTTCCGACTTTCCCGAATGCAGACTATCGCGCCACTTCTGATCCGCATGATGCATTTTACCAAAAAGTCCAATGAGCTGATTGCTTGTCATGCCGTCAATCTGAACAAACGGATCCAGGTCCGTATACATCCAGGCTGAAGAAGTTGCCGGCTGCACAGGCTGCTCGATCTCGCCGACTACGGTATGTGTAGGATTGGGAGCATTGCAGCCTGCGAGCAGCAATACGCTGTGCATGATGACGTATTTCATAATTCATTCAGCACAATGTTATTGAACATGCGCTTTCAGATACGTCACCATTTCAGCCGGCTTGTCGGTTTGCAGTCCCTGTACTCCTTTGTGCAAAGCTTCATTCCAGCTTGCAGGGCCCTCATCCGGACTTTGCACGTCAAGCCAAACGGACACGCCATGTTCGTGAGCCGCTTTCAGCAGCTCAGGATCCGTCATATTGTCAAGTACCTGGATGTGCATGTGACCGAGAAAAGCATCCAGTTGCGCTTTATTGGTTACCTCTTTGGGCAGGCTGGTCATCAGCGGCATGTCGGGAGCAGCTTCCTTCCATTTTTTATATTGCTCTTCCTTATTCAGGTATACTACTATCTGATGTTCCATGCCGGCAGCTTTAATCTCCTTCCAGGCTTCGGCTACATCGGCTTCCTTGAAATCCAGGTAAATGTTGATCTTTCCTTTACACAATGCCAGTATGTCCCTGAACTGAGGAATGCGGTGGGTCCTTTTATTACGGTTAAAAACCTGAAGACTTTCCAGCTCCTGCCAGGTCAGGTCGGCTACTTTGCCTGTACCATTGGTAGTGCGGTCAACTTTGCCATCGTGCATGGCGATTAAGTGCCCGTCTTTACTGGTCCTTAAATCAACTTCCACATAATCCGCTCCGCAGCTGATCGCTTCCCGGGTCGAAGCCAGCGTGTTCTCGGGTGCATTTACGTGATTGCCACGGTGAGCAATCACCACCGTTTTATGCCTGGAATGCGGCAGAGCCGGATGCGACTGGTGCTGTGCCAGCAAAGTTGCCGGATCAACAAATAGCATCAGCAGGCAGATGGTTGTAACAAACAGCTTCATGGGAAATCTCAGGTTATGGAAGAGTGATTGTTTTTAATTAAAAAAACCACAAAAAAGGGTCTGCAAGCAGAGAACTTCCGACTCACAGACCCAATCTTGTATATCCTTAATTGTTAATTTATTTCAAAGCTCGACAGCTTTACAAATTCCTGTACACGCTCATCAATTTCCTCCTTTGCAAGATTGACCAGGCGCTCGGTACCGAATTTTTCCACGCAGAAAGATGCCATAGCTGAGCCATAAATAATAGCGCGTTTCATGTTTTCAAACGAAATATCATCGGTACTTGCGAGGTAGCCGATAAAGCCGCCCGCAAATGTGTCGCCTGCTCCTGTTGGGTCAAAAACCTCTTCCAGCGGGAGTGCAGGGGCAAAGAATATACGCTCGTCCTGGAACAACAGCGCGCCATGCTCTCCTTTTTTAATGATAAGCGTCTTCGGACCCATAGCCATGATCTTTTTGGCAGCCTTACGCAGGGAATACTCGCCCGAAAGCTGCCGGGCCTCCTCATCATTAATGGTGATCAGGTCCACAAGTTTCAGTACTTCCTTAAGATCATCCATTGCGATGTTCATCCAAAGGTTCATCGTATCGAGCATGATCAGCTTCGGCCTTCCCGACATCCGCTCGATGACCAGCTTTTGCGTGGCTGGTACTGTATTGCCGAGCATCAGGAACTCGGTTCCCTGGTACGATTGCGGGATAGTGGGATCAAAATGTTCCATGACATTCAGTTCGGTTACGAGCGTGTCACGGGTATTCATATCTTCATGGTATTTGCCCGACCAGAAGAAAGTCTTACCCTCGCTTACGATTTCCAAACCTTCGGTATTTACGCCGTGATCTTCCAGAAGATCAATCATTTCCTTTGGAAAATCACCGCCTACTACCGCTACAAGATTGTTTTGTTTGGTAAAATAAGATGCAGCTAGTGTGATGTAAGTGGCAGCACCACCGATAATTTTATCTGTTTTTCCAAACGGGGTTTCGAGCGCGTCGAAAGCAACAGATCCTACGGTTAATAGACTCATAAATATGTACTGTGTTGAATTTAAGTTAGTTTGAAACCTTTTACATTTTGTTCAAAACGCTGCGAAGATAATCAAAACAGTGAAATAGCATTTGCCGGCTCTTCTTCCTAGGAAAAACGCCGGCTTTTAACTGAACGGTTATTTGCTATTTTTGCTGCATATCAGACACTCATCAAACACACTTGAAAAATGGAGGCTATCAGCGAAGCCAGAAGGCACATTGCCAATGCAAAAGATTTCCTCAGTAACAATGCTAAAAAACAGGACGGTCTTTATCAGGACAAAAAGTATGTCAAGATTGCAGGACATACGGCTTACACCGGTATTCTGTTGGTGTTGAATGCACTTTTAGGCGAGAAAAATAAAAAAACACCTAACAGTGTCGAGTGGTACCAGTCGGAATTGAGCCGTGTCGACAAAACCCTGCTTGCTAAATTTACGACAGCATACCAAGTCCTTCACCTCGATATGGGATATCAGGGTACCAAAAGTGCCAAGTTAGCTTCAGTAGGCCTTAAATCCGCCGAACAAATCATCGACTGGGTGGAAACCCGACTTGCTAAAACGCAGTTAAGGAATCAGTAATCAAGTACCAGAAATAAATGGCCGCTCAAACTTTCCAGCCTCTTCGCATTTTTAATACTCTTACCCGGCATAAAGATGTATTTGTCCCGATAGCACCTCCTTATGTCGGCATGTACGTGTGCGGACCTACGGTTTATAACAATGTGCACCTGGGCAACATTCGTACATTTCTTTCATTTGACATCCTTTACCGCTACCTGACGTACATCGGGTACAAGGTCCGGTATGTTCGTAATATTACCGACGTAGGCCACCTCGTGGGTGATGGCGAGGAAGGTGAGGATAAGATCGGCAAAATGGCCAAGCTGCAAAAGCTGGAACCGATGGAGATCGTGCAGCGGTACACCAATGATTTTCATGATGTATCGGCTACATTCAACCTGCTTCCGCCCAGCATCGAACCTACTGCAACCGGGCACCTCATTGAGCAGATTCAGGCTGTGGAAAGCCTGATTGAGAAGGGTGTTGCCTATGAATCCAATGGTTCCGTGTACTTCGACATCAACCAATACCAGGCAGACGGAAATGACTATGGCAAGCTTTCGGGCCGGGTCATCGAAGACCTGCTCAATGAAACCCGCGAGCTCGACGGCCAGGCAGAAAAACGAAATCCGCTGGACTTTGCATTGTGGAAAAAAGCCAGTCCTGAGCACATCATGCAGTGGGACTCACCATGGAGCCGCGGCTTTCCGGGCTGGCACCTTGAATGTACCTGCATGAGCGCCAAGTACCTCGGCAAGCAGTTTGATATCCACGGCGGGGGAATGGATCTTAAGTTTCCTCACCACGAATGTGAAATTGCACAGGGCAAATCACTGACCGGCGAAGAACCTGTCCGGTACTGGATGCATACCAATATGCTTACGGTTAACGGACAAAAAATGTCCAAGTCGCTGAACAATTCCTTCCTTCCCGCGCAGCTTTTTACCGGTAACCACGCCCTGCTCGAACAGGCTTACAGCCCTATGACTGTGCGCTTTTTCATGCTGCAAAGCCAGTACCGCAGTACACTCGACTTTTCAAATGATGCTTTAAAAGCCGCACAAAAAGGTTATAAACGTCTTGCAAATGGTATCCGGAATGCCAAAGTAATGGTATTTGAGGAAGAGGAAGGGGTAGCACCTGACGCTGCCAAAATTGCAGATATAGAAAAGGCTGTCGAGGGGTTTTATGCCGCTATGAACGATGACCTGAACACCGCGGTAGCTTTTGCAAATTTGTTCAATCTCCTGAAGTACATTAACATGATTACCATGGGCCAGCTGAAAACAGCTGCTTTGGGAGAGCATGCATTCAACTCGCTGCGGCACAACTTCATTACTTTTTTTGAAGATGTACTCGGATTGAAAGAAGAACTGGCCGAAGGATACGCTGTGCTCGAAGGCATGCTGGCGCTTTACCGGGAATTTAAAACAGCCCGCAACTACGAAAAAGTAGATGAAATCCGTTCTTACTTCAAAAATCAGGGTCTGGTGATCCGGGATACCAAGATAAAGGTAGACTGGGCCTACGAGGAATAAGAAAGCCGGCAGACAAACTATAACCAACTCAATCAAGAACATGCAACTCATTCCCGGCTCGTTTTCCAGGAAAATACTGTCTTCCGTTTTTATCCTGACGATCGTCCTCACAGGCTGCAACAATCAGGAAAGTTCTGAAAAAACAGCTGAGCAGGCTCCTGCACTCGTCAAAGCTCCGGCCTTCAATGCCGATTCGGCTTATGCTTTTGTTCAGAAACAGGTTGACTTTGGTCCCCGGGTACCTAATACCCCGGCCCACAAAGCCACTGGTGACTACCTGGCGGCAAAGCTGAAAGCATTGGGTATGCAGGTAACCGAGCAAAATTTTGTCGCAACCACTTACGACGGCAAAAAGCTTAATGCCCGCAACATCATCGGATCGTATAACCCCGGTGCACAAAAACGCATTCTTCTGGCCTCCCACTGGGATTCCCGCCCGTTTGCAGACCAGGATTCTGTGGCCAAAACCAAGCCTGTACTGGCCGCTAATGACGGTGCGAGCGGCGTAGGGATTATCCTTGAAGTCGCACGTGTGATCTCTTTACAGGCAAGTAAGCCTGACATTGGAGTAGACGTGATTTTCTTTGATGCCGAAGACTGGGGTAATTCAGACGAAGCTACCGGCGAGTACGGCGGGTATTGCCTGGGTTCGCAGTATTGGGCCAAAAACAAGCATGTTCCCGGCTACACTGCCTACTTTGGCGTACTGCTGGACATGGCCGGGGCCAAAGGCGCTACCTTCCTCAAAGAAGGTTATTCTGTACAATTAGCGGATAATGTGGTAAGACAGGTCTGGAATACGGCAAGCCGGCTGGGCTACAGTAACTTCTTTATCGATCAGCGGGGATCTTCCATTACCGACGATCACCTGCCGGTAAACCGCGATGCACATATTCCGATGATCGATATCATTCACACGCAGCAGAATAACCTGGCACATACTTTCTTCGACCAGTGGCACACTGCAGACGATACCATGGAGCATATCGACCCTAAAACATTGCATGCCGTGGGCCAAACGCTGATCCAGGTTATCTATCAGGAGGCGCAGGATCAGCCTTTGTAAGTACTAGTTCCTGCGTACTGTAATGTGAATGTCTGCATTGCGGCCTTTGTCATCACTGCATGATATTTTCACTCTTCCCTGTGGTGGCGTCACAAACAAGCCTTTTCCGGGCGGGGTACGGCCGGCGAGCTGATCATTAACATACCAGAAAATTTCCTGCGCATCATTCGCAGGCTGGCAGGCCAGTTCGAGCTGCTGGGCATTCTGGCTGTCCAGGTAATATTCACTTCCGTCATTAGGACTGACAATTAATGGTGCCCCGCTGTCAAATACACGTTCGCAAGCCGGGTTGTGCGGCGGAATTTTACGATATGGAATACCTTGCGCTTCATAAAATGCAATCAGTTCCGGAACGAGCTGCGGATAGAGGGTTTTCCTGAAAGCGGATTCGGGCAGGCAGTAGGTACAGTAGGATATTTTTTCCGGAATATCCGTGAAAACAGGCCTGAGGTGCGCACATCGTTCATTTTTTGAAACTCCTGTAATGTACTGGTCAAGAACCGGGTGCTCGCAAAACTCCGAGGGAACATCGCCGCTTACCGGGCAGACTTTCCGCAATGCAAGATTGGCCGGCGACCGGTACCAGCCCTTGGGTGAATTGTAATCCAGCACATTGAAAATTGAAAACAGCAAAGGTGTGGCCGTATTTGCTCCGCTGAGCTCAGGTACTCCTGTACCGGAAAAGTTGCCGACCCACACGCCTACCGTATACCTTTTATTATAACCTATACTCCAGGCATCGCGTTTGCCGTAGGAAGTACCCGTTTTCCACGCAATGCGCGGCAAATGGTAGGTGTTGCCAAAGTTGCTGGGAAGGTCAGGCCGGGTAACCTGGGACAGGATCTGCGTGATCATAAATGCGGCTTCTTTGGAGATCACAGGCGTACCCTGATCTTTTTCCAAACTATGGCTGTAACGCAGCTGATGTACAATGCCCTGGTTGGCAAATCCTGCGAAAAGTCTTGTGAGCTCCTCCAGCGTAACTCCGCACCCGCCAAGGATCATGGATAATCCCAGATTTCCCGCCTGTTTTTCAATCGTTTTAAACCCTGCTTTCCGTAACTGTGCGATCAATGCAGGGGTACTCACATCCTTTAATGTTTTGACCGCCGGAATATTAAGTGAATTGGCCAGTGCAAATTCGGCCGTGACGGGTCCGTTAAACCTACCGTCGAAGTTCTCGGGCTCATATCCATTGTAACTTCCCGGAACATCATTGATAACCGATTTGGGTGTGAGTGTTCCTTTGTCAAAAGCCGAAGCATACAGCAGTGGTTTGAGCGTACTTCCCGGCGAGCGTACTGAGCGGATACCGTCCACTTGTCCCCCATCGAATGGATTGGCAAAGCTGGCCGATCCTACATAGGCCTCTACCTTCATTGACTCATTGTTCACCACCAGCACAGCTGCATTGTGTATGCCAATGTTTTTGAGACGGTTTATATAAGCACTTACCTGCTCCTCCACCTGCATTTGCAGCCGCATGTCAATGAAAGTACGGATCACTGCGGGACCGGCACTCTCCGGTTTCATCCTTTGGGCCAGGTGCGGTGCAAAGGCCGGTGCGCTCAGCCGCCTGACTTTGAGCGGTTCGTTCATGGCACTTTCAATGGTTGCCTGATCAAAGAGCCCATCTTCCGCAAACCTTTTCAACCAGGTATTCCGGGCGGCGGCAAGTTCGTCATTTCTTGTACCCGGTCGCAGACCGGAGGGGCGGTTGGGAACGATCGTCAGTGCCGTAATCTCGGCCAGGCTGAGCAGCTGGGGCGGTTTTCCGAAGTACAATAATGAAGCAGCTTTGATCCCCTCAATGTTACCTCCATAGGGAACCAGGTTGAGGTACATCTGCAATATTTCTTTTTTGGTAAAATGCATTTCAAGCTGCAAAGCCCGCCACACTTCCACCAGCTTGCTGCCGTAAGTCCTTGGCCGCGGCTCTATCAGGCGCACTACCTGCATGGTAATTGTGGAAGCACCCGAGCTCCTTTTACCCGAAATTACATTGCCTGCAACTGCCCGCACAACTGCCAGGGGATTGACTCCGGGATGCAGGTAAAAGTACCGGTCTTCTTTATAAACGAGTGTTTTTTGCAAAACAGGGGTAATATCCGCTGCATCAGCATACAACCTCCATTTATCTGATTGGTTCAGAAAAGCATGGATAACATTGCCCTTGTTATCCAGGATCTGGGTAGCGTAACTGATTTGAGGACGGAAAGGGGAAAGCCAGTCAACAAGCAACATCAATGCTATGACAATCAGCAAAGTAGCTCCTGCTTTCCGAAGTTTGTTTCTCATTTCAGGTGTGTATAGAACATTCAGGAGGTTATTTTTTACTAAATAATGGCTTATTACAATCAATAGCCAATTTAATCACTCTATGTCCAAATACATCGCCGCCATTGACCAGGGTACCACCAGTACCCGCTGCATTCTTTTCAATCATCAGGGACAGATCGTCTCCGTAGGTCAGAAAGAGCATTCCCAGATTTACCCGAACCCGGGCTGGGTGGAACACAATCCGGTTGAAATTTGGAAAAATACGCTTGAAGTCATTGCTCTGGCCCGGATTCAGGCGTCGGCAACTTCGGCGGATATTGCTGCCATAGGGATCACTAACCAGCGTGAAACCACCGTAGTCTGGAATAAACGTACCGGCAGGCCGTACTATAATGCACTGGTTTGGCAGGATACACGTACTTCCGACCTGGTGACGCAATTTGAAAAAGAAGGCGGGCTGAACCGCTTCCGTGAAAAAACCGGACTGCCTCTTTCCACTTACTTCAGCGGATTAAAGCTGAAATGGCTGCTGGAAAATGTTACAAACCTGAGGGAAGACGCTGAAAAAGGCGAGGCGCTTTTCGGCAATATGGACACCTTCCTGATCTGGCATCTCACAGGCGGCGTGCAGGGCGGCATTCACGTGACCGATGTTTCCAATGCAAGCCGCACGCAGCTCATGAATCTTCGGTCACTGCAGTGGGATGCGGATATGCTGGCAGCGTATGATATTCCGGCGCAAATGCTCCCGGAAATCCGTTCCAGCAGTGAGGTATACGGACATGTTACCAATGAAATCCTGCCTGGCGTGCCCGTAGCGGGCGATCTGGGCGACCAGCATGCGGCATTGGTGGGACAAACCTGCTTTACGCCGGGTATGGCCAAAAATACCTATGGTACCGGGTGCTTTCTGGTGATGAATACAGGCGGGGAACTTAAAACATCGGAAAATGGCCTGTTGTCAACCATCGCCTACCAGTTTGCAGGACAGCCTGTACAATATGCTCTGGAAGGAAGTGTGGCCGTGACAGGCGCGCTGGTTCAGTGGGTCCGCGACAACCTTGGTTTGATCGACAAAAGCAGTGATATTGAAACCCTCGCCAGAACCGTTCAGGACAATGGAGGTGCGTATTTCGTACCCGCATTTTCAGGATTGTACGCACCTTACTGGCGTAATGATGCCCGGGGCGTTATTGCGGGCCTGACGCGCTACGTCAACAAAGGTCACATTGCCAGGGCAGTACTCGAAGCAACTGCCTACCAGACCCTCGATGTGGTACGGGCCATGGAACAAGATTCCGGCATTACGCTTGCCTCCCTGCGTGTGGATGGCGGTATGGTACAAAACCAGCTGCTCATGCAATTTCAGGCGGATATCCTGAACACCCAGGTTGTGGCGCCTACCATTGCCGAAACTACTGCCTTGGGCGCAGCCTACGCAGCGGGTCTGGCCGTAGGCTACTGGCAAAACATCGACGAGCTCAAACAAAACTGGTCTGTAGCCCACACCTGGAACCCGCAAATGGAAGAGCCCCAACGCACAAACCTGCACAAAGGCTGGCAAAAGGCGGTTACGAAATCTTATGATTGGGTTTAAGGAATGTGAGGTATGGTCAGGTATGGTCAGGTGTGGTCAGGTGTGGTCATTGTTGCAATATGGATTTTATAAAACAATACCTGACTACACCTGACTATAAAATTACCACGACTATTCTCCTATTTACCAAACCAGTAACTCGCCGACAACTGCAAGTTCCTATTATAAAAGTCATGGACATTCTTAATGTTGCCGTTGTTTTCGGCGATTGAAAATAGACCAAGGGGTGCTATGCCTTGTACGAACCGAAGGCCAATATCCAATGAAGACGACGCCTGAATGCGGCAGCCGATTACGGCAGAAAGGTCAAAGTCAGTATTTATAAACAACACCGATTTTTTTGACTTGTAAATAAAACTTCCCTGCGGCCCAACTTCTAAAACAAGCCATTTTGCAGGCCGAATATTCAATACTATAGGGATGGACAGGAAATGCGCGTAGGATTTCGAGAATTGAAGATTGCTCCCGTTAATTGTATACAATACCTCGCCTTGAAGCCCTAGTAAGGTACTAAACCTTTTCTCTGCAGCAACGCCTATATTAGAAAGTACCAGTGGCTTCCAGACATTCTTTAAAGCACCATTGTACGCATTCGTCCTGACATAAAAATCAGAAACATTCACTCCACCTTTGACTCCAAACCTTACGCCCTGACCCATCGCTGAACAACCCGCCAAAACAAACAAAATCACAGCCTGAATCCAAAAAGATGTAATTCCCTTCATACCGATTTATATTTTGATGAATAAAAATGATCGCATCAAGCTAGAACACATCAACAACTTCCATCAAAATCATTATCCTCCGGCTCGCCCCGCCTACCCACCGGCAAATTCAACACACTACAAAACAACAAATGACCACACCTGACAATACCTGACTACACCAGCCCCTCCTGCCCCGCGTTTTTGGAATGAGTATAAACTATGACTAGCCTTGCGCCTACGTTTGTTTCACCTTAACTTCGCGACGTGAATTTGATAATCAGCGTACGTCTATGCATACCCTCCGCCTGAAAAAGCCACTGGCTTTTTTTGACCTGGAAACTACCGGCACCAATATTGTCCGGGACCGTATTGTAGAGATATCCGTTGTAAAAGCACTGCCCAACGGAGAAAGCGAGATCCGTACCCGCCGCATTAATCCCGAAATGCCCATTCCGCTGGAAACCAGTCTGATCCACGGCATTTACGACGAGGATGTAAAGGATGCCCCCACATTTAAGAGCATTGCCAAAAATCTCACCCAGTTTCTTGAAGGCTGTGACCTGGCCGGTTTTAACAGCAACCGTTTTGATATTCCCATGCTCGTAGAGGAATTCCTGCGGGCAGGTGTTGAATTTGACCTGAAAAACAGGAAAACTGTTGATACCCAGCGTATCTACCACATGATGGAGCCCCGGAACCTGGCAGCAGCCTATAAATTCTACTGCGGGAAAACACTTGAAAATGCGCACAGTGCTGAGGCTGATACCATTGCCACCTTCGAGGTTTTACAGGGACAGATTGCCCGGTACGAGGGTATGGTCATGATCGATGGTCACGGCAAAGAGATCGAACCGGTCAAAAATGACGTTGCTGCGCTGCATGAGCTCACGGCATCCAAGGTGGTTGATTTTGCGGGCAGAATGGCCTATAACGACAAGGGTGAGGAGGTTTTTAATTTTGGAAAACACAATGGAAAACGCGTGGTGGATATCCTGAAAAGCGAACCCTCGTTTTTTGACTGGATGATGAAGGGAGAGTTTCCACTGGATACCAAAAGAAAGCTTACGGAAATCAAATTGAGGACATTGACGCAGCGCTGAGAGAAAGTACGGGGCAGATTTGAGCAAGCGGTATTTATATCTATTTTTGCCAAAAATCAATTTTTGACTATTTTAACCGAATATCCAACAAGGTAACCCTGCTATGATTCCTAATCCTAATATCCCGGAAGTCGACATACCCGCGGTTATTCAGAATATTCCCCTTCAAAGCTATCTCATCCTTAGTACCCTGCTTTTTGTGATTGGTATCATTGGTGTACTTACCCGCCGCAATGCCATCATTATATTTATGTCCGTGGAGCTGATGCTCAATGCGGCCAACTTACTCCTGATTGCTTTTTCTTCTTACCGATCTGATCCCTCCGGTCAGGTTTTCGTGTTTTTTATTATGGCAGTAGCTGCGGCAG
The DNA here is from genome assembly GCF_016894445.1 of Dyadobacter sandarakinus. NCBI lineage: Bacteria > Pseudomonadati > Bacteroidota > Cytophagia > Cytophagales > Spirosomataceae > Dyadobacter > Dyadobacter sandarakinus. The sequence goes on from NZ_CP056775.1 coordinate 4,502,392, forward strand.
AAGTGGCTGTGGGCCTGGCGATTATTGTAATGATTTACCGCAATACCCGTAATACGGACGTCGGCTTCCTCAACAAGCTGAAGTGGTAGGAACTATCCTGCCTGCACAACGCTCCGACCGATTTGAAATTAAAGATTACAATCTGATATGTCTCCATCATTACTTATCCTGATTCCGCTCCTGCCGCTTGCCGGCTTTCTGATCAACGGACTCGGGTTCCCCAATATCCCGAAAGGTGCGGTGGGTGTGATCGGCACGCTGGCGGTTGTGGCCAGTTTTGCACTTTCGCTCATTACCTTTAATGCATTTGTAGCATCGGGCAGCGAGCCTGTTATCGTGCCCCTTTTTGACTGGATTACGGTAGGTGACCTGCACATTCCCTTTTCCTTCCAGGTCGACCAGCTTTCGCTGCTGATGTTGATGATCATTACGGGGGTCGGGTCGCTGATTCACGTTTATTCTATCGGATATATGCACCATGATGCAGGTTTTGGTAAATTCTTCGCTTACCTCAACCTGTTTTTGTTTTTCATGCTGCTGCTGGTACTCGGGTCCAACTATGTGATCATGTTCATCGGCTGGGAAGGTGTGGGACTTTGCTCCTATCTTCTGATCGGATTCTGGAATAAAAACACAAATTACAACAATGCTGCACGGAAGGCATTCATTATGAACCGTGTAGGTGACCTGGGTTTTCTGCTCGGCATCTTCATGATCATCGGTACATTCGGCTCGGTGGAGTATAGTGAGGTGTTCAGCAAGGCAGGGAGCTTCCAGGTGGGCGATCCCCTGATTGTTGGCATTACACTGCTTCTTTTTGTAGGAGCCATGGGAAAATCTGCCCAGATTCCCCTGTATACCTGGCTGCCGGACGCGATGGCAGGTCCTACTCCGGTATCTGCCCTGATCCACGCAGCAACCATGGTGACTGCGGGTATTTATATGGTGATCCGCTCCAACATCCTGTACTCGCTCGCGCCTGAAACGCTCGAAATCGTGGGCATTATCGGCGGAGCTACTGCATTGTTTGCGGCCTCGATCGGTCTTTTGCAGAATGACATTAAAAAAGTGCTGGCTTACTCGACAGTTAGTCAGTTGGGCTACATGTTTATGGGTCTGGGTGCCATGGCGTACTCGGCTTCCATGTTTCACGTGATCACCCACGCATTTTTCAAAGCCCTGCTTTTCCTTGGTGCAGGTAGTGTGATCCACGCCATGTCCGACGAGCAGGATATCCGCTTTATGGGTGGGCTGCGTAAAAAACTGCCGGTCACTTTCATTACTTTCTTCATTGGGACCTGGGCCATTGCAGGGTTACCGCCTTTTGCAGGGTTTTTCTCCAAAGACGAAATTCTTGCCCACGTTTTTGAACACAACAAAATCCTGTGGGTGATTGGAGTAGCAGGCTCCCTGATGACCTCATTCTATATGTTCAGGCTTCTTTTCCTGACTTTCTTTGGCACTTTCCGGGGTACTCATGAACAGGAACATCACCTGCACGAATCACCGGTTAGCATGACACTCCCGCTGGTCGTACTTGCTATACTGTCCGCAATAGGAGGCTTTATCGGGGTACCCGAAGCCCTGCATGGTACGCATCGCCTGGCCGAGTTCATGAGTCCGCTGTACGACGGTGCGCGTCAGGTTAATCCTGCTGCGTTCGAAGCCACGGCTCTTTCCCATTCCGAAGAATACCTGCTGATGGGCATTTCGGTTGCCGTGGCGCTGGTCGCAGCAGTCGCTGCCTATGTCATGTATGTTTCGAAAAGTGCGGTACCCGCTCCCGACAGTGCAGGAAAATCCGGCTTGCAGAAGCTGGTTTATAACAAATACTATGTGGATGAGCTGTACGATACGATTTTTGTAAAATCAATCAAAAGCCTGTCCAATATCCTGTACAGCTTCGGAGAATTCTTTGTAGACCTGTTTGTTCAGATGGGCGTGCGGCTCATTCAGCTGCTTTCGGGCTGGCTTAAAAAGTCGCAGACGGGCTCTACCAGCGACTATGTATTCGCTATGGTAATCGGCATTGTCCTGATTCTTTTCTGGAAACTTTTGCTTTAAGCATTATTATAAACCCCGTCATTACTGATCGCGGACTGTTGACCCCAAATTATGCTCACTCTCATTCTGATACTTTTACCGATTGCAGCAGGAATTGTCACTTTGATGGCAGGCGAACGCATGGCACGGCAGCTTGCCCTGGTGGGTAGCCTGGCTGCCTTGGGCGCTGCTGTGGCTGTCTGGCTGCAATTTGATCCGGCCGCCGGGACACAGTTCGCATATAAATATGCCTGGATCCGATCACTGGGGATCAATTTTGCAGGAGGCATAGATGGTATCAGCCTGATCCTTGTGCTGCTTACCACTTTTCTGACACCCCTGATCATGCTTTCGGCTTTCCGTCACGATTACCGCAAACCAGGCTCTTTTTACTCGCTGATCCTGTTTATGGAAGCCGCATTGATCGGTGTTTTTACAGCAACTGATGCATTCCTGTTTTACCTGTTTTTTGAAGCCGCACTCATTCCCGTCTACTTCCTGGCCGCAGTATGGGGTGGAGAAAACAGGCTGAAAGTGACTCTGAAGTTCTTTATCTATACCATCTTTGGTAGTCTCTTCATGCTCGTGGCACTGGTTTACCTTTACTACCAGACGCCGGGTACCCACACGTCCGACATCACTGCATTTTACAACCTTAATCTTTCTGCAGGTCAGCAGGGGTTCATCTTCTGGGCATTCTTTATTGCATTTGCGATTAAAATGCCCTTGTTTCCTTTTCATACCTGGCAACCCGATACTTACACCGAGTCGCCTACTCCGGCAACTATGCTGCTATCCGGTATTATGCTGAAAATGGGGGTATACGGACTTATCAGACTGCTTCTTCCCATTGTTCCGCTTGGAATGCAAAACTGGGGTATGCTTGCGATGATACTGTCCATCATCGGGATTATCTATGGTTCCATTATCGCTATCCAGCAGAATGATATGAAGCGTCTGATCGCCTATTCATCTTTTGCTCACGTAGGATTGATGGCCGCCGGCGTATTTTCCACCTCATTGAACGGCTTGCAGGGAGCATTGATTCAGATGCTGGCGCATGGTATCAACGTGATCGGGCTCTTTTATATCTCTGACCTGATTTACTCCCGCACCAAAACCCGCTACCTTGACCAGCTCGGCGGTATATCACAAACCAGCCCGCATCTGAGCGTATACTTTATGATCCTGCTGCTGGGCAGCGTGGCACTGCCGCTGACCAACGGCTTTGTAGGTGAATTCCTGTTGCTCTCGGGTGTTTTTGAATTCAATGGAAAACTGGCTGCGATCGCTGGGCTCACGATTATTCTCGGCTCTGTGTATATGCTCAGGTTGTTCCAAAAATCGATGTTCGGTCCGAAAGGCAAGCTGGTAGAAGGTTTTCATGACCTGACAGCAGGCGAGCGGGCGGTATTACTGCCTTTGATCATCATGGTTTTCTGGATCGGAATTTACCCGAATACCTTTCTCAAACTGACAGAGCCCGCAGTAAATCAGCTTTTGCAGATTGTTACCAACTGAGATCAGGCACAAGCCGGGTTGACCAACGACAAACATTAATATAAGTATATGTATCCCATTATCCTGCTGTCCGTTCTTGGCGTCGCGACCCTCTTTCTGGGTTTTTCGAAATCCCGGAACATCCTCCTTCCTGCCACTTTGCTGTTTCTGGTTATTTCACTGGCCAGCAACTTTGTTGAGTGGAACAAGGGCCCGCTCCTGTACTTTTACGACATGCTGCGGGTAGACAACCTGACACTCGCTTTCAATGGTATTATCCTACTTTCTGCATTCATGATCGTGGCCATTTCGGGAGGCTTTCAGGACAATGCGGAATCAGAGCCGGCGGAATATTATGCGCTCATGCTGTTTTCGCTGGTAGGTGCATTGATGATGGTCGGTTTTGAACACCTGATCATGCTTTTTATCGGGGTGGAAATTCTCTCGGTGGCCATGTACATTCTCACGGGCAGCAACAAGCGTAATCTCAGGTCCAATGAGGCAGCACTCAAATATTTTCTCATGGGTGCATTTGCGACGGGTATCATGCTTTTTGGAATGACCCTGCTTTATGGTGCTACGGGTACCTTTAAGGTTAGTCAGATCCAGGGTTTCGTTTCCAATATGCCTGGCGGTACGCAATCGTACCTGCTTTATGCAGGCATGCTGCTGCTGCTGATCGGTATGCTTTTCAAAGTTTCGGCAGCTCCCTTTCACTTCTGGACACCGGACGTGTACGAAGGCGCCCCGACCATCTTTACAGCTTTCATGTCCACGGTAGTTAAAACGGCAGGATTTGCTACTTTACTCCGCCTGCTGAGCTCGTCGTTTGCCAATGCTTATGGATTCTGGTGGATTGTGATTGCGATCATTGCGGTACTTACGCTGCTTGTCGGCAACATTGGTGCGAGCAGCCAGGATAGCTTCAAAAGGATGCTGGCCTACTCCGGTATCTCTCATGCCGGGTACCTGCTGATTGCACTTACGGCACTGACAAAACCTTCTGCCAATGCTGTTATCTTTTACTCACTGGCCTATTCACTTTCTACCATCTGCGCCTTTGCGGTACTGATGCTCGTATCAAAGGAAAAAGCATCCGGAGGTTTGCCCAACGAACGTTACGAGGCGTTTAATGGTCTGGCCAAACAAAACCCGCTGCTTGCCTTTGTACTGACCGTGTCCATGCTTTCACTCGCAGGAATCCCGCTTACTGCCGGTTTCTGGGGTAAATTCTTCATTTTTACCAGCGCTGCCGAACGTGGAATTGTCTGGATTACGGTGATTGCGGTATTAATGTCGACCGTCGGTATTTATTATTACTTCCGGGTAATTGTTTCTTCCTACCTGAAAGAAGGTGATCTGATCAAAATCCGCATTGCGCCTTTTTACCAGGTTATCCTGCTCCTGGCAACCTTCCTGACCATTCTTTTTGGTCTGGCACCAGGTATATTTGACGGGTTGATATGAGCTGATATTTCATAATAAAGAAGGAGCTGCAAAAACGGCTCCTTTTTTTTGTGACCAATGAATGGATGTGCCGTCTTAATCAGGAACGCACGGACATTTTCAATGCAGCATAACTTATATCCTGATCCTGAAAAGCTGCTCGGACGCCAGGAGCAGCAGTACGACCTCACACATGCATACCATGCAATTTCAGGCAAAACGATCCTGCTGACAGGTGCCGCAGGCTCCATCGGGCAGGAACTCGTGAAGCATATTCTTGACTTATGCCCGAAGATGCTCATTCTGGTCGATCAGGCGGAAACTGCATTATGTGAGCTCATCCAAAAGCCTCATGTGCAGGTTTCGCTAACGTCAATCCTCCACTTTGTAGCCGACATTACCGATCTGACAGGTATGCGGCGTATTTTTCAGCAGCAGGTGCCGGACATTATTTTTCATGCTGCGGCTTACAAGCATGTGACGATGATGCAAAATCAGCCCTATGAAGCCCTGCGCACCAATGTGCTCGGCACTCACGTGCTGGTGCAGGTTTCATTACAATTCAGGGTGGGTAAATTTGTTTTTATATCGACGGACAAAGCAGTAAATCCGTCCGGCATAATGGGCAGTACCAAGCGGCTGGCGGAGCTGTACCTGCTGGCAGTCAGCAGGGAAAATCCTGAAACAATATTTGTGATTACGCGCTTCGGCAACGTACTGGGTTCGGCTGGATCGTGTATTCCAAGATTCCTGCAGCAAATTCGGGAAGGCCGGCCTATGACCATCACCCACCCGGAAGTATGCAGGTATTTTATGACTTTTCATGAAGCCTTTCAAACTGTGCTGGAAGCGGCAGGTATAGGTAAAACCGGAGAAATACTTATAGCAGAAATGGGTGCCCCGGTCCGCATCAGAGATCTCGCTGCAAAGTTTGCAGTCCTTTGCGGCATCAAACCAGCAGATATTTCAATGCATTACTTTGGCCTGCAACCCGGTGAAAAACTGCGCGAAGACCTGTGGCATATATTTGAACAAAGGAAAACCGCAAATTCCGGTGAAGTAAGCGTATTCACAAGTCCTGCTCCCGCAGCCGGCGCAACTGTGATTGCAAGGCAAGTGGAACAAGCCTTGCAGACCTTAACCGATCAGGAACTTATCTTTTTCGTAAAAACCCTGATCAAAAAATTACAGCTCAGCTAGCGCGCCAGCAAATCGTTGGTAATCATCCAAAGCCGGCATTGCTCAAACCACTCGCCAAACTGAGGGGTTTTCAGGTAACCATGCTCGCCTTTGGAATAAATGTGCAGGTCGGCGGGGACATTATTTTTTTGCAAAGCATCATAAAATCCGAGACTGTTGGATACAGGAACAACCGTATCGTCACCTGCATGCGTAAGAAAGGCCGTCGGAGTGCGGGTATTTACCTGCAACTCATTCGAAAAGTACTGCACAAGCTTCTCTGCCGGTGCATTGCCCAGCAGATTAGCCGCTGACCCCTTGTGTCCCATTGAGCCACCCATACTGATCACGGGATAAACCAGGATCATAAAATCGGGACGCAGGCTGGTTTTTTGAGGATTGTCAATGAATGTACTGTCAAAGTGAGTGCCGGCGGTAGCGGCAAGATGCCCGCCTGCAGAAAAACCCATGATACCGATCTTCTGCGGATCAATTTTCCATTCTGCTGCGCGCTCTCGCACTGTTTTTATAGCCTGCTGGGCATCCTGAAGAGGCCCTACCGATTTATTCTTCATGATCTTATCCTCAGGAAGCCGGTATTTGAGGACAAAAGCAGCAATGCCCAGGGCATTGAGCTGCCTGGCAACCTGGTAACCTTCACGGTCCATGACAAGAACCCCATAGCCCCCCCCAGGACAAACAATTACGGCTGTCCGGGTAGCATTGGGTTTTTCGGGAAGAAAAACTGTCAGGGTAGGCCTGGAAACATTGCGGGCTATCTGGTCTTTGTTGGTCTCCTGGTTGTCAGCAGCGATGGAATTGGGGATTGCGCCAGGATAGAGTGCTATTGCCTGCTGCGCAAGGGTTTTGTGAAAGCCTGTACTTAGAATAGCCGCCAGAAACAGCAGTACCGAACCGGATTTGATTTTCATCAGAAGGAATGTTTTAATATTTTTCTAATCAACAGATGGTAAATTCCATGTAAATTTCACTTAGACTTGAACTTGAGAAAATACTGCCGGAACGCAGAGCGTGTACAATACCGACAGCCGGTTTACTAAGTATATTACCTGAAACTTTTACCCCCTCCCAGCGCAGGCAAGTCAGGCCACGCACGTCAGGCGAATTGAATGATTCAATGTTTAAGTTCGTTTTCCGGCATTATTAATATAATATTTACAAGAAAATAAAACCAGGTTTGTTATTTTACAGCCACAAGCCAAGGAAAAAATAGCTAGTTTTGTATCATATGCGAATCTTGCAGTAGTTTCTTTAATCCGTTATATGTAATAAGTATATCAGCGATCAGACTGCTGTTGAACGCAATTAAATCCACATCTACGAATGAAGTATACAGTCCGTGCAGAAGGGCAGTTTCAGTTTATCGACGAGGGAAAAGGCGAAACATTGCTGCTATTGCATGGCCTTTTCGGAGCATTGAGCAACTGGGACGGCATCATCGAACATTTCTCAGGTCGTTTCAGAACCATTATTCCGCTTTTACCGATCTACGAACTTCCAGCCAGGCAAGCCAACCTGGAAGCACTACTGCAGTTTGTGGAGGATTTTGTCGTTTTTAAAAATCTGACACATGTTACCGTGATTGGTAACTCACTTGGCGGACATATCGGCTTACTGTACACCTTGAAAAACCAGGATAATGTCAACCGCCTGGTACTTACAGGCAGCTCGGGCCTTTTCGAAAACTCGATGGGTGGCTCATTTCCCAAGCGCGGCAGCTACGATTACATTCGCGAGCGCGTGGCATACACTTTCTACGATCCGGCAGTAGCAACCAAAGATCTGGTGGACGAGGTTTTTGAAACCACATCCAGCATTCCCAAGTGCATGAGCATTGTGGGTATAGCCAAGTCGGCCCAGCGCCATAATCTGGCGAAAGAGCTGCACAAAATTAACGTACCTACCCTGCTGGTGTGGGGATTGAACGATACCATTACCCCACCTCATGTCGGGTACGAGTTCAACCGGCTCATTTCAGGCTCGGAACTGCATTTTATTGATAAATGCTGCCATGCCCCGATGATGGAACACCCCGGGGAATTTAATGCTGTGCTGGAAAGTTTCCTTGAAAAACACATTTCTGTACCGGCTGTTTAAACCGTTAAGCCGGTTTGATGTTCCATTTGTATTATTTCTTTTGGAACGAAAGTTGAATGATAAACGGTTTTTTAATAGATTCGAAAAAATGACCTTCTGATTAATGCTCGCTGCTTCCCTGATAAATCCCATGGTACCCATACTGAAACTTACCGATACGGTAAGTACGGCATTGGACTGGATGGACGAATTTGGCGTGAAACAGCTGGCAGTGGCCAATGCAGGTGCTTATCAGGGTATTGTTTCGGAAGACATCTTGTTTGATGTACCCGATAATTCCGAGCCGCTGTCGAGGATTATCATTCAGCATCACGACATTTTTGCGACGGAAGACCAGCATCCGTATGAGTTGCTTCGGCTCGTCAACCAGTTTGGATTGCTGGTGATCCCGGTTGTTCGCGATGACCGGACTTTTGCAGGCAGCATTCTGGTTGCCGATCTGATCGAGCATTTTGTCAATCAGCTGGGAGTTCAGGAAAAAGGCGCGGTGATTGTACTGAAAATTGCAGAACGCAATTATTCATTATCAGAAATCAGCCGGCTTATCGAATCCAATGGAATTAAGGTCCTGAGCAGTTACTACTCTTCCGGCGAAAGCTATGATCCTGCCAATGAGGCACGGCTGACGCTCAAACTTAATCGTACGCATATAACGCCTACCATCGCAACCCTCGAACGGTTTGGTTACGAGATCATCGAAGCGCATGCTAATGATCCCATCGAGAGTGTGGATCAGGAGCGCCTTGATATGCTTTTGCGATACCTTGCCACATAGATTTTCCTTTCTGGCCTTCTCTTTTCTGTTTTTTAAACCGGCACATTTGTCCTTATATTTCGGGAGAAACCGCTTGACATACTTTTTCTTCCATGAAAATAGCCATTCACGGACGCAACTTTAATGAGTCCGCCCGTCCGTTCATTGAAAACATGTTCAATGAGCTGCTGCGGCGCAACATTGAAGTACAACTCTCCAAACCCTTCCGGGATTTTCTGGATAAAAATGGCATCCCTCATTACTCTAATCTGGTGTACGGCTCGCCCGAAGAACTTTTTGAGGCACGCCTGATGGTGAGTATGGGGGGCGATGGTACCCTGCTCGAAACAATTTCACATGTGGGTAGGCGCCGTATTCCAGCAATCGGGATCAACGTAGGGCGACTTGGTTTTCTGGCCACGGTACCTCCGGAGCGCATTTCAGATATGATCATAGCGCTTGAAAATGACGAGTTCCGCATTGATGAACGGACGCTTGTCGCAGTTGAGTCTAATATTGACCTTTTCGACGGGCTCAACTTCGGACTTAATGACTTTACCATCACCAAAACAGACACTTCTTCCATGATCACAGTACACACGTACCTGAATCAGGAATTCCTGAACTCCTACTGGGCCGACGGCCTGATTGTGTCCACTCCTACCGGCTCTACCGGCTACTCGCTCAGCTGTGGCGGGCCGGTACTGGTACCGCACTCTCAAAATTTTATTGTAACCCCCATCAGTCCGCATAACCTCAATGTGCGGCCGCTGGTAGTAGAAGATACCGCGGTGATCAGGCTGGAAGTAAAGAGCCGCAGCAGCAACTTCCTGGTATCCCTGGATGCCCGGTCACGGATTGTAGACGAAAACACGCATCTGACCGTCAAAAAGGCAGGGTTTACTGCCCGGCTCATTAAGATGCTGGACGATAGTTTTCTCAATACATTAAGGTCAAAACTTTCCTGGGGGCTTGATATGCGTAACTAATTGTTCCTATGCAGCTGATCATACACACCTTTAACCTTGAACTGAAACATACCTTTACCATCGCGCACGACTCCCGTGATGTGCAGCAAACGCTTATTGTAGAGCTTACCGATGGTACTTTGAGTGGTTTGGGCGAGGCAACTTCCAATCCATACTACGGCATGACCATTGCCAATATGGAAGCTGCGCTCACAGCAGTAAAACCTGTGGTTGAAAGTGGAGCGTATCATTCTGCGAAAGAATTATGGTTTAAAGTGCATGATGCGCTTGGTTCCAATCCTTTTGCACAATGCGCGCTTGATGAAGCTGCTCACGATTATTTTGCAAGAAAAAAACAGGAAAAGCTATACCAGAGCTGGAATCTCGATATCTCCCGCAACCCGCTCACTAACTTTACTATCGGTATTGATACCGTAGATAAGATGGTTTTGAAGATGCAGGAGCTGCCCTGGCCCATCTATAAAATCAAACTGGGCACCAACGAAGATCTTCGTATTGTTCGTGAGCTGCGCCGGCATACGGATGCAGTGTTCAGAGTGGATGCAAATTGTGCCTGGACAGCCGAGCAGACAATCCAATATTCACATGAGCTGGCCAAATTAAACGTCGCTTTTATAGAGCAGCCGCTTCCTGCAAATGACGTTGATGGCATGAAGCAGGTATATCTTAAAAGTGCCCTGCCGGTCATTACCGATGAGAGCTGCATTACAGAGGAAGATGTTGCCAGCTGCCACAAGCTTTTTCATGGCGTTAATATAAAGCTTACCAAATGTGGTGGCATCACTCCTGCTTTACGCATGATTGAGAAAGCAAAAGCATTGGGGATGAAAACAATGGTAGGATGTATGACTGAGTCAAGCGTTGGGATATCGGCGATTGCACACTTACTTCCATTGCTGGACTATGTTGATATGGACGGCTCACTCCTGATTCGGAATGATCCGGCTACGGGCGTCACCTTTGATTATGGAAAAGTTATCTACGCCTCTGAAAATGGTACAGGTGCCCGCCTCAAAGATCATCATATTCTTTGATAACTTCACGAACATTTTCACTCCCCGGCCGTAACCTGATAACCGATGACGGGCAGCAATTTCTGTGGTTCAGTGGAACAGATTATTTGGGAGCAGGACACAACGAAGCGCTTCGTAGGTTTATTTTAAAGGGTATTGAACAGTATGGAACACATTACGGAAGCTCCCGGAACAGCAGTCTGCAGCTAGGTGTATACCAGGAAGCAGAAGAACGCCTGGCTGGCTTCATGGGCGTGTCTGGCACATTACTCGTATCGTCAGGAATGTGGGCCGGACAACTGGTGATGAAAGAAATAAAGCATCTGGCGAGGTTGAACAATCACAGTGCTGAACTCAGATACTATTATGCACCCGGTGCTCATCCGGCGATTCAGGGTGAAGACTATACTCCCGTACTTATTTCCTGGCGGGATTGGGCTGCCCAAAGCATCTTGCAGATTAATGATGCAGAGGATGATAATACCATGCATATTGTGTGTACAGATGCAATAGGCTCTCCATTTGTCCAGACTTTCGACTTCTCGGTTTTTTCACAAATAAAAGATCCTTCCAGAGTGATTCTGATCATTGACGAGTCACATAGCCTGGGGGTATTGGGAGCGGGTGGAAAGGGAATTTACCGGGATATTCCGGAGGCATTGCAATCCAATGCACTCATTGTGTCCTCTCTGAACAAGGCGATGGGCATACCGGCAGGTGTAATCTCGGGCAGCAGATTAATGATCCAGGCACTCCGTCATTCACCTTTTTTTGCAGGTGCATCACCCGCTGCTCCTGCATTTATTTTCGCATTGGAAAAAATGCTTTCCCATGATCTGTACAGCACGATGCACAACCAGCTGCTCGAAAATGTCGCTTACTTTCACAGCATCTTCAGCGTAGCAGGGCTTTTTACATCGGCCAGCAATTATCCTGTCCTCTGCAGCACCGACTCCCGGCTTTTCGGCTTTTTACTTTCACAGGGTATCATGGCGTCGTGTTTTCCGTACCCCAAACCTGATGACCTGCCGGTTACCCGCATTGTCATCACCGCTTTGCACCAAAAAGAAGACCTCAGCCGGCTGGCTGAGGTCTGTACGCTTTATCTTAAAAACTGACCCTTACTCGTCGTCGCCCAGTTTGGCAAGTCTCCGCTCTTCGGCCAGCTTTTCGCGCTCTACTTTACCTGCCACAAGGATACTGACCTCGTACAGCATAAACAATGGAATGGCCACGATAATCTGGCTGTATATATCGGGAGATGGTGTAATTACCGCAGCAATAATCAGAATGACGATCATGGCATGCTTGCGGTATTCCCTCATGAAGCTCGGAGTAAGGAAGCCGACTTTTGCCAGTACAAATACAACAATAGGAAGCTGGAATGCGACCCCGCATGCGAGGGTAAGGGTTGCCACAAGCGAAATGTACGATGTAAGGCTAAACTCGTTGATGATCGAAGGATCGAGCGTGTAGTTGGCCAGAAAGTTGATGGCCAGCGGAGTAACCACATAATACCCGAAAAGTACACCCGTAAAAAACAGGAAGGTTACGTAAAACACTGCGCCCCGCGCTGACTTACGCTCAGCTTCGCGCAAACCTGGTTTTATAAACCGCCATATTTCCCAGAACGCATACGGAAAAGCAAAGATCAGACCTGCTATGACAGATGATGTCATACTCATCGTAAACTGATCGCCTACCCCGATTGTCTGCAACTTGAAATTCAATGCTTTAATGCAAAGCTCTTCATACCCTACCTTATCAGCCAGCTTGCACAGCATCTGGTAAGTCCAGAAGTCGGGACGGGAGGGAGCGATAATGACATAATGGTAAATTTCCTCGATGTAGACAAAAGCCAGGATCGCAAATACCAGAATCGATGACACTGCTCTGATAATATGCCATCTTAATTCTTCCAAATGCCCGATAAAGGACATTTCGGTACCATCATCCTCTTCTTGATTGTCAAAGTCCTGATCCAAAGACATATTGATTTTTAATGACTAAAACTTCTGTTGTTTGCCCGCAGAACGGAAATCGCGATCTCGCCAGGGTCGAATTTACTTAAAAAACCCGTCGAAATACTCCGGCGGGTTTCTTGAAAAAGGTTCTTTTATTTTTAATCCATTACAAAAGGATAGTCGCTCTCCGCATAAACGTCGGTGTAGGCTTCTTTTGGATCCGGAAATTCCGACTCTTCAGCAAACTGCACTGACTGAGCCACAATATCCTTTATTTTTTTGTCAATACTATCAAGTTCCTCCTCAGTCGCAAGCTTATTATCAAGAATCACCGCACGAACTTGTTCAATCGGGTCGCGGTGCTTGTATTCTTCTACTTCTTCTTTGGAGCGGTACTTCTGAGGATCAGACATGGAATGTCCGCGATACCGGTACGTTCTGAATTCGAGGAAAGTAGGTCCCTCGCCTTTCCGGGCGCGCTCCGCTGCACGGGATACTGCTTCGTGAATGGCTTCCACGCTCATGCCGTCAACCGGCTCGGAAGGAATATCATAAGCCTCACCCAAAGTGTAAAGGTCCGTCACATTGGAAGTACGGGCTACCGAAGTACCCATGGCATAACCGTTGTTCTCAACCACGAAAATAACCGGCAGCTTCCAGCTCATGGCCATGTTCAGTGTTTCGTGGAACGATCCCTGACGGATCGCACCGTCACCGAAGTAGCAGATACACAGGTTGTCGGTTTTGTTGTATTTCTCAGCGAAAGCAATACCAGCTCCCAGTGGAATCTGGCCGCCTACGATACCGTGGCCGCCCACAAATCCTTTTTCTTTATCAAAAATGTGCATCGAACCGCCTTTCCCCTTGGTGGTACCCGTCTTTTTGCCATAGAGCTCCGCCATGATCGCATTGGGAGAAGTACCCAGTGCCAGGGGAATGCCGTGGTCCCGGTAAGCGGTAATATACTTGTCACCCTCTTTCAGGGCAGTTACAGCACCCGATGAACACGCCTCCTGGCCAATGTACAGGTGGCAGAATCCCCGGATTTTCTGCTGACCATAAAGCTGGCCTGCTTTTTCCTCAAAACGCCTTTGCAGCAGCATGTTCTCGAACCAGAACAGATAGCGTTCCTTATCGTGCTGCAATGGATTGGGTGCGGAATTTTCCTTTTTTTCAGTAACGGTAGCCATCTATTGGGTTCTCGTTTATAAAGACAGAACTTTGTCTTAAAGTTAGCGGTTTGAAGAAAGTCCGTTTGTTGCCGAACTTGCATTGATCTGCGAAAATAAGCATAAAGTAAATAACAAAGAAGTTCATGTGGCTAGAAAAGCTCCATCTCACATACTTTAAAAGCTATGAAGAGAAAGCCCTCAATTTCGGAAAACATGTGAACTGCCTGGTCGGTGAAAACGGCAGTGGCAAGACCAACCTGCTCGACGCAATTTACTTCCTGACACTTACAAAAAGTGCTTTTCACAACCAGGATGCGCTCGGTATCCGGCATTCCAATGACTTTTTTGTCATCGACGGGGTATTTAACGAAGAGGGGCGGCATACGCAGGTGACTTGCAGCCTGCAGCGCGGGCAGCGCAAGATCTTCATGGCCGACAAAAAGCCCTACGAGCGCCTGAGTGACCATATCGGCTTGTTTCCGCTCGTCCTGATCGAGCCCAATGATACGGATATTATCCGCGAAGGCAGCGAGGAACGCAGGCGGTTTTTTGATGGGGTGCTTGCCCAGGCTGTTTCGGGCTACCTGACTGATTTACTTCATTATAACAAGATACTCAACCAGCGGAATGGTCTTCTTAAACATTTTGCTGAGCGCAACTACCTGGACGAAGACCTGCTCGAAACCTACAATGATCCGCTGATCATTTTATCCCTTCGCATCCATGCCCACCGGACTGCCTTTATGGGCCGGTTTTTGCCTTTATTTCAAAAATTTTACCGCTTTCTGAGTAATGGGCGGGAAGATGTGGAGGTAATTTATGAGAGTGAGGTAGCATCTGAAAGTTTCCCCGCCGACTTTCGTAAAAACCGCAGTCGTGACCTCCATGCGCAGCGTACCGGAAAAGGCGTGCACAAGGATGAATTTATTTTTGAGATTGATGGGGTGACCCTCAGAAAATTCGGGTCGCAGGGGCAGCAGAAGTCCTTTTTGATTGCTTTAAAACTGGCACAGTTTGAACTGCTGAAAGAGGAAACTGAAAAAACGCCTATGCTTTTGCTGGATGATATTTTTGACAAGCTTGACGACCGGCGCATTCAGAAGCTGATCGAGCTCATTGATACCGGATTTTTAGGACAGGTTTTTATCACAGACGCCCGCCCCGAGCGCTCCCGTAAAATCCTGGAACACGTCAAGGCGGACGTTCGTTTTTTTGATATTGAAAAAAAGATAGGCTGATTATCTTTTCCGACTGGTATTAAGCAGGTTCAAAATGATGATGTCGGCATCTACCACAGTATAAAACAGCACTTGTTTTTTCCTCACTACCAGCTGCCTTACAGCCGGAAGTGAGGAATGTTGCCTTCCCAGATATGGAAATTTAACGAGCACCTCTATTTTAGCTTCAAGTTCTTCTGTAAAACGTTCTGCTACCTGCCCGCCCCATTCATCGTAAATGTATGATAATGCCTCCCTGTAATTTTCCTTTGCTATGGCAGTCCATTTTACTTTGAAAGCCACTCCCGCGATTCTTTAATTACATCCTTATTGGAAAACAGTTCTCCTTTTGAAACCTGACGCAGCGATTCATTTAGTGCTGCCCTGATTTCAGGAGTATCGGTTTGAAGATCGTGGCCTTGCTCTTCTGCAACAAATGCCCTGATGGAGGAAAGCAAATCCTCTATTCTATCCGCATCCACTTCATTGACGAGCCGAAGCACTTCCGTTCTTAATTCCAGCGTAGACATAGTTGAATTTTAAATTAAGCGCGTGATCAAACAAATTTATCAAATCTAAACGTATTTCAAATTCACCTCTTTAGCCTCTGCAACGAACTCTTTTACTTTTTGTTCATCTTCTTTCTTGCAAATCATCAATACCCCGTCGTACTCTGCGACAATGAAGCCGTCGAGCCCATTGACAACCACGAGCTTGTCTTTGGGAGTTTTGATGATTGAGTTGGTAGTATTGTACAGCAGCAAGTTGCCGTCTGTGACATTCTGATGCTCATCTTTTTCCGAAACCTCGTACAGCGACTTCCAGGTACCGAGGTCTGACCATCCGAAGTTACTCAGCACAACGTGTACGTTATCGGCTTTTTCCATAATACCATTGTCAATGGAAATGCTGCCGCAATGCTGGTACGCGCGCTGCACAAACTGCTCTTCGGTATGCAGGTAATAATGTCCGTCACCTTCCTGGAAAATCTCGGCGATATCCGGCTGGAATAAACCCAGTGCTTTTTTAAATGCATGAATGTTCCATACAAAAATCCCCGCATTCCAAACGAAATCGCCACTTTCAAGAAACTGTATGGCCAGCGAGAGTTCTGGTTTTTCAGTAAATGATTTTACTTTTTTGACTGTCAGCTTATCCGGAATGTACTGGATATAACCATAGCCGGTATCGGGCCTGGTTGGCTGAATGCCGAGCGTAATCAGGATGTCTTCGTTGCGGGTAGCACCCAGCGCCACCTTGATCGTATCCCTGAAAACGTCCTCTTTAAGAATAATATGATCGGCGGGCGCCACCACTACATTGGCATCCGGATTCCGGGAAGCGATTTTGTAGCAGGCATATGCAATGCAGGGAGCCGTATTCCGGCGGTGCGGTTCCAGAAGGATCTGCTCGTCGGCGAGTGCAGGTACCTGCTGTTTCACCAGGTCTTTGTACTCTGCACTGGTAACAATGTAAATATTTTCAATGGGGCAAACGCCTTCGAACCTTTCCACAGTTTGCTGCAAAAGGGTTTTGCCGGTACCCAGCACGTCATGAAACTGCTTTGGAAAGTCGGTCCTGCTGAATGGCCAAAATCGTGTTCCTACACCCCCGGCCATGATAATCACGTATGTATCCTGCATTACTTCAAGGCAATTGATTAATAATCCAATATAAAATTGCCCAAAGCTAAGCATAAAGAATTACTTCTGCCCAAGCCCTACTTTTCACCAAATGCAAGATCACCCGCATCCCCGATACCCGGCACAATGTAGTACTGCTCATTCAGGCGGGTATCCACAGACCCGAGCCACAGGCGGCATTGCGGTATTCTTTTCTGTAAAAATGCAACTCCCTCCGGACTGGCGATCACTGCGGCAATATGCGTTTGGGCGGGAATGCCGAAGCGCAGCAATGCATGGTAGACTTTTTCGAGAGAACGTCCGGTGGCCAGCATAGGGTCGATGAGGATCAGGATCTTGCCGGTGAGGTCCGGGCTGGTGATGTAATCCATTTCTACCTCAAACTCATCCTCATCATTGATGTGGTGCCCGCGGTATGCGCCTATAAAAGCATTGTCAGCCTTGTCGAACATATTCAGAAATCCTTCGTGCAATGGAAGGCCCGCGCGCAGGATGGTTGCCAGTACAACAGGCTGCAGGAGCTGGCGGGAAGTTGCCTGGCCGAGGGGTGTTTCTGTTTGTTCTGTACGGTAGGTGAGCGTTTTTGAAAGCTCATAAGCCAGCAGTTCCCCGATCCGCTCCATATTCCGCCTGAACCTTAGCCTGTCTTTCTGGATATTTACGTCCCTCAGCTCGGCAATATAATGGTCTGCAATGGAGGGTTTCTGCGACAGTAAAAACATAGGTCAGACAGTTTTTTAGACTACTTCATGCAAGATAATACAAATTCATTGACGTAATTTGGAACACTTATACGAAAAATTGCCCGCAAAAGATCAACTGGTGTGAACGATAGATTTTTCCCGTCTATGTACCAAGGAATTGTCCTGCCATGTAAAATCTGGGTTCTCTTGCTGGTTGCTTTGTCGTCCGTACATGCGCAAAGCTCATTTGTCCCCTTCAACGACGACTATTATCACCTGATCGACAGGCTCGAAATAAAGCGCGGGAAACTTACCGAAGGATTTCATTCCAATGTCAAACCTTTTGAGAGAAAGGCCATTGTTGCTTTGACAGACTCTATCCTTAAAGAAGGGACAGTGAACCTGACGAGCCGCGACTGGGAAACCA
Source organism: Dyadobacter sandarakinus (assembly GCF_016894445.1). Taxonomy (NCBI): domain Bacteria; kingdom Pseudomonadati; phylum Bacteroidota; class Cytophagia; order Cytophagales; family Spirosomataceae; genus Dyadobacter; species Dyadobacter sandarakinus. The sequence continues at coordinate 4,520,540 of NZ_CP056775.1, forward strand.
TTGATTACCTCCGGGAAGACAGCTGGGAATGGACGAGCAATATGGTTTCGACCGACTCGGCACAATATAACAGGCTTGCGAGGCTCGGCTGGTTTAAGGATCCGCCTGCGGGCAGGCGCAGGAAGTTCTTCGGACATGCGGCGGACCTGTACAGCATTCACAACAAAGACTTTGATCTTCACTTCAACTTTGTCACAACCAATTTCATCGGACAGGACGACAGTTCCGGTACCGCCTCAAACCTGTGGTTTACCAGCCGTGGCGTCGAAATCCGTGGAATGATCAATGAAAAACTGGGTTTTTATACCTATGTAACAGATAGTCAGGGACGTTTTCCAGGTTATGTCAATAATTTTAAAGAAACATACAGCTTTCCCGGAGAAGGTCTCGCCAAGAACACCCGGAATCAAGGCGTAGACTTTCTTACTGCCAGAGGCTACATTACTTTCCGGCCTATGAAAGCCATCAATGTTCGCTTCGGGCACGATTACAATGTTTTCGGCAGCGGGTATCGCTCGCTGATTTTGTCTAACAATAGCAGTCCGTACCTTTTCTTGAGGGCTGACACCCAGCTAGGCCGCTTCCACTACACCAACCTTTGGACCAGCATGATCAATTCTGCTGATAATGCATGGCGGGAAGGTTTACGGGGGAAAAAGTTTGCAGCCATCCACCATTTGAGCGTCAATATCACGGACAAGCTTAACCTGGGTATTTTCGAAGCCGAAGTTTTTAACCGGGACTCAGTAGGCGGCGGCTACGATCTGAATTATCTGAACCCTATTATTTTTTACAGATACGTAGAATCCTATATCGGCAGTCAGGACAATGCATTGCTGGGTTTTGACATGCGCTGGCTGCCGGTCCGGAATGTTGCTGTGTATGGCCAGTTTATGCTCGACGAATTTCTGTCCAAAGATCTTTTTAACGGAAGCAAGTCGTGGCGAAACAAGTACAGCGCGCAGATAGGAGCCAAATATGTGGATGCATTTGGCATTCCAAATCTGGATTTGCAGGCGGAATACAATATGGTCAGGCCATATACCTACTCGCATAAGGACAGTGGCCGGAATTATGAGCATTACGGGCAGGCGCTGGCGCATCCACTGGGTGCCAATTTTCGTGAATACCTGGGAATTGTGCGTTACAAATTTTCGTCCCGCTTCTCTTTTTACGGAACGATCATGATGGCTGACCAGGGTAAAGATCCCTTCAACTCCAACCTGAACTTTGGAGGGGATATTTCAAAAAGCTATGAAACGCGCAACATTGGGCGGGATGGCGAGATCAACCAGAAAACCGGACAGGGTACCAAAGCCTCCACGGCCTTTTACGACCTGCGGCTCTCCTATTCACTGGCACATAATTTGTTCCTCGATGCCCGCTACCTGAACAGGAAGGTCACTTCTCCCGATGTGAAACTCGCAACCCAGTCGAATATTTTTTCTTTTGCAATCCGGTACAATATGGCCTTCCGGCAGCAGACGTACTGATCAATCAACACGAAGTCCCTGGAATTTTATGGAAACCGATCCGCATGACCTTCATGACCTCATTCGCCTTGCCTTGCAGGAAGATATAGGCGATGGCGACCATTCTTCACTGTCGGCGGTGCCCGAAAATGCCACCAAACGTGCGCGGCTCCTTGTCAAGCAGGACGGGATACTGGCCGGCGTGCAGGTAGCACGGACGATCTTCGAAGAAACCGCCGCGTTTTACGATGATCCCCCTTTGAAAATCGATTTGTTACTTTCTGACGGTACGCCCGTCAAAACTGGTGACGTGGTACTTACCGTGGAAGGAAGCGCAAGGCTGATCCTGAAATCGGAGCGGCTTGTACTGAACATTATGCAGCGTATGAGCGGCATTGCAACTTATACAAGGCAAATGGTCAACCTGATCAGCGACTTGCCCGTAAAGCTGCTCGATACCCGGAAAACAACACCGAATTTCAGGGTGTTTGAAAAAATGGCGGTAAAAATCGGGGGAGCTGTGAACCATCGCATGGGGCTGTATGATATGATCATGCTCAAAGACAACCATGTGGATTACGCAGGGGGCATTGCCCAGGCGATCAGCAGCGCACGGGCGTACCTGCAGACAACAGGCAAGCCGCTGAAAATTGAGATTGAAACGCGGAACCTGGGCGAGGTGGACCAGGTACTCGCCATAGGGAATGTGGACATCATTATGCTGGACAACTTCTCGCTGGACGACATGCGCGAAGCGGTACGCAGGATCAATGGACGATACGAAACCGAAGCGTCAGGGAATATTACTGAGAAAACATTGCGGGCCGTGGCCGAGACCGGCGTGTCAGGCATTTCCAGCGGGGCACTTACCCACCAGGCGCGCAGCCTGGACCTGAGTCTGAAAGCCTTTTAAACTTTAAACAAAAACCAGGAGCATATGCCAGAAACATACCCACCCGCATATGCTCCGAAACACTATCTGTTCGCAGGCCTGCTTTGCATTGCAGGGTGGCTCTCCGGCCTGCATTGCCACGGTCAGGAGCCGCCATGCCGGGAGCTGGATATAAACCGTTTTTTGCAGGACATCCTGCCTGCCCCCTCCGAGGACACCGACTACTCCGCTCTTTATGAGTCGCTGGTACAGCTTTATGGCAGCCCTCTCGACCTGAATACCGCCAGCCGCGACGAGCTCGCTGCCACATTCATCCTTTCCGAGGCGCAGCTCAATGCGTTTTTCGATTACAAACTGACCGCCGGGCCCCTGCTTTCGCTTTACGAATTGCAGGCTGTTCCCGGTTTTAGCCTGACCACTATTTACCGGCTGCTTCCATTTGTAACGGTTTCTTCCAGGCAGATGCCTTTTCGGGAATCCCTGGCAAAGCCTACCCAGCACTTTCTGATGGTCCGGGGTTCACGGGATATTGAAAAAGCCAAAGGATTTATGCCTCCGACTGCCCAGTCGAAGTCGCGATATGCGGGCCCGCCTGCGGGTGCATTCCTCAGGTACCGGTATGCGCGGTCGGGAGCTTACAGCCTGGGATTTACAATGGATAAGGATCCGGGTGAAAAGTGGATGTACTGGAATGCACGCCGCCAGATCTTTGTTTTTGACTTTACTTCCTTTCACTTTCAGCTGCAAAATCGAAAGTGGCTCAAAAATCTTATCCTGGGCGACTTCCAGGTGCAGGCCGGACAGGGAATGGTGCTGGCAGCGGGTTTTTCATTGGGCAAAGGAACAGAGGTGATCCGCACTACCTACCGCAGCACGCTGGGGCTCAAACCCTATACCTCGGGCATGGAAAGTAACTTTTTCAGAGGAATAGCAGCAACAATAGCTTTGGGCAAAAAAGCACAGGTCACTACTTTTTACTCCGCATTACACCGCGATGGCACCGAAGACGAAGCGCCTGACGATGCAGGAAAAAAGGTAATTACTTCCCTGCCCGTAACAGGTTACCATCGTACCCCTACCGAACTTGCCAAACATAATAACCTGACCGAATACAACGCTGGTGTGCATTTGCTCCATCCGCTCGGGCAGCATGGACAGCTGGGAATGACCCTGCTGCATACTGCTTACGGGCTTCCGCTTCAAAAGAAGCAAACGCTTTACAATCAGTATGAATTTACAGGCAAGCGCAACCTGACTGCAGGCATACATGGCGATTACCGGTACCGGAACCTGCATTTCTCGGGTGAGGCAGGGTGGTCGGGCAGTGGTGGCCTGGGCTTGCTGGCCGGAGTCATTGCGAGCATTGGCCGCATGGTGGACGTTACTTTGCTGTTGAGGCATTATGACAAAGACTTTCATTCTTTTTACGGGAATTCATTTGCTGAAGGTTCACGTCCGGTAAATGAATCCGGCGGGTACGCAGCATTGCGGTACATGCCGGCACGACAGTGGCAGCTGAGCCTTTTCTTCGACCAGTTTCGCTTTCCTTCGCCCCGCTTCCAGGCCGATGCACCTTCGTGCGGCCATGACTACATGGTGCATGCACTATGGAAACCCAGCAAGCGATTTAATGCATTTGCATCTTTTCACAGGAAAACCAAAATGCAGAACCCGCCGGACAAAGCACCTGAAAACCACCTCCTGGCTGCCGTGCGAAATACATTTACCTGCAACATGGAATATGAGGTACCTATGAAAGTGGCTTTCCGCACCAGGGTTCAGGCTGGCAGTGTTCGATTGGCCGGAAAGTCAGAAGGCTTTGCAGCAGCACAGGATATTGGTTTGCACCTGCATGCAACAGAGCTCAGCCTAAGAATGGCCTACTTTCATACGGACAACTATGACAGCCGCCAGTACATGTATGAAAAAGATGTGCTGTATGCATTTGCGATTCCGGCATACTATGACAAAGGATTTCGTTATTACCTGATGGCGCGTTATAACCTGACAAAAAATGTAAAATGCTGGCTCCGCTGGTCACAAACACGGTTTGCTCACCTCGACAAGATCAGTTCAGGTCTGAATGAAATAATCGGAAAGAGGAAGAGCGAGATCAAAGCACAGATTATCTATCAACTATGAACTGCTATTTTTGCAGGCTGCTTATTCAGCAAATTTATTTTTTATAAAATGCCCGATCAGAAATTAAAAGCTTTAAAGCAATACTTCGGCTATGATCACTTCCGGCCCTTACAGGCTGAGATCATCGATACCGTGATGGCCAACCAGGATTGCCTGGTACTCATGCCTACGGGTGGCGGGAAGTCGGTATGCTATCAGATCCCGGCAGTCATCCGGAAAGGGCTTACGATTGTCATTTCGCCTTTGATTGCGCTCATGAAAGACCAGGTGGAGGCACTTACTTCCAATGGTATCAGTGCGGCTTACCTCAACTCCACACTGACCGGGGCCGAGCAGGACAGTATCATGTGGCGGGCTAAAATGGGTGAGCTGAAACTACTCTATATTGCTCCCGAGCGTCTTTTTTCAGGCAATACTTTTGATTTTTTAAGAGAATGGGATGTTAGTCTGTTTGCGGTGGATGAGTCGCACTGTATTTCGTCCTGGGGTCACGACTTCAGACCTGAGTACCGGCAGCTGAATCATCTGAAAACACGTTTTCCAAACGTACCCATCATTGCGCTCACTGCCACTGCTGACATGGTCACCCGCCGTGATATCCTGCGCCAATTGCAGCTGGGCGATGCCGAAACGTTCATTTCCAGCTTCGACAGGCCGAATCTTACATTGACCGTACTCCCCGGAAGAAAACGCGTACAGCAGATCCAGAGCTTTCTGGGCAAGCACCCCGACGAGCCTGGTATTATTTATTGCCTCAGCAGAAAGGGAACCGAAACCGTAGCCGCAAGCCTGAAAGCGGCGGGCTTTAAGGCGGAATGTTACCATGCCGGACTACCCGCAGAAACACGTTCGCGGATCCAGGAGCAGTTTCAGGCAGACAATATCCAGATCATCGTCGCCACCATTGCATTTGGGATGGGGATTGATAAATCCAATGTGCGCTGGGTAATCCATTATAACCTGCCGTCCAATGTGGAGAGCTTTTACCAGGAGATCGGGCGGGCGGGCCGCGATGGTGAACCTGCCGATACCCTGCTTTTTTACAGCTATACCGATATTATTACGCGGCAGGACATGATCAACAATTCCGACCAGTCCGATACGCAGAAGGAGCTGCTGCATGCCAAGCTGAAACGGATGAAACAATATGCTGAGGCGGATATTTGTCGGCGCAGGATCCTGCTGAGCTACTTTAATGAGGCCGTAGACCGCGATTGCGGGAATTGTGACGTTTGCCATAATCCGCGTACCCGGTTTGATGCAACGATCCTCGCACAAAAGGCACTTTCAGCCATCACACGCACCGACCAGAAAATTGCCATGGGAATGCTGATCGATATACTGCGCGGCAGCCGTAACCGTAATGTCATCCAGCATGGCTATGACCGTCTGCCTACTTTCGGAGTAGGGCATGATCTCAAAGGAGAAGAATGGGCCGAGTACATCAGCCAGCTTTTGAACAGCGGATTTATGGACATTGCCTACGACGAGGCCCATACCTTTAAGCTCAATGCCGTCAGCAGGCAGGTGCTCAAAGGGGAGCGAAAGGTGGAGCTGGTCCGTTTTATCCCGCTGGAAGAGCGCAAGGCCCGGGAAGAAGCATTGCTGCCGAAAGAAAAACCCAAGACGGAGATCATCCGTGATGCGTTGTTTGAACAGCTGCGTATCCTGCGCAAGCAACTTGCCGACTCGCTGGGCATACCACCCTATGCGGTATTCAGTGATGCAACACTTTCCGAAATGGCACAGAAAAAGCCGATTTCCGAATCACAGATGAAAGCCATTTCGGGCGTAGGTGCGGAGAAATTCAGAAGGTACGGAGAGACTTTTATCAATGAGATCCTGTCATTTGCAAGAACAAACACACAACCCGGTACCCGCATTGTGAAAGGACTTACTTACTCCGACACCTGGGAGCTGTATGAGCAGGGCTACGACTTACAGGAAATTGCAGAAAGGCGCAAACTAAGTCCGGTAACGATTATCTCGCATTTGATTAAGCTAAAAGAAGAAGGAAAGGCAATCAATCTGCAAAATCTGATGCTTAAAAGTGATTACAAGCAGATTATTGATGCGGCAGAGGAGTTGCAAATGGGCCCAAATGATCCTATGAAGCCGCTCTTCGAAACTCTGGATGGGAAGTATGACTATGGACAGATCAGGCTGGCGATGGCGATCAGGGAGGAGAGGGCGAGGTTTTAATGATTGAATGACCGAATGACCGAATGATTGAATTTTGAGTTAGTGAATGAGTGAGTTAGTTAGTGAATGTTATAATTTGCCTGGTGGGAGTTTAACCTCCTTTGTCACCCTGAGCGGAGTCGAAGGGGTTTCCGGCGACCTCGCCCTTCGACTCCGCTCGGGGTGACAAAGGTTGGTGAGCTTAGGCTAACAAATAAACCCTTGGTCCACCAGCATTCACTAATTCATTCAATCATTCAGTCATTCAAAATTCTTTACTACGGCTTTCTTCTTTTCGCTGCCAAATCGTGGGCGGTGTCGTAGTAGGATCGCAGGTTCATCCAGTCGAAAACATCGGAAATGTTTTCGACCCGGTTGCGCTGCATGATACGGTCACGGCGCTGCATTTTTACGAATTTGAACAGGATGTCTGCCAGCTGGTCAGCAGCCTGTGAGAAAGTCTGTGACTTGCGGTTGATTACATAAATGCCCCGGTTTTCATAATCGCGCATGATCTGCATGATGTAGTCCCCAAAACCTGAAAGATCGCTGGTGACCGTAGGCACGCCTCTTACCACACATTCAAGCGGCGTGTAACCCCAGGGCTCGTAGTAACTTGGAAAAACACCCAAATGGCAGCCCCGAACAAACTGGCCATAGTCAAGCCCGAAGAGCGGATTGGTAGATGCGATAAAATCGGGATGGTATACAATCTTGACGCGGTCACGCTCATTGTTCATGAGGTTGGCACGTTTACAAAAATCGGTGATACCGTCTTCCTGCTTCAGATCGTGGGTTACAAAAGCGGGCAGCTTATCCGTTTTCCAGCTTTGTATAGTCCTCCGCAGCCTCAGCCGCCAGTATTCATCCACAAAGTCATTAAGATCGGGCATTTTATGGTCTGCTCCGGACGCAGCAGCCAGGAACAGCTTTTCACCCACTTCCTTTTCAATGGCGCGGGTAGTTTCCTGCAGCTCATTGAGCACGGCCCGGGATTGCAGTACCTCCGGGTTTACGGAAGTGTAAGGCTGCTTGGTTACAATGAACATCACAACCGTCATGTCCATATTGGCCTGCACCATTTTCCAGTTGAGCCTTGCAAGCGCTTCGAGCGTCAGGTCGTAACCTTTGTTGATATACTCATAACGCCCCGAAGTGAAGAAATAAAGTGTTTTATCAAGATCAAAAGAGTAGCTGGGAAAAAAGTGCCCAAGCACAAACTCGTGAATGCGTTCCTTATGTTTTAAATGCAGGTTCTGGAATTCGTGCACTGCCTGAAAACGTACCACATTAAGTCCGTTGGGTGTCACCAGGTCTGGCATCCGTCCCAGGAAAACCTCACATTCACGGGCCGTAACATCGCTCACGGTAGTGAGCACATGCGCGTTGAGTGCCGCCTGCCTTTCAATGGAGCACTGGGCAATGATCCCGTAATTTTTGGCTTCCTGTTCCCAGTCGAAAAACGGCAGTTTGCTGTAAAACCCGGTAACATTCTGCGCCAGGTAGCGCCCCAGCATGGTAGCATGGGTGGTGAATGTCATGGCGATCTTCACATTTTCCCTTTTCAGGTCGGGAACCCCGCTGCTGGCCATCCATTCGTGGAACTGGGCATATATTTCTTCTCTGCGGGCATTTTCTTCTGCATACTCTTTCAGGAAGATCCGTACCATTTCGCCGAAGCATAAAGTCTGGTTGACAAGATGCTCCACGTTGATGGTCGGGATGCGGCTGCGTTCCCAGAGGTTGTACTTGATCACATCCAGCTCCGGCATAATGCTGTCCACATCAAACAGAATCACGCGGGGCTTACCTGTTACAAGCCAGTAGCCGTAATAAACATGGTAACCCATCTCCCGCATCCTTTTGACAACGCGCCCGGAAGGGGTATCATCGAGGTCATGGATCACCTCAAATTCGGATGATGCTTTTTTCTCGAAATATGGTCCCAGCAGAAAGTAATTTTCATCCCACTTTTCGACCATAGCGGGAACCTTGGTCCTGATAACAGTATAAATTCCTCCAACCTGATTACAAACTTCCCACGCAACTTCAAACAGGACGTTCTTCTTTGTGGTTTTTACGAAAGGTTCCAATACGGGATACAGTTTTAAACGTTAAGCAATAATTATCAGGGATAAACTGGCACTTTCAGTCCCAAATTTCCTTGTAATTACACAATAAATATGCAGAAATATATTTCACAATAAATACAACTCCAAATGCCATTTTCAGCACGCAGGACCATTTTCCTGATCCTGTAAAACAGAAATATAAGAAAGTCAAGAAGTGCTCCTGCGGATGTATTTTCGGGATAAAAGGTAAACTACTTCTGTTCCGCGATTTTACGGGGGTTCTCGGCTAACTTTGTTCCAAATTACGTTACTTTGATTGGATTAACATTTTGCATTGGTCAGATAGTGAAAAAATTTAAATTACTTGTGCTTTCCATAATGTTCATCACGTTCGTTATGGAAAGTTGCATTGCTCAAGATGCGGAACCCGAACCCGATTTTCCCCCAAAACGAGAATTCAGGGCTGTATGGATAGCCACAGTTGACAACATTGATTGGCCAAGCAGTAAAAATCTTATACCCGGAGAGCAGCAGCAGGAATTTTCAAACCTGCTGGATTTTCATAAAAAAGTAGGTATGAATGCCGTCTTCGTGCAGGTGCGCGCGGCAGGCGATGCATTTTATGCCAAAAGCCCCGAACCCTGGTCGGAGTGGCTTACCGGCAGGCAGGGAAAGCAGCCTGAACCCATGTGGGATCCGCTCGACTTTATGGTAAAGGAAGCCCACAAGCGCGGTCTCGAATTTCACGCCTGGCTCAACCTCAACCGCCTCGTCCACAAATCATCCACAAGCGTTTCCGCTGAGAACATCAGCCGGCTTCATCCCGAATGGATCCTAACCTACGATGGTTATAAGCTGTTTGACTTCGGCATTCCCGAGGTAAGACAATTTATCACCGATATGACTGTGAATGTGGCCCGCAACTACGATGTGGACGGTATTCATTTTGATGACTATTTCTATCCCTATGCTACTCCCGGGCAGGTAATCCAGGACGATGCTTCGTTCCGGAAATACGGGGAAGGTTACACCAGCAAGGCAGACTGGCGCAGGCACAATGTGGATTTGCTTGTAAAACAAATTCATGACGCATTAACCGAGCTGAATCCCAGGCTGAAATTCGGGATCAGTCCTTTTGGCGTGTGGCGCAATAAAGACAGGGATGCGGAAGGCTCCAAAACGTACGGCGCGCTGGCCTCCTATGACGACCTTTTTGCCGACAGCCGCAAATGGATCAAGGAAGGATGGATCGATTACATTGCACCGCAGGTGTACTTTTCATCGGGTTTTTCCAGAGTACCTTATCGCAATCTTGTCGATTGGTGGAAAGAAAACAGCTACGGCCGGCATCTGTACATCGGCATGGGCGCGTACCGGGTAGGTTATAAAGACCGCGACAGCCACTGGTCCAACCCTGCTGAGATCCCGAACCAGGTACGCTACTTCCGGGAAATTGAGTCTGAGGGAGCCATATTTTTCAGCTCCCGCTCTCTGAAAGGAAATAGCCTGGGCTTTGTGGATTCGCTCAGACGTGATTTTTTCAAATACCCGGCACTGGTACCGGCTATGCCATGGAAAGACCATATTCCGCCGCTTGCTCCTAAAAGTCTGAAAGCTACGCTGATGAGCAACCTTTCCATTGAACTGACCTGGGACAAGCCCGATGCGGCAGCCGATGGGGACGGTGCCTGGTACTATGTCATTTACCGGTTCCCGCCCGATGAAAAACCCACAGCCTACGATCCCCGGCGCATTATCGGCATGTGTTATGAGGGTGAAAAATTTGTTGACAACAACATTGAAAGCGGTAAAAAGTATGTTTACTACATTACTGCCGTAGACCGGCTTCACAACGAAGGCCGACCTATAGGTCCTTTGCGGATTGAGGTGTTTGATCAAAAACTGGTAAGATTCTGACCCATGGCAAACCCGATACAATACGAATATAAACCCGAGTACCTGACCGTTTCGGTACCTTCCAAATACAAAGCTGAAAACCTCCGGACAGAGGAAATGGTGCTCAATATGGGCCCGCAACATCCTTCTACCCACGGTGTATTGCGCCTGGAAGTACTTACCGATGGTGAAATGGTACTGGATGTGGTGCCGCACCTGGGCTATCTGCACCGGTGCTTTGAAAAACACGCAGAAAGTCTGCCCTTTAATCAGGTAATCCCGTACGTGGACCGGCTTGATTACCTGGGTGCCATGAACTGCGAGCACGCCTATGTAATGGGTGTGGAGCGGATGCTGGGTATTGAAAATGAAATTCCGAAACGCATTGAATACATCCGGGTGCTGGTGGCCGAGCTCAACCGCCTGGCTTCCCACTTTGTAGCAATTGGTACGTATGCCATGGATATTGGCGCCTACACGCCCTTTTTGTGGATGATGCGCGACCGCGAGCAGATACTCCGCCTGCTCGAATGGGTTTGCGGGGCACGGATGCTCTACAATTATATATGGATCGGCGGATTGTTTTACGACTTGCCGGTAGGCTTCGAGGAGCAGTGCCTTGAATTTGTAAAATACCTTAAACCTAAGCTGCAGGAACTACAGGAGCTGGTGGTTGAAAATAAGATATTCATTCAGCGGACGGCCAATGTGGGTATCCTGCCACTACCTGTGGCAATCAACTATGGCTGCTCCGGCCCGATGCTGCGCGGCTCCGGCCTGCGCTATGACCTTCGCAGAGTCGATGGGTACTCCGTATATCCCGAACTAGATTTTGAAGTACCGATCGGCGAGGGGAAAATGGGTACGACCGGCGACTGCTGGGACCGTACCTGGGTGCGGGTGGTTGAATGCCGGGAAAGTGTGAAAATGATCGAACAATGTCTGGCCCGCCTGACCAGTGATCACAAACGTACCCGCGACTTTGATCCTCAGGCAGTGGTACCCAAGAAAATCCGGCCCAAAGCAATGGATTTCTACGTCCGGGGCGAAACGCCCAAAGGAGAGCTGGGCTTCTACTTCCGTACCGACGGCCGCTCGGATGTGCCTGTGCGTTGCCGGGCAAGATCGTGCTCCTTCAGTAACCTGTCCGTCATTGGTGAGATCTCCCGCGGAATGCTCCTGGCCGACCTGGTAGCCATCATCGGCTCCATTGACATTGTTATGGGCGAGGTAGACCGGTAATAAAAAAGAGGCTGCCCTGACCGGACAGCCTCCCTGAAAACCTTTTCTGTATTGTTACTATGCCTGTACTTGCTCCGGTGTACCTACCAGGTCATGTTTGGCAAGATACTCGGCGATCTGCACGGCATTGGTAGCGGCACCTTTACGAAGGTTATCTGCTACGATCCACAGGTTCAAAGTCTTAGGCTGTGATTCATCGCGGCGGATACGTCCTACGAAGGTCTCGTCTTTTCCATGTGCGGTAAGCGGCATGGGATATACAGCATTTTTAGGATCATCCTGCAATACCACACCTTCCGTGCTGCTCAGGATCTGACGTACCTCATCCAGGTCAAATTCATTTTCAAATTCAATATTCACCGCCTCTGAGTGACCGCCGATCGTCGGGATGCGGACAGTAGTTGCAGTTACCGCAATGCTGTCGTCGCTCATGATCTTCTTGGTTTCATTGGTCATCTTCATTTCCTCTTTGGTATAACCATTGTCCAGGAAAACGTCGATGTGCGGCAATACGTTTAGGTCGATCTGGTGCGGGTACACCTTATCTTTGCTGTGATCTCCGGAACGCTCTGCAAACAGCTGGTCGACAGCCGCCTTGCCGGTGCCGGTTACCGACTGGTAAGTCGATACCACCACCCTTTTGATTTTATATTTCTGGTGCAAAGGATTGAGCACCACCACCATCTGGATCGTTGAACAGTTGGGATTGGCGATAATCTTATCCTCTCTTGTAAGCTCGGATGCATTAATCTCAGGTACTACGAGTTTTTTCGTAGCGTCCATTCTCCATGCAGAAGAGTTATCTACTACGGTAATACCTGCTTCGGCAAACTTGGGAGCCAATGCAAGCGAAGTGCTGCCTCCGGCAGAAAAGATGGCGATTTCGGGCCTGACTGCAATCGCTTCCTCAAAACCGATCACCTTGACCTGTTTACCCTTGAATGTAACTTCCTTACCAACAGACCTTTCTGATGCGACAGCCAACAATTCCGTCACCGGGAAATTACGCTCTTCGAGCACTTTGAGGATTTCGCCGCCCACCAGACCGGTAGCGCCTACTACTGCGATTTTCATTCTTGCATTGAAATTTTAAAATGGATAAATAAACAATATGCTCTTTCAGATAAAAAGCGCTGCAAATTTAAGACGATTTTCACTATGAACACCCGCCCTGACCTTTAAACCTTTCTGAAACAGCTAAAAACGCAGGTACTACCATTGAAAGATCCCGTCAGGGGTAATGCACGCATTCATGGGCACATCGAAATTGTCCAGATCTGCTATTTTGTCCACCGGCCCGAAAAATGACAGTCCGATTTTCCATGTTTCGGGCCGGCAATGCGGCAGAAAATGATCGTAAAACCCACCGCCGTAACCTACACGAAAACCCTGCTTGTCAAAAGCCAGCATCGGAATAATCACCACGTCAATTTCTTCGGGCAGTACCTGTAATTCTGCGGCAGGGTCTGGTTCCGGGATTTGCCATGCATTGGGAATAAACTTTGAACCGGGACTAATGCTGAAATGCAGCATATCCCTGGTACCGGGTACCACAAACGGCGCAGCAACACGCAGGTTACTGAAAGCATCACGCAATGCATCAATAATCTTCAGGGTATCGACCTCACTGTTGCGGGCCTGCGTCAGGAAAATATGGACAGTAGTAAAAGATTTATTCCGTAAAAACCTGGTCAGATTGGCTGAAATTGCTTGTGTAAGCTGCTGAATGCTGCCCGGATCGAGGTTTTTCCTCTTGTTTAGATAGGTACGCCGGAGTGCTGATTTGGTCATCATAAAGGCAGGCAGGAGACCCGGAATAAGCCAGGTTTTTTTGTGCGCAAAGTTCGACTTAATCTCTCTTTTTTCGCCTTTATAAACCTATTGTTTGTACTTTCACGGTCTGAATTCAAAATCTTTAACTTTAAGAATAGCGTTAAGACAATGGACAAAATTAAAGTTGACAATCCTGTCGTTGAGCTGGATGGTGATGAAATGACCCGGATCATCTGGAAATTTATCAAAGAAAAGCTGATCCTTCCCTACCTGGACGTGGATATTAAATATTACGACCTTGGTGTAGAGTACAGGGACCAGACCAATGACCAGGTAACAGTTGATGCAGCTAATGCCATCAGGGAATATGGTGTGGGGATCAAATGTGCGACCATCACTCCGGATGAAGATCGCGTTAAAGAATTCAACCTGAAACAAATGTGGAAATCGCCAAACGGTACAATCCGGAACATCCTGGATGGAACTGTTTTCCGCGAGCCGATTGTCATGAGCAATGTTCCGCGCCTGGTTACCAACTGGACTGCACCTATCATTGTAGGCCGTCACGCATTTGGCGACCAGTACCGTGCTACCGACTTCGTGGTACCTGGCAAAGGTAAGCTGACCATCAAGTTTGAAGGTGAAGATGGACAAGTGATTGAGCATGAAGTATATCAGTACAAAGGTGCCGGCGTAGCAATGGCGATGTACAACATTGATGAGTCAATTCGCGGATTTGCACGTGCTTGCTTCAATGTAGCTTTGGACAAAGGCTGGCCGCTTTATTTGTCTACCAAAAATACGATCCTTAAAAAATACGACGGCCGCTTCAAGGATATCTTTCAGGAAGTATACGAGCAGGAATATGCAGGTAAAGTGCATTATGAGCACCGTCTGATCGATGACATGGTGGCTTCTGCATTGAAATGGGAAGGTAACTTTGTATGGGCTTGCAAAAATTATGACGGTGACGTACAATCTGATACCGTAGCACAAGGTTTCGGTTCATTGGGTCTGATGACTTCGGTACTGGTAACGCCGGACGGCAAAACCATGGAAGCAGAGGCAGCGCACGGAACCGTGACACGTCACTACCGTGAGCATCAGAAAGGCCGGCCTACATCTACCAACCCGATTGCATCCATCTTTGCATGGACACGCGGTCTGGCATTCCGCGGCAAGCTCGACGGCAATCAGCCACTGATCGATTTCAGCCATGCACTTGAAAAAGTATGTATTGAAACGGTAGAAAGCGGCAAGATGACCAAAGACCTTGCAGTGGGTATTTACGGAAACGATGTGAAGCACGGTGATCACTACCTGTACACAGAAGAGTTCCTCGAAGTAATCGATACGAACCTGAAAGCGGCATTGGCGTAAGCAGGAATAATATTTTAATATAAAGCTGTCGGTTCCTTACTGGGGCCGACAGCTTTTTGTTTTCGCCCTGTTTACATTGATCTTGATCCAACATTGTACAGCCTCAAAAGCCGCATCATTGCTGTTTGCAATGATTTGCCTGCTTGTGGTACCATCCTGCTCGTACGCACAAACCGGGGTTCAAAATGCCGATTCAGCGGCTGCGCACCCGGACAAGGACATCATGGATGTGCTGAAAGGACTCAAAAAGAAAAGTCCGGATGATACCATCAAAAAGCCCGAGAAAATTCGCAGTGGCAAGATGCTGTTTTCGATTGTGCCGGCGGCCGGTTATACCCTTTCGTCGGGGCTGGTTGGTTCCATTAATGTTAATACAGCTTTTTACACCAGCAATCCCGAGAGAACCAACATTTCCAGCATTACCACTAACTTTATATACACCCAGTACAAGCAGATGACCATCCCGCTGCAGGCCAACATCTGGACGCGCAGCAACAACGTGAATTTTGTGGTGGACTGGCGTTTTTTCAAATATCCGCAAGATACTTACGGCTTGGGGCCATATACCGAACTGACCGATGCGGTACAGCTGAACAACTCGCATTTGCGGCTTCACCAGTCGGTGCTGAAAAAAGTAGGAAAATCACTTTTTGCCGGACTGGGGTTCTTCTATGATGTACGATGGAATGTAAAACAGGCGGCAGAGAATGCGGATCTTACCAGGTACGGGCTGCTGCCGCGCTCCGTGTCTGCCGGGCCAATCGCCACAATTTCCTATGACAACCGTAAAAACTCCATTAACCCGATTGAAGGTTTTTTTGCCAATGCACAATACCGGCATAATGTGACACTGCTGAAAAGCTCGACCAACTGGCAATCGCTGATTGTGGATATACGCAAGTACTTCAACCTGCCCGCAGGCAGCCGTAACACACTGGCGATCTGGAACTACAACTGGCTGACGCTGCACGGAAAGCCCCCCTACCTTGACCTGCCAAGTACCGGCTGGGATCCATCCAATAACATCGGCCGCGGCTATATTCAGGGTCGGTTCCGGAGCCCGAAACTGCTGTATCTTGAATCGGAATACCGGTTTGCATTAACAAGAAATGGTCTGCTGGGCGCCGTCGTGTTTGCCAATGCACAAAGCGTGTCGGCCTGGCCTTCAAATGATTTCAGAAAGATATCCCCTGCCGGAGGATTGGGCTTGCGGGTGAAAGTCAACAAAACTTCCCGCGCCAATGTAGCTATCGACTACGGTTTCGGACTGCATGGTTCCCGCGGACTTTTTGTTAATCTCGGAGAAGTTTTTTAATCCCTGAAAATCACTACTCAGACGGGCTCCCCACCGACTTTCCGGCACGTACTTTTTTGACAATGCGTACTGCGGACATAATCACGATTGCAAAAATGATCAGCCCCAATACTCCCCACAGCCAGTCCACTGTATTTTTTAAAACCACCAGAAAAACGATGGAAAACAGGAAGATGGTTGCTACCTCATTGAAGAGGCGGAGCTGAAAGGACGAAAACCGGAACTTCCCGGCGCGTATTTCGAGCAGTATTTTGCGGGTAAAAAGGTGATACCCGATCAGTCCCGCGACAAAGATCAATTTGAGCTGCATCCATCCCTGATCAAGCCAGGAAGGATTGAGGTAAACCATTGCAATGCCCGCAAGCAGAGCAAGCCAGCAGGCAGGAGTCATGATTGCATTCCAGAGCAATTTTTCCATTTTGGTAAACTGTACAAACAGCACCTGACGCTCAACTTCCGGCTTTTCACCGGCCTCGGTATGGTATACAAACAGCCGCGGCATGTAGAACAGCCCGGCAAACCAGCTGACGACAAAGATGATATGGAGTGCTTTGAAATGTAGGTAGGTCATGGTAGCAATATGGCGCCCGGCTATGTACTGCCGGCAGGCGTCATCTTTTTGGGCGTCAATTTCGTAAATTTCTATAAAACGAGGGCTATAAACTTTCCCGCCCCGGAAATCGTTAACCAGGTATCAATCCCAAAAACAAGATGAGAACCACCATCCCTATATTAACGTTAATATTTTTGTGCTGCATGGTTGTGATATCATGCGCGCAGACCGACAAAAAACAGCGAAAAAATATGAACAAAGAAACCGCAGCAACTGCCCTGGACGAGAATAATGTGGATACTGCCAATACCGAAGTGGCTACTTTCGGCACCGGATGCTTCTGGTGTACGGAGGCAGTAATGGAATCTTTGGACGGAGTTAAAAAAGTGATATCAGGTTACTCGGGTGGCCATGTAGCCAATCCCGACTATAAGGCAGTGTGTACAGGCAGCACAGGCCATGCCGAGTGCGTGGAAGTGACTTACGACCCCAAAGTGGTTAGTTATACCGACCTGCTTGAAGCTTTTTTCCGCAGCCACGACCCAACTTCGCTGAACCGTCAGGGAAATGATGTGGGCACGCAGTACCGCTCGGTAATCTTTTACCATAATGATGAGCAGAAAAAAGCAGCCGAAGAAGCGAAAACTGAGCTGGACAAATCAGGTGCTTACGGGAAGCCGATTGTAACTGAAATTTCCAAAGCGGAAAAGTTTTATCCGGCTGAGGATTACCACCAAAACTACTTTGCAAACAATCCGGACCAGGGGTACTGCGCATTCGTGATAGCGCCCAAACTGGATAAGTTCAGGAAGGTGTTTAAAGAGAAGCTCCGTAAAAACATCTAGGCTGATAGATAAAAACGGGGTTTCCGCTTAATCAAAGCAGATCCCGTAAAATAACTAAGCGATGGCACAAGTTTTGAAGCGATTTGATAATGGCTTTAATTTGTGCCATTACTTTTTAACATTTAATTATCTATTACGATGAAAAAGACTCTATTAATGCTTTTCGTTGCGTCCGTGCTGAGCATGGCTTCTGAAAAGGCTTTTGCTCAGTTTGAAAAAGGAGACAAAATTCTCAACGTGGGCATTGGCGGCGGCGGTTATGGATTTTACGGCGGCGGGATTGCCATTGGTGGCTCATTTGAATATGGAGTTCACGACTTTATAAGTGTAGGTGCACAAGCTGATTTTCGCTTCTACAACTATTCCTATCTGGTAGGACCAAGCAGTAACTATGTTTCCGTCCCCATCGCTGCAAGAGGTTCTTATCACTACGGTAAACATTTTTTGACAATCGAACAACTTGACCTCTATGCAGGACCTGCACTAGGTTTTAACATTGATGGCAACGAGTACTACACCAATTCAGCAGTTGTTGCTGGTGTTTTTGCAGGAGCGAAATATTATTTTAAGCCTGCAATGGGTGTATTCCTTGAATTAGCGGGAGGAACTAACATGATTCCGGTAAAAGCTGGTCTTTCATTCAAGTTCTGACAAGTTTTAATTTACGAGATAACGCAAAGAGGCCGATCCGGAAATCCGGATCGGCCTCTTTGCGTTAGGGCATTTTCAAGTAAATAAACTTTCTTTCTTTCTGCAATGCTCCCGGCTAGTGTACCGGCATCATTTGCGGCGGCAATGCATACATTCCAGGGTAAAGCCGATCAAGAAATCAAGCCACAAAAAAAGGCGCTGAAATCAGCGCCTTTTGTATTCCGTGGGAGTTGAGGGATTCGAACCCCCGACCCTCTGCTTGTAAGGCAGATGCTCTGAACCAACTGAGCTAAACTCCCTTTTTCCCGTCGTTTGGGAGTGCAAATATGTGCGACGTGGTTTATTTATGCAACTATTCGTGTGTAAAATTTTTCAACTATTTTTTAATCAGCTGACGATCAGGAGCACTTTATTCAAAATTCAGGTACAATGTTACGGTGTGCGTAGTTAGTTTGCCGATGCCCATACCCGCCGAGTTTTTAGAAGGCTGGAAAACATTGGCAATACCATGCGAAAACCGCAGCTCCGGGGCAAACTTGAAGAACTCGAAAAACTGCTCATACCCTACTCCGTAGTCAATCGAAAAATCATTGGACTTCGTATCCAGCCGGCCGGTTCCCCCGCCCCGGTTCCTTTTTACATTCGTCTCCACCCCGAAAGTCACACCCGCGAGCATGTACATTCTTGAATTTACCCGCCGCACAGACTTGTATTTGAGCAGCAAAGGCACTTCTATCCAGGTAGATTCCCTTTTTTCAATCAGGTCTGTACCTCCCGGGTAGCGGTACTTGACATGGCGTTCGTAAAGGGATACCGAAGGCGTAGTCCGAAGGTCAAAACGATCATTCAGGAATGCATTCACCACGAATCCCATGCGAAAGGCCGCATTGGTTGGTGACTCGATCACAAACGCAGAATCTTTGGGAACAAAGTCTTCGTTGTGTTTGATATTAAACCTGGTAAACGGCACAGCGAAAAGAATGCCGTAGTGGATAGGCTTGTCGTCGTAGAATTCAAGATGGCGGCGCCGGTAGCCGATACCCTGCGCGCTGACTTCCTGTACTGCCAGTAACAGCGCCAGCAGGCCCACTATTTTTGCCCGATGTAGACTGAACAAATTCCGAAGGTAAGTGATATGCATTTGGTATTGACGAAACCTGCTCTTTTATAAATTTCCAAAAATGCCTCGCCGTCAGGGAAAGCCTGAACCGACTCCGGCAGGTAAGTGTAAGCCGCGCTGTCCCTGGAAACGGTCTTTCCGATCAACGGTAATATGTACTTGAAATAAAAATTATAAAACTGCTTGAAAGGAAACGAACGCGGCTTGGAAAACTCCACCACCACGCAGGTACCATTAGGTTTCATCACGCGGTTCATCTCGGTAAGCCCCGCAAGCAGATTCTGAAAATTGCGTACTCCAAACGAAACGATGATCGCGTCAAAATAATTGTCTGCAAAAGTCAGGTTTTCCGAGTCGCCGCTTTGGAGCGTAATAATGTCCTGCTTGCCCAGTTTGGCCACTTTTTCCCGACCAATTGCGAGCATTCCCTCTGAAATATCGACACCTATGATCTTTTCGGGCTTCAAGGCAAGCGCCTCAATGGCAAAGTCGCCGGTACCTGTAGCAATATCCAGGATGACTTTGGGCTTTTGTTTTTTCAGATAGCCGATCGCCTTTTTGCGCCAGTAGATATCCACTCCGGCACTCAGCAAATGGTTGAGCAGGTCGTATTTGGGAGAAATATTATCAAACATTTCGGCTACCTGCTCCCGCTTGCTGCCCTCCTTGTCTTTATATGGTACTACGCTCATGTTGCTTCCTGATAACTTCAACAGAACAAAGCTAAGGCTTATTTGTTTGCATCAGTCCAATGCTTTTTTCCAAAACAAGAGAAATCGTGCTGACCAAACCCGTAGTACCGCGTCTAAATGCAACACAGGTTTACACGCAATATCATGGTCCGGCTGCTGCTCACGCTCGTGCTTTATTTTTTCCTGCATCGTATAAATGCCCAGGCTCCATCCGCCAGGCGCTGGTCGTCCAATGGTATCAGCGGGCTGAAGAGCTATAACCGGAAAGAAAAGCAGCCAAACTTCCTTGTGCTCCGGGCAGGGCTTACGCAGTTTTACGGCGAGCTGTACGAGCAGGATATGCACGGGATGGCCGGCGTAGGTGCAGGCCGGTGGGTCAATAAAAACTGGGCGCTGAAATTTGAATATACGGCCGGAAAGCTGGGCGGGCAGGAAGCTTCTTTTTTCAATACGTATTTTATCAACACCTATAACACTTTTGAGCTGCATGCACAATGGGACCTCACCCGGCAGTTCAGCCACTTTGAGCCCGGCGACCTGCATCTCAATGCCTACGCAGGATTAGGATTGATGATTTTCAATGCCAATGCATTTGACCTGACCGACGGCCGGATGCTGCGTTTTACAGGCAGCAAGCTAAGTGCACGCAATCCGCTCTTTTTACGCTGGGGCAAGCCCCGGGGTGCGCCCGGAATCCGCAATACCCACGAGGGCATTCTTCCGCTGGGCATTTGTTCCGAATACCATTTTTTAAACCATTGGAAGCTTATCTTTGACTTTCGCTTTTATTTCATCCGCACCGATAAGGCCGACGCGACCTCAGGGATGCGGCTCAGCAACCCGGAAGAAAGCGAATCGTACAGCGACACGCCCAATGACAAGTTCAGTTACATATCGGCCGGGCTGGGTTTTCAGTTTTAAGTAAAAAATGGTTTAACATGCTTTCTGCCGATCCCAAATACCGGCTTTATCCTACATTGCTCAACACCTATGATCGCTTTGAAAAAGGCCTGATCACGCAGGAGGAGCTTGTTGCAAGGATCAACCGGCTTCCAAGTACGCCCACAGAGGCCCAGATCAAGGGTACATCTTTTGAGGATGCCGCCATCAAGGGCATCGGGGAAGAAGATTACGATTACCGTATCCTGGCCAAAGTACGCGCCCTGCTGCCGCGCCCTATGGTAAAAACACAGGTGTACTGCGAGTACCAGCTCGAAAATATCCTGCTGTACGGCTACGTGGATGTGATCGGGAAAATGATGGCCGCAGACATTAAAACAACTGCCCGCTATACGCCGGGCAGCTACCTGCAAAGCCACCAGAATTTTTACCTGCCTGCACTCCGCAGCAAAGGAATCCGCATGCTGCGCTACATTATCACCGATTTTGAAGATGTGTATGCCGAAGAGTACGACCACACGATCGACCTCACATTTCAGGAGGAGCAGGCGCGGAGGTTCTGCGAATTTCTGGACCTGGCCCGTCCTGATATCACCGATCAGCGGATTTTTGGAAGTTATTTGTAGGTTTTCAATGCATTTTCATCTCCGAGGTCCTTTAAAACTTTTTTCAGTCCCTCCATATTCATTGTCAGGCCTACTTCGGCGTCGGGGGCAGTATCTTCATTGATGATCCCCACGGGTCCCCGATAGGTGCTGCTGCGTACAATTTTCATCATCTCCCGCTCGGCATCCCCCTGCCCGATCGGCACTACCTTCACGGGATTTCCTTTTTTCAGTCCGGCAAGGTTCAGGGCCATCAGGTGAGGTAGTATTTTCGGGAAAAACTCGGGAAAGCGGTCGATGTGCTCCTCCGCATGATGGAAGTTATATACGATCCCGATGTTAGGTCTTTTCAGGTAGCTGATCACTTCCAGCTGGTTTTCGGGTTCGCCATACCACCCGCCATGGTTGTACAAACCTACCGTACAACCAATTTCGGCCGCTTTGCCGGCAATGTAAGCTATGGGCCGGGCTACCGCATTCACCTTTTCCTGCTGGGTCATCGCATCCATATCCTTGATACCGCCTATCATGCACCAGATCTGTGTTTTGACGTGGTTTCTTTTCAGCACATCAAGGATCGTATGGAAGTTCTTGTCATTTTCAGGATTGGGTCCCGAGTACAGCCAGAAGGCCTGCAGGGTGATTTTGTGCTTTTTTAACGTTTGTATTTCTTCATCAAAAGTAGGGATATGCTGCTCACGCCAGTCGTAAGCCAGCATCTTAATGCCCAGCCTGTCGAGCATCTGGCAGCGCTCCTCCGGGTTCCTGTTTTTAATATCAAAGGGCACAATGCACCACGCTATCAGGTTGTCGCGTGCGTAGATATCCTTTGTTTTCCTTTGGGCAAAAAGCTCTTCTGCGTACAGCAGCATGGTCAGCAGCACAGTACAGGCTGCAATCCGGAACAGATCATACTTTTTCATTTTCCTGATGGGTTAAATGGTAACCTGCCGCCCTGCTTCTGCCGATTCGAGCCCGGCTTCCAGCACCTGCATGATTTTCAGACCATCCTCAAAGTCGGGCTTTACGGGGGTACCGGCAGCAACTCCCTTTATAAAGTCCGCCACGGCATGTACAAATGCATGTTCATAGCCAATGATGTGCCCCGCCGGCCACCAGTTGCCCGCATAAGGATGCTCCGGCTCGGTAGCCAGGATCGTCCTGAAACCCTGCTGCCCGGCCTGGTCGTCCAGCGAGTAGTACTGAAATTCGTTCATCCGCTCCATGTTAAAGAGGATACTTCCCTTGCTTCCATATAGCTCAAACGTCAGGTGATTCTTACGTCCGGTTGCAAAGCGCGTCGCCTCAAACGAGCCGATCGCTCCGTTTTTAAACTTGACGATCATCAACGCTGCATCTTCCACGGTAACTTTTTCCTTCCCGGTGCCTTGCGCCTGAGCCGAAAGACTACCCGAAGCCGTTTCGTCTGCCACGGGGCGTTCCCCGATAAAGCTGGTGATCATAGACGTAACTGTTTCGATATCCCCCACCAGAAAATGGGCCAGGTCCACGGCATGCGAGTTGAGGTCCCACTGCGGACCAGCCTGCGCCACATCCTGTCTGAGCTGCCAGGTAAGCGGAAAATCGGGGTCTACGATCCAGTCCTGCTGGTAAGCGCAGCGCCAGTGGAAAATCCGGCCGAGCTGGCCGCTATCCACCATTTTCCTGATATATGCGACCGCGGGAGTACGCCGGTAATTATGGTTCAGGTAATGTGTTACGCCATTGTCCTCACATACTTTCAGCATTTCTTCGGCTTGCCGGCTGGTCATGGAGAGCGGTTTTTCACAAAAAATATGTTTACCCTCTTTTGCCGCAGCCAATGCAATCTCATAATGCAGGTTCTGCGGTAGCGCAATATCCACAATGTCAATATCGGGTCGGGAAACGAGTTTTTTCCAGTCTGTTTCCACTTCCTCCCAGCCCCATTTGTCGGCAAATGCGCGTACATAAGGCTCGTGCCGGCCACAGGCAGCTTTCAGCACGGGCGTAGCAGGTATGTCAAAGAAAAGCGGTGCCTGCCGCCAGCCATTGCTGTGTGCCCTGCCCATGAATTTGTATCCGATAATGCCGATGTTCAGTTGGTCCTTCATATTTAATTCAAAAAGGTAAATGCTTTTAAAAGCCGCATCCAGCGGGTTTATATCCTCTTTCCTGTATGTGGCAGGAGGGGTATTTTTGCAGTTGAGAATTGTAGTTTTCGTAAAACTATCCAAATTGCGGAGAGTCACACACACTATTTTTTGCAATGCAGCAACTTCTCCAGCAGCTTCGTACCGGCGACATTTCCGTACACAATATTCCCGCGCCGCAGGTTCGCAAAGGCTGCCTGCTTATTCAAACCCGCAAATCACTCGTATCTACCGGCACTGAAAGGATGCTCGCACAGTTTGGCCACGCCGGACTCCTGCAAAGAGCATGGCAGCAGCCTGAAAAGGTCAGACAGGTACTTGATAAAGTCCGTGCCGATGGCCTTGTTCCCGCCTGGAAGGCCGTACAAGGTAAAATGCAGGAGGTGCTGCCCCTTGGGTACTGCAATGCAGGTACAGTACTGGCGGTAGGTCAGGAGGTAACCGGATTTCAGGTGGGCAGCAGGGTTGTAAGTAATGGTCCGCATGCCGAGATCGTTTGTGTTCATCAAAATCTTGCAGCCCTCATTCCCGACCAGGTTCCTGACGAAGATGCTGTATTTACGGTTCCTGCGTCCATAGGTCTGCAAAGTATCCGGCTGCTGAACCCATCTCTGGGAGAAACCATCGTTGTGATCGGCCTGGGGCTGGTGGGCCTGCTTACCGCGCAATTGTTGATCCGGAATGGTTGCCAGGTGATTGGTCTGGAACTGAACGAAGCCAAGCTTCACCTGGCCCGTACGCTTGGTATAACCTGCATTCATCCTGATCATACCAGTGCATCGGACTTCATACAGGATCTCACAGGCGGCCACGGCGCCGACGGGGTGATTGTTGCAACTTCTTCCCGCTCTCATGCTGTACTTGCACAGGCTGCACGACTTTCGCGAAAACGCGGGCGCATTATCCTGGCAGGTACCGCAGGCATGCACCTCAGCCGTCCTGATTTTTATGAAAAAGAGCTGTCCTTCCAGGTTTCGTGCTCCTATGGACCTGGCAGGTACGACCTCCACTACGAGCAGCATGGCACAGACTACCCACTGCCCTTTGTCAGGTGGACCGCCAACCGCAATTTTCAAACGATTTTGAAAATACTTTCGCAAGGTACATTACAGGTAAAGCCGCTACTTTCCCACATTTTTTCCCTGTCGGATCACCCGCAGGCGTATGCCAGTCTTAACAACCCTGATACCATAGCAGTACTGTTCGACTATCCGCAACAGATAGAAACCAATACTATTGTACGGATGCCGCATGTCAGTACAAGGCCTGCAAAAGGAAGTGCAGGCATCATTGGTGCCGGGCAGTTTGTAAAAGGTAATCTTTTACCTCTTCTGAAAAACATCCCTGTCAGAGGCATTGCCAGTGCGGCCGGTATTTCTGCGGCTATGCTGGCAGACAAATACAACATTCCCATACGCACTACCGATTACCGCCACCTGCTCGCCGATCCGGACATTCAGCTGATATGCATTGCTACCCGCCATCACCTGCACGCTTCCCTCACCGGCGAGGCGCTGCAAGCCGGAAAGCACGTTTACGTTGAAAAACCGCTGGTACTTACCCGGCAGGAATATGACACGCTGGTTTCCATCCGGAACCAGGCAGGGACACAGGGCTTATTGCTGCATGTGGGCTTCAACAGGCGGTTTTCGGAGCATGTGATCAGAATGAAAGCATTACTTGGCGGAGCACGAATGCACCTCAGCATCAGCATCAATGCAGGCAGTATTAATGCCGGCTCCTGGGTAAATGATCCTGAAACGGGAGGCGGCCGGATTCTGGGCGAAGCCTGCCACTTTATTGATCTTGCCATATGCCTCACAGGCAGTCTGGTCACCCGCATTTGTTCCCAGCTTTCTTCCAATGAAGAAGCCAGTGTCATGCTGCGGCATGCCAATGGCTCTGCTACGGTTATCCAGTACATTACGGGTGGGCACAAAGCTTATTCCAAGGAGCGCATGGAGGCCCACAGCCTTGGCCGTACGCTCGTGCTGGACAACTTCCGGACACTTACCGGATATGGTTTTCCACATTTTTCGAAGTACAGCAGCGCGCAGGATAAAGGACATGCCGCACAATTTGCCGGCCTGGCCCGGCTGGTACGCGAAGGCGGGCAACCTCTCATCTCCGCCGAAGAGCTTTTCAATGGTGCTTTGGCTACTTTAAGCATTGCAGAAAGCTGGCAATCAGCCTCCTGGATTGACCTCCCATGAAGTACACGGAAATCGCAGGATGGGTGCGGCTTTCCCGGGATATGGGTTTGCGGTACTGCATTTTTAGGGTCTGGTATTATGTCCAACGCCAGTCGGGCATACTGCGGCTGCGGTTTCCAGCCCGGACCATGAGGCGCTCATTCATCAACCTGGATATCTGGCAGCACGCATCCATACCCTTCTTTTTTAATGGAAAACATCTGCTGCTGACACCGGATCCTACCAAAACCGCATTGAAGGAAAAGCATTGCCGCATCTTGTCAGGCGAATTTCCCTACTTCAATGCGATGTGGCATCGGTCGCCTGGCTGGCATACGCATCCGCTGAACGGATATACCTTTGATCCTGAGCTGCATTGGACAAAAATCCCCGACTTTTCATTACAGCAGGGTGATATCAAGATGGTTTGGGAAAAATCCCGGTTTACCTTCCTGTATGACCTCATCCGCTATGATTATCATTTTCAGGAAGATCAGTCGGGCCTGGTGCTGGAACTCATAACGGACTGGATTACCCAAAATCCTGTAAACCGCGGCCCAAACTGGATGTGCAGCCAGGAGATTTCATTGCGGGTACTCAACTGGACGTTTGCATTGTTCTATTACAGGCATTCGACGGCGCTCAGCCAGCTGGTTCTGGACAAAGTTCTGGCAAGTATTTACGATCAGATGCGGCACGTGCGCGACAATATTTCGTTTTCCCGCATTGCAGTGCGCAACAATCACACCCTGACGGAGACCGCTGCCCTGTTTATCACAGGCATGCTCTTCCCGTTTTTTGAAGAAGCAGAAGAATGGAAGACCGCCGGAAAAAAGTTGTTTGAACAGGAAATCGCATTTCAGATCGACGTGGATGGTGCATACATCCAGCATTCTGCAAACTATTACCGCATTGTGATTCAGCTACTAAACTGGGTACTCCGGCTGGCAGCGTTGCATACGGAAGTGCTCTCCCCGCAGACCTGCCGGAAAGCCCGGCAAGCTTTTCGTTTTTTGGAGCATATGCAGGATCCTGTTTCGGGCTGGCTGCCCAATTATGGTCCAAATGACGGCGCATTGTTTTTTCCGCTTACAGACTGCCATTACCGCAACTACCGCCCGCAGCTCGGTACGCTGGCCGCTATACTTGAACTCAAATGCAGTTACCCGGAAAATACGGGCTGGGAAGAAGAGGCGCATTGGCTGGGGCTCCAACCAGCCCGCCATCCTGCAAGGTTGTCGTCCATGCTGGTGACTCCTCACTTTCTGGCCGTGAAAAATGAAAATACACTTACCTGCATGCACTCAATGCAATACCGGCATCGCCCGCATCAGGCTGATAACCTGCATCTGGACGTGTGGGTAAATGGTAAAAACATTCTCCGCGATGGCGGCACTTATTCCTATCACGCGCCCGAGCATGAAGTGAAGTACTTCGCCGGAACCGCCTCCCACAATACCGTGATAATCGGCGGGCTGAATCAGATGCAGAAAAAATCGCGCTTTATCTGGCTGCATTGGATTAAAAATGCAGGTGTAAAAATCAGTACAGAAAATGATTGTCCGGTATTGCAGGGCTGGTACGAAGGATTTCGTGAAAGTGGTGACTGGATTAAACATCATCGAAAAGTGACCATTATGCAGCCAGGCCGTCTGTATATGGTAGAGGATACCATTGAACATGGGCCGCCTGACTTTATTTTAGAGCAGATCTGGAACCCGGGTGAAGGTTTTGCGGGTGATTTTCAGTTGGAATGCTTTGATCAAAACGAAGCGCCTGTCCCACTTTGCCATATGTCAGGCTGGTACTCCGGAACGTATGGCCGGAAGGTACCCGCAGAGCGGATTATTTTCAGAACAGCAGGCGGGTTCTTAAAAACATATATCATTCACAATACCATCAAGCATGCACATACTGCTGATCCACCAATACTTTTTGCAGGACGGTGAGGGCGGTGGGCCCCGCTGGAACGAAATGGGCAGGTTATGGGTACAGGCGGGTCACCAATTAACCGTAATCACAGGTGATTTACATTACATGCAGGAAAGCAGCGCCAGGAGTGAGTGCGAACATCAGTATGTAAATTCCGATGGCATCCACGTAGTTTGCTGCGGGGCGACAGCATTTTGGGATAAAGGATTTTTCGGCCGGCTGCTCGGATTTTTCACATTCGTTGGGACGTCCATGCATGCATTGCGTCAACTGCCGGACCAGTTCGACCTTGTGCTGGCCACTTCGCCTCCATTGTCAGTTGCATTACCTGGACTGGCCTTTTGTTTTTTGAAAAAACTTCCGCTCGTATTTGAAATCCGTGATCTCTGGCCGGAATCTGCGATCGCTATGGGTGTTGTGAAAAATCCTTTGCTGATCCGCCTGGCGTGCATGCTCGAAAAGTATGTCCTCAAAAAAGCAGCACTCATCAATGTACTCACCCCTGCATTCAGGCTGAACCTGATCGGTAAAGGTATTTCCCCTGAAAAGATAATCTGTGTTCCCAATGCGGCGGATTTCGGGCTGGCGGATCAGGTGGCTGAAACCTTCAACCGGGAACAATTCAGAGCGCAGCATGGCTTCTGCGGGCGCTTCGTGATCGTGTATGCAGGCGCGCATGGCCCTGCCAATCAGCTGGTTCAGCTGGCAGACGCAGCTGCTTTACTCCAACACACCAGCGTACTTTTTGTGCTGATCGGCGATGGCAGGCAAAAAGCCGCATTGGTGAATTACTGCCGGGATCATTGCATTGCAAACATGGTTTTCCTGCCTCCTATGAGCAGACCGAAGGTTTTTCGTTACATATTGGCAGCTAATATGGGCGTAGCAGCCCTGGCAAAAAAGGAGATTTTCAAGACCATTTACAGTAACAAAACCTTTGATTATTTCTCCTGTAAAAAACCAGTGCTAATGATTATTGACGGCATTTCAAGGCAACTTGCCGAGGAAGCCGGGGCGGGTATTTATGCAGAACCCGAGCATGCGGCGGACATTGCGGACAAGGTTCGATTCTGCATGCAAAACCCTGCTTTACTAGTGCAGATGGGCGAAAACGGTTATGACTTTGCGCGGCAACATTACAACCGCACCAGGCTGGCTGAAACTTACCTGGAACACCTGGAAAATGTAGTCAGCAGCAATGAACCCAAAGTACGGGCAGGTGGTTTTTTAAACAGGTAAAAGCACTTTGATCAGGCTGATTGACCGGAAATTACCTGTTAACTCTATCTTTGCAATAGGCTTATGCTGTTGTAAAGTCTTAAGATTAAAAGATTTGTCTACATACTTCAAAAATATATCCGAGGGGATCAGCACGACGATGGCTGGCATGAGGCTGACCCTGCGGCACCTGTGGCAGGCCCGCAACCGGAGGAAAGTAACCGATATCCGTTCCGAACGCTTCTTTGACGAGCACGACGGTATTGTAACCATCCAGTACCCCCTTGAAACTATTCCGATCCCGGACAATGGGCGTTACCGCCTGCACAATGAAATTGACGACTGCATTGTGTGCGATAAATGCGTGAAAGTGTGCCCGGTGGATTGTATAGAAATTGAGCCGATCCGTGCTGTTGAGGAAGTAGGCAAGGCTTCCGACGGCTCCCCGATCCGGCTTTACGCTGCCCGGTTTGACATTGATATGGCTAAATGCTGCTACTGCGGCCTTTGTACGACGGTATGTCCTACCGAATGCCTGACCATGACCAAGACGTTTGATTACAGTGAATTTGACGTCAGGGATATGGTGTATAATTACAGTAATCTGACGGCTGAAGAGGCTGATGAAAAGCGCGCGCTTCTGGAACAGTTTCAGAAGGAAAAAGAAGCTGCAAAAACCGCAGCCAAAGCGGCTCCCATATCAGAAAGTGCCGGTACTACTGCTGCAAAACCTGCATTTAAACCAACAATCAAACCAAAAAACACAGATTCCGAAACAGAAGCAACGGACAGTACAGAAGCTCCAAAACCTGCAAAGCCTGCTTTCAAACCGACAATCAAACTGAAGGCTGACGCGCCTGTATCCGAAATAACCAGCGAAACAGAAGCACAAAAATCTGTAAGGCCGGCATTTGTACCCAAAAAACCGGTTATACCTCCTGTAACTGCTGCTGAAAATCCATCCGAGCCAACCGCCGAAAGCCCGCAGCCGACAGCCGAAACCCGCCCCAAACCCGTCTTCAAACCCACCATGAAGCCCAAAGCGGATGCGGAGCCAAAAGCAGAAGACGAAAAAGAAGCACCTGCACAGCAACCCGCCGATAGCCCGGAGCCGAAAGCCGAAAGCCCACAGCCGACAGCCGAAAGCCGTCCCAAACCCGTCTTCAAACCCACCATGAAGCCAAAAACGGACGCGGAGCCAAAAGCAGAAGACGAGAAAACAGCACCTGCACAGCAACCCGCCGATAACCCGGAGCCGAAAGCCGATAGCCAACAGCCGAAAGCCGAAAGCCGCCCCAAACCCGTCTTCAAACCCACCATGAAGCCAAAAGCGGATGCGGAGCCAAAAGCAGAAGACGAAAAAGAAGCACCTGCACAAAAACCCGGCGAAAGCCAGGAGCCGAAAGCCGATAGCCCACAGCCGACAGCCGAAAGCCGTCCCAAGCCCATCTTCAAACCCAATATGAAACCCAAGCCGAAGGACGAATAATATGGAGCAGCTAGCTTTTTACGTGTTTGCGGCCATTGCCGTGCTTGCAGGATTGTTTATCCTTTTTTCAAAAAACCTCGTATATGGCGCATTTGCGCTTTTCTTGGCTTTCCTGGGAGTAGCAGCTTTGTATATACTTGCCGGTGCAGATTTCCTGGGTGTGGCGCAGATCATGATCTATGTCGGCGGGGTACTGGTACTGCTGATCTTTGGAATTATGCTTACCCGCAAGCTTGTCTCCCATGATCCGACGGCACACAACCGCGTAGAAGTGGCCACAGGCCGGACTGCCTGGGGTGCAATCATAGGGAGCTTGCTATTTTTCGGTTTGCTGAAGATCATATTCCAGGCCGACTTTCTGATGAGCGGCGAGGAGATGATCAGTCGTTCGACCATCAAAACCATTGGCGTAGAGCTCATGACCAGCCATTTACTGCCATTTGAAGTAGCGGGTATACTCCTGCTGGTTGCCCTGGTGGGCGCCGCATACCTGGCCGTCCACCGCAATCCGGTACAACCATGATCCCATTGCATCATTACCTGATCGTCGCCGCGGCCCTGTTTTGCACAGGACTGGCCATAGCGATTACCAAGCGTCATTTTATTGGTATTTTGCTGGGCATTGAGCTGATGCTGAATGCAGTAAACATCAACCTGGTCGCATTCAGCCGGCATGATCCTGAAAAACTCAGCGGACAGCTTTTTGCCCTGTTTGTTATTGTTGTAGCTGCTGCCGAAGTCACCGTCGCACTGGCCATTATCCTGCGCGTTTACGGCCGGTACAACACAGTCGATCCCGATGAAGTAAACGATTTGAAAAAATGAACTGGCTTTTCCTGTTTCTTGCCTTTCTGATTGGTATCAGCAACACAGTACAGTCGGGCGTGAATGCGCAATTACGCGAGTCACTCAACAACCCGATCCTGGCGGCTGTAACTTCTTTCTTTGTGGGCCTGGTCGTGCTGGTACTGGCTTTTGCATGCTTCAACAAAAATCCGGTTCCGGCCTGGAGCGACGTAAGGCAAATTCCCTGGAACCACTTTATGGGAGGAGTTTTTGGCGCATTTTATGTGATGACGGTAATTTTCATTATCCGCAGGATCGGGCCGGCAAACATGCTGTGCCTGGTGGTGGCCGGACAAATGATTGCTGCCATTACCATCGATCATTATGGCTTTCAGGGGTTTGCCGTACACCCTATCACCATGCCCAGAATAGCAGGTGCAGCATTGCTGGTAGCCGGTGTTTACCTGATTTTGACAAACTAAAAAAGCAGCCTGAACAATCAGGCTGCTTTTCTTGCAATAAGCAATAGTTAATTTTCAGGGTACTTTCTTGAAAATAAAAAGATCTACAAAAGCCCATTTGCCGTTTTCCTGCTTACCTCTCTGGATCACCAGCTGATCAGCAGCCCTTCTTTCATAAATGATGCGGACAGAGGCATCATCTTTCTCAAAAAGCGTCTGGTTCTTTTTTGTTTCAATGAAATTGTAGCGGTCCGATACTTCCTTTTCTTCCACGGCAATCAGCCCCGGCTTAAAGTGCTTGACCATGGCAACAGGTCCTTTTTCTGTTTCTTCAAAAGCAAAAACTTCATACAATGCAGGCTTGTCGTCCTTGATCATACGAATGTAACCCATGATGTTGTTGCCGGCAGGCGCAGTCCAGGAAGCCTCAATCGGGCCGCCATTGTACGTTCCCTGCCAGTGGCCTTCCAGAAAGCTCACGTCTTTGAGGGAACCTTTGCTTTGCGCCTGGGCAGAAAACATGGAAACAACAAACAGCACAGGGATCATGAATGATCTTGCAGTACTCATAACGGTCATAATTGAATCAGGTTTTGGTTTAGTGCGGCAAGATAAATCAAATACAATGGATTTTACCCGGCCGCAGACCGAATTTCCTGTTCAGACTCTGCAGATTGTGCCCCGGCAGTAATCTCATGCAGGAACATGGCCGTACCGCGCCGGTACCATTCCTTAAACCGTGCGGAGTGGTCTGTATGCCTTGGGAGGTATTCGAGTATGAGCGACAGGTCGAAATGGCGGGAGGTAATGCCTGCGCCCGAAATTACCCCATCAAGCGCATTGCACTCCTGCTCGAAATGGTTGGGAACCGGCACCATCATCACCGGCTTGCCCAGGTACATCGCCTCACACACCGACTCAAAACCAGCCGTAGTGACCAATGCCTTGCAGGAAGCCAGCAGGCGCAGGTACTTTTCACTGTTGATCCTGTGAAAAGTGAGCTTTTCATTTGTCTGAAATACCTCAGGTGCATCCGGGTTGTCCCAGAAACAATGCAGTTCCTGATCAGGGTTTGCCTGGTGCCAGTCCATGATCTGTCGGCTGAGGCTGTGGTGTGTCATATATACCAGCAGGAAATCACCCTGTACCGGCTTGAGTTCCTGCACTTCCTTTCTGAGCAGCGGAGGCACGACCATAATCCTGAGGTCGGGGCGTGAAGGTATTTCACGAAAAGAAAGCGCCAGCCGCCTGGTGGCCAGCCAGGATGTGGAGCGTGAGTTAAGATTGATCAAAAACCGGTCAAACCCGCTTTTTTCAGGAAAAACAAACCTGGGATGCAACAGCAGGTACTGATGTGCAATGCAAACCATCGGGATGCGTGAGCGGTACAGGATGTTGTACAACCCTCCATAAGTTTCATAAAAGCTCACGATCAGATCGGGCCTGATGTCCCGGATCGTCTTGTGAATGCAGCGCAGACTTTTGAGGTGCCGCGGCAAGCCTGCCAGGTGCGTGCTGATGGTTTTCTGCACGTTCATTCCACTCCCGCCGGCATGGTAAATGATATTGGGAGCATGAAAATGGTAGACCGGAGCATTGATCTGCTCGTCGAAAAATGCCGGGATCTGGCGCCCGGGCGAGGTACCTACCAGGGCGGCGGCCACCTGGTGGCCCGCCTCACGCAGCATCTGCCCCAGTGAAATCGCCTGGGTAAGGTGCCCGCGCCCTTCGCCCTGCACCATAAATATGATCTTCATCTTATAAAAATCGCGGGTTCCTGCCTGGCAATCCTGTAAATGCAACCTGCTTCTCGATCGTCGGAAAATGCTCTACAATGCCTTTCGGATCTGCGGTCTTTGCCGGCTTTCCTTCATGCGCCTGCTGATCGTAGTGCAGCAGACTCCAGTTGCCCTCGAAATCCTCTACCAGTGCACTCAGCGTCTCTACCCAGTCGCCCGAATTCATGTACATGATCCCGTTGATTTCGCGGATGGCCGGGTGATGGATATGTCCGCATATAACGCCATCGCAGTCGCGCGAGCGGGCCAGCTCGGTTAGTTTTTCCTCAAAGTCGGACATATAGTTGACCGCCATTTTTACCGATTGCTTGATCCGCTGAGACAGCGAGTAGTACGGCAATCCCCGCCATGCGCGGTAGCGGTTGTAAAATTTGTTGAGCCACAAAAGGAACGTATATCCGATATCGCCCAGGTAGGCGAGCCACTTGAGGTGTGTGGTAATGGAGTCAAAAACATCGCCGTGTGTCACATAAAACCGCTGCGAGCCGGAGTTGAGGATATAATCTTTCCTGATCTGAAAATGTTTGCCGAGCCTCAGCGGAATGATCTGATCGAGGAAATCGTCGTGGTTGCCACGCAGGTAAATAACTTTTGTTTTATGTTCTTCAATCATTTTCAGCACACGTTTGAAAAACATCGTGTGTTTTCTTTTCCAGACACCATACTTTTTCAGCTGCCATGCATCAATGATGTCTCCATTCAGGATCAGTTTCTTACACGAGTAACTTTTCAAAAAATTCGTCACTTCTTCTGCCTTTGATCCCCCCGCTCCCAAGTGTAGGTCAGAAATGATGATAGTCCGGAAATGTGTTGTGTCTGCCATGTTACAAATTTTCTCATTTGATATTAACTGCATGTTACTGGCAGGTTATTAATAGGTTAAGTAACTTTGAGTAATCAAAATCCTCTGTATGAAAAATTTGTTATTTTTCCTCTCTCTGATCAGTATCCCATCTTTTGCTCAAAAAATCCATCAATCCGCCGAAGTAACCCAACCCGCCCAACCGGCAGGCGGAGCGCAGCTGCTTGAGTTATTTATTGCCTCCAATCTCAGGCTGCCGGTCAAACCCACGGATGGAACCGTGACGCTCCTGGCGGTTGTGGAGCCGGATGGAAGCGCTACCGGAATTCGTGTGAAAGAAGGACTGGACTCATTATGCAATGCCGAGGCGATCAGGGTTCTGCGGCTTTACAAAGCATGGAAGCCGGCTATGCTCGATAGCCGGAAAGTGCGTCAGGAGGTGGTAGTACCGGTAGTTTTCAAATGCGATTCGCCCGAAGGGTTTTCAGCTGCCAGCCACAGCATTGTTACCTATTACCGCCACGGAATCAGATCCGCTGTGGAGAGTGCTACCATCCGCAGAAGCATTCCGGTGGATGACTTCGGCTTTTTGAGCGGAAATGTGGTTTTTCAGAAGAAGGAAGAGAACCGGTGGGTCGATGTGACGCAAGTACCTTTACAGATTACCGGGAGTATGACGCAGTTCGAGAACGAAGGGATAAAAGACTCTGTACAAACACTTGAATTCAGTGCAAATCTGCCTCCGCAAAAAGCCCGTGTTTACCAGATTATCAAAAAGCAATTGAATGGAGCATTGGTCTCGTTGGTACAGATGGATCCCGATGATAAAGCGGTTTTCATGAAAGATTACCACCTGAATGGCGCTTTAAAAAGCCTCAAGATTTACGGCAAAGAGCTAAACAAGGAATATACCTGGTATGGAAATGGTCAGCTTGCGACGTTTGAAGAAAAGCCAGTTATGCTGAAAAAACCCAATATCAGCTACATCTGGGAAGTATACGATAAAGCTGGAAACCAGCTTGTAACGAAGGGAAATGGTTATTTAACACCGGATAACAAGGAGTACGGACTACTCAAAAGCGGACTTAGAGAGGGCATTTGGAAAGGTACGTCTGCGGACAGCAGCCGGTTTGAGGAAGAGTACAATGCAGGCAAGCTCGAATGGGGCAAAACCTTTCTGAAAGATAAAGTCATTGCATATGATGAAGTTGAGGTTATGCCCCAGTATAAAGGAGGCTTTCCTGCCATGTACAAATTCATCGCGAAAAATGTTAAATACCCGAAAGATGCCGCCAAACAAAACATCAGCGGACAGGTATTTACCACCTTTGTGGTACGTTCTGACGGAACGATCGGCGACGTCGCCCTGATCCAGGGCCTTCATGAAAGCATGGATAAAGAGGCGCTCCGCGTTGTAACTGCCATGAGCGGCCACTGGGAACCAGGCTGGCAGCGAGGCCGGAAGGTAAATGTAAAGTTCAATATACCGATCAATTTTTACCTGGAATAAATTCCCCTTACCTTAGTTGTCTTACCAACTTACCTGGAATACCGCATGAAGCACATTCTCAGAACTCTTTTTCTGCTTATATTTTCCTGCAATGCATTTGCTCAGATCCCCGATACTTTTCAATGGCTGCCGGACGGAACCGGCTACCGCGATGCGGTGGAGGGAGAAATTGTAGAGGTGACCTTACCCACCAATCAGGAAAAAATCATCTTGTCAAAAGCACAGCTTACGCCCGAAGGTGCATCGGCTGCATTGCCCGTTAAAAGTTACACGGTCAGCAAGGCAGGCGATAAGTTTTTGATTTATACCAATACAAAAAGAGTATGGCGGTACGAGACGCGAGGCGATTACTGGGTATATGATATCAATGCAAAAACACTGCGGCAGGTAGGAAAAACGCTTCCGGCATCCTCCCTGATGTTTGCCAAATTTTCACCGGACGGCAGTAAAGTAGCGTATGTAAGCAAGCATAACGTGTACGTGGAAGATATTCAGGGCGGTAACATCAGGCAGCTGACTACCGATGGCACCGACCGGGTGATCAATGGTACCTTTGACTGGGCGTATGAAGAAGAATTCGACTGCCGCGACGGATTTCGGTGGAGCGACGACAGCAAGGCCGTTGCTTACTGGCAGATCGACGCCCGCAAAATCCGAAACTTTTTGATGATCAATACCACCGACTCTATTTACTCCTTCAATGTGCCGGTAGAGTATCCCAAGGTGGGCGAAACACCTTCTCCATACAAGATCGGCGTGGTGGATGTGAATACTGGAGAGAACAAATGGATGAACATTCCGGGTGATCCGCAAAATACCTATGTACCGAGAATGGAATGGTCGGGTATGCCGGGGGAGCTGGTCGTACAGCAGCTAAACCGCAAGCAGAATGAGAGCACTTTGTTTTACATCAATACAAAAGATGGCTCTTCCAAACCATTTTACAATGAAAAAGACGAAGCCTGGATTGATATTAAAAGCCGGTGGGAAAGTGATCCCATGGGCTGGGACTGGATCAATGGCGGTAAGGAATTTCTGTGGGTGACTGAAAAAGACGGCTGGCGGCATACCTATCGCGTGAGCCGGGATGGTAAAAAGGAAACACTGATCACGCCTGGCAACTTCGACATGATCAGCCCGGTGCGCATTGACGAAAAAAACAACGCATACTACTTCATGGCGTCGCCCGATAATGCGACCCAGAGTTACCTGTATAAAGCAACACTCGACGGAAAGGGAAAAGTGACGCGCGTAACACCTGCTGAACTTGCCGGCACGCACGACTACCAGATTTCACCTTTGGGTAAGTTTGCGATGCACCAGTTTTCGAGCGCCAAGCTGCCGCCGATGATGGAATGGGTTACCCTGCCTGCGCACAAACCCCTTGATCCGCAAAATTCCATTGCCCAGACGATGATGCGCATCAAACCCGCCGGGATCGACATTGAGTTTTTCAAGGTAAAAACAGAGGAAGGTATTGAAGTAGATGCGTGGATGGTGAAACCAGACAACTTTGACCCTGCAAAAAAATACCCGATCGTGTTCATGGTTTACGGTGAGCCCGCGGGCAGCACGGTGAAAGATACCTACGGTACCGGCCGCAACCGGCTTTATGCGGGCAGCATGGCAGCGGACGGCTACATTTATGCATCGGTTGACAATCGCGGCACGCCGTCGCCCAAAGGGCGAGGCTGGCGCAAAGCGATTTATAAAAATATCGGCGTCGTCAACATCCGCGACCTTGACGGCGCAGCAGTTGCCATGTTTAAGCAATATCCGTTTATTGATACTTCCCGCGTGGCCGTGCATGGGTGGAGCGGTGGCGGATCGTCCACGCTCAATTTGCTTTTCCAGTATCCGCAGCATTTTAAAACGGGTATCGCGGTGGCTGCAGTGGGTAACCAGCTTACTTACGATAACATTTACCAGGAGCGTTACATGGGACTTCCGCAGGAAAACCGGGAAGATTTTGTAAAAGGCTCCCCAATCACGCATGCGCAAAATCTGGTCGGCAACCTGCTGTACATTCACGGTACAGGTGATGACAATGTGCATTACCAGAATGCCGAAATGCTTGTAAATCAACTGATCAAGTATAACAAGGTGTTCCAGTTTATGCCTTACCCTAACCGTTCGCACGGCATTTATGAGGGCGAGGGCACATCAAAGCATTTGCAAACTTTGTTTACCGACTATCTCAAAAAGAACTGTCCTCCGGGAGCCAGATAATCTGTCATGAAAAAACTCGTTTTCAACGCATTTTTTGTTTGCATTGCGCTGGCCTCCCAGGCGCAGGTCAGCGATGGTTCCAAGATAGGCATAACTACGGGCCGCGGCCTCACAGGGCTGCGCTCCGATGCTTTTGCTACCGCCGCGACGCCGCCTTCGGAAGTAAAAGGTGACTTTTATGCTGATTCGGTGTGGCAAACGGGCGGGGTAAAGTTTCAGAAGGCCATTCCGCAGATCGGTGGAGGCGAAAGCGATAGTCTGGCTGGTATCCAGATCCGCTACAATGTCCTGAACAACGAGCTGGAAGTACTTGCCGACGAAAAGAAAAATGACGTTCGTGTGATCAAGGGCGGCATGCTGCGGAGCTTTTCACTGGATGGCAGCCCAGGCGCTTCATTTATCAATGTTGCTACTTTGCAGCCTGGCAGCCTTACAGGCTTTGGGGAGGTCTTATCGTCGGGCAAAACGATGCTGATCAAGCATTTCCGCACACGCATCACCAAACCCAACTATAACCCGGGATTTGCGACAGGCGAAAAAAATACGATCGTCCGCATTGACCACGACTACTACGCAGCGACCGGCAACTCACTCAAAAAACTGGATCTTGGCAAAAAGCTACCCGAAGCATTCGCGGATCAGAAACAGCAGGCCGAAAAATATGCAAAAGACAACGCCCTCAACCTGAAAAAGGAGGAAGACGTTGTCCGGCTTTTTGATTTTATCAATGGGAAATAAAGCTTATTTCCCATAAAGCTTTTTAGCCGCAGGCTCGTATTTATCCCCCGCTGACCACATGGGTGCTGTTTTCCGGTCAGCGATCAGGCGTGACGCATAGGTATATGCCTGGCTGAATTTGAGCAGATAATTGAAATCTATGGTTTCAGGATTGTCGGTAGCCTGGTGGTAGTTTTTCATCAAATCAGCATTGAACTCTTTAAAACCAGGCGTAAACTGAGGGGCTGGAATGCCTTCTTTAGCAAAACTGACATTGTCGGACCGGTCAAATAATCCCTGCTCGGGTGCCGGATCAGCAAAAACCGTCAGTCCGAAAGCTTTACAGGCTGCTTCTATTTCAGCACTTGCACCCGTCCTGTTCAGGCCGGTTACGGCAACAATGGTCGTATCGGTGTAACCCGCACCGTCCGAATTCATATTGAAAATGCACTTATTCAGCGGAAGCAACGGATGTGCGGCATAGTACCGGCTTCCCAGCAAACCTACCTCTTCGGCAGTAAGGGCAACCACAAGCACCGAGCGCTTGGGTGGATTTTTGCTGAAAGACTCAGCCGCAGCCAGCAGTGCTACGGTACCAATTGCATTGTCCCGCGCGCCATTGAAAATACTGTCGGCAGGCGTATAGGCACTTCCCCCCTGCTTACCCACGCCAATGTGATCATAATGGGCGGTCAGGAGAATGTACTCGTCTTTCAGCTTCGGGTCAGTACCGGGAATAAGTCCGATAACATTCGAGCTGGTCACCTTTGTGGTAATGCGGCCTGTTGTTTTAAATTCTACTTCTTTGGCGCCGCGCAGCGCACGGGCATAGCGCGACTCTTTTCCATTGATCCAGGCGTGCGGAATACCTGCTCCGCCGGCTGCAAGGCCGCTGTCATCCGAGAGACTGATTTTTTCGCTTCCAAAAAACTTGGTCACTACATTCCACGGAATAGCTGCATTGAAAAGCTCGATAATTGCCACCGCGCCTTTTGCTATGGCCACCTTCCGTTTTTCTGCAGAAGCAGCGGCTATTTCGGAGGGCGTTTTGGTATCGGGCGAGCCGCTCTGAAGCAGTACGATCTTGCCTTTTACATCCAGACCTTTATAATCGTCCCAGCCTTTGGATGCGTCTTCCAGACCATAAGCTGCATAAACGATGGGTGCTTTGATGGCAGCAGCGCCTCCGCTCATCAGGATCCAGTCGTCGCCGCTTTTCATCACCTCGGCATCAGCCGTGATCTCTCCGGAGCCGCCTGCAGCCATTTTATCAAAAGATATAGGCTGATAATAAGATAAGGTACCCGAAACCGAATCTGCGTGGACAGATCGAAGGCCCCATTTTCTGAACTGTTCTGCAATGTAGCGCGCTGCAACCCGGTTGCCCTGCTCGCCGGTACGTCTTCCCAGCAGCTCATCCCCTGCCAGAAAACGCATATGCGCCTCCGTTTCGGCAGCCCTGATCTGGAACTCGGGTAAGGTATTGTTCTTTTTTTGTGCAAATGCGGGTGCAGCAAGACATACTGCAAATGCGAGGGACAGGTATTGTTTTTTCATATATTTTGTAAAAATCAAGGTCTTCTTCCGGTTACTGCCAGCAGGTACATTTTCATAGACCTGGCCGAACTTTTAATCCAATGATCATAGTCGGCAATCGCGGCAAGCCGCTGCTCTTCTGTTACATATCCATCTGCAACAAGCTGTTTGCCGCGGGTTTCTGCTACTTTTTTCCAGATACTTATATCACCCGCAAAATCGAGGCTGTCCTTGTCTGAAACTTCTGAAAAGTCGGTTACGGTAATATCGGTCAGGCCCAGTGCCTCAAACATTTCCTGCAACTTGTCAGCAACTCCATTGTTCATGCCTGCATCCTGCCTCCATTTAAGAAACGCATCATAAAACATGCGCATGCTTTCGGGTACTTCGGGCTCCCAGTGGATTTTTGTATGATTATAATCGAGTATCGTCAGCAAGCCTCCGGGTTTCACCAGACTGACCATTTTTCCCAAAACTTCATGAGGATTGGCAAGCCACTGCAACACGCGGGCGGCACTAACCACATCAAAAAGCTTTACAGGAACATAGCTGTTGATGTCGGCTACCTCAAAATGCACATTGTCATGGTCACTGAAATTTTTCCTCGCAATCTCAATCAGGTGCTCGCTGGCATCAATGCCGGTAACCGTACCCGAAGGTCCTGTCAGCTCAGCCATTCCGAAAGTCATTGAACCCGACCCGCATCCTACATCGAGCAACGCATCTCCCGGTCTGACGACCCCTACGAGGTTGCGGTTTCCGGAAAACACCGTCCTCCGGTCCAGTACCGAGTTGGTTCCTTTGGGCATGGTTGCCCTTTCAGCGGCTTGCGACATAGCGGATACGTTAAGGTTAGGCTACAATATATAACATTATAGCCACCCCGCACTGCTAGGCATTAAGAATCTCGGCCGCTTCCTTGGCAAAATAAGTGAGGATACATTTAGCTCCTGCACGACGAATGCTCGTAAGCACCTCCATCATGGCACGGTCCCCATCGAGCCAGCCATTCATTGCGGCAGACTTGATCATGGCGTACTCGCCGGATACATTGTAGGCAGCAATAGGAATATTAAAATGCTCATCCAGGAGGCGGATGATATCCAGGTACGCCAGGGCCGGCTTGACCATCAGCATATCCGCTCCCTCTTCAAAATCGAGCCGGGCTTCAAGCAGGGCTTCCCGTTTGTTGGCGGGGTTCATCTGATAGGTCTTTTTGTCACCGAACTTCGGAGCCGATTCGAGTGCATCCCGGAACGGGCCGTAAAAGGCGCTGGCATATTTGGCCGAGTAGGACATGATACTCACATCCGTGAACCCGGCTTCGTCCAGTTCCCTGCGGATAAAGCCTACACGCCCATCCATCATATCGCTTGGTCCAAGGATATCGGCTCCCGCTCTGGCCTGCGCTACCGACATTTTAGACAAAATATCCAATGTGGCGTCATTGACAATTTTACCATTTTCAACCAGTCCGTCATGGCCATCGGAACTGTACGGATCCATAGCGACATCGGTCATGATGACCAGCTCGGGAAACTGCTCCTTGATCGCAGTAATTGCTTTAAGATAAAAAGTATCTTCCTGGTAGCTTTCCGAGGCAAACCGGTCTTTGCGGCTTTCAGGGTAGTTGGGAAAAAGGTCAATGGCACGGATGCCCAGGTCAGTAACTTCTTTGAGCTCTTCCAGCAGGTTATCCAGCGAGTGCCGGAAGATGCCCGGCATGGATTTCACTTCTGATTTTTGCCCGGTACCGTCAACGATAAACATGGGCAGTATAAAATCAGAAACCTGCAGGGTAGTTTCCTGAACAAGGTCTCTGACAGCCGAAGATTTTCGGTTACGCCGCGGGCGGCGGGATATGTGGATCATATTACATCGGCGATCGGCAGACAGCCGTCGGCTTTTTTTGGGAAACTAAAACAGTCTCAAACAAAAACCATCCGACCTTACTTTCAGTTTCCTTAAAGAGGTTTTATAAAAGGAGAAGAGCTAATTACTTGCTTTGTCACCCTGAGCGGAGTCGAAGGGCTGATGCGGTCGCCAAAAAG
Source organism: Dyadobacter sandarakinus (assembly GCF_016894445.1). Lineage (NCBI taxonomy): Bacteria > Pseudomonadati > Bacteroidota > Cytophagia > Cytophagales > Spirosomataceae > Dyadobacter > Dyadobacter sandarakinus. The sequence continues at coordinate 4,563,125 of NZ_CP056775.1, forward strand.
CCCTTCGACCGCCCGGCGGACCGGGCCGCTCAGGGTGACAAAGTCAATATCAAAACTTTCCTCCCTTCCTCCTTTCTCCCTTTTCCTCCTTCCTCCATCCTCCCTATCTCACCCCACCATCAGCTTAAACCCTTCCCCGTGCAAATTCATGATCTGAATGGAAGGATCTTCCCGCAGGTACTTCCGCAGTTTTGTAATGTAAACATCCATGCTGCGGGCATTGAAGTAGGAATCATCGCCCCAGATCGTTTTAAGCGCAAAGCTGCGGCTGATAGGCTGATTGATATTTTGACAAAACAATTTCAGAAGCTCCGACTCCTTGCTGGTCAGACGGGCTGATTTATCATCATGGGTAAGCTGCTGCCGGCTGTAATCAAAGGTAAATGCACCTATATGGTAAATTCCGGTGTCGTCCTGTGCATCGGGCTGCTTTTTATACCTGCGCAAAATGGCCTCTATGCGCAGCAGCAGCTCCTCTCTGTCAAAAGGCTTGGTTACATAATCATCCGCTCCTACCCTGAAACCCTGCATGGTATCCTCCTTCATGGATTTGGCGGTAAGAAAAATGATCGGCACATCGCGCCCGCTCATTCTCACTTCTTTTGCCAGAGAAAAACCGTCTTTCTTGGGCATCATAACGTCGAAAATGCAGAGGTCATATTCCTTATCCACAAAAGACTGCCAGCCTTTTTGCCCGTCCGTAGCCAGGTCCGTGGGAAAACCTTTGTCCGTCAGATATTCCTGTAACAGGAAACCGAGGTTGGAATCGTCTTCAACGAGCAGGAGATTGGGCATTGCTGATGCGGATAAATGTTGTGCAAGATAGTAAATCTGTCAGGGTGGAGCTTATTATTGCGGGCGCGTGGGTCCGCCGGGCGGATCATTCACTTTCCGGTAGCAATAAACGCCCAAAACTAGCGATCTTTCGACTTTTCAAAACTTTCCCCGATCTTAAAAAATGTTAAAGGTTTTACTCTGGATTATTGGCCTGCTGGTAGTTGCGGGCATTGTTTTCCTGGCTGGTCCGCGTGTGCCGGAAGCCAATCTTTCACCCGAACTTCCCGCCGTCGCCACCGACCTGCGGGCACTGGAAGCTGACATCAACAAAAGTGAATCGGGCACGCCGCACCTGAAACCTGATAATGAGGCGCGCATTTTCTGGGCAGATTCTGCTCATAGAAAAACACCTTACAGCGTGGTGTACATTCACGGATTCGGGGCAAGCTGGGCGGAGGGTGACCCTGTGCACCGCGACCTGGCCAAAAAATACGGCGCCAATTTATACGTCTCGCGCATGCACGATGCTGGCATCGACGACCCGAATGCATTCGACGACCTCACGCCGGAGAACTTCCTGGCTGGCGCAAAGCGAGCGGTCGCGATTGGAAAATCGCTGGGAGACAGCGTGATCCTGATCGGTACGTCAGCGGGCGGACTGCTGAGCGTGTACATCGCTGCCAATCATCCCGAGCTGAAAGGGCTTGTTTTATACTCCCCCTGCATGGAGGTCAATAATTCGTCTCTCAAACTGATCACCGGCCCGTGGGGCAGACAGATCCTGCACAAAGTGATAGGCGAGCACAGTGTTCACATGGATACGATCCCGGCCCAGGCGCAGTTCTGGCTGCAGGGATACCATACCAACGGGCTGATTACCTTGCAGCAGATGATGGATGTGATTTCGAAGCCTGAAGTATTTGAAAAGATCAAAATGCCCGTTTTTGTAGGGTATTATTACAAAAATGAAGAGGAACAGGACAAGGTCGTGTCGGTAGCGGCTATTAAGGATATGTTTGAACACCTGGGTACGCCCGCCTCACTGAAAGTTTTAAAAGCTTTTCCTGAGAGCGGTGACCATGTGATCGCATCGCAGTACCGCTCGAAAGATGTGAAAGGAGTATTTACCGCTACGGACCGGTTTTTCAGTGAAAAGCTGCATCTGAAACCAGTAGAAACCATGGTACCGCAACCTTGATGAGTGATGGCCAGGTGGGTGTCAGGCCTAAATTTTATAGATAAAACCCATCAAAATGCGTTACTTTGCCGCATTAAAACAGACATTATCCTCATTAAACAATAGAAGGTAAAAGTATGGCTTACGGTTTATTAAAAGGAAAAAGAGGTATCATTTCGGGTGCACTGGACGAGAATTCCATTGCATGGAAAGTGGCTTTGAAAGCCAAAGAAGAGGGAGCAACTTTTACACTGACCAATGCTCCGATTGCCATGCGTATGGGCGCCATCAACCAGCTCGCCAAAGATTGTGAAGCTGAGATCATCCCCGCGGATGCTACCTCCGTTGAAGACATCGAAAATCTTTTTTCCAAGTCTGTGGAAGTCCTGGGCGGAAAGATCGACTTTGTTTTGCATTCCATAGGCATGTCGGTAAATGTGCGCAAAGGAAAAGAATATGGCGATCTCAACTATGAGTGGTTTCAGAAGGGAGTTGACATTTCAGCCATTTCCCTGCATAAATTCCTGCAGGTAGCCGAGAAGCAGGATGCGCTCAGCGAATGGGCGTCTGTGGTAGCGCTTTCGTACATTGCCGCACAGCGTACGTACTCTTTTTACAGTGACATGGCGGAGGCCAAGGCGATGCTGGAAAGCATTGCGCGCAGCTACGGCTACCGTTACGGTAAATTGAAAAATGTTCGCGTCAATACCATTTCCCAATCGCCTACCAAAACCAAGGCAGGTTCCGGCATTGAGGGATTTGACGCATTCTATGAGTTTGCAGAAAAGATGAGTCCGCTGGGCAATGCCACAGCCGATGATTGCGCCAACTACGCCATTACGCTCTTCTCAGACCTTACCCGCTTTGTCACCATGCAAAACCTGTATCACGACGGCGGATACTCCTCTACCGGTATCTCTGAGGAGCTGGTAGAAATGATCCAGAAGCAGCATCAGTAGCGATTTTGATCCAGTACGTTTTTTGATCCCTTCAAGGTCCGGGCTTTGGGGGGATTTTTGGTTTAGTTTTGAATGATTGAATGACTGAATGATTGAATAGGTGTAGTAAAATAACCAATGAGCCTAGCCCGTTTAGTCAAGCAAGCCATTTAGACAATGAAGAATACCTGTTTGTCCAATAACCTTATCGAAATTCAATCATTCAAAACTAAACACTCACTAACCCACACACTCACTAACTCAAAACTCATTCAATCATTCAGTCATTCAATCATTAAAAATTGAAACTCCTCTCCCTCATCCTACCCATCCTCCTCTGCTTCTCCTGCGGCAGTGAGAAGGAAAAATCGCCTGCTTTGCCTGATGCACCGGTTTACACGCTGGTTTTTATTGATAAAACGCGAAGCGTGAATGTAAACCAGGCTTATGTGAATGATAAATACCGGCAGGCATTGACGGACATTGTGGAACAGCATATGCGGAACAAGGGCGACAAGCTGGAAGTGTATTTTATTCATGAAAATACCTCCAAGGCACGTGCATTGTCGCTGACGGTGAGGAGTGAAAAAGATGATCTGGAAGGTGCCAATGCCACGGACCGGGAGGCGATTGAAACTGCATTCCAGCTGGCTTTGCAGAAAGAAAAAGGCATTTACCTGAGGCAGGTACTGGGCAAGCTGAACCAGCAGAATACGGGTGCATCAAACCAGTTTACAGATATCTGGGCCAGTTTGCCCGTGATCGCCAAAGCGGGGGAATCGGGTGCCGAGGTGAAGGTTTATTATTTTAGTGATATGGTGGAGAGTGTCAAAGGCAGCGACCGCCGCGATTTTCATATCAGCCCGCCCAAAGACGACACTCAGGCCGAGGCCGAGGCCAAAGAGGATGCCAAAAAACTGGAAAAATATGTCATTGGCTCGCCGCAGATAACAATCATTTCACCGTTTGAGCCCACCGCGTCGGTTAAGGAAAATAACCCGCATGTGGCACATTACTGGCAAACGCTTTTCCAGGAGCTGGCCGGCGTAAGTATAGAGGAACAGTGAGTAATTAGAAGCTCAGTATAGTTTTTAAATTTTCGTCCTCATCAAAGATTGCTTGAATGGGTATTGTAAATCCATCAATCACCGGACTCGCAACCGTACCATTTGAAGAGTTAAGTACCAGTTCATATTCCTTACCTTTTAGAAGATACTGCTCTAAAATCCTTTTTTCAGGATCAATAATCCAGTATTCCTCAACTCCATGTCCCTGGTAATCTTTAAACTTTATTCCACGATCCCGGTTTTGTGTAGATTCTGATAGTATTTCAACCACAAAGTCTGGTGCAGGAAAAAGTTTCTGGTCACCGTCGAATGTACCCGCCTTATTTTTTCTGAAAAAACTAAGATCCGGTTCGTAATCATTGCGCGAAAGGGTAATCATGATCTTTTCAACTCCTACAAAACCAAGTTTGTTCTTACTGCAATAAATGCTGAGCATTCTGTACAAAAGACCGCTGGCAACATTATGTTCAAATGTTACCGGCGAATGCACAGTAATTTCTCCATTGATAAACTCGATCTTATCATCTTCCGTAATATCATCGTAAAACTTATACCTGCGCTCACGTTCCTCATTCAGGATCGCAGTCGCTTCCTGCAATACAAGATTTGCCATCGGGTCATCAAGAAGTTCGGAAATAAAGCGTCTGCCCATCTCTGTCTTAACTAGTTCCTTTTCTAAATCTAAAGTTTAAAAAATTGATCACGACCAGCTGCTACCCCGCCCAATTCTCCCGATCCAGACTCCGGTACTGGATGGCCTCGGCGAGGTGCTCTACCTTGATGTCATCACTTCCGGCCAGGTCGGCGATGGTCCGGGAAACTTTCAGGATGCGGTCGTAAGCGCGGGCCGACAGTCCGAGCCGCTCCATGGCTTTCCTCAGCAAAGTTTTTCCTGCCTCCCCGATCGTGCATATCTCCTTTACCATCTCGGGGCTCATCATGGCATTGGAATAAATGTCCTTGCGGGTTTCAAATCGCCTGATCTGTCGCAGCCGGGCTTCCATCACGCGCTCGCGGATCTCTGCACTACTCTCCGATTTCCGGGTGGACGAGATCTGGTCAAAGGATACGGGTGTAACTTCCACATGCAGGTCGATGCGGTCGAGCAGCGGCCCGCTGATCTTGCTCAGGTACTTCTGAACCGTTCCCGGCGCGCATACACATTCTTTTTCAGGATGGTTGTAGTACCCGCACGGACAAGGGTTCATACTGGCAATGAGCATGAAGTTGGCCGGAAACTCTACGGCCATTCTGGCGCGCGAAATACTTACCTTCCGCTCTTCCAGCGGCTGACGCATTACTTCCAGGACCGATCTTTTAAACTCCGGCAGCTCATCCAGGAACAATACACCATTGTGGGCCAGCGATATCTCGCCAGGTTGCGGAAAGCCGCCACCGCCTACCAGTGCCACGTCGCTGATGGAGTGATGCGGGGCCCTGAACGGTCTGCGCGAAACCAGCGTGGCCCTCTTGCCCAGCTTGCCAGCCACCGAATGGATTTTCGTGGTTTCCAGTGCTTCCGGTAAAGTGAGCGGAGGCAATATTCCCGGCAGCCGTTTGGCAAGCATCGTTTTGCCCGCACCGGGCGGACCTATCATGATCGCATTGTGCCCTCCGGCAGCCGCAATTTCGAGGGCGCGCTTGATATTCTCCTGACCCTGAACATGCTCAAAATCAGCCTCGTATTCGTTTTGAGTAGCAAAAAACAGGTCACGCGTATCCACCACCAGCGGCTCAATGCTGATCGCGCCGGTCATGTACCCGATGGCGTCAGCCAGGGATTCTACGGGAATGATATCAATGTTGTTGACGATGGCAGCTTCGTGGGCGTTTTCTGTGGGAAGGATAAAACCTTTGAGCCCCTGACGCCTGGCTTCAATGGCAATCGGCAGCACACCTTTAATGGGCCTCAGCAGCCCGTCGAGCGACAGCTCGCCCATCACGACGTACGATTCGAGGTTGCGCTCGCAGGTGATCTGTCCGGATGATTTGAGGATACTGAGTGCAATGGGCAGGTCGTAGGCAGAACCTTCTTTGCGCACATCGGCCGGGGCGAGATTGATCACCATCTTCTGCCGGGGCATTTTGTAGCCGAAATGTTTGAGGGAGGCTTCCACGCGCTGCTGACTTTCCCTTACAGCACTGTCGGCCAGTCCGACCATAAAAAAGCCTAGGCCCTGAGCCACATTTACTTCAATGGTAATCATGGAGGCGTCTACACCAAAGACGGCGCTCCCGAAAGTTTTAGCGAGCATGTGTGTGTATATTGAAGGTTGACAATGTTGAACTTTCGCAAAAATAGGAGGAAATCGGAGAATGCAATCATGCCCAGGTACAAAGCTTGGTAGTGCCGTCAGGGATGTTTATTTTGAACAAAATTTCCAGATCCTGAACCTCATGCGTGCTATTTCACTTGCTTGCCTTGCTATACTGTTTTTACAAAATAGCCTGCTCGCACAAACCAGCGCCGGCGTACTTACCGGCAAAACCATCTGCATTGATCCCGGGCATGGCGGTACCGCCAGCACCGACAGCTACCGGGTAGGCCCTGCCGGCGAGCGCGAAGAATGGATCAACCTCAGGGTTGGGCTGGTGCTGCAGAAAATGCTGCAGGAAAAAGGTGCTATGGTAATTATGACAAGGACGGAGGATCAAATGGTGTCCCTCACCGACCGATCCAGGATGGCGCTCGACAATAAGGCTGACCTTTTTGTATCCATTCACCACAATGCCACAGCAGACTCGTCCGTCAATTTTCCAATTATTTATTTTCATGGAAACCAGTCTGAAAACCTGGCGAGTGTGATGTTTGGAAAAGCGCTGGCAGCCGGTTTGATAAAGCATCTTTACAAAAAGCAGGTACCCGTTTCCCTGGTTTCTGATTTTACAATTTTTGCGGATGCAGGAGCTTCGGTGTTGCGGAATTCGTATGGTACCCCGGCAGTACTGGCGGAAGCATCGTTTTTTACCAACGCGGCGGAGGAGCAATTGTTAAAGCAGGAATCATACAACCACGATGAAGCCCTGGCTTATACGGAAGCAATTTTGATGTTTTTCTCCAAACCTGTACCCAGGATTATCGCTAAAAATTCGCGCGTACCGGTAATTCCGTCTTTCAAGGTGTTTCAGGAAGCTGAGCGCATGACACCCATTGCCAAAAGATGGAAGCAGGACTACGAGGATGGTATGCAGCTGATTACGACCGGTGACAGTGCTTTGCTGAATGACGCTTATGAGCTGTTTACACGCTCCGTCCGGTCGTTTCCTGATTCCTACCTCGCAGCCCAGTGCCACCACCAGCGGGCCACATTATTGGAAAAGATGAAAAAGCCTGAGGAAGCGCGGCAGGAGGAGCAGCGATTCCGGCAGTACTACGTGGTATTTCCCTGATTTTACCTGCAAAAAGTTTTAGTCTATGGCGGCGGATACGCTGATGTAGGTCGGGATAATGCCCGTGGACCGGATACGTACTTCGGCATCTTCGGCCTGGGTATTGCCGGTGAGTACCAGGGCGGTATCCAGCCCAAACTTGTTACCACCCAGGATATCCGTGTGCAGAGTGTCGCCTACCATGAGGATATTGCGCTTGCTCACATGCGGGTAGTTTTTGATATGCTGATAGGCAAAAATAAACATTTGCGGATCGGGCTTGCCAAAGCGGATAAACTGCCGCCCGATCGTATCCTCGATCATTTTCGCAAGGGCTCCCACTGCAATGGAAAGACGGGTTTTGGAGGCCGGGTATGTTTTGTCCGTATTGGCTACGATAACCGGAATATTGCGTTTGCGCAGCAGGTTCAGGGTTTTTGTAAGATCCGTATTCCAGTCGAAACCTTCGTCATCCAAAAATACGAGTGCATTGATATCCGATACGTCGTCCAGGTTGACTTTCCGGATGGAAATGGTTTTCAGTTCGGCAGTTTCAATGTAATGCGCAGAGTTATCTGTCCCCACATAAGCTACCAGTCCTGCCCGTACTTTATAGTCGAGGTACTCGCGGGCAAGCATGCCCGACGAGATAATGCGGTCGGCAGTAATGTCGGTGATCCCCATTTTGAAATACGACTCAGCCAGCTGGTCAGGACTGCGGGATGCATCGTTGGTCACAACGTAAAAATCCTTCCCATGATCATTGAGGTAGGCCAGCGTATTTTCAATGCCGGGAATAAGACCATTATAGGTTTTAAGAACCCCGAAAGCATCAAAAAAAACTACATCATACTTGGAAAGGACTGACTTGAAATTGTCGAGAATCATTACGTTGGTGTCTTAGGAGTGATTGGGAATGCTGGGTCAGAGTTTCAGCTTTCTCAATATTTTGTCTGAATCAAAGCCATCAATGGATGGAAAGTAGAGCTCGTAGGCTTCCTTCTGCAATTTGGTGCAATACGCCCGGTGGAAAAAATATTTGCCGTACTTAATTACATAATTAAGGATAAAAAACCGGTAAGCTTCCTTCATAAACAGCACTTCATTCTCTGTAAGGGGATAAATCTGATGGTATTCTTCCAGGAACATCATGAAACGATCTTCCATCAGCGGCCCGATCAGATAGCTGAAAACCGTACGATCACCCACATTGGACACTACCCGGCTGAAAAAGTAAAAATCCATGATCCGCGACGAAACCCTGAACCAGTCATAGTCCCAGCGCGAGAAAAGTTTCAGATCTTCAGTTACCGAAAAGTTGCCGATGTTCCAGTCAACGAATACAGGCATCTTATCGAACCCGCTGACATTGAGCCGCTGGATATTTTTCATGAAAATATCGCATTGCCTTTTCAGGATACTGATGTTGCCGCGGTGCTCATAGCTGCCGGTGTCCGTATCAAGGATATCCAGGAGGTGCTGGATGTCGGTGCGGAGGTTTTTGGAGCTTTTGGGAAGCGAGTGGCTTGCCCTGAAACATGCCTGGTGAAACTTAGCCGTTTCCCGGCCGAGCTTGCGGATATGCTCTTCCCCCAGCCGGCGCGGCAATCGTTGGGCAGCCCGTATCGGGTTGTAGAACACTACCCAGGTATCTACAAAATCCTCCTGGTACCGGTAGGTGTACACCTGGTTATTTTTCACCAGCGACTTGGCTACCACATTTTCGAAAGGGTACAGTAAATTGTTGGACAGTGCCTGAATGATGCGGTGATCTTCTTTAAAGTGCTCATATTTGCCAAAATACGACAGCTTTGCCACTACCTTGTCATCATTGTCGAGCGTTACCCGAAATACGTGATTGGTTGACACCTTGGCACTAATGTCCTCTACAAATTTCACCCCGATGGTGTGATCGAAACCGGCCCAGGCCGCACGGATAATCTCCGGATAATCTTTTAAACGCATTACTCAAAACTGATATCGCCGCACGCACCTTGCTGTTTGAACATGCAAAGGTAGCAACTATAACCCTGCCAAATGCCCTGTGCAACTGCTTGCAGCTAAAATAATACCATAATGCGAAATTTCAGGATAATTTCAAGCAAAGCATTCAGGCGCACATTTTGCAAAAGTTTGAATAATTTTGAATGTTATAAATCAGAACCGTTTCACCTTGTTCTACTACTTTTCCCGCTTCCTGGTCAGGCTTGCATTGCCCATTTACCTGCGCAGGCTGGCCGTATCCAACTTCGACAAGCTCCCCCGAAATACGCCCCTGCTGCTTGCCTCCAACCATCCCGGGTCATTCTTTGATGCGGTGGTAATCGGTTCCAAGCTCAGGCAGCCCATTCATACGCTTACCCGTGGTGATGTGTTCAGAAAGCCGGCAGCGGCTTTCTGGCTCCGGCAGATCAACCTTATCCCGGTATTTCGCGGCTCGGAGGGCAGGCAGTATGTAAAAAATCATGATGTGACTACCCGGGAAAGTCACGATGCGCTTAAAAAGGGCGATGCTGTAGTTGTTTTTTCAGAGGGTGTTTGTGTCAATGAATGGAAACTCCGGCCGCTGGGAAAGGGTACTGCCCGCATGGCATACAAAATATGGCATGGCGACGACCCGCTGAAGAATATGGTAGTAGTGCCCACGGGCATGAACTACGAGCACTTCCGCGGACCGGGCAAGCGGGTGTACATGCGGTTTGGAGGCGGAATCCGCATGAATGATATCCAGACCAGCCCGGCGGAATACGAAAAATGGCTGCGGGAGTTTAATGATATGCTTGAAGTGCGCATGAACAACGAAATTCTGACCATTCCTGCCGGACTGCCTGCCGGGCAGCATAAGATGTTGCTGGACAGCTTCTTTACCGATTGTCCGGTACCTTCCCGCGGCAACCTTCTGCTGCGGGGTATCGGCTGGATCGGGCGAACCATTCACCGGCCTTTGTACCAGGCTTTCAAGAAAAAGGCTGCTAAAATGACAGCCAGAACTGTATTTTACGACTCAGTCCTGTTTGGTGCACTGATGTACATTTATCCGCTTATTGTTGTGCTGCTTTCCCTGATGCTTGGCTTTTTCGCAGGCTGGGAAGCTGGTGTCGCATTGTTTTTAGGACTTCCGCTACTTGCCTGGTTTGGTGCCCGGTACAGATAGAAAAAGCCGGGCAATCACCTTTGCCCGGCCTGAACATATCTTTATCAATCGACATCAATCCTTTACCCTGCCCAATCCCATCATTTTAAGCATCCAGTCGGCAAGTGGTTTCTGCGTTTTCCGCTTCTGCAGATCCAGGAACCAGCCGAATTTCTTCAAAATCGGCACTTTGTGCGTTTCTACCAGCTCGATCAGCGTACCGTCCGGATCTTCGAGATAGGCAAACCTGCCGGCTGCCGACTCCATCCCGAACGAACGCTCGCTGTCAATCGTAAACGGATGACCCTGTGACTGCAGTTTGGCTTTTAATGCATTCATATCCAATGCATCAAAGCACAAGTGGATGTACCCGCAATCGCCCCAGTACCGGTTTTCGAAAAGCTTTTTGGGCTGACGGTCCAGTGCCTGCAGCAGCTCAACCTGCGTGTCGCCCAGTAAACGGCTGAATGCACCATCGGGTGAAAATTTCTTTCTCAGCAAAACCCTGCGGTAGCGCTGCCCGGGTACAATCGCCGGTAGATCGTCAAAAACACCTGTGCGGTCGTACACGACTTCAAGCGGATCCAGCAGGTTCTGGTAAAAAGTCACCGACTTGTCCATATCCGAAACCCCGATCACCACACCTGCCACTCCGCCCACGGGCTTGCTTGTTTTCTGGAAAAAAGTAGCATCGGTGGTCACCTGGAAATAGTTTCCGTACGGGTCCGTACCCCAGAAACCCTCTCCTTCCGGCAATGTGATTACTGCACCGACCGTCTCTTGGGAATGCGCCGTGACCCATTCATGAGCTTTTCTTACATCTTGCGCTTTAAAACGGATTGCATTAATGCCCAGATCACCAGGCTCAACCCTGAAATCGGAAAGTTGGGATTGCCGGCTTGTAAAAGACCATATTTCCAACCCGCCGCCGCCGGCCATATTGATCGCCAGCACTGCGTGACGCTGGTGTACCTTGCCGCCGGTATAGGGAGTCATTAAGGGCGCTTCAGCCTTTTCGTCGAATACAGGTACGTCAAATCCTAGGGTTTGCCGGTACCATTTCCAGGCTTCGGGCACGTTCTGCACGCCGACGCCCACCTGCTGTATCCCGGAAATCAGGGGAGAGCTCATGAATATGCTGTTATATGGATTGGGAAGTTGCTTAAAAAGACAATTTTACAAATTAAATCCCAAAGTCAGCCTGCAAAAATGTCCTTGCCGCACTACCGGAAGTTGTGGATAAATCTCCGCTGAATGAAAAATAATTGTCTTCCACATCCGCACAATAATTATTATATTTAAAATGGATTTTCAGAATTTTATTTTAAAAACCTGGTAATCAACGCATCCATTTGAAGGCACTGCACGTATATGCGTCAGGGCTGCACCGAAAATTTTCAGAATGAACCAGTCCGTAGTTATTGCACCGGTAAACCAAAGCCTGCAGGATTTTTTGAGTAAAAAAGGGTACTCCAGCATTATTGTAATAGCAGATAACAATACCAAAAAACATTGTTATCCACGTTTGAAAGCCAGTTTGCCAAAACACAGGCTGGTAACCGTTCCGGCGGGCGAATCACAAAAGACGCTCGCCACCTGTGAGCAGATCTGGGAAGCGATGACGGAAGAGGAGCTTGACAGGCATGCGCTGGTGATCAATATCGGTGGTGGCGTGATCGGAGACATGGGTGGTTTTTGTGCATCGGTATACAAGCGTGGAATAGATTTTTTGCAGGTGCCGACGACTTTGTTATCGCAGGTAGATGCAAGTGTTGGTGGGAAGCTTGGGATTGACTTTCAAGGATTTAAAAATCATTTGGGCGTATTCAGGTTACCCGAAACCGTACTGATTGACCCTGCATTTCTTGAAAGCCTGCCGTATCGTGAAGTACGATCAGGATATGCCGAAATTATCAAGCATTGCCTGATCGCCGACGCTGCGAAGTGGGACGAGATACGGCGCAAGGACTTTGAAGAACAAGACTGGAATGACCTGATCGCGCACTCTGTCGGCATCAAGCAGCAGGTAGTCGATCAGGATCCGACAGAAAAGGGTTTGCGTAAAATCCTCAACTTCGGTCATACACTGGGACATGCGGTTGAAACCTGCTTTCTGGCCAAGCCTGAGCGTGAAAGGCTCTTTCACGGGGAAGCAATTGCAGTGGGGATGATCATGGAAAGTTACCTCTCCTACGCGAGGAAGATGATCGATCAGGATACACTGACCCAGATTGAGGAGTTTCTTTTTGCAAGTTTTGGAAAAGTGGAAATAAGGCCGGAGGAGATTGAGCAGATCATCACGCTGACCAGGCAGGACAAGAAGAACAAGGGGAAGGAGATCCGGTTTTCGTTGCTGGAACGTGCAGGCAAATGTGCCTACGACATTCCGGTGACACCATCAGAAATGCGCAAGTCAATAGCTTATTACCAGGGCGCCGTGTAGCGGAAGGTAACATAGGCTGTTGATCGGGTTTGTAAAATATCAAACAACAGAATTATAATTCTATTCACAACCTGACAAATTGAAATGCTTATGTTAAAATCTGTTACAACTTATGCCGCTTTACTATTGGTAGTTATCATCGCGGGGTGCTCGAGTGGCCGTAAAGTGTTTGTAGAACATGATTACAGTTACGAGACCAACTTCAAGGATTACTCATCCTATACTTTCCTGGAATGTGAGAGGGATACCAACAACCTTTGTACCGAAATATACGAGGCAATCCGCAGGCAAATGCAGGTCCGGGGCTACAAGCTCACTGCCGAAAAGCCGACACTCCTGGTAAACTACGGGATTTTTTATGATAACCTGCGTTACCAGGGCTATATGCAGCCGGTCATTAAAAACTGGGTAGATACCGAAAATGACGGTTTCCGGTATGAGCCTATCAAATACGCACTCGATAAAGGGACGTTGATCGTATCGCTCATTGACGCCGAAAGCGACCAGGTCGTATGGAGAGGCTACGCATCCGGTATTTTCAAAGAAGCAGAAACTTCCAACAACCATTACAGAAGTGTAGTAAGAAGGATTTTTGACCAATACCCCCTATTCGCCAAAGGCTACGACCCAAGGAGGTATAGCGAGCAGGTAGGACGGTAGTTGAGGAGCAAGGAGAAAAGGAGGAAGGGACAAAGGAAGGAAAGGACAATGACAATACGTCAACTTTGTCCTTTCCTTCCTTCTTCCTTGTCACCCTGAGCGCAGTCGAAGGGCTTTCCTCCCTTCTTCCTTTTCTCCTTCCTTGTCACCCTGAGCGCAGTCGAAGGGCTTTCCTCCCTTTCTCCTTCCTCCCTCTTATCTTAATTTCAAAGTCACCAGCGTCATGATTGCCAGGATAATGCCGACGATCCAGAAACGGGTTACGATCTTGGCTTCGTGAATGCCTTTTTTCTGATAATGATGGTGCAGAGGCGACATCAGGAAAACTCTCCGGCCCTCGCCGTACTTTCGTCTGGTATATTTAAAATAGCTCACCTGCATGATCACCGACAAGTTTTCGGCTATAAAAATTCCACACATGATCGGGATGAGCCACTCCTTACGGATGGCGAGGGCTGTGACCGCAATGACTCCGCCGAGCATCAGACTTCCCGTATCACCCATAAAAACCTGGGCGGGATAAGCATTATACCATAAGAACCCGACGCAGGCCCCGATGAAAGCCGCACAGAAGATCACAAGCTCACCCGAGTTGGGAATGTACATGATGTTGAGGTATTGCGAAAATTTGGTATTACCTGACAAATACGCCAGCACACCCAATGTAAGCGCAATAATTCCCGACACTCCGGCTGCAAGCCCGTCGATCCCGTCGGTAATGTTGGCTCCGTTGGAAATGGCAGTAATGATGAAGATGGCAATAATCGTATAGATCACCCAGGTATACTCCTCCGGCAGCCAGCCAAACAGCAGCCATTTGTAATCAAATTCATTATTCTTGAAAAACGGGATCGTAGTAACAGTCGGATGTATGAGATCGCGGTAGCGCTGTACTTCTCCCAGGCTTGAACTTAGGAGCGGCTGCTCATAAATCCGGATCTTGACATTGTCATTGAAAGACAAGGTAAGACCTACAATCAGCCCCAGCCCTACCTGCCCGACGATCTTGAACCGGCCGTGCAGCCCGTCTTTATTGTTCTTGAACTTTTTAAGATAATCATCAATAAAACCGATAAGGCCCGTCCACAATGCCGTAATGATCAGCAATACAATATAAACATTGCTCAGCTTGGCAAAAAGCAGCACCGGAATTAGCAGGGAAGCCAGAATAATAAACCCTCCCATGGTAGGCGTCCCGGCTTTTTCAAGTTGTCCGGCCAGACCCAGGTCCCGGATCGACTCGCCCATTTGTTTGCGGCGCAGGAACGAGATAATGGATTTACCCCAGGTAGCAGCGATAAAGAGTGAAAGTACCGTGGCTCCCAGCGCACGGAATGTAATATATTGAAATACCCCTGCACCAGGCAAGTTGAAGTGCTTGTCGAAGTACTCAAACAGATAATAGAGCATGTAAAACGTTATGGGATGAAGGCTGCAAAATTGCTTCTTTTCGAACACACCACAAAAAAGCCCCCGCTTTTAAATTTTCCGGGAGCTGCACACAGGCCATCATTCCATTGTCTGGCTACCGCAATGCAAAGGCTTCCAGCAGTACTTCCTTATCGTCGAAGTGGTGCTTTACACCCTGCACATCCTGGTAATTTTCGTGTCCCTTACCCGCAATCAGGATAATGTCGCCATCCATTGCTTCCCGGTTGGCCTGGTTGATCGCCTCCCGCCGGTCTTCAATCACGCGCGTTTTTTTATAATCCAGTGGCGGCACCCCTTTGCGCATCTGGTCCAGGATATCCATCGGATCCTCAAACCTGGGGTTATCGGAAGTTAAAATAACCTTATCGCTGTATTTACACGCAATTGCGGCCATTTTTGGCCTTTTTTCGGCATCCCGGTTCCCGCCGCAACCTACGATGGTAATCACTTTTTCATTTCCGTTGCGCAGGTGCCTGATGGTTTCCAGTACATTTTCGAGAGCATCGGGAGTATGCGCATAATCAACAATCCCGACTACATGATCAGCCGAGTGGAACTGTTCAAAGCGGCCGGGAGGACTTTTCAGGCTGGACAGCTCGGTAAGTACCGCCTCTTCATTTTCACCCAGCAAAATGGCTGCTCCGTATACTGCCAGCAGGTTATATGCATTGAACCTTCCGATCACCCTGAACCACACTTCATGCTGGTTGATCTCCATGTGCATGCCTGCCAGGGTATCCGAAATAATTTTGCCCTTGAAGGCCGCCAGTGTCTGCAGAGAGTAGGTTTCCTTTCGCGCACTGGTATTCTGCACCATAACCGAGCCCCGGCGGTCGTCTACATTGATCAATGCAAAAGCCGACTTCGGCAACTGGTCAAAAAAGCCTTTCTTAGCCTTTATATAGTTATCGAATGTTTTATGAAAGTCGAGGTGGTCGTGGGTGATGTTTGTAAAAATACCCCCTGCAAAATGCAGCCCGGTAATGCGGTGCTGGGCTACGGAATGCGAGCTTACCTCCATAAAAACGTGGGTACACCGGCTATCCAACATTTTTGATAAAAGTGCATTCAGCGCCACGGAGTCGGGTGTAGTATGCGTGGACGGGATTACCTCATCCTCGATCTGGTTCTGGACGGTCGAAAGCAGGCCGCAGCGGTACCCCAGTGCCCTGAAAAGCTGAAAAAGGAAAGTAGCAACCGAAGTTTTTCCGTTTGTTCCCGTTACACCCACCAGTTTGAGCCTGCGCGACGGATTTTCGTAAAATTCTGCCGCCATCAAGCCCATGGCAGCAGCAGAATCAGCCACCCGGACATAGGTTACCTGATCTGAAACGTTGGCAGGGAGTTCTTCACAAACAATTACTGAAGCTCCCAGCGCTGTGGCTTTGTCTATAAACTGGTGCCCGTCGACCTGTGTGCCGCGCAGGGCCACAAACATACTGCCCGGCAGCACGCGCCGCGAATCGAGCACGATCTGGTTCACCATTACGTTCACCGGCCCGGACACTGCCGCATCCGCAACCCGGCCAAGCAGGCTGCTTAATTCCTTTACCTGATCCATCAAAAAGGATTACTGTAATGTTAGTAAAATGGTTTTACCGCCGCTTTTGTTGGTACCCGGCGGCAGCGATTGTTCCACTACCTTTCCTGCACCTTTGAAAGTGACCCTGAAACCTTTGTTTTCAAGAATGTACAATGCGTCTCGCATGGCCATACCCTGCAAGTCGGGCACGTCCTCGTCCTGAATGCTTCTGGGCTTCCACTTGGTTTTGCCTTTTTTATACAAAGATCCCGCCGCATATTCAGCATCGTCCGGAACCTGCGACATTTTGAGCTCTCTGCTGATCACATTCAGGTCTGCGCTGCGCCCTGCCCACATTACATCTTTCGAAACTTCGGGTACCGAATCCCTGACAGGCCGCTGAATGCCTACTTCCTGCGCATAAATCCGGTCTGCCACTTCCTTGAAAACAGGCGCGGCGACACTGCCCGCATACCGGGTATAGTCGGCACCTGCGCTTTTAGGATTGTCAATCACCACAATGCAGCTGTACTTGGGCTTATCGGCCGGGAAGTAACCTGCGAAGGAAGTGTAGTTTTTTCCTTCGGTATAAATCCCGTTAATGAGCTTGCGGGCAGTACCCGTCTTGCCGGCAATCTGGTACAGGTCGCTTTTGATATTCTTGGCCAGACCATTCTGCACTACACCTTCGAGCATTTTTTTAACCTTGCGAATGGTCTCCGGCGTACAAATTGGCTTTTCCTCTACATAGGGCTCCCTTTTATCTTCAACTTCTTCCGCATTGCGGATCTCACGCACGATCATCGGACGTACCCAGTAACCATCGTTGGCCACTGCATTGTAAAAAGTCAGCGTCTGCAAAGGTGTCATCTGCATTTCATAGCCATGGGCCATAAAGTACAGTGAGTAGTTGCTCCAGTGCTTCGAGGACCTGTCGCGGATCAGCGGGGGCTTTTCACCTTTCATCTGAATGCCGGTAGGTGCAGTGAGGTGAAATTGTTTGAGGTATTGCAGGTACTTGTCGGGCTTGTTGGCAAAGTAGCGCTGCATGAGCATGACGATCCCTATGTTCGACGATTTTTCCAGAACCTGCGAAGCTGTAATGTTGCCGAAGCCTCCCCGGTGGGCATCCCGGATCATGTGGTTGCGGAAGCGCATGGCCCCGCTTCCCGTATTCACCATTACCTGATCGGGGTTCATCTTGGTTTCTTCCAGCAAGGCCATCATCGTAGCGAGCTTGAAAGTGGAGCCCGGATCATTACTGCCGGCCAGTGCATAGTTGAACACTTCCTCATACCGCTCATCGCCCCGCCTCGTCAGGTTGGCCATGACCTTGATTTCGCCGGTTGCCACCTCCATCACGATCACCGAACCAAAGTCCGCCTGCATTTCGGTCAGCTTTTTCCGGAGGGCAATCTCAGCCATATCCTGAAAGTTCATATCCAGGGTCGTGTAAATATCGCGGCCCGGTTCGGGCTGTACATTGAATGCATCCCCCACCGGGATTTTCATTCCGCCTTCCACAACCTCTACCCAGCCTACTCCAGCCTTGCCTTCCAGCTCCTTGTCGAAGCTGGCTTCAATGCCGATGTACCCGCGGCCGGTATGCGGATCAATACCTCCGATGGTACGGTCGGCCATGGGGCTATATGGCTTGTAGCGGCGGTAAATGGTTTCAAACTTACCTCCTCCGCCTTTCCGGTCTTTGTTGAAAAACGGCCAGAGCTTGATTTTTTCCCGGTCCAGGTGCGTGATCTGCCGGCTTTTTAGGCGCAGGTACCGCTTGGTTTTGCTTTTCCGGTACTTCATGATGCGGGCTTTGTAGCCGGATGCCGTATTTTCTCCGAAGCTCCGTGCAAGCAGCGAGCAAAGCTGGTCTATATGGTTGTTGAAGTAAACCGAGTCGGCCACTTTGGTATCAAAACCTACATAATAATATGGCAGGGAAGTGGCCAGAAGGCTATTATCGCTGGAATAGATGTTACCGCGAGTAGCCGGAATGGTATCCAGTTTAAGGTCATTCTGAAGCGCGTACTCAGCCCAGGTTTTTCCCTTGAATTTATCGTAATACTGAACACGTATCAGCTTGATAAAAACCAGGATCGCGAGCAGGAACAACAACCAGCCCACCGTCCTGGCGCGGTTGATGAGCGCTTTTTTATTGTTATGACCGCTTTCAATATCGTGTTTGACAGCCATGCGCGGAAAAGTGCCTAACCTGTTTGATGTTGGGGTTTAAAAAATTATTCAGGACGCTCGTCATCACTGACGACCAGCCTCTTCGGAGGAATCAGACTTTCTTCAAGCCCCTGGGTTTTCACCTTTTCCATGACTACGGATTGCTTCCCGCTCTTCATGTACTCGGCGTGAATGGAGGTATACTCGGCCCGGAGATCGTCCACCTCTTTTTTCAGCTTGATGCTGCTGCGGACATACTGCTCAGACTGGAACCCTATGCGCTCGTAAATGACCAGCAAAATGATCACCCAGCCGAAATAATAAAAGTATTTGACCGGCAAACGCTCCTCTTGCCCCGGCAGCTTTTCCCCGAAAACCCTGTCCAGGGGGAAAATTTTATTGAGCCAGTTAAAAAGATGATACTCCCGCTTCCGCTTGGGCGGCTTCGGGGGTATGGGTTTGGGCCGTCTTTTGTTTTCAGACATAGGATTTGTCAGAAATAGTCACGTTCACTTACTCTATCAGATTTTTTCTGCAATCCTTAATTTGGCACTGCGTGCCCGCGGGTTACTCTCTATCTCTGCAGCAGTGGCTTCCACTGGCTTCCGGGTAATGCCTTTCAGCGGTTTGATCTCGTTTCCGTAAAAGTCTTTTTCAACTTCCCCGTCAAATTTCCCCTTTTGTATAAAGTTCTTTACAAGCCTGTCTTCCAGCGAATGATAAGACATGACAACCAGTCTGCCGCCCGGTTCGAGCACTTCGGGGACTTGCGTCAGAAACTCTTCCAATACCTTCAGTTCCTCATTCACCTCAATGCGCAAAGCCTGGAACACCTGCGCAAAATATTTATTTTCCCGGTGCCTGGGTGCATAGCGCGTCAGAATAGCCTTAAGATCATTCACAGTCTCGATCGGAGTATTGTGCCGGGCCGCAAAAATGGCTTCAGCAGCTGTCCGTGCATTTCCTACTTCGCCGTACATGCCCAGTATCTTCTGCAGCTCTGCAGCAGATGCATTGTTGACGACCTTCCTGGCAGTCCGGTCGGTGTGGGGGTTCATTCGCATATCCAGATCGGCATCAAACCGGGTGGAGAAGCCTCTTTCCGGTGTGTTGATCTGGTGAGAAGATACGCCCAGGTCGGCCAGAATGCCATGTACCTTAGGAGCCTTATGCAGTTTAAGGTACCTTTTCAAATGGCGGAAGTTGGCTGCAACAAACGTGAAAGACTCATTTCCTTCAAATGCAGCCGCATTGGCCGCCGCATCCGGGTCCTGGTCAAAAGAGAGCAGTCTTCCGGTAGTAAGCTTTTCAAGAATAGCCCGCGAGTGTCCGCCGCCGCCAAATGTAACATCAACATATATACCCTCAGGCTGGATGGCCAGACCTTCCAGGCACTCGGAAAGCATAACCGGATTATGGTACGTACTTGGTGATTCCATTTGTTAAAAGCAGGCCGCCAGGAACTAAATATTGCCAGGCGGCAGTTACAAACTTAGCAATTTTAAAGCGTAGGAATTGCGCCGCACAGGGGATTTAATTTCTTCGCTCACCCCGATTTTGTTACTTATAAATACGATATGAGACTTCTTCATTTCCTGGCCGGCGGCCTGATTTCCCTTGCTGTATGGGGCTGCGGTTCATCTCAGCCCGAGGTAAAAGAAGGTACCTGGCGTGCAACACTCACCCGGGAGGGCAACAAGCTTCCGCTTCTTCTGGAGATCAATAAAAATACCGACGGCAAATCATACTCCGCCTTTGCGATCAATGGTGAGGAAAAGCTGCAAATGGATTCATTGTACTTCCAGAACGACTCACTGGTGATTCCTATGCAGCTTTTTGATGCTAAAATTGTGGCAAAAGTAGATAAGGACCGGATGACCGGTCTGTATTACCGCGTTCCCAATGGCATCATTGCAGGTTCTCTTCCTTTTGAGGCCACACATGGTGAGAATTATAAATTTTACCCCAAAGGTACCGCCAAAGCCAGCCGCAATGTAACCGGCAACTGGGCCACTACCTTCAAAAATGAAGTAACCGGAGACACTACGCTGGCCGTAGGCAGCTTTCGCCAGGACGGCAGTGATGTTACCGGTTCCTTTCTGACGCCCACGGGCGACTACCGCTTTCTGACAGGGAGCGTAAATGGCGACAGCCTGTACCTTTCCACTTTTGACGGCTCCAATGCGATGCTCTTTAAAGCTGCGGTACAAAGTGACGGATCTATTAAAGGTGCTATGTGGTCGGGATTGAAAGGGTACAAAACCTTCGTGGCAAAGGCTGACTCAGCGGCCAGGCTGCCGGATGCAACCAAGCTCACCTTCCTGAAACCCGGCTTTGATACGGTTGATTTTACATTTTCGGATGCCGACGGAAAGCAGGTATCCCTCAAAGATCCGCGCTTCAAAGGCAAGCCGGTAATCATTCAGATCATGGGTTCGTGGTGCCCTAATTGTATGGACGAAACCAACTTCCTGGCGCCCTGGTACAGCAAAAACAAGGATCGTGGCGTAGAGATCGTGGGCCTGGCTTTTGAGCGCTCGGATAAGCCTGAGGTTTCCAATCCCAAGATCAAACGGATGGTCAGCCGCTTCAACATCGAATATCCCGTGTTGCTCGCAGGTACCAACACCGATGAAGCTACCAGCAAGGCGCTGCCTGCGCTGAACAAGGTAATGTCATATCCTACGACCATTTTTATTGATAAAAAAGGAAAAGTAAGGGAGATCCATACCGGCTTTTCGGGTCCCGGAACCGGCAAATACTATGATGAGTTTGTCGCGGATTTCAATGGACTGATGGATAAGCTCATTGCCGAAAAGTAGAAAACAGGACTGAATTGCAAAGCGCGCCGGCATAAAATTGCCGGCGCGCTTTTTTACAGGCACCTAATAGTATGCTTGCATAATGAAATTGTGTTTTGTTACATTTGTAAAGAGCGTACTCCTGACACCAGCCAATCTTTTGAGTCGATGCGGAAGGAAAAGACCATAGACTACCAGATTAAAAAAGCCTGGCATTCCATTTCCAGGATGTACAATGCTTACGCAGCCCGGTACGATACCACGATGGCCACCGGCTTTGTGCTCCTCAACATCGACATTGAAACCGGTACCCCCGCAACCAAGATTGCCCCTGCCCTGGGTATGGAGCCCCGCAGCCTGGTACGCATGCTGAAAACCCTGGAAGAAAAAGGGCTGATCAGGCGGGAGGTGAGTGCAGACGACAAGCGTTTTGTACGCATTATGCTCACCGAACTGGGTAAGGAAAAGCGGGAAATTGCCCGAGAGGGAGTTATATCATTCAACACAATGATACGCGACAAGATCCCGCTGGATAAGCTGGTGACTTTTTTTGATGTCATTAAAGAAATAAACCGGCTCGTGGAGGAGGAAAATCAGAAACTGAAAGCAGGCGAGATCGAGGAAGAACTGTAAAACCAAATTCTTGAAATGAACCGATCAATCCGTAAAGTGGCCGTACTTGGCTCCGGGATCATGGGCTCGCGCATTGCGTGCCATTTTGCAAATATTGGTGTGGAAGTATTACTGCTCGATATGGTTCCTGCCGCACTCACACCCTCCGAAGAAGCCAAAGGTCTTACGTCCGCGCACCCCGCCGTACGCAACCGCATCGTTACGGAGGCTTTTCAGCAGACTTTGAAAGCTACCCCGGCATCGCTGTACAGCACAGACTTTGCTTCCCGCGTCAGGCTGGGCAACTTTGATGATAACCTGGCCGAAATCGCAAAATATGACTGGGTGATCGAGGTGATTGTGGAGCGGCTGGATATCAAGAAAAACCTGCTGGAAAAAGTTGACGCGCTTCGCAAGCCCGGAACCCTCATTACGTCCAATACATCGGGCATTCCCATTCATTTGATGGCCGAAGGCCGGAGCGATGATTTCCGGAAGCACTTTTGCGGTACGCACTTCTTCAACCCGCCCCGCTACCTGCGCCTGCTCGAAATTATCCCGGGAGCTGAAACGGACGAAGCCGTCATTGCTTTCCTGATGCATTACGGCGATCTGTTTTTGGGTAAAACAACAGTACGCTGCAAGGATACTCCGGGCTTTATCGCCAACCGGCTGGGCATTTACGCATTGATCCAGACGATCCGCGCGGCCGAAGAAATGGGATTGAGCGTGGAGGAAGTGGACAAGCTTACCGGACCCGTGGCAGGCAGGCCTAAATCGGGTACTTACCGGCTTTCGGATGTGGTAGGACTGGATACAACCGTGCACGTGGCCCATAACCTGTATGCATCGGGAGAAGGTACCGACGAATCACGGGATGCATTTGCATTGCCGGATATCATGCAGAAATTATATGATAACAAGTGGCTTGGAGATAAAACAGGACAGGGTTTTTATAAAAAAATAAAGGACGAAAAAGGCAAGTCTGTGATCCTTGCGCTGGACTTTAAAACACTGGAATACAAACCTTCCGGAAAAACCAGGTTTGCCACCCTGGAAGGTACCAGAAATATCCAGGAGCCCGTTGAGCGCTTTCCGGTGCTGATTGCAGGGGAAGACCGTGCAGGCGAGTTTTACAGGAAAACCTTTTCTCAAATTTTCCAATACGCAACCCTGCGTATCCCGGAAATTGCGGATGAAATTTTTAGGGTCGATCAGGCGATTACGGCGGGGTTTGGCTGGCAGCTGGGACCCTTTGAAACGTGGGATGCAATCGGAGTCCGGCGGATGGTATCGATCATGGAGGACCTTGACCTGAAACCTGCCGGCTGGGTGTACCGGATGCTCGAAAACGGCAAGGAAAAATTTTACACCATAGAGGAAGGCAAACGCCTTTATTACGACATAACTACCGGAACATACTGCAAAATACCGGGACAGGACGGGCTTATCCTGCTAAGTAACCTGTCGGAAAATGTAGTCTGGAAAAATGCAGGAGCCCGGCTTTACGACCTGGGCGACGGCATTCTGAACCTTGAATTCCGCTCCAAAATGAATACCATGGGGCCGGAGGTGATTGAGGGTATACAAAAGTCCGTCAGCATTGCCGAAAAGGATTTCCGCGGGCTGGTTATCGGCAACGAGTCGCCGGATGCCTACTCCGCCGGTGCTAACCTGGCCATGCTCTTTATGTATGCAATCGAGCAGGATTTTGACGAGATCAACCTGATGATCTCGCAGTTTCAGCAAACCATGATGCGCGCCCGCTACTCGTCCGTTCCCGTGGTAACCGCCCCGCATTCGCTTGCATTGGGTGGCGGCTGCGAGCTGAACCTCCATGCCGACAAGGTGGTAGCACATGCCGAAACGTATATAGGTCTGGTTGAATTTGGAGTAGGTATCATTCCGGCCGGGGGCGGTACCAAAGAAATGGCGCTGCGCTGCTCGGATATGTACCAGGCCGGCGATCCCGAGCTCAATATTTTACAGAATTCATTCATGAACATTGCCACCGCAAAGGTGTCCACATCGGCCCGGGAGGCATTGGAGATGAACTACCTGCAGGAGAAAGACCAGATCGTACTGAACCGCTCCCGGCTCATCGCCGAAGCCAAGCAGGCTGCTTTGGATCTGGCGGATAACGGATATACTCAGCCCAAGCAGCGGACAGACATTAAGGTACAGGGAAAAACCGGCATTGCATTGTTTCTGGCAGGTATTGCTCAGATGCGCCTGGCCAATTACATTTCCGAGCACGATGCAAAAATCGCCGGAAAACTGGCCTACGTTATCAATGGAGGAGACCTCAGCTACCCGCAGCAGGTCACTGAGCAGTACCTTCTCGACCTGGAAAGAGAGGCATTCCTGTCATTATGCGGGGAAAAGAAAACACTGGAAAGAATGCAGGGTTTACTGAACGGAGGCAAGCCGCCACGTAACTAGTTCGCTGAAAACCGGTGGGAATTATTGGGAGGACAAATTGTGTTTATAAGAAAGGAAAGCCTAAGAAAAGTTCTATATTTAGAATCATTCCGCTCCACTTTCCTGTTGTAATCGTTCATATTTACACATACTTACGCGAAATATACATTTGACCTAATCACATGATTTCAAAAAAGGCAAAATACGCACTTAAAGCTCTGAAAGTTCTGGCCGAGCAGTTCGGGAAAGGTCCCGTGCTGATTTCCTATATAGCTGAAAAAGAAAAAATCCCCAAGAAATTCCTGGAAGCCATCCTGCTGGATCTTCGCAATAATGGCGTCCTGCAAAGTCAGAAAGGCAAAGGTGGCGGCTACCTGCTGAGAATGCCGCCCGGTGAGGTTAATTTTTCCAAGGTACTGCGCATTATTGACGGTCCTATTGCTCCCGCGCTTTGCGTTTCCATGTTTTTTTATGGTAAATGCGATGACTGCAAGGATGAAGAGACATGCAGCCTGCGCTCAGTTCTGGAAAAATGGCGGGATGCCAACCTTGCCGTACTGGACAAAACTACCCTGAGTGATCTCCTGGAAGCTGACAAAGCACAAAGCGGCGTTTTTTCACAGCTTTAAGCGATCATTCCGAACATATAGCCTGGTTCCGTCGTAATCGCCGGCCAGGCTATAATTTTTTGATACATAACTGAAAAGCCCGGGAAAGCAGCGGAGATCCTGCGTCGGCCTGTCCTGTACCCAAAAGCTGTTTTTGCCCACGGCATCCAGGATCACGGCAGGACGTGTCCGCTCCACGTCGGACAGGTAGCGCTGGCGGTAAGTATCGCGCAGCGGATGTGAAAAAATAGACCTTTCAGAATGGTTTTCGGCCGTGCCCTGTGCCAGTTGCGCCTCCACATAGTAGATGCATTGCCAGCCCCAAACGGTCATATAGTCGCCTTTTCTGATGAATTTGCGGGCGGCTTTCACCACTTCACTTTCACCCAGTCCCCGGGCTCCTGTGGATGGAAAATCATTGAGCCGGTGCTCTTTCCGGAACAAAAAGGCATCACAGGTTATAAAACAAGCCAGTACAATAGCCGGAAAAGCCAGGTGCCATTTACCCGGTTTTGCAAAACCGTAAGCCGCAAGCAATGTCCAGGGAATGAAGCAGAAATTGAGGTAATGCACAAAATCGTTGCCCGACTTGGTTACTGCGTAAATCGTCGCCAGCAGCAACAATCCCAGGGTAACAGGCACAGGGTACTGTTCTTCTTTCCTGCGGAAAATGGTCACGATCCTGATCAGGCCGGCAATTATAGGTACCAGCAGCACCATCGAATAAATCTGAAAGTCGGTGCTGCGGCGCAATATGAGGGCAAATTGGGATGGAATAGACCAAAACCCTTTTCCTCCCGCGTAAATCACGTTTCCAAGCAGGTAGAAGTCGATCAAATCCCTGAAAACCCCGAAAGTGAAAGTCCAGGCCAGTACCACCAGCGGAAAGGCTAAACCGCCGGCAAGAAGTGAAAAGACGTGTGTAAGGTTTTTGTTTTTACGAAAATGCACAAAGCAGAGCCAGCATGCACCCGCTACAATAACCAGGGCCATCGGTACAACCTGCAATTTGGCAAAAGGGGACGCACCTGCTACCAGTCCCAGCACAAACAAAGCGCGCGGTGAAAGTTTTTTCTGAATGCTGAGCCGTGAAAAAAGCCAGACACAAGCCGACAGCATGAACACAGGCAGCTGCTCGCTCGAATAATGTACGAAATCCAACTCCTGCGTGAATGCCAGCATGATTACGGTGGCTGCAAATGCCCAGCGCCTGCCCCCGGAAAACCAGTTTTTCAGGCTCAGAAACAGGAAAGTAAGTGCACCGGCACTGCATAGCATGCCCATGAGCCGCCCCGAGGTATAGTTAATCTGAAAACCCAGTATGCGCGGGATCACAAGCAGGTAATTGTCCAGTGGCCCAATGGTGGTACCATCCACCGATCGCCAGTACACGGGATCCTGAAAGAGTGTGATGGCATGGCTGAGCATTTGGCTTTCATCGGGATTGAGCTCCCGGTTAAAAACAATGGCAGGCAGCCGCATGAAGACAAACAGTGTCAGGCACAGCAGCAAAAAAAGACGATCGGGCACTTTGCGCCAGCCGGATGCAATGATGACAATCCCGGCCAAAACATACCCGGCGAGCCAGTATATGGTGGGTGAGCTGTCAAATGTGATCATGCCTCAGCTAAATGTTTCCACTTTCTCAACAAAATCCCGGTAGTGCAGGGCAGGAATGAAATTCTGCTGCGAGCGATACTGCAATACCATGAAAACCAGAAACAGGGAGATCAGGAAAAACTGCAGCATCAGGATGATCAGGGCACTGCCCAGCGTGGAAGCCCAGCCGGGTGTGGCATTGCCTATGATTTTGAGAAAAAGAATGATGATAATGAAGGTTATTGCCAGGCCGGACATGAAAATGGACAGGATCAGGATGCGTACTGCAGTAGTGTCTACCAGCACCGAAATGGCGCTGAGCCCATGCAGTACGAGGGATACAAAGTTCATTTTGCTCTCACCGGCCAATCTCCTGGCCCGGTTGCTCAGTATAGCATCGTAAGGCAGTCGCGACTTGATGATACCGCCGGGGTAATTGTTCCAGATTTCGGATACACGCACCAGATTTTTCAGCCTGCTCCGGGGTACCAGGCTGAAATTCCCGAAGGTGATCACTTTCCCGGTAAGCAGCTTGAATACACTCTTATAGATCAGGTAAAAAAACCGGAATACGAAGCCCTCCGTACGTTTGTTCCGCTCAGCAAAAATGATGGTGTCCGGCTTTTCCAGCGACTTGTCTACCAACCGGTTGATGTCCACGGGAGCATCTTCACCATCTGCATCCATAACAATAACCTTATCAGCATCGAGCTGCTCGGCTGCGTAGGACAAGCCAATAGTAATGGCTTTCTGGTGGCCGAGGTTCCGGTATAGCGTGATTACCTTGATTTCTTTTCCACCGAAAAAAGCAAAGGGCTGCAACCGCGGCTTTGACGAGCAATCGTCTACAATCAGCAGCGTGGTATGGGCAAGAATATGCGGGGCAAGGTCCGCATTTATCTTCTGTATGAGCAGGTTAAGCGCCTCCCAGTCATTGAATTGTGGAATGATAATGACGAAATTTTCGGGCATGGGCGACAAATTGAAAACCCACTGCCTGCATAGCTGCGGCAATGGGCTTGAAATGCTTTAAACCGTTTTGGCTCCTAATCTTGCAGCGATACCATCGTGGATCTGCGTGAGCGTTTCCACCAGGCCGTACTCCCAGTTCCAGCCGGGATAGTGCGACTTGAATTTGGACAAATCACTCACATACCAGATATGATCTCCAATGCGGTTGTTTTCGGAATAGGAGTAAGAAAGCTTGTTGCCGGTGATTTTTTCGCAAAGCTCAATGGCTTCAAGCATGGAGCAATTGGCAAACCGGCCTCCTCCTGCATTGTAAACCTCTCCCGGCCGCGGATTCTGGTAAAAGTGCCAGAACATGTTCACCAGGTCGTGGCTATGAATATTGTCGCGTACCTGCTTTCCCTTGTACCCGAAAATCGTGTAATGTGTGCCGGTAATGGCACATTTCATCAGATAAGCCAGGAAGCCGTGCAGCTGGGCGCCCGAGTGATTGGGGCCCGTGAGGCAGCCTCCGCGGAACACGCCCGTTTTCATTCCGAAATACCGGCCGTACTCCTGTACCATGATATCAGCAGCCACTTTGGACGCGCCGAAAACAGAGTGCTTGGTATGGTCAATGCTATGGTTTTCGTCGATTCCGTTGATGAAGTAAGGATGACTTTCGTCGATCTCCCAGCGGGTTTCGAGCTCTACGAGCGGCAGGTAATTAGGATTGTCGCCGTAAACTTTATTGGTTGATGTAAATATAAAAACAGCCTCAGGTGCATGCAGCCTGGTCATTTCCAGCATATTGAGCGTACCTACCGCATTGACACCAAAATCTGTAAAAGGCTCTTTGGCGGCCCAGTCATGGCTTGGCTGCGCAGCAGCATGAACGATCATTTTGATATCCGTACCATATTCCCGGAAGATCGGTTCAAGTTCTTTTGCCTCCCGGATATCCGCTGCGTAATGCCTGTAATTGGTAAATGCTTCCTGGATGCGGTTGCGGTTCCACTCGGTATTCCCGTCTGCCCCAAAGAAATATTGTCTCAGGTTATTGTCGATTCCCACTACCAGATCAAACTTTTCTGCAAGAAAAGCAACCGATTCACTTCCTATCAGGCCGGCAGAGCCGGTAACCAACGCTACATTCATAAGATGTGTACTTTTAATGAGTTGATGCTGCCAGAACCACCTTCGTATAGCAGTCAATAACGTGTAAAGTAAATTAAAAATGTTCAATTGTCACAACTCACGCCTGTCAGCATGAGGCTGCAATGCAGGTTTAGCGCAGACCTGTATTGAAAATATACTATTGGTACAACAAAAAAAGATACCCTGCTGAGGGTACCTTTTATATGTTTTTTCAAAAAAAGATGCTGCCTTATTCCTGTACAACAGAATTGGTGGTACCGCTGAACAATTTGGCGCGGATGTTATTAACGCGCTCGTCAAGCTCCGGCTTTGCCGGGTATTTATTTGCCATTTGTCTTGGTAAAGAATCAGGGCTTACACCATAAACATACTCATTACCCTGGTTCACGTCTTTCTGTTCCTTGTTGTTGTATTTCTGGTACTCACAAGACGAAAGCAGCGCAACACCTGCCACAAACGCAACTATTTTATTGAATTTCATTTCTTACGACAGTTCATAGTAATACGTACAAAAATAGGGGCCATTTTACTAACGACCAAATGCTTGCCGGACGAAAATCCTATTTTTTCAGCTCGTCCAGCTCACCTTTCACAAACTGCATCAGCTCGGTAATGTGCCCGCGCGAGAAGTTGAACGGAATGTTGGCAGCCTGGTAGATCTCCCCGATCGTGGCCGTGTACCCCAGCTTTAATGCATCCAGGTAGCCTTTCAGTCCCTGTTCAGGATTTGCACGGTAATTTTTCCAGACTCCGATAGCCCCAAGCTGCGCAATACCATATTCTATGTAATAAAAAGGTACTTCGTAAATGTGGAGCTGGCGCTGCCAGATGTACTTTTTAAAGTGTTCCAGCCCCGACCAATCGATCACTGAGTCTGTAAACTCTTCATAAATCCTGACCCACGCAGCCGTACGCTCCTCGCCGGTATGTGCCGGATTTTCGTACATCCAGTGCTGGAACTTGTCTACCGTCGCAACCCATGGCAGGGTTTCGATAATGGATTCGAGATGCTGGATCTTGGCCCTTTTCAGGTCGTCTTCGTTTTCAAAAAATTCGTCCCAGAAATCCATGGTGATCAGCTCCATCGACATGGATGCGAGCTCTGCCACCTCGGATGGCGTATGCTTGAATGAGTTAAGTGCCAGGTCGCGGGTAACAAGCGAATGCACGGCGTGGCCACCTTCGTGCAGCAGCGTCACCATATCGCGCAGGTTGGAGGTGGCATTCATAAATATAAATGGTACACCGATCTCATCCAGCGGATAGTTGTACCCACCGGGTGCCTTGCCTTTCCTGGATTCGAGATCCAGGTGCTTCATTGCGCGCATGGTACGCAGGCAGTCGCCCAGGAATGGGTCCAGGCGCGAAAAGCAGCGGATGGTTTTTTCCAGAAGCTCATCGCCGGTCTGGAAAGGTTTCAATGGCGGTAACCCTCTGGGATCTACTTTCGTGTCCCAGGGACGAAGCGGATCTACGTTCAGCGCACTTTTCCGGGCTTGCGCTACCTCATTGAGCATTGGCACTACCGCCTCCCTTACCGAGGCATGAAAATCAAAACAATCCTGAGGCGTATAGTCAAACCGGCCCATGGCAGCAAACATATAGTCGCGGTAGTTGGCAAAACCGGCATTCCTGCCCACATTATGCCGCAGCGAAACCAGCTTGTTCAGCAGTTCGTCCAGTTTTTCGTGGTCTTCATACCGACGGCCGTTAATAGCCCGCCAGGCTTCTTCCCGCACTTCCCGGTCTGTGGATTGCAGACGGTCGGATGCTTTTTGCAGGGTCATTTCCTCTCCGTCCAGCGTCACGGTCATGGCACCGGCAATAGCGCCGTACTTGCGCTCTTCGGTTTGCATTTCGGTGATCAGCGGGATGTTCTCTTCCCTGAAAATCTCAATGGCCTTCTTCATTCCGCGAAGCGTCACGGCATAGCCGGGCTCCTGCAGGTCTTTCAGAAAAGGACTATCTACAACCTTCTTGTCCAATGCATTACCGTATTCGGCAAGCTTGGGCTGGATTTCGGTAATAAAAAACTGCAGCGCGTTGATGAGGCCGGTATTGGCTGTATCGCAGGTCTGCCGGATGTAACGCCATGCAAAGTTTTCCGACAGGTATGATTCGATCTCGCTGCGGTCTGCAAACCATTGCTGCAGTTCCTCTGCCGAGTTGATCCCGCGGTTTTTAAGATTTTCAAAGAATGGTTCAAGGTCCTCCCACTTTTTAAGGTCAAACTCTTCTCCAATAAAAACCCGCCTGTTCCGGGAAGGTATATCAATGGTCTCTTCGTTTGTCATATTCAAGAATCTGGTTGTTTTTAAAGTACTTCAGTATTTACGTGACCGGATTTCATTTACAGTAATTGTCGTAAAATGATCCGATAAGTCAGCAGATTTCTCTGAAAGTAGTCGTATTCAAGTTTTTATGATTTTTCTGTTTTTCAAAGCCCATACCTAAGTAAAGCACACTGATCCATTGAAGCCGGCATTCCGGAATACCATGCTCTATTTTCTCATTGGCCGGGATCATGGTAAGTCTTCCAGGTCCTCCTGGTTTGCAACCAACTCGGCAGCGTATTGTAATACGGCCCGGACAGACTCAGGGGTTAGACAAGGGTACATGTTAAGAATTGTTTCCATGCCGGCTCCCTCAGCCAGCTTTCTCAAAATTGCCTCAACCGTGAGCCGGGTGCCATTAATAACCGGCTTGCCCATCATCATGCGGGGATCAGCACTTATATAATCCCGGTAGTTCATGCATGTAAGGTTAAACACAAATCTAACAAATTCAATGCCTGCTTCATCCCATTCAATGGGCCCGCGGGCTGAGGTTGTCACTTACGATATTTTCGGTTTGCCGGACATTGGAGAATGCCTCGTGCATTTTGGTACGGTCAAATTCCCGCTCATTGTTGGCCAGCCAGATCGTCGCAACGCCATTCCCGATGAAGTTGGTAATGGCCCTGGCCTCAGACATAAACCGGTCTACGCCCAGCAGCAGCGCCAGTCCCTCCACCGGGATCACCCGGATGGCCGTGAGGGTTGACGCAAGTACCACAAAGCCGCTGCCTGTAACCCCGGCGGCACCTTTTGAAGTGACCATCAGGATGCCTATCAGCGAAAGGATTTGTCCGATGCCCAGGTGCACATGAAATACCTGCGCCAGAAAAATGGTAGCCATAGACAGGTAGATGGTTGTACCGTCGAGGTTGAAGGAGTAACCTGCCGGGACTACCAGCCCCACTACCGGCTTGGAACATCCCATACGTTCCAGCTTTTCCATCAGCGAAGGCAGTGCTGCCTCAGACGATGAAGTACCCAGCACGATCAGCAGCTCTTCGCGGATGTATTTGAGATAACCCCAGAGACTCACCTTGTAAGTACGCAGAATAAGCCCCAGAACGCCGAAAATAAAGATTGTCATGGTTGCATATACCGTTCCCATCAGCTTGGCGAGGGGCAGCAAGGTATGGATGCCGTACTTTCCAATGGTATAGGCCATTCCCCCGAATGCACCCACCGGTGCCAGCAGCATGACAAACCGCAAAGCACGAAACACGTATTTTGATACAAAATTAAGCTTAACAATCACCTGATCGCGACCGGCATACCTGCTCAGCAGAATCCCGAGCACCAGCGAGACGAGCAGTACCTGCAAGGTTACATTGTCCAGAAAAAACTGCCACCAGCTGAAATCCTGCACCTTGCTGGTATAACCCGAAATGTCACCTTTCTGTAGATTTCCGGTGGCGACCCCGTCGCCGGGGCGCAGGATATTGGCCACAATGATCCCTACGATCAATGCAAGTGTGGTCACGATTTCAAAGTAGATCAATGCTTTGGCGCCGACCTTCCCTACTTTTTTCAGATCTCCCATGCCGATAATGCCGAGCGTGATCGTCAGGAAAATGATCGGGTTGATAAATACCTTGACGATCTGGATAAACCCTTTGCCGAGAAATTCCATTTTGATGGCCGTATCAGGATCATAGTGCCCGAGCAAAGCCCCGCAGGTAATGGCAGTCAGGACCCAGAAGGTCAGGTTTGTGAAGAGTTTTTTCAATTTGAATAACAGGTTATCAGGGATCAGGGGCAGGCTGCAAAGCCGTGGTTTTTGAATATACAATATTAAAGGCCGTGCAGTCGCGTCAAAACCCGCCCGGGAAAATATTTAAACATTATTTATATTTGGTCTAAATAATAATCTATATTTGCCCGGCACGAAAATAAAACTGCATGTTACCTCCCCTGCTACGGAAACTGGGGTGCCTGGCACTCTCCTTCCTGGTCATCCACGCTGATTCAGCAGCCCAGTCCCTCCGGATTGTATCTGCAAATGGTACATTAAGTGAAATCTTGGCTGGCATCGGCCTCGAAAAGCAGCTGGTGGGTGTGGATGTAACAAGTACTTACCCGGCCTCGCTTGAAAAGATCCCCAGGATCGGCCATAACCGTAGCATTGCGGCCGAAGGTATTTTATCCCTCAACCCCGACGTCGTCATTTATACGGATAAAAGCATGCTCTCGCCCGCAGTAGTAAAGCAGCTGGGCAGCAGCGGCAAAAAGGTTGTCGAGTTCAGGCATGATTACACCCGTGAAGGCACAATCAGGCTGATCCGGGAGGCAGGCGCTTATTTCAATGCAAAGCCACAGGCCGAAAAGCTGGTGAAAACTTTGGAAAGTGATTTGTCAAAAATTAAAAAACCGGCTGCGCCTAAAAAGCTGCTCTTTATCTACGCACGCGGCACCGGCACGCTCATGGTGTCGGGTACAGGCACCTCGGTCGACAAGATGTTTGAGCTTACCGGCCACAAAAATGCCGTGCAGGGTTTTACGGAATTCAAGCCACTCACTGCCGAATCGCTCATAGCAGCCAACCCGGACGTACTCGTACTGTTTGACAGCGGACTGGAAAGTCTGGAAGGTATAGACGGACTGCTGAAAGTACCCGGCGTGGCAAGTACCAGCGCAGGACGAAACCGGAAAATAGTCACCATGGACGGGCAGTACCTCACCGGATTCGGTCCCAGGCTGGGGAAAGCCGCCCTGGAACTGGCCCAAAAAGTAAAATAGCCATGCTCGCAGAAAAGATCAGCCCGACCCTGCATGCTCCACACCCTGAGACAGTGGAACCGGCACCCATGCCATCGCACTCAGGCCGGATGATCGGTCTGCTGGGACTGTTGCTGGTTGCCAGCATGGTTTATGCCGCCTGTACGGGTGCGCTGTCCATCTCACTGCCCGAGCTCGCCCGTATTGTGGGTTTCAAGCTGGGTATTGTACCCGAGCTGCTGGTTGAAGAGCAAAAATCGATTGTGTTCTGGGTCATACGGCTGCCGCGGGTATGCCTGGCAGTACTGGTAGGCGCAGCATTGGGTACAGCGGGCGCATCCCTGCAGGGTTTGTTCCGCAATCCCATTGCAGATGCTGCACTCATCGGCGTAACTTCCGGGGCATCCATGTTTGCAGTACTTGTCATGATGCTCAACATCAGGTATTTCAGCATGCTCAATGAGCTTGCCGGTACCTATGCCATATCGTTTGTATCCTTTGCGGGCGCTGCCCTGACGACCCTGCTGGTGTACCAGCTTTCGAAAGTTATGGGTGAAAAAAGCATTACTACCCTGCTCCTGTGCGGTATTGCAATCAATGCATTTGTAGGTGCAACCACTGGGCTGATGACCTACCTGGCCGACGATGCCCAGCTGCGTTCCATTACATTCTGGAACCTGGGCAGCCTGGGTGGTGCCAGCTGGACTGCGGTTCTGACTCTGGCTCCGTTTGTCGGTGTGCCGCTGTTGTTCCTGCCCCAGCTCTCCAAATCGTTGAACCTGCTGGTACTGGGTGAAAGTCAGGCTGCCAGCCTGGGGGTGAATCTTAAAACCCTGAAAAGACAGGTTATTATACTTGCTACGCTCGGTGTGGGTGCGTCAGTAGCAATTGCCGGTACCATTGGATTTGTCGGGCTGGTGGTGCCGCACATGATCCGCGCAGCTTTCGGGCCCGGCCACCGCACGCTGATCATCGGTTCGGCCCTGGGCGGGGCAATCGTACTTACCCTTGCAGATACCCTCTCACGCACGATTGTAGCGCCTTCCGAGCTGCCGATCGGCATACTTACTGCCTTGCTGGGTACCCCTTTTTTCCTGTATATTCTTTGGGAACAAAAAAGAAAGAGGCTATGATCGAGGCAAAAAATGTTTCATTCAGGATTAAAAACGAGGTTTTACTGGAAAATATAAGTTTGACTGTGAAGCCGGGCGAGTTTTGGGCAGTCACCGGTGCAAATGGTGCCGGCAAATCGACATTCATCCGATTGCTCTCCGCAGAACACCCGCTTTCAGCAGGCAGCATTCTTTTTCACGGACGTGAACTGAAAACCTATCCGCTCAGGGAACTTGCCGGAAAACGCGCTGTGCTCTCCCAGCAAAACACCATTACCCT
This sequence comes from Dyadobacter sandarakinus, assembly GCF_016894445.1. Taxonomy (NCBI): domain Bacteria; kingdom Pseudomonadati; phylum Bacteroidota; class Cytophagia; order Cytophagales; family Spirosomataceae; genus Dyadobacter; species Dyadobacter sandarakinus. Next base: position 4,598,407 of record NZ_CP056775.1, read on the forward strand.
GCAGTTTACTGCCAGGGAGATCGTACTGATGGGCCGCTATCCTTTTTACGATACGATTCCGGCACGCCGCGACCTGGCGATTGTGGATTTGTGCCTGCATAAGACCGGCATTTTTAATTTGAAAGACCGGCTCTACCCTACTCTGTCGGGCGGAGAGCAGCAGCGGGTGCAGCTCGCCCGAACCCTGGCGCAGATCTGGGAAGTGGAAAACGGCCTCATCCTGCTGGACGAACCTACTACGGGCATGGACCTCCTGCACCAGCATGAAACATTCAGGATTGCGCGGGAAATGACGGACCAGGGTTTTTCTGTGATTGCCGTTGTACATGACCTCAACCAAGCGCTCCAATATGCCGGCCACGTGCTGCTGCTCCAAGACGGAAAAAGCTTTGCTTCCGGCACGCCCCCTGCGGTACTTACCGAAAGCAACATCAAAGCCGCATTCGGATTGCCGGTCCGCATTTTTCACCCGGCCCATGCCAGCCACGCGGTCATCGTACCTGACGTGGCCATGGCGACAGCGATACCGCAAAATTGATTGTAACAAAAAACGCTACCAGCTATGAAAACCGAATTACCTACCTCCCGGGCCGAACTGAAAGAACGCTGGGCCGACTTTAAGACCACTAATCCTAAAACCCGCATCCGCGATGCGGCCCGTGAGCTGGGCACTTCCGAGGCCGAGCTCGTCGCTACCGGATCAGGTGAAAACGCTACCCTGCTCAGCGGCGACTTCCGGGATCTGATCAGGGAGGTGGGCTTACTGGGCCAGGTGATGGCACTTACGCGGAACGATCATGTGGTACATGAGCGCAAGGGCGTTTATGAAAATGTGTCTTTCAACAATCATGTAGGGCTGGTGCTCGGACCGGACATTGACCTGCGCCTTTTCCTGGGCGACTGGAAGTTTGGCTTTGCCGTACACGAAAATGAGCGGCACAGCCTGCAATTCTTCAATAGTTTCGGCGAAGCCGCACACAAGATTTACCTGACCGAAAAAAGCAACAGGGAAGCTTACGACGCACTTGTAGCCAGATACAGGGCCGAGGATCAGGATGTAAACCTTTTTGTAAAAGAAAAACCTGAAAGTGCCGCTGAACAAATAGAGGAGCCTGCGCTGGACAAAGCGGCATTTCAGCAGGAGTGGCTGGCCCTCAAAGACACGCATGATTTCTTCACATTGCTGCGCAAGTACAAGTTGTCGCGCAGTCAGGCATTGCGCAATGCACCCCAGGGTTACGCCTGGCAGATCCAACCCGAAAGTCTGAAAGCGGTGTTTGAAGGAACCTCGGAGCGGCAGGTGCCAATTATGGTATTTGTGTCCAATCAGAACTGCATCCAGATCCATACCGGCCCGATCAACAAAATATTTGTGATGGGTCCCTGGCTCAACATCATGGACCCGGACTTCAACCTGCATCTGCGGCAGGATGCTATCGACCAGGCTTGGGTGGTGAGAAAGCCCACCGAGGATGGTGTTGTTACGGGTATTGAGCTTATTGATAAGGACGGGGTCATGTTCAACCAGTTTTTCGGTAAACGCAAGCCCGGCCTGCCCGAATTACCCGGTTGGGTCCGCCTGATTGAAGATACTGTGATCAAAAAATAAATTTCGCCATAGTAATGAGAAATGGCCGGCTTCCATAAGCCGGTCTTTTTTGTTCCAGGAAAATGGAAACACCTGTACGCTGCTGCAAAAGCATGTTCTAAGTTTTAGTAAACTTTTTTATATAGTACTACAAATATTATTCTGTATTTCAATTGTTTATGAAAGTAGATTGTGAACATTCTATTTTTTAATGCTCATCTGCCTTACCAATTTTCTATATTTGTTTAAATACATTTGACACAAAACTCAGCACATAAACGCTTATGGAATCCGTAAAATCTTCACCAACAGAGCGTACCTACACTACCGACGAAGCATTTCAGGCTTCACTTCAATATTTCAGGGGAGACGACCTTGCAGCCCGCGTTTGGGTGAATAAATATGCACTGAAAGACTCTTATGGAAACCTCTACGAGCGTACACCGGACGATATGCATCACCGGATCGCGGGTGAGATCGCGCGCATTGAGCAACGATATCCGAATCCGCTGAGCGAGGATGAAATCTTTGATCTGGTAAAAGATTTTAAATACATCATTCCGCAGGGCAGTCCCATGACAGGCATTGGCAATCCCTATCAAATTGCCTCCCTGTCCAACTGTTTCGTGATCGGTAATAATGGAAATTCCGATTCCTATGGCGGTATTATGAAGATCGATCAGGAGCAGGTGCAGCTGATGAAGCGCCGCGGAGGTGTGGGTCACGACCTCTCCTACATCCGCCCGAAAGGCTCTCCGGTCAAAAACTCTGCGCTTACATCAACCGGTATTGTGCCGTTTATGGAGCGCTTTTCCAATTCCACCCGTGAAGTAGCGCAGGATGGCAGGCGGGGCGCATTAATGCTCTCTGTGGCAATCCGGCATCCCGATTCCGAAAAGTTCATTGATGCCAAGCTGGAACAGGGCAAAGTGACCGGCGCCAATGTTTCCGTACGGATTGACGATGAGTTCATGCGTGCTGTGGACTCCAACGGAGCTTACGTACAGCAATACCCTGTTGACAGCCCGGAACCCACCCACAAGCAAGAAATTGACGCGGCAGGCCTCTGGAAAAAAATCGTGCACAATGCCTGGCAGTCTGCCGAGCCGGGAATCCTGTTCTGGGACACCATTATCCGCGAGTCGGTACCGGACTGCTACGCCGACCTGGGCTACCGCACCATCAGCACCAATCCATGCGGCGAGATCCCGCTTTGCGCTTACGATTCGTGCCGCCTGCTGGCCATCAACCTGTTCTCTTACGTGGAAGACCCATTTACACCGGGTGCAAAATTCAACTGGGACCTGTTTAAAAAGCACATTGGCGCAGCCCAGCGGATGATGGACGATATCATCGACCTGGAACTTGAAAAAGTGGATGCGATCCTGCGGAAAATTGAGGAAGATCCGGAAGAGGAAGAAGTGAAACGCGTTGAACGCAACCTTTGGCTGAACATACAAACCAAAGCCCGCGAAGGCCGCCGGACAGGGATCGGCATTACGGCTGAAGGTGATATGCTGGCGGCATTGGGCCTGCGCTACGGAAGCGACGAAGGAACAAGCTTTTCGGTAGAAATACATAAAACAGTGGCGCTGGAAGCTTACCGCAGCTCGGTACATACAGCCCGCGAAAGAGGTGCTTTCACCATTTTTGACTCCGAGCGGGAGAAAAACAATCCATTTATCCTGCGCCTGAAAGAAGCAGATGCACAGTTGTACTATGAAATGCTTGAATACGGCCGCCGAAACATTGCATTGCTGACCATTGCTCCCACTGGTACCACAAGCCTGATGTCACAAACCACTTCGGGCATTGAGCCGGTGTTTTTGCCGGTTTATAAAAGAAGAAGGAAAGTTAATCCCAATGATAAGGACGTGCGGGTGGACTTTGTGGATGAGGTAGGCGATTCCTGGGAAGAGTACATCGTATTTCACCACCGGTTCAGGCAATGGATGGAGGTAAATGGTTACGATATTACGCGCAATTACAGCCAGAAAGAGCTTGACGAACTTGTCAAAAAATCGCCCTACTACAAGGCAACTTCCAATGATGTGGATTACCTGAAAAAGGTGAAGATGCAGGGCGCGATCCAGAAATGGGTAGATCATTCGATCAGCGTGACGATCAACATGCCCAATGATGTGACCGAAGAGCTGGTCGGCGAATGTTACCTTGAAGCCTGGAAAGCAGGCTGCAAAGGCGTAACCGTGTACCGCGACGGCTCACGCTCCGGCGTGCTGATTGCCGCATCGGAAAAAGAAGACAAGGCGGAAGCTGCTGCCCTGGCGCCTTTTCCTACCGAGCGTCCGCAGGTGCTGGAAGCTGATATTGTTCGTTTTCAAAACAAAAAGGACAAGTGGATTGCATTCATCGGCATTCTTGACGGCCGGCCTTATGAAATATTTACAGGCTTCGCCGATGATGACGATGGTATCCTGCTGCCGCGCTGGGTAAATGAAGGTTTGATCATCAAAAACCGGGAAAATGACGGAAGCTCCCGGTATGATTTCCAATACAAAAATGCACGGGGCTATAAGACGACCATTGAAGGGCTATCGTACAAGTTTAACCCTGAGTACTGGAACTATGCAAAACTGATATCAAGTACCCTGCGCCATGGCATGCCCATTGAAAAGGTAGTAGACCTGATCAGCAGCCTTCAGCTTGATGAAGCGATCAACACCTGGAAAGCGGGCGTGGCGCGCGCATTGAAACGCTACATTCCCGACGGTACCGAGGCTGCCAGACAAAAATGCCTCAATTGCAGCTCCACCAACCTGATGTACCAGGAAGGCTGTCTTACCTGCAAAGACTGCGGCTCCTCCAAATGCGGATGATAGAAAATAGGTTTCTGTAACAAAAAAATACCCCTGCGAAGTCAGTTGCTTTACGGGGGTATTTTTTTGTTACAGAAACTTTTACCGGATAAAAACAGGACGGTGCCAGCATCTTCCCGAAAGTGCTAAAAATAAAAAAAGCCACTTTTTCAAGTGGCTTTCGGTGTAGCGGGAGCTGGACTCGAACCAGCGACCTTTGGGTTATGAGCCCAACGAGCTACCAACTGCTCCATCCCGCGGTGTTGGTGAATGGGAGTGCAAACATACACGGCCGTTTGGGAAAAAACAACTACTTTTGTAAAAAAAATAAAAAAAGTAAAAGCGGAGCCGCTTTTTGACACTTACATGAGTGAATCAACAGAACCAGATATTCCATTTCGCAGCTATCGGGCAGGGTTTGTGAGCATTATTGGAAAGCCCAACGTCGGGAAGTCGACCCTGATGAATGTGCTGGTGGGCGAAAAAATGTCCATTATCACATCTAAAGCCCAAACTACCCGTCACCGGATTATGGGTATCCTTAACGGAACGCACGAAGATGTTCCCTTTCAGCTTGTGTACTCGGATACACCCGGCGTGATGAAGCCTTCGTACAAGTTGCATGACTCCATGATGACCTTTGTAAAGGGCTCGCTGGAAGATGCGGACATGGTATTGTTTGTGGTGGAAATTGGTGAGAAAGCTGCCGGGCATGAAGTACTTCCCCTGCTGTCCAGAACCGCGTCGCCGGTTATCCTGGTCCTTAACAAAACGGATCTTTCCAATGAAGCGGATGTGAAGCTGAAAATGGAAGAGTGGCAGAATGAGGTGGATCCTGCTGCAATCGTGCCCATTTCGGCATTGGAACAATTTAACATCCAGACCCTTTTTGATGCTGTTATAACCCGCCTTCCTTTTCACCCACCCTATTTTGATGAAGACGAACTAACCGACAAGCCTGAGCGTTTTTTCGCTTCCGAAATTATCCGCGAAAAGATATTTCTGAACTACCGGCAGGAAATTCCTTACAGCTCCGAAGTGGTTGTCAGCGAGTTCAAGGAGAAGGAGGATATCATCGTGATCCGTGCCGAGATCCTTGTGGAGCGCAAAAGTCAGAAAGGTATTATTATCGGTGAGAAAGGTGAAATGCTGAAAAAAATAGGCATTCAGGCCCGCCAGGACCTGGAAGCATTTTTCGGCAAGAAAGTTTTCCTTGAGCAGCATGTAAAGGTAGAGCCCGACTGGCGCAGCAAGGAGAACAAGCTCCGGCAGTTCGGATATAACAACAATGATTAATTTTTTATAAACAAAAAGACCGAAGGACAGGCTTCGCAGCTTGTCCGGACTATTTAAAAGCTAAGTAATGACAAATATTATTTCAATTGTGGGCCGGCCGAATGTCGGGAAATCCACATTATTCAACCGCCTCACCGAAAGCCGCAAGGCGATTATGGACAACCAGAGCGGTGTTACCCGCGACCGCCATTATGGTTACGGGGAATGGACTGATCAGTATTTTACAGTTATAGATACGGGCGGCTACGTAGTTGGCTCGGAAGATATATTTGAAGGCGCGATCCGCGATCAGGTGGAGCTTGCCATTGAGGAATCGACCGTGGTGCTGTTTATGGTAGATACCATGACGGGCCTGACCGATCTTGACAAGGATTTTGCAAACGTGCTGCGCCGGTTCAAAAAGCCGGTGTATCTCGTAGCCAACAAGGCCGAAACAACCGAACGCTACCAGTCGGCAGCGGAGTTTTACGAACTGGGACTGGGCGAACAGATCTTTGCGATTTCTGCGCAGACAGGCTTTGGTACGGGCGAGCTGCTGGACGAGGTGATCAAACACTTTGATACGGCAGGCGTTGAAAATCCTGAGCAGGGTATTCCGCGCATTGCGATCATGGGCCGTCCGAATGTAGGCAAATCATCATTCCTGAACGTACTGACCGGTACCGACAGGAGCATTGTAACCGATATCGCCGGCACCACCCGCGATGCGATCCACACGCATTACAAGGCATTCGGGATGGAATTTATCCTTACCGATACGGCGGGAATCCGCCGCAAATCACGCGTAAAAGAGGATATTGAATATTACTCCACACTGCGCTCCGTAAAAGCCATGGAAGAGTCTGATGTGGTGATTGTACTGCTGGACGCTACACTGGGACTTGAAGGCCAGGACATGAACATCATCGGACAAGCCGATAAAGCGAAAAAAGGGATCGTGATCATGGTCAACAAATGGGACCTTGTAGAAAAGGATTCTAAAACGGCCGATGCTTACAAGAAAAACCTGCTGGAAAAGCTGGCGCCCATGAACTACATGCCGATCATCTTTGCTTCGGTGGTAGAAAAGCAGCGCATACACCAGGTAATGGAAAAAGCAATGGAAGTGTACCAGAACAAGACGAAGAAGATCTCGACTTCCAAGCTGAACGACGTCATGCAGGCTGAAATTGAAAAATATCCGCCGCCGGCACACAGGGGTAAGTACATCAATATCAAGTACATGATCCAGTTGCCTACCCCCTCGCCGACCTTCGTGTTCTTTTCAAGTCATCCCAAGTATGTTCAGGAACCGTACAAGCGTTACCTCGAAAATCGTATGCGGGAAAACTTTGATTTTTCAGGCGTACCTATCACGATGTTCTTCAGGGAGAAGTAATTACGTCTTTTTTATTATATCAAAATGCCAGGTCTCCGATCTGGCATTTTACGTTTCATCGGGATCATACTTTGTTTCAGGCATCATTCACCCCGCTTCATCATTTTTTATTTCTCAGCTGCAACGTTTGAAGGTAACTTCACATCTGTAAACCGGCGGCTGACCTGCAAAAAGTACCTGATAAAAAAATTTCATAATTTTTGTTAAAAACAAGGTACTATGTATTGCAAGATACCTAATGAAACATATATATTTGTAGAGTCAATTAGTTACACTGATTTCTGAACGACTGAAACAACGCTGAGCCATGAAAACTGTTAAATTGTTTATTATCTTTTTACTTTTCAGCCTTCACGCAGGTGCTACCGGGTATTCACACAATATGTTTGTAGCCCACAAAAAGCTGCAGGGTGTTTACGCTCCTGCGGAAAAGCCCGCAGTAAAAAAGGCGCGGACCTGGAAAGTGAAACCCCAAAACCAGGTTTCAGCCGGTCAGAACAAAGTTATCAGCAAGGCAACTACGCTGAATGAGCGTGTACTCGAAGAAGGTCCCGAATCATTTTTTAACAAGGAAGCAGCCGCGGAAACCGACAAGACGATCGTTACCAAGCTTGTTGAAATGGTTAAATGTGTGGTATATGCATTCGTTGGGTATCCTGCCCTGAGCTGAGCCAGGTAACAGACCAACAAAAAGAGCTGAGGCGGTGCGCCTCAGCTCTTTTTTATTTTACCCCACGACATTCGTCAGGGTACCGATGGGTTCGATTGAAATGTGGATTATATCGCCTTTTTCCAGTGTGAAATCAGACTCCGGTACAATGCCTGTACCCGTCATCAAATACGCACCCTGCGGAAAATCCAGCTCCCTGAAAAGGAATTTAAGCAGCTCGTCTGCCTTCCGCTTCATTTGCGCGAGCGTAACTTCTCCTGCAAATACTTCGGTGCCGCCACGTACAATTGCAATGTCAATGACTGTATCCTCGGGCAATGCATATTCGGGTACATACAGGCAGGGACCCAATGCAGCGCTGCCGGTGTAGGTTTTGGCCTGCGGCAGGTACAGGGGGTTCTCTCCTTCAATGCTCCTTGAACTCATATCGTTGCCGATGGTATAACCCACCAGCGTTCCCGTAGACGAAGCAAAAAGCGTCAGTTCAGGCTCGGGGACATTCCAGGACGAGTCGCGCCGGATACGTACCGTACCATGATTACCTACTACCCGCGCAGGTGATGATTTGAAAAACAACTCGGGCCGCTCTGCCTCGTAAACCCTGTCATAAAAAGAACCTCCTCCGGCAACTTCCGACTCTTCCATCCGTGCTGTGCGGCTGCGGTAGTAAGTAACGCCTGACGCCCACACCTCCTGCGAACCGATCGGCGCCAGCAGCTCAGGCATCGGGATATCATCCGTAAATGTCAGCGGAATGAGATCGGCTGAATGGATTTCGAGCCAGTCGTACAGGTTATCGCGGTTGACGACCTCATCCCAGTCTGTCTGGTGCAGACGGTAGAAAAGGTCGCTTTTTTCAAGCAAAATGCCGTTTTGAGTTTTGTATAGTTTCATAAAAACAGACGTTATTTCAGACTGAATAAGCTTTTTGAACAAATATCATACTCTAAAATAACTACTCTCCTGAAAAACGATCAGGCTACACCTTCAATCCGGAGCGGCATCAATGCGGTATTTTTTCTTTTAAAAAGTCAGCAGTGTAATTCCCGGAAAGTTTGATCATTTCTTCGGGTGTACCTGCAAAAGTGAGGTACCCGCCGCCGTCGCCACCTTCCGGCCCGAGATCCAGGATCCAGTCCGCACTCTTGATCACCTCCATGTTATGTTCAATGATGATCACGGTGTCACCCTGCTCCACCAATGCATTGATCGCTTTCAGCAACTTCTTGATATCATGAAAATGGAGGCCCGTGGTAGGTTCGTCGAAGATAAAGAGCGTCTTCCCTTTGCTGCTGCTGCCTTTTCCTAAGAATGACGCCAGCTTTACACGCTGTGCCTCCCCGCCGGACAAAGTATTGGACGACTGGCCCAAACCCACATAACCCAGCCCTACTTCCTGCAAAGGCAGCAGTTTTTCGACCAGTTTCGGCTCCACATCCCTGAAAAATTCGATGGCTTCATCCACCGTCATGTCGAGGATTGCAGCCACGTCTTTGTCCTGATAGCGTACTTCCTGTATTTCCTGTTTGAAGCGTTTTCCATTGCATCCCTCACAGGTCAGGTATATATCGGCCATAAACTGCATTTCGATTTTGACCTGGCCCTCACCCTGACAAACCTCGCAGCGGCCCCCGTCCACATTAAATGAAAAATGGGAAGGCTTGTAGCCCCTGGCTTTCGATAGTGGCTGGTCGGCCATCATCTGGCGGATGTAATCGTAGGCTTTGATGTAAGTAACCGGATTAGACCGCGACGATTTCCCGATCGGGTTCTGATCGATCATTTCTATGGCTTCAATCCTGTCAATACTGCCGCTGAGCTCATCAAATTTGCCCACGTCTTCGCTGAACTCGCCTTTGGTGCGCATCAGTGCAGGATAAAAAACCTTGCGGATGAGCGTCGACTTACCCGAGCCGCTCACTCCTGTGACCACGGTCAGTACATTCAGCGGAATTTTTACATCAAGGTCTTTCAGGTTGTTTTCTCTGGCACCTTTAATTTCGAGAAAATGCAATGGTTTTCTCCTGATTTTAGTCAGAGGAATGTCTTCTTTGCCCAGGAGGAAGTCCAGCGTATGTGATGGAAATTCGGTTTGTTCTTCCTGGTCCTCATTGCCCAACTCCCTGATATCTTCCCAGCTTCCCTGAAAAACAACATGTCCGCCCCCGGTGCCGGCTTCCGGACCAATGTCGATGATCTGGTCGGCTGCATGCATGACTTCTTCCTCGTGCTCTACCACAATCACCGTATTTCCAAGGTCACGCAGAGATTCCAAAACACCTACGAGGCGCTTCGTATCCCTCGGATGCAATCCGATACTGGGCTCATCCAGAATGTACATGGACCCTACCAATGCACTTCCGAGGGAAGTAGCCAGCTTGATCCGCTGAAATTCACCTCCGGAAAGTGTACTGGTCAGCCGGTTGAGTGTAAGATAACCCAGGCCTACTCGGATCATGTATTCCAGGCGGTTCTGGATTTCTACCAAAACCCGGCGTCCTACCTCGCGCTCATGCTCATTGAGGGTGAGGGTCGCAAAAAATGTCGAAACCTCGGCGATGGGCATTAATACCAGATCCGTAATAGACTTGCCGCCTACTTTCACGTACGACGCATCCTTTCTCAGGCGCGAGCCCCGGCAGTCAGGACAGGTGGTACGGCCTCGAAACCGCGACAGCATTACCCGGTACTGGATCTTGTAAGTCTGTGTTTCGATTTCGGCAATAAATGCATTGATCCCCTGAAAGTACTGGTTTCCGGTCCAGAGCAGGTCTTTCTGAGCCTGTGTAAGATCTTTATACGGACGATGAATGGGGAAGTCGAATTTGGTACCATTGCGCACAAGAGGCACCAGCCACTCACTCATCTTTTCAGAACGCCAGGGTGCAATAGCACCTTCGTATACAGAAAGGTTTTTGTCGGGAATGATCAGGTCCGGGTCAATACCCAGGATTTTACCAAAACCCTCACACCTTTTACAAGCGCCATAAGGATTATTGAAACTGAACAAATTGACACTCGGCTCCTCGAAAATTATTCCGTCAAGCTCAAACCGATCCGAAAAGAACTTTCTTTCGCCACCCACTACCTGCACCATGCAATCTCCTTCTCCTTCAAAAAAGGCAGTCTGCACCGAATCCGAAAGGCGGTACTGCGTATCTTCATCGTCGTGCCGGACACCGGCCCGGTCTACCACAATGTTGATACGGTTACCTGCCTGGGCATAAGCTTCCGGCTTTTCAAGTACTTCTTCAATCGCCACAACCTCATCATTGAGCTCAATGCGGTTGTAGCCTTTGGAAAGCAGAATGGTAAGTTCCTCCTGCTGTGTACGGCCCTCGCGCACCAGCAAAGGCGCGAGTACCATTACCCGGCTGCCCTCTTCATGCCCGAGTATGAAGTTGACCACGTCGGTCACGGCATCTTTTTTCACTATTTCACCGGACACCGGCGAGTACGTGCGCCCTACCCGTGCGAAAAGAAGTTTCAGGTAATCATAAATTTCGGTGGAAGTCCCCACAGTTGAGCGCGGGTTCCTGGTATTCACCTTCTGCTCAATGGCGATGGCCGGCGAAATCCCTTTGATATACTCCACCTCAGGCTTTTCCATACGTCCGAGAAACTGCCTGGCATAGCTGCTCAGACTTTCCACGTACATCCGCTGGCCTTCGGCAAAAAGGGTATCAAAAGCCAGGGATGATTTTCCCGAGCCCGAGAGCCCGGTCACGACCACCAGCTTGTTTCTGGGTATTGCTATGTCAACATTCTTAAGATTATTGACCTTGGCACCTTTGATCAGAATGTATTTTCTGGGGTCAAGATCATCAAATCGGGAAGCTTCAATCCGCTTTACGGGTGAGTTCGTCATAAAAAATCAGGTGAAAAAACGAGGGCTACCGGCGGCAGCCCTATCCTTTTACTAACCAAAAGCCGGGGTATTTAGTTTAATGATTCAGGAGCCTGGCGATGGGTTTACCCATTCCGCAATGCAGTTGTGGAAGTTGTAAAAACCATTCCCTTTTCTGATGCATCCGCAAAGATGGGATCGGCCAGGTGGCCCCAGTTGGTTACGTCCGACATGCAGTCGGTCAGTACTTTCACTTTCGGAGCCAATTCAGGGACATATTTCAGAAGCTGATCAATGCTGGTTGCCACGCAATGCGAGCGGGCTTCTCCGGCAATCAGTATTTCATCAAACGTACCAAGCGAAGCCAGCAGCGCCTGGTCGAGACTGGTTTCGGGTGCTCCCTCCACAGGTACCTGCGCCCTGAAAATCCCGAAATGCTCGGTCAGCGGGTTGGTACCTTTTACAATGGCCGTGTAGTCTTTGCCTGTACGATGGGTCCAGGCGAGTACCGCACTCAGCACGGTATCGTCCAGTGCAGCTCCTTTTGATCCGACAAGACAATGCTCCGGCCAGATGAAATGCCCGAATGCTCCCTCACTTTCCAGCTTTTCCAGGTATGTGAGCACATACTCGTAGTGGTAGCGCGGCACCCATCTGCCGGCTTTTACGGCATCAGCGGTAATCAATGTAAATGGCGCTACTGTGTTTCCGTTGGCATCTTCCCAAAACAGCGGGTGTGCGATATCCAGCACCCGATGCGTATCCAGCGTCACAAAAATGCTGTCGATCTTTTCACCTTCCAGTGCGATCAGGGCGGCTATGCGCTCCACGTCCTTTTCAGCACCCGGTACGTACAGGGTACCCGCAGGATTACAGAAATCAAACTGTGCATCAATAATGAGCAAGGCAACTTTTCTCATAGACCCGGTATCAAGTTTTGCTCAAATGTGCCACACTTCGGGCAGTTCGAGCTGGCGTGCGTACTGCTTTGAACACAGGCTGAATACAGCCTTCAGCATACGGTTCACATCCTCTAAATAATCGAACCTGTAATCTTCGTTGAGGCGATTGAGTCCGTTTACGACGGTTTGTGCTTTTTTGGCGATGTACAATGCACACGGATCAGCGCGGCTCGAATAGGTTTTGAGCGTATCGCGGTGTGTTTCCAGGAAGGTGTTGAGCAGCAGCAGGTTCAGTTCCAGGCCGCCCTGCTTGTCTTTGGTCACCTTTACATGGTAGGCAATATCAGAACTCAGCCCGCGTATGTCGGCCAGTACCCAGCCGGGTGTGTTCTGGTTGAATTTTGAAATTCTGATGATGCGTGATGTCAGCTCCTCACGCCTCTCCGGTATGGTTGCGCTGTCTTCAATCAGCTCGAAGTGCAGCTTGTCAACCAGCGCCTTATCCTTCGCAATCAGCCGCAGCAGCAGCTTGTCCTTTTCCTTCGCGGGCATCTGAATTACCGCTTTTTTAAGCTGATCGGGTAAAGCCATTAAGGTGTATTTGGTAATTAAAATTCAGAAATCCGACTTCTGACCTTAACTTTATGAGCCCCAGGAAGCCATAAAGTTTTTTGACAAAAATATCAGATATGCCCAAATATCCATCGATAGCTTTATGTATTGCCCTTGTTTTCACCTTCCTTTTTACCCTTTTACAGCACACCCCCGGCCTGCCTTCTTTTGATGATTACGACACGACGCTGGCATTCATCCGGAAGTTTTATTTTGAAAACACCACGGTCGGCGAAAAGGCTGCAACGCTCTTCAGCCGGCACAATGAGCATCGTATCCTGATCTCCAAATCAGCTGCTGCCCTTTATTACGCCATTTTTCACAAGCTCAGCTTTGCACACCTGGTTTATTTTCAGAACTGCTTTTTATTCGGATTTTTTGGGCTCATGCTCGCCATCATGCGCCGCAATGGGTTGCTCAATGCAGGAAATGTACTTTTTGCGGTCACATTCCTGTTCGGACTGGCTTTCTGGCAGGTAACATTCTATTACTGGGGCGGAATACAGCATTATACGGTATTTTTCTTCTCATTTCTCAGCCTCTTCCTGCTCGATCGTTCGACCAGGGCATTTAGCGGGCATTTTGCAGCGGCCCTGGCTGCGGCTACTATTGCAGTATTTACTTTCGGAAACGGATTTCTGGTACTTCCGGTCGGTGCTTTTTTACTTTTTGTACAAAAGAAAAAAACAATGCTGTACAGCTGGCTCCTGGTTTCGGCGATACTTTCCCTGCTAACCTTCCTGCACATGCCCGAAAGTGCGGCCAAGGTAGTGCCCTTCCGTATAGACTGGATGGCACGGCTGTTTTTTACTTTTCTGGGCAGCTTTATCTATATCAATCCGGCTGCCGGACAGGTACCCAACATCATTCTTTGCATGGGTGCCGGGCTGGCTGTACTTGTGTTCTGGCTGTGGCTGCTGCGGAGTGGCTATGCATTCCGTAACCCGTTGCTTTACGGCCTGCTAACGCTGCCCATCCTGACGGGCCTCATCATATCTATATCCAGGTTTGACACCAAAGCAGCGGGCGGCATTGCACCAAGGTACATGTTTTTTACCGCCAGTATTCCGGTACTCCTGTTCCTGATTGGGCTTGATTTGAAGATTTTACGAAAAAAATGGATTAACCCGATTGTCTTTGCGTCTGTTGTACTTTGGGGCGTTGTGTACTATAACAATCTGCGCGAGCTTGAAAAGACAAATACCGGGCTGGTGCAGACAATCAAACGCTGGCAAAAAGACCCTGGCACAGCCCTGGTATACTACCGGGAAGCAGCACCCTACTCGGAAATGCTGCAATGGGCCGTGGACCGGAAGGTGGTTGAACTCGATGATGCAATACTCCGCAACCCTGACCCGAAATGATGTGCTGATTTCTCAAAACCGTATTTCGGCACTAACTTGCAGCCCTTTTAGATTACGATTTGTATGGTTTCAGTAGCTATGTGCACTTACAACGGCGAGCGGTTCCTGCCTGAGCAGTTGAAGAGCATTGCAGGGCAGACGGTACCAGTTGACGAGCTGATTGTGTGCGACGACCGGTCATCGGATTCCACCGTGCAGATCATCCGGGATTTTGCAAAAACAGTCTCCTTTCCTGTACAGATTCATATTAATGAGCAGAATCTGGGCTCTACCAGGAACTTCGAAAAGTGCCTCTCCCTATGCAGTGGTGACCTTATATTCCTGTGCGACCAGGACGATATCTGGCGGGCCGACAAGGTAAGTGTACAAAAAAATTACCTCGATACTCACCCAGATATTGATGCCGTATTTTCGGATGCGATGATGGTTAATGATGATTCCCAACCTACGGGGCGGACCATCTGGCAGGAAATTGAGTTTGATGAAGTAAGCCAAAAGCAATGGACAGACGGCAAGCCGCATGAGATTCTGTTCCATGGGTTTGTGGTAACGGGCGCTACGCTGGCTTTGCGGAAATCTGCACTCGAAAGGCTCACTCCTTTTCCTACCCACGTTCCCGACCTGATCCACGACGCATGGATTGCAATGCTCCTCAGCCTGCAGAACAAAATTGATTTCATTGCAGACACCCTGATCTCCTACCGCGTGCATTCGAGCCAGCAGGTAGGGTTTGGGGCTAAAATGGAGAAGGTGCAGCTGAAAGACAGATTTACGAGGGAACGTGAGCAAAAGCTGCTGCCGCTGCGGGAAAAAGCCGGTAAGCTGCATGATCTGTACATGCTCCTCAGGTCGGTACCATTTGTGCCCAGGGAAAAGCTGGCAAGGCTCCATCTTTCACAGAAACACTTTTACAGCCGGGCGTCACTGCCCGAGAAGAGGTACCAGCGTGTGACACCGATTGTCAATCAGCTGATCCGCGGCTATTATCGTTTCAGCAGTAAAGACTGGTGGCTACCTGCCATCGGCGATTTACTCGAATAAATATTCATTTAAACGTGAAAAAACCTGGCACTTCGGCTGCGGTGATCATTCCGGTATACCAGTACCCGCTATCAGCGAATGAAGCATTATCGCTGCGGCAGTGCATAGCGGTGCTTGGGCATTATCCTGTAAAAATCATAAAGCCGCACAGGCTGGATGTACAGGAATTGCAGGATCAATACCCGACACTTGATATCTTATCGCTTGATGATGCGTCTTTTGAAAGCATTGCAGCTTACAACAGTTTGCTTACGTCAGTCGGTTTTTACCAGCTTTTTTCCTCATTTGAATACATCCTGATTTACCAGCTCGATGCTTACGTGTTCAGGAACGAGCTCGCGGAATGGTGTGCCAAGGGGTATGACTATATCGGTGCACCGTCTCTTCATCAGCCTGCATTTAATGCATTAGCGGGTGCCCAGGCCCATATCATGGCGAAAGGGCTGTCGGGCAGGCGGGTGGTTTTCAATGGAGGCCTTTCGCTCCGGCGTATTCCTGCCATCATCCGCTATCTCCAAATTTACAACCGCTTTTACCCGGCCTGGAAAGGTAATGAGGATATGCTTTTTTCACAGGAATCCACGCGGTTGTTGCCGATGAAGCTATTTTTGAAATTGCCGGAGTGGCGGGAGGCATTGCATTTTGCATTTGAAAAAAGCCCGGCTGCTACCTTCGAACTGACCGGTCACAAACTGCCTTTTGCCTGTCACGCCTGGGAGCGCTACGATCCCCAGTTCTGGTCAGCTTATATTTCCTGAAAGGGTTTAACTTTGGTGTTTAACAATTTTTAACAAACTATCCTGCCTCTTACCTGCGTTCTTGCTGTTATTTGATTTTAAAACCATCCGTCAACAGTTATGAACCCTAAGTTGCTTTCCGGTTTCTTTTGCTTCATCTGGCTTTCAGTGAGTGCTGCCTGTGCGCAGGTTACTGAAAATCCCAAGGTAGAAGAGCAGTCGGCGACCTACGTGAAAATCAAGAGAGTAGAGCTGACCGATAGTCAAACCATCATTCATTTACAGTTTACAGAAAAGCCGGGAAAATCGCAGCTGAAATTGTTTGGCCTGCCCGACCAGTTGATGCCGGGTGCAAGCCAGATCTGGCTCGACCCTGAAACCCGCCTCTACAAACCCGGGGAAATTGAAAAGAAATTTAAGCTTATCAAAGCCGAAAATATCCCCACTGACCCGACCCGAAAGAATGTAGCACCCGGCGAAACCGTCAATTTTGTTGCTTATTTTGAAAGACTGACGCCGGGTATCGAGATTTTTGATTTTTACGAAGGAAGAAGTTCCGCAGGATCACAATCCTGGAATTTCTATGGCATCCACATCACCAATCCTGAAAAGAAGTCAGCAGCCAGAAGTGCCAGGGCTGGCACTAAAGCCACGCCACCGGCCAAAAAACCAGTAACTATTACGCCCCCGGCAACACCTGCTCCCGCTGCACCGGACAATAGTATGGCTGTAATCAGGGGAACGGTCTTCAATGCCAAAACCAGGCAGCCGGTAAGTGCCAGGATCTCGTATGTGGAAAAAGGGGATTCGCTCGAAATCAGCTCGTCCTCGGGCAAGTACCGGGTCGGGGTTGACCCTGCGGGCAGCTATGAGCTGCGTATCAGTGCCAAAGGTTTTTATGGACAGACCGTCCGCATCTCTCCGGCGGATTCTTCCGGCATAACTATGTTTGACAATGATATCTACCTGGCACCGCTTACTGCCGGCGAAACCGTAAACCTGCCTAACATCTACTTTGAAACCTCCAAGTTCACACTCTTGCCGGAATCATTCCCTGAGCTCGACAGGCTGGTGGGCGTACTGAAAGACAATCCTTCTATCCGCATCCGGGTGGAGGGGCATACCGACAATGTAGGTGATTTTGATAAAAACCTGGAACTCTCGCGCAAACGCGCCGAGTCCGTGCGGGACTATCTTACCGGAAAAGGCGTAAGTGCCGACCGGATAGAGGCCAAAGGTTATGGAGCCACGCGCCCGCTGACCCAGGGCAGTGCAGAGGAGCGCAAGAAAAACCGCCGTGTTGAATTTGTGATTCTTGATAACTAATACAGTATTAAGGCCTGCCGATGATCGTCGGCAGGCCTTGCGGCTGTCAGGTACGCTTGGCTTAGCGAGCCTTGATGATGTTGGTAAACTCCCGCGATTTGAGGGAAGCACCTCCCACCAGTCCACCGTCGATATCCGGGGAAGCAAAGAGCTCCGCTGCGCTGGCAGCTGTGACGCTCCCGCCATACAGGATCGAGATTTCCTCGGCAACTTCTCTCCCATATTTTTCAGCAATGTGCCCGCGCAGTGCTGCGTGCATTTCCTGCGCCTGCTCGGCAGAGGCAGTAAGCCCGGTACCAATCGCCCAGATGGGTTCGTACGCGATCACTACCGCCTGCAGTTGCTCGGGGGTTAAATGAAACAGGCTTTCGGTCAGCTGATTTTTTACAAAACCAATGTAATCCGAATTCTGGCGCTGTTCCAGGGACTCACCGCAGCAGAAAATGGGTGATACAACATTGGCCAGGGCCGTGTTGACCTTTTCTGCCAGTACTGCATTGCTTTCATTGAAGTACTGACGACGCTCGCTGTGTCCGATGAGTACATACCCGATCCCTGCAGATTGCAGCATGGCAGCAGAAATTTCTCCTGTAAATGCGCCCGATACCTTGTCGGAGCAGTTTTGAGCTGCAAGATCAAAACGGGATGAATCTTCAATATATCTTTTGATAACCGGCAGGTAAAGTGCGGGTGGGCAAAGGATCACTTTCACGTCACCCTGAACTTCATCATTTACCATATTGACAAGCTCCGAAGTAAGCGCAACTGCTTCATCCATAAGCTTGTTCATCTTCCAGTTACCTGCTACAATTTTCTTTCGCATGTGAAAATTTTTATTGTGAGAAAATGCCATTTAACGCAACAAAATTACCACTATTTCATCATTTCCATGATTATATATCAACGTTGATGTCAAATACAGGAAATAAGTAAAATTCGAGATTTTTTTGTGTTTATTTAAGCTCAAATCAGTTACTTTTACCTTATAGACCGGGCAATGCCAACGTGATTGCCCATGAACACAGAAGATCATAAACAGACCAATAATCCTATTATAGTCAACGTGTTAAATGCGTGTATGTGAATATTTCTAACGAAAGAACCAAGAAAGGAGGCCACGATGAAAACGTCTATGTGGTTGTTGTTAACGGTCACACTTTTTACCCCTGCCGTAATACTCGCCGGGTCTGATAAAGACCATCCTGTATCTGAGGAAAAATACGGTTACTTTCTCGACCGCAATTACAAGTCTGCCCGCATTCCCTTTGAGCTGCATTCCAACCTGATCATCCTGTATGCAAAGATCAATGATACTGACTCACTGCGGTTTATACTCGATACCGGTGTAAGTTCCATTATTATCACAGACCCCTACGTACTGAAAGCCAACAAGCTGCGCCTTACCCGGAAAGTCAACCTGACGGGAGCGGGTGAGGGCAAGTCCATCTCTGCGCATGTGGCCATTGACAATCAGCTCCAGATGGGAAGGCTGCGGGCCAACCACCAGAACATTGTGGTTCTGGAAGATGATTTTTTACACCTGTCGGAGTATGTGGGCGTACCGGTCCACGGTATTTTCGGGTACGAGATCTTCAACAACTTCGTAGTAACGATTGATTTTTCGAAAAAAGAAATCATCCTGATGCGGCCTGACAGGTACAAGTACAAGAACAGCAAGGGAGACAGGCATCCTTTGATTATTGAGGATACAAAACCTTTTACCGACGCTGTCACGCTTTTTGCCGACGGTCGTGAACATCCTATCCGGGTGCTGATTGACACCGGTGCAGGCCATGCGCTGCTGCTGAACAATACACCGAAAGAATCCTTCCAACTTCCTCAGAAGGTGATCCGGGCGCAGCTGGGACGCGGGTTGAACGGTGTCATTAATGGAAACCTGGGCCGTATTGACCGCCTAAAATTGGGCCGGTTTGAAATGGACAACATTGTTGCCTCATTTCCCGACAGCATTGCATTCGGTGCCAAGCTGCGGCAAGGCAGTGCCCGGCAGGGTAACATCGGCTGCGAGCTCCTGCGCCGATTTAAAGTTACCATGAACTACCAGGAAGGCTACATGGTGCTGAAACCCGTACGCAGCCGCATGCGGGAAAAGTTTGAGCATGATATGAGCGGAATGGAAATACGGGCCGAAGGACAAAATTTCCGGTCATACATTGTCAACCACATTGCAGCCGATTCACCGGCTTCCAAGGCCGGATTGGCAGAAGGAGACCAGTTACTTTTTATTGACGACCATGCCGCTGCCGACCTCAATGTAAGTGATATTTACAAGGTTTTACAACGTGGGGACGGTAAGAATGTGGACCTGCTGGTGAAGCGTAAAGGGGATATTTTCTTTACACAAATCAAGCTCAGGCGCATGATTTGATTACATTTAGAGCCAAACCAAACAGCGGCTTTATTGGAACGCCTCATCGTGACAGAAGATGGGTCACACTCATTGTACAGCACCCGCTTCAACCAGCAATACCATTCACTTCAGGGGGCGGTTGCAGAATCGACCCACATTTACATAAACCTCGGCCTCAAACCCGTTCTCGAAAGTACGGCCGGTACTGTAAAGGTCTTTGAAATGGGCCTGGGAACAGGATTAAATGCATTTCTTGCCTGGAAGCTGGCTGATCAGCTCCAAAAACCCGTTTACTACACTTCCGTAGAAGCCTACCCGGTAAGCCTGGACGAGGCACTTTCCCTCAATTACGATGCGATTACCGGGCAAAAAGGCTTGGCAGACATTCATCAGGCACCCTGGTCTGAAGATTATCCTCTCTCCCCGTTTTTTACCTTCCGGAAAGAGCATTCAACACTGGAAATGTTTGCAGCTGCGGATACTTTCGATGTAACTTTTTATGATGCGTTTGATCCCAGAGTACAGCCTGAGCTCTGGACCGAAACCATTTTTCACAAAATAGCAGCCCAAACCCGGCCCGGCGGCGTACTGGTTACATACTCTTCAAAAGGAATTGTGAAGCGGGCACTGGCCGCTGCAGGCTTTACTGTTGAGCGGCACAAGGGTCCGGGAAGAAAAACCCACGTGCTGAGAGCAATAAAAAATTAGTATACTTGGGCCAATCACAGGTAATCAACCCATGAACTACCAGCATATCATCAGCCAGGAGCTGAGCGAGGCACAAAAAGTGCTCGACGGATTTTTAAGTGACCCTGCTCAGCTCGAAAAAATTGAGCATGCAGCCGGATTAATGGCGGAAGCGATCATTCACAATGGCAAGGTCCTGTCCTGCGGTAACGGGGGCTCGCATTGTGATGCCATGCACTTTGCGGAAGAACTTACCGGCCGCTACCGCGATAACCGGCGGGCATTGCCGGCAATCGCCATTTCGGATGTCAGTCATCTGAGCTGTGTAAGCAATGATTATGGCTATGAATATGTATTTTCAAGATACATTGAGGCATTAGGACAGCCGGGCGATGTGCTGCTCGGGCTTAGTACCAGCGGCAACTCGGTCAATATTATCAAAGCAGTGGAAGCTGCCAAAAACAAGGGAATGAAAATCATCATCCTTTCGGGCAAAGATGGCGGAAAGCTCGCGGGTCTGGCTGATGTTGAAATCCGTGTCCCTCACTTCGGCTATGCCGACCGCATTCAGGAAATTCACATTAAGGTGATCCATATTTTTATGTTACTAATTGAAAAAATGGTCATTATCAACTAAGTACATACACTTCTCTCATGAACGTCCGGCCATCAGCACTCATTATCAAAGACCATGCAGTACTTACACTGCGCTACTGCTACGGCAACCAGGAAGTATTTGCATTGCCCGGCGGCAATCCGGATCCAGGTGAATGCCTGCGGGAAGCACTGGTCCGTGAAATTGGAGAGGAAATCTGTGTGGAGGCTACCATAGGCAACATGGTTTGCTGTGGAGAGGTAATCTGGACCGAACCCCGGAAAGAGACCCTGCACATGGTATTTGAAGCAACCATCACCGGCGAGCCGGTACTTGATCCCGGCCAGACAACTGCCCTCGAAATTGTGTGGCTGCCGCTGCCGGAAGTGACAGGTAAGATCCTTTACCCGAATGTCGGCGCGCAAATTCAGTCGTATCATACGCTTCCCTACTCACCTTTTATAGGTCCTATTGATCAGCCCTACGTGCAATAAGCTTCCTATATCTGCCCTCTACGTTTCTATAAAAGAGAAACATGCCGTATTTTTGCGTTTTTTAAAAGGCAGCAGGGTAAATGGAAAACGAAAAGAAGGAGAAGCTATCTGCCTACCTAGTGAAGAGGGCAGATAAGGATGTTTTGTCGAGAGGGCGTTCCATTTATAGCAGCGGTGGATTAAAAGTTGCGAAGCTCGATTATAATGGTCCCGGCATAGCGGAATTTAAGGTCAAGAGCGACTATTCCATTCAATACTACCAAATACACATCCGTAACTTTCTGACACCACAGATATCTACGGAATGTTCATGTCCCTACGGTAACGGAAACCTCTGCAAGCACCGGGCAGCAGCTATTTTGTATATTCTTGACAAAATGCCCAGCATTCGTCAGGTACTGCACGAAATGGAAAGCTCGGACATCGAACTTGCAGAAATCAAGGAAAATCAGCTACGGAACCTTGTAATGGACGATACCTGGAAAAACCGGGAGCAAGTCACACAGGTTGAAATCACGGATGCAAAAGACGGTAAAGCTGCCTGCACTGTCGAATACAGCGGGCACCAGAACCAGGTTCACTTTGAACGCATTTCCGGTACACGCAAAATCCATACTTCCTGTACTTGCGGACAAAAGTTATGGGTTCCTCTCTGTGAACACAAGCTGGCAGCACTTCTCAAACTGAAGGAAGAGCTTGGAGAACGCGCGTTTGAGGTCATGCGGGATTTTACAGCAGAAAAAAATGCATTGCTGGCCGAGTACGGCTACTCGCTTGCCGACCAGATCAAAGGAAAGTTCGACTTTAAGCTGGATGAAGAAGGTGCATTGTACCTTGTGAAGCTTGACCCGGGTTTGCAGAAAGTAGGTCCGTACCAGGACTGGCAAATGCTGCGTGAGCGGATTTTACCCGAGCAAGCCGTCACGTTCAATGTATCAGGCAATGGGGGTACCCAGGACGACGAGGACCGCATGTCGATCTTTGTTTTTTGGCCCAAAGGCAAAAACCACCTTCTTGATGTAGGATTCGGGGTTTTTTCGGTCAAATTCAGCTCAAAATCTGAAAAGGTTACCAATATCCGGAACATCGCAGGCGGATCAAGCCACTACTATGCTGCTGACGAAATTCCGGTACTTACCGAGTCCGATGCCAGGCTGGTGCGCATCGCCAAGCATTGGGAAGAAGGATTGCAAAAGTTTATCCGCAAGCAGGGATGGGCTTACAATGCTTACCTGCATTTTGACGATGTTACGCCTGAGCAGCGGTTAGAAGCCCGGAACTACGTCGGAAAGCAGATTATACGCGTTTTCAATGATCTCGATGCAGAGCGGCTGTACCTGTCGGACGGCGATTATGTGACCAGCAACAACCAGCTCACACAATTGCAGCTCCACCGCGAGCCTGTCAGGATTTTCTTCGTGCTTACGGAGGATAAGGAATTTATTACGCTTAACCCCTACATTGAGCTCAAACCCGGCAGCCCGATCGAGTTGCAAAAGGTGATCTCACTGGATAGTTTCTGGCTGGGGGTTTACAATGAAAATACATTATTTCGCTGGGCAGGCATCAGCGAGGCCGAAATGGCAGCATACCTGAGTGAAAACGGCTATCGTGTCCGCGTCAAAAAGGAATTTTCATCAGAGTTCCTGCGCGACTGGATTGTTCCGCTGACAGGCCGGTTTGATATTATTTTCCAGACCCGTCATGAGATCGAGTCAAAGTCATTGACTTACAAAAAGACGCGCATTTACCTTAAAGAAGACGATGCAAACCTGCTGATAGTGCCTGCTTATGTTTATGAGCAGGAAAATGGAAGTGAGCAGGAATTTTTACACGATCTGCGCAAAACAAGAACCGGCTTTGATGAAAACCGGATAACCATTGAGCAGCGCAATACCAATGCCGAGAACGAGGTTTGGGAGTGGCTTAGATCATTGCATCCTTCTTTCGGGAACCAGCTGGGGCAGCCGTTTTTCTATATTCCGTTTGACCATGTAATGAAAGACGGGTGGTTGTTCGGCTTTGTGGAGGCAGCAGGTAAGAAGCATCATGAGCTGCTCGGATTTAAAGAGCTGAAAAAAATGCGCTTTAACCCGCACAGGGCAGTTGTAAATGTTCGGGCCTCTTCGGGTATTGACTGGTTTGATATGCAGCTGGAAATCACATTCGGCACGCAAAAAGTTACCCTGGCAGATGCGAAGAAAGCATTGTTGAAAAAGCAGAACTACGTGCAGCTGGAAGACGGAACACTGGGTGTACTTCCGGATGAATGGATCACCAAAATCCAGCCGCTTCTTCAGTTCGGGAAAGTGGAGGACGATCGTATCAGATTATCAAAGATCCATTTTTCGCTGATAGACGAACTTATTTCGGAGATCGACAGTGAGGATGTATTCAGGGAATTGTGGGAGAAAAAGCAAAAGCTGCTCAATTTTAAGCAAATACCGAATGTAGCCCTGCCTGATAATATCCAGGGTACGCTGCGGCAGTATCAGGAAGAGGGTTACAAATGGATCCACTTTCTGGATGAATTCGGCTGGGGAGGCTGCCTGGCTGACGATATGGGTTTGGGTAAAACGTTACAGATGCTCACGTTTTTACAAAAACAAAAAAATGTCAACCCACATCATACGAACCTGGTCGTAGTTCCTACTACATTAATTTTCAACTGGCAGGCAGAGGCTGCAAAGTTTACACCCGACCTGAGCCTGTATGTGCACCGGGGTATGACGCGGCGCAAGGATATTGATTTTTTCAGGGAGTACGACATTGTGCTGACTACTTATGGTACCATGCGGAGTGATGTAGAGCTCTTGCGGCATTTTGAATTTCACTACATTATCCTGGACGAGGCGCAGGCCATCAAAAATCCGGATTCACTCACCTCCAAAGCATCGCGGCTGTTGCATGCGCATAACCGACTGACCATGACAGGTACGCCGGTCGAGAACAATACCTTTGACCTGTATTCTCAATTTGAATTCCTTAATCCGGGTATGCTTGGCCATGCAGACTTTTTCAGGACGGAATATGCTACGCCCATTGATAAGTACCAGGATAAGGAAAAAGCGGAGGAGTTAAGAAAACTGGTATATCCATTCATGCTGAAACGCACGAAGGAAGAGGTTGCCACTGACCTGCCTGACAAAACAGAAACAATCCTGTTTTGTGAAATGGGTCAGCAGCAGCGCAAGGTTTACGATACTTTCCGGGAAAGATACCGGGTGGAAATCGCCGAAAAGCTGGCTACCGAAGGTTTGAACAAAAGCAGTTTCCTGATTCTGGAAGCCTTGCTTAAACTCAGGCAGATATGCGATTCACCTTCCATTTTGTCCGGAGAAGAGCATTATGGAAACGAGTCGGCAAAGCTGGAAGAAATCATCCGGGAAATTGAGGAAAATGCCTCCAATCACAAGATTCTGATATTTAGCCAGTTTTTGGGCATGCTCGACCTGATCCGTACACATCTGGAAAAGGTAAAAATCCCGTACGAATATCTGGACGGCCAAACTGTGGACCGGGCCGGACGCGTAAGCCGCTTCCAGAATGACCAGACCTGCCGGGTTTTCCTCATGAGTCTGAAAGCTGGCGGTGTAGGGCTTAATCTTACAGAAGCTGACTATGTGTACCTCGTAGATCCATGGTGGAACCCTGCGGTAGAGCGGCAAGCCATTGACCGTACACACCGGATCGGGCAGACGAGAAAGGTATTTGCTTACAAAATGATCTGTAAAGATACCATTGAAGAGAAGATCCTCCTGTTGCAGCAGCGGAAGCAAGACCTTGCGGAAGATCTGGTGGGCGGAGAATCCGGATTTGTTAAAAAACTAAGTCAGGACGACATTCTGGGGCTTTTCAGTTAAAGCCCCGGAATGTTTTCCTAATTGTTCAGCAGCACCTTGCCGGTTGTTGCAATGTTAAGCAAATTGTGGTTCAAAAGCCTCGATCCTTCATCAACGCGGGTAGCAGAGTCCAGGGAAGCTATTTCCTGCTCAACACTTACGATTGCCGCAGTCTTTTCACCGTTCTGATCATTCCTTTTTCTTACAAAAGGTGCGGAAGCGCCGGCCAGCCTGCCACCATCTGTCGGCAGATCATATACTTTTTCTACATTAATATTCACTATTGCTTTATTTCTGGCTTCTTTCTGCATAATGCATAAGCCTAACAGGAGTGATGCTATTACAAGCGTAATTCGATTTTTCATAACAAAATTGCCTTTTATTAGGAACTCGTACTTACTTCATACTGGCTTAAAGAGCAATTTTCAGGCCAAATGGTTGGAAAAAGTACAACAATGTATTCCTCAACAAGGCAAGCAGGCATACCTGCATCTTTATAGTGCTATTTTGTTGCAGAATTGCGATATTTTGCCCGTTATTCAATGATATCAAAACCGCAGTACGGGACCAATGCAGCGGGAATGCGTACTGTTTTGTCGGCTTGCTGATTATTTTCGAGCAATGCCGCTACAATCCTTGGTAATGCCAGTGCCGAGCCATTCAGTGTATGCAGCAGCTGCGTCTTTTTGTCCGCATTTTTATACCGCAGTTTAAGCCTGTTGGCCTGGTATGTTTCAAAGTTTGACACTGAGCTGCATTCAAGCCAGCGTTCCTGGGCCGCAGACCATACTTCGAAATCATATGTGAGGGCAGAGGTAAAGCCCATATCCCCTCCGCAAAGCCGGAGAATACGGTACGGAAGTTCCAGTTTGTCGAGCAGGGTACGTACGTGTGCCACCATTTCTTCCAGTGCATTGTACGAGTCTTCCGGACGGTTGATCTGCACGATCTCAATTTTATCAAACTGATGCAGCCGGTTCAGGCCACGAACGTGAGCACCCCAGCTGCCAGCCTCGCGCCGGAAACAAGGCGTATAGGCCACATTTTTAACGGGAAGATCAGCATCTGCCACAATCACGTCACGATACAGGTTTGTTACCGGTACCTCGGCGGTAGGAATCAGGTAAAGATCATCAGCGGCATCATGGTACATCTGTCCTTCCTTATCCGGCAACTGACCCGTCGCAAAACCCGACTCGGCATTTACCAGAATCGGCGGCTGTATTTCGGTATATCCGGCCGCAGCAGCCTGATCCATAAAGAAAGAGATCAATCCTCTTTGCAGCCGTGCTGCTTTGCCCTTGTAAACCGGGAATCCTGCACCAGTAATCTTATTTCCCAGCTCAAAGTCGATGACAGGGGCATTTTTCCCTCCCAGAATTTTGATCAGATCCCAATGCGGCAATGCACCAGCGGGCAGGGTGGGCTTTTCTCCTGATTCAAGTACTACTTCGTTGTCGTCTGCACCAAAGCCGGCGGGCACGCTTGCATGAGGCAGGTTCGGGAGTTTTACAAGTTCATCGAGGAGCGTTTTTTCAAATGCCTTATGTGCTGTCTCCAATTCTCTGGAACGTTCCTTCAATGCAGCAGTTTCGGATTTAGCTGCTTCGACTTCGGCCTGCTTGCCGGACTTCATCAATGCACCGATTTCGCGCGCCTTTGCATTGGATTGGGCCAGTACATCGTCCAGCTCTTGCTGTGTGTCCCGCCTTTGCTGGTCGAGTGTGAGGATCTGGTCAACTGCTTCCTCTGCATTCTTGAAATTTCTTTTTATTAAACCTGCAATGGTTTCGTCCCGGTGATCCCGGATGTAGTTAGTCTGTAACATGCTAGCCTGCGCTATGAATTGAATAGGTAAATGGAGTAGCTTATGGAGCTGTAAAAATATCCTTCATTGCATCCTCATAGTAAAACAACCGCTCGTTCAACACGTTCAGCGCCTCTACTTTATGACGGGTATGAATCAGCAAGGAAAGATTATGTTCAGACGCTCCATACGAAATCATTCGTATAGGGATGTTTTTCATAGCATCCAGTACCTTCAAAGCAATTCCTTCTTTATCCGCACTGAAATTTCCTACAATGCAAATGATCGTCTGATCACGGTCATGTTCCTCTAAATCAGCAAACTCCCGGAGCTCAGCCGTAATTTTATCCAGACTTTCGGAGTTGTCGATGGTTACGGATACGGATACCTCTGATGTCGTAATCATATCCACCGGGGTTTTGTATTTTTCAAAAACCTCGAACACTCTACGAAGGAATCCGTAGGCATTCAGCATACGGGTTGAATGGATGTATATGGCTGTAAGATTATCCTTTGCAGCAATCGCCTTGATGTCCCTGTCGGAAGTTTGATTTGCAATGAGTGTTCCGGGGGCTTCGGGCTGCATTGTGTTTTTTAATCGTACCGGAACACCGCGCAGCTTGGCAGGCGTAATGGTACTCGGATGCAGGATTTTAGCACCGAAATAAGCCAGTTCGGCAGCTTCTTCGAATGTAAGTTCCCGGATCGGAAAGGTACGCTTCACAACCCGCGGATCATTATTATGCATTCCGTCAATGTCTGTCCAGATCTGAATTTCGTCCGCCCGGATAGCTCCGCCAATCAGAGACGCTGTATAGTCAGATCCTCCACGTTTCAGGTTATCTACTTCCTCCCGTGGGTTCCTGCATATGAATCCTTGTGTGATGATGGTCTGCCTGTCTGTATATTGATTTAAAATTGTTGTCAACTTCTCTTCAATAACCGGAAGCTCGGGTTCACCGTCGGCATCAATCCGCATAAAATCCAATGCAGAAAGAAGTACGCTGCTTTCCCCCTTTTCTTCAAGGTAAGCCTGGAACATTCTGGTACTCAATATTTCGCCCTCAGCAACAAGTTCCTTTTCCTGACGGATTGTAAATGGTTTGATACCAACCAGCGAATTGATGTAACCAAATTCCGCATCTACAATTTCCTGTCCTTTTGCAAGTCCTTCTTCGGTACTGTAAAGTTCCTTGATAAAAAGATTGTAATGCGTTTTCAGATCCTCTATCTGTGTGGTAACTTTTTCTTCCTCGTAGGCCTTTGCAGCTTCGCCTATCGCAATTAATGCGTTGGTTGAACCCGACAGCGCGGACAGTACCACGATCTTACGGCTGGGATCGTTATTGAGAAGTTCTCGGATTGAATGCATACGTTCAGGCTTACCCACCGACGTACCCCCGAATTTCCAGACTTGCATACTTATATGGATTGGTAAATTTGATTCTAAAAGAAAAAACCTCCTGATATATTCTTCTTAAGACCCAGCATTTTGATTGCGGTCATAGCAGCTTCATCTCCCTTATTCCCGTGCACCCCTCCTGCCCTATCGAGTGCCTGCTCCATGTTATTGGGGGTCAATACACCAAAAATGACAGGCTTACCTGTTTTAATACCTACATTCGTCAGCCCATGCGCTACGGCATGGTTGATGTAATCATTGTGCTTTGTTTCACCCTGAATAACCACTCCCAATGCAATTACGGCATCAATGTCTTCCCTGCCCGCAAACCATTGCGAACCCAATGTAAGCTCAAAGCTTCCCGGCACATTGCCGCGTTCAATGTTTTTTTCGCGCGCTCCATGTTGCAGCAAGGTGTTGTATGCTCCTTCAAAAAGTTTTTCCGTCACCTCGCTGTTCCACTCGGCTACCAGTATCCCAAACTTTTTATCAGATATATCCGGCAGGTCATTTGTATTAAAAACGCTTAGGTTTTTGTCGGCACTTGACATATTATTTTCTGTTAAAATGATCCAAGATTAATAAAAAAAGGATAAAACCTTATCGGCTTTATCCTTCCAAGAGACAGTAATAATTATACTATTATTTGCCGACCTGTCCCTCCAAAAGTCCCATGTATTTCTTTGCATTCACCACTTCTGACGAAAGCGGGAATTCATCGATAACCCGTTTATAGGTTGACACTGCATCAGCCGGCTGATTTGCTTTTTCTTGTGCAAGCGCGAGTTTCATCAGGTAAACGGGTGTGAAATACTCGTTCTTTTCAGAATCAACTGCCTTTTTGTAGTATGAAATAGCTTCCGCAGGTTGATTTTTTTCAAAATATGCGTCCCCAATCAGAGACTGAGCGCGGGCATGAACCAGAAGATCAGAAGAACTGAATGATTGCAGGTGGTTGATTGCGTCATCAAATTTACCTTGCTTCAAAAGGGCTACACCTGCATAAAAGCTGGCCAGGTTGCTTGCATCTGTTCCTTTATAGTTATCAGCAATTGAAAGCAAGCCTTCATTGCCACCGCTTCCGTTCAGGGCTTTCTGCAAAGAATCTGCTTCAAAATCATAAATTACGCTTGACAATGCATTCTGTGCGGTACCTTCCTGACTTGCGATATAAGCCTTATAGCCTGCAAAAGCCACGATTGCCAGCAGAATAGCCGCCCCGATACCCAAAACTACCTTCCGGTTTTTAATGAAAAAAACCTCGGCCTTGCTGATTTTCCCAGCGAGCGCTTCAGGTGTTTCAATGATCTCAAGCCCGGATCCGTCTGCGTGTTTCTTGCTCATATAAGTATTCGAATTTGGAGTGCAAATTTACGAAAGTTTTTAAGTCAAACAACTTAGGAAACAATTCTTTGCATGCTGGTAAAGCGCTGGTCCTATAACAAAACTGCCCGGCTTATAACCGGGCAGTTTTGTTTTGCAAAAGGTGAAAATAGATTAGCTATAAAGCGGGAATTGCTTCATCCATTCATTCACTTCCCCTTTTACCGTATTGATCTTACTATCATTATCGTGATTGCTTAAAACAGTATCGAGCAGTTCAACGATCCGCGCCATGTCCGTCTCTATCAGTCCCCGCGTGGTCATGGCAGCCGTTCCTACCCGGATACCGGAAGTAACCATAGGCGATTTATCATCGAACGGTACCATATTTTTGTTGATCGTGATATCGGCTTTAATCAATGCATTTTCGGCCAGCTTACCGGTAAGACCAGAATCAACTCCGTTTTTGGTACGCAAGTCGATCAGCATCAAATGGTTATCTGTCCCGCCAGAAATAATCCTGTATCCTTTTTCAACAAAAGCCGCCGCCATGGCTTGGGCGTTTTTAGCAACCTGAGTTGCATAGTTGTAATATCCTTCGCTCAAAGCTTCACCAAAAGCAATGGCTTTTGCAGCGATAATATGTTCAAGAGGGCCGCCCTGTGTTCCTGGAAATACACCCGAATCAAGGAGTGAAGACATGGTTCTCAGCTGACCTTTTGGCGTTTTGATTCCAAATGGATTTTCAAAATCATTACGCATCATGATTACTCCCCCACGTGGACCACGAAGTGTTTTGTGCGTGGTAGTTGTAACAATATGGCAATGATCAAACGGATCATTCAGCAAGCCCTTTGCAATCAGTCCGGCAGGGTGCGAGATATCAGCCATCAATAAGGCACCAATTTGATCAGCAATATTGCGCAGGCGCTCATAATCCCAGTCACGGCTATATGCAGATGCGCCGCATATAAGAAGCTTCGGGCGCTCCTTCAATGCAGTCTGTTCTACTTTATCCCAGTCGATCAGTCCTGTTTCTGCTTCTACACCATAAAAAACAGGCTGAAAGTATTTGCCGGAAATATTAACCGGCGAACCATGCGTAAGGTGACCGCCATGAGAAAGATTGAAGCCCATGATCTTATCGCCCGGGCTCAAACAAGCCAAAAATACCGCAGTATTGGCCTGTGCACCCGAGTGTGGCTGCACATTTGCCCAGGTTGCACCAAAAAGCTCTTTCAGGCGATCAATGGCAATTTGTTCAATTTCGTCTACCACCTCGCAGCCGCCGTAGTAACGCTTGCCTGGAAGGCCTTCGGCATACTTGTTGGTCAGAACGCTGCCTGATGCTTCCATTACCTGCCGGGAGGTAAAGTTTTCAGAGGCAATCAGTTCGATACCTGATTCCTGACGGTGCTTTTCACGGTTGATCAGGTCAAAAATCGTGGTATCACGCTCAATGCTGGTGAGTGTAGACATCGGATATTGGTGTAAAATGGTGTGACGATTGGAATAAGGTGCAAAAGTACAATCATTTGTTGGCTAACGAAATTTGCTTCCAGGATTTCTGTCAAGTTTTTGTTTGGCACTCTTGCTTGCTCACTTTATACGATTTGTAAGGATCAAGCGTGATGAAGTTCTTTTTAAATTATTTTAATAATATACGTCTGTAAATTGTATTTTTGCGGCTAGTTGCCAGGCTGATAGCTTTTTTATATCTTTTTATCCAAGTTCCAGGCTACATCACAGCCGGTTTTTCTCGAACTCTTAATCAATTTCTCAAAAGATGAGCCAACAACCGTTGAATCCTCAAACCATTTTAATGCAAACCACTAACCATTCCAAGAATACCAAAGGTACCATTGGACAGCCTATCACTTACGAAAAGATACCCACACAGATCTTTGCCGATTCAAAAGAGGCTTCGAACGCAGTAGCTCAGGAAATTGCAGACCTGATCCGCCAAAAACAAAGTGAGGGTAAACCTTGTGTTCTTGGCCTGGCTACGGGCTCGTCACCTAAAACTGTATATGCCATTCTGGTTCGGATGCATAAAGAAGAGGGTTTGAGTTTCAGGAATGTCATTGCTTTCAATCTCGACGAGTACTACCAAATGGAGCCTGAATCCATTTACAGTTACCACCGGTTCATGAAGGAGCAGCTTTTTAATCATGTTGACATACCTCAGGAAAATTATTTTATTCCTGACGGTACTGTTCCATCGGCTGCTTTGCGAGACTATTGTATTTCTTACGAGAACAAAATAAATGCTGTTGGTGGGCTGGATTTCCAGCTTTTGGGGATTGGAGGAAATGGTCATATCGGTTTCAACGAGCCAGGCTCACTCATCAATTCACGTACCAGACTGATCACGCTTGATCATTCTACAAGGGTCGCAGCAGGTATGGAATTCGGCGGGCTGCACAACGTTCCCCGTAAGGCAATTACATTGGGCATTGCTCCTATTTTAAATGCCAGAAGAATTGTACTGCTGGCTTGGGGCGAACGTAAAGCTTCTGTCATCAAAGGCGCGGTTGAAGGCCCTGTAAGTGAACTAAACCCTGCTTCGTACCTACAGGCACATTCTGATGTTACGTTTGTAGTGGATGAAAGTGCTGCATCAGAGTTGACCAGAATTAAAACTCCCTGGGCTGTGGATACGGTCGTTTGGGATAATAAGATGATCAAAAAAGCGGTAGCTCACTTATCAAAAATACTGGGCAAGCCTATTTTAAAGCTTACAGACAAGGATTATAATGATAATGGGATGAGTGATCTCCTCGCACAATACGGTGCTTCCTACGAGATCAACATCAATGTTTTTAACCAGCTTCAGCATACTATTACGGGTTGGCCGGGTGGCAAGCCCAATGCGGATGATACCTATCGGCCTGAACGTGCACAACCTGCCAAAAAACGTGTGCTGATATTTAGCCCGCACCCGGATGACGATATTATTTCAATGGGCGGCACATTTCAGCGCCTGGTTGATCAGGGTCATGAAGTTCATGTAGCATACCAAACTTCTGGCAATATTGCCGTAGCTGATGATGAAGCATTACGGTTTATCGACTTTGTTGTTGACTTCAATGGTGGCTTCAGCATTAATAGTCCCGAAACAACCAAGCTGTTTCAGGATGCCAAAGAGTTTTTAAGACATACAAAAGACAGTGAGATTGACACTCCTGAAATTCGTAAAGTAAAAGGTCTGGTTAGAAGAGGAGAGGCAAAAGCAACTTGCCGTTTTGTAGGTATTCCTACAAGCCAGGCCCATTTCCTGGATCTGCCATTTTACGAGACAGGTACAGTTCAAAAAAAACCCATTGGAGAAGCTGATATTCAGATCGTGGAAGATCTGATTGAAAAAATTAAGCCGCATCAGATTTATGCTGCCGGCGACTTTGCCGATCCACACGGAACTCACAAGGTATGCTGGGATGCAATTGAGGCTGCGCTTAACAGATCCAAGGAAAAAGACTTCATGAAGGACTGCTGGGTATGGTTATATCGCGGTGCATGGGCAGAGTGGGATATTTACGAAATTGAGATGGCTGTTCCTATGAGCCCGGATCAGGTTCTAAAAAAGCGTCAAGGCATATTCAAACATCAATCTCAAAAGGACGGCGTAGTTTTTCAAGGAGAAGATTCCAGGGAGTTCTGGCAACGTGCAGAAGAAAGAAACAGAGGTACAGCACAGCTTTATGATGATCTTGGCTTGGCGGAGTATGAGGCAATGGAGGCGTTTGTTCGTTGGAAGTTCTGAAAGTAATTATTTTTTGCATAGAAAAAAGTCAGTAGTAATTGGACTGCCCCATAAGTTGGACGGTTTAAGAATTAACGATTAGTGTGATGAGTCCGGTATTGTACCGGGCTCATTCTGTTTAGATTAAGCCTGATCCTGTCGTGGTTGTAATAATGGATGTATTGTTTTATTTCTGTTTTCAACTCCTGCACTGAGCGGTACTGTTTGAGATAAAACAACTCGGACTTGATAGTGCCAAAAAAGTTTTCGATTACAGCATTATCCAGGCAGTTGCCTTTTCTGGACATGCTTTGTGTAATCCCTTTGTCGGCCAGCATACGTTGGTAAGCCTTCATTTGGTATTGCCAACCCTGGTCTGAGTGCAGTATCAGCTCTGTTTCTGGATCTAATTTCCTGAACGCGGCTTTGAGCATATCGGCCACCTGCTTGAAGTTGGGGATTGTGAGAGGTTATAACTAACAATCTCTCCATTAAAAAGGCCTATAATGGGCGATAAATACAGCTTCTGGTCTTTGACCTTGAACTCTATTACATTTGTTGCCCATTTCTGGCCGGGACGCTGGGAGTGAAAAGCCCTTTTCAGAACATTGGGTGCAACCCTGCCCGTCTTTCCTTTGTAAGAACAATACTTCCTGGTGCGTATTAGTGGGCGCAGCCCTGACTGCTTCATCAGCTTCAAAACCGTTTTGTGGTTGATGCAGGTGCCTGTATTTTTCATGGCCAGGGTAATCCTGCGATAGCCCAGCCTGCCTTTGTGCTGGTGGTATATCGTTCTTATCGTTCTGCTCTGACGTTTTGCATCCTCATGCTTGCCGGGCACCGACTTGGTTTGCAGGTGATAGTAGAAGCTGCTCCTGGGGATTTTCAGGATTTGCAACAATAATTCAACCGGGAATTTTGACCTTAGCTCATAAGCAATCACGCTTTTTTCCTTGCGCTGCTTCTTGCTGCTCCTGCTGGGCTAAGGCTTCCAGCTTTTTTAGAATTTCATTCTCCGCACGCAGGTACAAATTCTCCCTTTCAAACTCTTCCAGGCGGGTAAGAGGGCCGTAGGTTCTTTTGAATGTGGTTTTCTTTGTTATTGTGCGGGGCCGGCCAGGAGAATTGTTCAAACCATTTACACCAGACTGCTTGTATTGTCTGACCCAGCTAAACAACGTACTGATACTGAGTATTTTGTATGTAAGGCAGCATTGGCTCAAAGATAGCCCTTTGTCATGATAAGCCTTTACTACCCGCAACTTAAATTCTGTCGTGTACAAACGGCCATATTGAGGAAGAAGACTCGGCACGCTATGAAGTTGATAGTGGCTAACCCACTTTGTATCAGATACCTGGTATGCCAAATTCTTTTGACAAACCATTGAAAGTAGCTCCTTTCAAATACAAGCTGACTAGTGTCAGCCTAAACTCTAGATTGTGTTTTCTGTCTTTACCAATAAAAAATGCCCCCAAGAAGTGTCTAACTTTTTGGGGGGAGTGCAAATTGACCAGGCTTTTTCCTTTATATTAACAAGATATGCTTCCTTGAACTAGGAAGAAAAGTAAAGCTCTTTAATTCCAATTCATAAATAGTAGTACCTAAACATTCCCACATACACCATTCAGGCCACAATCCAGTAGTCTAAAGCGAAAAAAAGACCATCTTTTGAGGGATGGTCTTATGGATAATGATTGTGGCGGCTACCTACTTTACCGGGTTTGATCCAGGTATCATCGGCGGTACGGGGCTTAACTTCTCTGTTCGGGATGGGAAGAGGTGTACACCCGTCCAATAGCCACCAACAAGCTCTTTGAGTTCAATGATTGAATGATTGAATTTCGAATGATTGAATAATGCTTTATTCTCTCATTGGGTCACCGCAGCGGCGGGCCGTTCATTCATTCGGTCATGCTTTTTCATGTCATATTGGAAGTAGAAGAGAAAAAGATAAAGATTAAATGTGCAAGCTGTTGGGTAATTAGTACTGCTCAGCTGAATGTGTTTCTACACTTATACCTGCAGCCTATCAACGTCGTAGTCTACAACGACCCTTATGTGGAAGATTCATCTTCGGGCTAGTTTCGCACTTAGATGCTTTCAGCGCTTATCTATTCCCCACATAGCTACCCGGCCATGCTACTGGCGTAACAACCGGCTCACCAGCGGTGGGTCCAACCCGGTCCTCTCGTACTAAGGTCAGCCCCCGTCAATCTTCCTACGCCCACCACAGATAGGGACCGAACTGTCTCACGACGTTCTGAACCCAGCTCGCGTGCCACTTTAATCGGCGAACAGCCGAACCCTTGGGACCTTCTCCAGCCCCAGGATGTGACGAGCCGACATCGAGGTGCCAAACCTCCCCGTCGATGTGAGCTCTTGGGGGAGATCAGCCTGTTATCCCCGGCGTACCTTTTATCCTTTGAGCGATGGCCCTTCCATACAGAACCACCGGATCACTATACCCTGGTTTCCCACCTGCTCGACCCGTCGGTCTTGCAGTCAAGCCTGCTTGTACTATTGCACTCCACACACGGTTACCAAGCGTGTTGAGCAGACCTTTGGAAGCCTCCGTTACACTTTTGGAGGCGACCACCCCAGTCAAACTACCCACCATGCACGGTTCCTGACACAAGTCAGGTTAGATCCCAGGCCAGCGAAGGGTGGTATTTCAACGTTGGCTCCTGAACGCCTGGCGACGCCCATTCACAGCCTCCCACCTATCCTACACATCCCTGACCCGAAAACAATGCAAAGCTATAGTAAAGGTGCACGGGGTCTTTCCGTCCCGTGGCGGGTAAGCGGCATCTTCACCGCTACTACAATTTCACCGAGCTCACGGCCGAGACAGTGCCCAGATCGTTACACCATTCGTGCAGGTCGGAACTTACCCGACAAGGAATTTCGCTACCTTAGGACCGTTATAGTTACGGCCGCCGTTTACTGGGGCTTCGATTCAATGCTTCCCTTGCGGTGACATCCCCTCTTAACCTTCCAGCACCGGGCAGGTGTCAGGCCCTATACGTCATCTTTCGATTTGGCAGAGCCCTGTGTTTTTGCTAAACAGTCGCCTGGGCCATTTCTCTGCGGCCTCTCTTTGCAGAGGAGGCTCCCCTTCTCCCGAAGTTACAGGGTTAATTTGCCGAGTTCCTTAGCCGTGATTCACTCGAGCACCTTAGAATATTCTTCTCGACTACCTGTGTCGGTTTACGGTACGGGTTGCTATAAGCTGGCGTTTCAGAAGCTTTTCTTGGAAGTATCTTCGCCTGTTCGCTTTGCCCGTAGGCGCCGCTCAACGCACTATTCCGTCAGTACGTACAAGCCATGTTACTCCGTCACTTCTTCACACTTACAGCAAGGGCAGGAATATTAACCTGCTGTCCATCGGTGTTCACCTGTCGGCTATACCTTAGGCCCCGCCTAACCCTCCGTTGATTAGCATAGCGGAGGAATCCTTAGTCTTTCGGTGTGCGGATTTCTCATCCGCATTATCGTTACTTATGCCTACATTTGCTTTTCTCACCAGTCCAGCGCAGCTCACGCCACACCTTCACCCCTGTGAGAATGCTCCCCTACCGATCAGTATAAATACTATCGCATAGCTTCGGTAATATGCTTGATGCCCGTTTATTATCGATGCCCGCCCCGCTCGACCAGTGAGCTGTTACGCACTCTTTAAATGTATAGCTGCTTCCAAGCTAACATCCTGGCTGTCTCTGCAGTCGGACCCCCTTAGTTCAACTTAGCATATATTTTGGGACCTTAGCTGATGCTCTGGGTTGTTCCCCTCTCGGACTG
Organism: Dyadobacter sandarakinus; assembly: GCF_016894445.1. Classification (NCBI taxonomy): domain Bacteria; kingdom Pseudomonadati; phylum Bacteroidota; class Cytophagia; order Cytophagales; family Spirosomataceae; genus Dyadobacter; species Dyadobacter sandarakinus. The sequence goes on from NZ_CP056775.1 coordinate 4,636,046, forward strand.
GGACCTTAGCACCCCAGCCCTCACTGCCGTGTATATCATGCCCCATTCGGAGTTTGTCAGAATTTGGTAGGATTTGACTCCCCCTAGTCCTATCAGTAGCTCTACCTGAACATGACTCAACCACAACGCTGTTCCTAAAAACATTTCGGGGAGTACGAGCTATTTCTCAGTTTGATTGGCCTTTCACCCCTACCCTCAGTTCATCCGAAAACTTTTCAACGTTTACCGGTTCGGTCCTCCACGATGTGTTACCAGCGCTTCAACCTGACCAAGGGTAGATCACAAAGTTTCGCGTCTACGGCCACTGACTAATCGCCCTATTCAGACTCGCTTTCGCTTCGGCTCCTGTTCTGCAAACATTAACCTTGCCAGTAACCGTAACTCGTAGGCTCATTATGCAAAAGGCACGCCGTCACCCATTACAGGCTCCGACCGCTTGTAAGCGCATGGTTTCAAGTTCTATTTCACCCCGCTGCTCGCGGTACTTTTCACCTTTCCCTCACGGTACTCGTTCACTATCGGTCTCTCAGGAGTATTTAGCCTTGGCGGATGGTGCCGCCGGATTCAGAGGGGATTCCACCGGTCCCCACTTACTCAGGATACCCACTCAGATAAAGTCACTGCCTGTACGGGATTCTCACCCTCTATGATTGGCCTTCCCAGACCATTCCAGTTCGCTCTTTATCCACTTGATGGGTCCTACAACCCCAGTTTGGCCGTAACCAGACTGGTTTGGGCTGTTCCGCGTTCGCTCGCCACTACTTGCGGAATCACTATTGTTTTCTTCTCCTGCGGGTACTTAGATGTTTCAGTTCCCCGCGTTTGCCCCCCGTAGGGTAATGTAGCTTCACTACACTGGGTTGCCCCATTCGGATATTTACGGATCAATCAGTATGTGCCTGTCCCCGTAACTTTTCGCAGCTTATCACGTCCTTCATCGCCTCTGAGAGCCTAGGTATCCCCCATGCGCCCTTAAGTCGCTTGCACGACCTTATTCTTCTTCTCTTCTACTTTTCCAATATGTCAATGAACTCGTTACTACTTCTAACAGCAGTAATGTGGAGAATAACGGATTCGAACCGTTGACCCCCTGCGTGCAAGGCAGGTGCTCTAGCCAGCTGAGCTAATCCCCCAAAGTTTTCAATACTCAAAAATCAGAAACAATTTTCTGACCGCAATCCTTGTATTCCGTGGGCCTGCGTGGACTCGAACCACGGACCTCGACATTATCAGTGTCGCGCTCTAACCACCTGAGCTACAAGCCCTAATATATGATAAAGATAAACCAAAAGCAGAATCTTTCGTCTCCAGAAAGGAGGTGTTCCAGCCGCACCTTCCGGTACGGCTACCTTGTTACGACTTAGCCCCAGTCGCCGATTTTACCCTAACGGTGTCTTTAACCTACCGCTTCAGGTCTCCCCGACTCCCATGGCTTGACGGGCGGTGTGTACAAGGTCCGGGAACGTATTCACCGCGTCATAGCTGATACGCGATTACTAGCGATTCCAGCTTCATAGAGTCGAGTTGCAGACTCCAATCCGAACTGAGAACGGCTTTTTGGGATTGGCATCACCTCGCAGTGTAGCTACCCTCTGTACCGCCCATTGTAGCACGTGTGTTGCCCTGGACGTAAGGGCCATGATGACTTGACGTCGTCCCCTCCTTCCTCTCTGTTTGCACAGGCAGTCTGGCCAGAGTCCCCACCATTACGTGCTGGCAACTGACCATAGGGGTTGCGCTCGTTGCGGGACTTAACCCAACATCTCACGACACGAGCTGACGACAGCCATGCAGCACCTTCACAACAGCCATTGCTGGAATATCCATTTCTGAATACGTCTATTGTGATTTAGCCCAGGTAAGGTTCCTCGCGTATCATCGAATTAAACCACATGCTCCACCGCTTGTGCGGACCCCCGTCAATTCCTTTGAGTTTCACCGTTGCCGGCGTACTCCCCAGGTGGAGGACTTAACGGTTTCCCTAAGCCGCTGATACCTGCGTACCAACAGCGAGTCCTCATCGTTTACAGCATGGACTACCAGGGTATCTAATCCTGTTTGCTCCCCATGCTTTCGTGCCTCAGTGTCAAACCAATCGTAGCCACCTGCCTTCGCAATCGGTGTTCTGGATGATATCTATGCATTTCACCGCTACACCATCCATTCCGGCAGCCTCCAATTATTTCAAGCCCATCAGTATCAATGGCACCTCAACCGTTAAGCGGCTGTATTTCACCACTGACTTAATAGGCCACCTACGCACCCTTTAAACCCAATAAATCCGGACAACGCTCGCACCCTCCGTATTACCGCGGCTGCTGGCACGGAGTTAGCCGGTGCTTATTCATTCGGTACCGTCACACAAGGACGCATCCTCGCTCTTCTTCCCGAATAAAAGCCGTTTACAACCCTGAGGGCCTTCATCCGGCACGCGGCATGGCTGGGTCAGACTTGCATCCATTGCCCAATATTCCCTACTGCTGCCTCCCGTAGGAGTCGGGCCCGTATCTCAGTGCCCGTGTGGGGGATCAACCTCTCAGCTCCCCTATCGATCGTCGCCTTGGTAGGCCGTTACCCATACCAACTAGCTAATCGAACGCATGCCCATCTACCACCGATAAATCTTTAACAAATAGTACCCATGCGGGACCCCTGTGTTATGCGGTATTAATCCGGGTTTCCCCGGGCTATCCCCCAGTGATAGGTAGGTTGCATACGCGTTACGCACCCGTACGACAGTGACGTTGCCGCCCCTTCGCCTTGCATGTATTAAGCCTGCCGCTAGCGTTCATCCTGAGCCAGGATCAAACTCTCCATTGTAAATTCTATTTAGTGTCTCCTAAAAAACACTTTGTCTTTTCTAAACGAGTATTTCTTACTCTTTTGGTCTATCTCATCATGTCAAAGAACAAGCCAATCACGCTTACAAACCTTTTGTTTGTTTCGCTGTTTGCGATTGGGATTGCAAAGGTAGAAAAAGACTTTTTCAAGTCAATACCTGTGCCGAAAATATTTAGGAATATTTGAAAGTTCTTTTTTCTGTTCAAATATTTATCCTCGAAAGTTCAATTATTCACTCCTTAGAAAAGGGTATTTGTAATCAACAGCCTCAACAAACGTCTCCTTAATAGCTCTCGGAGAAACCCACCTCAACAAATTCAACATGGATCCCGCTTTGTCATTAGTGCCCGAACCTCTTGCTCCCCCGAAAGGTTGCTGACCAACTACCGCACCTGTCGGTTTATCATTAATGTAAAAGTTTCCTGCAGCATTGACCAGGTTTTCGGAAGCATAAAGAATAGCTGCCCTGTCTTTCGAAAAGATTGAACCGGTAAGCGCGTAAGGAGATGTTGAATCTATAACAGGAATGATTTGCTCGAATTCATTTTCATCATATATATAGACGGTCAGTACCGGCCCAAAAATTTCCTCACATAAAGTCACGTAGTCGGCTTGGTGTGCCAGTAATATAGTCGGCTCAATGAAGTAGCCTGAATCCTTACTATATGTTCCACCAGCAACTATTTCAACATCGTTGCTTTCCCTTGCCCTGGCGATGTAGGATGTAATTTTATCAAAAGAACGTTCATCAATCACTGCATTGATAAAATTACCGAAATCCTCCACTCCACCCATCTTCATCTCATCCAAGTCTTTTAACATTAATGAACGTATTTCATCCCACAGGTTGGAAGGAATGTAGGCCCTGGATGCAGCTGAGCACTTTTGTCCCTGGTACTCAAATGCACCTCTTACCAAACCAGTAGCTACCGCCTTAGGATCAGCAGATTTATGCACCAGTACAAAGTCCTTACCTCCTGTCTCCCCGACAATTCTCGGAAAGCTCTTATACTGTGCTATATTCTCACCTATATTCTTCCAGATTTCCTGGAATACTTTGGTACTTCCGGTGAAATGTATACCAGCGAATTCATGGTGAGAAAATATAATTTCGCCCGCTTCCGGGCCGTCAATGAGGATCATATTAATTACGCCATCAGGCAGACCTGCTTTCCTGAACACTTTCATAATCACGTGCGCAGCATACACCTGCGTGAAGGCGGGTTTCCATAGTACTACATTGCCCATCAATGCAGGCGCTGCTGCTAGGTTCCCAGCTATGGCCGTGAAATTGAAAGGGGTAATTGCAAAAACAAACCCTTCCAAGGGACGATGTTCCATCCGGTTCCAGACGCCGTCAGAGGAAGCCGGCTGCTGATGGTAGATTTCCGTCATATAGTTAACGTTCATCCGCAGAAAGTCGATCAGTTCACATGCAGAGTCGATCTCGGCCTGATAAGCGTTTTTTGATTGCCCTAGCATCGTGGCCGCATTGATCTCAGCTCGGTACGGACCAGCAATTAGATCCGCCGCCTTCAGGAAAATGGCTGCCCTGTGTTCCCACGGCATTTTGGCCCATGTCTTACGTGCTTTCAATGCTGCTGCTATTGCCTTATTTACATCTTCCTTGCTCCCCTGATGAAAATACCCCAGCACATGCTGGTGATCGTGAGGAGGTGTTACTTTCTGCCTGTTCCCTGAAAAAATTTCCTCTGAACCTATATACTGCGGAATTTCGATAACCTTTGACCGGGCTTCTTCCAATGCCTTCTGCAGTTCCAGCCGCTCGGGGCTCCCGGGTACGTAGCTTCTGACTGTTTCATTTTTTGGTGCTGGCGCCTTGAAAATTCCTAATGACATAATTTGCTGATTTGATGTGGATGAAAAAGTTGCTTCTTACCGGCTGGCGGCCATATGTCCTGCTGTAAACCCCTACAACTGTGCGCAATGGTTTTGAATAACAAATGCCAGCCGGTTATTTTTCCTTAAATTTGTGATTTCTTAAAGGCTACTACAATTATTGAAATGATATTCCATAGTACCAAAACTCCCAGCCTGAAAGCATCCCTGGAAGAAGCTGTTTTCAATAGTCTTCCTTCCGACAATGGTCTTTATGTACCTGAATACATTCCAAAAGTATCCGCTCAGTTTCTTAACAATATTGAGGAAAAAACATTTAATGAAATTGCAGCAGAGGTTGCCTGGACCTTACTTGGGGATGAAATTACCAGAGCAGAAATTGAGGAGATCATACAACGTTCCTTTGACTTTGAAGCGCCTGTAAAACAGCTTGGTAGCAATGATTTTGTGCTTGAACTTTTTCATGGTCCTTCCATGGCATTCAAGGATTTTGGTGCCCGGTTTATGGCTGCATTAATGTCCTATTTTTTGCAAAAATCACAAAAGGAAATCAAAATTCTTGTAGCTACTTCAGGCGATACGGGTGGTGCTGTGGCGCTGGGTTTTTATAAGGTTCCCGGGATTACGGTAACAATCCTTTACCCCAAAGGAAAAGTCAGTGAAATACAGGAACGTCAGCTGACTACCCTGGACCATAATGTAAGTGCGATTGAGGTAGACGGTAATTTTGACGATTGTCAAAGGCTGGTCAAGGAAGCCTTCCTGGACGAAGACCTTCAAGCCAGGTTTCATCTGGCTTCTGCGAACTCTATTAATATTGCAAGGCTGATCCCGCAGTCTTTTTACTACTTCTCTGCTTATGCACAAGTAAAACATTTACAAAAGCCGGTCGTCTTTTCAGTACCTAGCGGAAACTTTGGTAACCTTAGTGCAGGATTACTCGCCTACCGCATGGGCCTGCCCGTGGAGCAGTTTGTTGCTTCTACAAATTTGAACAACACGGTTCCCAGCTATCTGGAATCCGGCGATTATGATCCGATACCTTCTATTGAAACTATTTCCAATGCAATGGATGTAGGTAACCCGAGCAATTTTGTACGGTTGAAGACTTTTATGCAGGATGACTGGAATCTGATCACAGATAAAATTTCCGGCTTCTACTTCGATGACCAGCAAACCAGAGAAGCTATGCGGAAAGTTTACGATGCTTACGAATATGTAATGTGTCCGCATACTGCTGTTGCTTACCAGGGCTTGCAGGAGTACCGCCGTAAAAACCAGTCCGACTTTACCGGTGTGTTCCTCTCAACAGCTCACCCGGCCAAATTTCTCGAGTTGGTGGAGGATACTCTGCGTTTCAGGATAGAAATCCCTGAACGATTGGAAAAACTGCTTTCTGTTGAAAAAACTTCCTTGAAAATGAAGCCTTCTTTTCAGGACTTTAAGGAATTGCTTATCAGCATTTTATAGTATTTATAATTAAAAAATAAGCCTTTCAGATTTTCACAGAAGTTCACGAACGTATATTGTCCCGTGAATATCTGAATCTGAAAGGCTTATTCTTTGGTCTGAAATGTCGTGAGCTAGTTGATTACATCTCCCCTCAGCTGCCGGAACCTTTTTCGTGACTCAGCAACAAAAATGCTTCCCGGATATTTTTCCATTAGCTCCTGATAAAACTTCATAGCCTGATCCTTATCATTTAATTTTTCCTGCAGCAATTTCGCCATGGTGAAGAGTGCATCGTCTCCATAGATGTCGTGACCAAACTTGGCATAGAGCGTCTGCAGGTTTTCCATCGCCTGCTGGTTACTGTCAAGCTTGATGTAAGTTCTTGCGGTGAGCCATAGGATCTCATCAGCAAGGCTGTGATTTTGATACTTAGTGTACAGCTGCTTCAGAGTGTCCAGTGCATCAAACCTCTTGTTCTGAAAAAGCAACAGCTCCACATTCGAATATTGCTTCATGGCCGCCTCGGTACTATCCAGTCCTGTGTTATCCATAATCAGCAGGGAGAGTTCATTGGCATCATTCGCGATTTCTCTTGATGTTGCTTTTTTCAAAATGTCAAGCACTGCTTTTGCGAGTTCAAATTCTCCTTTAAAATAATGCAGCTTTGCATTCCTCAGCTTTGCCTCGTATCCCAGCAGGTCATCTTTCTGTGATTTCTCAACCTGGGAGTACACGAGCGTAGCTTCCCAGGGTTCACCTTGCAGCAGGTAAATATCACCCAGATCAAGCTTGCATTTGTCTACAAAATTCTTCTCCTGCTTTCCAGCTTCTATGGCCTTCTGCAGAATATTAATCGCAACCTTGAAGTCATTCATGTAAAAGGCATTCAGAATAGCCATGTTACGCAATGCCTCCATCGTGCGCAGATTGACACCCAGCTCATCAACCAGAGCCTGGTACTGGCCGAGCAGCTTTTGTACTTCGGCAGTCTTAATCGGATAGGTATTTTTTACCTGTTCTTCACGGGCAAAAATCGCCATCCTGCGAACCACCGGATAGAGCTGCCCTTTGGGATACTCCTTTACCAGATAATCAAATATATTGCCGGCATTGGCATAATCCTGGTTCTGTAAAGCAAGGTTACCCAGATTGTACAGTCTTGCTCCGTTGTGCTTGAATCTCTTGTCCAATGAGCGTTCCTGAATGAAAGCTTTGTAAAAGTCCTTTTTCTGGATCTGGTACCAGATCAGCAACTCATTGTAGAAGCCCTCATTCGGAAATTTCTGGATCTTGTCATAAAGTACCTTTTCCAGCAACGCCTGCTCTTTTTCATCTTTGGTAAAATCCTGCAGCATGTTCTGCACTACTTCTGTATTCTGGTAGCGCATGCCATAGGAAAGCAACTCGTCGATCATTTTTTCCGGACTGTTCAGGTCGCGGTACACGCTTGCCAGTTCGAGCTGAAACAGGTCGTCTCTCTTGGTAATTTGCCTGGCTTCCAATAGGACAGTTCTGGCAAGTTCGGGCTTGTTCTGTGTCCTGAATTCCTCGGCCATATCCCGGCGCAGGTCAATCCTTGATCCGGCAGCGGCAATAGCCTGTTCATTACGCTTAGCGGCTTCCTGTGCTTTTCCCTGAGCTTCCAACATGATACCCCAATAGATATGGTACCAGCTTGAATTGGCAGCATCTGCCTTGATCTGCTTTTTAAACAGCTGCTCGGCGGCACTCCACTCCTTCGTCTTGACAATACAAGTCGTATAGTTTTTAAGCGCGGCCTTCTCGAAGGAAGACTTTAGGATATTCCCATAATAAGTAATGGCCTTCGGGCAGTCATTGCTTTTGAAATACTCCTCCGCCAGCTCCCGGTCGCTCTGCCCCAGCGCCGCCGCCGCCGGAACCAAAATGCTTATCAATAAACCCTTCAGTAATCCTTCCTTAATAGATAAAAAAAATTTTCCTTTCATTATTATGGATTATTAGTTGTGTGGAAATGAGGATAACTAACTTATCCACTTAAGATTAACATAGTTATCAACATATTGTTGATAACTAAAGTGGTTTATCAACAGTCACTGAAAGAGAATTCACATTGTAGTGAGCTGATATACAAGATAATTAAAATCTTATTCACATTACTATGTGGATAGAACACTGTTTTTATGGAATTCAGTTATCCACTGCAGCTATAGTGTATCAACAGGCTGTTAACTCCGGATTAGCCTGGGTGTTGTCCACTGGAGGAGCAAAATCAATTATTTATCCACAGCAAATACGAGTTATACACACAATTCTCCACAAAATTCGGGGTCTTACCAACAAATAAACGCGGTTATGCACATAGTTATCCACATTAAGTGTATAAGATTATTGGTTTTTGGGGAGTATTATGTTTATATCATTCAGTTCGAAGTTCGCCTTGAGCAGGAATTTGTCTGGCATAAAGAAAATCGGCTCCGGCTGAAGACCCGCTTTTGCTTCACCCGTATCCCACCTTCCGTTCCCATTCAGATCTTGGGTTGCGCGCAGCTGGTATTTGCCCTGGGGGATGTACCTGAAAGTGTAAGTATTTGAAAACTGCGTAGCGATCACTTTGAATTGTTCGTCAATCAACTCCACAATGTATTTTACTGCAGGATCAGCATTGACCAGGCGGCCTTGGACCTGGCCGTAATTTTCTTCATTCAAATGGGGATGTTTGAAGAGGGTTTTGGGAAGGGTATCGCCTTCAACACTGATGATGCTGCCTTTGGGAAGGTCCCACTTCACGGAATCCTTCGCGAAAGATTTGGCAGTTATTACAAGTTCATTGTGCGTGGCATTCCACGTTTGCGGAAATGTACTCAGCGGCTCATGCGTGAGGCTGTCTGTAATGAGCACAATGTTGTCTGCGCCGAGTTTTTTTACAGGTTTGTTAAAAACAAACTTGTATCTGAAATCCGTCGTGAGTGGCTTGTTGCTTTCCGGTTCGGTACTGATCGAAAACGGATCGCGCTGCCGCTCTTTTCCTCTTTGTGCCTGAAACGCGATTTTCTGATCAAACTCAGCACTGGCACCGAGTGAATCAGTAACCGTAAGCTTCACGATCGTAGAGTCAGGATGAGGTTCAACATTGAAAAATTTCAGTGTTGTAGGGTTTTCCAGCAGGTAGGGGAGCGAATCTTTGTTAACGAAATTGACCGCCACGCGCTCCACAGATTTATTGAAGACAATTGCATAATTGTTGACCCGCGGCAGGGTTCGCTGTACTTTGAGCGGCGTATTGTCGGACAAGAACATGTCCAGCAGGTAGGATACGGAATCAGCGCCTGCACTGATCTCATTGTTCAAAAAACCTACGCGCTCGTCCTTTGCATTGTAAAGCATGTTCCGGTTTTTGTCATCAACTGCAATCAGTCTGTAATTTCTTGTCTGAACATTTTCAATGGAAAAATTGCCGGAGCTGTCTGTACGGGAGAAGTAGTAGGGCTTTTGTTTGGCAATGTCGAGCGTATCTGAAATGTTATAGAGTCCCACCAGGGCATCAAAGATAGGCTTGCTGGTACGAATGTCTTTCAATGTACCGTATACCCTTCCCGAGTCAAGTGTAGCGCCTGTACTAAACACTACTTTCAGGTTTTTTGCGGGGTTCTTTTCTGCAAAATCCTTGATCGCATCACCAAAATTCAGGGTATAAGTAGTACTGTCTTTAAACTCGTTTTTGAATGTCAGCCGCACCGACTGACCATTCAATTTATAGGAATAAGGGTTGTCGGCCTCGGGAGTGATCACAAGCTTTTGATTGATATTATCTACAATCACGTACTCGTCAAAAAACAGCTCGACAACTTTGCCCTTGAAGTTTAATGTCTTGTTGACCGGGTTACTTTCCAGCAGACCGGGCGGAATGGAATCCTTTTTACCACCTGTAGGAGTGACCTGCTGAGCACAGCGACCGAAAATAAGGAGAGAGATTACAGCAATGAGAAAGGTTCTGAACATTGGTATGAATTGAAAAAAGCCCTCAATACAAGTGTTACGTACTGAGGGCTGCTTTATGATTTTAAAAAATGTTATTTTTTTGAAACAACGTAAATGAGGCTGGATGTATTTACGGATGGTTTCGTACCCCGGATATTGGATATTGCTCCGCTTATAAAGCTTTCAGCAAGCCTTACTTTGCCACTCTTATATTTTGTGCTGAGCATACTCACGTAAAAAGAGTCAAACCACATCGGCCGCACTTCTGCTACCTGTAACCCGTGCCTTCCAAGCAGGTTTTGCATGGATGCTTTTGTAAAATGGTAGAGGTGGCGGGGCACATCGTAGGCGGCCCATTGCGGACCATATTTTCGGGCATCAGCCGATTCTGGATTGGGTACTGCAATAATTACTTTCCCGCCCGGATTCAGGTGAGTGCCTATCCATTTAATGGTTTCATTGAGTTGGTGGACATGTTCCAGAACGTGCCAGAGGGAAATAATATCGAAGGACTTTTGCTGGATTTCGGCTGCCTGGATGTTTTCAAAGACAGGAGCACCTACCCTGCCCGAAGCAATACCCCTGGCATCGGGGTCAGGCTCTGTTCCGCTGATCTTCCAGCCGTCATCTTTCGCAGCATTCAGGAATGCACCGGTACCACAGCCAATGTCGAGGAGGCTTCCTCTCCTTTTTGCCAGGTCATTAATCATTCCGACTTTTTGACGCAGGGTGTAATTCCTTACGGAAGTGTACACCGAGCTCATCAGATCTTTCCGATCGTCGTGATGCGAAATGTAATCCTGCGATGCATAGTACCCTCCGATAGATGCCTCACGAGGCCGTGGATTGGTGAACAAAAAGGAGCATGAGCTGCACCGGCAGATATGAAACTGCTCGTGAGAGACCGTATAGTCTTCCACGAGCAGGTGATTTTCAAAGTTGGTGTGCCCGCAAACAGGGCAATTTTCTAATGTTTCGAGGGACATTTATCTTCCAATAAAAAGCATAAGTACGGAAATATCCGACGGACTCACCCCGCTGATACGGGAAGCCTGCCCAATGGTTGAAGGACGGGTACGTTTGAGTTTTTCACGGCCTTCAAAAGAGAGTGAGGTAACTACATCGTAGTTGAAATTGTCTACAATGCTCAGGTTTTCGAGCTTGTTCATCTTTTCTACCAGCAGCATCTCTTTCTCAATATAGCTGTCGTATTTCAGGCTGATCTCCGCTTGGTGAACAGAGTCCTCTGCATAGTTGGCCAGCAAGGCAGCTACTGTCAGATTGGATCTGATCAATGCATCGATGGAAACCTGCGGACGTCTGAGTATGTGCGCTACTGACATTTTCTCGCGGATCTGCGCCGTTCCCATTGCTTCCAGTGCATCGTTGATTTCTGCCGGGGACAGTTTAGTAGCCGACATCAGATCAATGATCTCTCCTGTTTCACGGATTTTCGTACGGACATTTTCCAGTCGCAATTCATCTGCCAATCCTATTTCGTAGCCTTTTTCAGTAAGTCTGATATCAGCATTGTCCTGCCGAAGCAGCGTGCGGTACTCAGCACGGGACGTAAACATACGGTAAGGTTCTTCGGTCCCTTTATTAATGAGATCATCAATCAGCACCCCGATGTACGCTTCGGACCTTTTCAAAACAAAAGGTGAAAGTGCATGTACATTCCGGTGTGCATTAATGCCCGCCATCAAACCCTGGCAGGCTGCTTCCTCGTACCCTGTCGTTCCATTAATCTGACCCGCAAAAAACAGGTCAGCAACCAGGTGCGTTTCAAGGGTTGATTTCAGCTGTGTGGGCGGGAAATAGTCGTACTCGATGGCGTAGCCGGGACGGAACATCTTGGCATTCTCAAAGCCGGGGATTTTACGCAATGCGGCATACTGGACATCCTCAGGCAAAGAAGTAGAAAATCCATTAACATACACCTCAACCGTATCCCAACCCTCCGGTTCCACAAATATCTGGTGCCGGTCTTTATCTGCAAACCGGTTAATCTTGTCTTCCACCGAGGGACAGTATCTTGGTCCCAGTCCCTTGATGCGGCCGGAGAACATGGGCGATTTTTCAAATCCGGTACGTAACACTTCGTGTACTTCGGAATTGGTGTAGGTTATCCAGCAGCTCCGCTGTTTCGCCAGTGGTTTCGTATCGGTGTAGGAGAATTTAGCCGGGTTCTCATCGCCTGGCTGCTCTTCCATTTTGGAGTAATCGAGCGAGCGCCCGTCCACGCGCGGAGGTGTACCCGTTTTCATCCGGCCTGCCTGAAATCCCAGGGAAACGAGTTGCTCCGTTAATCCGGTAGCTGACTTTTCACCTGTGCGTCCACCCCCAAAGTTTTTTTCACCAATGTGAATCAGTCCGTTCAGGAAGGTGCCATTGGTTAGGACTACCGCTTTTGAGCGGATTTCGATACCGAGGCTGGTTTTTACACCTCTTGCCTTCCCGTCTTCAATGATGACTTCCTTGGCAGTATCCTGCCAGAAATCCACATTCGGATTCTGTTCAAGGATGTTCCTCCATTCCTGGGCAAAGAGCGCCCGGTCGCTTTGGCACCTTGGGCTCCACATAGCAGGTCCTTTGGACAAGTTCAGCATCCGGAACTGGATCATGGTACGGTCACTGACAATACCGGACTGACCGCCGAGCGCATCAATCTCCCGCACAATCTGCCCCTTGGCAACACCGCCCATGGCAGGGTTGCAGGACATCTGTGCAATCGTGTGCATATTCATGGTAATGAGGAGTACGGACGACCCCATCGTTGCCGCAGCGGCAGCAGCCTCACACCCGGCATGGCCTGCACCCACGACAATCACGTCATATTCTTGAAACATATTGTTGTCACTTGTTGAAGCACTTTAATTAAAGTGTTCCACGTGGAAATTTAACTAGAATCGGCTAAGGACTTCATCTTCCTTCGCCCGCATTTGTTTTTTAAGATCATCATCCGCATCCTCCCACCCCATTAAGTGAAGCAGGCCATGAGCCAGAACGCGCCGCATTTCTAAGTCAAAATCGGCTTTAAAGGTAGCCGCATTCTCGCGCACACGATCTATGCTGATGTATATGTCACCTTCAAGTACATGTTCTTCCTCACTGTTGTCAAAGGTGATGATATCCGTAAAGTAGTCGTGATCCAGGTATTGCTTGTTGATTTCCAGCAGGTATTCGTCTGAACAAAAAACATAGTTCAACTCTCCTACGGCATACCCCTCCGACTCTGAAATGCTCTTTAACCATTTCTTTGTCTTCAATGGTTTAACAAGATCAAAATCGACATCCTCTGTGAAGAAATTCACCATATGAATCTGGCAGGTCGGGCAGCAGCAATGTTTATGCTGTAAACCTATAAATGCATTAACGTGAAATAATTTGCAAAAATACGAACTATCCCGTTACAAAAATTTATCCGGCAGCAGGATCCCGTTGTACGGTGCACCTGTGCCGGATATATGCAACAAAAGCCGCTAAAAATCAGTTCTTCGCCTGGTACTTGCGGAAGTATGTGTCAACTTCACGCTTATAGAATGGAGAGAACGTAGGCGGGATCGTCCGAAGCAGCTCGGTCTGCTTTTCCTTCTCCCGGATGTACTTCTCAAATGCGGCAGGTGGCTGGCGTGGCTGCTGCCTGGCCGCCTGTGCCTTGCGCTGCTCATCTTCATCCTGCTCCTTCACCGCTTTTTCCGATTCCAGAAGCCGCGTTGTAATTTCCTGGTTACGTTTGATCAGCTCAGGTGTAATCTTCTTGTTGACGAGATCAGTTTCAGTCTGGTCCATTTTCTCGGCAATCTCCTGCAGTTCTTTCTCCATTTGCTTGCCGGCCTGGCTCCCCTTCTGAGACTCCATGAGTTCCTGTACCATCTGCCTGATCATCGCCTGCTGAGCCGCCATGCGGGCAAGTTGTTCTGAGTTGTTACCCTGACCTTCCTTACCCTGACCAAGCTGCTTGATCTGTCCGTTGAGCTTTTCCTGCATCTCACCCATTCCCGGCTGCTCTCCTTTCTGCTTCCCTTTCTTGCTCTTACCCGATCCCGGCATAGCCATCGCCATCTGCTGCTGCATCTGGTTAAATACGTCGCTCAGCATCAAGGCCAGGTTGTTCATGGAAGTCATTGCAAACTGCTGCTTGGAAGTAGCCTGATTAATCTGCCTGTCTTTGATGCTTTTCACACTCTCATCCATGTACGACTTCATGTCATTGAGCTCGCGGGTAATGAAAGATTGTATCTGCACCACGCGGTTGGCCAGTGCATACAGGCTGTCTTCAACAATCTTTGCATCGTCTTTCAGCTTTAATTGCTGCTGGCCCAGTTTTACAAACCGAGGATCCTGCAGGCTTACGCCCCTGAAATCCTTCATCAGTGTTTCCTGGTCAAAAGAAAGGGTGATCAGGTTTTCAAGAATGTCCCTCAATGCATCCAGGTCCTCTTGCATCTGCTCCATTTCCTGTGCTTCCATCGCCTCAGCCATCGACTCCGACATTTTTTTCATGGACTGAGCCGCTTTTTTCTGCGCCTGGGAAGCTTTTGAGTTCTGCTGCTTGCTCAGCTGCTGCTTTCCCTCTTCCATTTTCTCAGACGCATTTTTCTGCTCATCCTTGGGCATATCGATTTGCTTTTCGAGCTCCTCGGCCATCTTCTCTATTTCTTTCGAATTTTCCTCAGCCTTGCTGAACTCCTGCTGAATGCTTTCCTGCTGTTTTTTCAGATCTTCATTCTTGCTTTGCTTATCCGCGGCATTTTTGTTCTTGTCATTCTCCTGGGTTTTCTCCGCAAGTGCATCCTCCTTCTCTGCCAGCTCATTCAGCTTTTCAGTAAGGTTTTCCATCTTCTGCTCCATTTGCATCTGCTTGAAAAGCTTCATGGTGCGTTCCAGCTCTTTTTCCAGATTTCCCTCCTTGTTTTTCAGCTTTTCCATCATGCTCGACATCCGGTCGCTTTGTTTTTGTTCCAAAAGCTTTTTAAGCTCTTTGTAAAGCTTGTCGGTATCATTATTCATGAGGTCGTTCATCAGCTTTTGCAGCTGCTCAATTTTGCTCTGAAGTTCCGGGCTCTGCTGGTTAAACTGCTTCGACTTTTCATTGGAATTCTGATGCTTTTCCTGCAAAGCCTGCAGTTCTTTCATCAGCTCTTCTCTTTTTTTCAAAACTTCCTCAATCTGTTTCTGCTCTTTAAAATCGAGCTCCTTGTTACTTTTCAGCCGGTTGTCGAGGTTGTTGAGATCTTTCTGCAGGCTTTGCGCCTTCTTCATGGCCGACTGCATCTGGTTTTCCGTTTCCTGCTCTGATTTCCTGATCTCGGCTTCCAGCAAATCACGGGATGGTACAGTAAAGCGGATCGGTCTGGATTTGGCACTTTTCGGGCCATTTACGCCATCATTGTCCCACACCTGGGCATAATAGTCAATCTGGTCGCCCGGATTAAGTTTAAGGCTGTCTACGTACCATTGGAAGAAAAAGCTTTGTGTGTTGACCGTTTTATTAAAAGGAACAGGTATGCTCTTCGGTTCAGTGGCGGACGGCTCCCCTACCCTCTTTACAGAATAAAACATTTTCAGCTGTGAAAATCCGTAATCGTCGCTGATGGAACCGCCAAGTACCAGGTAATTGTAGAGCGTAGTATCCTGGAAATTCTCAATGCTCATGACCGGATATTTGTCAGGGATGACATTGATAAAGTACCCGATTTTCTCAGCGTTTGATACTTCCTCATTTTTCAGTAAAACCTCATACTGGGCCGACTTTCGTACCGATCTTCGAACCTGAAAATGATCGTTCGTACCTTCCCTGCCCTGATAAAGTGCGGAGTCATTCTCAAACCTGATCCCCAATGTATTTGTTGAGTTGGTATTAAAGTCCCATTCAATGGTAGTACCCTCAGGTACCGACAGGTTCCCAACATTGTTCAGACCTTCCGCCGGCTTGTTGAGGTAAGCCGGGTAATGCAGGTTTACATCAAACGAAAGCAGTGATGGCCGCTCTCTGACCGTAATCCTGTATGGATCCGAAGCAAAGCCCGCAGCATCAAAAGAGAAAGCTACGTCACGCTGCAGGTTTTTGAAAGTATACGAAAAATCCCGGCTGCTTTCCTGCGTCAGCTTGAACCTCGATCCATTCTGTACAAGGTACACAGCGCCGGGTATGGCGTCGCCTTTCAGTTTCAGTTTTAATGTAAAGTCCTCATTCCGGAAAGCTTTCAGACTTTTGTTTTCCAATACAAATGAAAATGGCGCATATGTGTAATTGCGCTGGAAGTGAATGATCCTGTCGGAGCTCGACGAAAAAAAGGAAGGATTGATAAGCAGAATGACCGCGATGGCAGCGAGAGGATAAATGGCATATCCGATACGCTTCTTATTTTCATTAAAGCGGATTGCGTCTGAAAAACGCACGATGAGCATCTGGGCAGACTTTTGCCGGATACTGGCTTCAATAAGGTCTGACTGCATGCCCGAAAGGCTTCGTAGTTGCAGCGTATTGACCAGCTTATCGCCGATCTCGGGAAAGTAGGAGCCAATCTGCAAAGCTGCAACCTCATCAGAAATCGGTCTCCTGATTCCCCACAAATGAATGAGCGGCTTGCCAACCCATTGAAAAAATGAAAATACCAGTACAGCCAGAAACCCGAAAAAGAGCAGCCCGCGCACGGTGGTACTGAACCTTCCGAAATATTCAATGGTATTAAAAAACAGAAAAACAGAAAGCAGCAGTCCGGCGGATAGTATGGACCCTTTCAGAAGCTGATTCTGGTAATATTTTTGACGGTATTCCTGTATGCGGATTAACAGGCCTTCCATCGCCGGGGTGAAAGGTGCAGCCATGCTTGTATGTGTTATCTATGATGGATGAATAACGTATGCCGGAACCAAAAATTACCACTGACCGCCATCCGCAGAAAACACAGTAATTTATCGAAAATTTACCGAAATCAGCTTGGAAAGGTGCAAAAAGAAAGAACCCGGAAGCCTTGGCCTCCGGGTTCTTTCCCTATAAAAAGCAAAAAGTTAAGCTTCCACCGTCTCAGTGTTGTTTTTGACTTCTCTTACAAACGACCTGATATCCATTTCCAGGTTGTTGCTTGCCTGCAGAAGCCGGATGAATGCGCTGCCGATAATAGCACCTGCCGCATACTGTGAAGCCTTGCTGAATGTTTCATTGTCCTTGATTCCGAAACCGATAAGGCGCGGATTTTTCAGGTTCATTCCATTCAATTTTTCAAAGTAAGCCTCCATATCGTGGCTCACACCGGTACTGGAACCAGTTACACTTGCAGACGAAACGGTATAAATAAATCCTTCACTCACTTCATCAATCTGCCGGATGCGTTTTTCGGAAGTCTGAGGCGTGACAAGGAATATGTTAAGGATGCCGTAAGCATCAAAAATCGCTTTGTATTCATTCAGATAGACGTCCATCGGCAGGTCCGGCAGAATCAAACCGTCAACACCGACTTCTGCGCAATTCCTGCAGAAGTCTTCTATACCGAACTGAAGAACCGGGTTTACATAACCCATCAGCAGCACAGGCACCGTAATACTGTCGCGCATGCCTTTCAGCTGCTCAAACAGGATCTTGACGGTCATGCCGTTTTCCAGTGCCCGATCATTGCTCTTCTGGATTGTTTCACCGTCAGCAACCGGGTCCGAATAAGGCATACCAATCTCAACCAGATCAGCACCCCCGTCCTGTAATGCCTGCAAAACGCGGCGGGTATCTGAAAGTTCCGGGAAGCCTGCTGTGAAATACACGTTCAGGAAACCTGATCCGGTATTTTGTGGCTGGCTTTGAAAAAGTGATGTAATGCGGTTCATTCCTGAGTCCAGTAATCCACTACCAATACTTTGTCAAGATAGGGTCCGAGCACTTTGCCGAATGCTTTGTGATCAGGATGCGGAAGGTACACTTCACGGCCGGCCTCATTCTCGAATGTCACAAAAAATACGTGCGTAAAACCTTGTGACAATCCTTCCGGGCTGTTGTTTGTGCCCCATTCAAGGCCTTTGATCTCCTTGATTTTCTTAGGCAATGCCTTAAATGCTTCCTCTACTTCCTTCACTTGCGCCGGCGTAGCGGAGTCTTTAAATTTAAACAAAACAACGTGACGCAGCATTTTTTTGGAAGTGGTTTGAGCTTGAACAAAATTGGCCGATGCGACCATCAGCATCAGGGCACCGATCAGGTATTTAATCTTCATTGGTAACTGGGTTTTAGAAAAAGGTGAAAATGCAATAATCGAAACTAGGCCGAGCAGTTGAGGCATTCGCCGTCTTCACTGAACTTGGTACGGTCAAATTCGCCCAGCTTTTCTTTCAGTTCAAGAATTTCGTCCTCGATGTCGCACCTTTCAAAAAGGGAAAGCGTACCGGAGTTTACCTTGGTTTCGAGTTCCTGAATTTTCAGGCGCACGTCAAAAACCTCCGGCAATGTTAGTGTAGCCATATCGGTAATTATTTATGATTTAAAATCAGACAATATACTTCATGTAAGTTCCCATATCCTTGTCTCCCCTACCCGACAAGTTCAAAACCACGGTTTCGTTCGGAGATGCATTCAGCCGCCCCAGTACGGCCAGAGCGTGGGACGATTCAAGAGCGGGAATAATGCCTTCCAGGCGGGTCAGCTCAAAGGCAGCCTGTACCGCTTCTTCATCCGTGGCAGACATGAAAATTCCCCTGCCGCTGTCAAACAGATACGCATGCTGCGGACCGATACCCGGATAATCCAGACCTGCGGAAATGGAAAAAGGCTCAACCACCTGGCCATCTTCGGTTTGCATCAGGATCGTGCGGCTGCCGTGCAGTACGCCGGGCTTGCCCAGGGCAGTAGTAGCAGCAGAATGCCCGGACTGTATGCCCATTCCGGCGGCTTCCACGGCTACCAGCTTTACATTTTCCTGATCCAGGTAATGAAAAAACGCTCCTGCCGCATTGCTGCCGCCACCTACACAAGCCAGTACATAATCCGGATTTTCACTGCCGGTATGTTCTTTCAGCTGCCATTTGATTTCCTCAGAAATAATAGACTGAAACCTGGCCACCATATCCGGATAGGGATGCGGGCCTACTACCGACCCGATAATGTAATGCGTATCCACAGGATTATTGATCCAGTGGCGCATGGCTTCATTGGTGGCATCTTTCAGGGTACGTGAGCCGCAGGTAGCCGGCCGCACCTCTGCGCCCAGCATTTTCATCCGGGCCACATTCGGCGCCTGACGTTCAATGTCGAGCTCGCCCATGTACACAATGCATTCCAGGTCCATCAGCGCGCATACGGTAGCCGTAGCTACGCCGTGCTGCCCTGCACCAGTTTCGGCCACAATGCGCTGCTTTCCGAGCCTTTTAGCCATCAGAATTTGTCCGATGGTGTTGTTGACCTTGTGCGCACCGGTATGGCAGAGATCTTCCCGTTTCAGAAAAATGTTTGTTTTATACTTTTCTGAAAGCCTGTTGGCCCGGTACAAAGGTGTGGGCCTGCCTACATAGTGCCGCAGAAGGTCACTGTATTCTTTCTGAAAAGAAGGCTCAGCAATGATCTGCAAGTAATTTTCACGAAGCTCCTCTACATTCGGGTATAACATTTCGGGAATGAATGCTCCCCCAAAATTTCCATAGTAGCCGTTGCCGTCAACCTGGTATGACTTCTTTTCTGCTGCGATTTCCATATTTCCAATCAGGCTTCCGCCTCCTCCTGCTCTTTGACACGTACTGTATTGAACAATTCTTCCAGCATGGCAATATCCTTTACGCCGGGCTCGGTTTCAAACCGGCTGTTGACGTCGATGCCGTAAACCGGCATGGTACGGGATAATGCAATCACTTCGTCTATGTTATCAAGACTAATTCCCCCGCTCAGCAGGAAAGGCTTTTCATTATCATACTTTTTAAGAACCTGCCAGTCAAAAGGCAGCCCGTTTCCGCCCGGATTCTCTCCTTTTGTGTCAAACAAAAACATATCGCAGTAGGATTTGTAGTTGTTCAGCATGGTAAAGTTGAAACTTGCGTCAATAGAAAATGCCTTGATCACATTCACACCTTTCTGACGGATGCTGCGGCAAATGTCGGGCATTTCGTTACCGTGAAGCTGCGCATACTGCAAGTCGTACTTTTTGACCATGTTGAGGATATAGCCCGGATTTGCATTGACAAACACGCCTACTTTCTTGATGTTTTTCGGAATGCTTCTGATGTACTCCTCGTTCAGCTCTTCTCCAACAAAGCGGGGCGATTTATCATAGAAAATAAACCCGATAAAGTTAGGCTGTAAAGCAACCACCTGCTCAATATTATCTTGCCGGCGCATTCCGCATACTTTGATTTTCATAAAACCAGAGGATTTAAATTGCTATGTTGAGTTAGTTCAAGTTGCAGATTCGCCAGTGCGGCCCCGGGATCTGCGGTTTTCATGAATGTTTCACCAATCAGAAAACCTTTGTAACCATGTTTGTAAAGGTGGACGATTTCATCAGCGCCCTGCAACCCGCTCTCTGATATCTTAACAAAAGACGCCGGGATCTGTTCACTTAAAGCAACAGATGTTTCAATGGACGTGACAAACGTCTTAAGATTCCGGTTATTTACGCCTACGATATCTACCTCGTCTGTAAGGCATTCAGACAGTTCTTCTGCGTTGTGCACTTCCAGCAGTACTTCCAGCCCCAGCTCATGCGCCTTGCGGCTCAGTGACTTTACTTCGGCAGGAGAAAGGCAGGCGGCGATCAGCAGAATTACATCCGCCCCGATCGACTTAGCCTCGTACAGCTGGTATTCGTCCACCATAAAATCTTTACGTAACATCGGGGTGCCGGTATTGGCCTCCCGGGCACTGCCGAAATCGGCAAATGAGCCGCCAAAGAAGTCGGTGTCCGTCAGTACGGATAGTGCAACTGCTCCCGCAGCAACATAGTCACGAGTGACTTGCGCAGGCGTCACCTGATCATTGATGATACCTTTGGAAGGCGATTTCCTTTTGAATTCTGAAATAATCCGGGGTGCCGCAGCATCGGACAACGCTGTGGCAAGAGAAATGGTTGGACGGGTAAAAAGACGACTGTTTTCCAGCTGTGCAATGCTTACACGCTTTTTCGACTCACTGACTTCTTCCTTTTTTCGGGCAACGATTTTTTCTAATATGTTCATTTCAGAGTGCTTGTCTCCGGATTAATCTGCTATCAATTTTTTGAAACTGTTCAGGGCCCTGCCGCTTTCAAGCGATTCCCGTGCCATGGCTACGGAGTCGGTCAGTGAAAGTTGCGGATCTGAGCAATGCAGGGCCAGCGCTGCATTGGCAAGTACGGCCTGCTGCTGGGACGGGGTTGCGTCTCCGCGAAGTACATTCATAAAAATCCTGGCTGACTCCTCCACTGTTTTTCCGCCCGATAATTCCTCAGCGCGCACGGTTTTCAATCCCAGATCAGAGGGGCTAAGAACTTGCTCGGTGTGAGCGGCGATGATTTTGAAAGGACCTGTTAATGACACTTCGTCGTAGCCGTCTAATGCATGGAGAACCAGAAATTGCTTGTCCGTCTGTTGGTAAAGATATGCAAAAAGACGCGCTAATTCAAGACTGAAAACGCCTACAAGCTGCTTTTGGGGAGATACCGGATTGACCATCGGACCCAGCATATTGAAGAAGGTTTTAACCCCAAGTTCTTTCCTCACAGGGGCCACATTCTTCATCGCCGGATGAAAAAGCGGGGCATGCAGAAAGCATACATTCGCCTCTTCGATCTTGCGTTCAAGCTGATCTTTTTCATTGGTAAATTTCACCCCGAGGTATTCCAGCACCGTCGAAGATCCGCAAAGTGAGGATACGCCGTGGTTGCCGTGCTTGGCTACACGCTGGCCTGCGCCGGCAACCACAAAGCAGGAGAGTGTCGAAATATTGAAGGTATCCTTTCCATCGCCCCCCGTGCCGCATACGTCGATAGGGTCGTAAGCCGACAAGTCTACCGAAAGGCAAAGTTCCAGCATGGCATCGCGAAAGCCCTGAAGCTCTTCCACGGTAATGCTCCGCATGGCATAAATGGTCAGGAAAGAGGCAATTTCAGAGGTAGAATACTTGCCGGTACTGATTCCGATGAGGGCGTCTTTGGATTGATCTTTACTTAATACCTTGTACTCAAAAAGATGGTTTAAAATCTCTTTCATATTGATGCATGTGGGTATAATAACAGTTCATTGTCAGGGCGGGTAATCAGTATTCGAGCCAGTTCTGCAGCATTTCCCTGCCATGTTCCGTGAGCACCGACTCCGGGTGAAACTGCAATCCTTTCACATCATACTGACGATGTGAAAGCCCCATAACCCTGCCTTTTTCATCCAATGCCGTAATCTTGATATTTTCGGTAAATGTGTCCGGCATGACCGTCCAGGAGTGATAACGGCCTACTTTGATCTTGTCGGGCAAACCTTTGAAAATGCGCTCGGATGAGTCGGTTACGATGGCCGTATCACTGATTCCATGCAGCACGTCGGTCATGTTTTCGAGCGTGGCACCGTACACCTCCCCTATTCCCTGATGCCCGAGACAGATGCCGAGGATGCTTTTGGAAGCACCGTATTCGCGGACAAGCTCATGCATAATGCCAGCTTCGGACGGTATTCCCGGACCGGGTGAAAGGAGGATTTTATCATATTTGCCTACATCTTCCAGGCTGATTTTGTCATTCCTGAAAATATCCACCTGGTCGTGCAATTCGCGGAGGATGTATACCAGGTTGTAGGTAAAAGAGTCGTAATTATCGAGGACAAGGATTTTCATAATATGGTGCGTTTTCCGGACTAGATTTCTTCTGCAACTTCAATGGCTTTTCTTAATGCAGCAAGCTTGTTATTGATCTCCTGCAGCTCACTTTCAACATCGGATTTGGCTACGACGCCCATCCCGGCACGGTAAAAAAGGGTATTATCCTTACTCAGGAAAGTACGTATGGCGATGGCATGGTTGAAGTCACCGTTGAAATTCATAAACCCGATGGCCCCGCCGTAAATACTCCTGTTGCTGCTTTCCATCTGGTCAATCAGCTTCATGGCATTGTGTTTGGGCGCGCCCGACAGTGTACCCGCAGGAAAAGTGTCTGCTACCAGCTGCAATGGATTGACATCGGGCTTCATTTTGCCTACTACCTTGGAAACTAGGTGGATAACATGTGAGTAGTACTGCACTTCCTTGTAGTTGGTTACACGTACCTGGTCACAGCTGCGGCTGAGATCGTTCCGGGCAAGGTCTACCAGCATGACGTGCTCGGCCGTTTCCTTGGGATCGTCGAGCAGCTGCTGAGCCGCCTCTGCGTCTGCCTGATCGTCGCCGGTACGCCGGAAAGTACCGGCAATAGGGTGAATTTCGGCCTGACCGTTTTTGATGAAAATCTGCTTTTCCGGAGAAGATCCGAAGATTTTGTAGCTGCCATAATCAAAGTAAAAAAGGTAAGGCGAAGGGTTGATCGACCGCAATGCGCGGTACACATTGAATTCGTCTCCTTTGAAGTTCCTGCTGAAACGCCGCGAAGGCACAATCTGGAACACATCGCCCCGCAGGCAGTGGTCAATTCCCTGGCGGATAACCTTCCGCATTTCGTCGTCGGTTACATTGGATGTTTCCTCCGAAATTGTCTCAAACCCGTACTTCGGATAGTTCCGGTTCCGTATCAGTATTTCAATCTGTTCGAAATTGCTTTCCTTGTGGTTGTCGCCATAATTATGCTCAAAAATGTAAAGCTCATTTTTGAAATGGTTGATGGCGATGACGTACCGGTATACCTGGTAAAAGATCTGATCAATATGCGTTTCAGCATTGGGGGCCTGTATGTCGATATCTTCAAAATACTGCACCGAATCATAAGTCATATGCCCAAAAAGTCCGTTTGAAATGAAGGAAAACGGACTTTTTTCTCCTTGAAAGCTTTTTGCAAACCGGTACAGATGCTGCACTGCATCCCGGCGGTCAGCCAGCTCGACAACATCCGTGCTGCCATCCGGGAATTGCTTGGTAATCTGGTTATTGTTCAGCTTAAAAGAGGCCACCGGATCGCAGCAGATATAGCTGAAAGAGTTTTCATTACCGTGATAATCAGAGCTTTCCAGCAGAACCGTATTAACATACCGGTCTCTTAATTTCAGATAAATGGACACCGGCGTAAATGTGTCGGCGAGGAGCTTTTTGTAGTGGGTTTGTATGGTAAAAACCTTATTAAGCAATTCCATAGGATGGTGATTTGAAAGGGTTGAAAACAAAAAAAGCGGCTCGCTGTTAAGATGAACAGCGAGCCGCCTTGAGAGTATATTTTCTTCATTATACCTGGCAATAGGCTATACGTTCATCTTTGTTAGATGTGTACGCCACCACCAGCTGATGTTAAATGAAGATTTCATGTTCTTGTTTAATTTCCTTTTACGAAATACGGTACTTGCAAATATAAAAATGATTTGCGGTTTTTAACATTTCTCTAATGTAATTTTAAAATGTAAGGCTTAATGCCAGAGATCCGGATCCATTGGCAGGATTAAAAGCCGGTTGCAGGCGGAAAGTCAGCGATTCGCCCCGGCGCATCAGCTCTCTTTTAACACGTGTAGCCTTGGAGCCGTTTTTACCTGCTTTTACAAAACCAACCGTACCAAAGGTTACCGCACCCGCAAATCCACCGATCATCATCCAGGCTCCCTTGATGGCCCGCTTTTCGTCCTGGTAAGTCGCAAAATTACCATTGGCATCCGTAGCGCCCGCCACAATGCCCGTACCTATGCCTGCTACCAGCATGCCGGTTGCAATTCCGGCGATGCCCATAGCCATTCCACCCTTTGATTTACCCTTGTAGAAGCGGTAGGTTGACCGCAGGCGGTCATTATTGGCATTTTGCAACCCGGCTTCGAAGTCATTCCTGGGAGCCGGAGCCGCAGGCCGTGCCTGTACCGGAGCCCCGGACTGGGAAGGTGTATAATAATTTTGTACTTCCAGTGAGGCTTCAAATGTTTCCACTTCCCCATTGCCGTACTGAATGGATGCGATCTCATTTTTCCTCACGGTAAAAAGCGGTCCTTCCGGGTCGGTCAGCTTTTTGTACTTGACTGCACTGTCGTCCACTTCGTGTATAAACACTTCGAGCTTAGTATTGTTGCGCAGGTTGATCACGTCGGGCTTACGGGCATTTTGCGCCTGTGTGGTAAGTGCTCCAAGCAGCATAACAAAAATGAAAACGATCGTGCTGGAGAGTAGTTTCTGATTCATCGGGGATAAGAAAGAGGATGTTGAATAAACAGTAAGAAATCGCCGCAAAACTAAGCGCTATCACAAAGAGAACCGGACGGAGAGTCGGGCCAACTTATTAAACGGATCAAAAGCAGGCGAGATCCGCATGAAAGTCAGTGGCTGGTTGCGCCGTTCTAGCTCGTTTCTGGCTTTTCTGGCACGACTGCTGTGTATGGCAAAATTCCGGAAGGTTACAAGTGCCAATACTCCTCCGGCTATCGGACCTGCGACGGCCAGGGATGTGCCGAATATCTTATCGTCGTGATCCTCCCCTGTACTGATGATCACCAATCCTGCCACCAGCGATGCAGCTGCAAAGGAAGTAAATACAATAGCGCCGTTTCTGTTGTTAGCAGCCTTGTCGTGATGGTACCTGTATTTATCCCGCAACTGATCCGAATTAGCCATGACAATGCTTTTTTCAAATGGATCTTGCGGCAGATTGCTGAGGTCTGCATACTGCCCAATGGTATCCGGCGGCGTATGTACAGCCATCACGGAGTCGCGGACATTGACTGTCTTGCCGTTTTTCAGGAGTACTTTGGCGACCTGCTCGAGGTAAATGTATTTGCGGGCACTATCAGCCGTGCTCAGGTCACGGTAGTTGATCTTCTCGTAGGTCATTTGGGTGATCAGCGCCTGGATACGCGAGCTGTCGCGCCTGATGATGACATCGTTTTTCCGGACAGACTGTGCAGAGGAGAGAATGCCGTAGAAAAACAGCAGAAGGAAAAGAAGAATCGTGCAGGGTAATGTGTGTAATTTCATTTTATCGAGCATTTATAGTGGTAAATAAGTTTATGTCAAACCTACATAAACTTATTTTTCCCCCGCAAGCTCTCCCTGAAAATTACCCCCCATATTTATCCAGCTGCTTCACAAGTACCTCAAAATCCTTTGGATAAGGTGCTTCAATGCGAACCGGATCACCATTCATCAGGGCAAATGAAAGCGCATGCGCATGCAATGCCACCCGCTGGATCAGCGGCTGCTCCTCCGTTTCCTTTTTGAGGTTAAACTTTCTTTTTAAAGTAGAAAGATAAATGGGCTCACCGCCATACTGGGGGTCGTTCACGATGGGTGCTTTGAGGCACGACAAGTGAATGCGTATCTGGTGCATGCGACCGGTTACAGGAATGCATTCCACCAGCGAGTAGCCGCGGTATACTTTTAGGGTGTTGAAAATAGTTTCGGCCATCTTTCCCTCGGCACGGTCAATCTTCACGGCAGTTCCATTTTTAAGGGGTAAAATGGGCAGGTATACCGAAATACTGTCGAGCTGGTGCACGCCGGTAACAACGGCATGGTAGCGCTTGGTCACTTCGCGGTGCTCAAACTGCATGGCAAGGTGCCGGTAAGCGGCCGGATTTTTGGCAAATGCCAGTACTCCGGAAGTTTCTTTGTCAAGGCGGTGTGCAGCCTGTAACTCAGAATTATACTCTTTGGCCAGCCTCAGCACACTTCCGCCACGGTCGGCGGTACGCTCATCCAGCGTGGCCAGGTGCGGCGGCTTATTGACTAGTAGGAAATCCTCATTTTCAAAAATGATGAGGTCTTTAAAATTAACTTTCATGCCTTTCAGACCAACGCATTTACTTTCGTTGGATTGGGATTAATGGTGTCAGACTCAACCAGTCCGTCGCGCAAACGTACGATACGGTGCGCATAATGTGCAATATCTTCTTCGTGGGTCACCATCACAATGGTGTTTCCTTTACTATAAAGCTGGTCAAACAGGTCCATGATCTCGTACGAGGTTTTACTGTCGAGGTTACCTGTGGGCTCATCTGCCAGGAGTATACTCGGGTCGTTTACCAAAGCCCGGGCAATGGCTACACGCTGCCGCTGCCCGCCCGAAAGTTCATTGGGCTTATGACCCGCCCGGTGTTCCAGTCCTACGTTTTTCAACGCGAGCATGGCCTTATCAGTTCTGTCGGACTTACTCATTCCTGCATAAATCAGAGGCAGCGCAACATTTTCCAGAGACGACATCCTGGGCAGCAGGTTAAAGGTTTGAAACACAAACCCGATTTCCTTATTCCTGACCTCAGCCAGCTC
This sequence comes from Dyadobacter sandarakinus, assembly GCF_016894445.1. Taxonomy (NCBI): domain Bacteria; kingdom Pseudomonadati; phylum Bacteroidota; class Cytophagia; order Cytophagales; family Spirosomataceae; genus Dyadobacter; species Dyadobacter sandarakinus. The sequence continues at coordinate 4,663,476 of NZ_CP056775.1, forward strand.
ACTTTCGGTCATGTCGCTCACATCCTTGTTGTTGAGGATATAAGTACCTGTGGAAGGCGTATCGAGGCAGCCGATGATGTTCATCAGCGTCGATTTTCCTGAGCCCGACGGTCCCATAAACGCAACATATTCCCCTCTGTTAACATCGATCGTCACAGATTTGAGAGCCTGTATGACCTCACTGCCCATGACATAGCGGCGGGAAATCTCTTTGGTTTCAATGATTTTCATGACTTGCAGAAGGATGTTTTTGTTATAACCGGGAAACGCGTGATCAGGATACCGTGGCAGTCAACCGCCTGAAATAAGCATCCGCATAAAGGGCCGACAGGATCACGGCAAAGGAAAGGTCGTCATTTTCAACAACCCCTTCTTTTTGAAACAGACCTTTATGCTCAAAGGTGGCCGACTCGTCCGGTGCAGTCACTGTCCACTGCCGCCTGGTCCATGAGTGGTACTTGAAAGCATATTCCATGTGATCGTAGGTGATGGTGGCAGACCCTTTCCAAAGGTTGAATTTGATCTCTCCAAGCTCTTTTTTCCCGTCAATATCAAGAATAACGGTATTTCTTCGCCAGATTCCATTCGTTTTAAACCGAAGCAGGTAGCCTTGCAGTTCGCCGTAACCTCCGGTCTTCCAGAGGCTGAGCTTTAAAAGGCCAACCATCAGCTTTCCCCGAAAAATGCGGCATTCGCGTCCGCTAAACGAGGTTTTCCAGGTAAGAGACATTTATTTGGGATGAAGTGTAATAATTGAAATAAAAATAACTAAACACTAAAATGCAGCCCGTTGTTTTTCGATAAGAGCCCGCATCGACTGATATCGCGTGGCAAATTGCTGATAACCGGCGGGTGTGGCATATTGCTTTACCTTTTCCTCCCCTTCCTTCGCCTGGCTCAACAAACCCTGTTCCAGGCTCAGCAATGCATACTGAGCCCATATTTCCGGTGCATACTCATTGAAGCGCAGCGCATCTACCACCAGGCGGTATGCTCTGGAAGTTTGTTTTTGTTTGCGATAAAATTCCGATGCCGACGTTATGACCTGCGGATCAAACGGATTGGCCCGGACTGCATTTTCTATGGTTGCCCGGGAAGGTGCGCGTACGGCTGCTGCCAGCAGCGAGTCTGTGGGCAGCTTTGGCTTTGCACCCGAGAATAATGTATTTTTCAGCTGTTCAATGGCTGTATCGGGCGCGTTTTCCTGCAACTTGTCCAGCAGTACCACTGCTACCTCTCGGTTACCCTGTAATGCATTTGCAATCGCCACCCCGATTGTCCCTTCCGCCCCTTCCACGCCCGAAAATGCTTCAATGGATTGCGCATACAAACCCAGCTGCAAAAACCAGTGTCCGAGCACTTTTTTGTACAATGCGCTTTTCTCATCGTCCTCAGCTGCCCAGGATGCCAGCGTTTCCAGGGCCTTGAGCTTGTTGCCGCTGTAAAATTCAGGATAAATGGAGGCGAGAAGCAGGTCTGTACCGAGCATAGGATTTTTGGCCGGGAGCTTTCTGAGCAGCGCCGCCGGTGTACTGTCCTGCCGCGCCTGGTTGCCTGCATAATTCACCAGATAGGCAAAAGATGAAACATTCAGTAGCGAGTCTTCGGGCAGTGCCTCCGACTTGTAGGCAGTTTTGGAAAACTGTTGTTTAAGGTTTCTTGCAGCGAGCCAGTTGGCCTGCCAGGAAAGATACTCATAACTCTTTTCGCCGCTCGTCAGGGAATCGAGCAGTTCAGGACCGGCACTTTTGGCCAGGATTGCCAGCAGGTTGGTCGCAGGTACTTCACTGCGCGCAGTATTGTTTTCAGCTTTTTCAAGATAAAAATAAGCGGAGTCGGCCACATTGGTGCGGGCATACAGCATACCCAGGTTATTCAGCAGCTCACCACTTTCCGGAAACCGTCCGACGCCTTCCTGCAGGCTGTGTACAGCATCAAAAAACAACTTTTCGCTCATCAGGATGTTGCCCAGCCCTGCATAAGCCTGTGCGGAAGGATTTTTGAGCAAAGACTGACGAAAATAATAAGCCGCTGCATTGTTATCGCCCTGCCGCATGGCCAGTGAGGCGAGCGCATAATTGGACTTATGGTTCTGAAACTCCTGCTGCAAAGCCAGCTTGTAGTATTGCTCCGCCAGCGTGTACTCGCCGGTAGCTGCGTGCAGGTCGCCAAGTCCGTTGAAATAACCTGCAATCGACTGGTTGACAGGAAGTAATCTTTGTACCGAAAAAAGGATCACCACGCCCGCAAATCCAAAAAGCCGGGTTTGTGTAAGTCCGAAGCGCAGCGGCTTGTAAAGCACTTTATGTACAGCCAGTCCCTGCTGAAAAAGCTGGTAAAAGTTGACTAGTATGTAAAAGAGAAACAGGATACCCATCGCCAGCTGTCCTTGTACCACGACATCTTCCAGTACTTCAAGTACCGGATCATTGGCAGCCGCTGCGGCGAAGGCAGAAAAGGATAGCGCAATAAGGAATAATCCTGTATAAAGCCAGAACCCGGCAGAGCGGAAAGGCATTGTTCCGCCTGTGGAATCCGCTCTTTTCCTGAACCCCCAGATACCGAGTATCCCGGAAAGCAGTGCCAGCACCACCGGACTGACCAGCGTTACGTCCCAGTCGATTTTGCGCGTATTTTTCAGGAATACCAGCAGCAGTACCAGCAGGTACAGTACACTGATCACGATAAAGTTTACAAGTCCGCCCTTGCCCTTCCGCTGTGCTCCTGCCGTACTAAGCCAAACCCAGGCTGCAATAATCTCCGTGGAAGAAATAAGAAGGAACAGGGCCGTAAGCATCATCCAGACCGGGTAGGAATAGTTTGCCGCTGCAAAGGCCGGCATTGCTGCGGAAGAGCCAAATGTGACAAGCGCAGCCACGATGGCAGAAATGCCCAGTATGCTTAAAATACGGGTACTTATGCCCAGGTCTGTGCGGAATGCATGGAAATAATAGGATATTCCACCATAGAGGATGACCGTAAGAAGAAAGAATGACTTGGTTTGATCGCCGAAAACATGGAGGATTTCCAGGCGGCAGAATGCCAGAAACAGAATCAGCAGGATCATTCCGGCCAGGTACCAGAACCGCGACAGGGTTGTGAGTGCAGCCAGGATCAGTGATATTCCCGCCATGGTAAAAATCCAGAAAAGCCTGACGGAAAGCAGGTCGGTTTCCATGACCGAAGCCATGAAACTTTCGGTCACCAGCTGGGAGGGTGTATGAATGCTGAACTGCCAGGTGCCGATCTGCAGTACATCTATTGCAGCATTGATTTCGGAAACTTCGCTGAGCACGTTCCAGCGGACGGCATTACCAAGCGGGTCAATGATTTTGATTAAAAATAAAACGATTGCAAGAATGATTGCTGCCAATACAGCGATGGTTGTCCGGCGCTCGGACGGCGACCACACTTTCCAGAAAAAAAGCTCCTTCATAAATTTTGTCCAAACCGGTAAGGAACAGATAACGAATTCTGCTCTGGAAAATTTAGATATATCCGCAGCCAATACGGCCTGTTATCTAAAAATTATCCTATAAATGAATGATCTGACTATTGGTACTGACCAAATTATCACATACTTTTGCGGTCTGAAAAAAACCTCACAGAAGATAATCAAAATTATATAATGGCAAACACGGCAAACATAGGAAAAATTACGCAGGTAATTGGTCCGGTTGTAGACGTATCGTTTGAGGATAGCGGAGCGATTCCGTCGATCCTGGATGCGTTGGAGGTCATCAAACCAAACGGTCAGAAAGTGGTGCTGGAATGCCAGCAGCATTTGGGTGAAGACCGCATTCGTACCATTGCGATGGACAGTACCGAAGGTATGCAGCGCGGTATGGATGTAACTCCGCTGGGAGCACCTATCAAAATGCCCATTGGCGAAGGCATCAAAGGACGTCTGTTTAATGTGATCGGTGAGGCGATTGACGGACTTGCGCCCCTGGATAACAGCAATGGTATTTCCATTCACCGGGCTGCTCCCAAGTTTGAAGAGCTGGCAACCGGAACGGAAGTTCTGTTTACCGGAATTAAAGTGATTGACCTGCTGGCACCTTACGTAAAAGGTGGTAAAATCGGTCTTTTCGGTGGAGCCGGTGTAGGTAAAACCGTTTTGATCCAGGAGCTGATCAACAATATCGCAAAAGCATATGCAGGTCTTTCTGTATTTGCTGGTGTCGGTGAGCGTACACGTGAAGGAAATGACCTGATGCGTGAGATGATCGAAGCCGGTATCATTAAATATGGCGAAGAATTCAAACATAGTATGGAAGAAGGGGGCTGGGATATCTCTAAAGTAGATTACAGCATGCTGAAAGATTCTCAGGCAACTTTTGTTTTCGGACAAATGAACGAGCCCCCCGGCGCACGTGCCCGTGTGGCACTTTCAGGTCTGACCATGGCGGAGTACTTCCGTGATGGCGAAGGCGAAGGTCAGGGCCGTGATATCCTGTTCTTTATCGATAATATTTTCCGCTTTACACAAGCAGGTTCGGAAGTATCCGCCCTTTTGGGACGTATGCCTTCGGCGGTGGGTTACCAGCCTACCCTGGCTACCGAAATGGGCCAGATGCAGGAACGTATCACTTCTACAAAACGTGGTTCTATCACTTCCGTACAAGCGGTTTATGTACCTGCGGATGACTTGACTGATCCTGCCCCGGCAACAACATTTGCCCACTTGGACGCTACGACCGTATTGAGCCGTAAAGTTTCTGAGAAAGGCATTTACCCTGCTGTGGATCCGCTTGACTCTGCTTCGCGTATTCTGAATGCAGAAACACTGGGTGCAGCCCATTACGATTGCGCTCAGCGTGTGAAAAACATTCTTCAGCGGTATAAGGAACTTCAGGATATCATTGCGATCCTTGGTATGGAAGAACTTTCCGAGGAAGATAAGCTGGTTGTATCCCGCGCACGCCGCGTAGAACGCTTCCTGTCACAGCCGTTTTTTGTGGCCGAGCAGTTTACAGGTCTGAAAGGTACACTGGTTGACATCAACGATACCATCAAAGGTTTTAACCTGATCATGGACGGTGCTTATGACCACCTTCCGGAAATGGCGTTCAATCTTGTCGGAACGATTGAGGACGCACAAGCCAAAGGAGAGAAAATGCTTGCGGAAGCCAGCAGATAATCGCGAACAGCTAAACGCAGGAAACAATGCATTTGGAAATTATCACCCCGGACAAAAAAGTTTACGCAGGCGAAGCCAATGCAGTAACCCTGCCGGGAACAGAAGGCCAGTTTCAGGTTTTAAACCGGCATGCTCCCCTGGTGAGTACATTGGGTAAAGGTGACGTGGTTGTGGATACCGGAGCTGCCAAGCAAACTTACGTCATCGACGGAGGTGTTGTGGAAGTGCTGAATAACAAGGTATTGGTTCTCGCAGAAGCGGTACTTTAAGAAAATACAAATAATTGAAAGCGAATGCTGTGAAAACGGCATTCGCTTTTTTATATACCAACAATATCAAGAAATGCTTGCAAGCGAAGAATAGGAATACCTTCAAAAGACCCGAGATCTAATAATCCACGTTTATCGCCAGTCACAATGTAGTCAGCCTGGCCGTCTTTGGCCAATGCAAGAATAAAATTGTCATTCGGATCAGGACTTTCTTTGATTACTGAGGTTACCACAACAGGTTTTAGGCGCCGCTTCAACGTGCTGATAAAGTCATCGGCTTCCCTGGTTGTGATATATTTTCGAAACTTGTCGCGATAAGCCACTTCGCGGATTTCTTGAAGCAGTGTTGTATCCGCCAATACCTGGATACCCTCGTTTAACAGAACGCGCTCTAACTTGTCCCTATGGGTTTTTCCAATAAGGGCACTGATATAGTCCGTTGTATCAATGACAACCCTCACTACCTTGTGCTTCTTTCCGCCCGGACAGCTTTTATCTCCGCAAGAATTTCATTTTCCGTAATCTCAGGATCCGTTTGTGGCAAACGATTGGAAAGCTCCGTCCACTCATTGCTGAAGTCCGTGAAAGAATCCCTGGGTTCTGCCGTCCTGAATTTCAGAAAATTTAAATTTCTCAATAACTCCAGTACGAATGGAGCCTTCTTTTCCGGTATATCAATAATTATTTCCATGGTAAATGCATTTCATCCGGTACCAATATAACATGGATAAGTCAATTTTGATTGCTCTCCTTGGTTAACCCCGCCAGCACCAGCAAAATTGCCCCATTCGACAGCGCCTCAAATTCGATTATTTCGGTATGACGCAATGCAAGACCATCCCGCTTTTCCAGCAAACGATTCTGCACCTCGAAAGCTCCTTCGATGACAAAGATGAATGCATGATGATCCGGGTTCCGGTTCGGGAAAATGTCTTCTGCCCGGCCATCGTATTGCCCGATGAACAAATGCGCAGAGCTACCATTATAGCCGTGTACCGGAAAAAGAACATTTTTATCATGCAAACTGAAGGAAGAAGTGATGGCTGTTGATGACAACGGCGTGCTTAAAAAAAGATCGTCATTGATCCGGATCTGCAAATAGTTGATTGCTTCGTCAGGATATGGATTGGTAACGGAATAATGCCTGTCCGGCGAAGCCTGAAGAAAAAGTACTTCGCCTGAATTAACAAATTTTGGCATCGTACCCTTTTCTTCGACTTCAATAGCCCCAACCAGCGGCACCAGAATAACCTGGCAAAACCGCTCTATAACCAGCTTCTGGCTGCATTCCGGCATCAGCATTTCGTCATTCAGTACTTCCAGCGTTCCCAGCGGCTCACGGCCGGCAGCGCAGTATTCTTCAAAATTGAATGTCCGTAAACTTTGGAAACCATCCATCTGAAACTGCCCGCGCAGGCTTTCCAGGTATATTCGGGCGTCAGTTTGGGTAAGCATCGATCGGATCTTTCAATTTCATCAGGCACTCACAACAATGGTATGCGTGAGTGCAAAACTGGTAGAAACATTTCCCGTAACTGACGGCATTTCAGTGCCGACACCATCACTAAATACATTGTCGTGCGCATTGGTCGTGTCTGCTTGTCCGTGGCTCGCGTACACGCCCTGTGCATATACGAGCTTGCTGATATCCTCAGGAAAGGCGATCTGGGTTACCAGGAGCGACTTGCCGCTTGCATTGTACACATGCACATGAATGTGCGGGGCACGGCCCGAGTACCAGCCGGGATAAATGCTTGTAAAACGAACCAGCCCGCTGGCATCAGTTGTTTGCCGGCCGCGCAAAAAATGCACCGAAGTATAGCTTGTCGACTGCATGCCCGTACCTCCGTACTCCGAGTAATTACCCGCCGCATCACAATGCCAGATGTCTACCAGCGCGCCGGAAAGTGCCGCGCAGCCTGCATTTTTATTCTGGATTGTAATTTGGATGGTCAGCTTGTTGCCGGTACGGCCCGAAGTAATATCGTCGAGCACCAGGCTGCCCGGGACTTTGGTAGGAAAAGGGCCTGCCGTTTCGGAAGCAGTAGCCGTACAGGTCCCGGAAGATATTTCCGCGGAACTGCCGGTACCCGTCGTGGTGCCCGTGGAAATGTCCGTTTCGGGATCAACCGTGTCGCCAGAACAGCCGATCATCGGAATAAAAGCTGCCAGGGTCAATGCAGAAAACCCCTTTTTTAAAAACTCTTTACGCTCCATATCTGAGTTACAGTTCATGTTTGTAAGAGCTTTATCGCTTATGCAGACTATTTTGTTGCAACACAAACGCCATGTGTCGGTCAATGCCCGGATTGTCCCGGTGAATGCCTTAACATGGTGTCACTTACCTTTCCATTTTTCGATAAAATCGAGATAACTCCCGCTCACAGGCAGCTCCCGGCCAGAGGTAAGCAATACTTTCCTGCTTTGGATAGACTTTACCAGTCTGTCGGGAATAATGTAGCTGCGGTGAATGCGGCTGAAATCGCCTGCCGGAAGTACTTCAAGAATGCTTTTGAGCGACATCAAGGTCAGTACAGGATGTGGTTCGCTGGTCAGATGAATTTTGATGTAATCTTCCATACCCTCAATAAACGCAATATCGGCCAGGCTGATCCTGACCGACTTGTACTCAGATTTCACCACAATGTATTCAGGTGCGGGTACCGGTGTTTTGCGCAGGCTGTATATTTCCAGTGCCCGGGTTACTGCTTTTTCAAAGCGTTCGCGGCTGATCGGTTTGAGCAGGTAATCGAGTGCTTCCAGCTCAAAACCTTCGTGTGCATACTTTTTATGAGCAGTAGTAAAAATAACAACCGGCTTGAAATCAAGTCCTGCAACAAGCTCCAGACCCGACAGATCGGGCATGTTGATGTCTGCAAAAAGCAGGTCTACCGGATGAATTTTCAGGAAAGCCGCGGCTTCCACGGCATCGTCAAAGGTCCGCAGCAATGCAATGTCCGGAAATGCAGCCAGGTAGGTCCGCAGCAGGTCCAGCGCGAGCGGCTCGTCGTCAATAGCTACGCATGTCATGGGAATCGAGCTTTAATTGCACGGTGTAAAAAGGAGCATGCTCCTCAATGTCAAGCCTGTACCGATCCGGATACAGGAAGTCGAGGCGCTTGCGGGTATTGCTGATGCCTACTCCTTCCCTGCCTTCAACCTGCACCTGCCCGAAAATCTGGTTTTGACAAAAAAACAACAGCTCTCCGGCATGCACGGAAAGGCGGATGGTAATCTCCGACCGGTGATGATTGCTGACGCCGTACTTAAATGCATTTTCAACGAAAGTCATCAGGATCAATGGGGCAATCAATGTATTGGTGTCAGGCGGTCCGAAGTCTGTGGATACTCTCGTTTTATCTGTCAAACGCAGCTTCTGCAATGCAATGTAGTTTTCAAGACAGGTAACTTCTTCCTGTAAAGGGACAAAGTTTTCAGTGGCCTGCTCGGTGATATACCGCATCATGGCCGAGAGTTTCAGAATACTGGGGGCGGTATGTTCACTCCGGCTCACAGCCATGGAGTAAATGTTGTTTAGGGTATTAAAAAGAAAATGCGGGTTGATCTGTGCCTTGAAGAAATACAATTCCGCCTGTGCTTTGTCCGCCTCTGACTGTAAAACCTTCTTTTCCGAAAGTCCCCACTGCTCCGAGATCCGCACAAACATGGCAATGACCCACGTCATCACAAACAGTACCAGGCTCACAAAATCGACCGCAGGCTCGCGGCGTCCGCCTTCCCGGTCGGGATGCAGTGGCCGTGCTGATTGTTTTTCCGGCAACGGACCGGGATACCGGGGCATGGGCGGCAGTTCTGTTTCCTGACGGTGGAATTTGCTGAAAAGCAGCGTTTCAAAAGGTTTGCCAACGTAGACGGTCAGAAATGAAGCCCCAAAAACGAAGCTGTAAAGCACGTATCGCTTCTTTAAATACAGCTTTGGAAGCCAGTAAAGCAGGTTGATGTAAAAAAATGCGCAGTATACCAGCACAAACAGCCAAAACGAAGCGGACGTAAGCAGCCGTACTTCAGTATCAGGTCCGGGATCGCGGGCAATAATGGTGACCGGCAGACTGATAAAGAGCAGCCAGCCCAGCAAATGGATCGGCCATTGTTTCCGGAACAAGCGCATAAGTGTCTGGTTGATGATGGGCAGCGTACGAATATAGGGACTTACAAAAACAAAAAGTTTTCCTATTTTGGGAGAGCACCAACATTCACTCCTTTCATGCAACAGCCCGCCGGGAAGAACGAGCTTCTCAAAATTCTGGGTGTAGGATTCGGCATTGCCGTTACTCTGGGCGGTACGGTAGGTACGGGTATACTCCGCAAGCCCGGGCCTATTGCGGCTGCGCTGGGAGAGCCCTGGCTGATCATGTCACTCTGGGCAGCCGTAAGCCTGTATGCATTTCTGGGCACATTATGTACCATTGAGCTGGGTACGTCGGTACCCCGGGCAGGAGCCTGGTACGTATATGCACAGCGGGCATTTGGCAACTATGCCGGTTTTGTGGTAGGGATCAACAGCTGGCTGGGGACCTGCTCAGCCCTGGGATTTGGCGTATATACCATGAGCGAATACCTGGCCTTGCTCCTCCCCGGCCTGGCTGGTTACGAGCCTTACCTGGCGGCGGGCATCCTGGTGATCCTTTCAGGAATTCACTGGGTGGGACTGGCACTTGCAAGCAGCTTTCAGAACGTGATGAGTGTGCTCAAAGGAGTGGGTTTGCTAGCTTTTGTAATCGTATGTTTCGTATATGGTGAGGATGTTTCGGCAACCAATGCCGCAGCGGTAACCAGCCGCATAGCCGAAACGGGCAGCTGGCTTGCCCCGGTGATATTTTCCCTGCAGGCTATTTTTTACACTTACGACGGCTGGCACACTGCCGCCTATTTTTCGGAAGAAGACCGAAATCCCGCGCGCAACCTGCCCCGCTCGATGATTGGAGGGGTATTGCTGATTATTCTCATCTACCTGCTCTGTAACCTTGCCATTTTGCATGTAATTCCTTTAAAGCAACTTGCACAATCCAAGCTGGCTGCTGCGGATGCCGTAAGGCTGATTTTCGGAGAGAGCTCAGGCAGGATCGTCACCATTTTTCTGATGATTTCCATTCTCGGGATTGTTAATGCGCAGCTGCTTTTTAATCCCCGCGTACTTTATTCCATGAGCCGCGACGGGCTTTTTATCAATGCGGCGACCCGCGTCAATGCAGGAGGCACGCCATCTTCGGCCATGCTGATTACCTCAGCCGTAGCCGTGGCACTGATCCTGGTTGGAAAAGATGCCTGCGAAAAGCTCTCGGACATTGCTACCTTCTTTTTTGTATTGGGCTATGCCTCAGGTTTTGCATCGCTGCTTGCACTGAGAAAGCGCGAGCCTGGCCTGCCCCGCCCGTGGAAAGTACCGGGCTATCCCATACTGCCGGTTGTCATGCTCATTGTTTCACTCGCATTTCTGGTGGGCGCAATTATCCAGGACCTGCCCAGCAGCCGCTTTGCCCTGCTTTTCCTCATCGTGAGTTATCCCGCGTACCTGGCAGTGAGCCGGCTCAACCGCCGGGTTTAAGGCTACTTTTAAATGCAGAAAATACTTGTTTAAAATGATTTACAGGACTTTGTCCGGGCAAGATCGGGCGTCTTCAAGCGTTAGTACATTGTCTGGACATACCGGGAACAAATCTTGCATTTAAAAAATTATAACTTTGTTTCTTACAGCCTGAAACGGATGTGGCCGGTGCAGCAATGATGGGATTTGAAAAAATATGAGGAACCGACTATTAAAATATACCCTGCTTGCGTGCCTTTTTGCAAGTTCTGCGTCCGTTTTTACGGCAACAGCCCAGCAGCGCAGCCGCAATGCCGGCGCAGCTCCTGAAAAGAAGGATAGCACCTCGGCACGTCTGGCCTCCGAATCGCTGGCAGCGGAAGGAATGAAGTTCATGATGAAGGACGAGACGGACAAGGCGCTGCCTGTTTTTGATCAGCTGATCCAGTTTAATCCTCAGGACCCCGCAGGTTACTACCTTCGTGCAACTGCACTTATTAAGCTTAACCGCCTGGATGAGGCGATGGAATCGTCTAAAAAGGCCTATGATATTGATCGCGACAATATCTACTATGCCCAGCAGCTGGCTGAATTATATGCCAAAAGGCGCAAGCTCGCAGAGGCTGCACAGATTTACGAGACACTTCTCTCCAAAAATCCGGATAACATACAGTACGGGGTTGAACTGGCATCTGTTTATATTTTTAATGAACAGTTTGACAAAGCGATTGATGCGTACAATGTGCTTGAAAAATCCCTGGGCGTAACCGAGGAGATCACCCACCAGAAAGAACAGCTGTACCTGCGCCAGAATAACCTGGAAAAAGCCCTGATTGAAGCCAGGAAACTGATTGCAGCGGAACCTTCAGAAGTAAGCTACCGCGTGGAGCTGGCCGAAATGCTGATCGCCAATGACCGTGTTATTGAGGCTGTGGTACCATTGGAAGAAGCGCTGAAGCTGAATCCGGACGAAGCGCAGGCGCATGTGCTGCTGGCCGATATTTACCGCAGGAACGGGGATGTTGAGAAGTGTAACCAGGAGCTCAGGCTGGTTTTTGCAAACCCGAACCTGGATGCTGATCCCAAAATAAGAGTACTGGGCGGATATCTGCAGATGCTCAAAACCGATGCCGAAAAGAGTGATGCCGTACAGCTCGCCAAACAACTGGCGGAGACGCATCCGAATGAGCCCAAAGCGCTGATATTGTATGCCGATCAGCTGATCAGGAGTGGAAAAAAGGCCGAAGGCCGGGATTTGTATGTCAGGTCGGCAGCGATAGACGGCTCCGTATTCCAGGTCTGGGGAGCAATACTGCAGCTGGATGGTGACCTAAATCAGGTCGACAGCCTGCTGGTGCATTCAGAAAAGGCATTGGAGCTTTTCCCTAATCAGGGCACCTTCTGGTACTCCAATGGTACAGCCCGGCTGATGAAGAAAAATTACAAAGAGGCGATTTCATCATTTGAAGAAAGCCTGAAAATGACGGGCGAAATGCCGGACCTCGTGCCTTTTATTCATGCTCAGATGGGTGATGCATACAACGGTCTGGGGGATCATACCAAATCAGATGCGTCGTATGAGCTGGCGCTCAAAGCCAATCCCGATGACGATCACGTACTCAACAATTACAGCTACTTTCTGTCATTGCGGGGTGAAAAGCTGGATTTGGCCTCTAAAATGTCGGAGAAACTTGTGCGGGAACATCCGGACAATCCTACCTACCTGGATACTTATGCCTGGGTATTGTACATCCGGAAAGACTACAAAAAAGCCAAGGAGCTGCTGGAAAAAGCAATGCAGGACAGTACGGTGAGTGGCACAATTGTTGAGCACTATGGAGATGTCCTCTTTAAGCTCGGCGAGCGCGATAATGCGCTGGCTCAATGGAAACGGGCCAAAAGGATGGGCGAAACCACGGAACTTCTTGACAAAAAAATAGCGACAGGTGCATTACACGATCAATAAAACAGCAATCTGGGTTCTGGCCCTTCCATTTTTCTGGCTTACATCCTGTCACAAGCCGCGTTCTTCCAAAAATATTAACAAGTCTGCTGCAGACACCACAGTTGCCTCAATTCCGGTAGCGGCAGATACCGCCGTGATCAGTATCAGCGCAGGCGATGTGGATTCCAGTTCTGCAACTACAAAAACGAGCACAGAGGCAGCCGCACCGCTGGCAGTGAAGGAATTGCAATTTGATTATCTCGTAGCCAAATCCAAGTTTTCCTTTAAAGGACGGAAGCAGGATTTTGACAATACCAATGTAAACATCCGTATGAAGCGTGACAGCGTGATCTGGATGTCGGTTACAGGTATCGGATTTGAAGTTGCAAGGGGCATTATCACACCGGATTCGATTGTTTTTATAGATAAAATCCACAAAGACTATTTTGTATTTACCTACGAACAGCTTAGTAAGCAGTACAATTTTGAGCTGAATTTTCCATTGTTGCAGGCGGTTATTGTTGGTAATATGCCATTTGGCCAGCAGCCTGATGCACGTTTTGTAAAGGAAAATGATTTTTACATCTTAAAACAAATCGTTGACCGGCTGGAAGTTGACAATTATGTGGCTGAGCGTACCCTCAAATTGTCGCGTCTGCTGGCGACGGAAGTGCCCACACAAAATACCTTTACGCTTGATTATGAGGATTTCAGGGATGTGCAGGGTTCCTTGTTTCCGTTTGTAAGCCAGATTATGCTGAACGTCAGATCTGGTCAGGAGCAGGCCGTAAACCAGACCTCCATGCGGCTCAAACACAGCAAGGTAGAGCTGGTAAGTGCCAGTCCCGGATTTCCTTTCAGCATCCCGTCCAGCTATAAGCGTAAGCGGTAAAAACAGAATGTGTCGGCCCGGATTGGCGCAAAAACCCCAAGTCTGATTAACTTTGCCTGCCTATAAGGCCATTACGCCGCAAGTATTTACCCTATGCTTTTTCACAAGCCCTGCTTTCGTTGCCTGTTTTTCATGCTGACAATGCTTCTGTGCATCACCGGAAGCGCTTTTGCTCAGAAAACCCGTGAGCAGCTTGAAAAGGAAAAAAGTGAAAACCAGTCTAAAATCAGGGAAATACAAAACATCCTGAAACAGACTTCTTCCCAGAAAAACGTGAACTTGGGCCAGCTGAAAGCGCTCAATCAGCAGATTAATACTTATAAAAAGCAGATTGATCTCCTCAGCGACGATCTCGACCTCCTCGACAGTGAGCTGAAAGTGCTCGAAAAAAGAAAGCAGAAGCTCGACAGTAGTTTGGCAAAGCTTAAAGAGGAGTATGGGCACATGATTTACGAGGCATCCAAAAGAAATGCATATTTCAACCAGCTTGTCTTCCTGTTTTCGGCAGGTACTTTCAACCAGTTTGTGCTGCGGTACAAGTACCTGAAGCAATATACCGAGGCTCGGCAGGGGCAGGCCAAGGAGATAGAAGCATTGCAGACGAAGGTGGTGGCTGAGCGCCAGCGTATCACTGCCAAGAAGAACCAGCAGAAAAACGTGCTTAATACCCGCGTCACAGAGAGTACGAAGCTGGAAGGTCTGAAAGTAAAACAGAACGAGGTAATCCAGGAACTGTCACAAAAGGAGGTGGAGCTGCGCAGGCAGATTGCTGAAAATAAGCGTGCTACGGATTTGCTGGAAGCCAATATCCGCCGCATTGCCGAGCGCGAGCGCAGAGAGCGCCTTGAACGGGAACGACGGGAAAGGGAAGAGCGCGAAGCCCGCAGAAAGGCCGAGCGTGAAAGAATTGCCCGCGAGAATGCAGAGCGTGAGAAAAAGGGTGAAGCAGCCATTGTAGTAGCGCCCAAGGAGGAGGAGCCTATCGACGTGAGCGGTATGAGCGCCGAGGAAAATACACTCGCTTCTTCGTTTACAGCGTCACAATCAAGGCTTCCATGGCCCGTGCGGGGATTTGTTTCGGGCCACTTCGGACAGCGCCCACATGCCGTTCTGAAAGGTGTGATGGTTGACAATCTCGGTGTTGATATTCAAACCCCGGCCGGGGAATTGGTGAAGGCTGTATACGACGGGGTAGTGCTTGACGTAACCGAAATGCCTGGTATGGGCAATGTAGTAGCGATACAGCATGGAAATTACATGACCATTTACGCTAAAATGACGGGTGTGATCGTGCGTGCAGGCCAAAAGGTAAAAGCCCGCGAAAACATCGGAAAAGTAGCCCCAGGCGGCGACGGAACTTCCGAGCTGCAGTTTCAGATTTGGAAAAACACTTCCCGCCTCAACCCTGAAAACTGGTTAATGAGAAGGTAAAATACCCGGCATAGCCAGAAGTTGTGGGGCTAGTCTGGCATGATTTGGAATAATTTCAACACAGCCGGTGTTTCCATACTATTCCAACAACACCAGTCAACCCCAAACCTGACCACACCTGACCACCCCTGACCAAACCTGACAACATCTGACTATTCCCGACTACCCCCAACCAACCCCAAACCACCACCCAAATGTCCATCCATACCCCCGATATAAAACGCGTCACCACCCACATCATTCAGGAAATGAAGAACCGTGGGGAGAAAATATCTTGTCTTACAGCCTATGACTACTCCATGGCGGGGATTGTGGATGCGGCGGGCGTGGAGCTGATCCTGGTGGGTGACTCAGCATCAAATGTGATGGCAGGGCACGAAACCACCTTGCCGATTACTATTGACCAGATGATCTACCATGCAGCTTCTGTTGTAAGGGCTGTGAAGCGAGCGCTTGTGGTAGTTGACCTGCCCTTTGGATCTTACCAGGGTAACTCGCGGGAGGCGCTTAATTCGGCAATACGAATCATGAAGGAGTCGGGGGCACATGCGGTAAAGCTGGAAGGCGGACTCGAAATTAAGGATTCAATTACACGCATCCTCAGTGCGGGCGTGCCTGTTATGGGCCACCTGGGGCTTACGCCTCAATCCATTTACAAATTTGGTACGTACACCGTGCGGGCCAGGCAGGAGGCCGAGGCTCAGAAGTTACTCGATGATGCACGGATGCTGGAAGAGGTAGGGTGCTTCTCTGTAGTGCTGGAAAAAATACCCGCCACGCTTACCAAGCTGGTTTCGGAAAGTGTAAGCATTCCTACGGTGGGCATTGGAGCGGGGCCGCATGCAGATGGCCAGATCCTGGTGCTGCATGATCTGCTGGGAATCAACAAGGCATTCAAGCCGCGTTTTTTGCGCCGGTACGCGGATCTGAACGGCGTAATGACCGAAGCAATCGGAAACTATATCAAGGATGTAAAAGGCCGGTCGTTTCCAAATGAGCAGGAATCATATTGACCTTTTTAAAAGTATTATATAAATAAAATGGCTAATAAACCTTTCAGGGTTGTTTATGAAGACAATCACCTGATCATTGTCAACAAGGAACCCGGCATACTGGTGCAAGGCGACGCCACAGGCGACAAATGCCTGCTGGATATGGTCAAGGATTATATCAAAGAGACTTACAACAAGCCGGGAGCTGTATTTCTGGGAACCGTACACCGGCTCGACAGGCCTGTCAGCGGACTTGTGGTATTTGCCCGTACGTCCAAGGCATTGGAACGCATGAATGAA
Organism: Dyadobacter sandarakinus; assembly: GCF_016894445.1. Classification (NCBI taxonomy): domain Bacteria; kingdom Pseudomonadati; phylum Bacteroidota; class Cytophagia; order Cytophagales; family Spirosomataceae; genus Dyadobacter; species Dyadobacter sandarakinus. Next base: position 4,679,993 of record NZ_CP056775.1, read on the forward strand.
ATTTTCAGGAAGCGCGACGTGCAGAAAACGTACTGGGCGGTGGTCAGGAACAAGCCGGCAGAGAAAAAAGGCAAGCTTGTGCATTGGCTTTCGAAGGATGAAAACCGGAACATTACAACTGCTTACGACTATGAAAAACCCGGAACCCACCGGGCTGAGCTGTCGTACCGCGTACTTGGAACGCTTAACAGCTACCATTTGCTGGAAGTAAATCCTATTACAGGCCGGCCGCACCAGATACGCGTACAGCTTGCCTCCATGAATTGCCCGATCCGCGGCGATGTAAAATACGGTTATCCCAAAGGCAATTCCGACGGCAGTATCAATTTGCACGCGCGCCGCTTGTTTTTTGACCATCCCGTCAAAAAAGAACCAATGCTATGCCGCGCAGGCGTTCCCAATGATGCATTCTGGGAGGAATTTCTTACGCTGGACCAGGAGGAGATCAAGCCGGAACATCTTGACTTTTTGTATGAATAATGATTGAAAAACTGAAACAGCGCTGGAACGTGAAGAATGGATGGGACGTCCTGATCATTCTGCTCGTTTTTGCCTGTACCGGTTTTTCAGTTTTGTATGTAAAAAAGGCATTATTCAGTCTTGTCGGTCTTACCACTGCTTCTCCTGCCTGGCTTCGGTGGACCGTGAATATCCTGGTGATTCTTCCGCTGTACCAGGTCATATTGCTGGCATGGGGCTGGATATGGGGCAAGTTCGGGTTCTTTTGGGCTTTTGAAAAGCGCATGTTTGGCAGGATAGGATCTGTTTTCAGGAAAAAACCAGCCGGCCAGAGCTAGTTCCCGGCTATTCTTTGCCGGTACACATCCCGCGCTTTCTCGTACATTGCCTTTGCATCTGCTTTCTCCCCTGCCCTGATATTCGGCTCTTTCATTTTCCAGCATTGTTCGAGGGCTGCAAGGCACCATTCGGCGCTGCTTTTTTCACGCACCGGCTTGCCGTCAACATGGATAAAAACCGGGTTGGAATGTGAGCTCGGAAATACCCGCACTGCTGCCCAGCACGACTTTCCGGGCTTGTAGCTGAACCGTATTTCACGGACACTTCCATCCGCTTCGATTGCTTTTGTCTCAACTACCTTTCCATTGATGATCAGCTCTGCTTTCACCTGCCTGCTTTGTCCGATCCTGGCACGCTCAATATCCCAGTAGGGCATTTTGCTGAGGTGCGCACGTGCTGCGGCCCGCCCCGCACTATCCTGCTTTTCGGGCAGGTAAGCTGCTATGCTGGCTGAAATGGCCAGTGGAGTACCTTTCGGAACGACCAGAATACCATTCTCATCACCTGATGACCTGCCGTTTATCGTAAAATCCATCAGATGTGATTTGCCGTCAGACACATAGCTTCTGCCGCTTTTTAGTCCTTCCACGTAGCCGTCATAGGTAAAGCTCCCCTCAGGCTTGAAGTAGCTCCTCGCCTGCCCTACCCGGGCATCGGTAATGCACGGAAAGTCCGTTTCACCGCTGAGCCTGGTCTCGAACCCGCAATTCAGCGTGTGGTAGTACATGTTTAGTTCCCAGGGTGCAGGCGTATCGCCCGCACTATAAAAATCGACCAGCCCCTGCGTGACAGTCACAATGTATTCATTGGCCCCGATCCCGTCCATTTTAGGGGTTATATAGTTCGGAAGGTCGTTGGTAGGCTGCAAAGGTTCGAGTCCCCAGCCGGAGTGCGCATACCCCACTACTCCGCCCTGCGCCCTGGCCCAGGCAAGTACCGGAGCCGTCCAGCTGGGCCATTGCTCAATGTCGCTGGTGCCGGGATAATCATCCTCTTTTATCCTTAATAATACAATATGCCCTGCATGCGACGAAGGGAATCCTGACACTTCCACATCATTGCGCATAATATTGTTTGTATCGGAAAGTGGGTCATTCTGAGCAGTAAAGAAGGTTTTTTGATGATACCAGCTGGGTCCCCAGGCGAGATTGACTGCCACATTCAGATCTTCCCCCAATGCCTGCCTGAAAATATTTTTAGGATCCACACCTTCCGTCGGACTGTCGTAGTGGCTGCACCCGGCGGCATGTACGTGATGGTCGCCGCTGTACCAGCCGAGCTGGCGCATGTTAATCCACCTTTTCAGCTGCAAAGTCACCTCGGCAGAGTCTGCCTGCGGGATTTCTGCTTCGAGCAGCTGCGGTACATATTCGGGCCCGCGGGTATACCGGATGCGGTACTTGCCTGCTGCCAGTGATACATGCTCGCCATGGTTGCGGTAAATCTGAGGCTGAAAAAAGAAGTCGGGATATTCGTCCGAAGACGCTACCCGTCTGGAAGGCAATGGATAAATGCCCGAGAATCTGCCGGATGCATGTTCCTGGCTGTCGGTAATCAGCAGCGAGGCCATCGCGGGTTTTCCGTCAAAATCCAGTATGCGCAGCTTCACCTTTACGGCTGGTTTTACATCAAAAAGAATGGCGGTAGCATTGCGAAAACCCAGGTCCTGTGAGCCCTGTCCGACATGGTAGCTTACTTCCACCTCGCGCTGGCCGGCATCCTTGCTATAAACCTGAACTACGGCATATTCCAGTTTCAGGCCCGATAAATGTGTCTGCAGCGGCTTACCGGTGTACGTTTGTATTTCAATAAAACGATTGGCAACCTGTCCGGGTGTGAGCTGGTGCTCGGGCTTTACCCTGGGCTCAAAAGAGGGAGCATGGTAAGGCTTTGCAGCATGCGGACTGGTAACCATCAACGGAGCTGTCACGCCGGCCTCATTGATGACTTTTACCAGAAAACTTGTCCAGCCACCCTGCACCAGAACCGCCCTGACCGGCCCCCGCTCTACTTTCACGCGACTTTCAGGATTGATATGCACCATGTTCAGGCAATAAGGATCCAGGATCTGCTGAACAGCGGCAACAGTTTCTGCATTGAGAGGCTTGTCGGCCAGAGCTTTCAACTTTTCCTGGTCTGTGCCTGATAATGCATTACCTGAAAAAGACAGTGCCTCGTTTAGCCGCAGGGCCTGAGCGAGCAGAGGCTGCGGATCTGCTTCACGTACCGGCAAGGTTGGTGCGGCATGTTCGTGATGTTGTGCAAAGAGCGGCTGTACCAGTGATACCAGCAGCAGCAAAGTGGTAAAAAGTGCCTTCATAAGCGCAGGAAAAGCTTTTTTGTCTTTTTTTCAATGCAAATGGCGCGAGAGCGCCAGCCGCCCGGAAGGATCGTAAAGAATGGTTTCGGCAGTCAGCAGGCTTTCAAGCGTGGCTCTCAGGTCACTCTCCGGATATTGGTCGAATACACTACCAAGGTCATACGGAGCTATGGGGCCGTTTGTTTCCAGGTATTGCAGCAAAACAGATTGCAGTGTGGCCAGAGTACCGCCTTCCTCTTTCTTCTTTTTTAAACAATTATCACAAATCCCACACTCCTGCGCATCAAACTCATTGAAATATTCGAGCAGCAGCAGGGTCCTGCAAATGCGGGTGTGCGATACATATTGCACCACAGCCTGCGCCTTGGCCAGGTCACGCTCTTTTTTTCTACCAATTTCATAAACATTCAAAGGCAAATTGGCAGCATCATAGCGGGGTGTGAGCCAGGTAAGCTGGGGCTTGTCGCGCCGGGGCTCGTAATCAAGAATTTCTCTTTCCTGCAAAAACTTAAGCCGCCGGAGCACCTCTGTTTCGGGAGCATAAAAAACCTGCGCAATTTCGGTCTCCGAAATGCGGACGTACTCCGAAAACAGTTCGCCTCCGTAAAGCCGCAGCAGCAGCTTGATGAAAGGATCAAAGTCGGGGTACCTGAGCTGAAAGTCGTATAGCTGTCTGTTATCGATCAAAAAATGAAGGCGCGAAGGCTCACTGAAGTTTTCACTGAGTTGAATAAACCCCTCCTCCGACAAAAGCTTTAATGCATAGTGGGTTTCACTGGCCGGCAATCCGAAAGTGCCTGTAAACTCCTGTATATCAAAGTCTGCTCCCAAAAATTCGCCCCCGCCTACAGGGATTTTGTAGTAATTGGCCAATGCTTGGTATACCCGCCGGATCTTCTCAGCGGGCGGGTACTGGCGCTCAATGCTGGCTGTGAGTTCTTCAAGGTCAAGTTTGTTAAACAAGGCTACGGCGTAAGCCTTGGCTTCATCACGGCCTGCGCGGCCTGCCTCCTGGTAGTAAGCCTCCGGACTGTCGGGCAGGTCGTAGTGGATCACGCAGCGCACGTCCGGCTTGTCAATGCCCATTCCAAACGCATTGGTAGCCACCATCACACGCAGTTTATTGCTGATCCAGGCCGACTGCCTGTCGGAACGTTCGCGGAAAGGCAGGCCCGCATGGTAAGCAGCTGCGCTGATCCCCTGGCGGTTTAGCCAGTCGGCAAGGTCTTTGGTGCGCTTGCGGGTTCGCACATACACGATGGCCGTACCGCTTACATTTTTAAGTATCTGAATCAATTTGCGCTCCTTGTTTTCTTCCTGAAAAGCCGAGTACGACAGGTTGGCGCGCGCAAAAGACTGTTTAAAGACACGCGCATTACGCATTTCAAGCTTATCCAGGATGTCTGTCCGGACCTCTTCGGTGGCTGTGGCCGTGAGTGCCATTACCCGTACGCCGGGTATAAGCTGGCGGAACTGTGCAATCAGCAGGTAGGCCGGCCTGAAGTCATATCCCCAAGCTGAAATGCAATGCGCTTCGTCGATAGCGAGCAGACATACCTTCATCAGTTTGGTACGCGCAATCATAATGTCGGTACGCAGTCGTTCCGGGGATACGTAAAGGAATTTGGTATTTCCGTGAATGCAGTTGTCAAGCGTAATGTCGATCTCATTGCGGCCCATACCTGAGTAAATTGCCGCGGCAGGAATGTTCCTTCGTTTGAGCTGCTCCACCTGGTCTTTCATCAATGCGATGAGCGGCGTTACTACAATACAAACACCTTCCATCATCATCACAGGTACCTGAAAGCACACAGACTTTCCTCCACCGGTAGGCAGTAGCACCAGCGCGTCAATGCCCTGCAATATGGTCAGGATTGCATCTTCCTGTACGGGACGGAAATGGTCGTAACCCCAGTATTGCTTTAAAATGGCATGGAGGTCGGTCATCGGAGTTGACGGGGCTGTGTGTTTGTTGAAGTACAAAGTACGAATATAATATCGGTCAGATATTATATTTGCTTTTCTCCATTTCAAAGAACATCCATGCGCACGCTTATCTTTCTCCTGGGTATTATTGGCCTGTCGGGCTGCTCGGTGTCCCGCTATCTCAATAAAGAACTTAAAAACTCTGCTGTTTTAAGTCAGCAGCACACAGGTGTTTCGGTGCAGGATTTAAAAACCCGCAAAACCCTCGCTTCTTACCAGGATGCCAGGTATTTTACACCTGCCTCCAATACCAAGTTGTTCAGCTTTTATGCCGGACTATGTGCCCTGGGCGACTCGGTTCCGGGATTGGAGTATTTGGAATGGGGCGAGCTGCTGATTATCCGCGGCACGGGCGATCCTTCACTTTTACACCCCGACCTGCCTCACAGTAAAGTATACGATTTTCTGAAGTCGCGGAAGGAGCAGTTGTTTTTTACCCCCTACAATTATGAAAACAAGCGTTTTGGTGCCGGCTGGGCATGGAACGACTACAATGATTACTACCAGCCGGAAGTTTCCCCTATGCCGGTTTATGGCAACATAGCGCGCTTTACGGGTATTTCAGCCCAGGAATTTGATGTAAAACCCGCATTCTGGCGAAAGGCAGCCGTGCTGGATTCCAATGCGGCGGGTATTGTGAGGGAAGAAGATAAAAACGTATTTCGCCACCCGAAAATGGCCCTAGCCGCGGGGCTGATGCAGGATGTGCCGGTACGTATGTCGGAGGTGGTGGCTATGGAGCTGCTGGGAGATACGCTGAAAAAGGACATCAAACTGATCAACATTCCGCTCGAAATTGAAGTTAAAAAGGTTTACAGCATCCTGTCAGACTCACTTTATACGCATATGATGCAGGCCAGCGACAATATGATGGCCGAGCAGCTGATGTTGTTATACGCATCTGTCAATAACCTGCCACTGAATACGGAAAAAGCGATTGCACATGCCATCGAACACCATTTGTCTGACCTGCCCGATAAGCCCGTCTGGAAGGATGGTTCCGGGCTGAGCCGGTACAACCTGTTTACGCCCCGCAGCATTGTGGCTCTGCTGGATAAGATTTACGATAAGGTACCGCAGCAGCGGCTGTTCAGTATCCTGCCTGCAGGCGGGAAATCAGGCACATTGAAGAACCTTTTTCAGGGAAGTGAGCCCTTTGTTTTTGCAAAAACAGGAAGCCTGGCCAACAATTACAACCTGAGCGGATACCTGGTAACAAAGAAAGGTAAATTACTGGCTTTCAGCTTTATGAATAACAACTTCACCCGGTCTTCCGCCGAAGTAAGAAAGGAAGTAGCACGTATCCTTACCGGCCTGCACGACCGGTTTTAAAGTTTTTCGTTCCAGGTTTCTCCCGTGCAGTAAATCCTGTTTTTGCCATTTTTCCGTACCAGCAGATAGATCTGGTAAAGACCGGGCTCAATGGTAGCCTGATGAAAGCCCGCATATACACCTTTGGAGAAGTACATACCACGTCGCAGGGTTGTTTTGAGCGGTACAGCAAGCTGGCCGGGCGGGGCTGCATATACGTGCCGCGCGGATTTCAGCAGCACATAGGCACCATCTGTATAGTCTTTTTCAGGGGTAAAAAAATTGTTGTAGTAATGCACGAGCACGTGACCGCCACGTTGCATGACGCTATCAGGCTTGTAGGTACTGTCACACACTACCGGCTCCGGTGACCCCGGCTCCCAGCCCTCAGCCAGCGGATCAGAAGACTGGTAGTAAGAACGTATTTTCTCAAAATGCGCCTGATCCATGGAGAACATCTTAATTCCGAGCCAATCCGCATTGTAGCGCGCATTGAACTCCTGTACCACCGCAGCCCGCCGGTTATTCACTGCATCTGCAAAGTTGCTGTGCAGTATCATCAGATTAAGCAAAATGGAAGCAGGAACAATCCAGAGTGCCAGGTTTGCGCGTTTTTTTGTAACAGATAAAAATCCCAGATACATGGCTACACACCACAATGTGGAGTACATCCGGTACCTGCCTTTGAACATACCTTCGAACGTGTCTGTAGGAATGCGCTTGTAAGCCAATGCCAGTGCTGTAATGGCTGTAAACATACAGATAGCCAGCGCAAACAGTGCTCCCTGATTATTATAGGGCGATTTCCGGAGTACTGCACGGGTCAGGAGCAGTACCTGATATCGATACAAAAAGAGGAGAGTAAGGATAAACACAACTCCCGCAGCAACCGCCAGGTACATGACCCGGGTACTGAGCCCATATGCCGACAAAGTAGCAATGGAGCCGATAAAACCTGAGAATCCGGCGAGGCCATCTCTTACTTCGGCAGGGTCAGCCGGGTTGATGCTTTGGGTGATGGGGGTGAAATCAATAAAATAAATTGCAGCTACGAGGACCGCAGTGCCCAGCGTAATAAAGAAGGACCGATGATGTCCGGCGAGCCAGTAAATGCATCCTGTTACTGCGAAAGCCATCATTCCATTGCCGTAGGTGAACGTGGCTGCAATGCAGAACATCAATGCGGGAAGGAGCCGGTGAGGCTTGTAAGCCGCCAGGAACATGGCTGAGAGTACAAACAGGATCACTCCGAAGTTGCAGAGTGAGCTCACGCCCCAGAATATGTTTTCAAAGGATTGTACATTGAACCACAGCCAGAGCACGGGAACAAAGTACCAGAGCGGGAGCTGTAAACGTGCAAATGCCCGGTAAAATATCCAGCCGCACAAAGCCCAGCACAAGTTAGCGATGATCATCAGCCAGACCAGGTCTACCCTGCCGAAAACGCCATTAAGAAAGAGGATCACCGAGCGGGAAAATACCAGCCGGTGTTCGGGAAAAAGTGTGGTAAGCAGCTTCCACTTTTCAAGCCAGCCTGCACCTTCAAATCCCGGGATGACACCCAGAATCATAATGTCGTCAAATGCTATGTAGTTGACATTAAGGGAAATGGATTGGAAAAACCAGGCATATAGCAGCAGTGGGAGAATACAGAGAAGTATGGCAAACCAGGTATTTCTGAAAAGGAAGCCGGAGGGAGAAAATGGCATAACGAATGCTTGCGTGCTGTTGTTTGAGCACGCTAGTTAAGCAGGAGTGCAATGATTGTCAACCCGGATGAGGGCTAATTTTCGGTTTCCTCCTCTTCGGCAGAGGCGCGGGGGTCTTTGGTGTAGTCGTAAAGCAGCTTGCCTTTTTCGTCCCATTCACGCAATACAAATGGTTCAAAATTCTCTTCCCAAGCTGTTTTAGGATATTGGATTTCTTTTTTACGCTGCCGGCGGAACTGGTAGTATTCCACCCAGCGGCCTACCTTTTTACCATCGTCATATTTGCCGCTCGTCATCAGCTGGCCTTCCTTGTAAAATTTCAGGAACTCTCCCTCTACTTCGCCAAAAGCTACCGGAACAACCTCCTTGATCTGCGTATGCGATGAGTCGTAGTAAGTAATGCGGGAGTCGGCCGGGAAGCCGCGGTTCCACATTGATTTGTCGATCAGATTGTATTTGGTATCGTATTTCACCCATCGGCCATCTTTTACACCCATGTAATAGTAGCCTTCCTCAATAAGATTTTCTCCGTTGTACTTCCTGTATGAACCGTGAAGAGGCAGTGCCTGGTCTTTGTCCTTGACCACTGCAGAACTTAATTTCCTGCTTTTCTTATCATACCAGCGCGTTTCTGTGGCCCTCACATATGGGTTCATCGGCTTGTATTCTTTCAACACATGAAAAGACTCTACCGAGGCACGCTCGCCGCTGCCGTACTTGACAGACATTGCGGTCATGGGTACGCCTTCGTACTCCACACGGGAAAGTTTGGCTTTCTCTTTCCTGCGTTTGCGCTCCTTTTTCTGGCTTTTGTACTCTTTAACTTTCAAACCCAGGTCAGGGATGGTCTCTCCGAGTAGCGTGGACAAGTTTCCGGATTTTCCATTAGCCCCCGGCAGTGATGTGCTGACCACCGGATCCAGGCCTGAAACAAAGGACTTCAGGTCTTTCGCTCGGTTCGCCGTATCCTTTTTTACATTTTCTTTGGGCAACCAGGCCGGCGGCGCAGCTTGTTTTGGCTCCGACTGGGCCTTTGCAGACGTTGTCAGAACTGAAAAGAAAATGCAACCGGCCAGAATTACGCTACGCATGTGTATATGAATTTTTCTTACAGGAGATTGTTACTTTTGTAACGAAACGGCTCATTTGGATATTGATTATCACCATACAAATTTAAAGAAACAGGGTGGAAAAAAGCGCTAAAATTTACATTGCAGGCCATCGCGGAATGGTTGGTTCCGCTATTCACCGTAAGCTTGTGCAGGAGGGTTATACCAATCTGGTACTGAAAACCTCGTCGGAGCTGGACCTGCGTGATCAGCATGCCGTGCGGGCATTTTTTGAGGCCGAGCGCCCGGAGTATGTATTTCTGGCAGCAGCCAAAGTAGGCGGCATTATGGCCAACAATATTTATCGCGCCGAGTTCCTGAATGATAATCTGCTGATCCAGAATAATGTAATTGACAGTTCGTACCGCAGTGATGCCAAAAAGCTGATGTTTTTAGGATCAAGCTGCATTTATCCCAAGCTTGCTCCCCAGCCTTTGCAGGAATCGTCGCTGCTGACCGGCTTGCTTGAACCTACCAACGAGCCTTACGCAATTGCTAAGATTGCCGGAATAAAAATGTGTGAAGCCTACCGCTCGCAATATGGCTGTAATTTCATTTCGGTTATGCCTACCAACCTGTACGGGCCCAATGATAATTACGATCTCAACAATTCGCACGTGCTGCCCGCAATGATCCGGAAGTTTCATGAGGCAAAAGAGGAAAAGCGCGAGTTTGTAGAGCTATGGGGCTCAGGTTCGCCGCTGCGGGAGTTTTTACATGCGGATGACCTTGCAGATGCATGCTTTTTCCTGATGCAGGAATATGACGAAGCCGGATTCCTGAACATCGGCGTAGGTGCAGATGTACCTATCAAAGCACTTGCTGAAATGATCAGGACGATTGTCGGTTTCGAAGGTGAAATCCACTGGAATACGGATAAGCCGGACGGTACGCCAAGAAAGCTCATGGATGTGTCGAAATTGCATGCCCTGGGCTGGAAGCACCGCATTGAGCTGGAAGAAGGAATCAGACTTACTTATCAGGATTTTCTTGAAAAGCAGGAGATTTATGCAGTATAAATGCGTTTGTGCTAGTACGTTGAGGTAAGGCCGGGCGTAATATTTAAACACTTTATTTCAATTTAGCCTACGATAATTCTTATTTTAGACAAATTTTCAATATATAATTACAAGATTCTTCGGGAAACTAATTAGTTTTACAGCGCCTTAGAAAAGGAAGCATATAAAACCTTAGTCATAGAGAAATGTCGGCCATTATTAAGTTAGACCAAATAGATCGTAAAGTACTCGAGATCTTACAGACCAATGCAAAAATAACTAACGCGCAGCTATCCAAAGAAATCGGACTTTCCCCTGCTCCTACGCTGGAACGCGTTAAAAAACTGGAACAATCGGGCATTATCAAAAGTTACCACGCGCAGCTTGAACCCGAGAAGGTTGGCTTGGGCGTGAGTACATTCGTTTCCATATCGCTGGTAGGTCACCGCAAAGCGGTAACAGAGTCATTTGTGGAGAAAATCAATGCAATTCCTGAGGTAATTGAGTGTCACCACATCACTGGAACAGGTGATTTCCTTTTGCGGGTTATTTCAAAAGATATCAGTACTTATCAGAAGCTGATGCTCGAAAAAATCAACGAAATTGAAGAGGTAGCAAGCACACAAACAATGGTAATCCTGTCTACATTCAAAGAAAGCAAGGTACTGCCTATCCCATGATCTGATTCTTGTACATCCGATAAATAAAACGCCCCGCAACAGCTGTTGCGGGGCGTTTTATTTATTTTCAATTTGATATTACTGGTGCTGCTCGCGCAAAAGGTCATTGACCGTTTTTACCGGATTGAAGGTAATCAGCGGTACTTCCACGAAAAGCGTGTTCCAGTCGGCCATAGCCCCGTTCCACAGCCCGGGCAGCTCCTGTGCTTTCAGATCTTTACCATCTTTCGATTTGCCTGTAATAAATCCGGTTTTCGGATCGCGGTATTTTTTCAGGTCAAACAACTCGCCGCGGCTGTCTTTTACGCCGCATACCAGATCTACCGGATTGAAGTGCGTAGAGTTTTTGAAAATCTCGCTTTGCTGCGCATTGTCAAAGTCAACCTGCGCAGACTCAACGATTTGCAATGATGAAGATCCGTCTGCATTTTCTGCCCAGAAAGGTCCTCCACCAGGCTCTCCCTGGTTTTTAACCATTCCGCATACCCGCAGCGGCCGGTTCAGTTTTTCAATAAAGTATGCCTTCTTTTCATCTTCCGAAAAAGATTCAAACCCGGCAGGAGGCATTACACAAAGCTCATTTCTCAGGAAAGTATCAAGTTCTGCCAGCAGCGCCGGATCAGCGGACGTTTTGAGCTTTTCAAGGTATTTGAACAACAGCTTCTGGTACCTGATTACAATGCCTGCCAATGCCTTTTTATAGGTTATGGTGTCATTTTTCAGGTGGTCGGGTACCACGTTGTCTATGTTTTTGATAAAAATAATATCCGCGTCGAGCTGGCCCAGGTTGTCGAGCAGCGCACCATGGCCGGCCGGCCTGAAAAGCAGGCTGCCATCCTTCTCACGGAAAGGTGTATTATCCGGGTTCACAGCAATGGTATCCGTAGCGCTTTTCTGCTCCGAAAAGGATACCATATATTTCACGCCGAATTTGGTCTGGTAAGCTGGAAGAACCTCTACAACGAGCTTCTCAAACTTGTCGCGGTGCTCGGGTGAAACGGTAAAGTGGATCTGTACATTTCCGCCTGCATTAGCGTACCTCGCGCCTTCCACGAGGTGTTCTTCAAGAGGAGTACGTGCGCGGTCCTCATAATTATGGAATTTAAGAAGTCCTTTGGGCAGTTCGCCGTATCCCAGTCCTTTGCTGGTCAGGAAGTAGGAAGCAACGGTTTTTTCATCTGCGCTTTCAATGGAAATGCCGTCAGCTGCCATGCAGGTTTTCAGGTCTTCATAGAAAGCGAAGTCGCTCAGGCGATCGAAAAATTCGTCCACCGACTTATCTTTTTTATCGTTTTCCAAAAAAGAAAAAAGCGATTTGAACATGCGTGTTGCAGCGCCTGAGGCGGGTACAAATTTGAGCAGTGCGCTTTCTGCATCCGAAGCACTTTTATCAAATTCAGAGACAATGGTAGCTATTTCATCTTCTGTGAGGCGGATAATCCCATCGCCCACGGTAGCTGCTTTTGACAATTGAAGAAAAGGGAACCCGCTTTCAAAATATCTGACCTGCTGTTCGACTGTGGTAATATCGCTTCCGCGTTTTTGTATTTGCAGAACGTCTTTTTCAATAAACATAATGTTAACGTTTAATCAGTGAAGTTTTAGGGTGTCCCCTTTATTTGTTGAGTAAAAATTCCTTGCTTTTATAGTAAAGCCGGGCGCAAACTTAGTATAACCAAATTAAGATATTTATTTCAGGACGCGCAGTTTGGCAAAACTTAACAATAATGTTTTTTCCCCTACGAGGTCGAATTTGACGGTAGCCTTCCGGTCACTGCCATTTACATCCATTTTGATTACCTGGCCAAACCCGAACTTCAGATGCTCCACTTTGTCACCCTCAGCGAGGTCGAAAGTATCCGTAGGTACAAAATCTGCCGAGGGTACATGCATGGCTGCTGCGGTACTCACCGCTGACTCGGCGGGCTTGCGTGGTGCAAGGTTCCTTACAAAAGAAGTGATCGGGGGAATGGTATCGCGCGAGCTTGCAGTAAGGTTCATGAAATGCGGTTCCACTTCAAGCAGGAAGCGGCTGGGTTCGCACATTTTGATACGCCCCCACTGATAGCGGCTTTCAGCATAGGAAAAGGTGAGCTTTTTTTCGGCCCGGGTGATAGCGACATAAAACAGGCGCCGCTCCTCTTCCAGGTCCTGACGGCTTTCGAGCATGATCTGACTTGGAAAAAGATCTTCTTCAAGGCCCACGACAAAGACATTGCGGAATTCCAGTCCTTTGGCCGAGTGAATGGTCATCATGGTAACCCGGTCATTGTCCTCGTTTTCGTCGGGTTCGTCAGCATTGGTCAACAGCGATACCGATTGCAGAAATGCGCTTAATGTTTTGTCTTCATTTTCGTCACTGTCCACAAACTCCTTGATCCCGTTGAGGAGTTCCTGCACGTTTTCATAGCGCGAGAGACCTTCCACGGTTTTGTCCTCATACAATTCCCTCAGTAGTCCTGACGCTTTTGCAATGTGAGCTGCTACATCATAGGCATCCTTACCTTCTTCTATTAAAATTTTGAAGCTTTTGATTAAAGTCGCAAACTGGTCGATGGCCGTGATCGTACGGCCGCTTGCATAGCTGCCGATGTTGGATACTACTTCCCAGATAGGTTTGTTGTTCTCGGCCGCCGATACCGCTATTTTGGCAACAGTAGTGTCTCCTATCCCTCTTTTCGGAAGATTGATAATGCGTTTGAAAGCTTCTTCATCCCGCTGGTTTACAGTAAAACGAAGATATGCCAGCAAATCCTTTATTTCTTTTCTCTGGTAAAAAGACTGGCCTCCGATGATGCGGTACTTGATACCCAGCTTTCGGAGTGCTTCTTCAAATGAGCGCGACTGTGCATTGGTGCGGTACAAAATGGCAAAATTCTCATTCCGGAGCGATTTCTGCATTTTCTCCTCGAATATGGACGTTGCTACAAGCCGGCCTTCTTCATTGTCTGATCCAGCCTTGATCACGTCGATCAATGCCCCGTCTTCATTTTCGGTGAAAGTTTCCTTTTTGAGCTGCGCTTTGTTGCGCGCAATAACCGAGTTTGCAGCCTTTACAATGGTGCTTGTAGAGCGGTAATTCTGTTCCAACTTGACGGTTTTTACGTCTGGGAAGTCTTTCTCAAAATTGAGGATATTTTCAATGTTGGCACCGCGGAATGCATAAATACTCTGGGCATCGTCCCCTACCACACATATATTACGGTGTACAGCAGAAAGCTTTCTCGTAATAAGGTATTGCGACACGTTGGTATCCTGGAACTCATCCACCAGGACATGCTGAAATTTGTGCTGGTATTTGTACAAAACATCAGGAAAATCCCGGAAGAGTACGTTTGTGTTAAAAAGCAGATCGTCAAAGTCCATGGCATTTGCCTGGAAGCAGCGGGTAACGTACGTTTTATAGATACGTCCGATCTCCTTCATTTTAGCCGCATCATCGTCTGCCTGTATCACAGGGTTGTTGATGTAGTCGTCTGCGGATACCAGGCGGTTTTTGGCTCCCGAAATGCGGTTGAAAACCACATTGGCCTTATATACCTTATCATCAAGGTTAAACTCCTTGATAATACTGCGCAGCAAAGATTTGGAATCGTCAGTGTCGTAAATGGAGAAGTCACTCGTGTAGCCCAGGTATCTCGACTCAATTCTCAGGATTTTTGCAAAAACCGAGTGAAAAGTGCCCATCCATATATTACGGGCTTCTGTTCCGATGTTCTTCTCGATCCGGGAGCGCATCTCACCGGCAGCCTTATTGGTGAAGGTCAGGGAAAGTATCCGGAAAGGATCTACCCCGTTTTCAATCAGATGTGCAATACGGAAGGTCAATACCCTTGTTTTGCCGGAGCCCGCACCTGCGATGATCATCAGAGGACCATTTCCATACAGCACAGCCTCACGCTGAGGCTCATTCAGGGTCGACAAATATTCTGCCTGATTCAAGATAGTATATTTTCAGGTTGTTAGTAAAGTCAAAGTTAGGAAAAACGCGTAAATGCGTCTTTGCTTTGTAAGTACCTTTACAATTAATGTTCGAAGACTGCCATCAGAGTCTTTATTTAGAGTTAAAAGATCTAAAAATAGTTATCAGGAGATAG